>NZ_JADPMV010000002.1:0-1352500 GCF_018398425.1 Pseudomonas lalucatii | reverse complement strand
GAGTAACGACAATGCGAGTGAAAAACTCGCACGCCGAAAGACCAAGGTTTCCTGCGCAACGTTAATCGACGCAGGGTGAGTCGGCCCCTAAGGCGAGGCAGAAATGCGTAGTCGATGGGAAACGGGTTAATATTCCCGTACTTCTAGTTACTGCGATGGAGGGACGGAGAAGGCTAGGCCAGCACGGCGTTGGTTGTCCGTGTTTAAGGTGGTAGGCAGAGTGCTTAGGTAAATCCGGGCGCTTAATGCCGAGAGCTGATGACGAGTTGTCTTTTAGACGACGAAGTGGTTGATGCCATGCTTCCAGGAAAAGCTTCTAAGCTTCAGGTAACTAGGAACCGTACCCCAAACCGACACAGGTGGTTAGGTAGAGAATACCAAGGCGCTTGAGAGAACTCGGGTGAAGGAACTAGGCAAAATGGCACCGTAACTTCGGGAGAAGGTGCGCCGGTGAGGGTGAAGGGTTTACCCCGTAAGCTCATGCCGGTCGAAGATACCAGGCCGCTGCGACTGTTTATTAAAAACACAGCACTCTGCAAACACGAAAGTGGACGTATAGGGTGTGACGCCTGCCCGGTGCCGGAAGGTTAATTGATGGGGTTAGCTAACGCGAAGCTCTTGATCGAAGCCCCGGTAAACGGCGGCCGTAACTATAACGGTCCTAAGGTAGCGAAATTCCTTGTCGGGTAAGTTCCGACCTGCACGAATGGCGTAACGATGGCGGCGCTGTCTCCACCCGAGACTCAGTGAAATTGAAATCGCTGTGAAGATGCAGTGTATCCGCGGCTAGACGGAAAGACCCCGTGAACCTTTACTATAGCTTTGCACTGGACTTTGAGCTTGCTTGTGTAGGATAGGTGGGAGGCTTTGAAGCGTGGACGCCAGTTCGCGTGGAGCCATCCTTGAAATACCACCCTGGCAACCTTGAGGTTCTAACTCTGGTCCGTTATCCGGATCGAGGACAGTGTATGGTGGGTAGTTTGACTGGGGCGGTCTCCTCCTAAAGAGTAACGGAGGAGTACGAAGGTGCGCTCAGACCGGTCGGAAATCGGTCGTAGAGTATAAAGGCAAAAGCGCGCTTGACTGCGAGACAGACACGTCGAGCAGGTACGAAAGTAGGTCTTAGTGATCCGGTGGTTCTGTATGGAAGGGCCATCGCTCAACGGATAAAAGGTACTCCGGGGATAACAGGCTGATACCGCCCAAGAGTTCATATCGACGGCGGTGTTTGGCACCTCGATGTCGGCTCATCACATCCTGGGGCTGAAGCCGGTCCCAAGGGTATGGCTGTTCGCCATTTAAAGTGGTACGCGAGCTGGGTTTAGAACGTCGTGAGACAGTTCGGTCCCTATCTGCCGTGGACGTTTGAGATTTGAGAGGGGCTGCTCCTAGTACGAGAGGACCGGAGTGGACGAACCTCTGGTGTTCCGGTTGTCACGCCAGTGGCATTGCCGGGTAGCTATGTTCGGGAGAGATAACCGCTGAAAGCATCTAAGCGGGAAACTTGCCTCAAGATGAGATCTCACTGGAACCTTGAGTTCCCTAAAGGGCCGTCGAAGACTACGACGTTGATAGGTGGGGTGTGTAAGCGCTGTGAGGCGTTGAGCTAACCCATACTAATTGCCCGTGAGGCTTGACCATATAACACCCAAACAATTTGTTGTTTGTGTGCTCGATGGCTGAAGTCGACAACAAACCGAAAATTTGCCAGAACACGCAATACCGCATATCACATACCCAATTCGGGGAAGCGCCTCAACCGCGACTCCCCAGCTGAATTGCTTGACGACCATAGAGCGTTGGAACCACCTGATCCCATCCCGAACTCAGTAGTGAAACGATGCATCGCCGATGGTAGTGTGGGGTTTCCCCATGTGAGAGTAGGTCATCGTCAAGCACCTATCCCAAACCCCCGACCCGCGCAAGCGGGCCGGGGGTTTGCCTTTGTGCGCTGGAAAAAGCCGGTCCGGTCTTGTAGGCAGCGCTCGGAGGCGTCGTTATCATGCGTGCCTTATTGCGGGGAGGAGGCGGCATGCTGCCATTGTTAAGGCTTCTTCAAGATGGGCGCTTTCATTCTGGTGAGGCGCTTGGAGTCGCGTTGGGGGTCAGTCGTGCCGCAGTGTGGAAGCAGCTGCGCGCCCTGGAGGCCGAGCTCGGACTGCCTGTCCACAAGGTGCGCGGGCGCGGCTATCGCCTGGCGAGCCCGCTCAGGCTGCTGGACGAAGGTCAGCTTGCGGCCAGTGGGCCGGATCATGCCTGGCCGATCACCGTATTGCCTTCGGTCGACTCGACCAACTCCGAGGCGTTGCGCCAGCTCTCGAGTCAGCGGCAGCCGCCGTTCGTCGTGTTGGCCGAGCGCCAGACCTCGGGGCGCGGGCGGCGAGGGCGCGCCTGGGTGAGTCCGTTCGCGGAAAACCTCTATTACAGCCTGGTGTTGCGGGTAGAGGGAGGCGTGCGCCAGCTGGAAGGGCTTAGTCTGGTGGTGGGTTTGGCTCTGCTGCGGGCCATCCGCGCGTTGGGCGTGGAACAGGCCGGGTTGAAGTGGCCTAATGACCTGCTGGTGAATGGGCGGAAGATTGCCGGCATTCTGCTTGAGCTATCCGGTGACCCCGCGGACGTCTGTCATGTGGTCATAGGCATAGGAGTTAACGTCAATATGCTGCCTGCAGAATCGCTCAGCATTGATCAGCCGTGGACCTCGATGCGTGCCGAGCTCGGCTGTGGGGTCGATCGTAACGAGCTGGTCGGGCTGCTCAATGAACAGCTGTCGGCCTATCTGGGGCGGCTTCGGCAGGAGGGTTTCGCCAAGTTGCTCGAAGAGTGGCAGGGCAATCACCTCTGGCAGGGACGCAGGGTGGTGCTCACTGCCGGCACTCAGCAGATCGAGGGCGTGGTACGGGGCGTGGATTCGACTGGTGCTCTGCGTCTGCTGGTGGATGGAGTCGAGCGGCTGTTCAGTGGCGGCGAGCTCAGTTTGAGGTTGTGCAATGATTCTTGAGCTCGATTGTGGCAACAGTTTTATCAAGTGGCGAGTGATCTCCCGAGATAGGGCTGGGGTTGCCTGTGGTGGTGTGGTGGGCTCCGACCTGGAGCTGATCGAGGCCGTTCGCCGAAAGGTGCAGGGGCTCGATGCCTGCCGTCTGGTGAGTGTGCGTACGGACGAGGAAACGACTCGCCTGACGGCGCAACTGGGGGAGGCGTTCGCCATCGAGTGTGTCTGGGCGCGCCCGGCCGCGGAGTTGGCGGGGGTGCGCAACGGATACGAGGAGTATCAGCGCCTTGGGTTGGACCGCTGGCTGGCCTTGGTCGGGGCGTTCCATCAGGCGCGGTGTGCCTGTCTGGTGCTCGATCTTGGCACGGCCGTGACATCCGACTTCGTCGCGGGCGACGGTCAGCACCTGGGCGGTTTCATCTGCCCGGGCGTACCGCTGATGCGCAACCAGCTGCGCACCCATACTCGACGCATTCGCTACGATGACGCCACCGCGGAGCAGGCCCGTCATAGCCTCATGCCCGGGCGCTCGACGGCGGAAGCGGTCGAGCGCGGCTGTTCGTTGATGCTGCAGGGCTTCGTGCACACCCAGCTGGAGCTGGCCCGGGAGTACTGGGGGGCGTCGTTCCAGGTCTTTCTTACCGGCGGTGATGCGGGCACGGTGGCGGGGCTGGTGCCCGCTGCCCGGGTCGCGCCGGACCTGGTGTTTGTCGGTCTGGCCATTGCCTGTCCGCTGAGTTGAGGTGGCGCATGCGCTGGATGTTTCTACTGCTGCTGGTCTTGAATCTGTTCTACTACGTGTGGCACCAGCAGCATGTCCAGCGCCCATGCGGGCGAAAGAGGTGGCGCCGCTGGCGCTGATGCGGGGGGGGCAGGGGGATATTCGGCTGCTGAGCGAGTCGGGGGCCAGGTGCCGCGGGATCCACCTGTCGTCCAGGAGCCGGCTGAGGAGGCGGTTTGCCTGTTCCTGGGGAGCTTCGAGGAGAAATCGGCGGCAGCGGTCCTGGAGCAGCGGCTGATTAGTCTGGACATCCGTTCCAGCATAGAGGCCGTCGATGCCGCGGCGGGTGTCGACTACTGGGTGTACCTGCCTCCGCTCGCGTCGCGCCAGGCATCTCTGCGGCAGCTCAAGGAGCTACAGGCCCGCAAGATCGACAGCTACATCATTGCCGAGGGTGATCTGGCGAACGGCATATCGCTTGGGATCTTCCCGCGAAGCGACTCGGCGGAGAGTGTCGTTCAGCGGCTGAAGGGGGCTGGCTACGAGCCCTTGCTCAAGGAGCTATCCAGGGCTCACCGCAGCTACTGGGTACGGATTGCACCGGGGAGCCGGCGCCTGGCGGAGGAGTCCTTGCTGCAGCGATTAGCTTTTGACTTCAAAGGCTTAAAACATCAAATAATGCCGTGCGAAGGCGTTGCAAGGTCGGCAAGGATTGACTAGAATGGCGCCCGCTTCACAGGGTGGTACCAGCGATGGAACTGTGAAGTTGCTGTCGATGTAGCTAAGCTCAGGTTTTTAAATGAGAAAATGCTTGACAGCAGGGTGGCATGAAAAGAGAATGCCGCCTCCTTTTGGAGGGATTCCCGAGTGGCCAAAGGGATCAGACTGTAAATCTGACGTCATCGACTTCGAAGGTTCGAATCCTTCTCCCTCCACCAGATTTAGCGTGAGCTGAAGGCTCCGCGGGTATAGTTCAGTGGTAGAACCTCAGCCTTCCAAGCTGATGATGCGGGTTCGATTCCCGCTACCCGCTCCAAGTCTTCGGTGGCTGTAAAGTGTTTCGCTCATGTAGCTCAGTTGGTAGAGCACACCCTTGGTAAGGGTGAGGTCAGCGGTTCAAATCCGCTCATGAGCTCCATTTAATAAAGGCAGATATGAAAGTATCTGCCTTTGTTTTAATGGGCAGTGTGACTTGCTCAATTCTTCCTTGGGAGGCGGTCAAAATGGCTAAAGAGAAATTTGAACGTAATAAGCCGCACGTCAACGTCGGCACCATCGGTCACGTTGACCACGGTAAAACCACTCTGACTGCTGCTCTGACTCGCGTCTGCTCCGAGGTTTTCGGTTCCGCTCGCGTCGATTTCGACAAGATCGACAGCGCCCCGGAAGAGAAGGCTCGTGGTATCACCATCAACACCGCGCACGTAGAGTACGACTCCACCATTCGTCACTACGCGCACGTTGACTGCCCGGGTCACGCTGACTACGTGAAGAACATGATCACCGGTGCTGCGCAGATGGACGGCGCTATCCTGGTCTGCTCCGCTGCCGACGGCCCGATGCCGCAGACTCGCGAGCACATCCTGCTGTCCCGTCAGGTAGGTGTTCCGTACATCGTCGTGTTCCTGAACAAGGCCGACATGGTCGACGACGCCGAGCTGCTGGAACTGGTCGAGATGGAAGTTCGCGACCTGCTGTCCACCTATGACTTCCCGGGCGACGACACGCCGATCATCATCGGCTCCGCGCTGATGGCGCTGAACGGCGAAGACGACAACGAGCTGGGCACCACTGCGGTCAAGAAGCTGGTCGAGACTCTGGATACCTACATCCCTGAGCCGGTTCGTGCCATCGACAAGCCGTTCCTGATGCCCATCGAAGACGTGTTCTCCATCTCCGGCCGCGGTACCGTGGTAACCGGTCGTGTCGAGCGCGGCATCGTCAAGATCCAGGAAGAAATCGAGATCGTCGGTCTGCGTGACACCACCAAGACCACCTGCACCGGTGTCGAGATGTTCCGCAAGCTGCTCGACGAAGGTCGTGCCGGTGAGAACTGTGGCGTCCTGCTGCGCGGCACCAAGCGTGACGACGTAGAGCGTGGTCAGGTTCTGGCCAAGCCGGGCACCATCAAGCCGCACACCAAGTTCGAAGCCGAGGTGTACGTGCTGTCCAAGGAAGAAGGTGGTCGTCATACCCCGTTCTTCAAGGGCTACCGTCCGCAGTTCTACTTCCGGACCACCGACGTGACCGGTTCTTGCGAGCTGCCGGAAGGCGTCGAGATGGTAATGCCGGGCGACAACGTGAAGATGGTTGTCACCCTGATCAAGCCGATCGCCATGGAAGACGGCCTGCGTTTCGCGATTCGCGAAGGCGGCCGTACCGTTGGTGCCGGCGTGGTTGCCAAGATCGTCGAGTAATCGGTTGATCTGTCCCTATCAGGCCGGCATAATGGTCGGCCTGATTTTTCTCTAGGTCAGTAGCTCAATTGGCAGAGCGGCGGTCTCCAAAACCGCAGGTTGGGGGTTCGATTCCCTCCTGACCTGCCATATTCCCAGCGAATGTGGCGTGTCTTTCACAGGATCCTCGTAAATGATTGATAAGGCTGAGGCCAAAGACTCGCGCTTCGATCTGCTCAAGTGGCTGGTTGTAGTCGCTCTGGTCGTCGTGGGTGTGGTCGGTAATCAGTACTTCTCCGCCGAGCCGATTCTGTACCGTGTCCTGGTGTTGCTGGCTCTGGCTGTGGTTGCGGGCGCTGTCGCGCTGCAAACCGGCAAGGGGCAGGCCTTTACCGGGCTGGCCAAGGAAGCACGCGTCGAAATTCGCAAAGTCGTCTGGCCGACCCGCCAGGAAACCACGCAAACCACGCTGATCGTGGTGGCTGTCGTCCTCGTGATGGCGCTGGTGTTGTGGGGTCTTGACTCGTTGCTGGGCTGGCTCGTTTCGTTGATCGTAGGTTAAGGGTGTCCCGTGGCTAAGCGTTGGTACGTCGTGCATGCTTACTCGGGTTACGAGAAGCATGTGATGCGCTCGCTGATCGAGCGTGTCAAGCTCGCCGGCATGGAAGATGGCTTTGGCGAGATTCTGGTTCCTACCGAAGAAGTGGTAGAGATGCGCAATGGCCAGAAGCGCAAGAGCGAGCGCAAGTTCTTCCCCGGCTACGTGCTGGTGCAGATGGACATGAACGAGGGTACCTGGCATTTGGTCAAGGATACTCCGCGCGTCATGGGCTTCATCGGCGGCACGGCCGACAAGCCGGCACCCATTACCGACAAGGAGGCCGAGGCCATTCTGCGTCGTGTCGCCGACAGTGGTGACAAGCCGAAGCCGAAGACGCTGTTCGAGCCGGGCGAGATGGTTCGTGTAATCGATGGTCCGTTCGCTGATTTCAGTGGCGTCGTCGAAGAAGTCAATTATGAGAAGAGCCGGATCCAGGTGGCGGTGACCATTTTCGGTCGTTCGACGCCGGTCGAGTTGGAGTTCAGTCAGGTCGAGAAGGCATAACTGACACAAGCATCCCATACCCCGCAGTCTCGGACTGCGGGGTTTTGTCGTCACTGGGATAAATATGTAATCACCGGGGAGCCGCAAGGCGCTAGAACCCGTAATTGGAGTAGCTCATGGCTAAGAAGATAACGGCTTATATCAAGCTGCAAGTAAAGGCTGCGCAGGCCAACCCGAGCCCGCCCGTTGGTCCGGCTCTGGGTCAGCACGGCGTGAACATCATGGAGTTCTGCAAGGCGTTCAACGCCAAGACCCAGGGCATGGAACCTGGTCTGCCGACTCCGGTGATCATCACCGTTTACAGCGACCGCAGCTTCACCTTTGAAACCAAAAGCACCCCGGCTTCGGTTCTGCTGAAGAAGGCGGCGGGTCTGACCAGCGGTTCGGCGCGTCCGAACACCGTCAAGGTCGGCACCGTGACCCGTGCCCAGCTGGAAGAGATCGCCAAGACCAAAGAGGCTGATCTGACTGCAGCTGACCTGGATGCGGCCGTGCGTACCATCGCCGGTTCCGCTCGCAGCATGGGCCTGAACGTGGAGGGTGTGTAATGGCTAAGTTGACTAAGCGTCAAAAGGCAATCGCGGCAAAAGTCGAAGCCGGCAAGGCTTACAGCTTCGTCGAGGCCGCCGCTCTGCTGGCCGAGCTGTCGGCCGTCAAGTTCTCCGAGTCGGTGGACGTTGCAGTAAACCTCGGCGTCGATCCGCGTAAATCCGACCAGGTCGTACGTGGCGCTACCGTACTGCCGAACGGCTCCGGTAAGAGCGTTCGCGTTGCCGTGTTCACCCAGGGTCCGGGCGCTGAAGCTGCGCTGGCTGCTGGCGCCGATCGCGTTGGCATGGACGATCTGGCTGCCGAAATGAAAGGCGGCGACCTGAACTATGACGTGGTCATCGCTTCCCCGGACGCCATGCGCGTTGTCGGTCAGCTGGGCCAGGTGCTCGGTCCGCGCGGTCTGATGCCGAACCCGAAGGTCGGTACCGTGACCCCGGACGTCGCCACCGCGGTGAAGAATGCCAAGGCTGGTCAGGTGCGTTTCCGTACCGACAAGAACGGCATCATCCACGGCTCCGTCGGCAAGGTCGGTTTCGAAGCCGACAAGCTGAAGCAGAACGTCGAGGCGCTGATCGCCGACCTCAAGCGTCTGAAGCCGTCGACTTCCAAAGGTATCTACGTCAAGCGCGTGACCCTGAGCACCACCATGGGTCCGGGTCTGGTCATCGACCAGGCTTCGCTGGACGTGTAATGAAACTGGCCGGCGGAGTTGCTCCGCCGGCCTGAAAGATTGGGGTCCCTGCCTGGCGGGGGCTGTCCAAGACCGTAGGTGGCGCGAGCCTTAAACCCCCAGCCTACGCAGATGGTGCTCCCGATTCGTACCGAATCAGACACCAAAACGCCGTCCGGCTCCGGCTGGACGAAACGGTAACATCCAGGAGTAAACCCGTGGCAATTAAACTCGAAGACAAGAAGGCCATCGTCGCTGAAGTCAACGAGGCTGCCAAAGCTGCCCTGTCCGCTGTCGTGGCCGATGCCCGTGGCGTGACCGTAGGTGCTATGACCGGACTCCGTAAAGAGGCCCGCGCATCTGGTGTGTACGTGAAAGTCGTACGTAACACCCTGCTGCGCCGCGCCGTTGAAGGCACTCAGTTCGACGTGCTCAACGACGTGTTCAAAGGCCCGACCCTGATTGCGTTCTCCAACGAGCATCCGGGCGCTGCTGCCCGTATCTTCAAGGAGTTCTCCAAGGGTCAGGACAAGTTCGAGATCAAGGCAGCTGCGTTCGAGGGTCAGTTCCTCGCAGCCAATCAGATCGACGTACTGGCAACCCTGCCGACTTACAACGAAGCGATTTCTCAGCTGATGAGCGTGATGCAAGGCGCCACCAGCAAGTTCGTTCGTACTTTGGCGGCTGTTCGCGACCAGAAAGAAGGCGTTGCAGCCTGATCCAGGCCGCATAGTCCCCTTTCAATCTTATTTGTTTAATTTGATGGCCGCGAAGGCTGTCCCCCAATACAGGAATTAGAGTCATGGCTCTGACCAACGAAGACATCATCAACGCCGTATCCGAAATGTCCGTGATGCAGGTTGTTGAACTGATCAAGGCAATGGAAGAGAAGTTCGGCGTAACCGCCGCTGCCGCTGTTGCTGCCGGCCCGGCCGCTGCTGCCGCTGCTGTCGAAGAGCAGACCGAGTTCAACATCGTTCTGGTTTCCGCTGGCGAGAAGAAAGTGAACGTCATCAAGGCCGTTCGCGAGCTGACCGGCCTGGGCCTGAAAGAAGCCAAGGCAGTGGTTGACGGCGCCCCGGGCGTGGTCAAGGAAGGCGCTTCGAAAGAAGAAGCCGAAGCTGCCAAGAAGGCACTGGAAGAAGCTGGCGCCACTGTCGAGCTCAAGTAAGCGACGACTTTGCGTCTACAGCCTAAGCGACTCGCGTAAGGCTGATGGCTGGTGGCTTTTGCCACCGGCCTTTTTCCGTTCTAGGTCGACTAATCGATGCTCGGCCTGGGGCGGAGACCCCCACCCTCGAGGGTGGCGCAAACCTGGGGTTTGCAAGATTTTCTGGCTGCTCCCGTCGGAGAGGCCAAATAAGCAGGTGACCAAGCTGGGGAACGCTGATGGCTTACTCATACACTGAGAAAAAACGTATCCGCAAGGACTTTAGCAAGTTGCCGGATGTCATGGATGTGCCTTATCTCCTGGCCATCCAGCTGGATTCGTATCGCGAATTCCTGCAGGCGGGAGCGACCAAGGACCAGTTTCGTGACATCGGCCTGCATGCGGCCTTCAAGTCCGTTTTCCCGATTATCAGCTATTCCGGCAATGCTGCACTGGAGTATGTCGGTTATCGCCTGGGCGAGCCGGCCTTTGACGTGAAGGAATGCGTGCTGCGCGGCGTGACTTTCGCCGTACCGCTGCGGGTGAAGGTGCGCCTGATCATTTTCGACAAAGAATCGTCGAACAAAGCGATCAAGGACATCAAGGAACAAGAAGTTTACATGGGGGAAATCCCCCTGATGACCGAGAACGGTACCTTCGTGATCAACGGTACCGAGCGCGTCATCGTTTCCCAGCTGCACCGCTCGCCGGGCGTGTTCTTCGATCACGACCGCGGCAAGACCCACAGCTCCGGCAAGCTGCTGTACTCCGCGCGGATCATCCCGTACCGCGGTTCCTGGCTGGACTTCGAGTTCGACCCGAAGGACGCCGTGTTCGTGCGTATCGACCGTCGCCGCAAGCTGCCGGCCTCGGTGCTGCTGCGCGCCCTGGGGTACAGCACCGAAGAGATGCTGGACGCCTTCTACGACACCAACGTGTTCCACGTTAAGGGCGAGGCCCTGAGCCTGGAACTGGTGCCGCAGCGTCTGCGTGGCGAGATCGCCGTGCTCGACATCACCGATGGCAACGGCAAGGTCATCGTCGAGCAGGGTCGCCGTATCACCGCCCGCCACATCAACCAGCTGGACAAGGCTGGCATCAAAGAGCTGGATGTGCCGCTCGATTACCTGATCGGCCGCACCACGGCCAAGGCCATCGTGCACCCGGCTACCGGCGAGATCATCGCCGAGTGCAACACCGAGCTGACCCTGGACCTGCTGGTCAAGGTCGCCAAGGCTCAGGTCGTGCGCATCGAGACCCTGTACACCAACGATATCGATTGCGGTCCGTTCATCTCCGATACCCTGAAGATCGATTCGACCACCAACCAGCTGGAAGCGCTGGTCGAGATCTACCGCATGATGCGTCCCGGCGAGCCGCCGACCAAGGACGCCGCCGAGACGCTGTTCAACAACCTGTTCTTCAGCGCCGAGCGTTACGACCTGTCCGCCGTGGGCCGGATGAAGTTCAACCGCCGCATCGGGCGTACCGAGATCGAGGGTTCCGGCGTACTGAGCCGCGAAGATATCGTCGAGGTCCTCAAGACCCTGGTCGACATCCGCAACGGCAAGGGCATCGTCGACGACATCGACCACCTGGGTAACCGCCGCGTGCGTTGCGTCGGCGAGATGGCCGAGAACCAGTTCCGTGTGGGCCTGGTGCGTGTCGAGCGGGCGGTCAAGGAACGCCTGTCGATGGCCGAAAGCGAAGGCCTGATGCCACAGGACCTGATCAACGCCAAGCCGGTTGCGGCGGCGGTGAAGGAGTTCTTCGGTTCCAGCCAGCTCTCGCAGTTCATGGACCAGAACAACCCGCTGTCCGAAATCACCCACAAGCGCCGCGTCTCCGCACTCGGCCCAGGCGGTCTGACCCGCGAGCGCGCCGGCTTCGAAGTGCGCGACGTACACCCGACCCACTACGGCCGCGTGTGCCCGATCGAGACGCCGGAAGGTCCGAACATCGGTCTGATCAACTCCCTGGCGGCCTACGCTCGCACCAACCAGTACGGTTTCCTCGAGAGCCCGTACCGTGTGGTGAAGGACACCCTGGTAACCGACGAGATCGTCTTCCTCTCCGCTATCGAAGAGGCCGATCACGTAATCGCCCAGGCTTCGGCGCTGATGAACGAGAAGGGCCAGCTGATCGATGAGCTGGTGGCTGTGCGTCACCTCAACGAGTTCACCGTCAAGGCGCCGGAAGACGTCACCCTGATGGACGTCTCGCCGAAGCAGGTGGTCTCGGTCGCGGCCTCGCTGATTCCGTTCCTCGAGCACGACGACGCCAACCGCGCCCTCATGGGCTCGAACATGCAGCGTCAGGCCGTGCCGACCCTGCGCTCGGACAAGCCGCTGGTCGGTACCGGCATGGAGCGCAACGTCGCCCGTGACTCCGGGGTCTGCGTGGTGGCGCGCCGTGGCGGGGTGATCGACTCGGTCGACGCCAGCCGCATCGTGGTACGGGTCAACGACGACGAAGTCGAGACCGGTGAAGCCGGTGTCGACATCTACAACCTGACCAAGTACACCCGTTCCAACCAGAACACCTGCATCAACCAGCGTCCGCTGGTGAGCAAGGGCGATCAGGTCGAGCGCAGCGACATCCTCGCCGACGGGCCGTCCACCGACATGGGTGAGCTGGCCCTGGGCCAGAACATGCGCGTCGCGTTCATGCCGTGGAACGGCTACAACTTCGAGGACTCCATCCTCCTGTCGGAGCGCGTGGTCCAGGAAGACCGCTTCACCACCATCCACATCCAGGAACTCACCTGTGTGGCCCGCGACACCAAGCTCGGCCCGGAGGAAATCTCCGCGGATATCCCGAACGTCGGTGAGGCGGCGCTGAACAAGCTGGATGAGGCGGGCATCGTCTACGTCGGTGCCGAAGTCGGCCCGGGCGACATCCTGGTCGGCAAGGTCACGCCGAAGGGCGAGACCCAGCTGACCCCGGAAGAGAAGCTGCTGCGGGCGATCTTCGGTGAAAAGGCCAGCGACGTGAAGGACACCTCCCTGCGCGTGCCGACCGGCACCAAGGGCACGGTGATCGACGTGCAGGTGTTCACCCGTGATGGCGTCGAGCGCGACTCCCGCGCCCTGGCCATCGAGAAGATGCAGCTGGACGAGATCCGCAAGGACCTCAACGAGGAATTCCGCATCGTCGAAGGCGCCACCTTCGAGCGTCTGCGCGCGGCCCTGGTCGGCAAGATCGCCGAGGGTGGCGCGGGCCTGAAGAAGGGCAGCGAGGTCACCGACGAGTTCCTCGACGGCCTCGAGCGCGGCCAGTGGTTCAAGCTGCGCATGAGCGACGACGCGCTGAACGAGCAGTTGGAGAAGGCCCAGGCCTACATCTCCGACCGCCGCCAGTTGCTCGACGACAAGTTCGAGGACAAGAAGCGCAAGCTGCAGCAGGGCGACGATCTGGCGCCGGGCGTGCTGAAGATCGTCAAGGTCTACCTGGCCATCCGCCGCCGCATCCAGCCGGGCGACAAGATGGCCGGTCGTCACGGTAACAAGGGTGTGGTCTCGGTGATCATGCCGGTCGAAGACATGCCGCACGATGCCAACGGCACCCCGGTCGACATCGTCCTCAACCCGCTGGGCGTACCTTCGCGGATGAACGTCGGGCAGATCCTCGAAACCCACCTGGGCCTCGCGGCCAAGGGGCTGGGCGAGAAGATCAACCGCATGCTCGAAGAGCAGCGCAAGGTCGCCGAGCTGCGCCAGTTCATGCAGCAGATCTACAACGAGATCGGCGGGCGTCAGGAGAGCCTGGACGAACTGAGCGATCAGGAAGTCCTCAACCTGGCGAAGAACCTGCGCGGCGGTGTGCCGATGGCCACCCCGGTGTTCGACGGCGCCAAGGAAAGCGAGATCAAGGCGATGCTCAAGCTCGCCGATCTGCCGGAGAGCGGCCAGATGCGCCTGTTCGACGGTCGCACCGGTAACCAGTTCGAGCGTCCGACCACCGTCGGCTACATGTACATGCTGAAACTGAACCACCTGGTGGACGACAAGATGCACGCGCGTTCCACTGGTTCCTACAGCCTGGTGACCCAGCAGCCGCTGGGTGGTAAGGCGCAGTTCGGTGGTCAGCGCTTCGGGGAGATGGAGGTCTGGGCACTGGAAGCCTACGGTGCCGCCTACACCCTGCAGGAAATGCTGACCGTGAAGTCGGACGACGTGAACGGCCGGACCAAGATGTACAAGAACATCGTGGACGGCGATCACCGTATGGAGCCGGGCATGCCCGAGTCCTTCAACGTACTGATCAAAGAGATCCGTTCGCTCGGCATCGACATCGATCTGGAAACCGAATAACACGTGACGCGAATCGGGAGTGGGGCGGTGATGCCCACTCCCTGCTCCGCCAGGAGGAAAGGCCTTGAAAGACCTACTGAATTTGCTGAAAAACCAGGGTCAGATCGAAGAGTTCGACGCCATCCGTATCGGATTGGCCTCGCCTGAGATGATCCGTTCGTGGTCGTTCGGTGAAGTTAAAAAGCCGGAAACCATCAACTACCGTACCTTCAAGCCCGAGCGCGATGGTCTGTTCTGCGCCAAGATCTTTGGCCCGGTAAAGGACTACGAGTGCCTGTGCGGCAAGTACAAGCGCCTCAAGCACCGCGGCGTGATCTGCGAGAAGTGCGGCGTCGAAGTGGCGCTGGCCAAGGTTCGCCGTGAGCGCATGGCGCACATCGAGCTGGCCTCGCCTTGCGCCCACATCTGGTTCCTCAAGTCGCTGCCGAGCCGTATCGGCCTGCTGATGGACATGACCCTGCGTGACATCGAGCGCGTGCTCTATTTCGAGAGCTACGTGGTGATCGATCCGGGCATGACCACCTTGGAGAAGGGCCAGCTGCTGAACGACGAGCAGTACTTCGAGGCCCTCGAGGAGTTCGGTGACGATTTCGACGCGCGCATGGGCGCCGAAGCCGTGCGCGAACTGCTGCACGCCATCGATCTGGAGCACGAGATCGGCCGCCTGCGCGAAGAGATTCCGCAGACCAACTCGGAAACCAAGATCAAGAAGCTGTCCAAGCGCCTGAAGCTGATGGAAGCCTTCCAGGGCTCCGGCAACCTGCCGGAGTGGATGATCCTCACCGTGCTGCCGGTGCTGCCGCCGGACCTGCGTCCGCTGGTGCCGCTGGACGGCGGCCGCTTCGCGACCTCCGACCTGAACGACCTGTACCGCCGGGTGATCAACCGCAACAACCGCCTCAAGCGCCTGCTCGACCTCTCCGCGCCGGACATCATCGTGCGCAACGAGAAGCGCATGCTGCAGGAAGCGGTCGACGCCCTGCTCGACAACGGCCGTCGCGGCCGCGCCATCACCGGCTCGAACAAGCGTCCGCTGAAGTCCCTGGCCGACATGATCAAGGGTAAGCAGGGTCGCTTCCGTCAGAACCTGCTGGGTAAGCGCGTGGACTACTCCGGTCGTTCCGTGATCACCGTGGGCCCGACCCTGCGCCTGCACCAGTGCGGCCTGCCGAAGAAGATGGCCCTGGAGCTGTTCAAGCCGTTCATTTTCGGCAAGCTGGAAATGCGCGGTCTGGCGACCACCATCAAGGCCGCCAAGAAGATGGTCGAGCGCGAGCTGCCGGAAGTCTGGGACGTGCTCGCCGAGGTGATCCGCGAACACCCCGTACTGCTCAACCGTGCGCCGACCCTGCACCGTCTGGGTATCCAGGCGTTCGAGCCAGTGCTCATCGAAGGCAAGGCGATCCAGCTGCACCCGCTGGTCTGCGCCGCGTACAACGCCGACTTCGACGGTGACCAGATGGCCGTGCACGTGCCGCTGACGCTGGAAGCCCAGCTGGAAGCGCGCGCGCTGATGATGTCGACCAACAACATCCTCTCGCCGGCCAACGGCGAGCCGATCATCGTGCCGTCGCAGGACGTGGTCCTGGGCCTGTACTACATGACCCGCGAGGCGATCAACGCCAAGGGCGAAGGCCGCGTGTTCGCCGACCTGCAGGAAGTCGACCGGGTGTTCCGCGCCGGCGAGGCCTCGCTGCACGCCCGCGTCAAGGTGCGGATCAACGAGACCATCAAGGAAAAGGACGGCTCGATCACCAAGAACACCCGCATTGTCGACACCACCGTCGGCCGCGCGCTGCTGTTCCAGATCGTTCCGGCCGGCATGCCTTACGACGTGGTCAACCAGTCGATGAAGAAGAAGGCGATCTCCAAGCTGATCAACCAGTGCTACCGCACCGTTGGCTTGAAGGACACCGTGATCTTCGCCGACCAGTTGATGTACACCGGTTTCGCCTACTCGACCATCTCCGGCGTGTCGATCGGCGTGAACGACTTCGTCATCCCGGACGAGAAGGCGCGGATCATCGATGCCGCCACCGAGGAAGTGAAGGAGATCGAGAGCCAGTACGCCTCCGGCCTGGTGACCCAGGGCGAGAAGTACAACAAGGTGATCGACCTGTGGTCCAAGGCCAACGACGAAGTGTCCAAGGCGATGATGGGCAACCTCTCGAAGGAGAAGGTCATCGATCGCGACGGCAACGAAGTCGATCAGGAGTCCTTCAACTCCATGTACATGATGGCCGACTCCGGTGCGCGGGGTTCTGCTGCGCAGATCCGTCAGCTCGCCGGTATGCGTGGCCTGATGGCCAAGCCGGACGGCTCGATCATCGAGACGCCGATCACCGCGAACTTCCGCGAAGGTCTGAGCGTTCTGCAGTACTTCATCTCGACCCACGGTGCGCGTAAGGGTCTGGCGGATACCGCGTTGAAGACCGCGAACTCCGGTTACCTGACCCGTCGCCTGGTCGACGTGGCCCAGGACCTGGTGGTGACCGAGGTCGACTGCGGCACCGAGCAGGGCCTGCTGATGACGCCGCACATCGAGGGTGGCGACGTGGTCGAGCCCCTGGGCGAGCGCGTGCTGGGCCGAGTCATCGCCCGCGACGTGTTCAAGCCGGGCACCGACGAAGTCATAGTGCCGGCCGGCACCCTGGTCGACGAGCAGTGGGTCGAATTCATCGAGCTGAACAGCATCGACGAAGTGATCGTGCGCTCGCCGATCAGCTGCGAAACCCGCTACGGCATCTGCGCCAAGTGCTACGGTCGCGATCTGGCCCGCGGTCACCAGGTGAACATCGGTGAAGCGGTCGGCGTCATCGCCGCCCAGTCCATCGGTGAGCCGGGTACCCAGCTGACCATGCGTACCTTCCACATCGGTGGTGCGGCCAGCCGGACCTCCGCGGCCGACAGCGTCCAGGTGAAGAACGGCGGTGCCATCCGTCTGCACAACCTCAAGCACGTCGAGCGCCTGGACGGCGCCCTGGTCGCGGTTTCGCGTTCCGGCGAGCTGGCGGTGGCCGACGAGTTCGGTCGCGAGCGCGAGCGCTACAAGCTGCCGTACGGTGCGGTGATTTCGGTCAAGGAAGGCGACAAGGTCGAGCCGGGCGCCATCGTCGCCAAGTGGGACCCGCACACCCACCCGATCGTCACCGAGATGATGGGTACCGTGACCTTCGTCGGCATGGAAGAAGGCATCACCATCAAGCGCCAGACCGACGAACTGACCGGTCTGACCAATATCGAAGTACTGGATCCGAAGGACCGTCCGGCTTCCGGCAAGGACATCCGTCCGGCGGTCAAGCTGGTCGACGCCTCCGGCAAGGAGCTGCTGCTGCCGGGTACCGACGTGCCGGCGCAGTACTTCCTGCCGGCCAACGCCCTGGTCGGCGTGGCGGACGGTGGTCAGGTCAACGTGGGTGACGTCATCGCGCGTATCCCGCAGGAAACCTCGAAGACCCGCGACATCACCGGTGGTCTGCCGCGCGTAGCCGACCTGTTCGAGGCGCGCCGGCCGAAAGAGCCGTCGATCCTCGCGGAGATCAGCGGCACCATCTCCTTCGGCAAGGAAACCAAGGGCAAGCGCCGTCTGGTGATCACGCCGACCGATGGCAGCGATCCGTACGAGGAGCTGATTCCGAAGTGGCGTCACCTCAACGTCTTCGAAGGCGAACAGGTGAACAAGGGCGAGGTCATTTCCGACGGCCCGAGCAACCCGCACGACATCCTGCGTCTGCTCGGCGTCAGTGCCCTGGCCAAGTACATCGTCAACGAGATCCAGGACGTTTACCGTCTGCAGGGCGTGAAGATCAACGACAAGCACATCGAGACCATCCTGCGGCAGATGCTGCGCAAGGTCGAAGTGTCCGAGTCGGGCGACTCCAGCTTCATCAAGGGCGATCAGGTCGAGCTGACCCATGTGCTGGAAGAGAACGAACGCCTGTCGGGCGACGATCGCTTCATCGCCAAGTTCGACCGCGTGCTGCTGGGCATCACCAAGGCCTCGCTGTCCACCGAGTCGTTCATCTCGGCGGCGTCGTTCCAGGAAACCACCCGCGTCCTTACCGAGGCCGCGGTCACCGGCAAGCGCGACTTCCTCCGTGGTCTGAAGGAAAACGTGGTGGTCGGTCGTTTGATCCCCGCCGGTACCGGTCTGGCCTATCACAGCGAGCGCAAGCGCAAGCGTGATGCCGACAAGCCGGTCCGCGTCAGCGCCAGTGAGGTGGAAGCCGCACTGACCGAGGCGCTGAACTCCAGCGGCAGCTGATCGAGGTAAGGCCCCGCGGCTTCGGTCGCGGGGCTTCGCCTTGACGAGGGGGGCGAGTCTCTTTAGACTCATGCACCCCTAAATTTGGCAGGGCGTTACGCTCTGCCATTTTGCTTTTTTAGGGCAATAGCGTCGAAAGACAACAGTGGAGCTTATAGATGGCAACGATTAACCAGCTGGTGCGTCAGCCGCGCAAGCGTATCGTCGAGAAGTCCGACGTACCTGCGCTGCAGAACTGCCCGCAGCGTCGTGGCGTGTGCACCCGCGTGTACACCACTACGCCGAAAAAACCCAACTCGGCACTGCGTAAAGTATGCCGCGTGCGTCTGACCAACGGTTTCGAGGTTTCCTCGTACATCGGCGGTGAAGGCCACAACCTGCAAGAGCACAGCGTGGTGCTGATCCGTGGCGGTCGTGTAAAAGACCTTCCGGGTGTGCGTTACCACACCGTGCGCGGTTCGCTGGATACCACCGGCGTCAAGGACCGTAAGCAGGGTCGTTCGAAGTACGGTACCAAGCGTCCGAAGTGATTCGGTAGCTGACAGATTTTCTATTTATTGAGTCGATAAGAGTAAGGTCGGGCGTAACTCAAGTGTTGCAGTCCCGGGCTAACCTGAAGACCGTTTGAGGGCTTATCAATGCCAAGACGTCGTGTAGCAGCCAAGCGTGAGATTCTGGACGATCCGAAATACGGAAGCCAGATCCTCGCCAAGTTCATGAACCACGTGATGGAAAGCGGCAAGAAGGCCGTGGCCGAGCGCATCGTTTACGGTGCCCTGGACACTGTCAAAGCGCGCAAGAACAGCGATCCCCTGGAGATCTTCGAGAAAGCTCTCGACGCCATCGCTCCGCTGGTCGAAGTAAAGTCGCGCCGTGTTGGTGGTGCGACTTACCAGGTTCCGGTCGAAGTTCGCCCGTCCCGTCGTAACGCTCTGGCCATGCGCTGGCTGGTGGACTACGCGCGCAAGCGTGGCGAGAAGTCCATGGCTCTGCGCTTGGCTGGCGAGTTGCTGGATGCCGCCGAAGGCAAGGGTGCTGCAGTCAAGAAGCGTGAAGACGTGCACCGCATGGCAGAAGCCAACAAGGCGTTCTCGCACTACCGCTTCTAATTCGGGCAACACTAATTTTGCGAGGGCTTTATGGCTCGTACCACAGCAATTAACCGCTACCGTAACATTGGTATCTGTGCCCACGTCGACGCGGGCAAGACCACCACTACCGAGCGGATCCTGTTTTACACAGGCCTCAGCCACAAGATGGGCGAAGTGCACGACGGCGCTGCCACCACCGACTGGATGGTGCAGGAGCAGGAGCGCGGTATCACCATTACCTCCGCTGCCGTTACCACCTTCTGGCAGGGTTCCCGTGGCCAGTACGACAAGTACCGCGTCAACGTCATCGATACCCCCGGCCACGTAGACTTCACCATCGAAGTAGAGCGCTCGCTGCGCGTACTCGACGGCGCTGTCGTGGTGTTCTGTGGCACTTCGGGCGTTGAGCCGCAGTCCGAGACCGTATGGCGTCAGGCCAACAAGTACGGCGTTCCGCGCGTCGTTTACGTGAACAAGATGGACCGTGCGGGTGCCAACTTCCTGCGCGTCGTCGGTCAGATCAAGAACCGTCTGGGCCACACTCCGGTGCCGATCCAGTTGGCCATCGGTGCGGAAGATAACTTCCAGGGTCAGGTCGATCTGATCAAGATGAAGGCCATCTACTGGAACGATGAAGACAAAGGCACCAGCTATCGTGAGGAAGAGATTCCTGCCGATATGCTGGAGCTGGCTGAAGAGTGGCGCTCGAACATGGTTGAGGCTGCTGCCGAAGCCAGCGAAGAGCTGATGAACAAGTACCTTGAAGAAGGTGAGCTGAGCGTCGAAGAGATCAAGGCCGGCCTGCGTGCGCGCACCCTGGCTAGCGAGATCGTTCCGGCTGTCTGTGGTTCTTCCTTCAAGAACAAGGGTGTTCCTCTGGTTCTCGATGCCGTCATCGACTTTCTGCCTGCTCCGACCGAGATCCCGGCGATCAAGGGTATTCACCCTGACCTCATCGAGAAGCCGAAAGAAGAGCTGGTTGATGCTGACTATGATGAGCGTCATGCAGACGACAGCGAGCCGTTCTCGGCCCTGGCGTTCAAGATTGCTACCGACCCGTTCGTTGGTACTCTGACTTTCGTGCGCGTCTATTCGGGCTTCCTCAGC
This sequence comes from Pseudomonas lalucatii, assembly GCF_018398425.1. Taxonomy (NCBI): domain Bacteria; kingdom Pseudomonadati; phylum Pseudomonadota; class Gammaproteobacteria; order Pseudomonadales; family Pseudomonadaceae; genus Pseudomonas; species Pseudomonas lalucatii. Next base: position 1,332,139 of record NZ_JADPMV010000002.1, on the reverse strand, counting down.
TCGGGCGACTCCGTGATCAACTCGGTCAAGGGCAAGAAAGAGCGCGTTGGTCGTATGGTGCAGATGCACGCTAACCAGCGTGAAGAGATCAAAGAAGTGCGCGCTGGTGACATCGCGGCTCTGATCGGCATGAAGGACGTCACCACTGGCGACACTCTGTGCAACGCCGACAAGCCGATCATCCTCGAGCGCATGGACTTCCCGGAGCCGGTTATCTCGGTAGCCGTAGAGCCGAAGACCAAGGCCGACCAGGAGAAGATGGGTATCGCGCTGGGCAAGCTGGCCCAGGAAGACCCGTCGTTCCGCGTCAAGACCGACGAAGAGACCGGCCAGACCATCATCTCCGGTATGGGCGAGCTGCACCTGGACATCCTCGTTGACCGCATGAAGCGCGAGTTCAACGTCGAGGCCAACATCGGCAAGCCGCAGGTTTCCTACCGCGAGAAGATCACCAAGAACTGCGAGATCGAAGGCAAGTTCGTACGCCAGTCCGGTGGTCGTGGCCAGTTCGGTCACTGCTGGATCCGCTTTGCGCCTGCAGACGAAGGCCAGGAAGGACTGGTGTTCGTCAACGAGGTGGTGGGTGGTGTGGTTCCGAAGGAATACATTCCGGCCATCCAGAAGGGTATCGAGGAGCAGATGAAGAACGGCGTCGTCGCCGGCTATCCGCTGATCGGCCTGAAGGCGACCGTGTTCGATGGTTCCTACCATGACGTCGACTCCAACGAGATGGCGTTCAAGGTGGCGGCCTCCATGGCGACCAAGCAGCTGGCCCAGAAGGGCGGCGGCGTCGTGCTTGAGCCGATCATGAAGGTAGAAGTGGTAACCCCTGAGGACTACATGGGTGACGTGATGGGTGACCTGAACCGTCGTCGTGGTCTGATCCAGGGTATGGAGGACTCGGTGTCCGGCAAGGTTATCCGTGCCGAAGTGCCGCTGGGCGAGATGTTCGGTTATGCGACCGACGTCCGTTCCATGTCCCAGGGGCGCGCAAGCTACTCCATGGAATTCTCCAAGTACTCGGAAGCTCCGGCGAACATCGTCGAAGCCCTCGTTAAAAAACAAGGCTGATTCAGCCCTTTAGGCAAGAGGTTCACTGTCGTGGCTAAAGAAAAATTCGAACGTAACAAACCGCACGTCAACGTCGGCACCATCGGTCACGTTGACCACGGTAAAACCACTCTGACTGCTGCTCTGACTCGCGTCTGCTCCGAGGTTTTCGGTTCCGCTCGCGTCGACTTCGACAAGATCGACAGCGCCCCGGAAGAGAAGGCTCGTGGTATCACCATCAACACCGCGCACGTAGAGTACGACTCCACCATTCGTCACTACGCGCACGTTGACTGCCCGGGTCACGCTGACTACGTGAAGAACATGATCACCGGTGCTGCGCAGATGGACGGCGCTATCCTGGTCTGCTCCGCTGCCGACGGCCCGATGCCGCAGACTCGCGAGCACATCCTGCTGTCCCGTCAGGTAGGTGTTCCGTACATCGTCGTGTTCCTGAACAAGGCCGACATGGTCGACGACGCCGAGCTGCTGGAACTGGTCGAGATGGAAGTTCGCGACCTGCTGTCCACCTATGACTTCCCGGGCGACGACACGCCGATCATCATCGGCTCCGCGCTGATGGCGCTGAACGGCGAAGACGACAACGAGCTGGGCACCACTGCGGTCAAGAAGCTGGTCGAGACTCTGGATACCTACATCCCTGAGCCGGTTCGTGCCATCGACAAGCCGTTCCTGATGCCGATCGAAGACGTGTTCTCCATCTCCGGCCGCGGTACCGTGGTAACCGGTCGTGTCGAGCGCGGCATCGTCAAGATCCAGGAAGAAATCGAGATCGTCGGTCTGCGTGACACCACCAAGACCACCTGCACCGGTGTCGAGATGTTCCGCAAGCTGCTCGACGAAGGTCGTGCCGGTGAGAACTGTGGCGTCCTGCTGCGTGGCACCAAGCGTGACGACGTAGAGCGTGGCCAGGTTCTGGCCAAGCCGGGCACCATCAAGCCGCACACCAAGTTCGAAGCCGAAGTGTACGTGCTGTCCAAGGAAGAAGGTGGTCGTCACACCCCGTTCTTCAAGGGCTACCGTCCGCAGTTCTACTTCCGTACCACCGACGTGACCGGTTCTTGCGAGCTGCCGGAAGGCGTCGAGATGGTAATGCCGGGCGACAACGTGAAGATGGTTGTCACCCTGATCAAGCCGATCGCCATGGAAGACGGCCTGCGTTTCGCGATTCGCGAAGGCGGCCGTACCGTTGGTGCCGGCGTGGTTGCCAAGATCGTCGAGTAATCGGCTGATCTAGAAAGGCCCCCGCTTGCGGGGGCTTTTTTATTGGGTTGACACTCCTGGGGGGCGTCTATAGAATTGCGCCTCCTTTTAACGGGCGTATTGCGTCCGTTGGGAATAGCAGCTTGGAATCTGAGGTCAAAATGCAAAACCAACAAATCCGTATTCGGTTGAAGGCTTTTGACCATCGCCTGATCGATCAATCTACCCAGGAAATCGTGGAAACCGCGAAACGTACTGGTGCTCAGGTGCGTGGTCCGATTCCTCTGCCTACCCGCAAAGAGCGGTACACCGTACTGACTTCTCCGCACGTCAACAAAGACGCGCGGGATCAGTATGAAATTCGTACCCACAAGCGTGTTCTGGACATCGTCCAGCCGACGGATAAAACCGTCGACGCGCTGATGAAGCTCGATCTTGCGGCTGGCGTGGAAGTGCAGATCAGCCTCGGCTAAAACCCTGGGGTTTTAGTCGTGTAACGCTCTGAAATGGGCGGCCATAGCGGGTGAAAGCCCCGTACACTCATGAGGTTTACAACATGACTATTGGTGTAGTCGGTCGTAAGTGCGGCATGACCCGCATTTTCACCGAAGAAGGTGTCTCCATTCCGGTCACGGTCATCGAGATCGAGCCGAATCGCGTCACCCAGTTCAAGACTGAAGAGTCCGATGGCTATCGCGCAGTGCAGGTCACTGTTGGCGAGCGTCGCGCCTCTCGTGTCAGCAAGGCTCAGGCCGGTCACTTCGCCAAGGCGAACGTCGCGGCGGGTCGTGGTGTTTGGGAGTTCCGTCTCGAAGACGGCGACTACCAGGCCGGCGACCAGATCAACGCTGAAATTTTCCAAGCTGGTCAGCTGGTGGATGTCACCGGTCAGTCCAAGGGTAAAGGCTTTGCCGGTACCATCAAGCGTTGGAACTTCCGCGGCCAAGACAACACTCACGGTAACTCCGTGTCCCACCGCGTTCCGGGCTCCATCGGCCAGTGCCAGACTCCGGGTCGCGTCTTCAAGGGCAAGAAAATGTCCGGTCACATGGGTGCTGAGCGTGTGACTGTGCAGTCCCTCGAAGTAGTGCGCGTCGACGCTGAACGCAACCTGCTGCTGGTCAAGGGTGCCGTTCCGGGCGCTACTGGCAGCAACCTGGTTGTGCGTCCGGCAGCCAAGGCTCGCGGTTAAGGGGAAGCTGACATGCAATTAAATGTAAATGGCGCTCAGGCGATCGAAGTTTCCGAAGCGACCTTCGGTGGCGAGTTCAACGAGACCCTGGTTCACCAAGCAGTTGTGGCCTACATGGCTGGCGGCCGTCAGGGCAGCAAGCAGCAGAAGACCCGTTCCGACGTGTCCGGCGGCGGCAAGCGCCCCTGGCGTCAGAAGGGCACCGGTCGTGCCCGTGCCGGTACCACTCGTGGTCCGATCTGGCGTGGCGGTGGCGTGACCTTCGCGGCTCGCCCGCAGAATCACGACCAGAAGCTGAACAAGAAGATGTACCGCGCTGCACTGCGTTCCATTCTTGCTGAGCTGGTGCGTACCGACCGTCTGGTCGTGGTCGAGGACTTCTCCGTAGAAGTGCCGAAAACCAAGGCCTTGTTGAGCAAGCTGAACGGCATGGGTCTGAACGACGTTCTGATCGTGTCCGATGCTGTTGACCAGAATCTGTACCTGGCCGCGCGCAACCTGCCACACGTCGATGTTCGCGACGTGCAGGGTTCCGATCCGGTCAGTCTGATCGCGTATGAAAAGGTGCTGGTCACCGTTTCTGCCGTGAAGAAATTCGAGGAGCTGCTGGGATGAACCAGGAACGCGTATTCAAAGTGCTGCTTGGCCCGCACATCTCCGAGAAGGCCACACTTCTGGCTGACAAGAAAAGCCAGTTCGTTTTCAAGGTTGCAACCGATGCAACCAAGCTGGAAATCAAGAAGGCCGTCGAAAGCCTGTTCAGCGTGAAGGTTGAGCGCGTGACTACTCAGAACGTTCTGGGTAAGAGCAAGCGCACCGCTCGCGGTCTGGGCAAGCGTAACGACTGGAAGAAGGCGATCATCTCCCTTCAGCCGGGCCAAGATCTCGATTTCGCCAGCAGTGCTGAGTAAGGAAGGGGTGCATCATGGCAATCGTTAAATGCAAACCGACTTCCGCTGGCCGCCGTTTTGTGGTCAAGGTGGTCAATCAGGAGCTGCACAAAGGCGCTCCTTACGCTCCGCTGCTCGAGAAGAAGTCGAAGTCTGGCGGTCGTAACAACAATGGCCGTATTACCACCCGTCATATCGGTGGTGGTCACAAGCAGCATTACCGTCTGGTCGACTTCCGTCGCAACGACAAAGATGGCATCCCAGCCACTGTCGAGCGCATCGAATACGATCCGAACCGTACTGCTCACATCGCTCTGCTGAAGTACGCCGACGGCGAGCGTCGCTACATCATCGCCCCCAAGGGCGTGAGTGCTGGCGATCAGCTGGTGTCTGGCTCGATGGCGCCGATCAAGGCCGGTAACAGCCTGCAGCTGCGCAACATTCCGGTGGGTTCGACCGTTCACGGTATCGAGCTGAAGCCGGGCAAGGGCGCCCAGATCGCACGTTCCGCTGGTGCTTCGGCTCAGCTGATCGCCCGCGAAGGCGTCTATGTGACTCTGCGTCTGCGCTCCGGCGAAATGCGCAAAGTGCTGGCCGAGTGCCGTGCGACCCTGGGCGAAGTCTCGAATACCGAGCACAGCCTGCGTTCGCTGGGTAAGGCCGGTGCCAAGCGCTGGCGTGGCGTTCGCCCGACCGTTCGTGGTGTTGCCATGAACCCGGTCGACCACCCACACGGTGGTGGTGAAGGTCGTACCTCTGGTGGTCGTCATCCGGTGTCTCCATGGGGCTTCCCGACTAAGGGCGCGAAGACTCGTGGTAACAAGCGCACCGATAACATGATCGTCCGTCGTCGCAAGTAAATAGAGGGATACGACAGTGCCACGTTCTCTGAAAAAAGGTCCTTTTATTGATCTTCACCTACTGAAGAAGATCGAAGTGGCGGTGGAGAAGAACGATCGCAAGCCGGTGAAAACCTGGTCGCGCCGTTCGATGATCCTGCCGCAGATGGTCGGTCTGACCATCGCTGTACATAACGGTCGTCAGCATGTCCCGGTCCTGGTGAACGAAGACATGGTCGGTCACAAACTGGGCGAGTTCGCCGGTACCCGCACCTATCGCGGGCACGTGGCTGACAAGAAAGCCAAGCGTTAAGGGGTAAGGAAAGATGGAAGTAGCCGCTAAGTTGTCGGGCGCTCGAATCTCCGCCCAGAAAGCCCGCTTGGTCGCCGACCAGATCCGCGGGAAGAAGGTGGGCGAAGCGCTCAACCTGTTGGCTTTCAGCAGTAAGAAAGCCGCGGAAATCATGAAGAAGGTGCTGGAGTCGGCCGTAGCCAACGCCGAGCACAACGAAGGCGCAGACGTTGATGACCTGAAGGTCAGCACCGTGTTCGTCAACGAAGGGCGTTCGCTGAAGCGCATCATGCCGCGTGCCAAGGGCCGCGCTGATCGCATCGTCAAGCGGTCTTGCCATATCACTGTCAAGGTTGCGGACAAGTAACGGAGTCGATCAGATGGGTCAGAAAGTACATCCCATTGGCATTCGCCTGGGAATCGTCAAGGAGCACACCTCCGTCTGGTACGCAGACGGTCGGACTTATGCGGACTACCTGTTCGCTGATCTGAAGGTGCGTGAGTATCTCCAAGACAAACTAAAAAGCGCGTCCGTAAGCCGTATCGACATCGCTCGCCCGGCTCAAACCGCACGCATCACCATCCACACCGCCCGTCCCGGTATCGTGATCGGCAAGAAAGGTGAAGATGTTGAGAAGCTGCGTCAGGACCTGACCAAGCAAATGGGTGTGCCGGTGCACATCAATATCGAAGAGATCCGCAAGCCGGAGCTCGACGGTATGCTGGTTGCGCAGAGCGTAGCTCAGCAGCTGGAGCGTCGCGTGATGTTCCGTCGCGCCATGAAGCGCGCTGTACAGAACGCCATGCGCATTGGTGCCAAGGGCATCAAGATCCAAGTGAGCGGTCGTCTCGGCGGTGCTGAAATCGCCCGTACCGAATGGTATCGCGAAGGTCGTGTGCCGCTGCACACCCTGCGTGCCGATATCGACTATGCCACGTACGAAGCGCACACCACCTACGGTGTGATCGGTGTCAAGGTTTGGATCTTCAAGGGCGAAGTGATTGGTGGTCGCCATGAAGAGCTGAAGCCGCAGGCACCCGCTCCTCGTAAAAAAGCTGCCAAGTAAGGGGTACGCCAAATGTTGCAACCAAAGCGTACGAAGTTCCGCAAGCAGATGACCGGCCACAACCGTGGCCTGGCTCAGCGCGGTAGCAAGGTCAGCTTCGGCGAATTCGCGCTGAAGTCTGTCGCCCGCGGTCGTCTCACCGCCCGCCAGATCGAGTCCGCTCGTCGTGCTCTGACCCGTCACGTTAAGCGTGGCGGCAAGATCTGGATTCGCGTGTTCCCCGACAAGCCGGTTACCAAGAAGCCTCTCGAAGTGCGGATGGGTAAAGGTAAGGGTGGCGTTGAATATTGGGTAGCCCAGATCCAGCCAGGCAAGGTCCTGTACGAGATCGAAGGCGTTTCCGAAGAGCTGGCGCGTGAGGCTTTCGCCCTGGCTGCTGCAAAGCTGCCGCTCGCCACCACCTTTGTTAAGCGGACGGTGATGTGATGAAAGCGAATGAACTTCGTGAAAAATCAGCACAGCAGCTGAACGAGCAACTGCTCGGCCTGCTGCGCGACCAGTTCAATCTGCGTATGCAGAAAGCAACTGGCCAGTTGGGGCAGTCTCACCTGCTCTCGCAAGTTAAGCGCGACATCGCTCGTGTGAAAACTGTGCTCAACCAGCAGGCAGGTAAGTGATCATGGCTGAAGCCGAAAAAACAGTCCGTACGCTGACCGGCCGTGTTGTCAGCGACAAGATGGACAAGACCATCACCGTATTGATCGAGCGTCGCGTCAAGCACCCGATCTACGGCAAATACGTCAAGCGTTCGACCAAGCTGCACGCGCACGACGAGAACAACCAGTGCCACATCGGCGACAAGGTTTCCATTCGCGAAACCCGTCCGCTGGCCAAGACCAAGTCTTGGGCCCTGGTTGAAGTCCTCGAACGCGCAGTCGAAGTCTAAGGGCTAGGGGTCGGAGAAATTTTATGATTCAGACTCAATCCATGCTCGATGTGGCTGACAACAGTGGTGCACGTCGCGTCATGTGCATCAAGGTGCTGGGCGGCTCCCATCGTCGCTACGCCGGTATCGGCGACATCATCAAGGTCACCGTCAAGGAAGCAATTCCGCGCGGCAAAGTGAAGAAAGGTCAGGTCATGACCGCGGTTGTGGTTCGCACCCGTCACGGCGTGCGCCGTGCCGACGGTTCGATCATCCGCTTCGACGGCAATGCTGCTGTTCTGCTGAACAACAAGCAAGAGCCGATCGGTACCCGTATCTTCGGGCCCGTGACCCGTGAACTGCGTTCCGAGAAGTTCATGAAGATCGTCTCGCTCGCCCCTGAAGTGCTGTAAGGAGATCCGACATGCAAAAGATTCGTCGTGACGACGAGATCATCGTGATCGCCGGCAAGGACAAGGGTAAGCGCGGTAAGGTGCTGAAGGTGCTCGCGGACGACCGTCTGGTCGTTGGCGGGATCAACCTGGTCAAGCGCCATACCAAGCCGAACCCGATGTCGGGCGTTCAAGGCGGTATCGTCGAGAAGGAAGCGCCGCTGCACGCTTCTAACGTGGCCATTTTCAACGGTGAAACCAACAAGGCTGACCGCGTTGGTTTCAAGGTTGAGGACGGTAAGAAAATTCGTGTCTTCAAGTCGACCCAAAAAGCGGTTGATGCTTGAACACTGCTAGGTAGAAGACCATGGCACGACTAAAAGAGATTTATCGGAAAGAAATCGCGCCGAAGCTTAAGGAAGAACTTAAGCTCGCCAACGTGATGGAAGTTCCGCGCATCACCAAGATCACCCTGAACATGGGCCTGGGCGAAGCGATCGGTGACAAGAAAGTCATCGAGAACGCCGTTGCCGACCTGGAAAAGATCACCGGTCAGAAAGTCGTAGTGACTCATGCCCGTAAGTCGATTGCAGGCTTCAAGGTTCGTGAAGGTTGGCCGATCGGCGTCAAGGTAACCCTGCGTCGCGAGCGTATGTACGAGTTCCTCGATCGTCTGCTGTCCATCTCCCTGCCGCGCGTGCGTGACTTCCGCGGCCTGAATGCCAAGTCCTTCGACGGTCGTGGCAACTACAGCATGGGCGTCAAAGAGCAGATCATCTTCCCGGAAATCGATTACGACAAAATCGATGCGCTGCGCGGTCTGGACATCACCCTGACCACCACCGCCCGTACGGATGATGAGGGTCGTGCCCTGTTGCGCGCCTTCAAATTCCCGTTCCGCAACTGACTGGAGTTGGATCATGGCCAAATCGAGCATGAAAAACCGTGAGCTGAAGCGTCAGCAAACGGTAGCCAAGTACGCGAAGAAGCGTGCCGAGCTGAAGGCTATCATCGTCAGCCCGAACAGCAGTCCGGAAGCGCGTTGGGAAGCCCAGGTAGCCCTGCAGAAGCAGCCGCGTGACGCCAGCGCCTCGCGCCTGCGCAATCGCTGCCGCGTTACCGGTCGTCCGCACGGCGTTTATCGCAAGTTCGGTCTGTCCCGCATCAAGCTGCGCGAAGCGGCAATGCGTGGCGATGTGCCGGGTCTGGTGAAAGCCAGCTGGTAACAAGCGAAGCCGGCCTTGTGCCGGCTTTGTCTTTGTGTGAATCGAGCCCCTTTGGGGCTTGATTCATTTTTGAGCAGTCTCTAGAATGTTCGGCTCGCCTGAGCCTGGGCCGCATTTTGTCCGGAGCATTCGGTGACTCTTAGCCGTAAGGCTAATTCTTTTTGTATCAGGAGCGTCTAGCCCATGAGTATGCAGGACCCGTTAGCGGACATGCTAACTCGTATCCGTAATGCCCAGATGGCTGAAAAGTCCGTCGTAAGCATGCCGTCTTCCACGCTGAAGGTGGCTGTAGCCAAGGTTCTCAAGGACGAAGGTTATATTGCGGGTTATCAGATCAGCGGCGAAAGCAAGCCGCAGCTGTCCATCGAGCTGAAGTACTTCGAAGGCCGTCCGGTCATCGAGGAAGTGAAGCGCGTGAGCCGTCCAGGCCTTCGCCAGTACAAGTCCGTCGATGATCTGCCAAAGGTTCGTGGCGGTCTCGGCGTATCCATCGTCTCCACCAACAAGGGTGTGATGACGGATCGCGCTGCGCGCGCTGCCGGTGTCGGCGGCGAAGTGCTTTGCACTGTGTTCTAAGGGGGGATAGCCATGTCTCGCGTTGCTAAAAACCCCGTCAAGCTGCCGTCCGGAGTCGAGATCAATCTCGCCGGTCAGCAGCTTTCGGTAAAGGGTGCCAAGGGTACTCTGGAACTGAAGGTTCATTCGTCTGTTGAAGTGGTTCAGGAAGCCGACGAGCTGCGTTTCGCCGCTCGCAACGGCGACCAGCAGACTCGTGCGATGGCCGGTGCTACTCGTGCCCTGGTCAACAACATGGTGATCGGTGTCAGTGCCGGCTTCGAGCGTAAGCTCCAGCTGGTTGGCGTTGGTTACAAGGCGCAAGCCAAAGGTCAGGTGCTGTCCCTGGCGCTGGGCTTCTCGCACCCGATCGACTACCAGCTGCCGGAAGGCGTGACCGCCGAAACCCCGAGCCAGACCGATATCCTGATCAAGGGTGTGGACAAACAACTGGTTGGTCAGGTTGCTGCGGAGATTCGTGACTTCCGTCGTCCTGAACCTTACAAGGGTAAAGGTGTTCGTTACGCCGACGAAGTCGTCCGTCGTAAAGAAGCCAAGAAGAAGTAGGGCTAGCAAATGACCGCCAAGAAAGAAACAAGACTGCGTCGCGCGCGCAAAGCACGTCTGAAAATGCACGAACTCGAAGTCGTGCGTCTCTGCGTGTACCGCTCCTCGCAGCACATTTACGCCCAGGTCATTTCGGCCGACGGCAGCAAGGTTCTGGCCAGCGCCTCGACCTTGGACAAAGCACTGCGTGATGGCGCCACTGGCAACGTCGACGCGGCCACGAAAGTTGGTCAGCTGGTTGCTGAGCGTGCGAAAGCCGCTGGTGTGACTCAGGTTGCATTCGACCGTTCTGGCTTCAAGTACCACGGTCGCGTCAAGGCGCTGGCCGATGCTGCTCGTGAAGGCGGGCTGGAGTTCTAAGTTATGGCAAATAACGACCAAAAGCGCGACGAAGGCTATATCGAGAAGCTGGTACAGGTTAACCGCGTTGCCAAGACCGTTAAGGGTGGCCGTATCTTCACTTTCACCGCGCTGACCGTGGTGGGTGATGGTAAGGGCCGCGTCGGTTTCGGCCGCGGCAAGTCCCGTGAAGTGCCGGCCGCCATCCAGAAGGCGATGGAAGCTGCGCGTCGCAACATGATCCAGGTTGACCTGAACGGCACCACCCTGCAGTACGCGATGAAGGCCGCCCACGGCGCCTCCAAGGTGTACATGCAGCCGGCATCCGAAGGTACCGGTATCATCGCCGGCGGCGCCATGCGTGCCGTGCTGGAAGTGGCCGGTGTGCAGAACGTTCTGGCCAAGTGCTACGGCTCGACCAACCAAGTGAACGTGGTGCATGCCACCTTCAAGGGTCTGAAGGCTATGCAGTCTCCAGGGTCTGTTGCGGCCAAGCGTGGCAAGAGCGTCGAGGAGATTCTCTAACCATGGCTAATACCGTGAAAGTCACGCTGGTCAAAAGCGTGAACGGCCGTCTGGCCAACCACAAAGCTTGCGTCAAGGGCCTGGGCCTGCGCCGCATCAATCACACCGTTGAGGTTCTGGATACTCCGGAAAATCGCGGCATGATTAACAAGGCTTACTATCTGCTGCGCGTGGAGGGTTAATCCATGTACCTGAACGATTTGAGTCCTGCGCCGGGTTCCCGTCGCGAGAAGCACCGTCCGGGCCGTGGTATCGGTAGCGGCTTGGGCAAGACCGGTGGCCGCGGCCACAAGGGTCAGACCTCGCGCTCCGGCGGCACCATTGCTCCGGGCTTCGAAGGCGGCCAGCAGCCTCTGCACCGTCGTCTGCCCAAGTTCGGCTTCGTCTCTCTGAAGGCTATGGATCGCGCCGAAGTGCGTACCTCCGAGCTGAACAAGGTCGAAGGCGATGTCGTTACCCTGCAGGCGCTGAAGGATGCCAACCTGATTAACCAAAACGTGCAGCGTGTGAAAGTCATGCTGTCCGGTGAGGTTACTCGCGCGGTCATCCTTAAAGGTATCGCCGCCACCAAAGGTGCGCGCGCGGCTATCGAAGCAGCTGGCGGTAAGTTCGAGGACTAAATGGCTAAGCAAGGTGCTCTCTCAGCGCTCAGCAATGGCGGGTTATCCGAGCTCTGGGCTCGACTGCGCTTCCTGTTCATGGCGATCATCGTCTACCGGATCGGCGCACACATCCCAGTTCCGGGGATAAACCCTGACCGTCTGGCGGACCTGTTTCGACAGAATGAGGGGACCATTCTTAGCTTGTTCAACATGTTTTCCGGCGGCGCGCTGGAGCGGATGAGCATCTTTGCATTGGGGATCATGCCGTACATCTCGGCCTCGATCATCATGCAGCTGATGAGCGCCGTCAGCCCGCAGCTGGAGCAGTTGAAGAAGGAAGGTGAGGCTGGTCGTCGCAAGATCAGTCAATACACCCGCTACGGCACTCTCGTCCTGGCGTTCGTTCAGGCCATCGGCATGTCCGTCGGTCTGGCGAGTCAGGGCGTGGCGTTCTCGGTCGATTTCGGCTTCCACTTCGTTGCGGTCACCACCTTCGTGGCGGGCGCGATGTTCATGATGTGGCTGGGCGAGCAGATCACCGAGCGCGGTGTTGGCAACGGAATCTCGATGCTGATCTTTGCAGGCATCGTGGCCGGTTTGCCGGCGGCGATCGGGCAGTCCTTCGAGTCTGCGCGTCAGGGCGATATCAATATTTTCGCGCTGATCGCCATCGGCTTGTTGGCAGTAGCGATCATCGGTTTCGTGGTGTTCATTGAGCGTGGCCAGCGTCGCATTGCGGTGCATTACGCCAAGCGTCAACAGGGTCGCAAGGTGTTTGCCGCGCAGACCAGCCACCTGCCGTTGAAGGTGAACATGGCAGGGGTGATCCCGGCTATTTTTGCCAGCAGCCTTCTGTTGTTCCCGGCCTCGCTGGGTTCCTGGTTTGGCCAGTCCGAAGGTATGGGCTGGCTGCAGGATATTTCGCAGGCTATCGCTCCTGGTCAGCCGTTGAACATTTTGCTGTTTAGTGCAGGGATCGTTTTCTTCTGCTTCTTCTACACGGCGCTGATGTTCAATCCGAAAGACGTAGCGGAAAACCTGAAGAAGTCCGGTGCCTTTATTCCGGGCATCCGTCCGGGCGAGCAGTCCGCGCGCTATATCGATGGCGTGTTGACCCGCTTGACCATGTTCGGTGCTCTGTACATGACGGCCGTATGCTTGTTGCCCCAGTTCCTGGTGGTGGCGGCCAACGTACCGTTCTACCTTGGCGGGACCTCGTTGCTGATCGTGGTGGTGGTTGTGATGGACTTCATGTCGCAAGTACAATCGCACCTCGTTTCGCACCAGTACGAATCCCTGATGAAGAAAGCCAACCTGAAGGGCTACGGCAGCGGCATGCTCCGCTGAAGTGTCCATAAGGTTCGAGGAGTTGGTGATGAAAGTTCGTGCATCGGTGAAAAAGCTGTGCCGTAACTGCAAAATTATTCGTCGCGAAGGTGTCGTGCGAGTGATTTGCAGCGCGGAGCCGCGTCACAAGCAGCGCCAAGGCTGAGTGTGAGTGAAGCGTGATAAGCCCGGCAGCTAGTGCGCTGCCGGGTTGATTATTTGTTTCTACAGCGTTAATATCTCGCGCCCTATTTCTTGGCTTCCGGGGCGTAGGTAGCTGTCAATTGGAGTTCCACTGAATGGCCCGTATTGCAGGCGTTAACATTCCGGATAACAAGCACACTGTTATCTCGCTGACCTACATCTTCGGTGTCGGTCGCACCACCGCACAGAAAATCTGTGCTGCTGCCGGGGTCAATCCCGCGGTAAAGATCAAAGATCTCTCTGACGAGCAGATCGAGCAGCTGCGTGGCGAAGTCGCCAAGGTGAACACCGAGGGTGACCTGCGCCGCGAAGTGAACATGAAGATCAAGCGCTTGATGGATCTGGGCTGCTACCGCGGCCTGCGCCATCGTCGTGGTCTGCCGGTCCGTGGCCAGCGCACCAAGACCAACGCCCGCACCCGCAAGGGCCCGCGCAAGCCGATCCGCAAGTAATCGCATTCGCGAATCGACAGGAATTTAGTCATGGCAAAACCTGCTGCTCGTACTCGTAAGAAAGTCAAAAAGACGGTGGTTGATGGCATCGCCCACATCCACGCGTCTTTCAACAACACCATCGTGACCATCACCGACCGTCAGGGCAACGCCCTGTCCTGGGCCACCTCCGGTGGTTCGGGCTTCCGCGGCTCGCGCAAGAGCACCCCGTTCGCTGCCCAGGTGGCTGCCGAGCGCGCTGGTCAAGCCGCGCTGGAATACGGCCTGAAGAACCTCGACGTGAACGTCAAGGGTCCCGGTCCGGGTCGTGAGTCCGCTGTCCGTGCATTGAACGGCTGCGGTTACAAGATCGCCAGCATCACCGATGTGACGCCCATCCCGCATAACGGGTGCCGTCCTTCGAAGAAGCGTCGCGTGTAATCAGGAGACAGTGAGAAATGGCTCGTTACATTGGTCCCAAATGCAAACTGTCTCGTCGTGAAGGCACCGATCTGTTCCTGAAGAGCGGCGTTCGCGCTCTGGAATCGAAGTGCAACATCGAAGCAGCCCCGGGTATTCACGGCCAGCGCCGTAGCCGTCAGTCCGACTACGGCACCCAGCTGCGCGAAAAGCAGAAAGTCCGTCGTATCTACGGCGTGCTGGAGCGTCAGTTCAGCGGTTACTACAAGCAAGCTGCCAGCCAGAAGGGCGCCACCGGCGAGAACCTGCTGCAGCTGCTGGAGTGCCGTCTGGATAACGTGGTTTACCGTATGGGCTTTGGTGCTACCCGCGCCGAATCCCGTCAGCTGGTTTCGCACAAAGCGATCAGCGTCAACGGTCAGACCGTAAACGTCCCGTCCTACCAGGTTAAAGCTGGCGACGTCGTTGCTGTTCGCGAGAAGTCGAAGAATCAGCTGCGCATTGTTCAGGCTCTTGAGCTGTGCGCCCAGCGTGGCCGCGTTGAATGGGTAGAAGTGGACACTGAGAAGAAGTCCGGCGTATTCAAAAGCGTCCCGGCTCGCAGTGACCTCTCCGCCGACATCAACGAAAGCCTGATTGTCGAGCTCTACTCCAAGTAAGGGCTAGAAAATAGGTGCATCCATGCAGATTTCGGTAAATGAGTTCCTGACCCCCCGTCACATTGATGTGCAGGTGGTCAGTCCGACCCGCGCCAAGATCACCCTCGAGCCTCTCGAGCGTGGTTTCGGCCATACCCTGGGCAACGCGCTGCGCCGCATCCTGTTGTCCTCCATGCCTGGCTGTGCAGTAGTCGAGGCCGAGATTGACGGTGTGCTCCACGAGTACAGCGCCATCGAAGGTGTGCAGGAAGATGTCATCGAGATCCTGCTCAACCTGAAAGGTCTGGCTGTCAAGCTGCACGGTCGCGACGAAGTGACGCTGACTCTGGCGAAGAAGGGCTCGGGTGTAGTTACCGCTGCCGATATTCAGCTGGATCACGATGTCGAAATCGTCAACGGCGACCACGTAATCGCCAACCTGGCCGCCAATGGCGCGTTGAACATGAAACTCACCGTGGCCCGTGGCCGCGGCTATGAGCCGGCGGACGCGCGCCAGAGCGACGAAGACGAGAGCCGCAGCATCGGTCGCTTGCAGCTCGACGCTTCGTTCAGCCCGGTGCGCCGTGTGTCCTACGTGGTGGAAAACGCTCGTGTCGAGCAGCGTACCAACCTGGACAAACTGGTCATCGACCTGGAAACCAACGGTACCCTGGACCCGGAAGAGGCTATCCGTCGTGCCGCGACCATCCTGCAGCAGCAGCTGGCCGCGTTCGTCGACCTCAAGGGTGACAGTGAGCCAGTGGTGGTCGAGCAGGAAGACGAGATCGATCCGATCCTGCTGCGCCCGGTAGACGACCTGGAACTGACCGTTCGTTCGGCCAACTGCCTCAAGGCAGAAAACATCTACTACATCGGCGATCTGATTCAGCGCACCGAAGTAGAGCTGTTGAAAACCCCGAACCTGGGCAAGAAGTCCCTGACCGAGATCAAGGATGTTCTGGCTTCTCGCGGTCTGTCCCTCGGTATGCGCCTCGACAACTGGCCGCCGGCAAGTCTGAAGAAAGACGATAAGGCGACTGCCTGATCGTCATCATCACCGAACGTGAGTTTGGTAAGGAATTGAATCATGCGTCATCGTAAAAGTGGCCGTCACCTCAGCCGTACCAGCGCCCACCGCCAGGCCATGTTCCAGAACATGGCGGTTTCGCTGTTCGAGCACGAGCTGATCAAAACTACTCTGCCGAAAGCCAAGGAACTGCGTCGCGTCGCCGAGCCGCTGATCACCCTGGCTAAAGTAGACAGCGTTGCCAACCGTCGTCTGGCCTTCGACCGTACCCGTTCGAAAGCCATCGTCGGCAAGCTGTTCAACGACCTGGGCAAGCGCTACGCCACCCGTCAGGGCGGTTACCTGCGTATCCTCAAGTGCGGTTTCCGCGCTGGCGACAACGCTCCGATGGCTTACGTTGAGCTGGTCGACCGTCCGGTCGGCGGCGCAGTGGAAGCTGCCGAGTAAGTTGCAGGTGGTAAGAAGAACCGGGCCCAGGCCCGGTTTTTTGTTTTTGTGGTGAATAATATTCCGCACGTCGTGTTTGATATTGTGTGCATGCGCCGGCTCGGGTAAGGTTCGTCTGTCTTCGAACCCGCCGTAACCCGGCTCCAATAAGAACAATTGCACATCATGTCCGAACCTACCGCTCTGAGTTTGCTCCCTCCCGCTGTCGTATTGATTCTGGCTATCTGGCTGCGCCGGCCCATCCTGGCGCTGGTGCTCGGCGCGATCGCCGGCCTGCTGCTGCTCGGCCCCCAGGCGGCGCTGGGCGGTTTCGCCGAGATATCCCTGAGGGTGATGCAGGACGAAACCATCGGCTGGCTGATCCTGGTCTGTGGCAGCTTCGGTGCGCTGATCGCCCTGCTGGTGCGTACGGGCGGTGCGCTGGCCTTCGGGCGGGCTGCGCTGAAGCTGGCCAAGGGGCGTCGCTCCTCGTTGCTGATGACCTGCGTGCTGGGCCTGGTGATCTTCGTCGACGACTACCTCAATGCCCTCACCGTGGGCGAGACCATGAAGCGGGTCACCGACCGCTTCAAGGTTTCCCGCGAAATGCTCGCCTATGTGGTCGATTCCACCGCGGCGCCGGTCTGTGTGCTGGTGCCGCTGTCGACCTGGGCGGTGTTCTTCGGCGGCCTGCTGGAAAGCAACGGGATCGCCGCAGCCGGACAGGGCATCGGCGTCTACATGCAAGCCATCCCATACATGTTCTATGCCTGGCTGTCGGTCATGCTGGTGGTGCTGGTGGCGGCCGGGCTGTTCCCGGCCATCGGCCCGATGCGCAAGGCCGAGATGCTGGCGCGCCACGGTTCGGCCGGCGCCATGCACGTCGCCGAGCTGAGCGTCGAGGCCGTGGAGCAGGAACTGGCCGAGGCCGACAAGAACTCTGGCCGGCTGCACAACTTCATCGTACCGCTGCTGCTGCTGGTCGGCTTCACCGTCTACTTCGATATCGACGTGTGGATGGGCATGCTGGCGACCCTGGCGCTGATGGTGCCCTTCTACCTGGTGCAGGGGCTGATGCCGCTGGACGAGATGCTCGAGCAAATGATGGAGGGCTTCAAGACCATGCTGCCGGCCATTGGCACGGTCATCGCGGCCTTCATCTTCAAGGATGTATGCGACCAGTTGCTGCTGCCGCAGTACGTGGTCGAGTCGCTTAAACCCTATATGACGGCGCAGCTGCTGCCGGCACTGGTATTCGTGGCCATGGCCCTGCTGGCGTTTGCCACCGGGTCGTCGTGGGGCATCTTCGCGGTGACGATTCCAATCGTCATGCCGCTGGCCTATGCCCTGGATGCCAATATTCCGCTGGTGATCGGCGCTCTGCTCTCGGCTTCGGCGTTCGGCAGCCAGGCCTGCTTCTACAGTGACTCCACGGTGCTGGCGGCGCAGGGCTCGGGCTGCAACCTGATCAGCCATGCACTGACCCAATTGCCCTATACCCTGATCGCGGCGGCCCTGGCCTTCGTCGGCTTCCTGCTGATCGCCTGAGCGTGCTGAGATGAAATAACGGGCCACAAGGCCCGTTTCTGATGGCTATGTCCCTGTAGCCTGGTGCCCGGCAGCGTCCCGCTGCTGCCGGCGCGCAGTGCGTCGATGCCCCCCGGGCAGGTGGGGCCGCTGGCAGCTATCCGAGGTGTAGTGCGTGCCCGGGTTTTGGGGGCACCAGCGGATTCTGTTCGACTTCTCTAGCAAAGAAAAAATCTATCAGGTGGTTATTTTTCATAAATTGGTTCTTCACAAGAAGCGGGTCTAATCTTCTTTCATCGTCGGTTGCAGTTAAGTGAACCGACCCGATGAGGAGGAGGAGAGAACCATGTCCAGCCCAGGTAAATGCCCGTTCAACCATGTCGCGGGTGGCGGTACCACAAACAAGGATTGGTGGCCTAACCAGCTGCGTATAGACCTGCTCAACCAACACTCTGAGAAATCCAATCCGCTCGGCGAAAAGTTCAACTACGCCGAGGCGTTCAAGACGCTCGACTACAAGGCGCTCAAGGCGGACCTGGCCAGGCTGATGACCGATAGCCAGGATTGGTGGCCGGCCGACTTCGGTCACTACGGCCCGCAGATGATTCGCATGGCCTGGCACGCCACCGGCACCTATCGCACCACCGACGGCCGCGGCGGCGGCGGTCGTGGGCAGCAGCGTTTCGCGCCGCTGAACTCCTGGCCGGACAACGTCAATATCGACAAGACCCGCCGCCTGCTGTGGCCGATCAAGCAGAAGTACGGCCAGAGCATCTCCTGGGCCGACCTGCTGGTGCTGGCGGGCAATGTCGCGTTGGAGTCCATGGGCTTTCGCACCTTCGGCTTTGGTGGCGGCCGTGAAGACGTGTGGGAGCCGGACCTGGATGTGAACTGGGGCGCGGAGATCGGCTGGCTGGACGTGGACCCGCAGCGCGTTACCGGCGACCGCGAGCTGTCGGCGCCGTTCGGTGCCACCCATATGGGCCTGATCTACGTGAACCCGGAAGGGCCTAACGCCAGCGGCGACTATATGCTCGCGGCCAAGGACATCCGCGCCACCTTCGGACGCATGGCCATGGACGACGAGGAAACCGTCGCCCTGATCGCCGGCGGCCACACCTTCGGTAAGGCCCACGGTGCCGCGCCGGAGTCGCATAAGGGGCCGGAGCCAGAAGCTGCGCCGATCGAGGCGCAGGGCCTGGGCTGGATGAGCAACTTCGGGAGCGGCCATGGCAAGGACACCATCTCCAGTGGCATCGAGGTAACCTGGACCAAGACCCCGGCGCAGTGGAGCAACAACTTCTTCGAGAACCTGTTCCAGTACGAGTGGGAGCTGACCACCTCGCCGGCCGGGGCCAAGCAGTGGGTCGCCAAGGATGCGCCTGAGATCATCCCGGACGCCCATGTGCCGGGCAAGTTCCACAAACCCACCATGCTCACCACCGACCTGACCCTGCGTTTCGATCCGGAGTTCGGCAAGATCTCCAAGCGCTTTTTGGACGATCCCCAGGCCTTTGCCGACGCATTCGCGCGCGCCTGGTACAAGCTGACCCACCGCGACATGGGGCCGAAGGCGCGCTATCTTGGCCCGGAAGTGCCGAAAGAGGACCTGATCTGGCAGGACCCGCTGCCGGCGGCGACGCATAACCCCAGTGCCGCCGATATCGCCGACCTCAAGGCCAAGATCGCCGCCTCCGGCTTGTCGGTGGGTGACCTGGTGTCGGTCGCCTGGGCTTCGGCTTCGACCTTCCGCGGCGGCGACAAGCGCGGCGGGGCCAATGGTGCACGGCTGGCCCTGGCACCGCAGAAGGACTGGGAGGTCAACCGGCGTGCTATCAAGGCACTGCCCAAGCTGGTAGAGATCCAGAAGGCTTCGGGCAAGGCATCGCTGGCGGACGTCATCGTGCTGGCCGGCAATGTGGGGGTGGAGCAGGCGGCCAAGGCCGCCGGGGTGAGCGTGGATGTGCCTTTCGCCCCGGGCCGTGTCGATGCCCGTCAGGATCAGACCGACATCGAGTCCTTCGATGTGCTCGAGCCCTTCGCCGATGGCTTCCGCAACTACAGCAAGGGCCAGCTGGGCGTGCCGAGCGAGGCCATGCTGGTCGACAAGGCGCAGCTGCTGACCCTGACTGCG
Source organism: Pseudomonas lalucatii (assembly GCF_018398425.1). Classification (NCBI taxonomy): domain Bacteria; kingdom Pseudomonadati; phylum Pseudomonadota; class Gammaproteobacteria; order Pseudomonadales; family Pseudomonadaceae; genus Pseudomonas; species Pseudomonas lalucatii. Next base: position 1,312,381 of record NZ_JADPMV010000002.1, on the reverse strand, counting down.
CCCGAGTTGACGGCGCTGGTCGGTGGCTTGCGGGTTCTGGGAGCCAACCATGATGGCGGCCAGCAGGGTGTCTTCACCGACAAGGTCGGCGTTCTGAGCAACGACTTCTTCGTCAACCTGCTGGACATGGGCATCGAGTGGAAGGCTGTCGATGGCAGTGCCGAGGTGTTCGAAGGCAAGGAGCGTAGCAGTGGCAAGGTGAAGTACAGCGGCAGCCGCTGCGATCTGGTCTTCGGTTCCAACTCGGTGCTGCGTGCCTATGCCGAGGTCTACGCCAGTGCCGATGGCAAGGAGAAGCTGGCCAAGGACTTCGTCGCGGCCTGGACCAAGGTGATGAACCTGGATCGCTTCGATCTGGCGTAACGGCGAACCGCCTCTGCGGACGCAAAAGCCCCGGTCTTCCGGGGCTTTTGCGTAATTGGTGGCGGCCGGCTCAGGCCTCGGCGACGGCCGCTGGGGTGCGGTCGCGCTGCAGCAGCGGGCGGAGGAAGTGGCCGGTGTGCGACTGGGCCATCTCGGCGACCTCTTCCGGGGTGCCGGTGGCGATGATCATGCCGCCCTTGGAGCCGCCCTCGGGGCCGAGGTCCACCAGCCAGTCGGCGGTCTTGATCACGTCCAGATTGTGCTCGATCACCACCACGGTGTTGCCGTGGTCGCGCAGGCGGTGAAGCACGTCGAGCAGCTGCTGGATGTCGGCGAAGTGCAGGCCGGTGGTCGGCTCGTCGAGGATGTACAGGGTCTTGCCGGTGTCGCGCTTGGACAGCTCGCGACTCAGCTTGACCCGCTGCGCCTCGCCGCCGGACAGGGTGGTCGCGCTCTGCCCCAGCTTGATGTAGGACAGGCCGACGTCCATCAGCGTCTGCAGCTTGCGGGCAATCGCCGGCACCGCGTCGAAGAAACCGCGGGCCTCCTCGATGGTCATGTCGAGCACCTCGGTGATGCTCTTGCCCTTGTACTTCACCTCCAGGGTCTCGCGGTTGTAGCGCTTGCCCTTGCACACGTCGCAGGGCACGTAGATGTCCGGCAGGAAGTGCATCTCCACCTTGATCACCCCGTCGCCCTGGCAGGCCTCGCAGCGCCCGCCCTTGACGTTGAAGCTGAAGCGCCCCGGCCCGTAGCCGCGCGAGCGCGACTCCGGCACCCCGGCGAACAGCTCGCGGATCGGGGTGAACAGGCCGGTGTAGGTGGCCGGGTTGGAGCGCGGGGTGCGGCCGATCGGGCTCTGGTCGATGTCGACCACCTTGTCCAGGTGCTGCAGGCCGTCGAAGCTGTCGTGGGCGGCGGCTTCCAGGGTGGTGGCGCCGTTCAGGGCGGTGGCCGCCAGGGGGAACAGGGTGTTGTTGATCAGGGTCGACTTGCCCGAGCCGGACACCCCGGTGACGCAGGTGAGCAGGCCCAGCGGAATCTCCAGGTCGACATTGCGCAGGTTGTTGCCGCGGGCGCCCTTGAGCCTGAGCAGCTTCTGGCGGTCGGCCGGGGTGCGGGTCGCCGGGTAGCGGATGCGTTCGCGGCCGGACAGGTACTTGCCGGTCAGCGAGTCCGGGTGGCTCATCACCTGGTCCGGGGTGCCCTCGGCGACTATCTGGCCGCCGTGCACGCCGGCGCCGGGGCCGATGTCCACCACATAGTCGGCCAGGCGGATGGCGTCCTCGTCGTGCTCGACGACGATCACCGTGTTGCCCAGGTTGCGCAGGTGGGTGAGGGTGCCGAGCAGGCGCTCGTTGTCGCGCTGGTGCAGGCCGATGGAGGGCTCGTCGAGGATGTACATGACGCCGACCAGGCCGGCGCCGATCTGGCTGGCCAGGCGGATGCGCTGGGCCTCGCCGCCGGACAGGGTGTCGGCGCTGCGGTCCAGGGTCAGGTAGTCGAGGCCGACGTTGACCAGGAACTGCAGGCGCTCGCGGATCTCCTTGAGGATCTTCTCGGCGATCTCGCCGCGCCGGCCGGAGAGGTGCAGCTCGCCGAAGTAGTCGCAGGCCTCGCCCACCGGCAGGCCGGTGACCGCCGGCAGGGTGCGCTCGCCGATCCATACGTGGCGCGCCTCGCGGCGCAGGCGGGTGCCGCGGCAGTCCGGGCAGGGCTGGGTGCTGAGGAACTTGGCCAGCTCCTCGCGCACGCTGGCCGACTCGGTCTCGCGGTAGCGGCGCTCCAGGTTCGGCACTATGCCCTCGAAGGGATGGGCGCGCTTGACGATGTCGCCGCGGTCGTTGAGGTACTTGAAGTCGACGCTCTGCGCGCCGCTGCCGAACAGGATGACCTTCTGCTGCTCGGCGGCCAGTTCGTCGAAGGGGATCTCCAGGCTGAAGCCGAAATGCGCGGCCAGCGAGCCGAGCATCTGGAAGTAGTAGACGTTGCGCCTGTCCCAGCCGCGGATCGCCCCCTCGGCCAGGGTCAGCTCGCCGTTGATCAGGCGCTTGGCGTCGAAGAACTGCTTGACCCCCAGGCCGTCGCAGGTGGGGCAGGCGCCGGCCGGGTTGTTGAAGGAAAACAGCTTGGGCTCCAGCTCGCTGATCGAGTGGCCGCAGTGCGGGCAGGCGAAGCGCGCGGAGAAGATGATCTCCTCGCCTTCCTCGTCGTCCATGGGCGCCACCAGGGCGATGCCGTCGGCCAGGTTCAGCGCGGTCTCGAAGGATTCGGCCAGGCGCTGCTGCAGGTCCTCGCGGACCTTGAAGCGGTCCACCACCACGTCTATCGAGTGCTTCTTCTGCTTGTCCAGCTTGGGCAGTTCGTCCAGCTCGTAGAGTTTGCCGTTGACCCGGGCGCGGACGAAGCCCTGGGCGCGCAGTTCGTCGAACACCGACAGGTGCTCGCCCTTGCGCTCGCGGATGACCGGGGCCAGCAGCATCAGCTTGCGCCCCTCGGGCAGGGCCAGCACCTGGTCGACCATCTGGCTGACGGTCTGCGCCTCCAGCGGCACGTCGTGGTCCGGGCAGCGCGGGATGCCGACGCGGGCGTAGAGCAGGCGCAGGTAGTCGTAGATCTCGGTGATGGTGCCGACGGTGGAGCGCGGGTTGTGCGAGGTGGACTTCTGCTCGATGGAGATGGCCGGCGACAGGCCCTCGATGGTGTCGACGTCGGGCTTCTCCATCATCGACAGGAACTGCCGGGCATAGGCCGACAGGGACTCGACGTAGCGGCGCTGGCCCTCGGCGTACAGCGTGTCGAAGGCCAGGGAGGATTTGCCGGAGCCGGACAGGCCGGTGATCACGATCAGCTTGTCGCGCGGCAGGGTCAGGTCGATGTTTTTCAGGTTATGGGTGCGTGCCCCACGGATCAGAATCTTGTCCACGAACAGCGGCCTCGCATGGCGGGCGGAAACCCGCGAGTATAGGGCTTGGCGTCGCCCTGCGGCAAAGTGCGTGCCTGTGCCGCGGGCGGGATGGCTGCTAGAATCGCCGCCTCGTTTCGGTAGGGCTTGGGTAAATGCACGATTCGCACAGCGAGCGTATGAGCGCCGGGGAGACCCGCGCGGCCGGTGGCCTGGCGCTGGTGTTCGCCTTCCGCATGCTTGGCATGTTCATGGTGCTGCCGGTGCTGGCGACCTACGGCATGGAGCTGGCCGGTAGCACGCCGGCGCTGATCGGCCTGGCCATCGGCGCCTACGGCCTGACCCAGGCGCTGCTGCAGATACCCTTCGGCATGCTCAGCGACCGTATCGGCCGGCGTCCGGTGATCTACGTCGGCCTGCTGATCTTCGCCGCCGGCAGCGTGCTGGCGGCCAATGCCGACTCCATCTGGGGGGTGATCGCCGGGCGCGTGCTGCAGGGCGCCGGGGCCATCTCGGCGGCGGTGATGGCGCTGCTCTCGGACCTGACCCGCGAGCAGCACCGGACCAAGGCCATGGCGCTGATCGGCATGAGCATCGGCCTGTCCTTCGCCGTGGCCATGGTGGTGGGGCCGCTGCTGACCCGCGCCTTCGGCCTGTCCGGGCTGTTCTGGGCCACCGCGGCCATGGCCCTGCTGGGCATGCTGATAGTCGCCGGCCTGGTGCCGCGCACCGCCGGGCCGCTGCAGCACCGCGAGTCGGGCGTGGCCCGGCAGGCGTTGTGGCCGACCCTCAAGCACGCCGAGCTGCTGCGCCTGGACTTCGGCATCCTGGCCCTGCACGCCATCCTCATGGCCAGCTTCGTCGCCCTGCCGCTGGCCCTGGTGGAGCAGGGTGGGCTGGCCAAGGAGGAACACTGGTGGGTGTACCTGGTCGCGCTGCTGATCGGCTTCTTCGGCATGCTGCCCTTCATCATCTACGGCGAGAAGAAGCGCCGGATGAAGCGGGTGCTGCTCGGCGCGGTGGCGGTGCTGCTGCTCTGCGAACTGCACTTCTGGGCTTTCGGCGACAGCTTGCGCGCGCTGGTGCTGGGCACGGTGCTGTTCTTCACCGCCTTCAACCTGCTGGAGGCCTCGCTGCCCTCGCTGATCAGCAAGGTCGCCCCGGCCGGCGGCAAGGGCACGGCCATGGGCGTGTACTCCACCAGCCAGTTCCTCGGCGCGGCCCTGGGCGGCATCCTCGGCGGCTGGCTGTATCAGCACTACAGCCTGTCGGGCGTGTTCCTCGGCTGCGCCCTGCTGGCCCTGCTTTGGCTGGTCTTTGCTGTTACTATGCGCGAACCGCCTTATGTCACCAGCCTGCGCCTGCCGCTTTCAGCCGCGGCCTTGCAAGAAGCGGGGCTGGCCGAGCGATTACTGGCCGTGCCCGGAGTGGCGGATGCCGTGGTGGTGCGTGATGAAGCCGCGCTCTACATCAAAGTGGATACCCAACAATTGGATCGCACGTCCCTGGAGCGCCTGATCGAGCCGGCGCCGGCGACGTGCTGAAAGCCTAGGAGAACGTTATGGCCCGTGGGGTTAACAAAGTCATTCTGGTCGGCACCTGTGGACAGGACCCGGAGACCCGCTACCTGCCCAGCGGCAATGCGGTGACCAACCTGAGCCTGGCCACCAGCGAGCAGTGGACCGACAAGCAGACCGGACAGAAGGTCGAGAAGACCGAGTGGCACCGCGTGGCGCTGTTCGGCAAGGTCGCCGAGATCGCCGGCGAATACCTGCGCAAGGGCTCCCAGGTGTATATCGAGGGCAAGCTGCAGACTCGCGAGTGGGAGAAGGACGGCGTCAAGCGCTACACCACCGAGGTCATCGTCGACATGCAGGGCACCATGCAGCTGCTTGGCGGCCGTCCGAGCGGCGACAGTGGCGACAACGCTCCGCGCCAGCAGCGTCCGGCGCCGCAGCGTGCACCGCAACAGCAGGCCGCGCGTCCGGCGCCGCAGCAACCGGCCCAGCCGGCCGCGGACTTCGACAGCTTCGACGACGACATCCCGTTCTGATCGCCTGAGTTCAGCCTTTATCATGCGAATGCGCCTGATGCTGCTGGGGGGCGGCAACGCGCTGGGGCAGGCCCTGATCCGTCTCGGCGCCGAGGAGGATATCGGTTTCCTCGCCCCGCGCCCGCCGGAGGGCGGCTGGGATGCCGCCAGCCTGACCCAGTTGCTGGACGACACCCGCCCCGATGCCCTGGTCAACCTGGCCTACTACTTCGACTGGTTTCAGGCCGAGGCCAGGGCCGTCGACGCGGCGCGCCTGGGAGCCCAGGAGCGCGCGGTCGAGCGCCTCGCCGAACTCTGCCGGCATCACGACATCCGCCTGCTGCAGCCCTCCAGCTACCGGGTGTTCGATGGCTCGCGGGTGACCGCCTACAGCGAGAAGGAAGAGCCGCAGCCCCTGGGCGGCCGTGCTCAGGCCCTGTGGCGCCTGGAGCAGAGCGTGCGCGCGGCCTGTCCGCGGCACGTGCTGCTGCGCTTCGGCTGGCTGCTGGACGACAGTCCCGAGGGGCTGTTGGCGCGCTTCCTGGCCCGCGCCGAGAAGGGCGCGGCCCTGGCCCTGGCCGACGACAGGCGCGGCAACCCGACACCGGTGGACGACGCCGCGCGGGTGATCCTCGCCGTGCTCAAACAGCTCGATTGCCAGTCGCCGCTGTGGGGCACCTACCACTACGGCGGCCATGAGGCGACCACCGCCCTGGCCCTCGGGCAGGCGGTGCTGAGCGAGGCGCGCAACTACCGGCATGACCTGGTGGAGGAGATCACCGCCCAGGCCCATGCCGCCCGCCCCGACGCGGCCGAAGAGCCGCAGCATGCGGTGCTCGCCTGCAAGAAAATCCTCAATACCTTCGGCATCAAGCCGCGTGCCTGGCGCGCCGGGTTGCCGAGCCTGCTGGATCGCTACTACCGCCATGTCTGACGCCCCCGTCCTGGTCACCGGCGGCGCCGGCTTCATCGGCTCGCATCTGGTCGATGCCCTGCTCGCTCGGGGCTGCGCCGTGCGGGTGCTGGACGACCTGTCGATGGGCAAGCGCAGCAACCTGCCGCTGGATGAGCCGCGCCTGCAGCTGATCGAGGGCGATGTGGCCGATGCCGCCCGGGTCGATGAGGCCATGGCCGGCTGCCGCGCGGTGGCCCACCTGGCGGCCGTCGCCTCGGTACAGGCCTCGGTGGACGATCCGGTGCGTACCCACCGGAGCAACTTCGTCGGCACCCTGAATGTCTGCGAGGCCATGCGGGTGCAGGGCGTCAAGCGGGTGCTGTTCGCCTCCAGTGCGGCGGTCTACGGCAACAACGGCGAAGGTCAGGCGATCGACGAGGACACCCCGAAGGCGCCGCTGACGCCCTATGCGGCGGACAAGCTGGCCAGCGAGCACTACCTGGACTTCTACCGGCGCCAGCATGGCCTGGAGCCGGCGATCTTCCGCTTCTTCAATATCTTCGGGCCGCGCCAGGACCCGTCCTCGCCCTATTCCGGGGTGATCAGCATCTTCACCCGGCGCGCCCAGCAGGGCCTGCCGATCACCGTGTTCGGCGACGGCGAGCAGACCCGCGACTTCTTCTACATCGCCGACCTGGTCGAGGTGCTGCTGCAGGCGTTGCTCGCCCCCGCCGCGGTGCCGGGGGCGGTGAACGTCGGCTGGAACCAGGCCGTCAGCCTCAACCAGCTGCTGGCCGAGATCGCCGGCCTGTTCGGTGGCCTGCCGCCGGTCAGCCATCAGGCGCCGCGGCCGGGCGACATCCGCCACTCGCGGGCGGACAACCGGCGCCTGCAGGCCGGCTACCGGCTGCCCGCGCCCACACCGCTACGCCTGGGCCTGCAGCGCCTGCTGGGGCTCGCCTGAGGCGAGCGCCGAATAGAAAGGCCGGCGCACTGCCGGCTTTTTCGTGGGGCGGGGCTCAGAATCTGTAGCCCAGGCCGACCATATAGACCCAGGGATCGACCTCCACATCCACCTTGACCTTCTGCCCGGCAAAGGCGGTGGTGCCCGTGGTGTCGATGTCGATATAGCGCACCTGGCCGTTGATCAGCAGGTTCTCGCCGAGCATGTAGTCCATGCCCAGCTGGGCGGCCAGGCCCCAGGAGTCCTCCATGTCCAGGCCACGGAAGCCCTTGCTCTCGGCTGCGCCGCTCAGCTTGTCGTCGAAGAACCAGGTGTAGTTGATGCCCGCGCCCACATAGGGCTGGAAGCGCGAGGCGCTGTCCAGCGGGTAGTACAGCAGGCTCAGGGTCGGCGGCAGCTGCTTGAGCTCGCCCAGCTTGCCATTCAGGCCGGCGAAGGGGCCCGGCATGCCTTTCACGCCGACATCATGGGTGAAGGGCGTCGCCGCCAGCAGTTCGATGCCGACATGGGCGCCGAGCATATAGGCGAAGTTCAGGCCCAGCTGGGTATCGCTGTTGAGCGAGGCCTTGGTGCCGAGCACGTCGCTGTGCAGCGCGCCGACCCAGATGGCACCGCTCTTTTCCTGCGGATCGACGGTGATGGCGCCGGCACGGAGCAGAAAGTCGCCCGCCTGGTAGGCCTGGGCCAGGGGGGCGGCCACTGCCATGGCCAGTAGGGAGAGGGTGAGCAGGGACTTGCGCATGGGGGGCTCCGGTCGAGTCGTAGAAGGCTGTTGGTTGCGGATGATGTTAGGGAGCTAAGAAAATGCCCTCTTGACCCAGCTCAATAAAAGCCGCCGCCGTTCTGCGGCCTTTTGTCCGTTGCTTTCGTCTCGGTCGCAGATGATAATGTTTCTCTTTTTGATCTGAGCCCTTTGGACGAGGACTGTCCCCATGCCCCCTCACTCCCTCCGCGCGCTGGCCGGCGCCCTGTTGCTCGGCAGCACGCCGCTGCTGGCGGCGCCGTTGGACGCCGCCCTGGACGAAAGCCAGCGCCTGGCCGCCGAGGCCAAGGCCTCGCAGGCACGCATCGAACAGCTGGATGACGCCAGCCGGGCGATGCTCGGCGAATACCGCAACGCCCTGCAGCAGGCCGAGGCCCTGAAGGGCTACAACGCCCAGCTGCGCGAGCTGGTGGCGGCTCAGCGCAAGGAGCTGGCGGGCTACCAGCGGCAGCTGGACGGCATCGAGCGCACCCAGGAGGCGGTCACGCCGCAGATGCGCCGGATGGTCGAGGTGCTCGGCCAGTTCGTCGCCGCCGACCTGCCGTTCCTGCCCGAGGAACGCAGCGATCGCCTGGCCCAGTTGCAGGAGCTGCTGCCGCGGGCCGACGTCAGCCTGGCGGAGAAGTACCGGCGCATCCTCGAGGCCTACCAGGTCGAGAGCGACTACGGCCGCACCCTGGAGGCCTGGCGCGGCCAGCTGGCGGGCGAGGACGGCGGCCGCAGCGTCGAGTTCCTCCGGCTCGGCCGCACCATGCTCTACTACCAGACCCTCGACGGTCACGAGAGCGGTTGGTGGAGCCCGCAGAGCGGCAGCTGGCAGACCCTCGCCGGCGATGCCCGGCGGCCGCTGCGCCAGGCCATCGCCATTGCCCGCCAGGAGCAGGCACCGGCGCTGCTCGAACTGCCGGTGCGCACCCTGAACCAGGAGGCCGCCCGATGAGCCGCCGTTATCTCGCCGTCGTGCTCCTCGGTCTGTTGCCGGCGCTGGCCGGCGCCGCCGCGCCGCTCAATCCCGATCAACTGCTGCAGCGTATCCGCAGCGACCGCGCCGCCGAAGTCGCGGCCATGGCCGCGCGCGAGCAGGCCTTCGTCGCCGAGCGGGGCGAGCGGGCCAGGCTGCTGGCCGCGGCCAAGGCCGCCCTGCAGGTGCAGGAGGCCGAGGCCGCGCGGCTGAAGGCCGAGTTCGACCGCCTGGAGACCGAGCTGGCGGCGCAGGAGCAGCTGCTGGCCCAGCGTGCCGGCCACCTCGGCGAGCTGTTCGCGGTGGTCCGCCAGAGCGCCGGCGATGTCGCCGGCCAGTGGCAGGACAGCCTGCTCAACGCCCAGTACCCCGAGCGTCTGCAACGCCTCGCCGCCCTGGCCGAGAGCCGCAGCCTGCCGTCGGCCGAAGACCTCGACGGCTACTGGATGCTGCTGCTCGAAGACCTGGCAGCCAGCGGCCGCATCGAGCGCCTCGAGTTGCCGGTGGTGGCCGCCGACGGCGTGCGCCGCGCGCAGCCGGTGCTGCGGGTCGGCAGCTTCGCCGCCTTCGGCGAGGAGGCCTTCCTGCATTACGACGCGGCTGCCGGCGAGCTGCTGGCGCCACCGCGCCAGCCCGCCGGCCTGGGTCTGGTGGCGGACTACCTGGAAGGCGGTGCGAGCCTGGCGCGCCTGCCGATCGACCCCAGTCGCGGCAATCTGCTGGTGCAGTTGCAGCGTCAGCCGAACCTGTGGGATCGCGTGCAGCAGGGTGGCCTGGTCGGGGGCCTGATCCTGGCCCTGGGCGGCCTGGGCCTGGTCTTGGCGATCTGGCGCCTGGTCTTCCTGGCCGGCGTCGGCCGTGGCGTCAGCGCGCAGATCCGCGAGCTGGGTACGCCGCGCGCCGACAACCCCCTGGGCCGGGTGATCGGCGTGCTCGGGCCCAAGCCGCAGCTGGCCGACCTGGAGACCCTGGAGCTGAAGCTGGACGAGGCGATCCTGCAGGAGACGCCGCCGCTGGAGAAGGGCCAGGGCCTGCTCAAGCTGCTGGCCGCGGTGGCGCCGTTGCTCGGCCTGCTCGGCACCGTGACCGGCATGATCGTCACCTTCCAGGCCATCACCCAGAGTGGCGGCGGCGACTCGCGGCTGATGGCCGACGGCATCTCCCAGGCCCTGGTGACCACGGTGCTGGGCCTGGTGGTGGCGATCCCGTTGCTGTTCCTGCACAGCCTGTTGGCCAGCCGCAGCAAGGGCCTGATCCAGCTGCTCGAGCAGCAGAGTGCCGGGCTGATCGCCCTGCACCTGTCCGGGGCGCCGCGCCGTGACTGACGGCTTCGGCCTGTGGCTGCGGCTGCTCGACGGCGGCCATGCGCTGTTCGACCTGATGGCCGCCGGCGGCGTGGTGATGTGGGGCCTGGCCGGGCTCTGCGTGCTGTTCTGGACCCTGGTGTTCGAGCGCTTCTGGTTCATGCGCCGGGTCTTCCCGCGCTGGGTTCGCGAGCGCCGCCGGGCCTGGCAGCAGCTGCCGGCCTCCTCGGCCAGCAGCTGGCCGCGGGCGGTGCGCAGCGCCTGGCTGGCCCAGGCCCGGCAGCAGCTGGCCGGGCCCCTGCGCCTGGGCAAGACCCTGGTGGCGTTGTACCCGCTGCTCGGCCTGCTCGGCACCGTCAGCGGCATGGTCGCGGTGTTCGACGTGCTGGCCGTCAACGGCACCGGCAACCCCCGCGCCATGGCCGCGGGGGTATGGCAGGCGACCCTGCCGACTCTGGCCGGGATGGTCCTGGCCATCAGCGGATTGTTCAGCCTGGCGCGTCTGGAACGCGACGCCCGCCGGGCCCTCGAGCGGCTGGCCGACCAGCTGCGTCACGACTGAGAGCTGCAACCATGAGAATGCGTCGCCATCACCAGCAAGACGAGGACACCGGCATCGACCTGACGCCGATGCTCGACGTGGTCTTCATCATGCTGATCTTCTTCATCGTCACCAGCTCCTTCATCAAGGAGTCGGGGGTCGAGGTGCAGCGTCCCCAGGCGCAGACCGCCAACCCCCAGGACAAGGGCAATATCCTCATCGCCATCACCGCCGACGGCCAGGTGTGGCTGGACAAGCAGGTGGTCGACGTGCGCAGCGTGCGCGCCCATGTCGAGCGCCTGCGCGTCGACCAGCCGGACGGCGCGGTGGTGGTGCAGGCCGACCAGGACGCGCGCACCGGCCTGGTGGTGCAGGTGATGGACCAGGCGCGCCTGGCCGGGGTGCAGGACGTGGCCCTGGCCGCCAGCACGGGAGCGCTCTGATGCGCCTGGCGCTGTCGTTCCTGGGCGCCTGCCTGATGGCCCTGGCGTTGTTCGCGCTGATGCTCTACATGGTGGCGCCGCCGCGCAGTCTGCCCAGCGACGAGCCCCTGGTGGTGGCCAACTTCGTGCGTCTGGACGGCGAGTCGAGCCAGGCCGCGAGCCGTTCGCGCCAGCAGGCGCCGCAGCCGCCCCAGGCGCAGACGCCGCAGCCGCCTCAACCGCCCGCCCCCGCGAGCATCGCGCCGAGCGCCAGCCTGCCGAGCCTGGACCTGCCGTTGCCCAGCCTGAGCAGCGCGGTCAGCCTGGCCAGCGCCCCGGCGCCGAGCCTGGCCGGCTTGCGTGCCGGCGCCGCAGCGCCCAGCACGGCGGCGCCGAGCGCGGCCGCCCGGCCGCCCCGGCGGCCCGGAAAGCGAGGTGATGCCGCTCAACGACGTCAGCCCCGAATACCCGCGCTACGCCCTGCAGCGCGGCATCCAGGGCCACGTCAAGCTGGCCTTCACCATCAACCGTGCCGGCGCGGTGGAGAACCTGCGGGTGCTGGAAGCCAGCCCGGCCAACGTCTTCGAACGCGAGGCCCGCCGCGCCGCGGTGCGCTGGCGCTTCGCCCCGCGCACGGAAAACGGCCTGGCGGTGGCCCGCGAGGCGGTCAAGACCCTGTATTTCCGCCTGGAAGGAGGGCGCTGAGATGTCCCGTCTATTGCTGTCGCTGTTGCTCTGCGCGGTCGGTATCGCGCAGGCCGCCACCCAGAGCGTGGAGCCCGGGGTGTTTCGCGCCCTGAATGCGGCCCAGCTGGCCCAGCAGCAGGGCGACTACGCCGCCGCCCGGCGCGCCCTGGACGGCGCCAAGGCCCGGCCCGGCAGCCTGGAGCAGGCCCTGCTGTGGCGCAGCCGCGGCTACCTGGCCTGGGCCCAGGGGCAGAACGTCCAGGCTATCGACTGGCTGGACCGGGCCCTGGCCAGCGGCACGCTGGACGCCGAGTCGCAGGCCAACGAGCGCCTCAACCTGGCCCGGCTCAACCTGATCGAGCGCCGCTATGCCCGGGTCGTCGAGCTGCTCGCGCCGGGGCAGGCCGACGCCGGCGAGGACGCGCTGCAGTTGCTGGCGCAGGCCTACCAGGGCCAGGGGCAGGCGGCCAAGGCCCTGCCCCTGGCCGAGCGCTACGTGCGGGCCAACCCGCGAGCGGCCGACAGCTGGCTGCAGTTCCTGGTGGCGGTCAATGCCGAACTCGAGCGCTACCCGGCCGCCGAGCGCTGGCAGCGCCACCTGCTGGCGCGCAAGCCCGACGACAGCCGGCAATGGCGGCAACTGGCGGCCCTGCAGCAGATGGCTGGCGGCTACGCCAAGGCATTGGCCACCCTGCGCGCCGCGCAGGCCAAGGGCCTGCGCTTCAGTGCGGCGGAACTGGACAACCTGGTGGCCCTGGCCGGCGCCGCCGGGCAGCCCTGGCAGGGCGCCAAGCTGCTGTCCGGGATGCTCGAAAGCGGCCTGCTCGGCAACAGTGACCAGCGCCAGGAACGCCTCGGCCTGTTCTGGTGGCAGGCCCGTGAGCGCGCCCGCGCCGCCCAGGTGCTGCGGCCGTTGGCCGAGCGCTCAGGCCGCGGCGAGCTCTGGCTGCAGGTCGCCCAGCTGGAGCTGGAGCAGGGGCACTGGCAGGCCGGGCTGGCGGCACTGAGCCGTGCCGAGCGTGCGGGCAGCCCGGGCAGCAAGGTGCGCGCCTGGCGTCAGTGGGCCGAGAGCGAGCTGCGCTTCGAGCGGGACAATCGCCTGGCCAGCCGCGGCTGACAGGCCGGGATGCAACCGAAAACCAGGCCCTGGAGCCTGGTTTTTTCGGTTCAGCTGTCGGGCATCTCGTAGGGGTAGATCTTGTCGGCGGCCATCTGGTAGCCGGCCTCGGCCAGCTCGCTGCTGGTCTGCTCGACTTTCAGCGGCCCCTCGATCCAGAACGGCTGGTACAGCGCATCCAGCAGCACGCCCAGTTCGGCGGTGACATGCACGATCTGGTTGGACGGCGGTGGCGGTACATGGATGCAGGCGCCGAAGTAGGGCACCAGGAGGAACTCGGTGACCCGGCCTTCGTCGGTCACATCCAGCGGCACTATGTAGCCCGGCAGTTTCACCGTCTGGCCGTCCAGCTCCTCGACCACAGGCGCGGCCGGCGATTGCTGCATCGCCGCCGGGCCGGACTCGGACAGGGCGTCGGCCAGTTGCGAGAGGTCATGCATGGGGGCGGGTTCGGCGACTTGCGGCGGCGCATCGGCCGGCACCATCTCCGACCAGACCAGCTCGCGCACCTCGGCGGCCGATACAGGCGCGGCCAGGACGACAAGCACGGCAGCGAGCAGGGGGCGGAGCATGGTGTTACCTCGTAAGCGTTATCGCGGCGTTATAAACGAATCGACAAGCCATCGGCCAGCGATTGCCGATAGCCTCGCCAGGCGGGTACGCAACCCATCAGCAGAGCGGCCGCCAGGATAGCGCCGAGCAACGTCCACTCATAGGGCGTTGGCGGATTAAGCGGCAGATAAAGGCCATAGTTGGCCTGCACATGGCTTTGCGCCGCGGCGATGCCGGCGTACAGCAGTAACAAGCCGAGGAACACCCCGGCCAGCGCCAGGGCGAAGGCCTCCAGCACCAGCAGGCCGGCGATATGCCAGGGGCGCGCGCCGACCGAACGCAGGATCGCCATCTCGCGGCGGCGCTCGTTGAGGCTGGTGAGGATCGCCGTGAGCATGCCGATCAAGCCGGTCAGCACGACGAACAGCGAGACCACGAACAGCGCTTTCTCCGCCGTGCCCATCAGGCTCCACAGCTCCTGCAGGGCGACGCCGGGCAGGATCGCCAGCAGCGGCTCGCCACGGAATTGGTTGATCTCCCGCTGCAGGCTGAAGGTGGCGATCTTGCTGTTCAGACCCAGTAGAAAGGCGGTGATCTGCTTGGGCTGCAAATCCATATTTCTGGCTTGCTCGGCGTTGACCACACCCGCGCCGCGCGCCGGCATGCCGTTCTGCCAGTCGATATGCAGCGCTTCCATCCCGCCCAGGGAAATATGCAGGGTGCGATCCACCGGGGTGCCGGTGCGTTGCAGAATGCCGACCACGGTAAAGGGTTTGTCGTCGTGCTTGACCAGGCTGATGGTCGCCACGCCGTGGGCCAGCACCAGCTTTTCGCCGAGGGAATATTTCAGCGCCTGGGCCACTTCCGCGCCCAGCACCACTTCGAAGGGATCCTCGGCAAAGGCGCGGCCCTGCTCGATTTTCAAGGCTTGGCTGCGGGCATAGCGGTAGTGTTCGAAATACGCCGGGCTGGTGCCCATCACCCGGTAGCCGCGGTGCGAGTCGCCGAGGGAAATCGGGATCGCCCATTTGACCTGGCGGTGCTCGGCGAAGCGCTCGAAGCTGTCCCAGCGGATATTGTTGGTGGCATTGCCGATGCGGAACACCGAATACAGCAGCAGGTTCACGCTGCCCGAGCGCGCCCCGACTATCAGGTCGGTGCCGCTGATGGTGCTGGCGAAGCTGGCGCGGGCCTCGGTGCGCACCCGCTCGACGGCGAGCAGCAGGCAGACCGACAAGGCGATGGCGAACATCGTCAGTAGCGCGGTGAAGCGGCGGTTGCCTAGGCTGGCCAGGGCGAGGCGAAGCAGATACATCCTTAAATCCCTGGCAAGCGGCTGGCGCGGTTGAGTTCCGCCAGCGACAGGCTGCGGTCGAACAGGCGCGCCAGGCTCTGATCATGGCTGACGAACAGCAGGCTGGAGCCGGCGGCGCGGCATTCGGCGAACAGCAGTTCGAGAAAGGCTTCGCGGGCGTCGAAGTCCAGGGCCGAGGTCGGCTCGTCGGCGATCACCAGCTCCGGCTGGCCGATCAGCGCGCGGGCGGCGGCCACCCGTTGCTGTTGGCCGATCGACAGCTCATCGGCGCGGCGCTCCAGCAGGCCGGCGTCCTGCAGGCCGAGGTGGGCGAGCAGGGCGGCCGCTGCATTGTCGACGCTGCCATGGCGCTGGATCGCCCGCCCGGCGCGCAGCTTGGAGAAATGGCAGGGCAGCTCGACGTTCTCGCGCACCGAGAGAAACGGCAGCAAATTGAACTGCTGAAAGATGTAGCCGGTGTGATCGACACGAAAACGGTCGCGAGCACCAGCGGACAAGCTGCTCAGGTCCTGACCGAGCAGCTGGATGCTGCCGCGGTTGGGCTTCTGCACGCCGCCCAGCAGGCCGAGCAGGGTGGTCTTGCCGCTGCCGCTCGGGCCCTTGAGAAACAGGCTTTCGCCGCGCTCCAAGGTGAAGCCGGGGATATCCAGCAGTTCGGCCTGGCCGGGCCAGGCGAAGCCGAGGTTGGACAGGTTGATCAGGGCATTGCTCATAAAGTAAGCGGCTGGGCTGCCCCAGCCGCTCTGCACTCCGAAAACTTAGAAGTCGAGGCCGGGCTTGGCAGGTGTCAGCTCCACGCCTTGCTGGCCATTCGGGCCGATCAGTTGTACCTGAATTTTCGTGGTGGCGGGGAAGCGCTTGAACAGTTCGGCCAGGTTCAGCTGCTTGAGTTCGTCGGGCTTTTTGCAGTCGAGCTGGTAATGCGCATGGATTTCGCTGTGTTCGCCGTGAGTTTCGTCGCCCTGATGTCCTTCGTGCTCATGTTCGTCATCTTCGAACAGCGGGCTCTCCAGTGCCGTCTCGCGCAGGCTGCAATCGCCTGCATTCAGGCCGAACAGGGCCTGCGGATTTTGTAACTGACTGCGCGCGGCGGCGACCTTGGCCTTATCGGCGGCGCTCTCGGCGGCATGTTCGAAGCCCACCAGGTTCATCGCCGGGCTTTCCAGCTCCAGCTCCAGCGCTTGGCCGTCGAGCACCACGTTGAGGCTGGCGGCGCCGTGCTGGTGGGCGTCCAGGCTGTCGAGCGCATGGTCGTGGTCGTGGTCATGATCGCTGGCCTGGGCGGCGGCCAGTGGCAATAGGGCGAAAGGCAGGGCGAGCAAGAGGCGGTGCATGGAGGTCTCCGATCCTGGAAGTATAGATGGTTATGTTATAACAACTGCACCCTGGGCTGGCCAGCCCCTTGGCCATCGGCGGCCGTCATGGGAGCATGGCCGCATCGATTGGGAGGGATGGGCGAATGGTGCGTATACGCGGACGGATCGGCGACTGGCCGGTGGACCTGAGCCTGGAACTGGATGCCGAGGATTGGGCGCAGCTGGCCGAGCGGCTGCCTGCGGCGCTCGCCGAGCCGGCTGCCGCGCCAGCGCCGGCACCGGCTGCCGGGGCCAGCGACGCCTTGTGGCAGACCGCCCTGCAGCTGGTGCGCGACGCCGGGCAGGTGGAGGGGCCGCAGCTGCTGGGCGAGCTGGCCACCCTTGCCGGCGGCGAGGCCGCCGGCAAGCGCCTGCTGGTGCGCCTGCGCCATTGTTCGCAGGTGAGCGTGGAGGCCGGTGTCGACGCGCCGGTCTATCGCTGGCTGGGCGCCTAGCCGGCCTGGTCGATGCGTACGCCCGGGGCCCCGCGCAGCAGCAGGGCGCGCAAGTCGTCGGGGACCCCAACCTTGCGAAACTCCCGGCTGTCGACCATGACGTAGGTGACTTCGGCCCGTGCCAGCGGGCGCTGATCCTCGTGGTGCAGCATGTCCACCTGCAGGCTGTAGGAGCTGTTGCCGACCCTCAGGGTCTGCACGCGCAGCTCGAGTACGTCGTCGAAGCGCGCCGGAGCGCTCCAGTCGATGCACTGGCGCACCACCTGGGTGTCCAGGCCGCGCTCCAGCAGCGCCTTGTAGCCGCCGAGCAGGGCGCGGAAGAACTCCGTGACGGCCAGGTCGACGTAGTCGGCATAGCGGGCGTTGAACACCACCTGCTGGGCGTCGCACTCGCCGTAGCGCACCCGCAGGAGCAGCTGAAAGGCCGGCGCCACCTCAGTAGATCGCCTGGTACAGCTTGCGCCGGTAGGCGGTCACCAGCGGGTGGTCGTTACCCAGCAGATCGAATACCTGCAGCAGGCTCTTGTGCGCCACGCCGTCGGCGTAGCCGCGGTTGCGCACGAACAGCTTGAGCAGGGCGTCCAGCGCCGCCTCGTACTGCTGGCGGGCCAGCTGCTGGATGGCCAGCTGGTAGGCCGCCTCGTCGTCTTCGCCGTTCTGCGCCAGGCGGCTCTTCAGGCTGGCGACCTCCGGCAGGTCGGCGGCCTGGCGCAGGAAGGTCAGCTGCGCGCGGGCGCCGGCCAGGGCCTGCTTGTGCGCGTCGCCCTTGACCGCGTCGAGCACGGTCTCGGCCTCGCCCAGCTCGCCGCGTTCGGCCAGGCAGCGGGCATAGAGGATCAGCGCGGCGGCGTTTTCATTGTCCTCGCCGAGCAACTGCTGGAGCCGGGCCTCCGCCTCGCCGATGCGGCCGTCGGCGAACAGCGCCTGGGCATCTTGCAGCAGGTCGGCCTGGGGGGGCGGCGGCTCGGCAACATGGGGCTGGAGCATGTCGCGGATCGCCGACTCCGGCTGGGCGCCGGCGAAGCCGTCGACCGGCTGGCCGTCCTTGAACAGCACCACGGTGGGCAGGCTGCGGATGCCGAAGCGGGCGACGATGTCCTGCTCGGCGTCGCAGTCCACCTTGGCCAGCAGCAGTTCGCCCTGGTAGCTCTCGGCGATCTGCGCCAGCAGCGGCATCAGTGCCTTGCACGGTGCGCACCACTCGGCCCAGAAGTCCACCAGTACCGGCTTGTGAAAGGAGTTCTGGATCACCAGCTGTTCGAAGTTGGCGGCGCCGGATACGTCGAAGATATAGGGGGTGTCGCTCATGGTCGGTCTCGGGCAGGGGGCAGGGTGGGTAGGACTATAGATGCGGCCGCGGGGGCGTGGATACAAGGGCGCGGGCCTCAATCGCGGCGCGCGTGATACAGGCTGACGTGGCGAAACTCCGCCGGCTCGGCCAGATCCGGCCAGGTGCAGGCCTCCAGGACGGCGAGGCGGCGATACAGCGGATGCTGGAAGTCGCGCACCCGCGAATCGGCCACCAGGGCCTGGCGGCCGCGGCCGAGGAACTGGTCGAGCAGCGGCAGGTTGGCGCGGTCGTAGAGCACGTCGGCGACCAGGATCAGGTCGAAACGGTCGGCCTCGGCGAAGAAGTCCGCCGAGTAGCCCAGTTCGACGCCGTTCAGCTCGGCGTTGGCCCGGCAGGCGGCGAGGGCCAGCGGGTCTAGGTCGCAGGCCACCACCTCGCGGGCGCCGGTTTTGGCCGCGGCGATCGCCGCCACCCCGGAGCCGGCGCCGAAATCCAGCACGCGCTTGTCGCGCACCCAGTGCGGATGCGCGGCCAGCCAGCGTGCCAGGACCAGGCCGCTGGCCCAGCAGAAGCTCCAGTAGGGCGGCTCCTCGAGGATGCGCCGGGTCTCCGCGGGGCTGAAGGCGCGGTCCATGTTGGCCGCATCGATCAGCCACAGGCGCAGGTCGGTGCCGGGCAGCGCGGTGGCGTCGAGGCGGGCGTCGCCGAGCAGCTCGCCCAGCGCGCCCTGCAGCTCGTGTGGCGGGGTCATGGCGCGGGTACCAGGCGCAAGGTGCCGACCTCCTGGCTGTCGGCATGGCGAATGGGCACGGGCGGCAGGCGCAGGATCAGGTGACCGGAGCGATGGGCGCGGCCGCGCAGTTCGACGCGCAGGGCGCGGCTGAAGGACTGCGGGTTGAAGGTCAGGCGAAAGGGCAGGGCATCGCCGTTGCCGCTCAGCTGGATATTGCCCAGCAGGCCCTGGGGCAGGCCGCGCTGGTCCAGGGTCAGCAGGGCCAGCTCGACCTCGGCGCCATTGGGCACGCCGAGCAGCTGGCCGCTGAGTTCGCGCAGGTGCGCGGGCAGCGTCTCGGCAGGCGCCGCCCCAGGCCGAGCCGGCGCAGGCCGCCAGCAGCAGGACCAGGGCCAGGGCGGCGAGGGGGCTCGGAGGCATGGGCGGGTCCGTCGGTATGGGTGTCAGGAAGCTTAGTCGCAGGCGCGCCTGTATACCGCAAAGCGCGCGGCTTGTCTTGCCTGCGGGATGCGCTACCATGGCGCCTTCCCGTTCAAGGCGACTGCCCGCTATGCACTGTCCGTTCTGCGGTGCCCACGACACCAAGGTCATCGACTCGCGCCTGGTCGCCGAGGGCGAACAGGTGCGCCGCCGGCGTGAATGCCTGGCCTGCGAGGAGCGCTTCACCACCTTCGAGACCGCCGAGCTGGTGATGCCGCGGCTGATCAAGCAGGACGGCAGCCGCCAGCCCTTCGACGAGGAAAAACTGCGTGCCGGCATGCAGCGCGCCCTGGAGAAGCGCCCGGTGAGCATCGAGCGCCTGGAGGGCGCCATCGCCCACATCAAGCACAAGCTGCGCGCCACCGGCGAGCGCGAGATCAAGTCGCTGGTGCTCGGCGAACTGGTGATGGGCGAGCTGCAGAAGCTCGACGAGGTCGCCTACATCCGTTTCGCCTCGGTGTACCGGCGCTTCCAGGACCTCAACGAATTCCGCGAGGAGATCGACCGGCTGTCCCGCGAGCCGTCGCAAGGCTGATGCTGAACTCCGATCAGGGCTTCATGGCCCGCGCCCTCGAGCTGGCCCGCAAGGGCCTCTACTCCACCCATCCCAATCCGCGCGTCGGCTGCGTCATAGTCGCCGCCGGGCGCATCGTCGGCGAAGGCTGGCATGCCCGGGCCGGCGAGCCCCATGCCGAGGTGCACGCGCTGCGCCAGGCCGGCGAGCGGGCCCGCGGCGCCACCGCTTATGTCACCCTGGAGCCCTGCAGCCATCATGGGCGTACGCCGCCCTGTGCCGATGCCCTGGTGGCCGCCGGCGTGGCGCGAGTGGTCGCGGCCATGCAGGACCCCAACCCCCAGGTGGCCGGCAATGGCCTGGCGCGTCTGCAGCAGGCCGGCATCGAGGTGCTCTGCGGCGTGCTCGAAGGCGATGCGCGGGTTCTCAACGGCGGTTTCATCAAGCGCATGGAGCAGGGCCTGCCGCTGGTGCGGGTCAAACTGGCCATGAGCCTGGACGGCCGCACCGCCATGGCCAGCGGCGAGAGCCAGTGGATCACCGGGCCGGCGGCGCGGGCCGCGGTGCAGCGCCTGCGCGCCCGCTCCAGCGTGGTGCTGAGCGGCGCCGATACGGTGCTGGCCGACGGCGCGCGGATGACCGTGCGCCCCGACGAACTGGGCCTGGGCGCCGAGCTGAGCGCCCTGGCCGCCGCCCGTCCGCCGCTGCGGGTGCTGGTCGATGGACGCCTGCGGGTGCCGCTGGACGTGCCCTTCTTCCAGGCCGGGCCGGCGCTGGTGGCCACCTGCGCGGCCGCCGCGGCGCGCGAGCGGTTCCTCGAGGAAGGCCACGAGCTGCTGGCCGTGCCGGGCAGCAACGGCCATGTCGACCTGCGGCGGCTGCTGCTCGCACTGGCCGCCCGCGGCGCCAACGAGGTGCTGGTCGAGGCCGGGCCGCGCCTGGCCGGGGCCTTCGCCCGCCAGGGCCTGGTCGACGAGTACCGGCTGTTCGTCGCGCCCAAGCTGCTCGGCTCCAGCGCCCGGCCGCTGCTCGAGCTGCCGCTGACGCGCATGGCCGAGGCGCCGGAGCTCAGGATCCTCGACATCCGCGCGGTGGGCGAGGACTGGCAGATCATCGCCGTGCCCAAGGGCCAGGGCTGATCGGCCAGTCGCCGGCACGCAGGCGCGTGCGCCCATGCAGGTCGCGGTCAATTGTGGTACAACGCGTCTCGGCCACCTGGTGGCCGCAACGTTCTCAGGGCGGGGTGCGATTCCCCACCGGCGGTAATGGCGCGCAAGGCGCCTAGCCCGCGAGCGCTTGCCGAGGGTCCTGCTGCGGGGCGTCGGCGAGGTCAGCAGACCCGGTGCGATTCCGGGGCCGACGGTCACAGTCCGGATAAAGAGAGAGCGGGATTGTCTGAAAGGGCGCCGTAGCGGCGCCTGCAAGATCCCTTTCGATCAGTCACGCCCTGTTTTTGATAAACAGGAGTTCGTCCAGATGTCACAGACTTATTACTCGGTTCCGGTGCGCGGCGCGTTCCACTCGCCTCGCGTCGTTTCCGGGTCCGTGGAGGCGCAATGTTCACCGGCATAATCGAAGCTATCGGCAGCATCCGGGCGCTGAGCCCCAAGGGCGGCGACGTGCGCGTCTACGTCGAGACCGGCAAGCTCGACCTGGCCGACGTCAAACTCGGCGACAGCATCGCGGTCAACGGCGTGTGCCTGACCGCGGTGGAGCTGCCCGGCGACGGCTTCTGGGCCGACGTCAGCCGCGAGACCCTGGCACGCACCGCCTTCATCGACCTCAAGCCCGGCAGCCGGGTCAACCTGGAGAAGGCCCTGACCCCGAGCAGCCGCCTCGGTGGCCATCTGGTCAGCGGCCATGTCGACGGCGTCGGCGAGGTGCTGTCGCGGGAGGACAATGCCCGTGCCGTGCAATTCAGGATCCGCGCGCCGCGCGAGCTGGCCAGGTACATCGCCCACAAGGGCTCGATCACCGTCGACGGCACCAGTCTCACGGTCAACGCGGTCAGCGGCGCCGAGTTCGAGCTGACCATAGTGCCGCACACCCTGGCCGAGACCATCATGGTCGACTACCGTCCGGGGCGTCAGGTCAACCTCGAGGTGGACCTGCTGGCGCGTTACCTGGAGCGCCTGCTGCTCGGCGACAAGGCCGCCGAGCCCAAGGCCGCCGGCCTGACCGAAAGCTTTCTGGCCGAACACGGCTACCTGAAGAATTAAGGAATCGCCAGCATGGCACTCAACAGCATCGAAGAACTGATCGAAGACATCCGCGCCGGCAAGATGGTCATCCTCATGGATGACGAGGACCGCGAGAACGAGGGCGACCTGATCATCGCCTCGGAGGCGGTCACCGCCGAGCACATCAACTTCATGGCGCGCTTCGCCCGCGGCCTGATCTGCATGCCGATGACCCGCGAGCGCTGCGAGCGGCTCAGCCTGCCGTTGATGGCGCCGCGCAACGGCTCCGGTTTCGGCACCAAGTTCACCGTCTCCATCGAGGCCGCCGAGGGCGTCACCACCGGCATCTCCGCCGCCGACCGCGCGCGCACCGTGCAGGCCGCGGCGGCGAAGAGCGCCAAGGCCGACGACATCGTCAGCCCCGGCCATATCTTCCCGCTGATGGCCCAGCCGGGCGGCGTGCTGGCCCGTGCCGGGCATACCGAGGCGGCCTGCGACCTGGCGCGCATGGGCGGCTTCGAGCCGAGCGGGGTGATCTGCGAGATCATGAACGACGACGGCACCATGGCCCGCCGGCCCGAGCTGGAGGAGTTCGCCGCCGAGCACGGCATCAAGATCGGCACCATCGCCGACCTGATCCACTACCGGCTGATCCACGAGCGCACCGTCGAGCGCATCGGCGAGCAGGAGCTGGACACCGAGCTGGGCCAGTTCAACCTGGTGACCTACCGCGATGCGGTGGAGGGCGACGTGCACATGGCCCTGACCCTGGGCAGCATCAGCCCGGAACAGCCGACCCTGGTGCGGGTGCACAACATGGACCCGCTGCGCGACCTGTTCATGGTCAAGCAGGAGGGGCGCTGGAGCCTGCGCGCCGCCATGGTCGAGGTGGCCAAGGCCGGCAGCGGCGTGGTGCTGCTGCTGGGCAACCCGCTGACCGGGCCGGACCTGCTGGCGCACCTGGAGCGCCAGCAGGGCCACGAGCACAAGGCGGCCAATCCGACCACCTACAGCACCGTCGGCGCCGGCTCGCAGATCCTCCGCGATCTGGGGGTGCGCAAGATGCGCCTGATGAGTTCGCCGATGAAGTTCAACGCAATATCCGGTTTCGACCTGGAAGTTGTAGAATACCTGCCCTCTGAATAACCCCATGGGGCGCAGGCTCGCGCCCCGGCTCTTTCCCAGACGAGATCCGCTATGACCCTGAAGACCATCGAAGGTACTTTCATCGCCCCCAAGGGCCGTTTCGCCCTGGTGGTCGGCCGCTTCAACAGCTTCGTCGTCGAAAGCCTGGTAAGCGGTGCCGTTGATGCCCTGGTGCGCCACGGTGTGAGCGAAAGCGACATCACCATCATCCGCGCCCCGGGCGCCTTCGAGATTCCTCTGGTGGCGCAGAAGGTCGCGCAGCGCAGCGAGTTCGACGCCATCATCGCCCTCGGCGCGGTGATCCGCGGCGGCACCCCGCACTTCGAATACGTCGCCGGCGAGTGCACCAAGGGCCTGGCCCAGGTGTCCATGGAGTTCGGCGTGCCGGTGGCCTTCGGCGTGCTGACCGTGGACTCCATCGAGCAGGCCATCGAGCGCTCCGGCACCAAGGCCGGCAACAAGGGCGCCGAAGCCGCGCTGTCCGCCCTGGAAATGGTCAGCCTGCTGGCGCAGTTGGAGGCCAAGTGAGCCAGCACGACAGCCAAGGGCAGAAGCCGCAGGCGGCGAAGAAGGGCCCTAGCGCCAAGACCCTGGCGCGCCGCGAGGCGCGCACCCTGGCCATGCAGGCCCTGTACTCCTGGCATATCGCCGGCCAGGCGCTGAACGAGATCGAAGCGCAGTTTCGCGTCGACAACGACTTCAGCGCCGTCGACGGCGCCTATTTCCATGAGATCCTGCACGGCGTGGCGCGGCAGAAGACCGAGATCGACGGCGCCTTCGCGCCCCTGCTCGATCGGCCGATGGACGAGATCGACCCGGTCGAGCTGTCGATCCTGCGCCTGTCCACCTACGAGCTGAAGAACCGCATCGATATCCCCTATCGGGTGGTGATCAACGAGGGCATCGAGCTGGCCAAGGTGTTCGGCGCCACCGACGGCCACAAGTTCGTCAATGGCGTGCTGGACAAGCTGGCGCCGCGCCTGCGCGCCGACGAAGTCCGCGCCCACAAGCGCTGAGCCCGGCGCGTCTGCCTTGGGTGAGTTCGAGCTGATCCGCCATTACTTCGCCGCCGCGTCCTGTGCGCGGGCCGGCGAAGGCGTGGTCCTGGGCATCGGCGACGATTGCGCCCTGCTGGAGCTGGCGGCCGGCGAACAGCTGGCGGTGTCCACCGACACCCTGGTCGAGGGCGTGCATTTTCCCGCGGCGGCCGAGCCGTTCTCGCTCGGCCAGCGTGCCCTCGGCGTGTCGCTCAGCGACCTGGCCGCCATGGGCGCGGCGCCCATCGGCTTCACCCTGGCCCTGACCCTGCCCCGTGCCGAGCCGGCCTGGCTCGAGGCCTTCGCCCGCGGGCTCGACCAGATGGCGCGGCAGTGCAGTGCGCGCTTGATCGGCGGCGATACCACGCGCGGTCCGCTGAGTCTGACCCTGACCGTGTGCGGCCGGGTGCCGGCCGGGCAGGCGCTGACCCGCGCCGGTGCCCAGGCCGGCGACCTGCTCTGCGTCGGCGGCTGCCTGGGCGAGGGCGCCGGTGCCCTGGAGCTGGTGCTCGGGCGGCGCCAGGCCAAGGCGCAGGTCGCCGAGGCGCTGCTGCCGCGCTACTGGGCGCCGCAACCGCAGCTGGCCCTGGGCCAGGCCCTGCGCGGCAAGGCCACGGCGGCGCTGGATATTTCCGATGGCCTGCTGGCCGACTGCGGGCATATCGCCACGGCATCCGGGGTGGCGCTGCTGGTCGAGCAGGCGCGCCTGCCCCTCTCGGCGGCCCTGCTGGACTTGCTCGGGGAAGAGGGCGCACGTCGCTGCGCCCTCGGCGGTGGCGACGACTACCTGCTGGCCTTCACCCTGCCGGCCGAGCACCTGCACGGCCTGCAGGCGGCGGGCTGGCCGCTGCAGGTGATCGGCCGGGTCGAAGCCGGCGCAGGCGTGCGCCTGCTGGATGCGCAGGGGCGTGCCCTCGCGCCGCCGGCACGGGGCTATCAGCATTTCGGAGCCGCCGGTGTCTGAGACCTCGCGAGTGCCGCCCTCGGTCTGGCGCAATCCCTGGCATTTCCTGGCCTTCGGCTTCGGCTCCGGCACCTTGCCCAAGGCGCCGGGCACCTGGGGGTCGCTGGTGGCCCTGCCGTTCATCCCACTGTGGCAGCTGCTGCCGGACTGGGGCTACTGGCTGATGCTCGGCCTGAGCATGCTGTTCGGCTTCTGGCTGTGCGGCAAGGTTGCCGACGACCTGCGCGTGCACGACCACGAGGGCATCGTCTGGGACGAGATGGTCGGCATGTGGATCACCCTGTGGCTGGTGCCCGAGGGCTGGGCCTGGCTGCTGCTAGGCTTCTTGATGTTCCGCCTGTTCGATATCCTCAAGCCCTGGCCGATCCGCTGGATCGACAGGCACGTGCACGGCGGCGTCGGCATCATGCTCGACGACGTGCTGGCCGGGGTGTTCGCCTGGCTGGCGATGCAGCTGGTGGTATGGGGCTGGGCCAACGGCCTGGCGGCGGGGCTGGGCTTCTAGCGAGACCGGAGGGCGGACATGCGCGGCTTCTGGCTGGCGATATTGATGGCGCTGTCGACCTGGGCCGGTGCCCAGGCGGAGGCGCCGCCGCCGACGCAAATCCGCCTGGCCAGCGAGGTCTGGGCAGAGGATACCGAGGCCGACGGCAGCGGCCTGGCCTGGGACATCCTGCGTCAGGTCTTCGAGCCCGCCGGCGTCGAGTTGCAGATCCAGAGCGTGCCCTATACCCGCTCCATCGGCCTGGTGCAGCGCGGCCAGGCCGATGCCTGGGTCGGCTCGTACAAGGATGAGATCGAC
Organism: Pseudomonas lalucatii; assembly: GCF_018398425.1. NCBI lineage: Bacteria > Pseudomonadati > Pseudomonadota > Gammaproteobacteria > Pseudomonadales > Pseudomonadaceae > Pseudomonas > Pseudomonas lalucatii. Next base: position 1,286,603 of record NZ_JADPMV010000002.1, on the reverse strand, counting down.
CGCGGAGTGATCTACCCGCGCTGGCACTACGATGCCGACCGGGTCAGTGCGCTGGGCCTGGCCGAGCGCCCGACGCCGACCCTGGCCACTATAGGCGCGGCGCGCCTGGTGTGGATGCGCGGTTACGCCTTCCAGCGTTACCTGCCAGATTTGAAGCATTACCGGGAAATCCAGCGCGATAGCGATATCCTGCAGATGCTGCAGTATCGCCGCGCCGATTTTTTCCTCGAGGCCCATGACGAGCTCGAGGACCTGCTCGAGCGCGCCGCCGAGCCGGCACGCTTTCGCCTGACGCCGTTGACCCGCCTGCCGCTGTACCTGGGCTTCGCCGACACGCCCCGGGGGCGCGCCCTGGCCGCGCTGTTCGACAGGCGCATGGACGAGCTGGTCAGGCGTGGCAGCCTGCGGCCGGTGTTCAAGCGCTGGCAACAACCCTATCCCTTCGACTAAGGAGATCGATGCGCGTGAAACAGGGACTGAAATGGCTTGCCGCCGGCGTGCTGCTGGCCGCCGCCGGGAGCCTCTGGGCCGCGCCCCAGGTGCAGGTGGTCGGCCTGTTTCCCGGGGCCGCGGTGCTCAATGTCGACGGCCAGCGCAAGCTGGTGAAGGTCGGCCAGACCGGGCCGGGCGGGGTGCAGGTGATCAGCGCCGACAGCCGCGGCGCGGTGCTGCGGATCGAGGGCGTCGAGCGCAGCTATGGCCTGAGTCGCGAGTACAGCAACGGCTTCGCCGAGCCGAGCAAGCGCCAGCTGAGCATCGCCAAGGGCGTCGGCGGACACTACTGGGTCGCCGGCTCGGTGAGCGGCCATCCGGTGCAGTTCCTGGTCGATACCGGCGCCACCTCGGTGGCCTTGAACGAAGGGCATGCCCGGCGCCTGGGCATCGACTACCGCGTCGTCGGCCGGCCGTTGCAGGTCAGCACGGCCAGCGGCACGGCGCGCGGCTGGCGGGTCAGCCTCGACAGCGTCAAGGTCGGCAGCCTGGAGGTGCTGGGCGTCGAGGCCGTGGTGCTGGAGGGCGGTGCCCCGACCGAGGCGCTGCTCGGCATGAGTTTTCTCAGTCGGGTCGGCTGGAAGGTCGAGCAGGATGTGCTGATGCTCGAGTCCAAGCATTGAGCCGAGCCGATCCTTATCATCGGTAATTCAGGCTGACCCGCCGGCAGGGGCTGCTGTTACAATGCCGCTCTTGCCACTTTCCCGCCCTTATCTGCTTAGGAGCATCCGGTGCCTGTCGTGTTCGTCGCCGCCTCCCAACTGCCTACGCCGTTTGGCGTGTTCACCATGCACGGCTTTCTCGAGGAGGCCACCGGCAAGGAACATGTCGCGCTGACCTTCGGCGATGTCGCCGGCGGCGAGCCGGTGCTGGGACGCCTGCATTCCGAATGCCTGACCGGCGATGCGCTGTTCAGCCTGCGTTGCGACTGCGGCTTCCAGCTCGAGGCGGCCTTGCGCGCCATCGCCGCCGAGGGGCGCGGCGTGCTGCTCTACCTGCGCCAGGAAGGACGCGGCATCGGCTTGCTCAACAAGATCCGCGCCTACGAGCTGCAGGATGGCGGCGCCGACACCGTGGAGGCCAACGAGCGCCTGGGCTTCGGCGCCGACCAGCGCGACTACGCGATCTGCCGGCCGATGCTCGAGCACCTGGGCATTCGCCAGCTCAAGCTGATGACCAACAACCCGCGCAAGGTCAAGGCGCTGGGCGACATGGGCGTGGCGGTGGCCGCCCGCGTGCCGTTGCAGATCGACCACAACCCGCACAACAAGAAGTACCTGGCGACCAAGGCCGGCAAGCTCGGCCATCTGCTCGGCAGCCTGCACCAGGGCGAGGTCGAGGAGCCCCGGTGAGCCGCAGCGAGACCCGCCGTCGCCTGGCCCTGGCTTGGTGGGGCCGGCTGCTGTTGACGCTGGCGCCGCTGTTCGGTGTCAACCTGCTGTTCGGCGCCGAGCGCCAGCCCGGGCCCTTGGCCATGCCGCTGTTCATCGCCGGGCTGCTGGCGATGTTCGCCAGCCTGCCGCAGTTCGGCGCCTACAAGCGCGCCCTGATGGCCACCGAGAAGGCCCTCGACACCCCGCAGGAAGCGGCCGCCTGGCAGGCGCTGGGGCAGTGCCGGAGCCGGGCCATGTGGGTGGCCGCGCTGCCGGCCTGGGTCGCCGTCGGCGCCCTGTTCGCCGGCCTGGAAGGCATACCGCTGCTGCTCCTGGCGCTCTCCAGCCTGGTGCTGCTGTACCTCTACCGCATTCCCCGCCAGCTCGGCTGATGAGCCGTCTGGCGCTGTGCCTGCTGGTGCTGCTGGCCCGGCCGGCCTGGGCGGTGGAGCGGGTGGTCAGCCTGGCGCCGTCCTTGAGCGAGATCGTCCTGGAACTGGGCGCCGCCGAGCTGCTGGTCGGCGTGCTGGATGGCGGCGAGCGGCCGGTCGCGCTGGCGCACCTGCCGTCGGTAGGGCGCTACGGCCAGCTGGAGATGGAGAGCCTGCTCAAGCTGCAGCCCGACCTGGTGCTGCTCTGGCCCGACAGCATAAGCCCGGCCCAGCGCCAGCAGCTGGTGGCCTTCGGCATCCCCCTGCTGGTCACCGAACCGCGCGACCTGAGCCACCTGGCCGAGCAGTTCGCCGAGATCGGCGCGCGCCTCGGGCGGGGCGAGCAGGGCCAGCTGTTGCGCCGACGTTTCAACGAGCGCCTCGCCGAACTCCGTACCCGCTACCGGCGCGAGCGGCCGCTGCGGGTGTTCTACCAGATCTGGGACAAGCCGCTGTACACCATAGGCGGTCGCCAGATCATCAGCGACGCCCTGCGTCTGTGCGGCGCCGAAAACGTCTTCGCCGACCTCGCCCTGCCGGCGCCGCAGGTCGGCATCGAGGCGGTGCTGCAGCGCGACCCCGAGGTGATACTGGCGGGCTCCGGCGCCCAGCTGGATGGCTGGCGCCGCTGGCCGGGCCTGGCCGCGGTGCGGCGCAATCAGCTCTGGCCGGTGCCGGACAAGGGCCTGGAGCGGCCCAGCTTCCAGATGCTGGCGGCCACCGAGAAGCTCTGCCAGCAGCTGGCCGAGGCGAAATAGAGCGCTAAAAGCACAAGGCCCCGCGATCGCGGGGCCTTGTCGTTGATGGGGGCTGCTTAGAAGCGGTAGCCGACGCTCAGTTGCACCTCCTCTTCCGGCGCTGGATAGAGGGCCTTGTTGCCGGCGATAAAGGCATTGTGGCCGGCATGGCTGTCGTAGCGCTTGCCTGTCAGGTTGTTGATCCGCAGCTTGCTGCTGAACTGCCGGTAGTCGTAGCTCAAACCGAGATTTAACAGGGTGTAGCCACCTTCTCGCGGCAGGGCGTGGGCGTCGTCGCTGGCGAGGTAGCGTGGGCCGGTGTAGTTGGCCTCGACGTAGCCGGTCAGTCCCTTCAGCAGCAGGTAGTGCAGGCTCAGGCTGGCCGTGTGCCGGGCCACCCAGGGCACGTCGTGGCCCTTGAAGCTGCCCCCTCGGTAGCGCGCGTCGGTGAAGCTGTACTGGCCATTGAGGCTCAGGCGATCGTTGAGTTGGCGCCGCCCCTCGAGCAGCAGGCCGTCGCGCCGGGTGTCGTCCAGGTTGACGTTGGCGCCTGGGCCGAAGGGGCCGGGCGCGGCGCTGTCGAAGGCGATTTCGTTCTCGAGGTCCAGGCGATAGAGGCTCAGCTGATAGCGCTGGATGGCATCCTGCCATTCGACCCCGCCTTCCCATGAGACCCCTGTCTGGGGTTCGAGGAAGCGCGTGCCGGGGGAGGTGAAGCCGTTGTCGTCGACGTTGGCGAAGCGCAGTACGTCCTCGCGCTTGAGAAACAGCCGGGTATGGCTATCGGCTTGCCAGCTCAGGCCCAGGCTGGTGCTGTCCTCATGGTCGGTGTGGCGCAGGCCGAGGCCCTGATTGCGATCCTCCGCCTCGCTGGCGCGGTAGCCAAGGGTCAGGGTCAGCTCGTGGCCCAAGGGTTGGCTGAGCTGGCTGTACCAGTCGCGCAGGGTCTGGCGGAAGCGGGTGGTGCCGAAGGCCGAGGCCAGCTCATAGTCACTGGTGATGTGGTCGTGGCCGAGCAGCCATTCGCTACGCCCCAGCGAGCTGTCCCAGTGGGCGGTCAGGCGCGGGCTCAGCGTTTCGACGCGGGTGCCTTGGGTGAAGGCGCCGGAGAGGAAGCCCACGGCATCGCTGTCGCGGTAGCTGTAGTCGAAGTCCGCCGTCCAGGTGTCGGAGAGCGCCTGGCGGGCGGCGAAGCGGCCTACCTGGGTCTTGCTGTCGCTGAAATCCCGCGGCTTGAAGCTGGCCTTGCGGTCGGCGCGGCGCTGGCTCTCGCTCAATGCGCCGGGCAGGCGCAATTCGTCATCGATGGTCTGGTATTCGGCCAGCAGCCAGCCACCCTCATGGTCGTGGCGCAGTCGGGCGAAGGCGTTGCTGTAACTGGCGTGGTTGTTGTCGCGGTAGCCGTCGGCATGCCGCGCCTCGCCGTTGGCGTAGAGCGAAAAGCCGCCGCCCAGTTGGCGGAAGGCATGGCCGCGATAGGCTTCCAGGTCGTGGCTGCCGCGGCTGGTTTCCACATAGGCTTCGTCCTGTAGCGGGGTGCGGGTGATGATGTTGACCACCCCGCCCACGGCCTGGTCGCCGTAGAGCACGGTGCCGGCGCCGCGGATGATCTCGATACGCTCGATATTGGCCAGGGGCACGCTGTTGAGGTCGGCTGCCTGCTGACTGGGGTTGTTCAGGCGGCGGCCATCGACCAGCACCAGGGTATTGTTCGCCGCATTCTCGCCGAAACCGCGCAGGCTGAGGGCGACCCGGTTGCCATCGCCGAGGGTGTCGCGAATCTGCAGGCCGGCCTGGGTGCGCAGCACCTCCACCAGGCTGCTGGCGGCGCTGGCCTCGATCTGCCGGCGGGTAACCACGGCGACGCTGGCCGGCGCCGGCTGCTGCAGCGGTGTGCCGCGGGTCACCACCAGGGGCTGGGCCTGATAGGGTTCGGTGGGTTCGGCAGCCAGCGCGAGGCCGGGCGCCAGGGTCATGGCCAGGGTGAGTGGGGACAGTTTCATCGATAGATCCTCAAAAGTGAGACAGCTTTCGAGGAGGGCAGGGACAAGCGCGGGCAGGCGGGCAGCCGTCAGCGCTTGACGGTGATGCCCTCCGCAACACCAGTCAGATTGCGCCGAGGCAGGTCTCCGGGCTGTCGACTGCGGTTTCCCACCTTCCCGGGCGAGCCCAGTGGTGTGTCGGGAAAACCTGTGCTCGCGTATGAGCACCGTCGATTACCGTTGCGGGGGCAGCGCAGGCCTTGCGCTCGTCCGTGGGCGAGCGCGCACCTGCTTCCCTTTTCACGCGGCGTTGGCCGCGACCTCGGACAAGCAGAACGCCGCGCGGCCGTAGCCTGCGCGGCGGGTATAACCATTCGTTCGGCAGGCTGGGCCGCGGCCCGGCCTGCGCGGTTCAGGCCTGCAGCAGTGCCAGGCGCAGCCGTACCGCGGCTTCGATGCCGGCGGCGTCCAGGCCGCACTCGGCGAGCATCTGCGCCGGTTTGGCGTGCTCGACATAGTAGTCCGGCAGGCCCAGGTGCAGCACCGGCTTGAGCTGGTTCTCGCGGGCCAGCAGCTCGCTGACCGCGCTGCCGGCGCCGCCCATGATGCTGTTCTCCTCGACGGTCACCAGCAGTTCGTGACTGCCGGCCAACTGGCGTACCAGGGCCTCGTCCAGGGGTTTGACGAAGCGCATGTCCACCACCGTGGCGTCGAGGGCCTCGCCGACCTTCAGCGCCTCGGCCAGCTGCACGCCGAACACCAGCAGGGCGACCTTGCCGCCCTGGCGGCGGACTACGCCCTTGCCGATCTCCAGCGGCTCCAGGCCCTGCTCGATAACGGCATTGGGGCCGCTGCCCCGTGGGTAGCGCACCGCCGCCGGGCCCAGATACTGGTAGCCGGTGCTGAGCATGCGGCGCAGTTCGTTCTCGTCGCTGGGGGTCATCACCAGCATGCCGGGGACACAGCGCAGGTAGGACAGGTCGAAGCTGCCGGCGTGGGTCGGGCCGTCCTCGCCGACCAGGCCGGCGCGGTCGATGGCGAACAGCACGTCGAGGTGCTGCACCGCCACGTCGTGGATCAGCTGGTCGTAGGCGCGCTGGAGGAAGGTCGAGTAGATCGCCACTACCGGCTTGGCGCCGTCGCAGGCCATGCCGGCGGCCAGGGTCACCGCGTGCTGCTCGGCGATGGCCACGTCGAAGTAGCGTTCGGGGTAGCGTTCGCTGAAGGCCACCAGGTCCGAGCCTTCCTTCATCGCCGGAGTGATGCCGACCAGGCGCTTGTCCTGGGCGGCCATGTCGCACAGCCACTGGCCGAACACGCTGGAGTACTTCGGTCCGCCCGCTTTCTTCGGCGTGGCCTTGGCGTCCACCGGCTCCAGCTTGGTGATGGCGTGGTAGCCGATCGGGTCGACCTCGGCGGGGGCGAAGCCCTTGCCCTTCTTGGTGATCACGTGGAGGAACTGCGGGCCCTCCAGGTCGCGCATATTGCGCAATGTCGCCAGCAGGGTCGGCAGGTCGTGGCCGTCGATCGGGCCTATGTAGTTCCAGCCCAGTTCCTCGAACAGGGTGCCGGGCACCAGCATGCCCTTGGCGTGCTCCTCGGTCTTGCGGGCGATCTCCCAGGCCCCGGGCAGGCGCGACAGCACCTTCTTGCTGCCCTCGCGCATGCTGGCGTAGGTGCGGCTGGAGAGCAGCTTGGCCAGGTAGTTGGACAGGCCGCCGACGTTGCGCGAGATCGACATGTCGTTGTCGTTGAGCACCACCAGCATGTTGGCGCCTACATCGGAGGCGTGGTTCAGCGCCTCGAAGGCCATGCCGGCGGTCAGCGCGCCATCGCCGATCACCGCCACCGCTTTGCGCGTGCTGCCCTGCAGGCGCGCGGCGATGGCCATGCCCAGGGCCGCGCTGATCGAGGTGCTGGAGTGGCCGACGCCGAAGGTGTCGTATTCGCTCTCGCTGCGTCGCGGGAAGGCGGCGATGCCGTCCTTCTGGCGCAGGCTGCTCATCTGCTCGCGGCGGCCGGTGAGGATCTTGTGCGGGTAGGCCTGGTGGCCGACGTCCCACACCAGGCGGTCGTCCGGGGTGTCGAAGACGTAGTGCAGGGCGATGGTCAGCTCGATCACCCCGAGACCGGCGCCGAAGTGCCCGCCGGTCTGGCCGACCGTGTACAGCAGGTACTGGCGCAGCTCGTCGGCCAGGGCCTCCAGTTCGGCCTCGCCCAGGCGGCGCAGCTCGTCCGGCGTGTTCGCGCGGTCGAGCAGGGGCGTCAGCGGGCGCTCGCGGGGAATCTCATCGAAGGTCGTCGGCATCGGGCGAATCGTTATAGGCAAAAAGATGCGGCAGTTTACCCGAAAGCGATGCCAAGCTTTAAGCCATAAGTCCAAGGCGCCGGGCGGGGCGTTCTGCTCGGGCGGACCAGGCGGCGCCTGGACGCGGGCCGGGGCACGGCCGGTGCCCGCCTCAGTGGCGCCGTTCGACTATATAGCGGGCCAGCTCGCGCAGCGGTTCGGCGCGGCTGTCGAAGGGGCGCAGGGCGTGCAGGGCCTGATCGCGCAGTTCCAGGGCATAGGCCTTGGCCTGTTCCAGACCGAGCAGCGCCGGGTAGGTCGGCTTGTGATTGGCCTGGTCCTTGCCTTGGGTCTTGCCCAGGGTGGTGGTGTCGCTCTCCACGTCGAGGATGTCGTCCTGCACCTGGAAGGCCAGGCCGATGGCCTGGGCGTAGGCCTGCAGGGCCTGCAGGGCGCAGTCGTCGGCGTGGCCGCTGGCCAGGGCGCCGAGGCGCACGCTGGCTTCGATCAGGGCGCCGGTCTTGTGCCGGTGCATGGCCTCCAGGGCCGGCTGGTCGAGCCGCTGGCCGACCGCGCCGAGGTCGATGGCCTGGCCGCCGACCATGCCCGCCGGGCCGGCGGCATGGGCCAGGCAGGCGATCATCGCCAGGCGCAGCTCGGCGGCGAGCGGGTTGCAGCGCTCGTCGGCGAGCGCGGCAAAGGCCAGGCTCTGCAGGCCGTCACCGGCGAGGATGGCGCTGGCTTCGTCGAAGGCCTTGTGGGTGGTGGGCTGGCCGCGGCGCAGGTCGTCGTCGTCCATCGCCGGCAGGTCGTCGTGGACCAGGGAATAGGCATGGATCAGCTCCACCGCGCAGGCCGCGCCGTCGGCCTGCCGCGCCTCGCCGCCGAGGGCCTCGCAGGCGGCGTAGACCAGCAGCGGGCGTACCCGCTTGCCGCCGTTGACCACGCTGTAGCGCATCGCCTGGTAGAGGCGTTGCAGCGCCTCGCTGGGCGGCTGCAGCAGGTCGTTCAGCGCCGCATCGACGCGGCGTTGGCACAGCGCCTGGTAGTCCGCGATCATGCCGGGCGCTCCGCGTCGAAGGGCGCCTGCTCCAGTTCGCCGTCGCGCTCCAGGAGGATCTGCACCTTCTGCTCGGCCTGGGTCAGGGCGGCCTGGCAGTCGCGGGTCAGGCGGATGCCCTGCTCGAAGGCGGTCAGCGAGTCTTCCAGCGACAGCTCGCCGCTCTCCAGGCGCTCGACCAGGTTCTGCAGGTCGGTGAGGGACTGCTCGAAGTCGAGCGCGGCTTTTTTGCGGGCCATGGCGGACGGTCTCTGGCGGGGTTCTGGCAGGGGGATAATCGCCGCGACACTAGCAGAGCGGCGTCTCGTGGGCAAACGGCCGGGGGCGCGCCTGGCGGGGCGAAGCCCGGGGCAGCGGTCAGCTGGCGAGATAGGTGGCCCAGAAGTAGTAGGCGGTCATGCCGCTGCCGACGGCGATCACCAGGGCGCGCAGCAGGATGGGCGGCAGGCGCTGGCCGAGGGCCCCGCCGGCATAGCCGCCTAGGGTGGCGCCGCCGAGCAGGACGGCCAGCTCGGCCCAGCTGACCCGCCCGGCGACCACGAAGGTGACGGTGGCGATGCTGTAGATCACCGCCGAGATCAGGTTCTTCAGGGCATTGGCCCGGGCCAGGGGGTGGCCCTCGATGGCGAATGCCGCCAGCTGCAGGATGCCCATGCCGGCGCCGAAGTAGCCGCCGTAGATCGACACGCCGACATGGGCGCCGAGCGACAGCGGGCCGTGCGGTGGCTGCGCCCCGGGCGCGCGACGGGCGGCCAGGGCGCGACTGAGTCGCGGGCTGGCGGCGAACAGGGCGGTGGCCGCCAGCAGCAGCCAGGGGATCAGGTGGCGGAAGATCTCGTCGCCGCCGGCCAGCAGCAGCAGGCCGCCGCCCAGGCCGCCGAACAAGCCGGCCAGCAGCAGCGGCAGCAGGTAGCGGCTCAGCGGTCGCAGGCTGCCGCGGGCGGCCCAGGCCGCGGCCAGGCTGGCCGGCCACAGGGCCACGGCATTGGTGGCGTTGGCGGTGACCGGCGGCAGGCCGGCGGCGAGCAGGGCCGGGAAGGAGAAGAAGGTGCCGCCGCCGGCCAGGGCATTCATGCCGCCGGCGGCGAAGCCGGCAAGAATCAGCAGCAGGACATCGCTCGGGCTCATGGGGCTATCCCTGGCAAAAAGTGGAGCTTACCCAGCTCCGGGCCGCCGGCCAAGCCGTCGGGGACGGGTTGGCGGCCGTGCTCACCGGGGCGGTCCGCGGCGGCGCTCGCGAGGCTCGTGCGGTGCGAGTCGCAGGCAATAAAAAAGCCGGCTTGTGGCCGGCTTTTAGGGGGTGGTCAGGGCTTATTTTTGGTAAGCCGCGACTGCCTTGTTGATCAGCTCGCGGGCCTCTTCGGCGCCGGCCCAGCCTTCGACCTTGACCCACTTGCCCTTCTCCAGATCCTTGTAGTTCTCGAAGAAGTGCTTGATCTGCTCGATCAGCAGGGGCGGCAGGTCGGTGTATTCCTGAACGTCCTTGTACAGCACGGTCAGCTTGTCGTGGGGTACGGCGACCAGCTTGGCGTCGCCGCCGGCTTCGTCGCTCATGTGCAGCACGCCGACCGGGCGGGCGCGGATCACCGAGCCCGGCGCCACCGGGTAGGGGGTGACCACCAGCACGTCCAGCGGGTCGCCGTCGTCGGCCAGGGTGTGCGGGATGAAGCCGTAGTTGGCCGGGTAGAACATCGGGGTGGCCATGAAGCGGTCGACCATCAGACAGTCGGTCTCGTGATCGATCTCATATTTGATCGGCGCGTGGTTGGCCGGGATCTCGATGGCGACGTAGATGTCGTTCGGCAGGTCTTTGCCTGCTGGAATCTTGCTGTAGCTCATGGGGCGACTCCCGGGGATGGGCCAAAAAAGTGGCGCGATTATAGGCACATTCCCCGGCGCTTGCTACGCCGAGATGCCTAGCCATTGGTCGCGGTCGGCGTCTCCTTGGTGTGGCTACGGTAGTCCGGGTGAGTGCCTTGCAGGCGCTGCAGACGTGCCAGCGGGTCCTGGCGGTAGAAGCGCGCGAGCTGCTCGTAGACGGCGGGGAAGGCCTCGTGGAGCAGGTCCGGGGCGCTGAAGAAGTATTCGCTGGCCACCGCGAAGAACTCCGCCGGGTCTTCGGCGGCATAGGGGTCGATGGCGGTCTCGGCCTGGGGATCGGCATCCAGCTGGGCGTTGAGGCGGTCGTAGGCGTCCTGCATGGCGCCGGCCCAGTCGCTCACGCGCATGTCGGCGTGCAGCGGCGGCAGGCCGTTGGCGTCGCCGCCGAGCATGTCCAGCTTGTGCACCAGCTCGTGAATCACCAGGTTGTAGGCGTCCCAGCCGCCGCTGCCTTGCACCCCCGGCCAGGCGAGGATCACCGGGCCCTGCTGCCAGGCCTCGCCGCTGTGCTCGGCGTCCCACTCGTGGACCACGCCGCTGGCGTCGCGGTGGCGCTGGGGGCTGACGAAGTCGTCCGGATAGAGCACCACCTCGTGGAAGCCGCGGTACCAGTCCAGTTCCTCCAGATGCAGCAGCGGCAGCGCGGCCTGGGCCGCCAGGCTCAGGCGGTCCAGGGTATCCAGTTCGACGCCGGGCAGGGCGGTCAGGCGCTTGTCATGCAGGAACAGCACGGCGCGTTCGCCCAGGCGCTGGAGTTCGGCCGCGCTCAGGCCGTCGAGGATCGGCAGGCGCCGCTGCACCTCGGTCCAGATGGCGGGCTCGAGGGGATGGCGGGCGAGGATGCGCCGGCGGCGCCAGGCGCGGTAGGACCACATGGAGTACGGCTCGCAATGGCGGATGGCCCACCTTAAGCGGCCGCCGGGCGGGCGGCAAGTCGGGCCGGATCGGCACAAAGGCTGCAGCGCACTGGCAGGTGCTGAGTGCGAGGAGGGCCAACGATGTCGATCGAACGACTGGAGCATCCGGCCGTGAGCTTGGTGCATGGCCACGGCATCGACCTGCCGAGCCAGGCGGCGCGGGCGCGGGCGGTGTGGCTGGGCGGGCGCCAGGGGCGTGCGCCGGTCCTGCTGGTGGCCCTGCTCTGGGCCCGCCAGTGCCCCGATGTGGTGCGGACTCTGGAGCATTACCTGGACGCGTTGTTCGCCGACTACCGCTGCACGCCGCAGGGCTGGAGCGAGGCGCAGGCGGCGCGGCAGGTGCTGGCGGCGCTCAATCGGCAGCTGTTCCGTCAGCAGCGCAGCGGGCAACGCATCCCGCAGCTGGATGCCGGGCTGTTGCTGCTGCACGGTGGCGAGGCGCAATGGCTCCAGGCCGGCGCCATCGGCCTGCTGCGCTATCAGGACGGCGCCTTGCACAGTCTGGCGGGGCGCGAGGGGATGCAGCTCGGCCTGCAGGCCGAGCCGGCGCTGCTGCAGCAGCGCCTGCAGTTGGGAGTGGGGCAGGCCCTGTTGCTGGCGCCGCAGCCGCTGCTCGGGGTGGCCGACTGGCAGGGCTTTCGCGACGGTTGCGCGAGCCTGGCCGAAGCGCACCTGGCGGACCTGCTGCTGCCCTGGCTGCAGGCCCCCGGTGCGGCGGTGCTGGTGCGCCCCGGTGAGTCCCCCGGCCCGGCGCAGGTGGCGCCGCGGGAACGCTGGCCGGCGGTCGCCGCGGCCCCGGGCATGCAACTCGATGGCTGGACCCTGCTGGGCGAGTGTTCGTTCGGCCCGCCGGGACGGACGTTTCACGGCCGCGAGGAGGGCGGTCGCGAGGCGCTGATCTGGTTCGCCGAGCAGGCTGCCGACGAGGTCTTCTGGCAGCGCGAGTGGGCGCTGCGGCGCAGCCCGGTGGCCAGTCTGCCGCTGGTGTTGTCGCCGCACCGGCCGCGCCGGCATGCCTTCCTGCTGTTCGAGCCGCCGGCACCCGGCATGCGCAGCCTGGACGCCTGGCGGACGACCCGGGCGCCGCTGGATGGCCCGGCCCTGCTGGCCCTGCTCGACCAGGCGATCGCCGCGGTGCGCGGCCTGCAGCGCCGCGGCATGCAGGGGCTGTGGCTGGATCCGCGGTGCATCCTGGTCGGCGACAGCGGCCGCCTGTTGCTGCTGCCCGAGCATGCCGCGGTGCTGCCGGGCGTGCCGCGTCAGCGGCTGCCGCCGGGTGCCGTGCCGCTGGCGCCGGAGGTCCGCGGCGCGCGGGCGGTGGACGGCCGCGCCGACCAGTTCGCCCTGGCGGCGCTGGTCTACTGGCTGTTGGCGGGGCAGTGGCCGGAGGTCGCCGGGCCGGACGGCGGCAAGGCCAGCCGCTATGTGCCGCTGGCCCGCTTCACCCCCTGGCCTGCCGGCAGGCTGGGACGGGGTCCTGGCGCGGGCCCTGGCGCCGCAGCCGGAGGCGCGCTTCGAGGCGCTCTCGGAGTTCCGTCAGGCCCTGCAGCAGCCCCTGCGGCACCCGCCGCTGCCGGCCCGTCGCGGTCTGCGCGGGCAGCGCTGGCGTCTGGCGTTGCTGTGCGCCCTGCTGCTGCAACTGGGCCTGGGCCTCTGGTTCAGCCTGCTCGGCGACTAGGCCGACGCGACCGCGGGCCGCCCGTAGTCGGGCTCAGTCGCCGTTGACCGGCAGCACGTAGTTCTTGAACTGGCTGTCTTCGCGAAAGCCGATGGATTCGTAGAGCGCCTGTGCCACGGCATTGTCGCTGCTGGTGGATACGCGCATGCGCACCGCGTTGGTGTCCCTGGCCATCTTCTTGGCGGTCTGCAGCAGGCGGTCGGCGACCAGTTGGCGACGGGCGTCTTCGGCGACATAGATGTCGTTGAGAATCCACACGCGCTTGAGCGACAGCGAGGAGTAGCTGGGGTAGAGCTGGCAGAAACCGAGCAGGCGGTCGTCATCGTCGGCCAGGGCCAGGTAGATCACCGACTCCTTGCGGCGCAGGCGGGTCTCCAGGAACTTGCGCGAGGACTCCGGGAACGGCAGTTCGCCATAGAACTCGCGATACTTGACGAACAGCGGGGTCAGCAGGTCCAGGTGCTCCAGGGTGGCAGGGACTATGCGCATGGTGAGCCTCGACTTCGGGGGAATGGGCGACGGCGGCAGCGCGGCTGCAAGTGCCGATGGACGTGGCGATGCTGCCTAAGGCGTTTTGAAAGCGCAATCCAAGCAAGCGTTTGATTTATGCGCTGAACGCGCGGCCATAAGCGTCGGTAGCGGCCGGCCGATCTGCGCAACCTTTCGCGAGCGGCGGCGGTCTCATCCGCGCGGCTCAGGCGCGGGCCGTGCGCCGGGCCGCTGTGCTAACCTGCGGCGAGTTTCTACCGGGCTCGATCGGGTCCGTTTCAGGGGTTATCCATGCATATCCATATTCTCGGCATCTGCGGCACCTTCATGGGCTCGCTGGCCGTGCTGGCCAAGGAGCTGGGCCACCGGGTCACCGGCTCCGATGCCAATGTCTATCCACCCATGAGTACCCAGCTCGAGGCCCAGGGCATCGAGCTGACCCAGGGCTACGACCCGGCGCAACTCGAGCCGGCGCCGGACCTGGTGGTGATCGGCAACGCCCTGTCGCGGGGCAACCCGGCGGTCGAATATGTGCTGAACCAGGGTCTGCCCTACGTCAGCGGCCCGCAGTGGCTGGCCGACCACGTGCTGCAGGGGCGCTGGGTCTTGGCGGTGGCCGGCACCCACGGCAAGACCAGCAGCTCGAGCATGCTCGCCTGGGTGCTGGAGCACGCCGGCATGAGCCCGGGCTTTTTGATCGGCGGGGTGCCGCAGAACTTCGGCGTGTCCGCGCGCCTGGGCGGCACGCCGTTCTTCGTGGTCGAGGCCGACGAGTACGACAGCGCCTTCTTCGACAAGCGCAGCAAGTTCGTCCACTACCGCCCGCGCACCGCCATCCTGAACAACCTGGAGTTCGACCACGCGGACATCTTCCCGGACCTGGCGGCCATCGAGCGGCAATTCCACCACCTGGTGCGAACCATCCCGGGCGACGGGCTGATCATCCACCCGCGCGGCGAAACCGCGCTCGCCCGGGTCATCGACATGGGCTGCTGGACGAAGGTCGAGACCACCGGCCCGGGCGGCCAGTGGCAGGCGCGCCTGCTCAGCGCCGATGCCTCGCGCTTCGAGGTGCTGTTCGCGGGCCAGCCGGTCGGCACGGTCGACTGGCCGCTGACCGGCCGGCACAACGTCGCCAACGCCCTCGCGGTGCTCGCCGCGGCCCGTCATGTCGGCGTGGTGCCGGAGCTGGGCTGTGCGGCGCTGTGCCAGTTCATCAATGCCAAGCGGCGCATGGAGAAGGTCGCCGAGGTCCGCGGCGTGACGATCTACGACGACTTCGCCCATCACCCGACGGCCATCGCCACCACCCTCGACGGCCTGCGCCAGCGCATCGGCGCCGCCCGCCTGATCGCCATCGTCGAGCCGCGCTCCAACTCGATGAAGCTCGGCGCGCACCGCGACGGCTTGCCGGCTTCGGTGGCGCAGGCCGACTCGGTGTACTGGTACGCGCCGCCCAACCTGGGCTGGGACCTGGCGGCGAGCGTGGCCCCGAGCACGGTGCCGACCCGGGTCTGCGACTCGCTGGAGGCGATCATCGAAGGGGTCAAGGCCGAGGCCGCACCCGGCACCCAGGTGGTGATCATGAGCAACGGCGGCTTCGGCGGCCTGCACGGCAAGCTGGCGGCAGCCCTGGAGGAGTGAAGGTGTCCGGACCCGAACGCATCACCCTGGCCATGACCGGCGCCTCCGGCGCCCAGTACGGCCTGCGCCTGCTCGACTGCCTGGTGCAGGAGGAACGCGAGGTGCATTTCCTGATCTCCAAGGCCGCCCAGCTGGTCATGGCCACCGAGACCGACGTCAGCCTGCCGGGCAAGCCCCAGGCCATGCAGGCCTTCCTCAGCGAATACACCGGCGCCGCCCCCGGGCAGATCCGCGTCTACGGCAAGGAGGACTGGATGGCCCCGGTGGCCTCCGGCTCCGGCGCGCCGACCGCCATGGTGGTGGTGCCCTGTTCCACCGGCACCCTGTCGGCCATCGCCACGGGGGCCTGCAACAACCTGATCGAGCGCGCCGCCGACGTGGCACTCAAGGAGCGCCGCCAGCTGATCCTGGTGCCGCGCGAGACCCCGCTGTCGAGCATCCATCTGGAGAACATGCTCAAGCTGTCCAACCTGGGCGTGACCATACTGCCGGCGGCGCCGGGCTTCTACCACCAGCCGCAGACCCTCGACGACCTGATCGACTTCGTCGTCGCACGCATCCTCAACTGCCTGGACATCCCCCAGGACATGCTGCCGCGCTGGGGTGAGCACCACCAGGTCAGCGGCGATGACTGAACCGCGGCGGCCGGCAGGCGGCCGAGGGGGCTCGCCCGGGGCTAACCCATCCTGCCGGGTGGTGGGGCTGGTCCTCCTCGCCTTGCTGGGCAGCGGCTGCGCCAGCGTGCGCACCCTGGATGCGGCCAAGCCCGGCGCGCCGGTGATCTATGCCGGTACCCGCCTGGACTGGTACGCGCTCAATGGCGGCTGTTGCCCGCTTGAGCGCTTCGGCGCCGAGGCGCCGCGCCACGCCGCCCTCGACCTGCCGGCCAGCGCCCTGCTGGACACCCTGTTGCTGCCCTTCGCCCTGGCCGTGGAGCTGGGGGTGGGGCTGGGCGTCAGCGGCGGCTACTGAGCGTCCGTCGCCTACCAGTGTTTCAGCCAGCGGTTCCAGCGATACAGGGCGCGGGCGAACAGGTTGTAGCCCCAGCGTGCCAGCAGGTGCAGGCCGGGCAGGCGCAGCAGGCGGGCCAGCCAGCGCTGGCCGCGGGTGCGCTGGAACAGCGCGGCGAAGGCGTCGACGCCCACCGCCAGGCGCCCGGATTCGTCCTTGAGGTAGAGACGCTCGCGCACCTGTTCCAGCTCGCTGCCCAGCTCCGCGACCGCTTCGGGGTGCTGGTGCACGTCGATCCACTCCACCGGGCAGCTGGCGTCCGCCCGCATGCGCCGGCGCTGGCCCTCGATACCGGCTTTGCACACCGGGCAGGCGCTGTTGTAGAAGACCTTGAGCTTGCTCATGGCTTCGCCCCCTGAGTCGAGGCCGCTCGTTCGGCCAGGTCGCCGGCGACCGTCCCGAGCATGCGGGCTTGGGCCGCTGCGGCGGGGTGGGTGTGGAATGCGCTGATGCCGCTTCTGGACGCGCGCTTGGCGCGGACGGATTCGCGGTTCATGCTGGCTGTCTCTGCGCAGGCCAGTCCATCGTCGACCCGCCGGCTGGCACGGTCAAGCGGCGCGGACCGGATGCCTAGTCGGCCCAGCCGGAGTAGACGTAGGTCATAGGTCTGGGGCCCTTCAGGTAGCGGGCCTCCAGGGTGCCGAGGCGAAAGCCGCCGGCGGCGATCAGCGCCGGGATGTCGCGGTCCAGGTGGCAGCCGCCGGCCAGGGGCTTCCAGCAGGGTGTCAGCCGCCGTTGCCAGCGTGCTACGGCGGCATCCGGCGCCAGGCCGTGCTCGCAGAACAGCAGGCGGCCGCCGGGCTTCAGCACCCGGCGCATCTCCCGCAGCGCCGCCAGCGCATCGGGGATGGTGCACAGGGTGAAGGTGCAGACGATGTCGTCGAAGCTGGCCTCGGCGGCCTGGATCTGCCCCAGTTCCAGGGCGATCATCTCGACCGGGATGGCGATCCGTGCGACGCGCGCGCGGGCCAGTTGCTGCATGGCGGCGCTGGGATCGACGCCGACGATGACGCTGACCCGGGCGGTATCGTAGAGCGCCAGGTTGAGGCCGCTGCCGATGCCGATCTCCAGCACCCGTCCGCGGGCCTGGGGGACGATCTGCGCGCGGACCCGCATCACCTCGCCCAGGCCGCAGGCCAGGTCGATCAGCCGTGGCAGTAGATAGCGCTCATACAGCTGCATGGCGGTGCGGCTCAGGCGTCGTCACCGCTCGGCGCGTCGTCGTCATCCTGCGCATTGTCGGCGCTGATTGCCGCGAAGCACTTGATCAGGTGGCGTTGCTCGCCCTCGCTCAGGCGCCAGCAGTCGCCCTCGGGGTCGAAACGCGCGGCGAGCACCGCCGCCAGGGAAAACTGCCAGTGGCGGCGGGTGCTGCCGTCGAGGCCGTCGGCCTTGAGCAGGGGCTTCTGCTGGCTGTCGGCGTCGGCTGAGCCGGCGCTGACCTGGGCCAGCAGTTCGTTGTCCAGGCTGAACTGCCAGGCATACAGGCCGTCGATCTCGAGCATGTCGGCGGCCTGCAGGGCATCGATCAGGCTGTTGTGGGGGATACTCATGGCGGGACTCGTCTTCAGCTCGGGGGAGGGGATCAGCGGCCGAGGCGGCGCAGGCGGTCGGATTCGATGACGCGCACGCCGCGATCCTCCTCCAGGGCCAGGCGCCAGAGGGCGCGGGCCAGGACGGTGGCCTCGATGCCGCCGTACTTGCCCGGCAGCCAGCGCAGCAGCGGCGCGGCCAGGCGCTCGCCGAGGCGGAAGTCGCGGCGCGGACCGAGCAGCAGGGACGGCCGCACCAGGGTCAGTTGCGGCCAGTCCTGGGCCTGCAGGGCCTCTTCCATTTCACCCTTGATGCGGTTGTAGAACACCGCGGACCGGGCGTTGGCCCCCAGGGCGCTGACCACCAGCAGGTGGCGCGCGCCGAGTTCGCGGGCGCGCCGGGCGAAGGCCAGCACCAGGTCGAGGTCGATGGCGCGAAAGGCCTCCTGGGAGCCGGCTTGCTTGATGGTGCTGCCCAGGCAGCAGAAGGCGGTGTCGATCGGCCCGCTCAGTTGCGGCAGCAGCTCGAGCAGTTCGCCGACCGGGTTTTCCAAGTGCGGGTGTTCGGCCAGCGGTCTGCGGCTCGGCGCCAGCACGCGCTCGACCGTGGGTTCGCTGAGCAGGCGGTCCAGCAGGTGCTCGCCGGTCAATCCGCTGGCGCCGGCGAGAAGGATGCGCTGGGGCGTCAAATACATAGATGTCGAATCTCCGCAGGTTAATGCTCAGCTTAGTGGTTGCTGGTCGATTTGTCGGTGGGGGCGGCGCTCAGGGCCTGCTCGTCCTGCTGCCGGCGCCACTCGCGCCAGTGCGCGAGGACGGCCTCGGGTGCCCAGATCTGCGGTTCGGACGGCTCGAAGCCGTCGGCCGCCTCGCGCTCGGCGACGTGTGCCTTGGCCAGCTCGAAGGCGCGCTGCAGGTCATAGGTCTGCTGCAGGGCCTCGGCGAACAGCGCCCGGCCGAAGTAGGTGAAGTCGTTCTCCTCCGAGCAGCCGAAGGACACCCGGTCGGCGCGGGCGGCGGCCATCACCAGGGTCTTGTCGTCCTGCAGCCTGGGGATGAAACCGCCGGCATAGCAGGCGGAGATCACCAGCACCTTGTGCCGCTCGCGCAGCGGCCGCAGCAGGGCGGCCAGCTCGTCGGCGGGCAGGTCGGCCAGCTGCAGCCGCGGCTGGTCGAGGTTCAGCTCGTGCTGGGGCGAGCCGTGGCTGGTCAGGTAGATGAAGACGATGTCTTCCGCTCCGCTGCGCTCGGCCAGGGCCTGCACCGCGCGGCGCAGGCTCTCGCGGGTGGCCAGCGGGCGGTCGGCCAGGTGGTCGCGGTGATTGGCCAGGGTCAGGCTGCCGCGGGCGGCGAAGCGTTCGCCGAGCAGGCGGGCGACGTAGTCGGCCTCGCGCAGGAACACGCTCTGCTTGCCGTCGCCGGCCAGGGTCAGGGCGTAGAGCTCGATTCGTGGCGTCGAGGCGGGCAGCGCGGCGATGGCCTCGGCGAGCAGGCGGCCCTGCTCCAGCAGGCCGAGTTCCAGCGGGTCGGGCAACGGCTGGCCCTGCGCGTCGCGCACCCGCCGGCCGCGCAGCCAGGTGCCGGCCTGGGCACTGCCATCGGCACCGGTCAGGGTGCCGTCGCCGGTATATTCGCCAAGGGCGAACTGGCCCTCGTAGACGCTGCCGTCCGCCCGGCGCAGGCGGCCCTGGCCGTGGTAGCTCCAGTTGCGGAACTGGCCGCGGTAGTGCTCGCCGTCGCTGCCCTGGAAGCGGCCGTCGCCGGTCAGCGCGCCCTCGACGAAGCGTCCGCTCCAGACGTCGCCGGCGGCGCCCTGGTAGCGGCCCTCGCCGTGGAACTGGCCGGCGCGGAACCCGCCGCTGTAGCGGTCGCCGTCGGCGCCCTGGAAGCTGCCCTGGCCCTGCAGCTGGCCGCGGACGAATTCGCCGCTGTAGCTGTTGCCGTAGGCGTCGCGGCGCACCCCCTGGCCGTGGGGCTGTCCCCGGCGGAACTGGCCCTGGTGGCTGCTGCCGTCGGCCCATTCGAGGTGGCCCTCGCCGTCGAACTGACCGCGCTTGAACTCGCCGCGATAGACCTGGCCGGCCAGCTCGAGGGTGCCTTCGCCGGCGAAGCGGCCCTCGCTGAAGCCGCCCTGGTAGCGGCTGCCGTCGGCCTGACGCAGCGTGCCCTGGCCATGGAAGGCGCCGAAGCGGAAGTCGCCCTGGTAGTGCTCGCCCTGGGCGCCGTGCCATTCACCGGCGCCGTGCTGCTGGCCGTCCCGGAAGTGGCCGACGAAGCGGCTGCCGTTGCGGTAGTCGAGGCGCCCGGGGCCCTGCAGCAGGCCGTCGACCACCGCGCCCCGGTAGCGGCCGCCGTCGGGCAGTATGGCGTCCGGCGGCAGCAGGGGCTGCGCATCGCCGCAGGCGGCGAGCAGCAGGGCGAGGCTGAGAGGGGCCAGGTCGGCGAGGCGGCGCATCACGAGCATCCAGTTCTAAGCGTTGCCGGCAGTATGCCGCAAAGTACGGGGCGCGCGGTGCTGTGGTGCACAGCTGGGCGCCAAGGCGGGGCGTTCGAACCCCGGCCCGGACGCCCCGCGCAGGGCTCAGACGAAGCAGAGGGTCAGCGGTTCGGCGATATAGGCCGGCTTGTCCTGGCCCTCGATCTCCAGCACGGCGCGGGCCTTGAGCAGCCACTGGCCGGGGTTCTTCTCGTGGGCCTCGACCAGGGTCACCGCCAGGCGCACCCGGGCGCCGACCTTGACCGGCTGGATGAAGCGCACGCTGTCGAGGCCGTAGTTGACGGCCATCTTCAGCCCCTCGGGCATGATCATCAGGCCTTCCATCAGCTTGGGGATCAGCGACAGGGAGAGGAAACCGTGGGCGATGGTGCCGCCGAAGGGGGTCAGCTTGGCCTTCTCCGGGTCGACGTGGATGAACTGGTGATCGCCGGTGCACTCGGCGAACTGATTGATGCGCTGCTGGTCGATGGTCAACCAGTCTGAGCGGCCGAGTTCCTTGCCGACATGGTCTTTGAGTTGTGCGACGGGTACTGACGACATACTTCCTCCTTGATGGGACAGGCGCGTTGTTCTGGCGAATCGAAACGCGCGTACCAAGATCATCACGGCGCGGGTGCCGGGTCAAGCCTGCCGCTCGGCTGAATGGCGGGGTATAGCCGAGGGCGTGTCGTCCCTATAATGGCAGCGGTTCGTCGTGGCGCCGATGGCGCCCGGCCTTGTGTTTTGCCCTCGCGGCAGCACCGCTGCGGTGTCTGTCGCGTCCCGGTTCGGAGATGCCCCCATGCTGTTACGCGGTCTGTCCTGGCTGGTGCTGTGCCAGCTGCTCGGCACCGCCCTGAACGTCCTGCTGGTGCCGATACTGCCGGGGCCGATCATCGGCATGTTGCTGTTGTTCGGTTTCCTGCTGCTGCGCGGCGAGGTCGGCGAACCGGTGCGGCTGGCCGCCGGTAGCCTGCTCAAGTACCTGCCGTTGCTGCTGGTGCCGCCGGCCGTGGGGGTGATGGCCTATGCCGAGGCGATAGTCGCCGACTTCTGGGCGGTGGTCGGCGCCCTGGCGTTGTCCGTGGTGCTGTCGGTGGTGTTCGCCGGCTGGCTGATGCAGAGGCTGATCGAGCGCCAGCAGCGCCGCCGGGAGGAGGCATGACCCTGGACTGGTACGGTGCCTGGCAGGCGGTGACCCATCACCCGTTGTTCGGTGCCGGGGTGACCCTGGGGGCCTATCAAGTGGCCATGGCGGCCTACGAAAGGAGCCGCTGGATTGTCCTGCAGCCGGTGCTGGTGTCGATGCTGCTGGTCATCGGCGTGCTCCTGCTGTGCGGCCTGAGCTTCGCCGAGTACCGGCTCAGCGCCGAGGCCGTGAGCCTGTTTCTCGGCCCGGCCACCGTGGCCCTGGCGGTGCCGCTGTATCTCAACCTGCGGCGTATCCGCCAGCTGTTCTGGCCGACCGTGCTGACCCTGCTGGTCGCCGGCGTGCTGGCGACGCTGCTCGGGGTCGCCCTGGCCTGGTTGTTCGGCGCCGAGCGGATCATCCTGATGAGTATCGCGCCGAAGTCGGTGACCTCGCCGATCGCCATGCTGGTGGCCGACCAGATCGGCGGCATCGCCGCCCTGGCGGCGGTGTTCGTGATGATCACCGGGGTGCTGGGGGCCATTCTCGGCCCCACGCTGTTGCGCCTGAGCGGCGTGCGCCATCCCGCCGCGCAGGGCATGGCCCTGGGCATGACCGCCCATGCCGTGGGCACGGCGCAGGCGATGCAGGCGAGCGAGGAGAGCGGTGCCTTCGCGGCCCTGGCCATGAGCCTGATGGGCATGCTGACGGCGGTATTGTTACCCTTGGTGCTTGTGGCGCTGGCCTGAGGAGAGCCCGATGACGCTACCCCTGTTCCCGTTGAATACCGTGTTGTTCCCCGGTTGTCTGCTCGACCTGCAGATCTTCGAGGCGCGCTATCTGGACATGATCAGCCGCTGCATGAAGCGCGGCGAAGGCTTCGGCGTGGTCTGCATCGTCGAGGGCGAGGAGGTCGGCACGGCCGCCAGCCAGTTCGCCGCGATCGGCTGCGAGGCGCTGATCCGCGATTTCCAGCAGCGCCCCAATGGCCTGCTGGGCATCCGGGTGGAAGGCGGTCGGCGCTTTCGGGTGCAGCGCGCCCAGGTGCTGCCGGACCAGCTGACCCTGGCCGAGGTCGAGTGGCTGGATGACGACCCGCAGCGGCCCTTGCTCGCCGAGCATGCCGATCTGGCGGCGCTGCTCAGTGCCCTGGCCGAGCATCCGCTGGTCGAGGGGCTGGGCATGGGTGGCGCGGTCGGCGATCAGGCTGCCCTGGCCAACCAGCTGGCCTACCTGCTGCCGCTGGACGCCGAGCAGAAGCTGCAGCTGCTCGCCCTCGACGAGCCCCTGGCCCGTCTGCAGTTGCTACAGACGGCGCTGGCCAAGCTGCAGGGCGAGCTGGGCGCCTGAGCGCTGGGTTCAGTAGCGGTACAGCAGCAGGCCCTCCGACAGCTGCCAGGTGGCGACGCTGCCGAGCAGCGCCAGGCAGCCGGGCAGCACCAGCCACCAGACCTTCGCCGGCAGCGCCGCCAAGGGCGTGCGCCATTCCGTCAGGCCCAGGGCCAGGCCGCAGATGCCGGCGGCCAGCAGGGCGCCGGCGATGATGTCGCTCGGCCAATGCACGCCCAGGTAGACCCGCGACAAGGCGATCGCCACCGCCGGCAGGCTGGCCAGCAGCAGCCAGGCCAGGCGCAGGCGCGGCGGCTGGCCGCGGCCGGCGAGAATGCCGAGCAGCAGGAAGAAGGCGAAGGCCGCCGAGCTGTGGCCGCTGGGAAAGCTGAAACTGCTCAGGGGCTCCAGCAGCACCTCGGGGCGTTGGCGGGCGAACAGCTGCTTGAGTGCGGCATTGGCCAGCGCCGTGGCGAGCAGGGCGGCGCCGGCGAGCAGGGCCGGGCGCCATTGCCGGGCCAGCAGCAGCAGCAGGCAGAGCAGCAGGGCGGCGGCCAGTTGGGTGGCAAAATCGCCGAGGCGGGTGACCAGCACCATCGGCTCGTCGAGGCTGGCGCTGCGCTGCTCCTGCAGCAGGGCCAGCAGGCCCTGGTCGAGCTGGCTCAGGTGCGGCCAGCCGAGCACCAGGCCGAGCAGCAGCGCCAGGCTCAGGCCGGCGGCCAGCAGGCTGCTGCGGCGGTAACCCTGCAGGCTGCAGTGGGCGCTGAGCACCAGCAGCAGCCCCAGCCCGCCGGCGAGTAGCAGGGCCTGGGGCCAGAAGCCCGGCGGCAGCGGCAGGCGCAGCGCGGCGCCGGTGGCCCAGCCCGGCAGCAGGTAGGCCACCGCCCAGCCGGCCGCCGCGACCAGGCTCACCGGGATAAAGCGGCCCAGGGGCATGTTCACCATGCCGGCGATCATCGGCAGCATCGGCCGCAGCGGGCCGATGAAGCGGCCGACCAGCAGGCTGGCGACGCCGTAGCGCTGGAAGTAGCCTTCCGCCCCGGCCAGCCACTGCGGGTGCTGGCGCAGTCCCGGCAGACGGCGGATGTCCTGGTGGAAGTAGCGCCCCGTGGCATAGGACAGGGCGTCGCCGAGCAGTCCGCCGCAATAGGCCAGGGCCAGGGTCTGCCACAGGCCCAGGGCGCCGTTGCCGGCCAGCACGGCGACGGCGAACAGCAGCACGGTGCCCGGCACTATGATCCCGGCGATCGCCAGGCACTCGAGGCAGGCGATCAGGAACAGCGCCAGGGCCAGCCACTGCGGGTTGGCCGCGAGCCAGGCGGTCAGGCTGTCGAGCCAGGGACTCATGTCGGCTCCCGGCTGCCATGGAGCAGGGCATAGTCGCGGCCTTCGACCTGGCCGCGGCGCAGCGGGTTGCGGGTGCAGAAGCGGGCGAAGGCGGCGTCGACGAAACGGTAGGGCAGGTGTTCGTCGCGGCCGGCGGGAATGCCCAGGCGGGTGGTCTGGATGATCCGCCCGGGGCGCTCGCCGACGTCCTCGACGAACAGGCGCAGCGGGTCGAAGCGCTGCGCATCCCAGTCCGTCACCTTCAGCCCCAGCGCCCGGCACAGCAGGGTCTGGCCGGCGCACAGGCGTTCGGCCGGGCGAGGCCGGCCCTGGGCGTCCGGGTTGTTGGCCTGCATCCGCGCCAGGCTGGCGGCGGCCGAATGGCGGTCCAGCCAGGGCCGGGCGGACTTGATCAGCACGGCGTTGCCCGGCCCCTGGGCGCTGAAATTCAGCGAATCGCCGCCGCGTGCGTAGTACATATAGATGTGCCCGCCGTCGGCGAACAGCGCGCGGCGCTTGTGAGTGTAGCCGAGCGAGGCGTGGCTGCCCTTCTCCGCGCAGTAGTAGGCCTCGGTCTCGATGATCTGCGCGCTCAGCCAGAGTGCGCCGACGCGGTGGCGGATCACCTTGCCGAGCAGCTCGCGGGCCAGGGTCTGCGCATCGCGGTCGAAGAAGGCGTCGCCCAGGGGGCGGGCGTCGGGCCAGGGCAGGTCGGGGAGGCAGTGGTCGGGCATGGCGTATCGGCAGGTCGACGGGAAACGAATGCCCGACATGATAATGACTAAGGCCGCCGCGTGGCATGGCGAATGCGCGGCCGCGGGCGGTTGCGCGCGACTCAGGTCACGGCGCGCAACTGCACCTCTTCGACCGAGTCGGCGCGCTCGAGCAAGGGCTCGCCGGTCAGTTCGCTGATCAGCCTGAGGTGCTGGTCCAGCCCCCGGCTCACCGACTCCATCCGGGCGATCATCCGCGAGCCGGCGCCGCGTACGCCGGGGTCGTTGCTGCGCAGCAGGTCGAACGACAGCGAGGTCATCGCCGCGGTCATGTGGGTGAGGCTGCGCGAAGTGAGGGTGAGGAGCTCGATGAGCTGCTGTTCCTTGCGGGTCATGTCGGTCTTCCTTGGCCGGTATGCAGACGGGAGTGCTGCTGCGCGAGGCGGGTGCAGGCACGTGGCGAGATGCTATCACGGCTGCGCCGGTGCGTCGCCAGTGCCTGCGCCTGGGGGCGCCGCGCTGGCCCCATGAGGGGCGGTGAGGGGCGCTCCGTCCGCCATCTGCCCGGCGCCGCTGTGCGCGGGCCCGCGGCGCCGCTATAATCAGCCGCTTTCCCTACTGCCAGGCTCCCGAGATCATGACAGAGTCCGTGCTCGACTATATGACCCGTCTGGGCCGCGCGGCCCGCGAAGCCTCGCGGGTAGTCGCCCGTGCCAGCACCGCACAGAAGAACCGCGCCCTGCTGGCGGCCGCCGAGGCGCTGGACGGCGCCCGCGGCGAACTGGCCGCGGCCAACGAAAAGGACCTCGCCGCCGGCCGCGCCAATGGCCTGGATGCGGCGCTGCTCGATCGCCTGGCGCTGACCCCGGCGCGTATCGACGGCATGATTGAGGGCCTGCGGCAGATCGCCGGCCTGGCCGACCCGGTCGGCGCGATCCGCGACATGAGCTACCGTCCGTCCGGTATCCAGGTCGGCAAGATGCGCGTGCCCCTGGGGGTGATCGGCATCATCTACGAGTCGCGGCCCAATGTGACCATCGACGCCGCCAGCCTGTGCCTGAAGTCCGGCAACGCCACCATCCTGCGCGGCGGCTCCGAGGCCATCCACTCCAACCGCGCCATCGCCACCTGTATCCAGCGCGGCCTGGCCGCCGCCGAGCTGCCGGCCGCCGCCGTGCAGGTGGTGGAGACCACCGACCGCGCCGCGGTCGGTGCGCTGATCAGCATGCCGGAGTTCGTTGACGTGATAGTGCCGCGCGGCGGCAAGGGCCTGATCGAGCGCGTCAGCCGCGATGCCAAGGTGCCGGTGATCAAGCACCTGGACGGCATCTGCCATGTCTATGTCGATGCCCAGGCCGACCTGGCCAAGGCGCAGCAGATTGCCTTCAACGCCAAGACCTACCGCTACGGCATCTGCGGCGCCATGGAGACCCTGCTGGTGGATCAGGCGGTGGCGGCGGACTTCCTGCCCGGCATGGCGCAAATGTTCGCCGACAAGGGCGTCGAGTTGCGCGGCTGCGAACGCACCCGCGGGCTGATCGAGGCCAAGGCGGCGAGCGAGGAAGACTGGGGCACCGAGTACCTGGCGGCGATCCTGGCGATCCGCGTGGTCGACGGCCTGGATGCGGCCATCGAGCACATCAACCGCTATGGCTCGCACCACACCGACAGCATCGTCACCGAGCACCAGGGCCACGCCCGGCGCTTCCTCGCCGAGGTCGACTCCAGCTCGGTGATGCTCAACACGCCGACCTGCTTCGCCGACGGCTTCGAGTACGGCCTGGGGGCGGAGATCGGCATCTCCACCGACAAGCTGCACGCCCGCGGTCCGGTCGGTCTGGAAGGCCTGACCTGCGAGAAGTATGTGGTGATCGGAGACGGTCAACTGCGCGGGCAGAATGCCTAAACGCATCGGCATCTTCGGCGGCACCTTCGACCCGGTGCATATCGGCCATCTGCGCAGTGCCCTGGAAGTGGCGCAGTTCATGGCCCTCGACGAGTTGCGCCTGGTGCCCAGCGCGCGGCCGCCGCATCGCGATGCGCCGCAGGTGACGGCCGAGGACCGCCTGGCCATGGTGCGGCTGGCGGTGGCGGAGCTGGCGCCGCTGTGCGTCGACGATCGCGAGCTCAGGCGCGACAAGCCGTCCTACAGCATCGACACCCTGGAGTCGTTGCGTGCCGAGCTGGCGGTGGACGACCAGCTGTTCCTGCTGCTGGGCTGGGACGCCTTCTGCGGCCTGCCGAGCTGGCACCGCTGGACGGAGCTGCTGGAGCACTGCCATATCCTGGTGCTGCAGCGGCCGGACGCCGACAGCGAGCCGCCGGAGGCGCTGCGCAACCTGATGGCGGCACGCAGCCGCAACGACCCCCTGGCCCTGGACGGGCCGGGCGGACAGATTTCCTTTATCTGGCAGACCCCCCTGGCGGTGTCGGCCACGCAGATCCGCGGCCTGCTGGCCAGCGGCCAGTCGGTGCGCTACCTGGTGCCCGACGCGGTACTGACTTATATCCACGCGCACGGGCTGTACCGTGCGGCGAACTGAACACGAGGCAGATGAGTTACCTATGAGCACCCAAGCAATGCGCAGCGAAGAGCTGGTCAAACTGGCGATCGCCGCCCTGGAAGACATCAAGGCGCAGGACATCACCACCATCGATGTGCGCGACAAGACCAGCATCACCGATTACATGGTGATCGCCAGCGGTACCTCCAGCCGCCACGTCAAGTCGCTGGTCGACAACGTCCTGGAGAAGGTCAAGGAGCAGGGCGTGCGCCCGCTCGGCAGCGAAGGCCTGGACAGCGGCGAGTGGGCCCTGCTCGACCTGGGCGACATCGTCGTCCACGTGATGCTGCCGACCGCCCGCCAGTTCTACGACCTCGAGCGCCTGTGGCAGGGCGCCGAGCAGAGCCGCGCGCAGCACGGCACGGACCACGAATAGGGGCCGCCCAGGGTGCGCATCAAGTTGATCGCCGTCGGCTCGCGCATGCCGCGCTGGGTCGAGGACGGCTGGCAGGAATACGCCAAGCGCATGCCTGCCGAGCTGGCCCTGGAGCTGGTGGAGATTCCCCTGACCACCCGCGGCAAGAATGCCGACGTGGCGCGGATGATCCGCCAGGAGGGCGAGGCCATGCTGGCCAAGGTGCAGCCCGGGGAACGCATCGTCACCCTGGAAGTCGAAGGACGGCCGTGGAGCACCGAGCAGCTGGCCGTCGAGCTGGACAAGTGGCGCCTGGACGCGCGCACCGTCAACCTCATGGTCGGCGGCCCGGAAGGCCTGGCGCCCGAGGTGCAGGCGCGCAGCGAGCAGCGCTGGTCGCTGTCGCCGCTGACCCTGCCGCATCCGCTGGTGCGCATCCTCATCGGCGA
Source organism: Pseudomonas lalucatii (assembly GCF_018398425.1). Taxonomy (NCBI): domain Bacteria; kingdom Pseudomonadati; phylum Pseudomonadota; class Gammaproteobacteria; order Pseudomonadales; family Pseudomonadaceae; genus Pseudomonas; species Pseudomonas lalucatii. Next base: position 1,258,748 of record NZ_JADPMV010000002.1, on the reverse strand, counting down.
GCAGATCTACCGTGCCTGGACCGTGCTGTCCGGCCACCCCTACCACAAGTAACCAGCAGTCGCCGATGCCGCAGCCGATCCGCCTCAAGGACCACGAAAAAGACGCGCGCCTGATCCGTGCGCGGGCGCTGGTCGGCGCCCTGGTGGTGCTGCTGCTCACCGCGGTGCTGGTCGCCCGCCTGTATTACCTGCAGGTGGTGCAGTACGAGTACCACTCGACCCTGTCGGAAAACAACCGGGTGCACGTGCAACCCATCCCGCCCAACCGCGGGCTGATCTTCGACCGCAACGGGGTGATCATCGCCGACAACCGGCCGAGCTTCAGCCTGACCCTGACCCGCGAGCGCGCCGGCGACTGGGAGCGGGTGCTGGATGTGATCGTCGAGGTGCTGGAGCTGGATCAGGACGAGCGGGCGCTGTTCGAGAAGCGCGTGCGCCAGGGGCGGCGGCCGTTCGAGCCGGTGCCGGTGCTGTTCGAGCTGTCCGAGGAGCAGATCGCCCGCATCGCCATCAACCAGTTCCGCCTGCCCGGGGTCGAGGTGGTCGCCCGCCTGGTGCGCCACTACCCGCTGGGCGAGCACTTCGCCCATTCGGTCGGCTATGTCGGGCGGATCAACGAGAAGGAACTCAAGGAGCTCGACCCGGTGGCGTACAGCGGCACCCACCATATCGGCAAGACCGGCATCGAGCGCTTCTACGAGGAGCAGCTGCACGGCGAGGTCGGCTACGAGGAGGTCGAGACCAATGCCCGCGGCCGCGTGCTGCGGGTGCTCAAGCGCACCGACCCGTTGCCCGGCAAGGACATCGTGCTGACCCTCGACGCGCGCCTGCAGCAGGCCGCCGAGGAGGCCCTGGGCGGCCGCCGCGGCGCCATAGTGGCGATCCAGCCAGCCACCGGCGAGGTCCTGGCCATGGTCAGCCAGCCCAGCTTCGACCCCAATCCCTTCGTCACCGGCATCGGCTTCAAGGCCTATGCCGACCTGCGCGATTCCATCGACCGGCCGCTGTACAACCGGGTGTTGCGCGGCCTCTACCCGCCGGGCTCGACCATCAAGCCGATGATGGCGGTGGCCGGTCTCGACGCCGGTGTGGTGACGCCCACGTCGCGGGTATTCGATCCGGGCTTCTACCAGTTGCCCGGGCATAGCCACAAATACCGCAACTGGAACCGCAGCGGCGATGGCTGGGTGAGCATGGAGCTGGCCATCGCCCGCTCCAACGACACCTATTTCTACGACCTGGCGCACAAGATGGGCATCGATCGCATGCACGACTACATGACCCGCTTCGGCCTGGGCCAGCGCGTGGCGCTGGACATGTTCGAGGAGACCGCCGGGCTGATGCCCTCGCGGGACTGGAAGCGCGCGCGCTACCGCCAGCCCTGGTACCCGGGCGAGACCCTGATCCTCGGCATCGGCCAGGGCTACATGCAGACCACGCCGCTGCAGCTGGCCCAGGCCGTGACCCTGATGGCCAACCGCGGCAAGTGGATTCGTCCGCACCTGGCCAAGAGCATCGAGGGGCGTCGGCCGGTCGACGACGAGCCGGTGCCGGACATCGTGCTGCGCGACTCCAAGGCCTGGGACCACGCCAACTTCGGCATGGAACAGGTGATGCACGGCCCGCGCGGCACCGCCAAGAAGGTCGGCGACAGCGCGGCCTACCGCATCGCCGGCAAGAGCGGCACGGCCCAGGTGGTGGCGATCAAGCAGGGTGAGAAGTACGACCGCAACAAGGTGCAGGAGCGCCACCGCGACCACGCCCTGTTCGTCGCCTTCGCCCCGGTGCAGAACCCGCAGATCGCCGTGGCGGTGATGGTGGAGAACGGCGAGTCCGGCTCCGGGGTCGCGGCGCCCGTGGTCAAGCAGGTGATGGATGCCTGGCTGCTCGACGACAACGGCCAGCTCAAGGCCGAGTATGCGCCGCCGCTCGGCGCGCAGGTGGGCGCGCGATGAACAGCAGCTTCGACCGCACCCTGTCCAGCGAGGACGTGCTGCGCCGCCGGGCCAGCCTGCTGCAGCGCCTGCACATCGACGGCATCCTGCTGCTGCTGTTGCTGACCCTGGCGGCCGGCAGCCTGTTCATTCTCTACTCGGCCAGCGGCAAGAACCTCGACCTGCTGACCAAGCAGGCCACCTCCTTCGGCATCGGCCTGGTCGGCATGTTCGTCATCGCCCAGTTCGAGCCGCGCTTCATGGCGCGCTGGGTGCCGCTGGCCTATGTCGGCGGGGTCGGCCTGCTGGTGGCGGTGGATGTCATGGGCCACAACGCCATGGGCGCGACGCGCTGGATCAACATCCCCGGGGTGATCCGCTTCCAGCCCTCGGAATTCATGAAGATCATCATGCCGGCGACCATCGCCTGGTACCTGTCCACCCGCAGCCTGCCGCCGAGTCTCAAGCACATCGCCATCAGCCTGGCGCTGATCGGCGTGCCCTTCGTGCTGATCCTGCTGCAGCCGGACCTGGGCACCTCGCTGCTGGTGATCGCCTCGGGCGCCTTCGTGCTGTTCATGGCCGGCCTGCAGTGGCGCTGGATCATCGGCGCGGCGGCGGCAGTGGTGCCGATCGCCGTGGGCATGTGGTTCTTCGTGTTGCGCGAGTACCAGAAGCAGCGGGTGCTGACCTTCCTCAACCCGGAGAGCGATCCGCTGGGCAGCGGCTGGAACATCATCCAGTCGAAGGCGGCCATCGGCTCGGGCGGGGTGCTGGGCAAGGGCTGGCTGCTCGGCACCCAGTCGCACCTGGACTTTTTGCCGGAAAGCCATACGGACTTTATCATTGCCGTGCTCGCCGAGGAGTTCGGCCTGGTCGGGGTCTGCCTGCTGTTGCTGCTCTATGTGCTGTTGATCGCCCGCGGCCTGGTGATTACCGTGCAAGCGCAGACGCTGTTCGGTAAGCTCCTCGCCGGGGCCTTGACCATGACCTTCTTCGTCTACGTATTCGTCAATATCGGCATGGTCAGCGGCCTGCTGCCGGTGGTGGGGGTGCCGCTGCCGTTCATCAGCTACGGCGGCACCTCGCTGATCACGCTGCTATCGGGATTTGGGATTTTGATGTCGATCCACACCCACCGTAAGTGGATCGCTCAGGTTTGATTGGGGGCAGTATTTCAATGCACAAATTGCGCGGCTGGGCTGCACGGCAGGCCCCCTGGCTAGGATTGGCCGGGGTTTTCGCACTCGCTCAGCCGGCGCTCGCCGGCGCCTACGCGGACTCGCCGCAGGTGGCCGAGTTCGTCGCCGAGATGACCCGCGACTATGGCTTCGCCGGCGAACAGCTGCACCAGCTGTTCGCCCAGGTCGAGCGCAAGCAGGCGATCATCGACGCCATCTCGCGGCCGGCGGAGAAGGTCAAGCCCTGGAGCGCCTACCGGCCGATCTTCATCACCGAGGCCCGCATCGCCCGCGGCGTGGCGTTCTGGAAGCAGCACCAGGCGACCCTGGCGCGCGCCGAGCAGGAATACGGCGTGCCGGCCCAGGTGATAGTCGCGATCATCGGCGTGGAGACCTTCTACGGCGGCAACACCGGCGGCTACCGGGTGGCCGATGCGCTGTCGACCCTGGCCTTCGACTACCCGCCGCGGGCGCCTTTCTTCCGCAAGGAGCTGCGCGAGTTCCTCATGCTGGCGCGCGAGGAGCAGATCGACCCGCTCGCCGTCACCGGCTCCTACGCCGGCGCCATGGGCCTGCCGCAGTTCATGCCGAGCAGCTTCCGCGCCTACGCGGTGGACTTCGACGGCGACGGCAAGGTCAATATCTGGAGCAACCCGGTGGACGCCATCGGCAGCGTCGCCAGCTATTTCAAGCGCCACGGCTGGCAGCCCGGCGAGCCGGTGGCCAGTCCCGCCCGGGTCGAGGGCGAGCAGGCCGAGCAGGGCCTCAGCCCGGGGCTCGATCCGGTGCATAACGTCGGCGAGCTGCGCGCGCTCGGCTGGTCCGGCGCCGATGGCCTGAGCGACGATCTGGCGGTCACCGCCTTCCGCCTGGACGGCGCCGAAGGCCCCGAGTACTGGCTGGGCCTGCCGAACTTCTTCGTCATCACCCGCTACAACCGCAGCGTCATGTACGCCATGGCGGTGAACCAGCTGGCCGAACTGCTGGTCGATGCGCGAGGGGCGCAGTGATGCCGGTGCTGCCATTGCGGATGGCCGTCTGCGGCGCCCTGGCGCTGCTGCTGGCGAGCTGCTCGAGCACCCGCGCGCCGCAGCCGGTGGCGCCGGTGAAGGCCGGCGGGGCGATTTCCGGCCCCGGCGACTACAGCCGCCCGCACAAGGACGGCGCGCCCTGGTGGGACGTCGACGTCTCGCGCATCCAGGACGCCGTGCCTATGCCCCACTACGGCCCGGTCAAGGCCAGCCCCTACACGGTGTTCGGCAAGCAGTACTACCCGATCAGCGACGCCCGCCGCTACCAGGCGGTCGGCACGGCCTCCTGGTATGGCACCAAGTTCCACGGCCAGGCCACCGCCAACGGCGAGGCCTACGACCTGTACGGCATGACCGCCGCGCACAAGACCCTGCCGCTGCCCAGCTACGTGCGCGTCACCAACCTGGACAACCAGCGCAGCGTGATCCTGCGGGTCAACGACCGCGGCCCCTTCTATTCCGACCGCATCATCGACCTGTCCTTCGCCGCGGCGAAGAAGCTCGGCTATGCCGAGAGCGGCACCGCGCGGGTCAAGGTCGAGGGCATCGATCCCCACGAGTGGTGGGCCCGGCAGGGCCGGCCGGTGCCGCTGGTGCTCGCCGCGCCGCAGCAGGCGGCCAAGGTGCAGACGGTCGCCCAGCCCGTGGCGCAACCGCTCGAGCAGTATTCGCCGCCGCCGCAGCAGCACGCCGCCGCCGTGCTGCCGGTGCAGATCGACGCAAAAAAAAACGCTTCAGTCGCAGCCTCTGGCCTGTATCTCCAGGTCGCAGCCTTCGCCAATCCGGACGCTGCGGAGCTGCTCAAGGCCAAGCTGAGCGATACCGTGGCTGCCCCGGTGTTCATCAGCTCGGTGGTGCACAACCAGCAGATCTTGCACCGCGTGCGCCTGGGGCCGATCGCCAGCCGGGGCGAGGCTGAACAACTGCAGGACAGCGTGCGCCTGGCCAATCTCGGCCAGCCGCGGCTGGTCAAGGCGGATTGATGCGGCACTAATCGGCCGAGTACCTGACTAAGCACTGAGCCGCCGCCGGCATGCCGCTGGCGGCGTCGACAATCGGCCCTCGCGGGCCTGTTCCACCCCTAGCCACCTCGAGAGACGGATGAATACCACCAGCTTTGCCCAACGCGTTTTCTTGTCACTCCTGCTGCTCACCGCGCCGGCCGCCTGGGCCAGCCAGATGGTGATTCCGGCGCCGCCGCAGCTGGCGGCCAAGTCCTATGTGCTGATGGATGCCGCCAGCGGCAACGTGCTGATCGAGCAGAATGCCGACGAGCGCCTGCCGCCGGCCAGCCTGACCAAGCTGATGACCGCCTACCTGGCGACCCTGGACATCAATCGCGGCCAGATCAAGGGCAGCGACCTGGTGCGCATCAGCGAGAAGGCCTGGCGCATGGGCGGCTCGAAGATGTTCATCGAGGTCGGCAACGAGGTCGCGGTCGACGACCTGTTGCGCGGCATCATCATCCAGTCCGGCAACGACGCCAGCGTGGCCATCGCCGAGCACATCGCCGGCAGCGAAGAGGCCTTCGCCGACATGATGAACGCCACCGCCGAGCGTCTGGGCATGGACAACAGCCAGTTCCGCAACGCCACCGGCTGGCCGGACCCTGAGCACTATTCCTCGGCCAAGGACATGGCCAGGCTGGCCCGGGCGATCATCTACGAGGACCCCCAGCACTACGCGCTCTACGCGCAGAAGGAGTTCCTCTGGAACGGCATCAAGCAGCCCAACCGCAACCTGCTGCTGTGGCGCGACAAGACCGTCGACGGCCTGAAGACCGGCCACACCGAGGAGGCCGGCTACTGCCTGGTGTCGTCCGCGGTGCGTGACGGCATGCGCCTGATCTCGGTGGTGTTCGGCACCAGCAGCGAGCAGGCCCGCGCCGCCGAGACGCAGAAGCTGCTGACCTATGGCTTCCGCTTCTTCGAGACCCGCACCTTCTACCAGAAGGGCGCCGAACTGGCCCAGGCCCAGGTGTGGAAGGGTACCGCTCGTCAGCTCAAGGCCGGTCTGGCGAACGACCTGACCCTGACCCTGCCCAAGGGCCAGCTGGACAAGCTGCAGGCCGGCATGACCCTCGACCCGCAGCTGATCGCGCCGATCCAGCAGGGCCAGGTGATCGGCAAGGTCGAGGTCAAGCTGGGCGAGGAGGTGGTGCACAGCGCCGACCTGGTGGCCCTGGAGTCCGTCGAGGAGGGTGGCCTGTTCCGGCGTCTGTGGGATAGCATTCGTCTGTTCTTCTACGGACTGTTCAACTGATTTCAGCCAAGGACGCCCCGGTACCCGGGGCGTCCTGCTTTGGACGGGCCACAAGCCCGCTGATCCTATGACCGATACCGACGTACAAGCCCCGAAAATCGAGTTCCCCTGCGAGCGCTATCCGATCAAGGTGATCGGCGAGGCCGGCGAGGGTTTCGCCGACCTGGTGGTGGAAGTGGTGCAGCGCCACGCCCCCGACCTCGATGCGAGCACCATGGTGCTGCGCGACAGCCGCAACGGCCGCTTTCTCTCCGTGCAGCTGCTGATCACCGCCACCAGCGTCGACCAGTTGCAGGCCATCCATGTCGACCTGCGCGCCACCGGCCGCGTGCACATGGTGCTCTAGTGCCCGAACTCGTCGTGCGCCATCTCGGTGTGGTGGACTACCTGCCGACCCTGGAAGCGATGCGCCGGCTGACGGCCGAGCGCGACGAGCACACGCCCGACGAAATCTGGCTGCTGCAGCATCCCCGGGTGTTCACCCAGGGCCAGGCCGGCAAGCCCGAGCACCTGCTGGCGCCCGGCGACATTCCGGTGATCCAGGTGGAGCGCGGCGGCCAGGTCACCTACCACGGCCCGGGCCAACTGGTGGCCTATCTGTTGCTGGATCTGCGCCGCCTGAGCCTGGGGGTGCGCGAGCTGGTGACGGCGATGGAGCAGAGCCTGGTGGATGTGCTGGCCGGCTACGGCATAGAGGCCGCCGCCAAGGCCGATGCCCCCGGCGTCTACGTCGACGGCGCGAAGATCGCCTCGTTGGGGCTGCGAGTCAGCCGCGGCTGCTCGTTCCACGGCCTGGCGCTGAACGTGGATATGGACATGGCGCCCTTCTGGCGAATCAACCCCTGCGGCTATGCGGGGCTGAAGATGGTGCAGCTGAGGGATCTGCTCGACGCGCCGCCCGCGTTCGACGAGGTGACGCAGCGCCTCGAGACGGCGTTGCGCCGGCGCCTGGGTTACGCCTCGGTCTAGGACGCGCGGGCAGGATGGCGTTGCCGTCACCCTAGGTGGCCCGCGCGGCGGATGAACACCGCGCCATCGGCCCTGGGTGACGAGCCTAGTTCAGGTTGAGCGCCGGAATGAGGCTCGAGTCGGTTTCCTGGCCCGGTACCGGCACCGGTGCGGCCAGACCCAGGTTGTTCTTCTCGAATACCTTGTCGGCCCGGTAGCTGGAGCGTACCAGCGGACCGGCGGCCACTTCCATGAAGCCCTTTTCCAGGCCGATCTCGCGGAACCGGTTGAATTCTTCCGGGCTGACCCAGCGCTTGACCGGCAGGTGATTGCGGGTGGGCTGCAGGTACTGGCCGAGGGTGAGGATGTCCACGCCGATGGCGCGCAGGTCGTCCATGGTCGCGAGGACCTCCTCGTCGGTTTCCCCCAGGCCCAGCATCAGGCTGGTCTTGGTCAGCACGTCCGGGCGGTGGCGCTTGGCATGCGCCAGCACCTGCAGGGTCTTCTCGTAGCCGGCACGCGGGTCGCGCACCACATGGGTCAGGCGCTTGACCGTTTCGACGTTCTGCGCGAACACCTCGAGGCCGGAGTCCACCACCCGCTCGATGGACGGCAGGTCGCCGTCGAAGTCGGGGGTCAGGGCTTCCACCACCACCTGCGGCGTATTCTCCTTGATGGCCCGCACGCAGGCGGCGTAGTGAGCGGCGCCGCCATCGTCCAGGTCGTCGCGATCCACCGAGGTCAGCACGATATAGCGCAGCGCCATCAGCTCGACCGACTTGGCGGTGTTCTGCGGTTCTTCCAGGTCCAGCCAGCCATTCGGGTTGCCGGTATCCACCGCGCAGAAGCGGCAGGCGCGGGTGCACACCGAGCCCATCAGCATGATGGTGGCGGTGCCGTTGGACCAGCACTCGCCCATGTTCGGGCAGTGGGACTCCTGGCAGACGGTGCTCAGGCGGTGCTCGCCGACATTGCGCTTGACCGCTTCGAAGCGGCTGCCGCCAGGCGCCTTGACCCGCAGCCACTTGGGCTTGGGCTCGAATACCTGGGGTTCGGCCGAGGCGCGGCGCTTCTGGCCATCCTTGATCGCGGTGATGCCCTGGACGGTGCGGAATTTGTCGCCGCTGGCAACGGGTTTTGGCGAGGACGTGTCTGACATCGGGAATCTGGACTCCGGTAGAGGCTCCATTGGCGAGAGGCTTGTGGCCGCCGCGCAGTCTATCACAGAAGGTGTTTTGCCAAGCCGGCGGCCGCCGGCCGGCCGAGCCGGGCGCGGCCTCGGGCCGCGTCAGCGCTTGCGCAGCTGCTGCAGCAGTTCGTAGCTGGGGTAGCCGTCGGCCGGCTGGCCCTGGCGCTGCTGGAAGGCGCGCACGGCCTTGCGCGTGTTGGCGCCGATGATGCCGTCGGCCGGGCCCGGCTCGAAGCCGTTCTGCGCCAGCAGCGCCTGCAGTTCGACGCGCTCGCTGCGCCCCAGCTGGCGGTCGCTGCGAGGCCAGGGAGCCTGCACGCCCGGACGGCCGTCGAGGGCGTCCGAGAGCAGGCCGATGGCCAGGGCATAGGCGGTGGAGTTGTTGTACTTGAGGATGCTGCGGAAGTTGTTGAGCAACAGGAACGCGGGGCCCCGGTGCCCGGCCGGCAGGAACAGGCTGGCCATGTTGTCGTCCCGGGCGTCTATCGGGTTGACCGGCTCGATACCGAGGGCGCGCCATTGCGCCAGGCTGTGGCGCACCTCGGGGTCGGCCAGGGCGTAGTCGAAAGACCGCGGCAGGCTCACCTCGAAGCCCCAGGGCTGGCCGTTGTCCCAGCCCGAGTTGTGCAGGTAGTTGGCGGCGGAGGCCAGGGCGTCGGGCGTCGACTGCCACAGGTCGCGGCGGCCGTCGCCATCGAAGTCCACCGCGTACTGGTTGAAGGTGGTGGGCATGAACTGGGTCTGCCCCATGGCTCCGGCCCAGGAGCCGATCAGCTTCTGTGTCGTGCTGTCGCCGTTCTGCAGGATCTGCAGCGCTGCCAGCAGTTGGCTGCGCCAGAACACCTGGCGACGCCCTTCGAAAGCCAGCGTCGCCAGCGAGCGGATCACATTGTTGTTGCCGATATTGCTGCCGAAGTTGCTTTCCATGCCCCAGATGGCGATCAGCACCTCATGGTCGACCGCGTAGGCGCTGCGAATGGCCTTGAGAGTGGGGCGGTGCTGGGCCTTGAGCAGGCGCCCCTGGGCCACGCGGGGGGTGGAGACGGCGCCGTCGATATAGTCCCAGATCGGCCGGCTGAATTCGGGCTGGCTGCTGTCGGCGGCGATGACCTTGGGGTCGAGGGTGACCCCGGCGAAGGCCCGGTCGAACAGCTCGGCATCGATGCCGGCGGCGATGGCGTCGCTGCGCAGCAGGCTGCGCCACTCGTCGAAGCTCAGCAGCGGGGTGGCGACTGTCACCGTCGGGCTGATGCTGGAGGTGACTGCCACTGCCGGGGACGTCACCAGGGGTTGCGCGGGGGCTTCGGCGCAGGCGGTCAGCAGCAGGAGCAGGCAGGCCGTGGCGGTATGAGTCAGGCCACGAAGGAGCAGGTAGGGCATGGTGGTCTCGGGGCGTTTTGCAGGCCGTTACCTTAGCATGAATGGGGCGCTATGCGGGCTGTGGCGGGGCTTTCAGGCGGCCGCAGGCGACGAAGCCGCCCTGGCTGTCTGGGAGGCTTCGCGGCGGTAGCTGCCTTTGCCCTTGCGCGGTTTTTCCTGGCGACAGCGAAACAGCTGCAGGACGATCAGCGATCTGGCCCGGTTCGGGCCGTGGGGCTGGTGCTTGCTCATGGATTGCCCTCGTGCAGCGCCCGCCCGGTTGCGGGCCGGGCGATGATGGCGCCAGGGGCGTTCGGCTCAGCGGCCCGGGTCGGCGGCGAGGCCCAGGCGCTGGCCGCAGAGGGCGAGGGTCAGCAGGCTCAGGCCGTTCCAGGGATCGCCTGCGGCCTGGCCCTTGATCTGCGCATCGATGCGCTGTGCGTCCTGCAGCAGCTGGCCCCAGCGTGCGGCCGAGTGGCGCTGCAGGGCCTTGCCGACCAGTGGGCGGCGCTTGTCCCAGACCGGCGGACGGGCCGCGCTGAAGGCCTTGTCCAGGGGCATGCCCTGGGCGTACTGCTGGGCGATGGTGGCGAGCAGGCGCAGTTCGCGGGCCAGGGCCCAGAGGATCACCGGCGGTTCGACACCTTCGCCGCGCAGCCCCTCGAGCATGCGCAGGGCGTGGGCCGCCTCGCCGTTGAGGGCGGCGTCGATCAGGCCGAACACGTCGTAGCGGGCGCTGTCGGCCACGGCGGCGAGCACGGTGTCGGCGTCGACCTGGCCGCCCGCGGCGAGCAGCTTGAGCTTCTCGATTTCCTGGGCGGCGGCCAGCAGGTTGCCCTCCACCCGCGCGGCGATCATCTCGACCGCCTCCTGGCTGGCACTGAGGCCGGCCTGGGCCAGGCGCTGGCGAATCCACTGCGGCAGCTGCGCGGCATCGACCGGCCAGATCTGCAGGAACTGGGTCTGGGGGCCGTCGATCAGCGCCTTGGCCCACTTGGTTTTCTGCGTGCTGCCGTCGAGTTTCGGCAGGCTGATCAGCAGCAGGGTGTCTTCGGCCGGGCGGGCCAGGTATTCGAGCAGGGCGGCCGCGCCCTTGTCGCCGGGCTTGCCGTTGGGGATGCGCAGCTCCAGCAGGCGTTTCTCGGCGAACAGCGACAGGCTGGCCCCGGCCTGCAGCAGCTGGCCCCAGTCGAAGTTGTTCTCGGCGTTGAACACCTGGCGCTCGCCGAAACCTTGCTGGCGGGTCGCGGCGCGGATGGCGTCGCAGGCCTCCTGGCAGAGCAGGGCTTCATCGCCACTGACCACGTAGACCGGGGCCAGGTTGCCCTGGAGGTGCTTGCTGAGCTGTGCGGGGTTGAGCTTCATCGGCAGGGGCGGGCAGGGCCAGGGACTGGCCCCGCCGGGCACATCAGGGGTAGGACGGCAGCGATACGGGGGACTGCTGCGGCTGGGCGGCCTGGCGCTGGCGCGCGGCCTCCAGCGCCTCGGCTTCGGCCTTGGCCTTGGCTTCGGCGGTCTGCTGCAGCTGGTCGAGCTGGGCCGGGCTGATCTGCTGCAGGCGCTGCACCAGTTGCTGTATCAGGTCGCGGCGCATCTCGTCGCGCAGCTGGCCGGCTTCCTGGGACGAGCCGATCAGGTTGTTGCCGTCCTGCACGTAGAAGCTCTGCACCTCCAGGCGGTTGCTCAGCAGCAGCAGGTTGCGCGCGCCGCGGATCTCGTAGTCGAGGGCGGTGGTCAGCTCGTACTCGGAGGTGCGTGCGGCGCTGGTGTAGCTGGCGGCGCGCTGGCTCTCGCGTTCGTCGCTCAGCACCAGCTTATAGGGCGCGCCGGGGTAGACCCGCACCGCGTTGCTCTCGAGGACCTGGCGCAGCTGCTTGAGGGTATCGCCGTAGGCGTTGCGCGCGCTGACGTCGAGCTGCTTGAGGGCGAACTGCACGTCGCCGGTGCCGCGCAGCTGGAAGCCGCAGGCGCCGAGCAGCAGGGCCAGACCTATTACCAACAGATTCCGTTTCATCATCTTCTATCCCCTTGTCGAGCATGCCGGCGCGCCGCGTGGCGGGCGCGCCGAGCCTTATCAGTTGGCGACTATGTTGACCAGCTTGCCGGGCACCACGATGACCTTGCGAATGCTCAGGCCCTCGGTGAAGCGCAGCACGTTCTCGTTGTGCCGGGCCGCCGCCTCGATCTCCTCGCGGCTGGCGCTGGCCGGCACCTCGATCTGGCCGCGCAGCTTGCCGTTGACCTGGACCACCAGGGTCAGGCTGTCCTGCACCAGGGCCGACTCGTCCAGCTTGGGCCAGTGGGCGTCGATGACCGCCTCGGCATGGCCGAGGCGCTGCCACAGTTCATGGCTGATGTGCGGGGTGATCGGCGCCAGCAGCAGGGCCACGGTCTCCAGGCCTTCCTGGAGCAGGGCGCGATCCCCGGCACTGGCCTGGGGCGCCTTCTCCAGCACGTTCATCAGGGTCATCACCTGGGCGATGGCGGTGTTGAACTTGTGGTGCTGGCCGATATCGACGCTGGCCTGCTTGATGGCCAGGTGGATGGCGCGGCGGATTTCCTTCTGCCCCTCGCTCAGGGCGTTCTGCTCCGCGGCTGCCGGCAGGCCCTGGGCGACGTGGGCCTGGGCCAGGCGCCAGACGCGGCGCAGGAAGCGGCTGGCACCCTCGACGCCGGAGTCGGACCACTCCAGGCTCATGTCCGGCGGCGAGGCGAACATCATGAACAGGCGGCAGGTGTCGGCGCCGTAGGCATCGATCATGGCCTGGGGGTCGACGCCGTTGTTCTTCGACTTGGACATCTTCTCGGTGCCGCCGATCTCCACCGGCAGGCCGTCGCCGGCCAGCTTGGCGGCGATGACCTTGCCCTTGGCGTCGCGCTCGACTATCACGTCGGCCGGGTTGAACCAGTCCTTGCCGCCGTTCTCGGCGACGCGGTAGTAGGTGTCGGCCACCACCATGCCCTGGGTCAGCAGGTTCTTGAACGGCTCGTTGGAGCTCAGCAGGCCTTCGTCGCGCATCAGCTTGTGGAAGAAGCGCGCGTACAGCAGGTGCAGGATGGCGTGCTCGATGCCGCCGATGTACTGGTCCACCGGCAGCCAGTGGTTGGCCGCGGCCGGGTCGACCATGCCGCCGCTGTACTGCGGCGAGGCGTAGCGGGCGAAGTACCAGGAGCTTTCCACGAAGGTGTCCATGGTGTCGGTTTCGCGCTTGGCCGGCGCACCGCACTTCGGGCAGCTGCACTGGTAGAACTCGGGCATCCTGGCCAGCGGGCTGCCGGCGCCGTCCGGCACCACGTCCTCGGGCAGCACCACCGGCAGCTGGTCTTCCGGCACCGGCACGTCGCCACAGCTGTCGCAGTGGATGATCGGGATCGGACAGCCCCAGTAGCGCTGGCGGCTGATGCCCCAGTCGCGCAGGCGGAACTGGGTGCGCGCCTGGCCGAGGGATTTCTTCAGCAGGGCCACCTCGATGGCGTCGAAGGCACCCTCGAAGTCCAGGCCGTCGAACTCGCCGGAGTTGATCAGCTGGCCGTGCTCGGCGTAGGCGTCCTGCCAGGGCGCCGGGGTCTGGTCGCCGGCGCTGGTGCGGATCACCGGCTGCACCGGCAGCTGGTACTTGTGGGCGAACTCGAAGTCGCGCTCGTCGTGGGCCGGCACGGCCATGACCGCGCCGTCGCCGTAGTGGATCAGCACGTAGTTGGCGACCCACACCGGCAGCTTCTCGCCGGTCAGCGGGTGGAGGACGAACAGCCCGGTGGGCAGGCCCTTCTTCTCCTGGGTGGCGATGTCCGCCTCGGCCACGCCGCCGCGCTTGCATTCCTCGATGAAGGCCTGCAGTTCGGCATTGTCCTTGGCCGCCAGGCTGGCCAGGTGATGCTCGGCGGCCACCGCCACGTAGGTGGCGCCCAGCAGGGTGTCGGGGCGGGTGGTGAAGACCTTCAGCGCGCCGCTCTCGCCGATGCTGTCGACGTCGAAGGGGAAGCTGACCTCCATGCCGCGGGACTTGCCGATCCAGTTGCGCTGCATGGTCTTGACCTGCTCCGGCCAGCCATCCAGTTCGTCCAGACTGCTCAAGAGTTCATCCGCGTAGGCGGTGATCTTGAAGTAGTACATGGGGATCTCGCGCTTCTCGATCGGCGCGCCGCTGCGCCAGCCGCGGCCGTCGATGACCTGCTCGTTGGCCAGCACGGTCTGGTCCACCGGGTCCCAGTTGACGGTGCCGTTCTTGCGGTAGATCACGCCCTTCTCGAACAGGCGGGTGAACAGCCACTGCTCCCAGCGGTAGTAGTCCGGCTTGCAGGTGGTGACTTCGCGGGACCAGTCGATGGCCAGGCCCAGGCTTTTCAGCTGGGTCTTCATGTAGTCGATGTTCTCGTAGGTCCACTTGGCCGGCGCGACCTTGTTCTTCATCGCGGCGTTTTCCGCCGGCATGCCGAAGGCATCCCAGCCCATCGGCTGCAGCACGTTCTTGCCCTGCATGCGCTGGTAGCGGGCGATCACGTCACCGATGGTGTAGTTGCGCACGTGCCCCATGTGCAGCTTGCCGCTGGGGTAGGGGAACATCGACAGGCAGTAGAAGGTGTCCTTGCCCGGTTGTTCACTCACTACAAAGGATTTCTGCGCGTCCCAGTGGGACTGCGCGGCGGCTTCGATTTCGCGTGGCTGATACTGTTCGTGCATGGCTACTGGCGCTGGGGAATGGGGCTTGCGGGAAACGCCGTAGCATACATGACCCCCCTCGACTGAGGGAAACCCTGATTGCGCGGGCGACCCGCCGCCGGCCCGCGGGGCCGCCGTTGGTCGCCGGGCCCCGCCGGATAGGGGGCGGCCGCTAAGCTTGCTATAGGGGCTGTTCGATCAAGCCTGCGCGAGGTGAGTGGATGGGCGAGTTGCGACGAGCGGATGCCCGCGGCGGTTTGTACGAGCGGCTGCTGCAACGCCTCGCCCTGGCGCTGGATGAGGCGGACAGCCTGGAGCGGGTGGCGGCCGAGCCTCAGGGCGAACTGGAGTTGCGCGGCCTGACCGCCGCCGAGCTGGAGCTGATTCGCGCCTATCTGGACCATGACCTGAACTGGCTGCGCGGCTGGCATGCGGCCGCCGAGGAGCTGGCGCAGATCGAGCAGTTGCCGGTGCGCGCGGCCAAGTCCGGGCGGGCTCTGGAGAAGGCGGTGAGCGAGGCCCTGGATACGGTCAAGGGGCCGTCCAAGAAATCCGTGCAGCTGTGCTGCGCCCTCTGTGGCGTGGTCGTCGACTGGCAGCCCGGGCGTGGGGTGGCGGCCTGCGCGGCCTGCGGCTCGCAGCTGTTTCGCTCGCGCGACAGCCGTTGAACGGCGCTTTTCCGGCATCGCCCGGGGGCAACCCTGGGGCCGCTCCCGTTCGGGCCGGGGCCTGATAGGCTGGGAACCTCTCTGGAGGGCGCCCGATGCCGCTTCGCTACATCCTCAAACAACTGTTCCTGCCCCCCGGCGCCTTGCTGCTCCTGTTGCTGGCCGCGTGGTGGCTGCGCAGGCGCTGGCCGCGGGTCGCCGCCGGCTGTTTCCTGCTCGGCTGTGGCGGGCTCTGGCTGATGAGTCTGCCGGTCACCGTGGAGTGGTCGGCGCGCCTGCTGGAGCGTGAGGCGCCGCTGCTGGAGGGGCAGTGGCCGGCGCTGGCGCAGCGGGCCGAGGCCATCGTGGTGCTCGGCGGCGGCCGCGAGCGTGACGATCCGGCCTGGGGCGGCGATCAGCCCAGCGCCATGGCCCTGGAGCGGCTGCGCTACGCGGCCCGCCTGGCCAAGGCCTCGGGCTTGCCGCTGCTGACCAGTGGCGGCCTGCACTACGGTCAGCCACCCAGTGAGGCGGCCCTGGGGGCCGAGGTGCTGGCGCGCGATCACGGCGTGGCGGTGCGCTGGCAGGAGGGGGCGAGCCGGACCACCTGGGAGAACGCCACCCGCAGCGCCGAGCTGCTGGGCCGGGCGGGGGTCACCCGGGTGGTGCTGGTGACCCAGGCCTGGCACATGCCGCGGGCGCGCTGGTGTTTCGAGCGCCAGGGCCTGGAGGTGGTCGCGGCGCCGCTGGGCTTTCTCGGCGTGGCCAATGGGCGCCCGGGCGGCGGCTGGCTGCCTGAGGCCAGGGCGGTGTGGCAGAGCAGCCTGCTGCTCAACGAGGCGCTCGGCCTGCTCGCCTACCCGCTGTTCTATGGCCGGGCCGCAGGCGAGTGACGCCCTAGACCGTGCGGGCCATGCGGCTGGCCAGCAGGGCCCAGGCCAGCAGCAGGGCGCAGAGGATCGCCAGGGGCCAGGCGCGCCACTGCAGGTAGGGGGTCAGCCGCTGCATCGGCTGCACCTCGCCGTAGAGCACCCCGCGTTCGAACTGCGGCAGCTGCGCGTCGATCCGGCCGAACGGATCGATCAGCGCCGTCATGCCGTTGTTGGTCGCGCGGATCATCCAGCGGCCCGCCTCGAGGGCGCGCATCTGCGCCATCTGCAGGTGCTGCAGGGGGCCGATCGAGGTGCCGAACCAGGCGTCGTTGCTCACGGTCAGCAGCAGCTCGCTCTGGGCGGCCAGGCCGGCGGCGAACTCCGGGTAGACCACCTCGTAGCAGATGTAGGGGGCGATCTTCAGGCCCTTGGCCTGCAGCAGCGGCTGGTCGGCGGCGCCGCGGGCGAAGTCCGACATGGGCAGGTCGAAGAAGGCGATCAGGCCGCGCAGCAGCTCCTGCAGCGGCACGTACTCGCCGAAGGGCACCAGTTTCTGCTTCAGGTAGTCGCCGCTGCCTTCGCCGACCACGCTGAGGGCGTTGTAGTAGCGCGGTTCGCCGCGCTCGTTGGGCTGGCGGATCGGCACGCCGGTGATCAGCGCGGCGCCGCGCTCGCGGGCGAAGCGGTCCATCATCGCCAGGTAGCCGCTCGCCTGCTCCTTGAGCACCGGCACCGCGGTCTCCGGCCAGACGATCAGCTCGGCCGGCTCGGCGGCGAAGCTCAGGTCGCGGTACAGCGCCAGCTGGGCGTTGAGCTGGGCCGGGTCCCACTTGAGGTTCTGCGGCACATTGCCCTGCATGGCGGCGACCCGCAGCGGTGCGCCGCTGGCGGTGGTCCAGGGGTGGCCCTTGAGCGCCAGACCGGCGATCCAGGGGGTAGCCAGCAGCACCAGGCCGGCGGCGAGGAAGGCCTTGCGCTGGCGCAGCCGGGGCAGGTTGACCAGCAGGGCGGCGCAGAGCGCCAGGGCGAAGGAGATCAGCCAGACGCCGCCCAGCGGCGCGAGCCCGGCCAGCGGGCCGTCGAGCTGGCTGTAGCCGGCATAGAGCCAGGGGAAGCCGGTGAGGAACCAGCCGCGAAAGGCTTCCTGGGCCAGCCACAGGGCGGCGAAGGCCAGGGCGTCGGCCAGCGGCGCCTCGACCCGGCGCAGCCAGCGCGCCCACAGCCAGGCGGCCAGGGCGAAGAACAGGCCGAGACCGGCGACGAAGCCCAGGGTCAGCACGGCCGCCAGGGCCGGCGAGGCGGCGCCGTAGTCGTGGATGCTGACGTACACCCAGCTGGTGCCGGCGGCGAACAGGCCGAAGCCGTAGCACCAGCCGCGCCCGGCCGCCGGGCGCGGCTCGAGCTCGCGCAGGCCGAGGTAGAGCAGGGCGATGGACAGCAGCGCCAGCGGCCACAGGTCGAACGGGGCCAGCGCCAGGGGGGTGATGGCGCCGGCCGCCAGGGCGATCAGGTTGCCCGGCCAGCCGGGGCGAGTTATCCAGTGCATCGCGTGCAGATCCTTGGATTGGGGAGGGGCAAGGGTAGAGGGGAACGCGGGAGGGGGAAGCGGGTGGGGCGCTCAGGCCGCGCCGGCCGGAGCCTGCGCTGTGGCTCCGGCGGGCGGCCTGTGCGGGGTTCAGCGCAGCAGCGGGGTCAGGCGCAGCAGGTGGATGCGCCGGCTGTCGGCGTTGAGCACGCGGAAGCGGTACTCGCCGATCTCGGTCACCTCGTTGCGCTTGGGCAGGTGGCCGAAGGCGCTCATCACCAGGCCGCCGACCGTGTCGAACTCGTCGTCGGAGAACTGGGTGTCGAAGGCCTCGTTGAAGCTGTCGATGGGCGTCAGCGCCTTGACCAGGAAATCGCCGGACGGCAGCGGCTTGACGTAGCTGTCCTCTTCCACGTCGTGCTCGTCCTCGATGTCGCCGACGATCTGCTCGAGCACGTCCTCGATGGTCACCAGGCCGGCCACGCCGCCGTACTCGTCGATCACCACGGCCATGTGGTTGTGGTTGGCGCGGAACTCGCGCAGCAGCACGTTGAGGCGCTTGGACTCGGGGACGAAGGTCGCCGGGCGCAGCAGGTCCTTGATGTTGAAGCTCGCCTGCTCGTCCTGCAGCAGCAGCGGCAGCAGGTCCTTGGCCAGGAGGATGCCGATCACGTCGTCGAGGCTCTCGCCGATCACCGGGTAGCGCGAGTGGGCGGCCTCGATGATCGAGGGCAGGAACTCCCTGGGCGTCTGGCTGGCCTTGATGCTGATCATCTGCGAGCGCGGCACCATGATGTCGCGCACCTGCAGGTCGGCGACCTGGATGGCGCCCTCGACGATGGCCAGGGCCTCGCTGTCGAGCAGTTTGTTCTCATGCGCCTCGCGCAGCACTTCCAGCAGTTCCTGCCGGTTCTTCGGCTCTGGAGCAAAAGCCTGGGTCAGCTTGTTCAGCCAGGACTTCTGCTCGTTGCTCGATCGATCTTCGCTCATTGGGGGGGTACTCGGAATCCTTGCTCGTGGGCAATCAGTCGTCGCCGGCGTAGGGGTCGGGGTGCCCCAGCTCGGCGAGCAGTGTACGTTCCAGGGTTTCCATTTCTTCGGCTTCGGCGTCCTCGATGTGGTCGTAGCCGAGCAGGTGCAGGCAGCCGTGAATCACCAGGTGGGCCCAGTGGGCCTCCTGGGTCTTGCCCTGTTCGGCCGCCTCGCGCGCGACCACCGGCGCGCAGATCACCAGGTCGCCGAGCAGGGGGATATCGAGGAGTTCGTCGGGCACGTCGGCGGGGAAGGACAGCACGTTGGTGGCGTAGTCCTTGTGCCGGTAGCTGTGGTTCAGCGCGCGGCCCTCGGCCTCATCCACCAGGCGGATGGTCAGCTCGGAGTCGGCCGTGCGCTGGCGCAGCGCCACCTCGCACCAGGCGCGAAACTGCGTTTCGCCGGGCAGCTCGGCCGCCTGGCTGGCGATCTGCAGGTCCAGTTCAAGCATCGCTGCCGTCCTGGTCGTCGAGCTTGCCGTGCATGCGGTTGTCATGCCGTTCGTAGGCCTCGACGATGCGCTGCACCAGGGGGTGGCGGACCACGTCCTTGGGTTTGAAGTGGGTGAAGCTGATGCCCGGCACCTCGTGCAGCACGTCGATCACGTGGGTCAGGCCGGAGCGGGTGCCGCGCGGCAGGTCGACCTGGGTGATGTCGCCGGTGATCACCGCGGTGGAGCCGAAACCGATGCGGGTGAGGAACATCTTCATCTGTTCCATCGTGGTGTTCTGGCTCTCGTCGAGGATGATGAAGCTGTTGTTCAGGGTGCGCCCGCGCATGTAGGCCAGCGGGGCGATCTCGATCACCTGGCGCTCGATCAGCTTGGCCACCTGTTCGAAGCCGAGCATCTCGTACAGCGCGTCGTACAGCGGGCGCAGGTAGGGGTCGATCTTCTGCGCCAGGTCGCCGGGGAGGAAGCCGAGCTTCTCGCCGGCCTCCACCGCCGGGCGCACCAGCAGGATGCGCCGCACCTGCTCGCGTTCCAGGGCGTCCACCGCGCAGGCCACGGCCAGGTAGGTCTTGCCGGTGCCGGCCGGGCCTATGCCGAAGTTGATGTCGTTGTCGAGGATCGCCTTGACGTAGCGCTGCTGGTTGGCCCCGCGCGGACGGATGCTGCCCTTGCGCGTGCGCAGGGTGACGCCGACCTCGGCTTTGTCGGCCACCGATTCCATGGCCGACTCCTGCAGGAACAGGTGGACCAGGTCGGGCGACAGCTCGGTGCCCTTGGTTTCGCGGTACAGGCGCTGCAGCAGCTGCTCGGCGGCGGCGGTCTGCTCGGGCGGGCCGAGCAGTTCGAACTGGTTGCCGCGGTTGCGGATCTCGATCGCCAGGCGCTGTTCGATCAGGCGCAGGTGTTCGTCGAATTGTCCGCAGAGGTTGGCGAAACGGCGGGCCTCGAAGGGTTCGAGGGTGAAGCGAAGGGGGTCTATGGGTGTGTTCAAGGTCGTAGATGGCCGCCAGTCGGCAGGGGTTATGAGGCGAAGAATAGCGCTAGCCGGCGCAGGGGGAAAGCGCGCTCGACTGCGACCTTGGCCGCAGCCGGGGTGAGCAGCGCTTCGCCCCGGCGCGCCCGGTCAGTGTGCGGCCTGCTGGGCCAGCAGGCTGCCGCGCAGCGAGTGGGGCAGGGCGTCGTCGATGTGCACCTCGACGAACTGGCCGATCAGCCGTGGATTGTCGCAGCGGAAGTTGACGATGCGGTTGTTCTCGGTGCGGCCCTGGAGCATGCCCGGGTCCTTCTTCGAGTAGTCGCTGACCAGGATGCGCTGGACGCTGCCGACCATCCGTCGGCTGTTCTCGAAGCCCTGCTGGTTGATGCGGTTCTGCAGGATCTGCAGGCGCTGCTTCTTCAGCTCGTCCGGGGTGTCGTCGAGCAGGTCCGCCGCCGGGGTGCCCGGGCGGGCGCTGTAGACGAAGGAGTAGGAGAAGTCGAAACCGACCTCCTCGACCAGTTTCATGGTCTGCTCGAAGTCCTTCTCGGTCTCGCCGGGGAAGCCGATGATGAAGTCCGAGCTGATCAGGATGTCCGGCACCGCGGCCTTCAGCTTGCGGATGCGCGACTTGTATTCCAGGGCGGTGTGGTTGCGCTTCATCGCCGCGAGGATACGGTCGGAGCCCGACTGCACCGGCAGGTGCAGGTATTTCACCAGCTCGGGAATCTGCGCGTGGGCCTCGATCAGGGCGTCGGAGAACTCCAGCGGGTGGCTGGTGGTGTAGCGGATGCGGTCGATGCCGTCGATGGCGGCCACGGCGTAGAGCAGCTCGGCGAAGTCGGCGATCTGCCCGCCCGGGGTCTCGCCGCGGTAGCCGTTGACGTTCTGTCCCAGCAGGGTCACCTCGCGCACGCCGTTCTCGGCCAGGTGGACGATCTCGGCCAGCACGTCGGCCAGCGGCCGGCTGACCTCCTCGCCGCGGGTATAGGGCACCACGCAGAAGGTGCAGTACTTGCTGCAGCCCTCCATCACCGAGACGAAGGCGCTGGGGCCGTCGACCCGTGGCTCGGGCAGGCGGTCGAACTTCTCGATCTCGGGGAAGGAGATGTCCACCTGGGGCTTCTTGGTGCTGCGCGCGGCGTCGATCATTTCCGGCAGCCGGTGCAGGGTCTGCGGGCCGAACACCACGTCGACGTAGGGCGCGCGGTCGCGGATCGCCGCGCCCTCCTGGCTGGCCACGCAGCCGCCGACGCCGATCACCAGCTCCGGGTTGGCCTGCTTCAGTTCGCGCCAGCGGCCGAGCTGGGAGAACACCTTGTCCTGGGCCTTCTCGCGGATCGAACAGGTGTTGAGCAGGATGACGTCGGCGTCTTCCGCGCGCTCGGTGACTTCCAGGGCTTGATGTTCGCCCAGCAGGTCGACCATGCGCGAGCTGTCGTACTCGTTCATCTGGCAACCGTGGGTTTCGATGTAAAGCTTCTTGGTCATGCGGGCTCAACGGGCTGTTCGAAGGACCGCGCATTATAGTGCCCGGGCGCCCGGCTTCCTAGCATTGCCTGCCCGGTGGCTGTGCTATGATCTGCGCCCCCATTTTTCCTTCAGTCCGAACTGCCAGCCATGAGCAAGCGCGAGCCTATCTACAAGATCATTTTCCTCAACCAGGGCCAGGTCTACGAGATGTACGCCAAGCAGATCTTCCAGAGCGATCTGTGGGGCTTTCTCGAGGTGGAAGAGTTCGTCTTCGGCGAGCGTACCCAGGTGGTGGTCGACCCCAGCGAGGAAAAGCTCAAGGCCCAGTTCGACGGCGTGGTGCGCAGCTTCGTGCCGATGCACGCGATCATCCGCATCGACGAGGTGGAGCGCCTGGGCACGCCGAAGATCAGCGAGGCCAAGGGCGGCGGCAACATCATGCCCTTCCCCATGCCGATGCCGGACAAGTAAGCGCTTCGCTTGGCCGGTGGCCGTGGCTGCCGCCTCGCACAACCATCGCGCTGCAGCCTGGCTTTCCGCGTCCTACGGCAGCGGGGCGAAGGGCGAGGGGCCGTCGGCGGTCTGCAATTCCAGCAGGTAGTTGCGGAAGATCTGCCCGAGCACCTGGGTGGCGATCTCCAGTTCTTCCCGCGGCATCTGTTCCGACACCCGGTCGGCACTGTCCATGGCTTCGTCCGAGCCGTTCACCGCCGCCATCTTCAGCACTATGTAGGCCTGCACGTTGTTCGCCGGCACCCCTTCGCCGCGGAAGAACATCATGCCCAGGCGATACTGCGCCTCGGCGTGGCCCTGCAGCGAGGCCTGCTCGAACCAGTTGAGCGCCTGCGCCAGGTCGCGCGGCGTGCGTTGGCCGTCGTAATAGAACTCGCCCAGCTCGTACTCCGCCTGGGCGTCGCCGCCCTGTGCCGCCTGCTGGCAGGCCGCCAGGGCCTCGGTCAGCTCGGTGGGGGCGGCGTTCAGCGAGCAGCTGCCGGTCGCGGGGATCAGCAGCGAGTTACCGCCGGCGTGGGCGAACAGCGGCAAAAGAAGCAACAGGCAGCCCAGGGACAGGGTGCGGCCGGTGCGGTTCATGGAAATCCGTTTACCTCAGGGTGCGGGGCGGGCCAGGAGCCCGGCCGACGAAACGCGTCGGCCGTCACATTATGAAATAAGCCATGGCGATCTTACAAAGTCTTTACCGGCTTTTCTGGGCGTTCGCCGCTGCCGGGCAGGGCCAGGAGCAGCCAGGCCGCCAGGCCGTAGGCCGGCACCAGCAGCAGGTGGAGCTGTCCGGCCGGGTCCAGCGGGCCGAGCGCGGCTGTGCCGCCACCGGCCAGGCCGGCCAGCAGGAACAGGCCGCTCGCGCCGAGTGCGGCCAGCGGCGGCCCGCGCCGCGGCCATTGCATGGCGCCGGCGTAGAGAATCAGCAGCAGGGTCGTCAGGCTGAGCAATAGACGATAGTCGTCGAGCAGGTTCATCTGCCGGAACAGCTCGAAGAAGGCGCACAGGCCCAGCAGCACGCGGCCCCAGTTGGGGCGGCTCCAGACCCAGCCGCGGCCCAGGGCCAGGGCCGCGGCGCCGAGCAGTGGCAGGGCGAGGAAGCTGCTGGCCTGGCTCAGCCACAGGTGGGCGCTCTGCCAGTCGGGGCCGAGGCCGTGGCGCAGCGCCCCGGTGGCCGCCGCCGCGGCCGGCAGGGCAAAGCCCAGCAGGGCGCAGAACAGGGCCGGCTGATCGCCCTCGCCGTAGCGCTTGCGGGCCCGGCCGAGGGTGGCGGCGCAGGCCAGGCAGGCCAGCGACAGCAGGGCGCTGGAGAACACCGCACTTGTCGGCATCAGGCGTGCTTCAACTGTCCGAAGGCATGCTCGGCGGCATCCAGGGTGAGCTTCAGCTCGGCGTCGCCATGGGCGATGGAGGTGAAGCCGGCCTCGAAGGCGCTTGGGGCCAGATAGACGCCACCCTCCAGCATCAGGTGGAAGAAGCGCTTGAAGCGCTGCGCGTCGCTGGCCATCACGTCATCGAAGGTGACGATGGCCGCGCTTTCGCTGAAGTACAGGCCGAACATGCCGCCGGCCTGGGTGGTGACGAAGGGAATGCCGGCGGCGTCGGCGCGCTCCTGCAGGCCCTGCAGCATGCGGCGGGTGTAGTCGCTCAGTTCGGCGTGGAAACCGGGGCGGCCGATCAGCTTCAGGGTGGTCAGGCCGGCGGCCATGGCCAGCGGGTTGCCGGACAGGGTGCCGGCCTGGTAGACCGGACCGAGCGGGGCGATGCATTCCATGATGGCGCGCTTGCCGCCAAAGCAGCCGACCGGCATGCCGCCGCCGATGATCTTGCCGAAGGTGCTCAGGTCCGGGGTCACGCCGTAGTGGGCCTGGGCGCCGCCGAGAGCGACGCGGAAGCCGGTCATCACCTCATCGAAGATCAGCACCACGCCATGCTTGTCGCACTGCTCGCGCAGGCCCTCGAGGAAGCCCGGTGCCGGCGGTACGCAGTTCATGTTGCCGGCCACCGGTTCGACGATGATGCACGCCACCTCCTGGCCGACCTCGGCGAGCATCCGCTCGACCGCCGGCAGGTCGTTGAACGGCAGGGTCAGGGTGTGCTTGGCGAAGGCCGCCGGCACCCCGGCGGAACTCGGCACGCCCTGGGTCAGGGCGCCGGAGCCGGCCTTGACCAGCAGGCTGTCGGAGTGACCGTGGTAGCAGCCCTCGAACTTGATGATGCTGTCGCGGCCGGTGAAGCCGCGCGCCAGGCGGATGGCGCTCATGGTCGCCTCGGTGCCGGAGCTGACCATGCGCACCATCTCCATGGACGGCACCAGGCTGCACACCAGATCGGCCATCTCGGTCTCCATGGCGGTCGGTGCGCCGTAGGAGAGGCCGTGCTGCAGCTGCTGGCGCACCGCCTCGAGTACCTCGGGGTGGCTGTGGCCGAGGATCATCGGCCCCCAGGAACCGACGTAGTCGACGTAGCGCTTGTCGTCCTCGTCGGTGACGTAGGCGCCCTCGGCGTGCTTGAAGAACAGCGGGGTGCCGCCGACGCTCTTGAAGGCGCGCACCGGCGAGTTGACCCCGCCGGGGATGTGCTTCTGGGCGTTGGCGAACAGGGATTCGGAACGGGACATGCGGACCTCTCGGGATTCGTGGCGGGCGAGCCGGCTCGCCCGGGAAACAGTCAGTGGGGCGCGAACAGCGCGGCGAAGGCGCGGGCGCGGCGCTCGACCTCGGCGGCCGAGTCGGCGGCGAACAGCGCGTGGACCACCGCCACCATGTCCGCACCGCGGGTGATCAGCTGGGGCGCGTTGTCCAGGGTCACGCCGCCGATGGCGACCAGCGGCAGCTGCAGGTGGCTCTTGGCCTGGTCCAGCAGCTCCAGTGCCGCGGTCGGCGCGCCGGGCTTGGTGTGGGACTCGAAGAAGCGGCCGAAGGCGACGTAGCTGGCGCCTTCCTTGGCCGCCTGCAGGGCCAGGCCGAGGCGGGCGTGGCAGGTGCCGCCGATGATCGCCTGGCCGCCGAGCAGGGCGCGGGCCGCCGCCAGGGAGCCGTCGCCCTGGCCGAGGTGTACGCCGACGCCCAGGCGCGCGGCCAGCTCGGCGTCGTCGTTGATGATCAGCGTCGCGCCGTAGCGCTCGCACAGCTCGCGCAGGGCCTCGGCCTCGCGCTGGTGAAGGGCGTCGTCGCTCGACTTGTCGCGATACTGCAGCAGGCGGGCGCCGCCGTTCAGGGCGGCCTCGGCATAGGGCAGCAGCCTGCCGCCGGCCAGCAGCTGGCTGTCGGTGATGGCATAGAGGCCGCGTAGCGGGGTCATGGCAGGTTCTCCTTCAGCTGGCGTCCAGCGGCAGGCGCCGGGGGATGTACTGGCCGTGGCCGGGTCGTTCGGCATCGCGCAGGGTGCGCCAGGTGTAGTCCAGGGCCGAGCGCACGGCGCTGACCAACTCTTCGCCCTGGGCCAGGCGACCGGCCAGGGCGCTGGCCAGGGTGCAGCCGGAGCCGTGGTAGCTGCCGGGCAGGCGCTGGCAGGTGAAGTCGTGGCGGCTGCCGTCGCGGCTGTACAGGCGATTGTGCACCTGATGTTCGGCGCCGTGGCCGCCGGTGATCAGCAGGTGGCGGATGTACGGCAGCAGCTTCTCGGCGCACTGATCGGCGCTGCCGTCGGGCAGCTCGGCGAGGATGCGTGCTTCCGGCAGGTTGGGCGTGGCGATGGTCGATACCGCGAACAGGCGCTCGCGCATGGCGTAGCCGACCTCGTCCTTGCCCAGGGCGCCGCCGCCGCCGGCGCGCAGCACGGGGTCGCAGACCAGCGGTACATCGGGCAGCTGCCGGCGCAACTGGACGACGGTGTCGACCATCTCCAGCGAGCCGAGCATGCCCAGCTTGATCGCGGCCACCGGCAGGTCGGCGAGCACCGCGCGGGCCTGGGCCAGCACCCAGTCGCGCTCGAGCACGCGGAAGTCGCTCACATCGACGGTGTCCTGCACGGTCAGCGCGGTCACGGTCGGGGCGGCGTGGCAGCCCTGCGCCAGCAGGGCTTCGATGTCGGCCTGCAGGCCGGCACCGCCGCTGGGGTCATGGCCGGACAGGCAGAGTACTACGGGGCGGGAGGCAGGTGTTTTCATGGTGCGCGAGCTTAGCATTATTCGTCCCGTTTGGGCCGCGGCAGGGCGCCGCAAGCGAGCGCCCGGGTTCGCCGCAGGGCGGCTCGGCGCGGCGCGGCTGTGCTAAAGTGAGCGGCATACGAATGACCGGGCCACGCGAGGCGCTGCTCCAGCGGGAGATGGGGCTCTCCGGTGTTATCCAACATTGCCTCTGCGGGGCCTCATGCGCTACATCTTCACCCTTCTGCTCGCCCTGTGGCCGGTTCTCGCCGGTGCGCTGGCCTTCGACGAGCACACCCGGGCGCTGCCGCTCGGCCAGGCGCTGCAGGTGTTCGAGGACGTGCGCGGCGACGCGACCATCGACGAGGTCAGCTCGCCGGCACTGCAGGCCAGTTTCCGCCGCCACGACAAGGCCGTGCTGAACGCCGGTTACTCGCGCTCGGTGTTCTGGCTGCGCCTGGATCTGGAGTACCGCCCGCAGCAGAGCAGCGGCCCGCAGCCCTGGTTGCTGGAGCTGGCCTACCCGCCGCTGGATCACCTGGAGCTGTACCTGGACGACGGTCGGGGCCGCTATCGCCTGGCCCAGCGCACCGGCGATGCGCTGCCGTTCAGCAGTCGGCAGATCAAGCAGAACAACTACCTGTTCGAACTCAAGCTGTCGCCGGACCAGCCGCGGCGCCTCTACCTGCGCCTGCAGAGCCAGGGGTCGATCCAGGCGCCGCTGACCCTCTGGGCGCCGACCGCCTACATGGAAGAACAGCCGGGGCGCATCTATGTGCTCGGCATCATCTACGGCGTGCTGCTGGTGATGCTGGTCTACAACCTGTTCATCTACCTCAGCGTGCGCGACACCAGCTACCTCTACTACATCCTCTATATCGCCTCGTTCGGCCTCTACCAGGTCTCGGTGAACGGCGCCGGCATCGAGTACTTCTGGCCCGACAGCCCGTGGTGGGCGAATGCCGCGACCCCCTTCCTGATCGGTGCGGCGGCGCTGTTCGGCTGCCAGTTCGCCCGCAGCTTCCTGCATACCGGCGAACACAGCCCCTGGGTCGACCGCAGCCTGCTGCTGATGATGGCGGCCGGGGGCGTGGTGATAGTCCTGGCGCTGACCGCCAGCTATGCCCTGGCCCTGCGCCTGGCCATCTACCTGGCGCTGGCGTTCACCGTGCTGGTCTTCGCCGCCGGGTTCATCGCCTGGCTGCGCGGCCTGCGCGTGGCGCGCTATTTCATCATCGCCTGGACGGCCTTCCTGGCCGGCGGGGTGATCAATACCCTGATGGTGCTCGGCTACCTGCCCAACGTGTTCCTGACCATGTACGCCAGCCAGATCGGCTCGGCGCTGGAGGTCGGCCTGCTGTCCCTGGCCCTGGCCGACCGCATCAACGCGATGAAGGAGGAGCGCGCGCGCATCCTCCAGGAAAGCGGGCGCAATCTGGAGGCGCTCAACCAGGAGCTGGCCAACAGCAACCGCCTCAAGGACGAGTTCCTCGCCACCGTCACCCACGAGCTGCGTACCCCGATGAACGGGGTGATCGGTTCCCTGGAACTGATGCAGACGCTGAAGATGGATGTCGAACTGGCCCAGTACCAGAAGACCGCGGCCGGCTCGGCGCGCGACATGATGCGCATGGTCAACGACATCCTCGCCCTGACCGAACTGCAGGCCGGCAAGCTCTACCCGCGCTGCGAGCCGTTCAGCCTGCGCGGGCTGTTCGACGGGCTGCTGGCGCAGTTCGCGCCGCGCGCAGAGGACAAGGGTCTGCGCTTCGTCCTCGAGCTGGACGAGAGCCTGCCGGACACCCTG
Organism: Pseudomonas lalucatii; assembly: GCF_018398425.1. Lineage (NCBI taxonomy): Bacteria > Pseudomonadati > Pseudomonadota > Gammaproteobacteria > Pseudomonadales > Pseudomonadaceae > Pseudomonas > Pseudomonas lalucatii. Next base: position 1,230,810 of record NZ_JADPMV010000002.1, on the reverse strand, counting down.
GAGGGGGATGCCGGCAAGCTGGGGCAGAGCCTCGGTTACCTGCTGGACAATGCCATCAAGTTCACCGCCCAGGGCCAGGTCACCTTGCGCGTCGCGCGCGCCGAGGCCCGGGGCGAGGGGCTGCCGCTGAGTATCGAGGTCTGCGATACCGGGGTGGGCTTCGCGGCGCAGCAGGATGCGGCGCTGTACCAGCAGTTCCGCCAGGTGGACGGCTCCATGACCCGCGCCCATGGCGGCCTCGGCATCGGCCTGGCGATCAGCCGGCAGCTGGTCGAACTGCTCGGCGGCAGCCTGCAGCATGAATCGCAGCCGGGCCAGGGCAGTCGCTTCCGGCTCGACCTGCGCCTGGGCCTGCCGGCGCAGAGCGCGGCGCGGCCCGCTCCGCTGCGGCGGGCCAACCCCCAGACCGTGCGTCGTCCCGAGCAGTGCACCGTGCTGGTGGTCGAGGACAATGCGATCAACCAGCTGGTGACCCGCGGCATGCTGCTCAAGCTCGGCTACCAGGTGCGCACCGCCGACAACGGTGCCGAGGCCCTCGAACTGCTGCGCCGCGAGGCGGTGGATGCGGTCCTGCTGGACTGCCAGATGCCGGTGATGGACGGTTTCGCCACCTGCCGGGCGCTGCGCACCTTCCCCGGCTGTGCCGAGCTGCCGGTGCTGGCGATCACCGCCCACAGCCACAGCGGCGACCGCGAACGCTGCCTGGCGGCCGGCATGAACGACTACCTGGCCAAGCCGGTGAAGTTCGAGGCGCTGCGCGTGCTGCTGCACGAGTGGGTGCTGAGCCGCGCCGCGGAAAGCGCCCGCGTGTCCCGCTCGACCTGACGGTTTTGCCGGCCGTTCTGCCGTAAATCCCGCTTTTTCCCCGGGCTGAATCCTGATTCACTGAGCTGAAAGTGAATCAGGATTCAGGCCATGTCCCAGCCCCCTGTCGTACTGCGCCCCGAGCGCGACCAGGCCTTGCGCCAGCGCATTCTCGCCTGCGCCCTGGCCCGTGTCGGTGCCGGCGGTTTCGCCGCGCTGACCATGCAGGCCCTGGCCGAGGACGTCGGCATCGCCACCGGCAGCCTGTACCGGCACTTCCGCGGCAAGGGCGAGCTGGCCGTCGAGGTGTTCGCCAGCGCCAGCCAGCGGGAAGTGGCGGCCCTGGCCGAGGTCTTCGGCGCAACCGGCAGCCCGAGCGTGCGGCTGGCCGCCGGCCTGCGGCAGTTCGCCGCCCGGGCCTGGGGCAGCCGGCGCCTGGCCTTCGCCCTGATCGCCGAGCCGGTCGACCCGCAGGTCGACGAGCAGCGCCTGCTCTACCGCGAGGCCTATGCCGAGCTGTTCGTCGAGCTGCTGGAGGAGGGCGTCGCCGCGGGCGAGTTCCGTGTCGCGCATACCGGCCTGGCCGCGGCCTGCCTGGTTGGCGCCATCGCCGAAGCGCTGGTCGGCCCGCTGTCGCCCCCCGCCCGCGCGGCCCGCGAGGCCGGGCGTCTCACCCAGGGCCTGGACGAGGTCAGCCAGGACCTGATCACCTTCTGCCTGCGCGCCGTCGGCGCCGAGGAGCCCCAGTCATGACAGCCCGCCCGCTCGGCGAAACCCACGAGGTATTCAACCAGGTGCCGCCACTGGACGGCGCCAACCTCTACCGCCTCGACCTGCCGCTGCAGGAGTGGACGCGTCGCTACCAGGGCGACTGGGCCGAGGCGCGGATCGACGCCTACGGCGCCCTGGCCGGCGGCGAGCTGATGGCCGCCGGCTTCCTCGCCAACGAGAACAAGCCGGTGTTCAAGAGCCATGACCGCTACGGCCACCGCATCGACCTGGTGGAGTTCCACCCGGCCTATCACCAGCTGATGAGCGCGGCGATCGAGCACGGCATTCCCTCCCTGCCCTGGACCGACCCCGGGCCCGGCGCCCAGGTGGCGCGGGCGGCCATGAGCTACCTGCACAGCCAGGCCGAGGCCGGCAGCGGCTGCCCGCTGACCATGACCTTCGCCAGCGTACCGGCGCTCAGGCTGCAGCCGGACCTGGCGGAACAGTGGCTGCCGAAGATCCTCTCCCGCCAGTACGACCCGCGCAACCTGCCGCTCGCGCAGAAGCGCGGGGCCACCATCGGCATGGCCATGACCGAGAAGCAGGGCGGCACCGACGTGCGCGCCAACACCACCCGCGCCTATCCGGTCGGTGCCGGCGGCCCGGGCCAGGCCTACGAGCTGGTCGGGCACAAGTGGTTCTGTTCGGCGCCTATGTGCGATGCCTTCCTCACCCTGGCCTACAGCGACCAGGGCCTGAGCTGCTTCCTGCTGCCGCGCCACCGCCCGGACGGCACGCGCAACCAGTTCTACATCCAGCGCCTGAAGAACAAGCTGGGCAACTGGTCGAACGCCTCCAGCGAGGTGGAGTACCGCGGCGCCCTGGCCTGGATGGTGGGGGAGGAGGGCCGCGGCGTGCCGAGCATCATCGAGATGGTGGCGCTGACCCGTTTCGACTGCATGGTCGGCTCCAGCGCGCTGATGCGCCAGGCCCTGACCCAGGCCGCGCACCACTGCGCCCATCGCCAGGTCGGCGGGCGGGTGCTGGCCGAGCAGCCGCTGATGCAGAACGTGCTGGCCGACCTGGCCCTGGAGAGCGAGGCGGCCCTGGCTCTGACGCTGCGCATGGGCCGGGCCCTGGACCATCCGGGGGACGAGCAGGAGGCCAAGTTCGCCCGCCTGGTCACCGCGGTGGGCAAGTACTGGATCTGCAAGCGGGCGCCGGCGATGATCAACGAGGCCGCCGAGTGCATGGGCGGCGCCGGCTACGTCGAGGACAGCATCCTCCCAAGGCTGTACCGCGAGGCGCCGGTCAACTCGACTTGGGAGGGCTCGGGCAACGTGCAGTGCCTGGACGTGCTGCGCGCCCTGGCCAAGGAGCCCGGGGTGCTCGATGCGCTGTTCACCGAACTGGGCGACGGTCATGGCGATGCCCGGCTCAAGGCGCAGATCCGGCGCCTGCAGGCGGACTTCGCCGACAAGGCGGATATCCAGTACCGCGCCCGCCAGCTCACCGAGGGCGTGGCCCTGGCGCTGCAGGCCAAGCTGCTGCTGGAGGCCGGCAACGCGGCGGTGTCCGATGCCTTCATCGCCAGCCGCCTGGGCGCCGACGGGCGGGTCTACGGCACCCTGCCGCGCGGCCTGGACGTCCAGGCGCTGCTGGCGCGCAGCGCGCCGCACCTGGCCTGAGGTCGTCGGGCGCGCCGCTTGACCCCGGGGCCGCCCCGGGGTTGCAGACTGATGGCCCATCCATCCCGGAGATCGTGCCATGACCCGTCAGCAAGCCTTCCTCGCCGAGTACCGCCTGGCCCGCCGGCAGCGCGCGGCCGGTGACGTGCGCGGCGAGCTGCAGCACCTGGAACGCGCCCATATCCTCGGCCAGCCGCGTTTTCTCGATCACCTGCGCAGCCACCTGTGGCTGCTGGCCTGGGCCTGGCGCCAGCGCGACTGGGCCGAGTGCGCCGCGCAGCTGCTGCGCCTGCCCGGCAGCCTGGGCTCGCTGCTCGGCCTCTATCCGCTGGGCAACCCCGGCACCCGCCGCGTCGGGGCCCTGACCCCGCAGCCGCTGCCGGAGGACCTCGCCCGCCTGCTGCGCTGAGCACGCCACGCTATGCCAAGGGGCGCCGATGCGGGCAAGATAAGGGCCTGAGTTCAGCCAGGAAGCGCAACCGTGAACAGCAGTTCCGAAGACTTCGTCGTCGCCCAGAATGCAGAGGAGGCGGTGGACCGCCTGGCCGCCCTGCACGAGCACGCCACCGGCGCCCTGAGCCGGGCGCTCAAGGGCTATCTCAAGGCGCGGGTCAAGCCCGATGCCGAGCAGCATCGCCAGTTCCGCTATCCGCAGCTGCGCCTGACCTACCAGGGCCAGGGCGAGGTCCCCGCTAGCGTACGCGCCTTTGCCAAGGTCCAGGTGCCCGGCACCTACAGCGTCACCGTGACCCAGCCGGCGGCCTTCCGCAAATACCTGCTGGAGCAGCTGCGCCCGCTGATGCAGGACTTCACCGTGCGGGTGGAGGTGGGCACCAGCCAGCAGAACATTCCCTACCCCTATGTGGTCGAGCAGGGCGATGAGCTGGCCGGCTCAGGGGTCACCGCCGCCGAGCTGGCACGGGTGTTCCCCAGCACCGACCTGTCGGCCGCCACCGACGGCACCGCCGACGGCCTGTACGACTGGGAGAACACCGACCCGCTGCCGCTGGCGCTGTTCGACGCGGCGCGGGTGGACTTCTCCCTGCGCCGCCTGGTGCATTACACCGGCAGCGACTGGCGCCATGTGCAGCCGTGGATCCTGCTGACCAACTACCACCGCTACGTCGACCAGTTCATCCGTCACGGCCTGGACGTGCTGGTGGGCGAGTCGCGCTTCGTGCGCATGGTGCTGCCGGGCAACGTGGTGATCGAGCGCGGCATGGCCGAGGGCGAGATGCAGGCGATCATCGAGACCGTGGTCTGGCACCGCTACCAGATGCCGGCCTACCACCTGCAGGCCGCCGACGGCGACGGCATCACCCTGGTCAACATCGGCGTCGGCCCGTCCAACGCCAAGAACATCACCGACCACCTGGCGGTGCTGCGCCCGCACTGCTGGCTGATGATCGGCCACTGCGGCGGCCTGCGCCAATCGCAGACCATCGGCGACTACGTGCTGGCCCACGCCTACATGCGCCGCGACGGCATTCTCGACCGGGTGCTGCCGCCGAACATTCCGCTGCCGGCCCTGGCCGAGGTGCAGCAGGCGCTGCAGGAAGCGGCCCGGCAGGTCACCGGCGAGCAGGGCGACGAGCTGAAGAAACGCCTGCGCACCGGTACCGTGCTGACCTACGACGACCGCAACTGGGAGCTGCGCTGGGCCCAGGAGCGGCCGCTGATCAACCTGTCCCGCGCCGTGGCGGTGGACATGGAGAGCGGCACCATCGCCGCCCAGGGCTATCGCCTGCGGGTGCCCTACGGCACCCTGCTGTGCGTCTCGGACAAGCCGCTGCACAGCGAGATCAAGCTGCCCGGCGCGGCCGGAGCCTTCTACGAGCGGGCGGTGACCCAGCACCTGCATATCGGCATCGCCGCCCTCGACCTGCTGCGCAGCCAGCTCAATTCGCTGCACTCGCGCAAGCTGCGCAGCTTCGACGAGCCGCCGTTCCGCTAGCGTCCGCGACGGCATGGCCCAAAAAAGCCCGAGGTTCGCACCTCGGGCTTTTGCGTTGCCGGCGCGACCTACTGGCTGGCGTCCAGCACCACCCGGTAGCGCGCCTTGCCGGCGCGCAGGTGGTCGATGGCGTCGTTGACCTTGCTCATGGGGAAGTGCTCGACCTGCGGCAGTATCTGGTGGCGGGCGCAGAACTCCAGCATCTTCGCCATGTTGCCCGGCGAGCCCACCGGCGAGCCGGACAGGCTCTTCTGTTGCGGGATCAGGTTGAACACGTGCACCGGGATGGCGCTGGGCGCTATGCCGACGAAGTGCAGGCGGCCCTTGCCGCGCAGGGTGCCGATCAGGGCCGGCCAGTCGAGGTCGGCGCTGGCGGTGATCAGCAGGAAGTCCAGGCTGCCGGCGATGGCCGCCAGTGCCGCGCTGTCGGTGGAGGCCACCACCTTGTGCGCGCCCAGGCGCAGGGCTTCCTCCTGCTTGCTCAGCGAGGAGGTGAAGGCGGTGACCTCGCAGCCCCAGGCGTTGAGAAAGCCCAGGGCCAGGTGGCCGAGGCCGCCGATGCCGACCACGCCGACCCGGTCGGTGGGTTTGACGCCGAACTCCAGCAGCGGGCTGAACACCGTGGAGCCGGCGCAGAACAGCGGGCCCACCAGGCTCGGCTCGAGGCCGTCCGGCAGCGGTACGGCCCAGGCCCAGTGGCTGCGCAGACGGTCGGCGAAGCCGCCGTTGCTGCCGATGATGGTCGGCTTCACCGTGCCGCACAGCTGGTGCGCGCCCTCGATGCAGGAGCTGCAATGCATGCAGCTGCCCTTGTACCAGCCGATGCCCACGCGCTGGCCGAGCTTCAGGCCGCGGGCCTGCTCGCCGAGGCGCACGATGGTGCCGACCACCTCGTGGCCGGGGATGAAGGGGTAGCGGCTCATCCCCCACTCGTTGTCGATCATCGACTGGTCGGAGTGGCAGATGCCGCAGTATTCGACGGCCACTTCCACCTCTTCGGCGCCCAGTGGGCCGGGATCGTAGCTGTGCTGTTGCAGGGCGGCGCCGGGGGCGGTGGCGGCCCAGCCGGTGAAACGCTCGAGTACGGATGCGGAGTGGCTCATGGGAGGTGGCCTCGCTGGGGAAATGGACAACCCCTGCAGTCTAGCGGTCCGGCCAGGCCGCGGCGGCTCGATCAGTGCGGCTGATGATGGCTCCAGGCTCTCGGTTACACTGCGCCTCCCGCTCACTGCCGCTGGAAGCGCCATGCCTCGCCCGCCCCGTTCCGCCGCACCTCGCCGTCCGTCCGCCCAGCCTGCCCCGCGCCGGGTGGCCAAGGCGCCGCCGGGCGAGCCGCGGCTGATCCTGCTGAACAAGCCGTTCGACGTGCTGACCCAGTTCCAGGACGACCAGGGCCGCGCCACCCTCAAGGACTTCGTCGCGGTGCCCGGCGTCTATCCGGCCGGGCGCCTGGACCGCGACAGCGAAGGCCTGCTGCTGCTGACCAACGACGGCCGGCTGCAGGCGCGCATCGCCGATCCCAGGCACAAGCTGGCCAAGACCTACTGGGTGCAGGTGGAGGGCGAACCGACAGAGGCGCAGTTGCAGCAGTTGCGCGATGGCGTGCAGCTCAACGACGGCCCGACCCTGCCGGCCGAGGCGCGCTTGCTGGACGAGCCGCAGCTGTGGCCGCGCACCCCGCCGGTGCGTTTTCGCAAGAGCGTGCCCACCGCCTGGCTGGAGCTGGTGATCCGCGAGGGGCGCAACCGCCAGGTGCGGCGCATGACCGCGGCGGTGGGCCTGCCGACCCTGCGCCTGGTGCGGGTGCGCATCGGCCCCTGGGCGCTGGAGGACCTGCAGCCCGGTCAGTGGCGCGAGGTGCCGGCGCAGCTATAGGCGTGGCTCGGCTCGTGCGGCCGCCGCGGTGCGAGCGCCGTCAGCCCTGGATGCCGCGCGTGACTTCGATGACGTAGGTGATGAGCGGCTTGGCCAGGAAGGCGAACAGGCACAGGCCCAGGCCGAGGAACAGGATGGCGGTGCCCAGGCGGCCCGCTTTGGATTTCTTCGCCAGGTCCCAGATGATGAAGAACATGAACAGCATGAGCCCGCCCACCAGTACGTACATCATCAGGGCTTCGAACTGTTCGGTTTCCATGGGCGCCTCGCGGATAGGGCTGGGGTTGCGACGGGCGGCGATTATACCCGCCCCGGCCAGGTCCGCAGCAGGCGCCGGTCGGGCTGCGGCGATCAGCCGCGCAGGTGCTGCAGCGGCAGCTGGGTGCTGGAGAGGATCTGCTGCAGGACGAAGCTGGAGCGCACGCTGGACACCCCGTCGATGCGGGTCAGGGTGCCGAGGAGGAATTTCTGGTAGTGGTCCATGTCCGGCACCACCACCTTGAGCTGGTAGTCGGCATCCATCCCGGTGACCAGGCAGCACTCCAGCACCTCCGGGCACTGGCGGATCGACTCCTGGAAATGCTCGAAGCGTTCCGGGGTGTGCTTGTCCATGCCGATCAGCACATAGGCGGTGAGGGTCAGGCCGAGCCGCTTGCGGTCGAGCAGGGCCACCTGGCCCTGGATATAGCCGTCGTCCTGCAGCTGCTTGACCCGCCGCGAGCAGGGCGAGGGCGACAGGCCGATGCGCTCGGCCAGGTCCTGGTTGGACAGGGTGGCGTCGCGCTGCAGTTCGGCGAGGATGTTCAGGTCGTAGCGGTCGAGTCTGTTCATGTGTCGCGAGTTTTCTCTATGGATTGCGGTAAATAATGCATGCGCAGTTAAAAATTGCGCAAGCTATGTGTATGTGAGCAATATTGGCAATCCGCTGCCGCTGCCGTTGCCTTAATCTTTACCTCAGTTTCACGGCCCGGACGACACGTCCACCCGGCGCGCCCAATCAGGTGCGCCGGCGCCGCCGGCCCTACCGGGCCGTTCCGGCAACCGGGTCCGCACTGCCCAACCAGGCGGGCGACGAAAGCGACGACAGCATCGTCAGCACAGGACACCATTGCAGAGGGGAGGCCGCCAGGCCTCCCCTTTTTCTTGCCTGGTGCAGAAGCGCGGGCGGGGCGCTCAGCGTTCGACCACCTCGGACGGGTCGGCATGCACCAGCACCTCGGCGCGGGGGAACTCGCGGCGGATGGCCGCCTCCACCCGCACGCACAGGGCGTGGGCCTGGGACAGGCTGATCTCGCCGGGCAGCTCCAGGTGCAGCTGGACGAACCAGTGGGTGCCGGAGATGCGGGTGCGCAGGTCGTGGGCGCCGAGCACCCCGGGCACGCCGCAGGCCAGGGCGTGCATCTGCTCGCTGATCTCCGGCGACAGCTCCTGGTCCATCAGCACCGCCACCGCCTCGCGGACGATGCTGATGGCGCTCCACAGGATGTAGCAGGCGATGCCGATGGCGAACAGCGCATCCACCTCCGGCCAGCCGAGGCTGGCCAGGACCAGGGCCAGCAGGATGCTGCCGTTGAGCAGCAGGTCGGAGCGGTAGTGCAGGGAGTCGGCGTGGATCGCGGTGGAGCCGGTCTGGCGCACCACATGACGCTGGAACAGCAGCAGGGCGAAGGTCAGCGCCAGCGACAGCAGCATCACCGCGATGCCCAGGGCCTCGGCCGTCAGCGGTCGTGGCTCGAGCAGGCGCTCGACCCCCTGTACCGCCACCAGTACCGAACTGGCGGCGATGAACAGCGCCTGGCCGAGCCCGGCCAGGGCCTCGGCCTTGCCGTGGCCGTAACGGTGATCCTCGTCCGCCGGGCGCAGGGCGTAATGCACGGCCAGCAGGTTGAGCAGCGAGGCGGCGCCGTCGAGCAGCGAGTCGGTGAGGCCGGCGAGCAGGCTGACCGAGCCGCTCAGCCACCAGGCGATGGCCTTGGCCAGGGCCAGGGTGAGGGCCGTGGCCAGCGCCGCGGCGGTGGCCAGGCGCATCAGCCGGGCGTGATGCGGCGTCAGCTTCACGATGCCTCCGCCGGGCCGGGCATCTTAGACCGCCGGTACCAGGCCGTAGCTGGCCAGTTGCTCGACACTGCCGCTGTGACGGATCAGCCGTGGGTCGTCCAGCGGCAGGCTGTGGCCGGTGTGCTGCTCGATCAGCGCCTTGAGCCTGGCGTTGTCGATGCGGCCCTCGGCGTCCAGCGCCTGCTTGAGGGTCTCGGGGGCCATGGAGTACTGGCCGTTCGGCAGGTAGATGGCGCCGGTGGCGAAGTCGATGCCGAAGGCGATCAGCCCGGGAATGACGTAGAACAGGATGCCGATGGCGTCCAGCGCCACCACCACCGGGTCGACCCGGCCCTCGATCTGGCCGCGTCGGTCGGGGAAGAACAGGGTGCCGCAGGCGCTCAGCTGGGTGAACAGGGTGACGGCGAGAACACCGCCGACAATGCGGGTGTGCAGGGGCATCGAACATCTCCTTATGAGGGTGGCGCAACTATAGCAAGGCGGCTGTGGCAATACCGCTGCGGCAGCTGCCGGCGGGGGTTGGACCGTGGGGCCGGGGTGCGGTTCGCCGTTATAATCGCCGCCCCGAACTGGAGTGCCCATGACTGCCCTGCCCATCGACGCCCTGCTGGACGATCTGCGCCAGGCCCTCGCCGGCCGCCACGAGGCGGTGCTGGAGGCGCCGCCCGGTGCCGGCAAGACCACCCGCGTGCCCCTGGCCCTGCTCGATGAGCCCTGGCTCGCCGGCCAGCGCATCCTCATGCTCGAGCCGCGCCGCCTGGCGGCCCGGGCCGCCGCCGAGCGCCTGGCCAGCGAGTTGGGCGAGCGGGTCGGCGAGACCGTCGGCTACCGCATCCGCCTGGACAGCAAGGTCGGCCCGAAGACGCGCATCGAGGTGGTCACCGAGGGCATCCTCACCCGCCGCCTGCAGGACGACCCGGCCCTGGAGGGCGTCGGCCTGGTGATTTTCGACGAGTTCCACGAGCGCAGCCTCGACGCCGACCTGGCCCTGGCCCTGTGCCTCAACGGCCGCACCATGCTGCGTGACGCCGACAGCGGCGAGCCGGCGCTGAAGCTGCTGCTGATGTCGGCGACCCTGGAGGGCGAACGCCTGGCGGCGCTGCTGGGCGAGGCGCCGGTGCTGCGCAGCGAGGGGCGCATGTTTCCGGTGGACATTCGCTGGGGCGCCCCCTGGCAGGCCGGCGAGTGGCCCGAGCCGCGGGTGGTGCAGACGGTGCTGCAGGCGCTCGCCGACGAGCCCGGCAGCCTGCTGGTGTTCCTCCCAGGGCAGGCGGAGATCCGCCGCGTCCACCAACAGCTGGCCGAGGCCCTGGCGGGGCGCGACGACATCCGTCTGTGCCCGCTGCACGGCGAGCTGGAGCTGGGCGCGCAGCGCGCGGCCATCGAGCCGGCCCCGGCCGGTACGCGCAAGGTGGTGCTGGCGACCAATATCGCCGAGACCAGCCTGACCATCGACGGCGTGCGGGTGGTGGTGGACGCCGGCCTGGCGCGGGTGCCGCGCTTCGACCCGGGCAGCGGCATGACCCGCCTGGACACCCAGCGCATCTCCCGCGCCAGCGCCACCCAGCGCGCCGGCCGCGCCGGGCGCCTGCAGCCGGGCGTGTGCTACCGCCTGTGGTCCGAGGCCCAGCACGAGCAGCTGGCGAGTTATTCGGCGGCGGAAATCCTCCAGGCCGACCTGGCCGGCCTGGCCCTGCAACTGGCCCGCTGGGGTGTCGCGCCGGACGAACTGGCCTGGCTCGATAGGCCGCCGGCGGCGGCCTACGCCCAGGCCCGGGATCTGCTGGCACGCCTTGGCGCCCTGGACGAGCGCGGCGCCCTGACCGCCCACGGCCAGGCCATGGCCGAGCTGCCGAGCCATCCGCGCCTCGCCCACCTGCTGCTGCGCGGCCAGGCCCTGGGCCTGGGTTCGTTGGCCTGCGATGTCGCCGCCCTGCTGGGCGAGCGGGACATCCTGCGCGGCGCCGGCGCCGACCTGCACGGCCGCCTGGCCCTGCTCAGTGGCGAGCACAAGGCCGCGCGCGGTGCGCAAGGCGGGGTGCAGCGCGTGCGGCAGCTGGCGCGGCAGTTCCGCAATTATCTGCGTGGCCAGCCGAGCGAAGCGGTGGCCGACCCGGAGCACCCGCGCTGGCTCGGCGCCCTGCTGGCCTTCGCCTATCCCGACCGTGTCGCCCGCCAGCGCCGCGACGGCGGTGGCGAGTACCGCCTGGCCAACGGCCGCGCCGCGCAGTTCGCCGAGCCGGATGCACTGATGAAGCATGAGTGGCTGGTGCTGGCCGACCTCGGCAGCCGCCAGGGCCAGCGCGAGGAGCGTATCTACCTGGCGACCGACCTGGACCCGGCGCTGTTCGCAAGCGTCCTGGCCGAGCAGGTCAGTGAGCTTGAGCTGCTCGACTGGGACGAGCGCGAGGGCGTGCTGCGCGCCGAGCGCCAGCGTCGGGTCGGCGAACTGGTGCTCGAGCGCGAGCCCCTGAGCGAGCTGGACGAGGCCCAGCGCAGCCGCGCCCTGCTCGGCCTGGTGCGGCGCAAGGGCCTGGAGTTGCTGCCCTGGACCGCGGAGCTGCGCCAGTGGCAGGCGCGGGTGCGGCTGCTACGCGACCTCGACCTGGCCGAGCGGGGCCACAGCGACTGGCCGGACCTGTCCGACGCGGCGCTGCTGGCCAGCCTGGAGGACTGGCTGCTGCCCTACCTGGGCAGGGTCAGCCGCCTCAGTCACTTCGCCAGCCTGGACCTGTCCGGCCTGCTGCGCAACCTGCTGCCCTGGCCGCTGCCGCAACGGCTCGACGAGCTGGCCCCGCGTGCCCTGCAGGTGCCGTCCGGCTCGCGCATCAACATCGACTACGGCGAGCATCCCCCGGTACTGGCGGTGCGCCTGCAGGAGCTGTTCGGCCTGGCCGAGACGCCGCGCCTGGCCGGCGGCCGGCAGCCGGTCAAGCTGCACCTGCTGTCGCCGGCGCGCCGGCCGGTGCAGGTGACCCAGGACCTGGCCAGCTTCTGGGCCAGCACCTATGCCGAGGTGAAGAAGGACCTCAAGGGCCGCTACCCCAAGCACTACTGGCCGGACGATCCGCTGGTGGCCGAGCCCACGGCGCGGGCCAAGCCGCGCAAGTAGGCCACCGTGGCCCTTCTGGCGGGCCGCTCCGGCGCCTAGTCGAGGGCCGGCAGCAGCAGGCGCACGAGCCGCGGGCGGTGCGCCTGCGCCGGGCTCATCTGGGTGTCCAGGGGGGTGAGGTGCGGGCTGTGCAGCAGAAAGCCGAGGCCGCCAGCGGCCGACTCGGGACGGGCAATCATCGGGTAACGCGCGGCGAGCCGGTTCAGTTCGCGGCCGGCGGCCGCATCCCGGCGCCGCGCCTGGGCGGGCGGGCGGCGGTCGAGGTCGCCGCCGAGCAGCCAGGGCGCACCGGCGGCCTGCAGCGGCTCGAGCAGGCCCAGGGTCGCATCGAGCTGGCGACGCAGGGTATCGTCCCCCGGGACGGCGGCATCCAGCTGGCTGTTGATGGCCGCCAGCCGGCCACCGCCGCGCAGGGGCAGCTGGCTGACCAGCAGCGCGGGCTGCGGGGCGAACGGCTGCAGCAACGGATTGCCCGGCCGGCGCGGCAGCTGTACGCGCTCGGCCGAGGCGATGCGGTAGCGGCTGAGGGTCGCCAGCTTCAGGGCGACGCCGGCGAGACTCGCCGGCTGCAGTTGCACGGCGGTCTTCCAGACGAAGGCCTGGCTGGCGCAGGGGTAGAGCGCGCCGAGGCGCTCGCGCAGCAAGGCCAGCCGCTCCTGCTGGGCGCCGGCGCCGTCCTGCAGGGCCTGCAGCAGGACGATGTCGGCCTGTTCGTCGCGCAGCACGCGCACCATCTCGTCCTGGCTCGGGGGGCGTTCGGCGTCGAGGTTCCAGGTCAGTACCGTCAAGGCCTGGCCCGGCTGCAGCAGCGCTGCTCCGGCCTCGCAGTCGAACGTGGCCGGTGCGCGCTCGGCCGGGCGCCAGGCCAGGCCGTAGAGCAGGACGAGCAACAGGGCGAGGGTGGCTGCCAGGCCGAGCAGGGCGAGGCGCAGGGGGCGTGGCAGGGTCATGGGCAGGCGTGGCCGCGGGGCCTTGAACTATGCTGGAGGAACGCGAGCATACCGGAGTTGGGCGGCGCCGTGCGGCCGGGCCCCCACGAGGAAGCAGGCATGAGCGAAGCACTGATAGCCCAACGCGGCCCCTATGCGGTCGAGGTGACGGCGGGCAAGGACTATTTCTGGTGCCGCTGCGGGCGCAGCGCGAGCCAGCCGTTCTGCGACGGCAGCCACAAGGGCACCGGCCTGACCCCGCTGAAGTACCGCGCCGTGACCAGCGAGACCCTGTATTTCTGCGGCTGCAAGCGCACCGCCACGCCGCCCTGTTGCGATGGCAGCCATAAGCGGTTGTAGTGGGCGCCAGGAGTCAGCCGAACAAGCAAAGCCGGGGGGCAGGGTATGTACCGCAAGGTGTTCGCCAACAAGGTATTCGATCGCAAGGTGGTGCTGATCACCGGCGGCTGCGCCGGCATCGGTCGCGCCCTGGCCGTGCGCCTGGCCCAGGCCGGGGCCAGGCTGGTGATTCTCGACCTGCAGCAGGACGCGCTGGACAGCCTGGTGCAGCACCTGGACGACCATCACAACGCCGAGGCCCTGGGCCTGCGCTGCGACGTCGCCGACGCCGAGGCGGTGCAGCGCGCCGTGGCCCTGGCCATCGAGCGTTTCGGCGGCATCGACGTGCTGATCAACAACGCCGGCATCACCCACCGCAGCAGCTTCGCCGAGACCGACCTCGAGGTGTTCCAGCGGGTCATGGCGGTCAACTATTTCGGCGCCCTGCACTGCACCCGGGCGGCCTTGCCCAGCCTGCTGGCCCGCGGTGGCCAGGTCATAGTGCTCAGCTCCCTGTCGGGCTTCGCCCCACTGCTCTACCGCAGCGCCTACAACGCCAGCAAGCACGCCCTGCACGGCCTGTTCGAGACCCTGCGCTACGAGCTCAAGGGTTCGGGGGTGAACGTGATGCTGGTGTGTCCCGGCTTCACCGCCACCGACCTGCGCAAGAACGCCCTGGTCGGCGACGGCTCGGTGGCGTCGCAGCCGCCCCTGGCGATGGGCAAGGTGGCCTCGCCCCAGGACGTCGCCGAAGCCATCTACCTGGGGGCGCTCAAGCGCAAGCGCCTGCTGATCCTGTCGAATGTCGGCTGGCGCGCACGGCTGCTCGCGCGGTTCTTCCCGCGCCTGTTCGAGCGGGTGCTGCTGCCGCGCCTGTCGGGGCTCAAGCCCCAGGGCTCGGGGCGCTAACGGCGGGCGAGCGCCTAGGCGGGCGCGCCGTCCAGGGTCTCGGCCGGCTCGCTGTACAGCTCGTATTCCTGCGCCGTGTCCCAGAAGGTGGCCTCGATCTTGTGGCCATCGAGGTCGCGCACGAAGCAGCCGTAGTAGGGCGCCCCGTACTCGGCGCGGGGGCCGGGGGCGCCCTCGTCGCGGCCACCGGCCGCCAGTGCGGCGCGATGGAAGGCGTCCACTGCGGCCTTGTCGGGGGCGAAGAAACCGACGTGGGTGCCGTTGCCGATGCTGGCCGGCTGGCCGTCGATGGGCGTCTGCAGCCAGAACTCCGGATAGTCGCGGCCATAGGCCACGGCGCCGGGATGGGCGAGGATACGGCGGCAGCCGAGGGTCGTCAGCACCTGGTCGTAGAAGGCCAGGGCCTCCTCGAAGCGGTTGCTGCCGAGGGATACGTGGGACAGGATGCTGGGGTTGGCGTCGGCCATGGCGGCTCCTCCTTGCAGTTCAGCCCCTACAGCCTAGTCGGCTTTCACTCTTCGGCGGGCAGCGTCTCGCGCAACATGAACAGGCGAAACAGCGCCACCGTGGCGAACAGCTGCAGGAAGCCGTTGAGGCTGTACAGCAGCAGGCCGAACAACGGCTCGGCCGCCGCCGCGCCGGCCGGCTGCAGCAGCCAGTCGAGCAGCCACAGCGGCACCATCACCCCCAGTACGCAGAGCAGGATCGGCCAGAAGTAGCCGCTGGTCTGCTCGAAGCTCTCGTGCAGCGCACGCAGCGGGGTGAAGCCGCGCAGCACCAGGAGGAACTCGGCGAAGGCCAGCTTGATCATGATCCACAGCCCCGGGAGGATGAACAGCGAGGCGCCGAGCATGATCGCCAGCGCGCTCAGGCCCGCCAGCAGGGCGAAGCGCGGCCACAGGCCCAGGCCGGCGGCCAGCAGGTCGCGCAGGCGTGGCGTCTGGCCCTGGCTGCGGGCGTCGAGGAAGAGGATCAGCGCGGCGGTGTACAGCGGGTAGAACAGCAGGCCGACCAGCAGGCGGTAGGGCAGCGCCGCGTCGAGTCCGACCCGGGCGCTCACCTGTTGCTGGACCAGGGCCTCGAGCACCACCAGCGGCAGGCACAGGCGGGCGATGGTCGGCAGGTTGTGACTGAAGAAGAACCAGGCGTCGCGCAGGACGAGCAGGGGATTCATGGTGGTCGGGGTCCTGTGGGGCAGGGCGCCACTCTAGCCGATCGCGGCGGGCGCTCCAAATGGCGCCCGGGCCGCAGAGGCCGCGCAGGGGCATGGGGCTAATCCAGCAGCGCTGTGCTCGCCACTACCTCGGCGTACTCGGCCTGCAGGTTGGCCATGGCCATGTCGTGCACCTCCTCGGCGCTGCGCGGACGACCGCCATAGTCGAGCTTGGCGAAGGTATAGCAGGCGTCCGCCACCACTCGGGTGATAAAGCCCAGGTTGCTGGCGCTGCGCGCTGTGGCCTCCACCGAGTTCTCGCTGGCCACGCCGACGATGACCAGCTGGCCGATGCCGCGCACATGCAGCCAGCGCTCCAGGCCGCTGTGGGTGAAGGCATCGGTGACGTTCTTCTCGAACACCGCTTCGTCGGGACGTGGCGCCAGCTCCGGCTGGAACAGGGCGCCGGCTTGACCCGGGGCGAACACCGAGTCCGGGGCCCGCGAGACATGGCGGATATGCACCCGCGGCCAGTTGCGGGCGCGCCAGTGGGCCAGCAGTGCGGCGATGCGCGTCTCGGCCTGGGGATTGTTGCGCGGCCGGTCCAGGTCGCGGATGCCTTGCTGCATATCGATGATCAGCAGGGCCGAGGGAGGCGGGACGCGGCTGTTTTGCTGAGGCATTTCGACTGTCCTTGGTCGCAGGCTGGCATACTGGCGCCCGACTCTAACCCCTGCGCCTGCCCTTCGTCAGCCGCCAGCCGAGGACCCCGGGTGAAGAAAATCGCCGTATTCGCCGACGTGCAGAACCTCTACTACACCGTGCGCCAGGCCTATGGCTGCCACTTCGACTATGCCGCGCTGTGGGCCGACATCGGCGCTCAGGGGCAGATCGTCGAGGCCTACGCCTATGCCATCGACCGCGGCGACCCCAAGCAGCAGCAGTTCCAGCAGATCCTGCGCAATCTCGGCTTCACCGTGAAGCTCAAGCCCTATATCCAGCGCAGCGACGGCTCGGCCAAGGGCGACTGGGACGTCGGCATCTGCATCGACGTGCTCGATGCCGTAAGCCGGGTCGACGAGGTGGTGCTGGCCTCCGGCGACGGCGACTTCGACCTGCTGCTGGACAAGGTGCGCAGCCAGGGCGTCGAGGCGGTGGCCTATGGTGTGCCGGGGCTGACCGCGCAATCGCTGGTGCGCGCCGCCAGCCGCTACGTGCCGATCGAAGGCGCACTGCTGCTGAGGAACTGACCATGCCCGCCGAACGCATCGCCGTACTCGACTTCGAGACCACCGGCCTGACCCCGGCCCAGGGCGCCCGCGCCACCGAGATCGGCGTGGTGCTGGTCGAGGGCGGGCGCGTCGTCGACCGTTACCAGAGCCTGATGAACGCTGGCGTGCGGGTGCCGGCCTTTATCGAGCAGCTCACCGGCATCAGCAACGCCATGCTGCGCGACGCGCCGCCGACGGCCCGGGTGATGGCCGAAGTGGCGGATTTCGTCGGCGATGCGCCGCTGCTGGCGCACAACGCGGCCTTCGACCAGAAATTCTGGGATGCCGAGCTGGGCCTGATCGGCCGTCGCCGCGTGCAGCCGTTCGCCTGTTCGCTGCTGCTGGCGCGGCGCCTGCTGCCCCAGGCGCCCAGCCACAAGCTCGGCGTGCTCAATCGCTGGGCGCGGCTGCCGGACACCGGCCAGGCCCACCGCGCCCTGGCCGACGCCGAGATGGCGGCCAACCTGCTGGGCTTCATGGCCGCGCTGTTGCGCGAGCGCCACGGCATCGCCGAGGTCAGCCATGGCCTGCTGTGCAGCCTGCAGAAGGTGCCGGCGGCGAAGATCCCCCAGGCCCTGGCACGACTGAATTAGCGGCGCGCCGGCGCCGGGCTGTTAAACTGCGCGCCTTTGCATTCGCGCGCTGACGCCCGGTTGAATCACCATGACTTTCGCCTCCCTCGGCTTGATCGAGCCGCTGCTGCGCAGCCTCGCCGGCCTCGACTACCAGACCCCGTCCCCCGTCCAGACCCAGGCCATCCCGCCGATCCTCAAGGGCCGCGACCTGATGGCCGCGGCGCAGACCGGCACCGGCAAGACCGCCGGCTTCGCCCTGCCGCTGCTGCAGAGGCTGATGATGGAGGGACCGGTGGTGACCGCCAACTCGGTGCGCGTCCTGGTGCTGGTGCCGACCCGCGAGCTGGCCGAGCAGGTGCAGCAGAGCTTTCAGGCCTACGGCCAGCACCTGCCGCTGCGCAGCTACGCGGTGTACGGCGGGGTCAGCATCAATCCGCAGATGATGAAGCTGCGCAAGGGTCTGGACGTGCTGGTGGCCACCCCCGGGCGGCTGCTCGACCTGTACCGGCAGAACGCGGTGAAGTTCAACCAGCTGCAGACTCTGGTGCTGGATGAGGCCGACCGCATGCTCGACCTGGGCTTCGCCCGTGAGCTGGACGAGCTGTTCTGCGCCCTGCCGAAAAAGCGCCAGACCCTGCTGTTCTCCGCGACCTTCTCCGAGGCGATCCGCGCCATGGCCAAGGAGCTGCTGCGCGATCCGCTGTCCATCGAGGTCAGCCCGCGCAACGCCGCGGCCAAGTCGGTCAAGCAGTGGCTGATCCCGGTGGACAAGAAGCGCAAGGCCGAGCTGTTCCTGCACCTGTATCAGGAAAAGCGCTGGAGCCAGGTGCTGGTCTTCGCCAAGACCCGCAAGGGCGTCGACGAGCTGGAGGCGCAGCTGCAGCAGGCCGGCATCGACGCCGAGGCGATCCACGGTGACAAGCCGCAGCCGACCCGCCTGCGCGCCCTGCAGCGCTTCAAACAGGGCGAGGTGCGGGTGCTGGTGGCCACCGACGTGGCGGCCCGCGGCCTGGACATCGACGACCTGCCCCTGGTGGTCAACTTCGACCTGCCGATCGTCGCCGAGGACTACGTGCACCGCATCGGCCGCACCGGCCGCGCCGGCGCCACCGGCCAGGCGGTCTCCCTGGTGTGCGCCGACGAGGTGGAACAGCTGGCGGCCATCGAGACCCTGATCAACCAGGTGATCCAGCGCGTCGACGAGCCGGACTTCATCCCCGACCACAGGGTGCCCGTCACCCAGGCCGGCGGCCTGGTGCTGAAGAAACCGAAGAAGCCCAAGCAGAAACTCATACCCGGCGCGGGCAAAGCCGTCGGCAAGGGCAAGGTGCACCTCGGCAACTGGTTCGAGGAGGACGACACGCCCAAGGCCAAGGCGGTGCGCAAGGTGCCGAGCTTCGGCGGCAAGCCGGCCAAGGGCGGCCGCAAGCCGTAGGGTGCGCCGTGCGCACCGGGTATCTGTGGTTAGTGGTGCGCGCGGCGCACCCTAGCGGTTGTGCAGCCAGTCGAGCATGCCCAGCCCGGCGGCCCGGCCGCTGGCGAAGCAGGCGGTGAGCAGGTAGCCGCCGGTCGGCGCCTCCCAGTCGAGCATCTCGCCGGCGCAGAACAGCCCCGGCATCGCCTCGAGCATCAAACCCTTGTCCAACGCCTCGAAGGGCACGCCGCCGGCGCTGCTGATCGCCTCGTCCAGCGGCCGTGGCCGCACCAGGGGCAGCGGCAGGGCCTTGAGCGCGGCGGCCAGGCGCGCCGGCTCGGTGAAGCAGTCTTGCGCCGCCAGCTCGCGCAGCAGGGCGGCCTTGACCCCATCGATGCCGACCTGGCGATGCAGGTGCTTGGCCATGGAGTGGGCGCCGCGCGGCTTGCTCAGCGCCGCCTGCACCTTGGCCAGCGGGCTCTGCGGCAGCAGGTCGAGTGTCACGGTGGCGCGGCCCTGCTGGTTGATCCGCTGGCGAATGGCGGCCGACAGGGCGTAGACCAGGCTGCCTTCCACCCCGGTTTCGGTGAGCACGAACTCGCCCAGGCGCGGCGGTTCGTCGCCCAGGCGCAGGCTGACGCTCTTCAGCGGCGCGCCGGCGAACTTCTCCCGCAGCAGCTGACTCCAGCCCGTTACCTCGAAGCCGCAATTGCTCGGCTGCAGCGGCGCGGTCTTGATGCCGCGGGCCTGCAGCAGGGGCACCCAGGCGCCATCGGAGCCCAGTCGCGCCCAGCTGCCGCCGCCCAGGGCCAGCAGGGTGGCGTCCGCCCGCAGGTTGATCTCGCCGGCGGGCGTGGCCAGGCGCAGGTCGCCGTCCGCCGCCCAGCCCAGCCAGCGATGGCGGGTGTGGAGCTGCACACCCAGCTCCCGCAGGCGCTTGAGCCAGGCGCGCAGCAGCGGTGCGGCCTTCATGTCGGTGGGAAACACCCGGCCCGAGGTGCCGACGAAGGTGTCGATGCCCAGGCCGTGAATCCAGGCGCACAGGGCCTCGGCGTCGAAGTCTGCGAGCAGTCGGCTGATCTCGCTCTGGCGCTGGCCGTAGCGGCCGAGGAACGCACTCTTGGCTTCCGAGTGGGTGATATTCATGCCGCCGACCCCGGCCAGCAGGAACTTGCGCCCCACCGACGGCATGGCGTCATACAGGTCGACCCGAATGCCGGCCAGGGCCAGGACCTCGGCGGCCATCAGGCCGGCGGGGCCGCCGCCGATGATGGCGGCGCGGGGGACAGGGTGAGGGGCCGAGTCGGTCATGGACGGGTCGCTGGCGGGTGGAAAGGGCGCATTCTACCCCAGCCCGCCGCCGGAGCCCTCGGCCTGCACCTATCCGGTCGGCGCCAGCCTCAGAACCACTGGTCGTTGCGTTTGCGCCGGCGGGTCATCGACGGCAGGATCAGCCCGAGCAGCAGGCCGGCGCCGGCGATGCCGCCGCCGTAGACCAGGTAGCGCATCAGCAGGCGGCTGTTCTCATCGCCGAGGCGGGCCTGGGTGCTGCGCAGTTCCGACTGGGTCGCGCTCAGCTCGGCGGTCAGGGCCTGGCGGGTGGTCTGCAGTTCGTCGATCAGCGCCTTGCGCGAGTCCAGGGTCTCCTGCATGCCCTGGACCCGGGTCTGCCAGCTGTCGTCGATGCCCTTGAGCTGGGCGCCGAGCTCGGCCACCTGCTGCTCCAGCTGGGGCAGGCGCTCGGCTTGGCCCGGCATCTCCTGCAGGTCGCGGCTGGGAATCCACACGCTGTCGCCGGACTCGCTGCGCACCTTGCTGTAGTCGCCCTGGGTGGCGAGCAGCTCGACCTTCTGCCCGGACTTGAGGGTGCCGACGATGCGGTAGCCGTCGGTCGGGCCGCTGCGCACATAGGTCTGCAGGCTGTCGCTGACCCAACGCTCGTTGCCGGCGGCCTGGGCCAGGCCGCTGGCCAGCAGGCCGAGCAGGGCGCCGGCCAAGGCGCGGCGCAGGCGCCAGGAAAGGCCGGAGCCCTGGAGGTAAAGGTGATGAGCTGGGGGCATGGCGATCTTCACATGAATTAGGGGTAAAGGCTCCGCTGACCGGGCCGGTGAATGCAGGAGCCGCAGCCCCGCGCGTGGTGCCAGCCGAGCCGGCGGGCGTGCCCGCAAGGTTCGGGCGAGAGGCGGGGAACGGGTTCCGAACCCGCCGCGTCATCCCTGAGGCCTCCCGCAGACAGACAGCGCAGGCCGGCCTGGGTTCACTCCGGTTGGCGGGACGCGCGGCCAGTCGGCACGGACCGCGCTCAGCTCGGCGCCGGGGTCTTGCGCGGGCGCCTGGCCGTCGCCTTGGCCTTGCCCGGCCGGCGTTTCTTCTTCCAGGGCGCCGCGCCCTGTGCTGCCGCCGGGCCGCTGATGCTCAGGCGCAGGCCGGCGCAGCGCTGTACCTGCTTGCTCATCCAGGCCGACTGCTTGGCGACGAATTCCTCCAGGCTCATCTCGCCGCTCTGCACCATGTCCAGGGCCTGCTCCCAGATGGCCGTGGTGCCGGGATCGGCGATGGCGCGGGGCACCGCGTCGATCAGGCTGAAGGCGGCCGGTGTGGCGGCCAGGGCCTTGCCCTGCTTGCGCAGGTAGCCGCGCTCGAGCAGGCCCTGGATGATCCCGGCGCGGGTCGCCTCGGTGCCGATGCCGGTGGTGTCCTTGAGCTTCTGCTTGAGGCGCGGGTCGTCCACCAGCTTGGCGACGTGCTTCATCGCCTTGATCAGGTCGCCCTCGGTGAAGGGCTTGGGCGGCTGGGTCTGCTGGTCCTTCAGCTGCACCTCGGCGACGGCGCAGGCCTGGCCCTCGCGCAGCGGCGGCAGGGCCTGCGCGCCGGCCGCCTCGTCGCCCTTGGCCGCCGCCAGCGCCTGGGGCAGGGCGCGCTTCCAGCCGGGCTCGACGATCTGCTTGCCCACCGCGCGCAGGGCCTGGCCGGCGCAGTCGAAGTCGGCCTGGGTGCGGTCGTATTCGTGGTTGGGCAGAAACTGCGCCAGGTAGCGGGCGCGGATCAGTTGGTAGACCGCGCGCGGCTTGCCGCTCAGGCGCGCCGAGGCGAGCGCCGCGGCGGTGGGGATGATGCCGTGGTGGGCGCCGACCCTGGCGTCGTTCCAGGCCCGCGAGCGACGCTGCGCATCGACGTGTGCCATCAGCTTTCCCAGGGCCGGGTCGGCGCGGCCCAGGGCCGCGAGGATCGCCGGCGCCTCGCCGTGCTGGCTCAGCGGCAGGTAGCCGCAGTCGCTGCGCGGGTAGGTGATGAGCTTGTGGGTTTCGTAGAGCGCCTGGGCGATGTCCAGGGTCTCCTGGGCGCCCAGGCCGAGCCGCTTGGAGCAGACCTCCTGCAGGGTGCCCAGGTCGAACGGCAGCGGCGCCACCTCGCGCAGGCGCTCGGTGCGCAGGCGCACCAGGCGGGCGCTGGCGGCGGCCGTCATGGCGCCCGCCGCCTCCCGGGCCAAGGCCGGGTTCAGGCAGCGGCCCTGCTCGTCGCAGGCGTCCGGGTTGGCGCGCCACTGGGCGGCGAAGACGATGCCGTCGCTGGCAAGCTGCACCTCGATGGCCCAGTAGGGCACCGGCACGAAGGCGGCGATGCTGCGGTCGCGGTCCACCACCAGGCGCAGGGTCGGCGTCTGCACCCGGCCCACCGGCAGCACGCCCTGGTAGCCGGACTGGCGACCGAGCAGGGTGAACAGCCGGCTCATGTTCATGCCGATCAGCCAGTCGGCGCGCGAGCGGCCGAGCGCCGCGTGGTACAGGCTGAAGGTCTCGGCCCCCGGCTTGAGCGCCGCCAGGGCCTTGCGAATAGAGGCCTCGTCCAGCGCCGACAGCCACAGGCGCTGGATGGGGCCGCGGTAGCGGCAGTGCTCCACCAGCTCGCGGGCGATCATCTCGCCCTCGCGGTCGGCATCGGTGGCGATCACCAGCTCCCTGGCCTCGCCGAGCAGGCGCTTGACCGCCTTGAACTGGCCGGCGGTCTTGCTCTTGACCAGCATCTTCCACTGCTGCGGGACTATGGGCAGGTCGGCGAGGTCCCAGCGCTTGTAGCGGGCGTCATAGGCGTCCGGCGGCGCGGTTTCCAGCAGGTGGCCGATGCACCAGGTCACGGTGACGTTGCTGCCCAGCCAGCAGCCGTCGCCGCGCCGGCTGGCGCCGAGCACCTGGGCGATGTCCTTGGCCTGGGAGGGTTTTTCGCAGAGGTAGAGACGCATGGCGGCTGGCATCGATGATCGCGATGGTACCAAGCATGGGCAGGAAAGGCCGTTCGGGCAACTTTTATCTGTATGAATGTACAGTTATCGGATTTTCCGCTCAGCCCAGGCCGTGCTCGGCCCAGACCCTCGCCGCGCTGTGGTGGAGGATGCCGTGGCGCCGGGCCAGGGCTGCGCGGTCCTGGTCGTAGCCGCCGCCGATCACCCCCATCACCGGGATGTCGCGGCCGAGGCAGTGGTGGAGCACGGCCTCGTCGCGGGCCGTCAGGCCCTGGTCGGTCAGTTGCAGGTAGCCCAGGGCGTCGTCCCGGTGCACGTCGACGCCGGCGTCGTACAGCACGATGTCCGGTTGATAGAGCGGCAGCAGGTAGTTCAGCGTGTCGTCCACCACCCTGAGGTAGGCGGCGTCGCCCATGCCCCGGAGCAGGGGGATGTCCCAGTCGCTGTCGGCCTTGCGCGCGGGGAAGTTCTGCTGGCAGTGCAGCGACACGGTGACCGCCTCGGGGCAGTCGGCCAGCAGGCGCGCGGTGCCGTCGCCCTGGTGCACGTCGCAGTCGAAGATCAGCACGCGCTGGGCCTTGCCGGCGGCCAGCAGGTAGCGGGCGATCACCGCCAGGTCGTTGAAGATGCAGAAGCCGGCCGGAAAGTCGTAGTGGGCGTGGTGGGTGCCGCCGGCCAGGTGGCAGGCCAGGCCGTGCCGGAGCGCCAGCTCGGCGGTCAGCAGCGAGCCGCCCACCGCACGCACGGTGCGCCGGGCCAGGGCCTCGCTCCAGGGCAGGCCGAGGCGGCGCTGGTCCTCGCGCGGCAGCTCGCCGCTCATATAGCGCGCGATATAGGCCGGGCAGTGGGCCAGGGCCAGGACCTCGGCAGGGCATAGCTCGGGGCGCAGCAGCTCGGCATCGGCGACCAGGGCGCTGTCCACCAGGTGGTCGCGCAGCAGGCGGAACTTCTCCATGGGGAAGCGGTGCCCGGCCGGGAAGGGCGGGCTGTAGTCGTCGTGGTAGACCAGCGGCAGGCGCATACAATAGGGCTCTTTATGTAGCGTCCGAGTATGGCGGCGCTGCGCCTGGCGACTCAAGTGGAGGGCCGATGCCTGCCCCAATCGAACTGCATACTTCGCGCCTGCTACTGCGCCCCTGGCGCGTCGAGGACCGTGGGGCCTTCGCCGCGCTGAACGGCGACCCCGAAGTGATGCGGCATTTTCCCGCCTGCCTCGGCCGCGAGGAAAGCGACCGCCTGGCCGAGCGCATCGAGGCGGACTTCGCCGAGCGCGGCTATGGCCTGTGGGCGCTGCAGCGCCGGGACAGCGGCGCCTTCATCGGCTTCACCGGCTTGCGCCCGGTGACCTTCGCCGCGCCGTTCTGCCCGGCGGTGGAGATCGCCTGGCGCCTGGCCCGAGCCCACTGGCGCCAGGGGCTGGCCAGCGAGGCGGCGCGAGCGGCCCTGGCCTGCGGCTTCGCGCGGTTGGGCCTGGAGCAGATCGTCAGCTTCACCGCGCTGGACAATCTGCCGTCGCAGCGGGTGATGCAAGCCATCGGCCTGCGCCACGATGGGGCCGGCGACTTCGACCACCCGGCATTGCCGGCGGGGCATAGGCTGCGTCGCCATGTGCTCTATCGCCTGCGCCGCTGCGACTGGGAGGCCGACCGATGAACGAGATCGAGCAGGTGCGCGCCTACCACCAGCTGAGCAAGCACCAGCCGCAGCGCTTCGCCCCCGGCCCGGGCCAGCTGGACTGGGCGACCCAGCCGGCGCCGTTTCGCCGCTACGCCGGTGCCCGGCTGATCGAGTTGTACCAGCGCCCGCTGGAGGAGTCACCTGGCTACGACGCGGTGTTTGCCGCGCCCCTGGGCATGCCGGCGCCGCTGAACCTGGCCAGCGTCTCCCAGCTGCTGTACGACAGCCTGGCGCTGTCGGCCTGGAAGGAGGCCGGCGGCAGCCGCTGGTCGCTGCGGGTCAATCCCTCGTCCGGCAACCTGCACCCGACCGAGGCCTACCTGCTGCTGCCGCCCGGCAGCCTGGAGACGGGGGCGCTGCTGGCCCACTATGCGCCGGATGCCCACGGCCTGGAGGTGCGCGCCGAACTGCCGGCGCCATTGGCCGCGCAGCTGGCCCAGGCGCTGCCGCCCGGCGGCCTGCTGCTCGGCCTGGCCAGCATCCCCTGGCGCGAGGCCTGGAAGTACGGCGAGCGGGCCTACCGCTACTGCCAGCACGACCTCGGCCACGCCCTGACCGCCGTCGCCATCGCCGCCAGCGTGCTGGGCTGGCAGGTGCGCCTGCTGCGCGGGGTGGCCGAGGCGCGTCTGGACGCCATCCTGGGGCTGGATCGCGACGCTTTCCACGAGGCCGAGCACGGCGACTGCCTGCTGTGGGTCGGCCCGCCCCAGGACGCCGAGTTCGCCTTGCCCACGCCGTTGCTGCGGGCCCTGGCGTCCCTCGAGTTGAGCGGCG
Organism: Pseudomonas lalucatii; assembly: GCF_018398425.1. NCBI lineage: Bacteria > Pseudomonadati > Pseudomonadota > Gammaproteobacteria > Pseudomonadales > Pseudomonadaceae > Pseudomonas > Pseudomonas lalucatii. The sequence goes on along the minus strand of NZ_JADPMV010000002.1, from coordinate 1,205,327 downwards.
CGCCCAATCGCCTGTCGCGCCACTATCGCCAGTGGCCGGAACTGAGCCGCGTCCACGCCCTGTGCCGCGCCCCGGCCCTGACCGCGGTGAGCTGGCGCACGGAGCCGGGCCGTGAGCTGGCGGACAACCCCGGCCTGCCGCTGCGGCCGATCCTGCATCGGCGGCGCAGCGCCCAGGCCATGGACGGCAAGAGCGGCATCCAGGCCGAGCTGCTGCTGGCCTGGCTGCGTCGCCTGCTGCCGGAGCACTCGCCGGTGCCCCTGGCCGTCACCGGCGAGCCGGCGGCGGTCGACCTGCTGCTGTTCGTCCACCGGGTGCAGGGGCTGATGCCCGGCCTGTACTGGCTGGCGCGGGGCGATGGCCTGGCGCAGCCGGGGCTGCGCGAGGACTTCCTCTGGCAGCGCGTCGATGCCGAACTGCCGCTGTACCGCCTGCTCGAGGGCGACGCCCGCGGCCTGGCCGGCTTCCTCTCCTGCGGCCAGGACATCGCCAGCGACGGCTGCGTCGCGGTGGCCATGCTGGCGCGCCTCGACCAGGCCCTGTCGGCGGGCCCCTGGCGCTATCCGCGGCTGTACTGGGAGTGCGGGCAGATCGGCCAGCTGCTGTACCTGGAGGCCGAGGCGGCGGGGCTGTCGGCCACCGGCATCGGCTGCTATTTCGACGAGGCGGTGCACGAGTTGCTCGGACTTGCCGACAGCCGCTGGCAAAGCCTTTACCATTTCACCCTTGGCCGGGCCCTGTGGGACGAACGCTTGTCCACCCTGCCGGCCTACCCCGAATCACGATTGCCGCCGCAGTAGCGCGGCCCGAGGAGACGCAGCATGAGTCAGGTATTGGACGAATTGGTCGCCCTGTTGAGCCTGGAAGCCATCGAGGAAAACCTGTTCCGCGGGGTCAGCCAGGACCTGGGCTTCCGCCAGCTGTTCGGCGGCCAGGTGCTCGGTCAGTGCGTGTCGGCGGCCAGCCAGACGGTCGAGGACGATCGCCACGTGCACTCGCTGCACGGCTATTTCCTGCGTCCGGGCGACGCCAGCCTGCCGGTGGTCTACCAGGTCGACCGGGTGCGTGACGGCGGCAGCTTCAGCACCCGACGGGTGATGGCGATCCAGAAGGGCAAGCCGATCTTCAGCTGCAGTGCTTCATTCCAGTACGACGAGGAAGGCTTCAACCACCAGAACCTGATGCCCGATGTGCCGGGCCCGGAAGGCCTGCAGTCGGAGACCGAGCTGGCCAGCCTGGTAGCGGACACGCTGCCCGAGCGCATCCGCGAGCGGGTGGTGGGTGCCAAGCCGATCGAGATCCGTCCGGTCACCGTCGCCAACCCCTTCGCCCCCGAGCGCAGTGAGCCGGCCAAGCACGTGTGGTTCCGCGCTGCCGGCGAGCTGCCGGACGACCCCCAGCTGCACAAGTACCTGCTGGCCTACGCCAGCGACTTCAACCTGCTGACCACCTCGATGCTGCCCCACGGGGTGTCGGTGTGGCAGAAGTTCATGCAGGTCGCCAGCCTCGACCATTCGCTCTGGTTCCACAGCAACCTGCGAATGGATGACTGGTTGCTCTACTCGATGGACAGCCCCTGGGCCGGCAACGCACGCGGCTTCTCCCGCGGCAGCATCTTCAACCGCCAGGGCCAGCTGGTCGCCTCGGTGGCCCAGGAAGGCCTGATTCGCCTGCGCGAGGACTGGAAGTGAAACTGGCCGCGGCGCGCCACTGGGTGTTCGACATGGACGGCACCCTGACCCTGGCGGTGCATGACTTCGCGGCGATCCGCCGGGCCCTTGGTATCCCCGCCGAGGCGGACATCCTCCAGCACCTGGCGGCGCTGCCCGAGGACGAGGCGGCGGCCAAGCATGCCTGGCTGCTGGAGCACGAGCGCGAGCTGGCGCTGGCTGCGCAACCGGCGCCCGGGGCGGTGGAACTGGTGCGTACGCTGCGAGACCGCGACTGCCGGCTCGGCATCCTCACCCGCAACGCCCACGAGCTGGCCCTGCTGACCCTGCAGGCCATCGGCCTGGGCGACTGCTTCGACACCCGCGATGTGCTCGGCCGCGGCGAGGCGCCGCCCAAGCCCCACCCCGGCGGCCTGCTGCAACTGGCGGAGCGTTGGCAGGTGGCGCCGAGCGAGCTGGTGATGGTCGGCGATTTCCGCTTCGACCTGGAGTGCGCCCGCGTCGCCGGGGCCTGCAGCGTGCTGGTCAACCTGGCGGAGAACCCCTGGCCCGAGCTGGTCGACCATTTCGCCGAGGATTGCCGCGCACTGCTGCGGGCGCTGTAGGGTGCGCCCCGCGCACCTTGGGACCGATTGGTGATGGCGCGCATGGCGCACCCTACGGAAAATTGGTTCGACTAGTGGTGGCAGCCGCCGGACTCCAGGTCCCTGAGGATCGGGCAGTCCGGGCGGTCGTCGCCGTGGCAGTGCTCCATCAGCTCCTGCAGGGTGTCGCGCAGGCCGGTCAGTTCGGCGATCTTGTGGTTGAGCTCGGCGATATGCCCGGCGGCCAGGGCCTTGACGTCGGCGCTGGCGCGCCCGCGGTCCTGCCACAGGGCCAGCAGCCGGGCCACCTCGGCGAGGGAGAAACCCAGGTCGCGGGCACGCTTGATGAAGGCCAGCCGGTGCAGGTCCTGGGCGCCGTACTGGCGATAGCCGCTGTCGCTGCGGCCGGCGGCCGGCAGCAGGTCGATGGACTCGTAGTAGCGGATCATCTTGGCGCTGAGCCCGGTCTTGCGCGCGGCCTGGCCGATATTCATGGGCGTTGCTCCTCTTGCCGGGGCTTCCAGGTCTTGAGCAGCAGGGCATTGCTCACCACGCTGACGCTGGAGGCGGCCATGGCGGCGCCGGCGATCATCGGGTTGAGCAGGCCGGCGGCGGCCAGGGGGATGCCCACCAGGTTGTAGATGAAGGCCCAGAACAGGTTCTGGCGGATCTTGTTGTAGGTGCGCCGGCTGATGTCCAGGGCGGCCGGCACCAGGCGCGGGTCGCCGCGCATCAGGGTGATGCCGGCGGCGTGCATGGCCACGTCGGTGCCGCTGCCCATGGCGATGCCGACATCCGCGGCGGCCAGGGCCGGTGCGTCGTTGATGCCGTCGCCGACCATCGCCGTCACGCCGCCGCGCTTCAGCTCGCCGACCAGGCTGGCCTTGTCCGCCGGCAGCACCTCGGCATGCACCGCGTCGATACCCAGGACCTGGGCCACGGCCTGGCAGCTGCCGCGGTTGTCGCCGCTGATCAGGTGGCTGTCGATGCCCTGATCCTTGAGCCGGGCGACCGCCTCGGCCGCGCCGTCCTTGAGGGTGTCGCCGAAGGCGAACAGGCCCAGTATGCGCTGCTCGGGGGCCTGCTCCAGCAGCCAGGACAGGGTGCGGCCCTCGGCCTCCCACTGCTGCGCCTGTTCGGCCAGCTCGCCCGGCTGCAGCCCGTTGTCCTCGAGCAGGCGGCGGTTGCCCAGGGCCAGGCGCCGCTGGCCGATCTGCCCGGCGATGCCGCGGCCGGCCAGGGCCCGGCTGTCGGCCACCTCGGGCAACTCCAGCCCGCGTTCGTCGCAGGCGTCCAGCACCGCCTTGGCCAGGGAGTGCTCGCTGCCGCGCTGCAGGCCGCCGGCCAGTTGCAGCAGCTGCTCTTCGTCACCATCGAGGGCCTGCAGGTGGGCGATCTTCGGCGTGCCTGAGGTCAGGGTGCCGGTCTTGTCGAAGGCCACGGCGGTGACGCCGTGGGCCACCTCCAGGGCCTCGGCGTCCTTGATCAGGATGCCGTGGCGGGCGGCCACGCCGGTGCCGGCCATGATCGCGGTCGGGGTGGCCAGGCCCAGGGCGCAGGGGCAGGCGATCACCAGCACCGCCACGGCGTTGAGCAGGGCCGTGGCCAGGGAGGCGCCGAGCAGCAGCCAGACCAGCACGGTGGCCAGGGCGATCAGCAACACCGCCGGGACGAATACCTGGCTGACCCGGTCCACCAGCTTCTGGATCGGCGCCTTGGCCGCCTGGGCGTCCTCCACCAGGCGAATGATCTTGGCCAGCACGGTTTCCGCGCCCAGGGCCGTGGTCTCGACCAGCAGGCGGCCTTCGCCGTTGATCGCCCCGGCCGTGACCCTATCGCCCGGCTGCTTGGCCTGGGGCAGGCTCTCGCCGCTGATCAGCGCCTCGTCGGCGTGGCTCTGGCCCTCGAGCACCTGGCCGTCCACCGGAAAGCGCTCACCGGGCTTGACCAGCACCCGGTCGCCCAGGGCCAGCTCGCTCAGCGCCACCCGTTCCTCGCGGCCGTCCTTGACGCGCAGCGCCTGGTCCGGACGCAGCGCCTGCAGGGCGCGGATGGCGCTGCTGGTCTGGCGCTTGGCGCGGCTCTCCAGGTACTTGCCGAGCAGGATCAGGGCGATGATCACCGCTGCGGCCTCGAAATACAGCGCCGGCATCTGTCCGGCCGGGGTCACCGCCCACTGGTACAGGCTCAGGCCGTAGGCGGCGCTGGTGCCGATGGCCACCAGCTGGTCCATGTTGCCGGCGCCGGCCCGCAGGGCCTGCCAGGCGGCGCGGTAGAAGCGCGCGCCGAGGATGAACTGCACCGGCGTGGCCAGGGCGAACTGGACCCAGGCCGGCAGCATCCAGTGCAGGCCGAAGGGCTCGGCCAGCATGGGCACGACCAGGGGCGTGGCCAGCAGCAGCGCCAGCGCCAGGTGCCAGCGCTCGCGCTGCAGGCGCTGGTCGGCGGCGACGGGCTCGGGCCGGGTGATATCCAGGCGGCGAGCGCTATAGCCGGCGGCCTCGACCGCCCGCAGCAGCGCCTGCGGGTCGCTGTCCGGAACCACGCGCAGTTGGGCCTGCTCGGTGGCCAGGTTGACGCTGACCGCCAGCACCCCCGGCTGCCGGGCCAGGGCGCGCTCGACCCGGCCGACACAGCTGGCGCAGGTCATGCCGTCGATGGCCAGCTCCAGGGGCGCGTTCGGCACCTGGTAGCCGGCGCCCTCGACCGCGGCGATCAGCTGCGCCAGGCTGTCCTCGGGGGCCTCGATGCGCGCCTGCTCGCTGGCCAGGTTGACGTTGGCATTGGCGACCTGCGGCAGCTTGCGCAGGGCTCTTTCGACCCGGCCAGCACAGCTGGCGCAGGTCATGCCGGTAATCGGCAGGTCGAAGGTGGTCAGGCTGGACATGGGGTTCTCCCTGAAGTTCGGCCCTAGGATCAACCTTGACCTATGGGTAAGGTCAAGCCCCGTGCGAGGCCTCAGGGGGCCGGCAGCAGGTAGAGCCCGGAATCGCCCTGGGCGATGCGGTAGCGGCGCACCTGTCCGGCCTGCAGGCTGAGGCGCTGGCGAAGGGGTGTGAGTATGCCCGGCTGGCAGTCCGCGCCGCCGAGGGTGGCCAGGCGCAGCGACACCTCGCCGGGGGGCAGGTTGAAGGCCGCCGACTGGCCCTGGTGCAGGCGGGCGGCCAGGCGCTCGTGCAGATACAGGCCGATTTCGCAGGGCGTGGCCAGCTGCAGGCGTTCGCGCGCGACGATCAGCAGCGCGTAGTCCGGGGGCTGTGCCAGCCCGAGGGGCGTGGCGGCCGCGCCTAGCAGGCCGGCGAGTAGGGCGAGGAACCGGTGCGGCATGCTGCGCCTCCATAGCTCTAGGGGCATGCATTGAGCTTGGTCGAGACCTACGGCCTGGACAAGCCGTGGGCTTGACCTTGTCCTTGGGGTAAGCCGGACACTCGGCCGGTCCGAGCCATCCCGGCCGGACCCTTAAGCGGAAGAGGAGAGGAACTATGCAGGTATTCAAGGTACAGGGCATGACCTGCGGCCACTGCGTGCGGGCGATCACCCAGGCCGTGCAGGCGCGCGACCCGGCGGCCGAGGTGCAGGTCGATCTGGAAGCCGCCGAGGTGCGGGTGAGCAGCCGCCTGCCAAGCGAGGAGCTGCTCGAGGCGATCTTCGACGAGGGTTATGCCGTCAGCCTGGCCTGAGCGGCGGCGCGGCTAGCGGGCTCAGGCCTGCCAGTCGCGCAGCAGGCCGCGCAGCACCGCATCGATCAGCCCGGCGCTGTCCTGCAGCGGGTCGAACAGCAGCGGGTCGCGGGTCCAGTCGGTGAACAGGCCGACGATCTGGGCGTGCAGGGCGCGGGCGGCCAGGCGTGGGGAAACCCCCGCCTGCAGCCGGGCCCGGCAGGCGGGGCGGGAGAACAGGGCCTCGAGCAGGCCGATGAACGCATCGATGAAGCGGTGGTGCTGCAGCTCGGCGTCGCGCAACTCGTCGGTGAACTCGCAGCGGTGCAGGAGGATGGTGAAGATGCGTCGCTTCTGCGCATCGCGGGCCAGGTTCTCGATCGCCTCGATGATCAGGTTGCGCAGCGACAGCAGGGCGTCGCCGCCGTCACAGTCGGCCAGCCGCTCGGCCAGTTGCTCCGGCGGCAGGCGCACCTGGTTGAGCAAGGCGTTGAACAAATCGGCCTTATTGGCGAAATGCCAGTACACCGCGCCGCGGGTCACCCCGGCCTGGCGGGCGATCTGTTCCAGGCTGGTGTGGGCCACGCCCTGTTGCAGAAACAGCGTCTCGGCCGCCGCGAGGATGGCGCAGCGGGTCTGCTCGGCTTGCTCTTTGGTTCGGCGCATGGCGGTCGGGGGCTTTGTGGCTAGGCTTAGGTTTTACGCAACAGCGTGTAGTGATTTTATACACAATGGGCTGTTTACAGACAGGTGTGTATGTAACTAGCATCCCCGCCCCCGTGCCTTACCTCTCGCGCTGTCCCGGAGACGCCCATGTCCTTTGTTCGCCACGTCCAACTCGTCCTCGGCGTTCTCGCCTGCGGCTACCTGCTGCCGGTTGCCCAGGCGGCCGAGGTGCCGCCGCCCGAGGTGCTGGTGGAGACAGTCGAGGCCGCCGAGTTGCCCCTGGTGTTCGAGTACCCGGCACGCACGGCGGGCTTTCGCGAAGTGCAGGTGCGCGCCCAGGTCAGCGGCATCCTGCAGGAGCGCACCTACCTGGAGGGCAGCCAGGTCAAGCAGGGCCAGGTGATGTTCCGCATCGACCCGCGTACCTACCAGGCCGCCCTGGCCCGGGCCAAGGGCGCGCTGGCCCAGGAGCAGGCGCGCTACCGCCAGGCCGAGCGTGATCTCAAGCGCATCCGCGAGCTGCAGAAGAAGGGCTTCGCCAGCGAGAGCGAGCTGGACAATGCCATCTCCAATTTCGAGCAGAGCAAGGCCAATATCCAGGCCGCCGAGGCCGAGGTGCAGGCCAAGCAGATCGACCTCGACTACTGCACGGTGAAGGCGCCGATCTCCGGCATCACCAGCAAGGAAACCGTGTCCGAGGGCAGCCTGATGGTCGCCGGCGACCCCAATGCCAGCCTGCTGACCCGCATCACCCAGCTCGATCCGATCTACGTCAACTTCGCCGCCCCCGACCGCGACGTGGAGAATGTGCGTGGCGGTCTGCAGAGCGGCGCCCTGGCCCTGGACGGCGAGCAGATGCGCGTGCAGATCCAGTTCGGCGACGGCTCCGTCTACCCGCTGGAGGGCAAGGTGGACTTCACCGACAGCCTGGTCGACCGCGGCACCGGCACCGTCAGCGCCCGCGCCGTGGTGCCCAACCCCGATCAGGCGCTGCTCCCCGGCCAGTTCGTGCGGGTGCTGGTCAAGGGCATCAGCCTGCCCAGCGCCGTCACCGTGCCGGAGCGCGCCATCGCCCAGGGGCCGCGCGGCACCTTCGTCTACGTGGTGGACGAGCAGGGCATCGCGCGCACCCGCCAGGTCAGCACCGGGCGCACCGCGGCCGGCCGCTGGGTGGTGGAGAGCGGCATCCACGAGGGCGACCGGGTGATCACCGAGGGACTGCCAAAGGTGCGCCCGGACATGCCGGTGAAGGTCGCGGATGCCGCCGCCAACCCGGCAAACGGTCCTAAGGAGCGCGCACGGTGATCTCACGCTTCTTTATCGATCGGCCGATCTTCGCCACGGTCATCTCCGTCGTCATCATGCTGGCCGGCCTGCTGGCCATGCGCGCCTTGCCCATTTCCCAATACCCGCAGATCCTGCCGCCGCAGGTGTCGGTCAGCGCCAGCTATGCCGGCGCCAGCGCCCAGGTGATCGCCGAAACCGTGGCGGCGCCGCTGGAGCAGTCGATCAACGGCGTCGAGGGGATGATCTACCAGCAGTCCAACTCCGGCGGCAACGTCATGAGCCTGTCGGTGTACTTCCAGGTCGGTACCGATCCCGACCAGGCCACCATCGACGTCAACAACCGGGTGCAGTCGGCCCTGGCCAAGCTGCCGGAAGAGGTGCGCCGGCAGGGGGTCAAGGTGGAGAAGAAGTCTTCCGACATCCTCCAGGTGGTCACCCTGTTCTCCCCGGACGGCTCGCGCGACCCGGTGTACATCAGCAACTACGCGCTGATCAACGTGATCGACGAGCTCAAGCGCCTGCCCGGGGTCGGCGACGCCCGCCAGTTCGGTTCGAAAGACTATTCGATGCGTATCTGGCTGCGCCCGGACAAGCTGGCCCAGTTCAACCTGACCCCAAGCGACGTGGTCGCGGCCATTCGCGAGCAGAACTCGCAGTTCGCCGCCGGCAGCTTCGGCCAGCAGCCGCTGCAGCAGGAGCAGGACTTCACCTATACGGTGACCACCCAGGGCCGTTTCACCGACCCTGCGGAGTTCGAGGGCGTGATCCTGCGTTCGGACCCGACCGGCGCCAGCCTGCTGCTCAAGGATGTGGCGCGGATCGAACTGGGCGCCCAGGACTACTCGCTGATGACCTCGCTCAATGGCCAGCAGAACGCCGCCTTCGGCATCTACCTGCAGCCGGGGGCCAATGCCCTGGACACCGCCGAGGCGGTGCGCAACACCCTCGAGCGGTTGGCGCAGGTTTTCCCCGAGGGCATCACCTACAAGATCCCCTACGACACCACCAAGTTCGTCAAGGTGTCCATCGACGAGGTGATCAAGACCTTCTTCGAGGCCCTGGTGCTGGTGGTGCTGGTGGTCTTCCTGTTCCTGCAGAACTGGCGCGCCACGCTGATCCCGTTGTTGGCCATCCCGGTGTCGCTGGTCGGCACCTTCGCCGGCATGTACCTGCTGGGCTTCTCGATCAACCTGCTGACCCTGTTCGGCATGGTGCTGGCGATCGGCATTGTGGTGGACGACGCCATCGTGGTGATCGAGAACGTCGAGCGCTCGATGAGTGCCGACAAGCTCGGCCCGCGCGAGGCGACCATCAAGGCCATGACGGAGGTGACCGGGCCGATCATCGCCACCAGCCTGGTGCTGATCGCGGTGTTCGTGCCGGTGGGCTTTCTCGGCGGCCTGGCCGGGGAGATGTACAAGCAGTTCGCCATTACCATCGCCGTGTCGGTGGCGATCTCCAGCATCGTCGCCCTGACCCTGAGCCCGGCCCTCTGCGCCCTGCTGCTCAAGCCCGGGCAGCACGAGCCGGCGGCGCCGTTCCGCGCCTTCAACCGGGTCTTCGACCGGCTCACCGAGGGCTACGCCGGCGGTGTGCGCTTCTTCCTCAAGCGTTCGCTGGTGGGCCTGACGCTGTTCGGCGTGATGATCGCGCTGATGCTGGCGCTGTTCGCCCGGGTGCCCAGCTCGCTGGTGCCGGACGAGGACCAGGGCTATGTGCTCAATGCCTACTTCCTGCCGCCGGCGGCCTCGCTGACCCGCACCGAGGCGCTGACCAGCGCGGTGACCGAGCAGCTGATGGCGCACCCGGCGGTGGAGGACGTGGTCACCTTCGCCGGCTTCGACATCCTCACCTTCGGCACCCGCAGCAATGCCGGGGTGTCCTTCGTGCCGCTCAAGGACTGGAGCGAACGCACCACGCCGGAGCTGGATGCGCGCAACCTGACCCGCGAGTTCATGGGCATCGGCGCAGCGCAGAAGGATGGCGTGGTGATGAGCTTCAACCCGCCGCCGATCACCGGCATGAGCACCACCGGCGGTTTCGAGGGCTATATCCAGGACCGCAGCGGCGGCACGACCGAGCAGCTGGCAGGCAAGGTCGCGGCCTTTCTCGAGGCGGCACGCCAGCGCCCGGAACTGGCCGGGGTGCAGAGCACCTTCAGCGCCAACGTGCCGCAGTACTACATCGACCTGGACCGCACCAAGGCCCGTGCCCTGGGCGTGTCGATCAACGATGTGTTCACCGCCATGCAGGCGACCTTCGGCAGTTACTACGTCAACGACTTCAGCCTGTTCGGCCGCACCTGGCAGGTCAGCCTGCAGTCCGAGTCGGAGTTCCGGCGCAAGCCGGAGGACCTGGGCCAGGTCTATGTCCGCTCCGCCGGCGGCGAGCTGGTGCCGCTGTCGAGCCTGGTCAAGGTGCGGCGCATCCTCGGCCCGGACAGCTACGCGCGGTTCAACGTCTATCCCGCGGCGAAGATCCTCGGTGGGCCGGCGCCGGGCTACAGCTCCGGCCAGGCCCTGGCGGCCGTGCAGGCGGTGGCCGACGAGGTGCTCGGCAGCGACTTCAGCATCGGCTGGACCGGCTCGGCCTACCAGGAGCTGGCGACCCAGGGTTCCGGTAGCACCGCCTTCGTCTTCGGCCTGATCATGGTGTTCCTGATCCTCGCGGCGCAGTACGAGCGCTGGACCCTGCCGCTGGCGGTGGTCACCGCGGTGCCCTTCGCGGTGTTCGGCGCGATCCTCGCGGTGTGGCTGCGCGGCATCGACAACGACGTGTACTTCCAGGTCGGCCTGGTCACCCTGATCGGCCTGTCGACCAAGAACGCCATCCTCATCGTCGAGTTCGCCGTGCTCTGCCGGCAGCAGGGCATGGGCATCCTGGAGGCCGCCCTGGAGGCCGCGCGCCTGCGCTTTCGGCCGATCATCATGACCTCGCTGGCCTTCGTCCTCGGCGTCATGCCGCTGGTGGTGAGCAGCGGCGCCGGCTCGGCCAGTCGCCACTCGATCGGTACCGGGGTGCTCGGCGGCATGCTGGCGGCCACCGTGCTGGCGGTGTTTCTGATCCCGATGTTCTACCTGCTGGTGGAGTCCCTGGCGCAGAAGCTGAGCAGAGGACGCAAAGCCGCGGAGGCGGCAGAGTCCTAGGTCGGGTTGGCGGCCTGCCGCCAACCCCAATTCCACGCAGTCAGTAGGGCGGGTGCGGCGTAACCCACCCGCGCTGCCGGCCCCGGCGCCGACCTCCGCCATTACCTATCCGGACCCCCATGCCATTACGTCTGCTGTTGATCCTCGGCGCCTTGAGCGCCTTCGGCCCTCTGGCCATCGACTTCTATCTGCCGGCCTTCCCGGCCATGGCGCGGGCCTTCGCCAGCGATGTCGAGCAGGTGCAGCTGTCCTTGGCCGTCTATTTCGTCGGCCTGGCCATCGGCCAACTGATCTACGGTCCCCTGGCCGATCGCTTCGGCCGGCGTGCGCCGCTGCTGGCCGGCGTTTTGCTGTTTGCCCTGGCGTCGCTGGCCTGTGCGCTGGCGACCAGCCTGGAGGGGTTGATCGTCGCGCGTTTCGTCCAGGCCCTCGGCGGCTGCGCCGGGATGGTGGTGACCCGCGCGGTGGTGCGCGACCTGTGCGACCCCATCGCCTCGGCCCGGGTGTTCTCCCAGCTGGTGCTGGTGATGGGCGTCGCGCCGATCCTCGCTCCGCTGGCCGGCGGCCTGCTGCTCGCCAGCCTGGGCTGGCAGTCGATCTTCGTCTGCCTGGCGCTATTCGCCGCGCTGTGCTGGTTGGCGGTGGCCTGGGGGCTGCCGGAGACCCTGGCCGCGGACGCGCCCGTCGCGCCCCTGCGCGGCGCCCTGGGCGAGTACCGTCGGCTGCTGGGCGACCGGCCCTTTGTCGGCCACGCCCTGACCGGCGGCCTGTCGATCGCCGGGATGTTCGCCTATATCGCCGGCTCGCCCTTCGTCTTCATCGAGCTGTATGGCATCGCGCCCGAGCACTACGGCTGGCTGTTCGGCAGCAACGCGGCGGGCTTCATCCTCGCGGCGCAGCTGAATGCCTGGCTGGTGGCGCGGCACGGGCCGGGCCACTGGCTGCGCCGGCTGGTGTGGTGCTACCTGGGCTGTGGCCTGGCGCTGCTGGTCATTGCCGTCGCCCGCCCGCAGGTGCTCTGGCCGCTGCTGCTGCCCCTGTTCGGCTGCATCGCCAGCCTCGGCGTGCTGCTGCCCAACGCCACGGCCTGCGCCATGGCCGGCCAGGGGCGGCATGCCGGCAGCGCCTCGGCGCTGCTCGGCAGCCTGCAGTTCGCCATTGCCGCCGGGGCGGCGGCGCTGGTCGGCATCCTGCACGATGGCAGCGCCTGGCCGATGGCCGCGGTGATCTGCGCCTGCGGCGTGCTGGCCACCCTGGCGTCGCGCCTCACCCTCCGGGCCGAGCGGCGCGCCGCACGGCCCCTGGTCGAGGACCTGGGCTAACCGGCGGCGCGGGCTGCAGCTGCGGGGAGGGGGTGGGGGGCGCGCAAGCGCGCCTCCAGGGTGGCGACGAACTGGCGGGCCTCGGCCTCACTACGAAAGCTCACCCTGTTGTTGCCGAAGCTGACTTGCCAGCAGGGGCCTTGGGGGTTGTTCAGGGGCTGGATGCGGACATTCACGGCGGGCACCTCCTCGCATGGGAAATGCCAGTGTAGTGGGCATGGCCGAAACTTCACTGATCCCGGTCAGCTGGGCGACCGATGGCCCCCGTTCGGCGACGCAGGCTGCCCGGCGCCGTGCTGGACCGCCAGCCCGGCCAGTTGGGCGAAGCCGCCGGCCAGGGTGATGTCCAGGGCGCTGGGGCGCCTGGGCCGGTCGTAGTAGATGCCCAGGGTGCCGATCGCCCGGCCCTGCTCATCCTTGAACGGCAACGACCAGCAGGCGTGCAGTCCGGCGCCCACGGCCGCGGCGCGGAAGTCGCGCCAGTAGGGGTGATTGGCGAGGTCCTCGGCGATTACCAGTTCGCCGCTGTAGGCGGCGTGGCCGCAGGAGCCGACCTCGGGACCGGCCTCGATGCCATCGATGGCGGCGCAATAGGCCGCGGGCAGGTCGGGGGCTGCGGCCACATGCAGGCGCTGCTGGCGGTCCTGCAGCATCACCGAGACGCGCATCGGCGGGTTCAGCGCCTGCAGGTGGCGGCAGATGCCCTCGAGTATCTGCTGCAGCGGCTGCTGCATGAACAGTGCTTCGAGCAGGGTGCTGCGGGCCTGCTGCAGCTGCAGCTTGAGATAGTGCTCGTGGTTGTCGCGCAGGCTGCCGCCGAGGCTGTGGTCCGCCCGCCGGCTGAGCTGCAGCTCGACCCAGCGCAGCTGGCCGTGGCGGGTCAGCAGGCGGAAGTCGCCCCGCAGCCCGATCTGCTCGCCCCGGGCGATGGCGCCGATCTGCTCGCGTAGACGGGCGCCGTCCGCCCCCTCGAGGAAGCGCGCCAGGGGGCGCCCGAGGCTCTCGTAGCCGATATAGCCGCTGAGGCGCTCCCAGGCCGGGTTGAGGAAGCTCAGATGGCCGTCGGCGTCGGTGGTGACGATCGCCTCGGCCAGTTGCTCGACCAGCTCGCGGTAGCTGGCCTCGCTGGCGCGCAGCCGCTCGTCGAGGCGCTTGTGCTCGCTGATGTCGATGTCGATGCAGTACAGCTCCGGCTGGTCGCGGCTGTCCAGGCGCAGCGAGCGGCTGGAGTAGACCCACACCGGATTGCCGTCCTTGCGTTGCAACTGCATCTCCGCGGGCGGGGTCGGCGGGCCGCCCAGCAGCCAGTGGTTGAGCGCGCTGGCCACCTGGTTGCGCGCCGGCAGCGGCACGATCAGGTCCTCCAGGCGTTTGCCCATGGCCTCCTGCAGGCTGTAGCCATACAGCTGGGTGCTGGCGGCATTCCAGTAGACCACCCGGCGCTCGCGGTCGTAGCCCTGCACGGCGAGGCGCGGGGTCTGCTCGAACAGCTGGCGGAAGCGCTGCTCGCTCTCGCGCAGTGCGGCTTCGTCGCGTTTCTGGCCACTGATGTCCTGCAGGGTACCGAGGATCCGGCCGTCGGCGTCGACCTCGCCGCGCAGCATCAGCCAGGTGGCCTGGTGCCGGTGTGGCTGGTGCAGGCGTGCGCAGATCGCCAGGGCCTTGTGCTGGGCGAGCAGGGCCTCGCAGGCACGCTGTACCGCCTGGCGCTCCGCGGGGTGGAGCCAGCTCAGCAGCTGCTCGAGGGTGCTGGAGGCGTTGCCGGCGTCGCGTCCCAGCAGGTGCAGGGCCTCGGGACTCCAGTGGAAGCCTTCGCGGTATTCCCAGCTGCCCAGCGCGGCATTGCGCTGCGCCTGCTGCCACAGGCGGGCGTTGTGCGTCAGGGCGCCGAGCAGCTGCTGCTGGGCCTGACGGCTGCGGCGGCTGACATGGAAGATCAGCAGGCCGCCGAGCAGGACGAAGGCCAGGCCCTTGAGGGTCTGCAGCCGCGCGCTCAGCGCCGGGTCGGACACCGTGGCGGCCAACAGGTAGTCGCTGGACAGCGTCCAGACGATGCCGAACAGGCCGTAGAGGCCGGCCAGGCGCAGCGGGGTGAGTCGTTCGGGTCGCATCCTTACCACCGATGAATCGGATGTTCGCGAGCGCAGGCTGGGCGTGCCACAGGGGTGCGCGGAACCGATAGGAGTCTAGTTGCTGGGTGAGCGGCCGGCATGCCGAACGGCAAAGGCGCCTGGTCGATGCGGCCAGGCGCCAAGATAACAGGACTGCGAACTAATTGCCGTCGTTAGCGCGTCCCAGTTCGAGATAGTTGACCTTGTGCAGCCGGCCCTGGCTGTCGAGGTAGGTGATGGTCGCCGGCACCACGCCGGTCTTGTCCGAGTTGTCGGTGATGTCGATGACCTTGTGCACGTCCAGGGTCAGGCCGTAGTGGTAGTCGACCGCCTGGACCTGGCTGGCGTCGGGGACCTGGGCGGGTTGCGCGAGCGCTGCGCCGGCGAAGCCGACGGCGGCGCCGAGAACGAGGGGAATAAGGCGTTTCATCGTGGTGACCTCCTAAGCGTTGTCCCAGCTATCTATCGACCGGGGAGGCGGGGCGCCGTTACGCGCCGGGGAGGCCGTTGGTCGGACTGGCCCCTGGCGGGGCCAGGCCTGGGCTCAGAAGTCCTCGAGGACGATCTTGCCCTTGGCCTTGCCGCTCTCCAGCAGGGCATGGGCGCGGCGCAGGTTGGCCGCGTCGATGCGGCCGAAGTGCTCGCCGAGGGTGGTGCGCAGCACGCCGCCGTCGATCAGGCCGGCGACCCGCTCGAGCAGGCGGTGCTGCTCGATCATGTCGGCGGTCTGGAACAGCGAGCGGGTGAACATCAGCTCCCAGTGCAGCGACAGGCTCTTGGCCTTGAGCTTCATGAGGTCCAGCGCTTGCACCGGGTCGTCGATCAGCGCCAGGCGACCCTGCGGTGCCAGCGCCTCGACCAGCTGGTCGAAGTGCTGGTCGGTCTGGGTCAGGCTGGCGACGTGGCTGACCGGCGGCAGGCCGCTGCGGGCCAGCTCCTCGCTCAGCGGCTTGCTGTGGTCGAGCACATGGTGGGCGCCGAGCTCGCGCACCCAGGCCTGGGTCTCGGGGCGCGAGGCGGTGCCGATCACCGTCAGCCCGGTGAGCTGGCGCGCCAGCTGCACCAGCATCGAGCCGACGCCGCCGGCGGCGCCGACGATCAGCAGGCTCTGGCCCTGGTCGGCCTTGCCTTCGGCGACCTGCAGGCGTTCGAACAGCAGTTCCCAGGCGGTGATCGCGGTCAGCGGCAGGGCCGCGGCCTCGGCGAAGCCCAGGGTCTTGGGCATGTGGCCGACGATGCGCTCATCGACCACGTGCAGTTCGCTGTTGGCCCCGGCGCGGTCGATGGCCCCGGCGTAGTACACCCGGTCACCCGGCTGGAACAGCCTGACCTCGCTGCCCACCGCCTGGACGATGCCGCTGGCGTCCCAGCCGAGCACCTTGGCCGCGCCGTTCTCCGGCGCGACCCTGTTGCGGATCTTGGTGTCCACCGGGTTGACCGAGATGGCCTTGACCGCCACCAGCAGGTCGCGGGGACCGGGGGCAGGGGCGGGGAGCTGAACGTCCTGCAGGGCCTGGGCATCTTCGGCGGGCAGGGACTGGAAATAGGCGATGGCTTTCATGCTGGTTCCTCAGAGAATGCGCTGCATCTGGTGGTGTTCGACCCGTTCCAGCAGGCCGCCGCAGGTGCGGCCGAAGGTCAGGAAGTGTGCGGTCTGTTGATGGGCGGCGTGGACTGCGGCGTCTTGCCATTGTTCGATCATGCAGAACACCCGGGGATCGTCGTGACGACGGTGCAGGTCGTACTGCAGGCAGCCGGCTTCGGCCTGGCTGGCCGGCACCAGCAGGCTCAGGCCCGCCTCCAGGGCGGCGGCCTGGCCGGGGTGTGCGGTGAGGGTGACGACCAGGGTGAGGGGCGTTGACATGACGTGGCTCCGGCTCGAGAGACGCCCATGGTCGGTTATTTGTTTGCCAGTAAAAACAGCCTGATACTAGAGTCTCTTTCAATAGTTTTTTGAAGATGACGCCGTGATACGTGTCGATGACCTGCAGCTGTTCGTGCGCACCGCCCAGAGCGGCAGCCTGTCCGCCGCCGCCCGTCTGCTGGATGTCTCCCCGGCGGTGGCCAGCGCCGCGCTCAAGCGCCTGGAGCAGCAGCTGGACGTGCGCCTGTTCGCCCGCTCCACCCGCAGCCTGCGCCTGACCGCCGAGGGCGAGCTGTACCTCGGTCATGCCCGGCAGGCCCTGCAGAGCCTGGAGGATGGCCGCCTCCAGCTGGCCGGCAGCAAGGCCGAGATCAGCGGCCCGCTGCAACTCGCGGCGCCCTCGGATTTCGGCCGCAACACCCTGCTGCCCTGGCTCGACGAGTTCCAGCAGGCCCATCCGCGCCTGCAGTTGCGCCTGCTGCTCGGCGACCGGCTCAGCGACCTGTTCCGCGAGCCGGTGGACATCGCCCTGCGCTACGGCGCGCCGGAGGACTCCAGCCTGGTGGCCCTGCCGGTGGCCCCGGAGAATCGCCGGGTGCTGTGCGCCGCGCCGGCCTACCTGGCGCGCCACGGCGAGCCGCAGACGCTGGAGGCCCTGGCCGAGCACAACTGCCTGCTGTACATGCTCGGCGGCCGGCTGCACGAGCACTGGCGCTTCCAGGATGGCCGCCGCGAGCAGGGCCTGACGGTGACCGGCGACCGCAGCAGCGACGATGCCGATGTGGTGCGGCGCTGGGCGGTGGCCGGCCGCGGCCTGGTGTACAAGTCCTGGCTGGACGTGGCCGGCGACGTCCAGGCCGGGCGGCTCAAGGTGCTGTTGCCGCACTGGCGGGGCGAGGCCACGCCGCTCAATCTGATCTGCGCCCACCGCGCGCAGTTGAGCAGGCCGCTGCACCTGCTGCGCGCGTTCGTCCAGGTGCGCTGCGCCGAGTTGCTGGCGCGGGCGCCCTGGCCGGCCTAGGCTTGCCGCTGCCCGTGCTGCGGCATTCGACCACGCTTTGTCGCGCTGCCGCCAACTGCTAGAGTCGCGCCCCATGGAACTGGCCCGTACCGACCGCTCGCTGATCGCCTGGATACTCTATTTCGGAGTTCTGTTCGGCGCGTTCGCCTGCAGCATCGGCCACGGTCAGATGGCCGGCCTGCAGCTCAGCGGCCTGGATGGCCAGTACTGCGCCTTCGCAGGCAATTTCGGCGCCGGGGCGGATCTCACCGGCTCCGGCATCGCCCCGGTCAACCCGGCCACGGGCTCGGCTTGCTCCCTCTGCTCCACCTTCGGCGCCCTGATCCTGGCGGCCTTCTTCGGCCTGCTCGGGTTGCTCGGCGCCGCCGGCCAGCGCTTCGCGCCGTCCTCTTGCGCGCCGCGTCCGCTGCGCTACCTCTGGCCCTCGGCCAACCCCCGCGCCTCCCCCCGGCTCGCCTGAGCCCGCTCTGAACCGTCGCGCCCAGGCGCCGCGGTCGACCCATAGCCACATCGAGCGACTCATTGCCGAACGCGTCTGCCGTGGCCCTGTGCATGGCCGGGCGGCTGGCGGCATTCGAGCAACCAGGGGAGACAAACATGCGTCATCTATCCACCTTCAGCCTGCTGGCGCTGGGCATCGGCCTGGCCAGTACGGCCCTGGCCGAGCCGGCGCAGTTGCAGGACAGCACCGTCGTCGGCCAGCTGCAGCCCGACCCCACCGCACCCACTATCGCCGAGAAACGTGCCGAGTTCGCCCATATCCCCGGCGGCGCGGCCATAGTCGACGCCGAGACCTACAAGTCGGGGCGCAGCAGCACCCTGCAGGATGCCCTCGGTCTGGCCACCGGGGTGTTCATCCAGCCGCGCTTCGGCGCCGAGGAGGCGCGCCTGTCGATCCGCGGCTCGGGCCTGCAGCGTACCTTCCACGGTCGCGGCCTGTTGCTGCTGCAGGACGGTGCGCCGGTCAACCTGGCCGACGGCAGCTTCGATTTCCAGACCATAGAGCCGCTGGCCGCCGAGCACATCGAGGTGCTGCGCGGCGCCAACGCCTGGCGCTATGGCGCAGCCAACCTCGGCGGGGCGCTCAATTTCGTCAGCCCCACCGGCAAGACGGCGGCGCCGGTCGACCTGCGCTATGAGGCTGGCAGTTTCGGCTACCGGCGCCTGTACGGCGCCTTCGCCGAGGACTTCGGCGCCTGGGACGGCTTCCTCAGCCTCGCCGACTACGCCCAGGACGGCTTTCGCGAGCACGCCCGGCAGGACAACCGGCGTCTCTTCGCCAACCTCGGCGGGCGCCTGAACGAGCGTCTGTCGACCCGCCTCTACCTGACCCACGTCGAGAGCGACTCCGAGCTGCCGGGCAGCCTGACCAAGGCGCAGCTGCGCCGCGATCCGCAGCAGGCCTCGGCCAGCAGCCTGCGTGGCGACCAGAAGCGCGATTTCGGCCTCGATCGCCTGGGCAACATCACCCACCTGCAGCTGGACGACGGCCACAGCCTGACGCTGTCCAGCTTCTACAGCGAGAAGTCGTTGTTCCACCCGATCTTCCAGGTGCTGGATATCGACAGCGAAGACTACGGCCTGCGCCTGGCGCACCAGTGGCAGAACGCCGGCGGCTGGCGCTGGACCGGCGGCGTCGAGGCCAGCCAGGGGCGCAACTGGGACTCGCGCTACCAGAATGTCGGTGGGCACAAGGGGCGCAAGGTCAACGAGCTGCAGCAGAGCGCGCGCAACCTCAACGCCTTCGCCGAGCTGGAGGTACCCCTGGCCGAGCGCTGGGCGCTGATCGGCGGCCTGGCCTGGCTGCACCAGCAGCGCGACGTCGACGACCGCTTGCGCTGCAATGCCTTCGTCCCGGGCCCCTGCCTGGCCCAGGACGAGTCGTTCCACAAGACCTATATCGGTCGCATCGGCCGCATCGGTCTGCGCCATGAGCTGGCCGAGGGCGTGCAACTGTTCGCCAACCTCAGCCAGGGCTTCGAACCGCCGACCTTCAGCGAGCTGGCCGGCGGCCAGGTGGTGAGGCCGAACGAGGCGCAGAAGGCCGACACCCTGGAGGCCGGCCTGCGCTGGTCGCGCGCCGCCTTCGATCTGGACCTGGCGCTGTATCGCAGCGAGATCCGCGACGAGCTGCTGTCGCTCAACGATGCCGCCGGCAACCCCCAGGGCACGGTCAATGCCGAGCGCACCCGGCACCAGGGCATCGAGCTGGGCGGCGCCCTGCGCCTCGGTCGGGTCGTGCTGCGCGGCCAGTACCTGCTCAACGACTTCCGCTGCGACGACGACCCGGCCTACGGCGACAACCGCCTGGCCGGCATCCCGCGCCAGTTCCTCAAGGGCGAGGCGCTGTGGCAGCAGGGCGGCTGGTACGCCGGGCCGTCCTTCGAGTGGGTGCCGACGCACTACAACCTCGACCAGGCCGAGAGCCTGTATGCCGAGGGCTATGCCATCTGGGGGCTGAAGGGCGGCTACCGGCCCGCAGACGGCCTGGGCTTCTTCGTCGAGGGGCGCAACCTCGCGGACAAGACCTATGCCGCCACCACCGGGGTGATCGCCGATGCCCGCGGCCAGGACAGCGCCCAGTTCCTCCCCGGCGACGGCCGCGCCCTGTATGCCGGCCTGGAGTGGCGGCTATGAGCGCCCTGCTTGCCCGTAGCCGGCGGGCCCTCGGAGACCGCGAACCATGGCGCCGCCGCTCCGCGTCTCGCTCCACCCCAGGCCCGCCTGCGGAAGGGCGGGACCATGACTAGCCTGTCGTCCAGGCGTTGCCGGCGCAATACTCCCCTTACCCTACCCAGGAGCATCACCATGTCATTGAAGAAAACCCTGTTGTCGGCCTGCCTGCTCGGTACCAGCCTGCTGGCCGGCGCCCACGAGTACGGCCGCGGCGAGCTGCACATCGAGCACCCCTGGTCGCGGGCGATGCCGCCGGTGGCGCCGACCGCCGCGGCCTATTTCGTGGTGCATAACAAGGGCGCGCAGGCCGACCGCCTGCTCGGCGTCGAGACGCCGGTGGCCGGCAAGGCGGAGATGCACGAGCACGTGCATGCCGACGGGGTGATGAAGATGCAGCGGGTGCAGAGCGTCGAGGTCGCGGCCGGCGGCGAGGTCAGGTTCGAGCCCATGGGCTATCACGTGATGCTGTTCAACCTGAAGCAGCAGGCCAAGGACGGCGAGCGCTTCCCGCTGACCCTGACCTTCGAGAAGGCCGGCGCGGTCGAGGTGGAGGTGGCGGTGCACAAGGATGCCCCGGCACCCGCACCGGTCACCGAGCCGGCCGCGCACCAGCACTGAGGCACGGCTGCCGCCCGGCGACGACAGCGCCGAGCGGCGCCCGAAGGGCTAGGCCAGGCGCGCGTCCAGGCTGTTCTGCGCCAGGCGCCGGGCCTGCTCTTCGCTCATGCCCAGGTGCTCGTGCAGGGCGGCGAAGTTCTCCCCGACGTAGCCGCCGAAGTAGGCCGGATCGTCGGAGTTGACCGTGACCTTCACGCCGCGCTCGAGCATCTCGAGGATGTTGTGCTGGCCCATGTGCTGGAACACCCGCAGCTTGACGTTGGACAGCGGGCAGACGGTCAGCGGGATCTGCTCGTCGATGAGTCGCTGCATCAGCCGCTCGTCCTCGATGGCCCGCACTCCGTGGTCGATGCGCTGCACCTTGAGCAGGTCCAGGGCCTGCCAGATGTACTCGGGCGGGCCTTCCTCGCCGGCGTGGGCGACGCACAGGTAGCCCTCGCTGCGCGCCTGGTCGAACACCCGCTGGAACTTGCTCGGCGGATGGCCCATTTCCGAGCTGTCCAGGCCCACGGCGATGAAGGCGTCGCGAAACGGCCGGGCCTGCTCCAGGGTCTTGAACGCCTCCTCCTCGGAGAGGTGGCGCAGGAAGCTGAGGATCAGCCCGTGGCTGATGCCCAGCCGCTTCTCGCCGTCGCGCAGCGCCTGGGTGATACCGCCGAGTACCACCTCGAAGGGGATGCCGCGGTCGGTGTGGGTCTGCGGGTCGAAGAACGGTTCGGTGTGGATCACGCCCTGGGCCCGGCATTTCTGCAGGTAGGCCCAGGTCAGGTCGTAGAAGTCCTGCTCGCTGCGCAGCACGTCGGCGCCCCGGTAGTAGAGGTCGAGGAACTCCTGCAGGTTGTTGAAGGCGTAGGCGCCGCGCAGGGCCTCGACGTCGTGCCAGGGCAGGGCGATCTTGTTGCGCTCGGCCAGGGCGAACAGCAGCTCGGGCTCCAGCGAGCCTTCCAGGTGCAGGTGCAGTTCGGCCTTGGGCAGGGCGTTGAGCCAGTCGTGCATGGGGTGAGCCTCGTGTCGGGTGGGCCGGGATTGGCCGCAGTTTAACCTGACCTATGGGGCAGAATCTCCCGGCGATCGTTGCGCAGGATGGGTCGAGCGAAGCGATACCCCTAACGCCTGCACCATCTGCGAGGCGGGCGCCGGCTCAACCCATCCTGCGGCTACGGTTCGGCTTCAGCCGGCGATCAGCGCCCTGGCCGCCTGGCGGTGATCGGCGATCAGCTGCTCCAGGTCCAGGCCCTCGATCTGGCCGTCGATGACCCGCCAGGTGCCGCCGATCATCATCCGGTCGGCGCGGTCGGCGCCGCACAGCAGCAGGGCCGACAGCGGGTCGTGGCTGCCGGAGAAGCGCAGCTCGTCGAGCTTGAACAGCCCCAGGTCGGCCTGCTTGCCCACCGCCAGCTCGCCGATGTCCGAGCGCCCGAGCAGTTGCGCGGAGCCCTGGCTGGCCCAGCCCAGGGCCAGTGCCGGGGTGATTTGCTCGGCGCCGTAGCGCAGGCGCTGCAGGTACAGGGCCTGGCGCGCCTCGAGGATCAGGTTGGAGGCATCGTTGGAGGCCGAGCCGTCGACGCCCAGGCCGATCGGCGCGCCCGCCGCCTGCAGCTCGACCGTCGGGCAGATGCCCGAGGCCAGGCGCATGTTCGAGCTGGGGCAGTGGCAGATGCCGGTGCCGGCGGCGCCGAGGCGGGCGATCTCCTCGGGGTTGAAGTGGATGCCGTGGGCCAGCCAGGTGCGCGGGCCGAGCCAGCCGACGCTGTCCAGGTAGTCCACGGTGCGCAGGCCGAAGCGCTGCAGGCAGAAGTCTTCCTCGTCGAGGGTCTCGGCCAGGTGGGTGTGCAGGCGCACGTCCAGTTTCTCGGCCAGTTCGGCACTGGCGCGCATGATCTGCGGGGTCACCGAGAAGGGCGAGCAGGGCGCCAGGGCGATCTGCACCTGGGCGCCGGCACCTCGCTCGTGGTACTGCTGGATCAGGCGCTGGCTGTCGGCCAGGATCACCTCGCCCTGCTGCACCGTCTGCTGCGGCGGCAGGCCGCCGTCGGCCTGGCCCAGGCTCATGGAGCCGCGGGTGAGCATAGCGCGCATGCCCAGCTCGCGGACCACTTCGACCTGCACGTCGATGGCGTTCTCCAGGCCGCCGGGGAACAGGTAGTGGTGGTCGGCGGCGGTGCTGCAGCCCGACAGCAGCAGTTCGGCCAGGGCCACCTTGGTCGCCAGGGCGAGCTTCTCCGGGGTCAGGCGCGCCCAGACCGGATACAGGGTCTTGAGCCAGGGGAACAGCGGCTGGTTGACCACCGGCGCCCAGGCGCGGGTGAGGGTCTGGTAGAAGTGGTGGTGGCTGTTGATCAGGCCCGGCAGCAGCACGTGCTCGCGGGCGTCGAAGCTCTGCTGGCAGGGCCGGGCGGGCCGTTGGCCGGCGCCGAGCAGCTCGACTATGGTGCCGTTCTCGACCACCAGGCCGCCGGCGGCGGACTGGTCGTTGGCGGTGAAGACGGCCAGGGGATTCTTGATCCAGATGCGGGTGGCTGCCATGAGCAGGCTCCTCTGAGGTTGAGTTCAGGTTAGCCAGCTCAGTGTTGACCCTGTCTGCTGATCCAGGTGCGTCGAATGACGTCGAGCGAAGATACCTGTCCGCTGGGTCAGGATCAACCCCGGGCCATAGCCGCGCTACAGGCGCCGCAGCTCGATGCGTCCGCGGCTGAGGCCGGCCAGCCACTGCTGCAGCTCGGCGAAGCGCGCCGCGGGCAGGGCCAGTTGCAACTCGGCGCCGCTGGCGTCGAAGCGTTCTTCCTCCACCTGTGCCTGCAGGTCGCCCAGGCGCGCCTTGAGCCGCGGCAGTTCGGCGAAGGCGCAGTGGAAGCGACAGCGACTGAGCGCCACCAGCTCGACCCGATCGCCGCCCTGCAGGCACTTGCTGGCGCTGCCGCCGTAGGCCCGGGCCAGGCCGCCGGTGCCGAGCTGGATGCCGCCGTACCAGCGGATCACCAGCACCGCCACCTGGTCGCAGTCCTGTCCCTCGATGGCGGCGAGGATCGGCCGGCCGGCGGTGCCGCCCGGCTCGCCGTCGTCGCTGAAGCGGTATTGCTGGCCGACCTTCCAGGCCCAGCAGTTGTGCGTGGCGCCCGGGTCGCTGGCGCCGGCGATGAAGGCCTGGGCCTCGGCCGCGCTGGCGACCGGGGCGGCCAGGGCGATAAAGCGGCTCTTGCGGATGTCCTCGCGGTACTCGCAGGGGCCGAGCAGGGTGAAGGCCATCAGTCTGCCGCGGGCGGGGTGAGGCCGCAGCCCTTGAGGATGATGCGCACCAGGTTGTCGCCGGCCTCGGCGAAGTCCTGCTTGGTCAGGCGCGAGCGGCCGGTGACGCGGCAGATCTGCGAAGCGAAGTCGGCGTAGTGCTGGGTGCTGCCCCACAGCAGGAAGATCAGGTGCACCGGATCGACCGGGTCCATCTTGCCGGCGGCGATCCAGGCCTCGAACACCGCGGCGCGGCCGCGAAACCAGGTGCGGTAGTCCTGGTCGAAGTAGGCCGACAGGCACTCGCCGCCGCTGATCACCTCCATGGCGAAGATCCGCGAGGCCTTGGGGTAGCGCCGGGAGAAGTCCAGCTTGGCGCGGATATAGCGGTCCAGGGCCTCGGCCGGGTCGTCCTCGACGGTCAGGGTGTTGAAGGTGCTGTCCCACAGCTCGAGGATGTTGCTCAGCACCGCCAGGTACAGGCCCAGCTTGTTGCTGAAGTAGTAGTGCAGGTTGGCCTTGGGCAGGCCGACGGTCTGGGCGATGGTGTTCATGCTGGTGCCCTTGAAACCGTGGCGGGCGAACTCCTCCTCGGCGGCGGCCAGGATCGCTTCTTCGTTCTTCTGGCGGATGCGCCCGGCGGGCTTGTCGGCGGAAGGGGCGCTGTGCGCGGGTACTGCAAGGGTCATAGGCGATACCGGAGTGTTCGGGAAGCGGAGCCTGTGCACAGATAACCCAGAGTCGCCGGGGTGACAAGCGTGGGGCGGCAGAAAAAGCCGCGGCCGCCGGGGCAATGTCGCGATCAGTTTCGCCGCCGGTCGCGCCGCGGGGCACCGGCCGGCGGCCGCTCCCCGCCCAGGTACCAGCCCAGCGTGGCCCAGGCGGCTGCCAGGGCGGCGCCGACCAGGGCCGCCAGCAGCACGCCCTGGGCCAGGCTGTCGAGCAGGGCCTTGAACCAGGCGCTGAGGGCGTCGCCGCCGCGATAGACCAGGGTGTCGATGACGTTCTTGGCCTTGTACTTGCTGTGCGCATCCAGCGGGGCGAAGAGCATCTCCCGGCCCGGGCGGACGAAGGCGTACTCGCCGACCCGGCGCACGACCATAAGCGCCGCCAGCATGGCGAAGGTCGGCGCCAGGGCCAGGCCGAGGAAGCCCAGGCACACCAGCAGCGGCACCCCGGCCAGCAGCGCGCGCAGGCCGAGCTTCTGCGCGACCCGCCCGGTGACGAACAGCTGGGCCAGCAACGACAGCGCCTGCACGGCGAAGTCGAGCAGGCCGAACACGCGCACCTGTTGGATCGGGTCGGGGAAGGTCTGCTGCACCAGGCGCGCCTGCTCGAAGTAGAGGAAGGTGCTGGCGCTGGCCAGCAGGACGACGAAGGCGGCGATGCCCAGCAGGTAGGGCGAGGCCAGCACCCGGCCGATGCCGCTGAAGGGGTTGCCCGGCACCGGCTCGTGCGGGTGCTCGCTGGGCGGCGCGCCGGGGCGGCCGGCGCCGCCGACCGCGCGCCAGGCCATCAGCTGGCGCTTGCCTGCCAGCGCGCCGCCCAGCAGCCCGGCGGCGCAGAGCAGCAGGCCGCTATGGCCGATGGCGCCTATCAGCAGGGTGCCCAGTGCCGGGCCCGCCAGGCCGCCGCTGCTGGCGCCGGCGGCGATGAAGGCGAACAGCCGGCGCGCCTGGGCGGCATCGAACACGTCGGCCATCAGGCTCCAGGCCACCGACACCACGAACAGGTTGTAGACCGACAGCCATACGTAGAACAGCCGCGCCAGCCACACCGCATCGCCCCGGGCGAAGGCCGCGGCGAAGGCCAGCAGGTTGAGGACGAACAGGCTGTACACCCAGTCGACGTAGCGCGAGCGCGGCACCCGCGAGTTGAGCCAGGCGAACAGCGGGACGGCGCAGAGCATCAGCACGAAGGTGGCGCTGAACAACCACTGCAGGTTCTCCACGCCGCCGCGAATGCCCATGGCCTCGCGGATCGGCCTGAGCATGAAGTAGCCGGCGAACAGGCAGAACAGCAGGGCGAAGCCGCTCAGGGCCGCGCGCAACTCGGCCGGTTCGGCATTGATGCTGCCGGCCAGGCGCTGGGCGAGCGTCATGGCGCCTCCGCGGGGTCAGGCGAAGGCCCGGGCGATCCGCTCGCGCAGCGCCGCATCCGGCAGGCGGCCGAGCCCGGCCCGGAGGTTGTCGGCCATGTAGTGGGCCTTGGAAGTGGCGGGGATGGCCACGGTCACCGCCGGGTGGGCGAGGATGAACTTGAGCAGCAGTTGGGCCCAGGAGTCGGCGTCGATCTCCTTCGCCCAGTCCGGCAGCGGCCGGCCGCGCACCCGCTGGAACAGCTGGCCGCGCTGGAACGGGCGGTTGATCAGGGTGGCGATGCCGTGGTCGGCGCAGTGGGGCAGCAGGCGCTGCTCGGCGTTGCGCTCGGCCACCGAGTAGTTGAGCTGGACGAAGTCCACCGGCTCCTTGGCCAGCACCGCCAGCAGGTCGTCGTGGGCCGCCTCGCGGTAGTGGGTGATGCCGATGTAGCGCACCTTGCCCTGGGCTTTGAGCTCGCGCAACAGGGCCAGCTGGGTGCGGGTGTCCTGCAGGTTGTGCACCTGCATCAGGTCGATCCGCTCGCTCTGCAGCGCCCGCAGGCTGGCCTCGAACTGCGCCAGGCCGCGTTCGCGGCCATGGGTCGAGACCTTGCTGGCGAGAAAGGCCCGGCCCTGGTAGCCGCTGCGTCGCAGCAGCTCGCCGGTGACGGCCTCGGCGTTGCCGTAGCTCGGCGCGGTGTCGATCAGGCGGCCGCCGGCCCCGATAAAGGTGCCCATCACCTGCTCCAGCGGCGCGAGGCTGGCGTCGTCGAGGCGCACGTGGAAGGTGCGCGAGGTGCCCAGGCCGATCGCCGGCAGCAGCTCGCCGCTGGCGGGTATCGGCCGCTGCAGCAGGCCGCCGGGGGCCAGGGCGAAGGCGCGTGGCAGCAAGGGCAGGGCGGCGGCGAGACCGAGCAGGCTGGCGCCGCGCTGAATGACCTGACGGCGGCTGGGCATGCTGTCCTCCAGGGGTGCGGCCTCAGCGACTGGAAACTCGAGCGCGGCGTGCCGCGGAGCGCGCGCTTCACCGTTCGAGCATAGCCGTCGGGGCCGGCCCGCGCCGGCTCAGTTGCCCGGGTGCTCGCTCAGCACCTGCTCGGCGCCCTGGCGGTCCAGGCCTATCACCTGGTAGGCGTCGCGGATGTCGCCGCGTTCCATGCCGGGCGAGCCGGTGGGCATGCCCGGCACGGCCGCGCCGAGCAGGTCGGGGCGCTGGCGCAGCTTGAGGATGTCGGCCGCCGGTACATGGCCCTCGACGAACTGGCCGTCGATCACCGCGGTGTGGCAGGCCGCCAGGCGCGGCGGCACGCCCAGGCGCTGCTTGACCGCGGCCATGTCCGTCTCGACATGGTCGACGACAGTGAAACCGTTGTCCTGCAGGTGGCCGATCCAGGCCTTGCAGCAGCCGCAGTTGGGGTCGCGGTGCACATCGATGGTCAGGGGCTCGGCGGCCTGGACCCAGGCGCTGAACAGGGTGGCGAGGAGGAGGGCGAGGCGCATCGGGGCAGACTCCCTAGAGGTTCGGCGTGACAGGATAATGCCTGCGCCGGGTCCGCCACAGTCGCCGGCTGTTTCCGGATATGCCGGGCAGGGCCTATGCTGCTCGCTTCCGGACACGAGAAGGAGGCTGTCGATGCTGCTGGCGCGGGTGGTGCTGATCCTGCAGGTACTGGCCCTGGGCGGCCTGGGCCTGGCCTATTTCATCCGGCCCCACGAAATGGCCAACCTCAGCGGCATGCTGTTGCTGGCGCCCGCCGCGGCCACCGATGTGCGCGCCTACTATGGCGGCCTGCAGCTCGGCCTGGCGGCCTTCCTGCTGCTGGCCCTGGCGCGCCTGGAACTGCTGCGCGGCGCTCTGACCCTGCTGGTGCTGCTGTACAGCGCCCTGGCCCTGGCGCGCATCGGCGGCCTGTGGCTGGACGGCGGCGCCCAGCAGACCTTCAACCTGGCCGCCCTGCTGCTGGAGCTGGTCTCCGCCGGGCTGGCGTTCTGGGCGCTGCGCACCCTGGTGAGACTCTGAACCGGCCACTACCGGCATCCTCGGGGCGCTCGTCGGAGAGGCTTCATCCTGCATTGCAATTTGCATCGCAGAACACGAGCAATGGCCGGCTGGGCCCGCCCAGGGTAGTAGCGATTAATCCTATCTGATTGATATCTATGGATAGTTTAAAGTTGGCACGGCCCTTGATGGTGCAAGGTCAAGTGAGAACGGGTTCTCGCTTATTTGGACCGAAAATTACCGACCTTTGAGGTGTGCACCATGAAAACAATCAACAAGACGCTCGCTAGCAAGAAGCAAGGTGGTTTCGTGATGACCAGCGAACTGGTGCTGATCACCACGACCATGGTCATCGGCCTGATGGCCGGCATGGTCACCATGCGCGATGCGATCACCGCCGAGATGGAGGATGTCGCCGAGGCGATCGGCCAGCTCGACCAGTCCTACGAGTTCAACGGCATCACCAACTTCGAGGAGACCGCGGCGGTATCGGGCTCGGTGTTCGGCGACAACGTCGATACCGCGGCCGGCGACGGCGATGTCTTCACCTTCGTGGCGGCGGCGCCGATCGAGGGCGGTGGGGTGATCGTCAACTCCAATGGCGGCCAGTCGGCGCAAGCGGTCGGTACCGTATCCGCGCCCTGATCCCTGGCCTGTGACGTCCGCGTAGGCCCGGCTGCAGTGCCGGGCTCGCGGCAGCGTCCGCGTTCAGCGAGTTCGGACCTCGATAACCAGGGAGCACAGCATGAAGCGCAAGTATTCCGGCAGTACCACGGCGGCCATGGCCACGTTCCTGGTCTCGGGAGTATTGGTCAGCGTGCTCGGCGTTCGGCAGGTCGAGCGGCACAACACCCAGGAAGTCTGGGGCATCAACGGCAACTGGCCGGTCGGCACCCTGCTGCGTCCCGAGTTGCTGCGCAAGGTGCGCGTCGACAAGGACCGGCCGGGGGTCGAGGACCCCCGCCTGCTGATCGGCAAGCGCCTGACCTCCGACAAGCAGGATGGCGAGGCCATCTGGCCCGCCGAGCTGGTCAAGCCGGCGCGGTCCTGGCTGGCCCAGCAGATACCCGAGAGCAAGGTGCTCTACACCTTTACCCCGCGCAAGGGCTCGATACCCCATAGCCAGTTGCGCAATGGCGATCGTTTCGATGTGCTGGTCAGCGGCCGCAAGGGGGTCAGGACGGTGGCGCGCGATGCCCGGCTGATCGGTGCCCTGGCGCAGAGAACGCCGAGCGCCGACGCCCCCACGGGCCTGGGCAGCCTGGCCTTGCCGCCGCAGGCGCGGGACAAACCGGTCGCAGGCACGCCGCTGGTGATCGCCATCGCCCCCGAGGAGGTCTACCCGCTGGCCAGCATCGGCCCTCGCGAGAAGGTCACCATCGTCCTGCACGGTGCCGGGGAGGCCGACCCCGATCGTCAACGCATCGAGCCACAGCCGACCCATCGTCAGGTCGAGCTGCTGTCGGGCCTCAAGCGCCGCAGCGTGACGGTGGAGATGTAACCGCAGCGGCTGCGGCCCGTGCCCAGGGCCCGTCCGCTTCAGCCGCATTACGCCCTGGCCCCGCTCCTGGCTGGCCGACCTGAGACTCTTACCCCGCGACCCGCCGCCCGCGCAGGTCATGGACATCGGGTGCGCCACGCGCCTTATTTCGCGGTCGACGTCCCGTCCGGCCGCCGCCCCCTCAACCGCCGCCTCGCCTGTGTCACCGGGCAGGGGCATCCGCGTCCGCCTTCCTTCCCCCATCCCACCGATCCTGCCCCGGCCGAGTCGCCGGCACCCGCGCCATGGCGCGCAACGCCTGGCGGCGTTTTGCCAAAGCATTCCTGTATTGCGTTGCATTTTGCGAATACCGGGAAGCCATTTGCTTGGGGTTTTGCGCGAGACTCTGCGAGATATGCGTAAGTCTTTGTAATTAAACATAAAAAATAATTACAAAGGACTTGGTACGGGCTGTGCACTACCTCCTCTAAGACCGTCGCTCATGCTCCAGTTCAGGTACTCCAGGGGCGCTGACGGCCAGGGCTGGCGAGCGCTACATCGTCCAGCCGCCACCAGACAGAGAGGTCCCGCAATGAGAACCGCCAGTCTATTTCTCGGCGTCTTGCTCGCCGGATGCGCCGGGCAGGAGATGGCGCCGCCGATGCCCGAGCCGAGCCATGAGCCGGCGCGCCGCAGCCATGCCCTGGCCACCCTGGGCGCCTATGCCCACGACCGCGACCCGCAGGAGCCGGGCCCGGCGTATCACTGGCCGTACAACCGGCCGCTGGACCGAGCCGCCCTGGCGCTGCGCAGCTGTGCGGGAGAGGCCAGCCACTACCGGCTGGTCGCCCGCCTCAGCCCCTTCGAGCACGCCGGCCAGACGCTGCCCGCCGCGGTGCAGGGCGAGCTGGCGGCGCTCGCCCGGGCGCTGCTGAGCCAAGCCAGGGCGTCCAACGTGCTGATCGCCGGGCACACCGACGCGGCCGGTAGCGCGCACTACAACCAGCGCCTGTCCGAGCGGCGCGCCCGCGCCGTGTCCCGCGAGCTGATACGCCAAGGCCTGCCTGCCAGGCAGCTGCAGGTCGTCGGCTACGGCGAACATGCGCCCCTGCACCCGCTGCTGCGCAGCGAGGTCGCGCCATTGAACCGGCGGGTGGAGATCTTCACCTACCTGCCGCTGGCGGCTGGCGCCCAGGCTGCCACGCCTTGCCTGCCGGCCGTGCAGCCCCTCGCGGCGCAGCCCGCGGCCGCGCCCCTGACCGCCGAGGTGACGAAATGAAAAGTACTCGAAGCTGTTTGTTGCTGGCCTGCGCCGCGGCGCTGATCGGGCTGCTGCTGCCGACGCCGCTGCAGGCCGGCCTGACCTTCGTCGAGGATGCCAGCGGACGCCGCTCCGCCGGGTTCCGCGACCTGATCCAGTGGACCCATTCGCGGCTGCTGTTCGACAAGGAACTCAAGCGCGTGGCCATCGGCCAGGAGAAGACCCTGGAGGTGGAGATCCTCGGCGGTCGCGAACTGCTGGTGCTGGCCAAGAACGTCGGGCGTACCACGCTGATCGTCTGGTACGCCGATGGCAGCAGCGAAACCTACCTGTTCAGCGTCAGCGAAGACCTGTCGGTGCTGCGCAGCGCGCTGCACGACATTCATTCCGGCATCCGCCTGGAACCGGCGCCGGATCGTCCGGCCCTGGTGCTGCGCGGCAAGGTGCCCACGGTCAAGTACAAGGTCGCCGCCGAAGCGGCCGCCCGCCACTACCTGGGGGTGCGCCAGCAGGGCGGGGCCGGCGTGCCGGCGCAGGACCCGGGGCAGAACCTGTCCTCCGCCCTGCAGATGGTGGTGGCGGCCCAGGACGGCAACCGCGCGGGAGGCAACGCTTTGCGCCTCGACGCGCAGAGCCTGGGCGGCGACAGCCGGGTGGCGGTGATCAACCTGATCCAGGTCGAGACCCTGCCCAAGAGCATGGAGCTGAAGATCCGCGACGCCATCGCCCCCCTCGGCGGCGGCGACGTGCGCATCCGCCGGGTGATGCGTGGCGATATCGCCGATGATTACGTCGACACCCTGATCCTCGAGGGCGAGGTGCGCGACCAGGTGACCCTGACCCGGGTGCTCAACGTGGCCTCGAGCCTGTTCCTCGGCGACCAGGCGCTCGCCGATGTGGCGGTGATCGCCGACGAGTCCGGCGGTCTGCTCGACCAGCGCGGTTCGACCAAGGCGGCCGCCTCGCTGATCAGCGGCCTGGACGGCGGCGCGGGCATCCACGACAACGACCTGCGGGCCAATGTCGGCCGCGCCAAGCTGCTGTCGTTGGCCAACGGCCGCCTGCTGTCGATGATCGAGGTGCGTGACCTGCCGCAGGTGCGGGTGGCGGTGCAGATCCACGAGGTCAACCGCAATCGCCTGTACAGCTGGCGCCCGGACCTGAGCCTGGTCACCCAGGGCTACAACACCGAGGGCCTGTTCGGCCTGGGGGGGCTGGGGCAGATCCAGCCGGACAGCTCCACGGTGGAGAATGCCCTGCAGATCATCGGCGGCTCGCTGACCAACAACCTGCAGATCGGCAGCAGCCGCCTGGCCTTCGACCTGCTGTTCTCGCTGATGGAGCAGGAGGGCATCTCCCGCACCCTGTCGCGGCCGACCCTCATGGTGCTGGCCGGCGAGTCCGCGGTGTTCAGCGTCGGCGGCGAGGTGCCGGTGCCCACCGCGTTCGCCCCCACCGGACTGAAGAGCGGCGACGAGGTGGGCAACAACACCCCGGGGGTGTTCAGCGGCACCAGCTTCAAGTCCTTCGGCGTGCAGCTGAAGGTGCGCGCCATGGTCGACGAGAACGACCGCATCACCCTGGACGTCAACCCGACCGTGTCGGCCCCGGACACCCTGCTGACCCGGCAGATTTCCGGCAGTACCGGCAGCAACCTCAACAGCACGGCCTTCAATACCCGCAGCATCAGCACCACCACCCGCCTGCAGGACGGCCAGCCGCTGATCCTCGGTGGCCTGGTCTCCAGCGAGCAGTCGACCCAGGAGGACTTCACCCCCGGGGTCAACCAGATCCCGCTGCTCGGGCGCCTGGCCGAAGCCTCCAGCGACAGCGGCCAGGACCGCGAGCTGATCATAGTGGTGACGCCCACCCTGGTCCGCGAGACCCAGGGCGACGTGCACCTGTGGGCCTTCCCGTCCCCCCTCGACCTGGCGCAGCGGGCCTTGCAGCCCGGCCTGGCGCTGACCCGCCAAGAGGAGCACTGAGATGAACGCGAAACTCCTGCTACCACTCGTCCTGGCGGCGACTGCCCTCGGCGGCTGCGGCTCCCTGGGCCAGCAGCGCACCCAGGCCACCGAGGACCCCAACGTCCAGGTCGACCGGGTGCTGAGCCACTACCGCGCCACCCTGGCCAGCGGTGCGGCCTGCCACACCGCCACCCAGGGCTGGAGCGAACCGGTCGACTGCGAGGGCCTGCTGCGCGAAACCATGCAGCTGTACGCGGCCTTCCCGCACAACGAGCGGGTGATCATGCTGGCGGCGGTGCTGGCCCACCAGTCCGGGCGCGCGGCCCAGGCCGGCTACCTGCTCGACCAGCTGCTGCAGGGGCGCAAGCCGCGCCCCGAGGCCGCGGTGCTGCGCAGCCGGATCGCCCTGGAGGAGGGCAACCTGAGCCTGGCGCGGACCCTGCTCAAGCAGCAGCTGCGCCTCAACCCGCGGCACCCGCAGCTGTACGAGACCCTGGCGGCGGTGCAGTACCTGGACCGCCAGTACGCCGGCGCCTTGCACAGCCTGACGCTGGCCGAGCGGGTCGGTGCCCCCGGCTGGCGCGCGGCCTACCATCGCGGCCTGGTCTACGAAGAGCAAAACCGCCGCGCCGCGGCCTGTCAGCAGTATCGCCTGGCGACCGCCGGCAACCCGCAATTCCTGGCGCCGGAGAGCCGCTTGGTCAGTTTGTCTGGCGGCGGCTCCTGCGCGCCGACTGCCACCACCCTGGGGGGCTAGCTCATGTCTATCAGCGGTCTTGATGCGCCCGAAGTGGACCTGCGGCGCTTGCGGCAACTGCTCCATCAGCGCCTGATCGACTCGCTCGAGATGGGCGAAAGCGAGGCCCTGGCCGATAGCGCGGCGCTGCGCGAGCGCATCGATGGGCTGATCGAGCGGCTCGAGGACGACCTGGGCAAGCCGCTGGAGGCGACCCGGCGCCTGACCCTGGGTGAGGAAGTGCTGCAGGAGGTGCAGGGGCTGGGGCCGCTGGCGCCGCTGATGATCGATCCCGGCGTCTCGGACATCCTCATCAACGGCCCCCACGAGGTCTGGGTCGATCGTCGTGGCCAGCTCAGCAGGACCGCGCTGGAGTTCGACAACGAGGCGCACCTGCGGCGTTTTCTCGATCGCCTGGTGGCCGCCCAGGGCAAGCACCTGGACAGCAACTGCCCGGCCGTGGACGCCCGCCTGCCCGACGGCAGCCGTCTGCATGCGATGATTCCGCCGCTCTGCGCCAAGGGCCCGGTGGTGTCGATCCGCCGCTTCATCGAGGCCCAGGACAGCGCCGAGGCCCTGGTCGACAGCGCCATGCTCAGCCCGGCCATGCTCGATCTGTTGGGGCTGGCGGTCAGCGCGGGGCTGAACATCCTGATCGCCGGCGGCGCGGCGGCGGGCAAGACCACATTGCTCAACGGCATCTCCCAGTTCATCCCGGCGGGGGAGCGCGTGGTGACCATCGAGGAGTCGGCGGAACTGCAGCTGCGCCACCCGCACGTGGTGACCCTGGAGGCGCGCCAGGGCAATAGCGAGGGCCGCGGCCAGGTGGACCTGCGCATGCTGCTGCGCAACGCCCTGCGCATGCGCGCCGATCGCATAATAGTCGGCGAGGTGCGTGGCCACGAAGTGTTCGAGATGCTTCAGGCGATGACCGTGGGCCACGACGGCAGTCTCTCCACCGTGCACGCCAACAGCCCCGGCGATGCCCTCAAGCGCCTGGAGTCGCTGGCGCTGCTGGCCGACGTCGGCCTGCCGCGCGAGGCGATCCGCGAGATCATCGGCTCGGCCATCCAGTTGGTCGTCCAGGTGGCGCGTTTCCGCGACGGCAGCCGCTGCGTCACCAGCATCGGCGAGGTGGTCAGCGACCAGGGCCGCCTGGGGATTCGCGAGATCTTCCGCTTCCAGGCCGAGCCACTGGACGCCATGGACAACGCCGAGTCCGGCCCGGCGCTGAATCGCCGTGGCCGTCACCTGCCCGGCGCGCAGCGGCCGAGCTTCCTGGCGACCCTGGAGCAGCGCGGCTATGCCGTGCCGGCCAGCCTCGCCGCGCGGGCCGAACGCAGCGCCACGGAGGCCGGACATGGCTGAACTCTTTCTCTGGCTGCTGGCCGCCACGGCCCTGATCGCCTCGGGCATCCTGCTGCTGCGTCGCCTGGCTAGCCCCCCGGTGGCGCCGGGGCAGGAGCTGGCACTGCCGACGCCGCCGGGAGACGGCTTCGCCAGCCTGCGGGTGAAGCTGCGCATCCTCGATATCCAGCTGCGCCCGCTGCTGTTCGTCGCCGGCCTGCTGCTCAGCAGCCTGGCGGTGTGGGTGATCTTCCTCAGCCTGTTTCCCGCACAGTTGGGCCTGTCCGTGGTGGCCGGCCTGGCCTTCGTGCCGGTCAGCCTGCTGCTGCTGAACGATCTGGTGGCCTGGCGCTCGCGGCTGTTCGAGACGGTCCTGGTCGATGTGGTGGACCTGATGCAGGCCGCCGCGGCCGGCGGCACGCCGCCCCTGCTGGCCCTGCAGGTGGCCGCCGAGGCCTCCCAGGGCACCGTGCGCCAGGCCCTGGAGGACATAGTGCGGCGGATCAGGCTCGGCGCCTCGGTCGATGCTGCCTGCCAGCCGCTGCTCGGTCTGTATGCGAGCGAAGGGGTCAGGCTGTTCGCCAACACCCTGTCGTCGCGCTGGCATGCCGGCGGCGACTTCGCCGGGCTGCTGCAGGCCCTGGGCGGCATCCTGCGCGAGCGCAGCTTCTATCGTCAGCGCCTCCGGGGGCAGCTCTCCGGCGCCCGCTATGCGCTGCTGTTCGCCGCCTTCTTCCCCTACATCCTGATTCCCTTCTTCCTGTGGAAGGAGCCCGGCTGGCTGCTGCCGCTCAGCGAGCATCCCCAGGGGCCGGCCCTGGTGCTGGGCGCCTTGCTCTGCCAGATCCTCGGTTTCCTGTGGATGCGGCGAATCCTGCGGAGTGACGAATGATGAATGGCCTGTGGTTCGACCTGGCACTGTTGCTCGCGCTGCTGCTCTGCCTCGGGTTGGTCTTCGTCCTGCAGCGCCATGAGCTGAGCCTGAACGAGGAGGCCCTGCTGCTGGAGTCCGAGCGGCGGCCGGGATTACTGAGCCGCTGGCTGTTCCCGGCGCGGCTGATGCGCCAGGCCGGGATCATGCCCGAGCAACTGCGCCTGCTGTACTGGCCCTGCAAGCTGGCCCTGGCGGCGCTGCTGCCCCTGGCGCTGCTGGAGTGGCGGGGCCCCTGGAGCCAGTGGCCGGTGCTGTTCGGCACCGCGCTGTTCGGCTGCTTCGCCTTCGACCTGTGGCTGCTTCGCCGCCGCCAGCGCCGCCGGGCCCGCATCCAGAGGACCCTGAGCTTCTTCGTCGACCTGCTGCGCGCCTACCTGTCGTCCGGCTCGGCCCTGGCCCAGGCCTTCGAGCAGGCCGCGCGTTTCGGTTTCAAGGCCGACCACCCCCTGGCCCGCGAGGCCCTGCTGGTGTGCGCCGAGCTGAACGCCGGACAGTCGCTGCGCAAGGCTCTGCAGGGCATGGGTCAGCGTAGCGGGGTGCAGGAGCTGCGGCGCCTGGCTGCGGTGTTCGAGGTGGGCGCCCAGGTCGGCGCGCCGATCCTGCAGACCCTGGAAAAGCAATCGCAGATCCTGCTGGAGAAGCAACGGGCGCAGGCGGCCCAGGTGCTCAACCGCAAGAGCATGGAGATGCTCTTTCCGCTGGGCCTGGTGTGCCTGCCGATGTTCCTGCTGCTGGTGATCTTTCCCGCGGCGGTGCAGCTCTACGACACCGTGCAGATTCTCAAGCACCTGCTGTGAGCGGCGTGCCGCAGCGGCCGATCAATGGAGAGGAGAATGATCATGTCGAGCCCGAATGCCGCGAACCGCCCGCATGCCACGGGGCCGCGCAAGGCCCAGGGCGGCTTCGTCATCACCGTCGAACTGCTGTTACTGGTCACCATCCTGGTGCTGGGCAGCCTGGTCGGCATAGTGGCGATTCGCGACGCCCTGGTTAAGCGCTATGTCAGCCAGCAGGCGCAGAAGGCCATAGTCGTCGATGCCCAGGGCAAGGTACTGGGCGAGGCGGCCGACTTCGACGAGCACGACGCGCCCCGGCTGTTCTATATCGACCGCAGCCAGGCGCGCAACTACCGCACCCTGATCGGCATCCGCGACGATCGCTTCACCAGTCGCGAGCCGCTCTACTACGCCGGCAACAGCTGCGAGGGCGAACCCTGCATCAAGCGCGTCAGCGACGAGTCGAGCGACAACGATGGGGTCGACGGTATCTCTGGGTCGGGTAGCGTCAGCTATTTCAACGCCCTGCAGGGCCAGCCCAACTATGCCGTCGGCCAGGGCGCCGGCGGCTTGCCCGGCGCCCTGTACCGCGAGACGGCGCAGAGCTGCCCGATAGCGGTCGCCGACATAGGCTCGCGCTGGATTTCGCAGAAGGTGGTGGCGGGCTCGCCCTGCGAGGCCATTGCCCTCGAGGCCACAGGCACCGAGCCGGCCTACAGCGCCTGCCTGGTCAGTGTTCCGGAGCCCTGCGACTGCCCGGCCGACTACGAGGACGAGGGCGACGTGCTGGATAACTACCTGCCGGCGATCAACGACCGTATGGACAGCATCCGCACCGGCATCAATCTGCTGCTGCCGCCGGGTCAGCGTCTCGACCCCGTGGAGGTGGGCAGCCTGTGTTGCCCCCAGGCCCTGTCCCTGCAGACCGAAGAGCTGGTCGATGCGGCGGTCTTCGTGGCGATCAACCGGGTGTTGGCGGAGTCGAACGTCAACGACAACGTCAAGCCGCTGATCGATGAGATCCTCGCGCCGCTGCAAGGCGAGATCCTCTGCGAGGCGTTCGTCCAGCTGCAGGCGACCGCGCCGGTCGCCGACCCCAACGATCCCACGCGGAACGCCCTGGAGGCCTTCGCCGCGCCGTTCCGGGTGAACCTGCCAGCGGCAGCTGGCGACAGCGCCTGGCGCACCGTTGCGCCGACCGGCGAGGGCAGCTTCGCCCCCTGAACCCACCCTCGCCAAGGGGTGCCCGAGTTCGTGGCGGGCACCCCGACGGCCTCAACTCGCGCGATTGCTCAGCTCCTTTCGCCCTTCCCGCCGCAGCGTCCGTACGCCTCCCCCTCACTGCCGTATCCAAGTCGGCGTAACGCGCCTTGGTGTTCCGGCCTTGCCAGGTCGTGAGGCCGAGGGCCGGCGTCATCGACGAGACAGATCTGTTGGCGGGGCGAACTTGGGCGCAGGCGTGCGGCGCGTGCAGGCGAGTCCGCTAGAAACGCAGGGAGCGATAGGGGAGAGGGGCGCTGTCGCCGGGAAGATCCGGCGCGGTATTGCGCCATATGCGCGCGGCTGGAACGAGGTTGAAACGCCCGGTGTATCGGCAACCCGGGCGCTGCGGCGAGGGCCCGTCAGAGGACCTGCCGTGGCAGGAGGAACCGCTGTTCGATGTCGTCGGCGCTCATCGGCCGGCCGGTGAGGTAGCCCTGGATCAGCTGGCAACCGCGCTCGCGCAGGTAGTGCAGCTGGTTTTCGGTCTCGATGCCTTCGGCCACCAGGGTCAGCTCAAGCGCATGGCCGAGGGCGATGATGGTGTCGACGATGCTGTAGGTCTGCCGCGCATCGCCGATCTCGCTGACGAAGGCGCGGTCGATCTTCAGGATGTCGATCGGGAAGGACTTGAGCATGCTCAGGGACGAGTGCCCGGTGCCGAAGTCGTCGATGGCGATGCGCACGCCACGGGCCCTGATCCGTTCCAGCAACGCCAGCACATGGCTCTGCTCCACCAGCACGCTCTCGGTGATCT
This sequence comes from Pseudomonas lalucatii, assembly GCF_018398425.1. NCBI lineage: Bacteria > Pseudomonadati > Pseudomonadota > Gammaproteobacteria > Pseudomonadales > Pseudomonadaceae > Pseudomonas > Pseudomonas lalucatii. The sequence goes on along the minus strand of NZ_JADPMV010000002.1, from coordinate 1,166,881 downwards.
CCAACTCGATCGCCTCAGCCGGCACGTCGCAGCGCTCGAGCAGGCTGAACAGCTGCCGGTCGACCTGGCGCTGGTTGAGTTGGTGTCCCGAGACGTTGACCGCGATCGGCACCTGGGCGTGTCCTGCCTGGCGCCATGCGCGGCTCTGCTGGCAGGCCCGCTCCAGCACGAACTCGCCCAGCGGCAGGATCAGGCCGCTCTCCTCGGCCAGGGGGATGAACTCCGCCGGCGAGATGGCGCCGAGCTCCGGATGGGTCCAGCGGCACAATGCCTCCAGGCTCTTGAGCTGGCCGTTGTGGGCGCAGACCTTGGGCTGGTAGAGCAGCTCCAGTTCACCCTGGGCGATGGCCCGGCGCAGGGCGGACTCCAGCAGCAGGCTGCGCTGGCTTTCGCGCTGCAACGCCGGGGAGTAGACCAGCGGCTCGCTCAACTGCCGCTGGCTGGCCTTCTGTGCCGCCAGCCCGCTCATCTTGAACAGTTCATCGACGTTGCCGTTCGCCGCCTCGGTGCTGACGATGCCCGCGCGCAGAGGCAGGCGGAACTCGTACTGGTCGACCTGGATGGGCTCTTCGACCGCCTGGCACACCCGCCGCAGCAGGGCGTCCAGCGCCTCGCGTTCGTCGCCGAGCAGCAGATGGAAGTCCGCCTCGCCGGTGCGGGCGATAAAGGGCAGGTCGCCGGCGCCGCTGGGATCGAGCTGGCGACTCGCGCCGCTGGCCTCGACCAGGGTGTCGGCCAGCACGCGGATGAGCTGGTCGGCGGTCTTGCTGCCGACGCTTCTGCTGACGCTCGGGTAGCTGGCGAAGCTCAGTTGCAGCATGCACAGGGCCTGCTCCGGCGCGGCGTCCAGCTGGCGCTGGGCCATCTGCAGGAAGCAGGCGCGGTTGGCCAGGCCGGTCTGGCCGTCGCTCAGCGACAGCTGTTCGATGCGGCGCTGCTGGCGCACCTGGCGGCTGATGTCGCGCAGGATGCACATCACGTCGTTGGCGGCACTGGCGACGAAGCGGACCTCGTAGATGCTCTCCTCGGCCCCCGGCCAGGCGATCTGCAGTGCCGTGGTATCGCCGTGCAGGGCCCGCTGCAGGGCCTGGGCGGGGTCGAACCGGGGCACTCCGGAGAAGATCTCGCGGATGCTGCTGCCGATCGCCGAACGCATTCGCAACAGACTCGGACAGGCCTCGGGGAATTTCGAGGCCAGCAGGATGCCCTCGGCATCGAAGCGCAGGATGGTATCGGGGATCGCGTGCAGCAGGGCATTCTGGCTGGCGCGCTGGTTATCCAGCTCGGCGTGGTTGCGCTGCGCCTGGACGATATGGCGCACGCGCTTGGCCAGCACCGTGGCGCTCAGCGGCTTGGTGACATAGTCGATGGCGCCGACCTGGGTGGCGCGGCGGATCGACTCCTGATCCTCCATGCCGGTGAGCATCACCACCGGCGTCGAGGCATGGCCGGGCAGTTGCTTGAGCCGCTCGCAGGCGGCGAAGCCGTCCATGCCGGGCATGCGCACGTCCATCAGCACTATGTCGAAGGCCTGCCGGCTGGCCAGTTCCACGGCCTGCTGGCCGTTGGCCGCCTCGCTGATCCGCAGGCCCTCGTTGGACAGGGCCAGCTGCAGGTGCATGCGGATCAGCTCGTCATCGTCGACCACCAGCACCGACAGCGGCCTTTCCGCGCCCTGTGCCGGCTGCCACAGCCTGGTTTGCGCGTCCGATTCAGCCATGGTCCTTCTCCCGTTCGATAGCTGGACTTGGCAAGGCTTCCAGCGAGAACCATGCCAGGCACTACCGGCAAAGCATAAACCACGACGGAGCGGGGCCAGGTCCTGGCGAGGCGCAGGAGGCGGCCGCAGTTTTTTGCAAAATGGGTCTAGAGTTGCAGGGCCTATTCGCAAAATGCAAAGCAAAGTGCGAAAAATCACGGCTCGGCCGGCCCTTTACGGCGAAAGGCGAGGCGTTCTGCGGCTGGTCCTGAATTTGCTTCGTACTTTTCGACACCGCCATTCGAGCCCCGATCATGAGCAAGCCACGCGTGACCTCCCGCCACCCCTTCCTGCCTCGTGCCGTGCTGCTGCTCGGCCTGGGCCTGGCCCAGACCAGCGGCGCGCAGGTGCTGACCCTGGGGGTGGTGCCACAGCAGCCGGCGGCCAAGCTGTACTCCCTGTGGCAGCCGCTGATCGAGCAGGTCCGCAGCGCCAGCGGGATCGAACTGGTGTTCAAGACCGCAGCGGACATCCCGGCCTTCGAGGATGCCCTGCACCGCGGCGACTATGACCTGGCCTACATGAACCCCTACCATTACTCGGTCTTCAGTCGGGCCAGCGGCTACAACGCGCTGGCGGCGCAGTCGCCGGGGCGGCTCAAGGGGCTGATCGTGGTGCGTCGCGACAGCCGCTTCAAGCGCCTGGAGGACCTGGCCGGCGAGCAAATGGTGTTTCCCTCGCCGGCGGCCTTTGCCGCCTCGCTGCTCACCCGCCGGGAGCTGGCCGCCCGCGGTATCCCGGTCGCGGTGAAGTTCGTGCGCAGTCACGATTCGGTGTACTTCAACGTGCAGCGCGGTTTCGCCGCGGCCGGTGGCGGCGTGCGCCGCACGCTCGATAGCACCAGCCCGGCGGCGCGCGAGTCGCTGCGGGTACTGTGGCAGTCGCCGGGCTACCCGCCCCATCCCATCGCCGCGCACCCCCGCGTAGGGCCAGCGCGCCAGCTGCAGGTGCAGCAGGCGCTGATCGACCTGAGCGCATCGGCGCGAGGCCGGCAGCTGCTGAAAAAACTGAGGATCCACGCCTTTGCCGCGGTCGACCACGGCGATTACGCGGCGATAGGCGCGTTGGACTGGCAGGGCCTGCCGGGCACGCTGGAGGCGCAGGACGGGCCGGGAGGCGAGACGCCATGATCTCCTTCCGGCTGAAGGTCATCCTCGGGATCGCCCTGGTCGAGACCCTGATCCTGATCGGTCTGGTGTGGACCAGCCTGTACTTCCTGCGCGTGTCCAACGAGCAGTCCTTCACCGAGCGTTTCGACGCCGAGGCGGAGGAGTTGGCGGTGCTGGTGCGCGACGCCGTGGTGTCGTCGGACCTGGCGGCGCTGGAGGCGGTGGCCGAGAGCGTGATGGCCAACAGTGACAGCCTGTACCTGCGCATTCGCGACAACCAGCGGGTGCTGGTGGACCGCGGCTCCAGCCCGCAGCATCCGCTCGGCCGGGAGCCGGACCTTAGGGTGGCGGCGGTGGCCGATGGCGTGTTCGATGTGCAGAAGGTGATCTACGTCGACGAATTCCCGGTCGGCTACCTCGAACTGGGTATGGCCACCACCGCGTTCGAGCGGTTGTTCGGCGAGGCCCGCGACCGCCTGATCGTGATCGCCGTGCTGGCGTTGTTGCTGGTGGTGGCGACCTCCTGGCTGATCGGCGTGCTGCTGACCCGGGACCTGAGCAGTCTGCGCGCCGGTCTCAACCGGATCGAGCGGGGGGAAACCGATGCGCCCCTCGGCGTGGTCACCAGTCGCGAGTTCCACGACCTGGCCCTGGCTTTCAATCGTATGTCCCGCGCGCTGAGCCAGCGCGAACAGGAGCGCCAGCAGGCCGAGCAGGGTCTGCTGCAGGCCAAGGAGGCGGCGGAGAAGGCCAACCAGGCCAAGTCCGACTTCCTCGCCCACGTCACCCACGAGATCCGCTCGCCGCTCAACGCCATGATGGGCTGCGTCGATCTGCTGGCCGAGAGCGCGCTTAACGACAGCCAGCAGCTGTACATCGAGTCGGCGCAACAGTCGGCCAGCGTGCTGCTGGCGCTGATCAACAACATCCTCGACTTCGCGCGCATCGAGTCCGGGGCCCTGGACCTGGTCAGCGCGCCTTTCGATCTGGTGGAGCTGTGCGAGTCGGCCCTGGCGGTCAAGGCGCTGCAGCTCAGCGACCGGCAGATCGACCTGGGCATGCTCTACGAGCCCGACCTGCCGCGCCGCTGCCTGGGCGACGAGGCGCGTCTGCGCCAAGTGCTGCTGAACCTGATCGACAATGCCATCAAGTTCACCCGCGAGGGCGGGGTTATCCTGCGCCTGCAGCTGGCCGAGCGCGAGGGCGAGCGCTTCACCCTGGAGTGTTCGGTCAGCGATACCGGGATCGGCATTCCCGCGCTCAAGCAGGCGGCGATCTTCGAGGCCTTCACCCAGGTCGACAGCACCGACGCGACCCTGCATGGCGGCGCCGGTCTGGGCCTGTCGATCTGCAGCCGCCTGGTCGAAGCCATGGGCGGCTCGATTCGCCTCGACAGCAGCCTGGGGCAAGGCTCGACCTTCAGCTTCCGCGTGCCGCTGGGCATCGTCGAAGACGGGCCGGCGCCGCGGCCGTTGTCGGGGAACGCCTGGGTGGTGTCGTCGAATTCGGTGCTGGCCGATGTGCTGGTGCGCCAGCTGAACCTGTTCGGCCTGAGCACGCAGGCGTGCGCCGGTGTGAGCGGGGCGCCGGAGACAGTACCGGGCTGGCTGTTCCTCGACGCCGCCGAGGCGCTGGATGCGCCCGCCCGGCACCGGCTCGAGAGTGTCCAGCGCGCCGGCGCGCGGCTGGTACTGATGGCGGACCGCAAGCGTCTCGCCACCTCGGTCATGGGGCCGGGCAGCGGCAGCTGCGAGGTGATCGAGAAGCCGGTGTGCTACTCGCGGCTGTTGCAGCTGTTGGAACTGGCCCCGCGCCCTTCGCGCTCGTCCGGCACCGCCGCCCCGGCACCGCGCCGGCAGGGGCGGATTCTGCTGGCCGAGGACAGCCCGGCCAATCAGCTGGTGGCGGTCACCCAGCTCGAGCAAGCCGGCTACCAGGTCGCGGTCGCCGAGAACGGCCATCAGGTGCTGGAGCTGCTGGGGCAGGCGTCTTTCGACCTGGTCCTGATGGACGTGCGCATGCCGTCCATGGACGGTCTCGAGGCCACCCGGCGCATCCGCGAGGGGCAGGCGGCCTATGCCGCCATCCCGATCATCGCCCTCACCGCCAACGCCATGCGCGAAGATACCCAGCGCTGCCGGGCGGTGGGCATGAACGGCTTCGTCGGCAAGCCGTTCACCCGCGAATCCCTGCTCCAGGCCATCGACGGCTGCCTGGTGCAGGCCGACCCATCCCACACAGAGGCGGATACCATGTCTGGATTGAAACTGATGGACGAGGCCATTCTCACGCGCCTGGCGGCGGAAACCTCCGATGCGATGCTCGAACGGATGATCGGGCTGTTCGTCAACGAGGCGCAGCGGCGCATGGACGCCATTCACGAGCACCTGGCCCGGCTGGACTGCCACGGCGTGGAGGACGAGGCGCATACCCTCAAGAGCAATGCCGCCACCTTCGGCGCCAGCCAGCTCTCGGCGCTGGCTCGGGAGATCGAGTCGGCGTGCAAGCGCATGGATCGGGAGCGGGTGGCCCAGCTGCTGCCGGAAACCAGCGATACCCTGCGCATTACCCTGGCGGCCTACCGCCAGCGCTTCAATATCAGCCAACCGGCCTAGTGGAGAACATCGATGCGCGAGAGTGGAGCAAACACCTCGGTGCTGTTGGTCGAAGACAGCCTGCCCCTGGCCACCCTGTACCGCGAGTACCTCGACGCCAAGGGCTATGACGTGGTGCACGCGGCAAGCGGCAAGGACGCGCTCCTGGCGCTCGGCGAGGCGCGCTTTCAACTGGTGCTGCTGGACCTCAGCCTGCCGGACATGCATGGCTTCGAGGTCCTGCGTTTCATCAACGAGAAGGCCATAGACGTGGCGGTGGTGGTGGTCACCGCCAACGACTCGGCCAGTGTGGCCATGGACGCGGTGCACCTGGGCGCGGTGGATTTCCTGACCAAGCCCATAGATGCCAGCCGCCTGCTGGTCACCGTCAACAACGTGCTCAAGCAGCACCGCCTCGAGGACATGCTCGACAGCTACCAGCAATGCTACGAACGTGAGCAGTTCGAGGGCCTGGTCGGCGCCTCGCCGGTAATGCAGGGGGTCTACCGGGTCATCGAGAGTGCGGCGTCCAGTCGTGCCAGCATCTTCATCACCGGCGAGAGCGGCACCGGCAAGGAGCTGTGCGCCGAGGCGGTCCATCGCCTCAGTGACAGGGCCGGGCAGGCCTTCCTGACCATCAACTGCGCCGCCATTCCCCGCGACCTGATGGAGAGCGAGATATTCGGCCACGTGAAGGGCGCGTTCACCGGCGCCCACAGCGAGCGCGACGGCGCGGCGACTCTGGCCGACGGCGGCACGCTGTTTCTCGACGAACTCTGCGAGATGGATCTGGACCTGCAGAGCAAGCTGCTGCGCTTCATCCAGTCCGGGACCTTCCAGAAGGTCGGTTCCAGCGTCAGCCAGCAGGTCGATATCCGCTTCGTCTGCGCGACCAACCGCGATCCGCTGGAGGAGGTGCGAGCCGGGCGCTTTCGCGAGGATCTGTACTATCGCCTGCACGTGATCCCCTTGCGCCTGCCGCCGCTGCGCGAACGCGGCGGCGACTGCCTGCTGATCGCCCGCAAGCTGCTCCAGGACATCTGCGCCCGGGAGAACAAGGCGTTCCAGGGCTTCTCCAAGGAGGTGGAGGCGATCATGCGTGCCTATCCCTGGCCCGGCAATGTGCGCGAGCTGGAGAACGTCATCATGAACATGGTGGTGCTCGGCGAGGGCGAGCAGCTGACCGTCGAGATGCTGCCCGAGTCGTTGCACGCCATCCTGCAGAAGGGGGTGGTGGACACGCAGGGCTCGAGCCCCGCGGCCCGCACGCGTCCGGCCGCCTCCGCCGCGGAACGCGAGGACCAGGAGATCAGCCCCCTGTGGCTGGAGGAGAAGCGCATCATCGAGCGCGCCATCGCCATCTGCGGCGGCAACTTGCCGAAGGCGGCGGCGCTGCTGGAGGTCAGTGCCTCGACCCTGTACCGCAAGCGCCAGGCCTGGGAAAAGGCGGCGGTGGACGCGGTGCTTGGCTAAATGCCCAGCAATTTGCTTTGCATTTTGCGAAGCAAATTGCCTGAGGCGCGGTAATGCCGCGCGAAGGGCGCCGCGCGAGATTCCCGCCGGTTATTCGGTTTGTTTAAATAAATTCATATATTTCAGTTGCTTGTCTTGGATGGATAAGGCGTGCGAGGGGACTGGCATTTTGCTTCGCGCGCCTGCGTAGGGCTGGCCTGGGTTTTGCGAAGTACCACTGCATGACAGAGGAGACTTCGTTCATGAGCAGAAACGCCAACGACCCGCTAGCCACACCGCCAGCACGCGCCACGCGCCGTCGCTGGTGGCAGCAATGGTTGGCCGCCGCCTGCCTGGCGGCGTTGCTTGGAGCGGTCAACCTGGTCGCTTTGCAGGCCTATTTCCAGGAGGACGCCCGGGCCAGCCGCCTGGCCGAGGAGCAGGCGGTGCTGCAGCAGTTGTCGATCGTGCGCGCCCAGCTGGAGTCCTACCTCAATGGCGACCTCTACCAGGTGAAGGGCTTGATCGGCCTGCCGATGGCCAGCGCGCAGGTCGACGAGCGCCTGTTCGCGCGCATCGCCGCGGAGCTGGCCGGCAACGACGAGCACATCAGGAGCCTGCAGCTGGCGCCCGACGGCATCGTCACCCATGTCTGGCCCTACGAGGCCAACCGGGGGGCCATCGGTCACGACCTGCTGGGCGACCCGGCCCGCCGCGAAGCCGCGCAACGGGCGATCGACTCGCGGCAGCTGTGGGTGGCCGGGCCGGTCGAGCTGATCCAGGGCGGCACCGCGATCATTGGCCGCTACCCGATCTTCGTCAACGACGACGCCCGCGAGCAAGAGCGTTTCTGGGGCTTCGCCACGGTGCTGATCGACTGGTACTCCATCGTCGAGCGGGCCCGTCAGGCGGCGGGCGACGCCGGCGACATCGAGATCGCCATCCGCGGCAAGGACGGCCTGGGTGCCGACGGCGAGCAGTTGTACGGTCAGCCCGAGGTGTTCGCCGACTCGCCGATCACCATGGACGTGGTGCTGCCCGGCGGCATCTGGCAACTGGCCGGGGTGCCGGCCTCGGGCTGGCTGGCCACGGCGAGCCACCGGCTGGAGTTGCGCGTGCTGCTCTATGTCCTGGCGCTGCTCCTGGCGGGCGGTTTCTATGCCCTGCTGCGTCTGCCGGTGCGCTTGCGGCGCATGGTGGACGAGGCCACCGACAACCTGCGCCGCAGCGAGAACCGTCTGGTCGATGCCATCGAGGCCATTCCCGACGCCTTCGCCATCTTCGACGCCGAGGACCGGCTGGTGCTGTGCAACGCCAACTTCCGCCGTACCTACCAACTCAGTGCACCGGTCATCCAGGCAGGCACCTCGGCCAGCAATATCATCCAGTACGGCATCGAGCAGGGCCAGTTCGCCGCCGTCGAGGGCGAGGGGGCCATGGCCGGGCAGCTCAAGGTCAAGCTGGACCAGCATGTCCGTGGCGAATCCTATGAGGAGCAGCTGAGCGATGGCCGGGTGCTGCGGGTCATCCAGCGGCGCATGCGCGACGGCGGCCTGGCCGGCATCCGCGTCGACATCAGCGACCTCAAGGCCAAGGAGCGCGAGCTGACCGAGGCCAAGCGCCGCGCGGACGCCTCCAACGAGGCGAAGAGCGCCTTCCTGGCCACTGTCAGCCATGAGCTACGCACGCCGCTCAACGTGGTGATCGGCATCCTCTCCGCTTTCGAGTCGAGCCCCCGTCTCTCGTTCGAGGAGCGGGGGCGGCTGTCGGTGGCCAACCGTTCCGGCAAGCATCTGCTGTCGCTGGTCAACGAGATACTCGACCTGGCCCGCATCGAGTCCGGCAAGCTGGAGCTGGAGGTCGCGCCGTTCCGCCTGCTCGACCTGGTGAAGCCGGCGCTCAACTACGCCGAGTCCAGCTGCGAGCGCAAGGGCCTGGCCTTCGACTACCAGGCCGGAACAGGGCTGCCGCTGCAGTGCCTGGGCGATACCGTGCGCCTGCGCCAGATACTCTTCAACCTGTTGGCCAATGCGGTGAAGTTCACCGCGGCTGGCTTGGTGCGCCTGTCCGTCGCTGCCGCGCCGGCGGCAGAGGGGCGGCTGCAGCTGCGCTTCTGCGTCGATGACTCCGGGCCGGGTATCGAGCCGGCGCAGCGCGGCCAGCTGTTCCAGGCCTTCGCCCAGGGCGATGATTCCCTCACCCGCGAGCATAATGGGGTCGGCCTGGGGCTGGCGATCTCCCGCCGCCTGGCGCGAATGATGGGCGGCGATATCGAGGTCGACGACTCGCCGCTAGGCGGCGCGCGCTTCATCGTCAGCCTGACCCTGGCCTGCTCGGCCGTCGAGCCTGTCACCAGGGCGGCGCAGGACCGCGCGCCGGTAACGCACGAACAGGCGAGCCGGCGCATCCTGGTGGTGGATGACTCGCCGAGCAACCAGCTGGTGGTCGAGTGCCTGCTCGAGGGCCAGGGGCACGAACTGCACTATGCCGACAGTGGCACACAGGCCATCGAGCTGGTCCAGCAGCAGACGTTCGACCTGATCCTGATGGACATCTCGATGCCGCAGATGACCGGGGTGGAGGCGACCCGGCGCATCCGCACCCTGCTGGGCGAGCATTGCCCCAAGGTGGTGGCGGTCACCGCACACACCATGGCGGGGGACAGGGAGCGCTATCTGGCCGAGGGGCTGGACGGTTTCATCGCCAAGCCGATCGACAAGCCGGAGCTGCTGCAGGCCATCGCCACTTGCCGGCCTGGCGCCGAAGTCTGAGTCCCTGCTGTCCGGAGCGCCTCAGCGCCGCTCCAGCAGCACCCCGGCTTCCATGTGGTGGGTGTAGGGGAACTGGTCGAACAGCGCGCAGCGCGTCACCTTGTGGGTGTCGCCGAGCTGGGCGATGTTGGCGGCCAGGGTCTCGGGGTTGCAGGAGATGTACAGAATCCTGTCGAAACGCCGGGTCAGCTCGCAGGTGTCCGGGTCCATGCCGGCGCGCGGCGGATCGACGAACACGCTGCCGAACTGGTAGCTCTTGAGATCGACGTCGGCCAGGCGGCGGAACGGTCGCACCTCGTTGAGCGCCTCGGTCAGCTCCTCGGCGGACAGGCGCACCAGGGTGACGTTGTCGACGCCGTTGTCGGCCAGGTTGGCCAGGGCGGCATTCACCGAGCTCTTGCTGATCTCGGTGGCCAGCACCTTGCGCACCCGGGTGGCCAGGGGCAGGGTGAAGTTGCCGTTGCCGCAGTACAGCTCCAGCAGGTCGTCGTCGCGTTCGCCGAGCGCCTCGAAGGCCCAGCCGAGCATCTTCTGGCACACCTCGCCGTTGGGCTGGGTGAAGGCGCCCTCCGGCTGGCGGTAGCGGTAGCTGCGCCCGGCCACCTGCAACTCTTCGAGGACGTGGTCGCGGCCGATGACGATGCGCTTGCCGCGCGAGCGGCCGACGATACTCACCTGTAAATCCGCCGCCAGTTTCTCCGCCTCGGCCTGCCAGGTTTCGTCAAGCGGGCGGTGGTAGCACAGGGTGATCAGCGCGTCGCCGGCCAAAGTGGTGAGGAACTCGACCTGGAACAGCTTGAAGCTCAGCACCTTGCTGGCCTGCCAGGCGCTTTTCAGGCGCGGCATCAGCTCGTTGATCCGGGCGCTGGCGATGGGGAAGTCGTCCAGCAGGATCGGCGCGTGCTTGTCGCCGGCCTCGAACATGGCGTAGTGGCGATCCTCGCCCTCGCGCCACAGGCGGAACTCGGCGCGCAGACGGTAGTGCTCGCGGGGCGAGTCGAAGACCTCCGGTGCCGGTGCGGCGAACGGCGCCAGCAGCTCGATCAGGCGCTGCTTCTTCTCGTCTAGCTGGGCGGCATAGGTGGCGGGATCGAACTGGGGACGGCTCATGGACTACTCGACATTGCTTGCGGCTGAAACGGACAGGAGCGGGACTGGCCCGCTCCTGGAGGGCTGGCTGGGGGGATCAGGCGAAGAAGCCCAGCTTGATCACGAACAGCGCCGAGAGTATCACCAGCGCCGGGTTGAGGTCGCGCCAGCGGCCGGCCAGGACCTTGACCAGGGTCCAGGTGATGAAGCCGAAGGCGATGCCGTTGGCGATGGAGAAGGTCAGCGGCATGGCCAGGGCGGCCGCCGCCACCGGCGCGGCGACGGTCAGGTCGTCCCAGTCGATCTGCGCCAGGCTGCTCATCATCAGCACCGCGACGAACAGCAGCGCCGGGGCGGTGGCGTAGGCCGGCACGGCGCCGGCCAGGGGGGCGAAGAACAGGCTGAGGAGGAACAGCAGGGCGACCACGCAGGCGGTCAGGCCGGTGCGCCCGCCAGAGCTGATGCCGGCCGCCGACTCGATGTAGCTGGTGGTGGTGCTGGTGCCCAGGGCCGCGCCGGCCATGGTCGCGGTGCTGTCGGCCAGTAGGGCGCGCCCCAGGCGCGGCATCTTACCGTCCTTGTCCAGCAGGTCGGCCTTCTGGGCCACGCCGACCAGGGTGCCGGAGGTGTCGAACAGGTCGACGAACAGGAAGGCGAAAATCACGCTGAGCAGGCCGATATCCAGGGCGCCCATGATGTCCAGTTGCAGCAGGGTCGGCATCACCGAGGGCGGCATGGACACCACGGCGTCCAACTGCGACAGGCCGAGGACGATGGACAGGCCGGTGATCAGCAGGATGCCGATCATCACCGCGCCGGTGACGCGGCGGTAGGCCAGGGCGGCGATGATGAAGAAGCCCAGGCAGGCCAGCAGCGGCCCGCCTGCGGTCATGTCGCCGAGGGTTACCAGGGTGGCCGGGTGGTCGATGACGATGCCGGCGTTCTTCAGGGCGATGATCGCCAGGAACAGGCCGATACCGGCGGCGATGCCGGCACGCAGGGCCAGGGGGATGCTGTTGATGATCCATTCGCGGACCTTGAAGATCGACAGCAGGAAGAAGATCACCCCGGAGAGGAACACCGCGCCCAGGGCCACCTGCCAGGTATGGCCCATGGTCAGCACCACGGTATAGGTGAAGAAGGCGTTGAGGCCCATGCCCGGCGCCAGGGCGATCGGGTAGTTGGCCAGCAGGCCCATGATCGCCGAGCCGATGGCCGCGGCCAGGCAGGTGGCGACGAACACCGCGCCGCGGTCCATGCCGGTCTCGGCGAGGATGCTGGGGTTGACGAAGAGGATGTAGGCCATGGTCAGGAAGGTGGTGAGACCGGCGAGGATCTCGGTGCGCACCGTGGTGTTGTGCGCTTTGAGTCGGAATAGGCGTTCCAGCATGGCGTCTCCCTGTGGCGCGGATGGCGCCGTTGATGTGCAGACCGCAAGCAAAGCACATCCGCCCAAGGGCGGCGGTTTTTGCGGGGGGTTCTGGAAAAGGCGCGCATCATATCAGCTAGGCTTTAGCCGGTGAATTTGTGACCGGAAGGTCAGCGGATTTCCCTTCCCTGTCGAGGAGAACAGCATGAGCACACGCGCCGTAATCACCGTAGCCGATGGTGTCGAGGACCTCGAATGCGTGACCCTGATCGACGTGCTGCGCCGCGCCGAGATCGAGGTGGTGGTGGCCAGCATCGAGGGCCGGCGGATGATCACCTGCGCCCGCGGCACGCGCCTGACCGCCGATGCCATGCTGGTCGACGTGCTGGCCCAGGAGTTCGACCTGATCGTGCTGCCCGGCGGCATGCCCGGCGCCCAGCGCCTGGGCGAGCATGAGCCGCTGGCCGAGCGGGTGCGCCAGCAAGCCAAGGCCGGCAAGTTCTACGCCGCCATCTGTGCGGCGCCGGCCATGGCCCTGCAGCCTTTCGGGGTGCTCAGGCAGCGGCGCATGACCTGCTACCCCAGCTTCAGCGATCGCCTGTCCGGCTGCAGCTTCGTCGACGAGCCGGTGGTGGTCGACGGCAACTGCATCACCAGCCAGGGGCCCGGCACCGCCCTGGCCTTCGCCTTGACGCTGGTGGAGCAGCTGCGCGGGCGCGGCCCCCGCCAGCAGGTGGCCGAGGCGATGCTGGCGTCCTAGGCCGGCGTCGCCGCAGCCGCCGTGCGCTGGGCGCGCAGGGTCGCCAGCTGGCTGTCGCGGCGGGCGATGAACTGCCACAGCCGCTCGGGGTAGTCCGCCGGTGCCGCGCCGCGCACCGAAGGCCGCTCGGCCAGGACCCGGCGCCAGCGCTCGACCCCGGCCAGGCCGGCGAAGGTGGCGAAGTCGGCGATGCGCTCGAACACCTGCCAGTAGCGGAACACCGGGGCGAAGGCCGCATCCACCAGGGAGAAGGTCGCCCCGGCGAACCAGGGGCCCTCGCCCAGTGCGTCCTCCAGCTGTTCGAAGCGCCGGCGCAGGGTCTGGTGCTGGGCCTCCAGTTGGGCCGCGTCGGCGGCGTTGTAGAAGCGCGCGACGTCGTTGAGCACGGCCGAGGCGAACTCGATCCAGGCGCGGTGGCGGGCGCGTTCGAAGGCGTCTTCCGGGTGCAGGCGCGGCGCCAGGGTCTCGTCGAGGTACTCGGCGATTACCGCCGACTCGAACAGCACGCCGCGTTCGCTGCGCAGCAGCGGCACCTTGCCCAGCGGCGACAGGGCGAGGAACCAGGCCGGCTTGTCGCCCAGGTCGACGTCGCGGCGACGGAAGGCCACGCCCTTCTCGGCGAGGACGATGGCCGCCCGTTGCACGTAGGGGCACAGCGGGTGACTGATCAACTCCAGGGATGTGTTCATGGGGTGGCTCCTTCGGCTTTCAGGGCCAGCGGGCCGTCGCCGAGCAGGATGTGGACCAGGGACATGGCGGCGAGGAACAGCGGGTATTCCCAGCCGCCGTCGGGGTTGCTGAACACCCAGCCATTGGGCGCATGGATCAGCAGTGCGCCGAGCAGGATCGGCAGCAGCGCCAGGGATACCCAGCGGCCGTAGAAGCCGAGCAGGATCAGCAGGCCGCCGAGGGTCTCGGCGACGATCAGCGGCAGGGCCAGGGCGGACGGCAGGCCGATTCCGCTCAGCCAGCTGCCGAGGCCGTCGACGCCGAAGGTCAGCAGCTTGAGCACCAGGCCGTGGCTGATCCACATGGCGGCCAGGCCGATGCGCAGCAGCAGGCGCGCGGCGGCGGGGGCATAGGGCAGGTCTAGGCTGGGCATGATCGGAACTCCGGTCTGTTGGCTGAGGTGCCGTGAGTCCAGGCTATGCTTTGCAAATCAGCGGATAAATTCTCAATATCCGCAAAATCATTATGCGGATTTGCAGAGATGGACTGGAGCGACCTGCAGTACTTCCTCGCCGTCGCCCAGGGCGGCTCGATCAGCCGGGCGTCGCGCACCCTGCGGGTCAACCACAGCACCGTGCTGCGGCGCCTGCAGCGCCTGGAGGAGCGGCTCGGCGTCGCCCTGTTCCAGCGCCTGCCCGGCGGCTACCAGCTGACCGTGGCGGGGGAGGCGCTGGCCGCCCAGCTGGCCGGTGTCAGCGAGCAGATCGAGCGGGCCGAGCGCCAGCTGCTGGGGCAGGACCTGCAGATTCGCGGCAGCATCCGCCTGACCTCCACCGACACCCTGTTCGCCGGCCTGCTGACCCCGTTGCTGGCCGAGTTCCGTGAACAGCATCCGGGCGTCCAGCTGCAGCTGGTGATCAACAACAGCTTTCTGCGCCTGACCCAGCGCGAGGCGGACATGGCGGTGCGCGGCACCAACCGGCCGCCGGAAAACCTGCTGGGGCGCTGCGTGGGGCGTATCCAGACGGCGCTCTATGCCTCGTCCGCCTACCTGGCCGGGCGGCCGGCGGCGCTGGCGCTGAGTGAGCACCTGTGGGTGGCCCCCGACGAGAGCCTGGCGCACCTGGAGCAGGCTGCCTGGCTGGCCGCGCGGGTGGCCAATGAGCAGGTGGTGGCGCGCAGCGACAGCCTGGTGGGCATGGTCGAGTGCGTGCGCCAGGGCATGGGCGTCGGCCTGTTGCTCTGTCCGTTGGCCGAGGCCCACGACGAACTGGTGCGCCTGGCCGAGCCCGACCCGGCGCTGGACACCCGGGTCTGGGTGCTGACCCATCCGGACCTGCGCGGGGTGGCGCGCATCCGCGCGCTGGGCGAATTCCTCTACCAGCGCCTGAGCGCCGACCCGCGCCTGCTGCACTAAGGGCGCAGTGCCTCGGTCGGCTCCTCGGGCTCCTGCAACCGGTCGCGCCGGGCCAGGCTCGGGAACAGCCTGATCCAGGCGCCGGTCACCAGCAGGGTGCCGACCCCGCCCAGGACCACCGCCGGCACCGTGCCGAACCAGTGGGCGGTGAGCCCCGACTCGAACTCGCCGAGCTGGTTGGAGGCGCCGATGAACAGGCCGTTCACCGCGCTGACCCGGCCGCGCATGGCGTCCGGGGTCTGCAGCTGCACGAAGGCGCCGCGGATCACCATGCTGATCATGTCCGCCGCGCCGAGCACCACCAGCACCGCCAGGCTGAACCAGAAGGAGGTGGACAGGCCGAAGGCGATGGTCGCCACGCCGAACACCGCCACCGCGCTGAACATGGTCCTGCCGACCTGGCGTTCGATGGGAAACCGCGCCAGCCAGAAGGACATCAGCAGCGCGCCGACCGCCGGCGCCGAGCGCAGCAGGCCCAGGCCCCAGGGGCCGGTGAGCAGGATGTCCTTGGCGAACACCGGCAGCAGGGCGGTGGCGCCGCCGAGCAGCACGGCGCACAGGTCCAGGGAGATGGCGCCGAAGATGTCGCGGCGGCTGCGGATATAGCGGATGCCGGCCAGCAGCGAATGCAGCGTCGCGCGCTCCTTGCGTAGCGGCTCCTGGCGTGGCGGCAGGCCGAGCATCAGGGCGCAGGCCAGGCCGTAGAGCAGGGCGGTCGGCGCGTACACCCACAGGCTGCCGAAGGCGTAGAGGAAGCCGCCGAGGGCCGGCGCGGCGATCGTTGCCGTCTGCATGGCCGAGGCCGAGGCGGCCACCGCGGCGGGGAACAGCGCCGGCGGCACCAGGCTGGGCAGCAGCGCCTGGGTCGCCGGCATCTCGAAGGCGCGGGCGGCGCCCAGGAGGAAGGCCAGGACGAAGATCAGCTCGCGGGTCACCTCGCCGCTGCTGCTGCCCAGCACCAGGGCCAGGGCGATCAGCAACTGTCCGGCCTGGCACAGCGCGGCCACCTGGCGGCGGTCGTAGCGGTCGGCGACATGGCCGGTGTGCAGCATGAACAGCACCCGCGGCAGGAACTCGACCAGGCCCACCAGGCCCAGGTCGAGCACGCTGCCGGTCAGCTGGTACATATGCCAGCCGATGGCCACGGTGAGCATCTGGAAGCCGCTGGCGGTGCACACCCGTGCCAGCCAGAAGGCGATGAAGGGGCGCTGATGGCGCAGGAGCAGCTGGCCGTGGACGGACATGGCGAATTCTTTAGCAGGCTAACGATGGCCGCCACAGCCTAGCACGGGCGCCCCGGCGCATGCCCGAGGCGGCGGCCCGTCGCGCGACAAATAACCACAGCGGCGGGCGCCTGGCCGGCGAGTACTCTTTGAGCAGTGCCTGACCCAGGTCAATACCGGTTGCGCACTCGCACGGGGTCGTGCGCCGACTCATCTGATGGAGAACGTTCCATGTTTGGCCTCGAGGCGCTCGATCTCGCCCGCATCCAGTTTGCCTTCACCATCTCCTTCCACATCATCTTCCCGGCCATCACCATCGGCCTGGCCAGCTACCTGGCGGTGCTCGAGGGGATGTGGCTGAAGACCCAGCAAGAGGTGTACCGCGACCTCTACCACTTCTGGTCGAAGATCTTCGCCGTCAACTTCGGCATGGGCGTGGTCTCCGGCCTGGTCATGGCCTACCAGTTCGGCACCAACTGGAGCGCCTTCTCCGACTTCGCCGGGGCGGTCACCGGGCCGCTGCTGACCTACGAGGTGCTCACCGCGTTCTTCCTCGAGGCGGGTTTCCTCGGCGTCATGCTGTTCGGCTGGAACCGCGTCGGCCCGGGGCTGCACTTCTTCTCCACGGTCATGGTGGCGATCGGCACGCTGATCTCGACCTTCTGGATCCTCGCCTCCAACAGCTGGATGCACACCCCCCAGGGCTTCGAGATCGTCGATGGGCGGGTGATCCCGGTGGACTGGCTGGCGGTGGTGTTCAACCCCTCGTTCCCCTATCGCCTGGCGCACATGGCCACCGCCGCCTTTCTCGCCACCGCCTTCTTCGTCGGCGCCTCGGCGGCCTGGCACCTGCTGCGCGGGCGCGACAACCCGGCGATCCGCACCATGCTGTCGATGGCCATGTGGATAGCCCTGATCGTGGCGCCGATCCAGGCCATGATCGGCGACCTGCACGGCCTCAATACCCTCAAGTACCAGCCGGCCAAGATCGCCGCGATGGAGGGCCACTGGAACAACAGCAGTGGCGAGCCGACTCCGCTGATCCTGTTCGGCTGGCCGGACATGGCGCGCGAGGAGACCCGCTTCAAGCTGGAGATCCCGGCCCTCGGCAGCCTGATCCTGACCCACAGCCTGGATCAGCAGGTGCCGGCGTTGAAGGACTTCGCCCCCGAGGACAGGCCCAACTCCACGGTGGTGTTCTGGACCTTCCGCATCATGGTCGCCCTGGGCCTGCTGATGATCGCCACCGGCCTGTGGAGCCTGTGGCTGCGCAGGCGCGGCGCGCTGTACCGCAACCGCGCGTTCCTGCACCTGGCGGTGTGGATGGGGCCCTCGGGCATAGTCGCCATCCTCGCCGGCTGGTTCACCACCGAGGTCGGCCGCCAGCCCTGGGTGGTGCATGGGCTGATGCGCACCGCCGACGCCTCCTCCGGCCACAGTTTCGCGCAGATGAGCCTGACCCTGGCGCTGTTCGTGGTGGTGTATTTCGCCCTGTTCGGCGCGGGCCTGGGCTACATGATGCGCCTGGTGCGCAAGGGCCCGATCACCGACGAGGGCAAGGAAGTGGCCCATGGCGGGCCGGGCCAGCCGCGCACGCCGTCGCGGCCGCTGTCCGCCGCCGAGGACGACGAGGATGGCGACCACCTGCAGACCGAGAGGAGCTGAGCATGGGTATCGATCTTTCGCTGATCTGGGCGGTGATCATCGCCTTCGGGGTGATGATGTACGTGGTCATGGACGGCTTCGACTTAGGGATAGGCATCCTCTTTCCCTTCGTCGGCGACGAGGGCGAGCGCGACGTGATGATGAACACCGTGGCGCCGGTGTGGGACGGCAACGAGACCTGGCTGGTGCTCGGCGGCGCGGCGCTGTTCGGCGCCTTCCCGCTGGCCTATGCGGTGGTCTTGAGCGCCCTGTACCTGCCGCTGATCCTGATGTTGCTGGGGCTGATCTTCCGCGGCGTGGCCTTCGAGTTCCGCTTCAAGGCCAAGGCGGCCAAGCGGCATCTCTGGGACAAGGCCTTCATCGGCGGCTCGCTGACCGCGACCTTCTTCCAGGGCGTGGCGCTGGGCGCCTATATCGACGGCTTCGCGGTGGTCGACCGCGCCTATGCCGGCGGCGCCCTGGACTGGCTGACGCCGTTCTCGCTGTTCTGCGGCCTGGCGCTGATCGCCGCCTACGCGCTGCTCGGCTGCACCTGGCTGATCATGAAGACCGAGGGCCGCCTGCAGCGGCAGATGCACGACCTGGCGCGGCCGCTGGTGTTCGTGGTGCTGGCGGTGACCAGCATCGTCAGCCTGTGGACGCCCCTGGCCCATGCCGAGATCGCCCAGCGCTGGTTCAGCCTGCCCAACCTGTTCTGGTTCATGCCGGTGCCCGTATTGGTCCTCGTCTGCACCTGGGCGCTGCTGCGGGCGGTGGCGCGCAACGCCAACTACTCACCGTTCCTGCTGACCCTGACGCTGATCTTCCTCGGCTACAGCGGCCTGGGGATCAGCCTGTGGCCGCACATCATCCCGCCTTCGGTGAGCCTCTGGGACGCCGCCGCGCCGCCGCAGAGCCAGGGCTTCATCCTGGTCGGCGCGCTGTTCATCATTCCCTTCATCCTGATGTACACGGCCTGGAGCTACTACGTGTTCCGCGGCAAGGTGCGGGTGGAAGATGGCTACCACTGAGGGCGCGGACATGGCTCGGCGCGAGGAGAAGAAACCCCTGTGGCAGCGCCTGGCCTGGCTGGCGCTGATCTGGGGCGCCAGCGTACTGACCCTGGCCGCCGTGGCCGGGCTGCTGCGCCTGTTCATGAGTGCGGCGGGGCTGGGCACGCCGTAGGGTGGATGACGCTTTTTTCATCCACCCACCAAGCACGGGGGAAAACGCTGCGCGGTTTCCCCCCCTATGCCTGATCGACGCTATTTGCTCGCCTTGAGCACCACGAACTTCGGCGTGGCCGCCACCTGCTCGACGCCGCGGAACAGCCGCCCCAGCTTGGCGTGGTAGCCCAGGTGGCGGTTGCCGACTATCCACAGCTCGCCGCCCTTGACCAGCGCGGCGCGGGCCTGCTGGAACATGCGCCAGGCGAGAAAATCCCCCACCACCTGCTGCTGGTGGAAGGGCGGGTTGCACAGCACCAGGTCGAGGGAGTCGGCGGCCTGGTCGGCCAGGCCGTCGCCGGCGCGAAGGCTCACCGGCCGCCCGCCCAGGGCCGCGCGCCAGTTCTCGGCCGCCGACTGCACCGCCATGTAGGACTCGTCCACCAGGCACAGTTCGGCCTGGGGGCTGGCCAGGGCGTAGGCGATGCCGAGCACGCCGTTGCCGCAGCCCAGGTCCGCCACGCGGATGCGCCCCAGGTGCCTGGGCAGGTGCGGCAGGAAGGCGCGGGTGCCGATGTCCAGGCCTTCGCGGCAGAACAGGTTGGCGTGGTTGAGCAGTTCCAGGGCGGGTTTATCCAGGCGGTAGCGGGTCGGGTAGGGCGATACCGGGGCGGCCTTGGTTTCGGGCGTGGCCAGCAGCAGGCGCGCCTTCTTCACCGCCAAGGAGGCCTGCACCGGGCCGATGTATTTTTCCAGCAGGTCGCCGGCGGCCCGCGGCAGGTGCTTGACCATGGCCGCGGCCACCACCCTGGCCCCGGGGGTCAGCTGGCCGTGCAGGCGGATCAGCTGCTCCTCCAGCAGCGCCAGGGTCTTGGGCACGCGGACCAGCACCCAGTCGAACGGCCCCTGGGGCGTCTCGCTGGCCGGGACGAAGGTCACCGCCTCGGCCGGCAGCTGGTTGCGCGCCAGGTTGACCCTCAGCCCCAGGTGCCCCAGGTAGGAGTCGCCGCTGCTGGTCACCCGGGCCCGGCCGACCAGGCTGGCGGCCAGGGCACCGAAGCTGTCGTTGAGCAGCAGTACCCGAGCATCGCTCGCCAGACCCTGCTCGTGCAGGTGGCCCAGCAGGTATTCGTCGGCGGCATCGAAGGCCTGCAGGGGTTCGTTGGCCTGGTCGGGCTGGCGGATCAGGTCGAGTTGGGCGAAGGGCGTCGTCAGAATAGGCATGGAAACCGTCGGTGTTTGCCGGGTGCGCTTTGCGCGACACTGGAGGCAGGGATGAAACGAGGCGAAGATTATGACCGTCAGCGAAGAGAAGTTCACCCGCCAGACCCTGAGCGACGTGCACGTCTGGTCGCCGAGCCTGTTCAGCCTGCGCTGCTCGCGCGCCCCGGGCTTCCGCTTTCGTGCCGGGCAGTTCGCCCGCCTCGGCGTGCAGAAGGCCGATGGCAGCCTGGTCTGGCGCGCCTACTCGATGGTCTCGGCGCCCCACGACGACTTCCTCGAGTTCTTCTCCATCGTCGTGCCGGGCGGCGAATTCACCTCGCAGCTCAGTCGCCTCAAGGCCGGCGACAGCCTGCTGGTGGACAAGCAGGCCTTCGGTTTTCTCACCCTGGACCGCTTCATCGATGGCCGCGACCTCTGGCTGCTGGCCAGCGGCACCGGCCTGGCGCCGTTCCTGTCGCTGCTGCAGGACTTCGAGGCCTGGCAGCGCTTCGAGCGCATCATCCTGGTCTACAGCGCCCGCACCGCCGGCGAGCTGGCCTACCAAGAGCAGATCAGGGGCCTCGGCCAGCTGGAGCACCTGGCCGAGTTCGCCGACCGGCTGACCTATTTGCCGCTGGTGACCCGCGAGCAGGCGCCGGGCTGCCTGACCGCGCGCATCACTACCCTGCTCGAAAGCGGCGAGCTGGAGCGCGCCGCCGGCGTCGAACTGAGCCCCGAGCATTCGCGGCTGATGCTCTGCGGCAACCCGCAGATGATCGACGATACCCGGGCCCTGCTGAAGCAGCGCGACCTGCACCTGAGCCTGACCCGCAGGCCGGGCCAGGTGGCGGTGGAGAACTACTGGTAGGCCTGGAGCCGCTACTTCTGCTGGGCCTTGAGCAGGTCGCGGATCTCGCCGAGCAGTTGTTGCTCCTTGGTCGGCGCCGGCGGGGCGGCGGGGGCGGCCTCTTCCTCGCGCTTGAGGCGGTTGATGACCTTGACGCCCATGAAGATGGCGAAGGCGACGATGGTGAAGTCGAGAATGGTCTGGATGAACTTGCCGTAGGCCAGGGTCACCGCCGGCAGGTCGCCCTCGGCGGCCTTGAGCACTATGGCCAGGTCGGAGAAGTCCACCCCGCCGATCAGGATGCCCAGCGGCGGCATCACCATGTCGCCGACGAAGGAGGACACGATCTTGCCGAAGGCGGCACCGATGATGATGCCCACCGCCATGTCGACCACGTTGCCCTTGACCGCGAATGCCTTGAATTCACCGAGTATGCTCATGCCGTCGTTCCCTGGAGGTTGGTCGACTGAGTGTAATCCAGGCTCGCGCCCCCGCCAGGAAACCGCCGCAGGCGTTCTCGCCGGCCTGCGTGGCGCTGGTCCGGGCGGCCTGTGGAAAGCCCGCAGCTGAGCTAGGCTGATGGTAAATACACCCATCCAGAGGATGCCGCCATGCCACTGCAATATCATCCGCTCAGCCGTGAATTCCCGCAGTTCGAGGCGCAAATGCGTGCCCTGTTCCAGGCTGACGGACATTTCGCCCGGCTGGCCCGGGAGTATGAGGAGCTGGACAAGCGCATCTACGAAGTCGAAGACGGCCGGGTCGCCATGGACGAGATGGAGCTGCTGGGGCTGAAGATGCAGCGGGTCAGCTTGAAGGACGAAGTCGCCGCCATGCTGAGCAACGGTGTCAGCAAATGAGGGGCCGGCCGGGGGCGGCGCCCGGCGCAGGGGATGGGTCGCCCGCCGCCATGCGGTGAGACGGCGCTACGGCTCGCGACGCGCAACCCCCGGTTGCGGACAATTCCACCTACTCGAAGCTTTTCCAGAGTCCTGCCCGCGTCCGCGTTCGGGCGCGGCGGCTAGGTTGCTGGCGGCCGCGGGCGTGCCGCTCGGCCGGCGCGACAGGCTATGATGCGCGTTTTCGTCCGACGGAGTTCGTGATGGCCAAGGCCAAGCGCATGTACGGCTGCACCGAGTGCGGCGCGACCTTTCCCAAGTGGGCCGGCCAGTGCGGCGAGTGCGGGGCCTGGAACACCCTGGTGGAAACCATCCTGGAGGCCAATGCCGTCACCCCCAGCGGGCGCACCGGCTGGGCCGGCCAGCAGGCGCAGATCAAGACCCTGGCCGAGGTCAGCGTCGAGGAGATGCCGCGCTTTTCCACCGCCTCGGGCGAGCTGGACCGGGTGCTCGGCGGCGGCCTGGTGGACGGCTCGGTGGTGCTGATCGGCGGCGATCCGGGCATCGGCAAGTCGACCATCCTGCTGCAGACCCTGTGCAACATCGCCAGCCGCTTCCCGGCGCTGTACGTCACCGGCGAGGAGTCGCAGCAGCAGGTGGCCATGCGCGCCCGCCGTCTGGGCCTGCCGGAAGACCGCCTGAAGGTGATGACCGAGACCAATATCGAGGCGATCATCGCCACCGCGCGCCTGGAAAAGCCCAAGGTGATGGTGATCGACTCGATCCAGACCATCTTCACCGAGCAGCTGCAGTCGGCCCCCGGCGGCGTCGCCCAGGTGCGCGAGAGCGCCGCCTTGCTGGTGCGCTTCGCCAAGCAGAGCGGCACGGCGATCTTCCTGGTCGGCCACGTGACCAAGGAGGGCGCCCTGGCCGGGCCGCGGGTGCTCGAGCACATGGTCGACACCGTGCTGTACTTCGAGGGCGAGTCGGACGGTCGCCTGCGCCTGCTGCGGGCGGTGAAGAACCGCTTCGGCGCGATCAACGAGCTGGGCGTGTTCGGCATGACCGACAAGGGCCTCAAGGAGGTCACCAACCCCTCGGCGATCTTCCTCACCCGCGCCCAGGAGGAGGTGCCGGGCAGCGTGGTGATGGCCACCTGGGAGGGCACCCGGCCGATGCTGGTGGAGGTGCAGGCGCTGGTCGACACCAGCCACCTGGGCAACCCGCGCCGCGTCACCCTGGGCCTGGACCAGAACCGCCTGGCCATGTTGCTGGCGGTGCTGCACCGGCATGGCGGTATCCCGACCTACGACCAGGACGTGTTCCTCAACGTGGTCGGCGGGGTCAAGGTGCTGGAGACCGCCTCGGACCTGGCGCTGATGGCGGCGGTGATCTCCAGCCTGCGCAACCGGCCGCTGGCCAACGATTTGCTGGTGTTCGGCGAAGTCGGCCTGTCCGGCGAGATCCGCCCGGTGCCCAGCGGCCAGGAGCGCCTCAAGGAGGCGGCCAAGCACGGTTTCAAGCGCGCCATAGTGCCCAGGGGCAACGCGCCCAAGGAGGCGCCGGCCGGCTTGCGGGTCATCGCGGTGACGCGCCTGGAACAGGCGCTGGACGCGCTCTTCGAGTAGCGCCGGGCAGAGGCACAAAAGGGCGCCGCGGCGCCCTTTCTTCTGCACGGACTGTCGCTCAGTCCGGTGCTTCGCCCAGCGCCGCCAGCTCGCGTTCCAGCAGGGTCTCGTCGCCGAGGTTGAGCTCGACCAGACGGCGCAGGTGACTGATCGAGTCGAGGTCGATATGGCGGCAGGTGAACCCCAGCAGGTCGCCCTGGCTGCGGGCCAGCTCGACCTCCATCTGCACCTGGATGCCGCCGCCCAGGTCGACAGCGGCGACGAAGGGCTGCTCGCCGTCGCCGTCCCACTGCGCCGGGCGCTTGATCAACAGGCCCTTGAGGGACAGGTCGTGCAGCTCGACCGTCCAGCGCTGGGCACCCTGGGCGATCTCGGTGGGGGCGTCGAAGTCGATGCGCTGGAAGCGTCGACGCTCTTGGCTGATTTCACTCATCTACAGACTCCTGGACGGTTGCGTCCACTATAGCTAAGGCCCGGGCGGCTGACGCGGCATTCTTCGACGTGCGGGCGCGGGGCTGGGGCGGATCAAGAAAAAGCCCGCCGGGTGGCGGGCTCTCGGGCGTGGCGCGTGGCTTAGCGGCCGTACACCGGGAACTGCGTGCACAGCGCCTTGACCTGCTCGCGCACGCGGCCTTCCACGGCCTCGTCGCCCAGGTTGGCGAGGATCTCGCAGATCCAGCCGGCCAGCTGGCGGCACTGCTCTTCCTGGAAGCCGCGGGTGGTCACGGCCGGGGTGCCGATGCGCAGGCCCGAGGTGACGAAGGGCGAGCGCGGGTCGTTCGGCACCGAGTTCTTGTTCACGGTGATGAAGGCGCGACCCAGGGCGGCGTCGGCGTCCTTGCCGGTGATTTCCTGCTTGATCAGGCTGAGCAGGAACAGATGGTTCTGGGTGCCGCCGGAGACCACGTCGTAGCCGTTGTCGATGAACACGCCGGCCATGGCCTGGGCGTTCTTCACCACCTGCTGCTGGTAGGCCTTGAACTCGGGCTGCAGGGCCTCCTTGAAGCACACCGCCTTGGCCGCGATCACGTGCTCCAGCGGGCCGCCCTGGCCACCGGGGAAGACCGCGGAGTTGAGCTTCTTCTCCAGCTCCTCGTTCTTGCGCGCGATGATCAGGCCGCCGCGCGGGCCGCGCAGGGTCTTGTGGGTGGTGGTGGTGACCACGTCGGCGAAGGGCACCGGGTTGGGGTAGACGCCGGCGGCGACCAG
Organism: Pseudomonas lalucatii; assembly: GCF_018398425.1. Classification (NCBI taxonomy): domain Bacteria; kingdom Pseudomonadati; phylum Pseudomonadota; class Gammaproteobacteria; order Pseudomonadales; family Pseudomonadaceae; genus Pseudomonas; species Pseudomonas lalucatii. The sequence continues at coordinate 1,142,133 of NZ_JADPMV010000002.1, read as the reverse complement.
GCCGGCGACATGCGCCATATCCACAAAGAGATAGGCACCGACCTTGTCGGCGATGGCGCGGAAGCGCGGGAAGTCGAGGACCTGGGAGTAGGCGCTGAAGCCGGCGATGATCATCTTCGGCTTATGCTCGAGGGCCAGGCGCTCGACCTCGTCGTAGTCGATCAGGCCATTGCCGTCGATGCCGTACTGCACGGCGTTGTACAGCTTGCCGGAGAAGCTGACGCTGGCGCCGTGGGTCAGGTGGCCGCCGTGGGCCAGGCTCATGCCCAGCACGGTGTCGCCGGCGTTGAGCAGGGCCATGTACACGGCGGCGTTGGCCTGGCTGCCGGAGTGCGGCTGGACGTTGGCGTAGTCGGCGCCGAACAGCTGCTTGGCGCGGTCGATGGCCAGCTGCTCGACCACATCGACGTACTCGCAGCCGCCGTAGTAGCGCTTGCCCGGATAGCCTTCGGCGTACTTGTTGGTCAGCACCGAGCCCTGGGCCTCCATGACCGCCGGGCTGGTGTAGTTTTCCGAGGCGATCAGCTCGATGTGTTCTTCCTGGCGCTGGGCTTCCTGCGCCATCACGGCGGACAATTCGGCGTCGAAACGGTCGAGGGTCAAATCACGGCTGAACATATGGCAATCCCCTGGGCAATCGGCTGGGCGGTTGAAAGAGGGGGCGGATTCTACCCTATAGCGGCCGGGGCGGGGGTGAGCGGCGGTCATGGGCGGCGCGAGCGGGATTCATCCAGGCGCTGCTAGCCCAGCATGAACAGCGCGGCGCCGCCGAACTGGGCGGCGAATTGCGCGGCGGGCATGGGCCGGCCGAGCAGGTAGCCCTGTACCTCGTCGCATTCGTGCTCGCGCAGGAAGTCCAGTTGCGCCTGGCTCTCCACGCCCTCGGCGATCACCGCCAGGTTCAGGCTGTGGGCCATGGCGATGATGGCGCGGGCGATCTGCGCGTCCTGCTCGCCGTCGGGCAGGCCGTCGACGAAGCTGCGGTCGATCTTCAGCACGTCGATGGGGAACTGCTTGAGGTAGTTCAGCGAGCTGTAGCCGGTGCCGAAGTCGTCGATCGCCAGGCACAGGCCCAGGCGCTTGAGGTCGGCCAGGGTGCCCAGGGCGCCGGTCACGTCCTGCATCAGGATGCTCTCGGTCAGCTCCAGTTCCAGGCAGGCCGGGGCCACGCCGCTGTCCTCGAGGATCGCGGCGATGCGCCGGCCCAGGTCGCCATCGGCGAACTGCCGCGCCGACAGGTTGATCGACACCTTGGGCACGCGGATCTTCGCCAAGTGCCAGCTCCTGAGCTGGCGGCAGGCCTCGGCCAGCACCCAGTCGCCGACCTGCACCACCAGGCCGAGCTCTTCGAGCACCGGGATGAAGTCGTCCGGCGGCACCAGGCCGCGGCGCGGGTGCTGCCAGCGCAGCAGCGCCTCGACGCCGGTCAGGCGCTGGCCGTTGCCGGCGAACTGCGGCTGGTAGTGCAGCACGAACTCGCCCTGCTCCAGGGCGTGGCGCAGGTCGCTCTCCAGCTCCAGGCGCTCCAGGGCGCTGGCGTTCATGTCGGCCTGGTAGAACTGGAAGTTGTTCTTGCCGCGCTCCTTGGCGTGGTACATGGCGGTGTCGGCGTTCTTCATCAGCTGGCTCAGCTCGTTGCCGTCCTGGGGGCTCAGGGCGATGCCGATGCTGGCGGTGACGAAGAATTCGCGGCCCTCGAGGAGGAAGGGTCGCGCTAGGCTGGCGAGGATCTGCTCGGCCACGTGGACCGCCCGGTTCAGCGCGACGTCCCGGCTGGCGGACGACTGCAGCAGCAGGGTGAACTCGTCGCCGCCCATGCGCGCCACGGTGTCGTCGCCGTCGACGCAGGCGGCCAGGCGCACGGCCACGTCCTTGAGCATGCGGTCGCCGGCGGCATGGCCGAGGGAGTCGTTGATCGGCTTGAAGCGGTCGAGGTCGAGGAACATCAGCGCGACCCACTCCTGGTGCCGTTCGCCATGCTGCAGGGCGGTGTGCAGGCGGTCCTGGAACAGGGTGCGGTTGGGCAGCTGGGTCAGGGCGTCGTAGTAGGCCAGGCGGTGGATGCGCTGCTCGCTGGCCTTGCGCTCGCTGATGTCGCTGAAGAAGCACACGTAGCTGACCAGGTCGCCGTCCTCGTCCTGCACCGCGGTGATGCCGACCCAGGCCGGGTAGGTCTCGCCGTTGCGCCGCTTGAGCCAGACCTCGCCCTCCCAGCTGCCGCGCTGGTTGAGCTGGCCGAGAATGTACTGCAGGTGGCTGGCCTGTTGGCGGTCGGCGGTGAGCATGCTCGGCAGCTGGTCGAGCACCTGGGCCGAGCTGTAGCCGCTGACCCGGCTGAAGGCCTTGTTGACCTGGACGATGTAGCCGGCCGGGTCGGTGACCAGGATCGCCGCGGTGGAGTGCTCGAACACCGTGGCGGCCATGCGCATGTCCTTCTCCGCCCGGCGTTGCTGGGCGACGTCGCGGCCGACCCCGAGCAGGCCCTCGAAGCCCCCGTACTCGTCCCACATCGGCACCAGGCGCACCTCCACCGGCACCTTGCGGCCGTCGGCGCGCAGGCAGTCGAAGACGAAGAGCTGCGGCTGCAGCTGCTGGCGCAGCTCGGCCAGGTGCCGCGGCGTGGCGAGGGCCCCGCGAATCCGTTCGAGCAACTGGTCCAGGCCCACCAACTGTGCCGGGTTGGTGGTCAGGCCGCGGAAGCCGTTGGCCAGCACCCAGTCGCTGCTGTAGCCCAGGGCCGCCTGCACCGAGGGGCTGACGTAGTTCAGGTGCAGGCCGGCGTCGGTGGAGAAGATCATGTCGCTGATGCTCTCGGCCAGCAGGCGGTAGCGCTGTTCGCTGTCGCGCAGCGACTCGCTGCTCTCGATCTGTTCGGTGATGTCCTTGGCGATGCCGAGCAGGCGGCTGACCCGGCCGCTGTCGTCGCGGCGCAGCGCCTGCTCGCGGATGCTGAACCAGCGCCAGGCACCGTCCCGGCGTTGCCAGCGCAGCTGTGACTCGAGCAGCACGCCGTCGCCCACCACCTGCTGCAGGTTGCGGATACGCCAGTAATAGTCGTGGTCGTCCGGGTGCAGGATCTGCTCCCAGAAGGCCTCGCCCATGTCGCTCAGCTCGGCCTGGCTGTAGCCCAGCTGCAGGCCCAGGTGGTGGTTGCTGAACAGCACCTGGCGGTTCTTCACGTCATGCACGTAGAGGGTGTCCGGCACGGCGCGCACCACGTCGGACCAGAAGCGTTCGCGCTCGACCAGCGACAGTTCGATGCGCTTGCGGCTGGTGATGTCGCTGAGGCTCAGGGTCACCGCGTGCAGGTCTTCGGCGGCCTCGGGCAGGCGCAGGACCAGCCAGAAGTGGCGCTCGTGGCCCTGGGGCGTGGTGATCCGGCACTCCAGCTCCAGCTGCGCGGCGCCTTCGAGCAGGGCGTAGAGCAGCTGTTGGCGGAAGCCGTCCGGGCGCAGCGGGCCACTGTCGATCAGGTGCTGCCAGCCTTGCGTGGTGTTGGCGACGCCGAGCAGGCGCAGTGCCACCTGGTTGGTCTCGGTCAGGCGCATGCGTTGCAGCAGTTCGCCGTGGCGCTGCGGGTGCGCCTGCAGCCAGTGCACCAGGCTGGCCCGATCATGCAGCTGCAGCTGGCGCAGATAGGCGCGCAGTTCGTACAGGTCGAGCACGCACAGCGCCGTGCCGGTGCCCTCGAAGATGTCCTGGTAGCGCCGCCGGGTTTCCCTCAGCACGCGGGTGGCCTGCTGCTCCTCGGTGACATCGCGCAGTACCCAGACGAAACCCAGGCGCCTGCCGTCTTCGCCGAGATCGCTGCGGCTGACGGCGAACAAGCGCTTGGCGGTTCCCTGCTGGATCTCCACCAGGTCCGGTCCCTGCTCGCTGTGAAAGGCGGTGTCGTGCAGCAACAGGGGGTCGAGGCGCGGCATCAGGTCCAGCAGGTGGCGGCCCTGGGTGTCCTGGCTGGCCACGCCGAACAGCGTCTCGGCCTGGGGGTTGAGGTAGGCGAGGCGGCCCTGGCCGTCGCTGACCAGGACCCGCTCCTCGATGGCGCTCAGGGCGCTGGCGGCCTGGTGCAGCGAGCGCCGCGAGGCGGCGTTGAGCTCGTGCAGGCGGCGCTGTTCGCGCAGCAGGCGGTACAGGGCGACCAGGGTGAGCAGGGAGCAGAAGCTGAACAGGGCGAACTTGGCGGCCAGTCTCGGCAGCAGCTGCGCGCGCACCTTGCGCTCGTTGAACAGCGCCCGTAGCTGCCAATCGCTGCCCCCGAGAGGGGTCAGCAGGATGGTCTGCGCCAGGTCCTCGGCGGTCACCGGCGGGAAGCTGCTGGTCAGGGGCGTCGGCTGGGCCCGGTGGCGGCTGATCACCCGTTGCTCCAGGCGGTCTTCGAGTAGCCACTGGTGGTCGCTCTGGTGATGTTCGTCGAGCCACTCGCGCAGGGTCGCGCTGGTCATGCGCAGGGCCCAGTAGCCGTCCGGCCCGCTGCCCTCGTCCTGGCGCAGGAGCAGGTAGATGCGGTCGCCGCCGTCGGGGCTGAAGGCGTAATGGTAGGGCGCGCCCTGGCTGCGCTGGGCCAGGCGGCCGAGGAACAGGGCATCGTCGGCCCGGTCCAGGCTGTCGCTGCGGATGCCCCCGCGGGGGCCGAGCCAGGCCAGGCTTTGCAGTGTGGGGAAGACCGAGCGCAGGTTATTCAGGGCGGACGCGCGCCGCTTGGCGGAAAGCGGCGCGCGGGTGAAGGGGGCGAGGATGGCCAGGCCGGCACGGGCCTTCAGCTCCATGCTCAGGCCGAGGTGCTTGGCCAGTTGCGCGTTGAACGCGTGGTTGAGCTGGCGCTGGTTGTCCTGCAGCTGCCGCGACTCCAGGTACAGCTGCCACAGCAGCAGCGCCAGCATGCCCAGTACCAGGGCCACCAGGGCACCCTTGACCGAGCCGCGCAGCGGGGCCGGGGGCGATTCGCCCGGTGCGCTCGGGAGGGGCAGAGGTGGGGCTGTCGACACGGGGTTGATCCTGCGGCTACGGCTCGATGGAGGCAGGCGGGGCTGGGCGCACGCGGCCTGGTACGCACGAAAGCTCGCTAGCATGCCACAACCTCGGCAAAGTGCCAGCGTGGGCGACGAGCGCGGTTTGCCCTGCAAGGCGCATTCCGGTAGTTTTGCCGCACGCGCGCAGGCCTTTGCCGGCGCAGCATGCGCATGGCCGCAGGGCTGCCGGGCGCCTCCGGCGGCCGTGCCCGGCCCGGCCCGATCGGCAGGCGGACTCGCCGCCGAGCGCTCCCCCAGTTTCCTGTCACAGAACCCAGGTTATCCATGGCTCAATACGTCTACACCATGCATCGGCTGAGCAAAGTTGTGCCGCCGAAGCGGGAAATCCTCAAGAACATATCCCTGTCGTTCTTCCCCGGCGCCAAGATCGGCGTGCTGGGCCTCAACGGCGCGGGCAAGTCCACCCTGCTGCGCATCATGGCCGGGGTCGACACCGAGTTCGACGGCGAGGCACGGCCGATGCCCGAGCTCAACGTCGGTTACCTGCCCCAGGAGCCGCAGCTCGACCCGAGCAAGACCGTACGCGAAGTGGTGGAAGAGGCCGTCAGCGTGATCAAGGACGCCCAGGCGCGCCTGGATCAGGTCTACGCCGCCTACGCCGAGCCGGACGCCGATTTCGACGCCCTGGCCGCCGAGCAGGGCAAGCTGGAGGCCATCCTCCAGGCTGCCGACGGCCACAACCTCGAGCGCCAGCTGGAAGTCGCCGCCGACGCCCTGCGCCTGCCGGCCTGGGAGGCCAAGGTCGCCCACCTGTCCGGTGGCGAGAAGCGCCGCGTGGCGCTGTGCCGCCTGCTGCTGTCGGCCCCGGACATGCTGCTGCTGGACGAACCGACCAACCACCTGGACGCCGATTCCGTGGCCTGGCTGGAGCACTTCCTGCACGACTTCCCCGGCACCGTGGTGGCCATCACCCACGACCGCTACTTCCTCGACAACGTCGCCGGCTGGATCCTCGAGCTCGACCGCGGCGCCGGCATTCCCTACGAGGGCAACTATTCCGGCTGGCTGGAGGCCAAGTCCGCTCGTCTGGCCCAGGAGTCCAAGCAGCAGTCGGCCCACGAAAAGGCCATGCGCGAGGAGCTGGAGTGGGTGCGCAAGGGCGCCAAGGCCCGCCAGGCCAAGTCCAAGGCGCGCCTGCAGCGCTTCGAGGAGATGCAGTCGCAGGAGTTCCAGAAGCGCAGCGAGACCAACGAGATCTACATCCCGGCCGGCCCGCGCCTGGGCGACAAGGTCATCGACTTCGTCAACGTGAGCAAGGGCTACGGCGACCGCGTGCTGATCGACGACCTGTCCTTCAGCATGCCCAAGGGCGCCATAGTCGGGGTGATCGGCGGCAACGGCGCCGGCAAGTCGACCCTGTTCCGCATGCTGATGGGCAAGGAGCAGCCGGATTCGGGCCGCATCGAGATCGGCGACACCGTGCAGCTGGCCTGCGTGGACCAGAGCCGCGACGACCTGGACGGCAGCAAGACCGTGTGGGAAGCGGTATCCGGCGGCTCGGACATGATCAAGATCGGCAGCTACGAGGTGCCTTCGCGCACCTACGTCGGCCGCTTCAACTTCAAGGGCGGCGACCAGCAGAAGTTCGTCAAGGACCTCTCCGGCGGTGAGCGCGGGCGCCTGCACCTGGCCCTGACCCTGAAGGAAGGCGCCAACGTGCTGCTGCTGGACGAACCGTCCAACGACCTCGACGTGGAAACCCTGCGTTCGCTGGAGGAGGCACTGCTCGACTTCCCCGGCGCGGCCATCGTCATCTCCCACGACCGCTGGTTCCTCGACCGCGTGGCCACCCACATCCTGGCCTACGAGGACGACTCGCACATCGAGTTCTTCGAGGGCAACTACACCGAGTACGAGGCCGATCGCAAGAAGCGCCTCGGCGAGGCCGCCGCCCAGCCGCACCGGGTCCGGCACAAGAAGCTGGCGTAAGCCGGATCTTCTGCACAGAAAACGGAGCCCCAGGGCTCCGTTTTTTATCGCCTCGACATCGCCTCGGTCCTGCCTCAGCCCTTGACGCAGACCACCTGGCGCAGGGTATGCACCACTTCCACCAGCTCGCGCTGGGCCGCCATCACCGCGTCTATGTCCTTGTAGGCCATGGGAATCTCGTCGATCACCGCCTTGTCCTTGCGGCACTCGACATGGGCGGTGGCACGGATCTGGTCCGCCACGCCGTAGCGCCTCTTCGCCTGGGTGCGGCTCATGCTGCGGCCGGCGCCGTGGCTGCAGGAGCAGAACGCCTCGGGGTTGCCCAGGCCGCGGACGATGAAGCTCCTGGCGCCCATGGAACCGGGGATGATGCCCAGCTGGCCCCGCTGCGCCGACAGCGCGCCCTTGCGGGTCACCAGCACCTCCTGGCCGAAGTGGCGCTCCTTCTGCACATAATTGTGGTGGCAGTCGACCGCTTCCAGGCTGGCCTCGAACGGTCGGCCAAGCGCCCGCCGCGCCGCGCCGATGACCGCCTGCATCATCAGTGCGCGGTTCTGCCGGGCATAGTCCTGGGCCCAGCCCACGGCCTCGACATAATCGGCGAAATGCCGGCTGCCTTCGGCGAAGTAGGCGAGGTCCTTGTTCGGCAGGTTGGTCAGGTGCTGGCGCATGTCGGCCTGGGCCAGTTCGATGAACAGCGTGCCGATGGCGTTGCCGACCCCGCGCGAGCCGCTGTGCAGCATGAACCAGACGCGCTCGGCTTCGTCCAGGCAGACCTCGATGAAGTGGTTGCCACCGCCCAGGGTGCCGAGGTGCTGGCGGTTGTTGGTCTTCTGCAGCCGCGGGTACTTGTCGGTGATGGCCGCGAAGCGCCCGGCGAGGGCGCGCCAGGCCTGGTCGGCGGCGCGCGGCACCTCGTCCCAGGCGCCCTGGTCGTGCTTGCCGAAGCTCTTGCCGTGGGGCACCGCCTGCTCGATGGCGCGGCGCAGGCCGTGCAGGTTGTCCGGCAGCTCGCCGGCCACGAGCGAGGTGCGCACGGCGATCATGCCGCAGCCGATGTCGACGCCGACGGCGGCCGGGATGATGGCGCCGAGGGTGGGAATCACGCTGCCGATGGTCGAGCCCTTGCCCAGGTGCACGTCGGGCATCACCGCCAGGTGCCTGAAGATGAACGGCATCTGCGCGGTCTGCAGCAGCTGCTGGCGTGCCTCCGGCTCCACCGGCACGCCCTGGGTCCAGAGCTTGATCGGCTTGCCATGGGCCTGCTGGAGGACTTCGGCGGTGGGCTGTTTCATCGGTGTCCGGAACCCTGGTGGCGTCCACACCAGCCTACACCCTGGCGGCGCCCGGGGCAGCCGCTCGCCGCCAGGGGCGGGGACAAGTTTTGCCCGGCGGCGTGCAACCCTGGCGCCAGCGTCCACACTTATAGCAAGTGCAAGACGAGGAGTAGCTCCATGTCCGCCTTCGATCCCCGTGCGGCGCTCGATGCGCTGTTGGCCGAGTACAGCGCGCGGGCCAACGCCATCAGCCAGGACCTGGCCCGCAGTCACTCGCCGGACTTCGCCGAGCAGGCCCTGCAACGGCAGAACGACGAGGTGCTCGAGGCCCTGCTGGCCGAGGCCCGGGCCGGCATGCGCCAGGTCGGCCTGGCCAAGTTGCGCCTCGCCGAGGGCCGCTACGGCGAGTGCCTGCGCTGTGGCGAGACGATCGAGGCGGCGCGCCTGCAGGCGCTGCCTGCCGCGGAGTACTGCCTGCGCTGCGCTGACCGCCAGTAGGCGCCGGGGCGGCGCGGCATGCTCATGCCGGCGCCGCTTATGGCTTGTCGCCGCGGCCCGATACGGCCATGATTTCCCCCTGCGAGTGCCCCCTCTGTCCAAGGATTTCCGATGCCTGATTCCGTTGCTGCCCATCTGCGGCTAGCGCCCGATGCTCTAACCCGCCCGTTCTCCGCCACCCAGTTCAACTTCGCCACCACCGATGATCTGGAGCCCTTCCGGGGCGTGCTGGGCCAGGAGCGGGCGGTCGAGGCGCTGCAGTTCGGGGTGGCGATGCCGCGTCCGGGCTACAACGTGTTCGTCATGGGTGAGCCGGGCACCGGGCGGTTTTCCTTCGCCAAGCGCTACCTGAAGACCGAGGCCAAGCGCCTGGCCACGCCGTGCGACTGGGTCTACGTCAACCACTTCGACGAGCCGCGCGAGCCGCGGGCGCTGGAGCTGTCCGCCGGCAGCGCCGGCGAGTTCATCGCCGACATCAATCTGCTGATCGACAACCTGCTGGCGACCTTCCCGGCGGTGTTCGAGCACCCCTCCTACCAGCAGAAGAAGAGCGTCATCGATCGCGCCTTCAACAAGCGCTACGACCAGGCCCTGGACGTGATCGAACGCCTGGCCCTGGAGCGCGGCGTGGCCCTGTACCGCGACAGCAGCAATATCGCCTTCACCCCGATGCTGGAGGGCAAGGCCCTGGACGAGGCCGAGTTCGCCCAGCTGCCGGAGGCCGAGCGCGAGCGCTTCCACGCCGACATCGCCACCCTCGAGGAGCGCCTCAACGAGGAGCTGGCCAGCCTGCCGCAGTGGAAGCGCGAGTCGAGCAACCAGCTGCGCCAGCTCAACGAGGAAACCATCACCGTGGCCCTGCAGCCGCTGCTGTCGCCGCTGTCGGCGAAGTACGGGGAAAACGCCGGGGTCTGCGCCTACCTGCAGGCGGTGCAGGTCAACCTGCTGAAGACCGTGGTGGATCAGCTGGTCGAGGTGGAAAAGGCCGACGTGCAGACCCGCAAGCTGCTCGAGGAGCAGTACTGCCCGAGCCTGGTGGTGGGCCATCACACCGACGGCGGCGCGCCGGTGGTGTTCGAATCGCACCCGACCTACGACAACCTGTTCGGCCGCATCGAGTACAACACCGACCAGGGCGCGCTCTACACCAGCTACCGCCAGCTGCGCCCGGGCGCCCTGCACCGGGCCAACGGCGGCTTCCTGATCCTCGAGGCGGAGAAGATGCTCGGCGAGCCGTTCGTCTGGGATGCCCTCAAGCGTGCCCTGCACTCGCGCCAGCTGAAGATGGAGTCGCCGCTGGGCGACCTCGGCCGCATCGCCACCGTGACCCTCAATCCGCAGGTCATCCCGCTGCAGGTCAAGGTGGTGATCATCGGCGCCCGCCAGCTGTACTACGCGCTGCAGGACCACGATCCGGACTTCCAGGAGATGTTCCGCGTGCTGGTCGACTTCGACGAGGACATTCCCCTGGGCGACGAGAGCCTGGAACAGTTCGCCCAGCTGATGAAGACCCGCACCTCGGAGGAGGGCATGGCGCCGCTGACGGCCGCGGCGGTGGCGCGCCTGGCGACCTACAGCGCACGCCTGGCCGAACACCAGGGCCGGCTGTCGGCGCGCATCGGCGACCTGTTCCAGCTGGTCAGCGAGGCCGACTTCATCCGCCAGCTGGCCAGCGAGCCGGTGACCGACGTCGGCCACATCGAGCGTGCGCTCAAGGCCAAGGCTACCCGTACCGGGCGGGTCTCGGCGCGGATCATCGACGACATGCTGGCCGGCATCATCCTGATCGACACCAGCGGCGCCGCGGTCGGCAAGTGCAACGGTCTGACCGTGCTGGAGGTCGGCGACTCGGCCTTCGGCGTGCCGGCGCGCATCTCCGCCACCGTCTACCCGGGCGGCAGCGGCATCGTCGACATCGAGCGCGAGGTCAACCTGGGCCAGCCGATCCACTCCAAGGGGGTGATGATCCTCACCGGCTACCTGGGCAGCCGCTACGCCCAGGAGTTCCCCCTGGAAATCTCCGCGAGCATCGCCCTGGAGCAGTCCTACGGCTACGTCGACGGCGACAGCGCCTCCCTCGGCGAGGTCTGCACGCTGATCTCGGCGCTGTCGCGCACGCCGCTCAAGCAGTGCTTCGCCATCACCGGCTCGATCAACCAGTTCGGCGAGGTGCAGGCGGTCGGCGGGGTCAACGAGAAGATCGAGGGCTTCTTCCGCCTGTGCGAGGCCCGCGGCCTGACTGGCGAGCAGGGCGCGATCATCCCGCACTCCAACGTCACCACCCTGATGCTCGACGAGCGGGTGCTGCAGGCGGTGAAGGCGGGCAAGTTCCACATCTATGCCGTGCGCCAGGTCGACGAGGCGTTGAGCCTGCTGGTCGGCGAGGACGCCGGTGCGCCGGACGCCGAGGGGCGCTTCCCGGCCGGCAGCGTCAACGCCCGGGTGGTGGAGCGCCTGCGCGAGATCGCCGAGATCGACCTGAGCGAAGACGACAAGCCCGAGGAGGCCAAGGAGGTCGTCGCCGCACCGGTCAAGCAGAAGAAACCACGGGAGAAGACGCCGGCGGCCTGAGCGGCACCGGGAGGGCGTCGAGCGGGCGTGTGGTGACTGGTCGGTCAGTGAGCGCTGCGCCCCTGGTGCCGGAACGCCTGGGGCTGGACGGTTTGCCCACGTCTCCTGCACAGGGTTATCCACAGGCGGCGTGGATAACCCTCGGCTTCCCAGTGCGGGCCTTGCGGGTGTAGGCTGGAGGCCTGATCTAGCGAGGGTCGCCGCCATGCCGCGCAACCTCTGCCTCACTCGTCAGTGCCTGGGTCTGGTCACCCGCATCGAATGCGTGGTTCTGCCCCTGGCCGGTGAGAATGGACTCTGGACGCTGATCTGTGCCGCCGGAATCTCCGGCGAGCAACCTTCCGCCATCAAGGCGCAAGGCCCGTTCTACGGGCCTGTGGTGGCCGAAGGGGTACTCAGCGGAATCGCCGAAAGCCTGGCCGTACAGGGCTACGACGAATGCACCGAGATGCCTATCTGGCGCTTGCATATTCAAGCCGAACTTCGCCGGTTGAACGGCGAACGCTGCCGCCATCTGGGCAATTACCAGTTCCGCCCCGAAACCTGATCGGGTCGCTGGTCGGCTTTTGCGCTGCCGGACCCAGGGCCGGTGGTTGCTGCTGCGCGGCGATCGATCCTCCGGCTCTTCACAGCTTTATCCACAGATTGCGGGGATAACTCGCGGCCACCCGTTGATCTTGTCTGGCGGGGCGCGCTGGGTATACTCGGCCGCTGTTCTGCCTCTATCCGTTATCTGCGAGAACCCATGGAACGCTTTATCGAAAACGCGATGTACGCCTCGCGCTGGCTGCTGGCTCCCATCTACTTCGGCCTGTCCCTGGCCCTGCTGGCGCTGGCGCTGAAGTTCTTTCAGGAGGTCTTCCATATCCTGCCCAGCGTGTTCGCCATGGCCGAGGCAGACCTGATTCTGGTGCTGCTGTCGCTGATCGACATGGCCCTGGTCGGCGGCCTGCTGGTGATGGTGATGATTTCCGGCTACGAGAACTTCGTCTCGCAACTGGACATCGACGAAGGCAAGGAGAAGCTCAGCTGGCTGGGCAAGATGGACTCCGGCTCGCTGAAGATGAAGGTGGCGGCGTCCATCGTGGCGATCTCCTCGATCCACCTGCTCAAGGTGTTCATGAATGCGCAGAACATCGATAACACCAAGCTGATGTGGTACGTGATCATCCATATGGCCTTCGTGGTGTCGGCCTTCGCCATGGGTTACCTGGACAAACTGACCAAGCACGATCACTGAGCGCTGTCCGCGACAGCGGCCGCCGCCCGGGCCTTGCAAAACGGACGGGCGGCATCCTTTCCGCCTTGTGCTTCTAGGCCCTTGTGCAAAGACTGTACAGGTACCGATCCTGTGCGCACTGTCAGTGCGAGGTGGCGTTATGAATCTGCACGACCTTTCCGGACATGCCCGCGCCGGCCATGTCGAGGCCTTGAACCTGATCTCCCTCGAGGGGGGCAACTATTACCTGCTGGAGGCGCGGGTGAGCGGCCGACCCTTCACCCTGGACGACGGCCACGGTCATCTCCTGCACCTGCGTTCGGTGGAGCATGCCCGCGAGGTGCTGCAGCCGCTGCCGCAGCTGCCGCCTTTCCACCTGGTGCAGGCGCCGGTGCATGACGAGATGTGCGGCATGCCCGAGGAGCCGGGCATGCGCCCCGAGGGGGCGGGTAAGCACTGACTCGCGCCGGGGCGGCGGTGGGGCCGGGCGGGCTTCTGTGCTAGTCTGGCCGGCCTTTTTTAGCCCCAGCGGAGCAGTGCCATGTCCGAACTCAATCTCACTACTGACGAAACCCGCGTCAGCTACGGCATCGGTCGTCAGCTCGGCGGCCAGCTGCGCGACAACCCGCCGCCGGGCGTGAGCCTGGAGGCCATCCTGGCCGGCCTGAGCGACGCCTTCGCCGGCCAGCCGAGCCGTGTCAGCGAAGCCGACCTGACCGCCAGCTTCAAGGTCATCCGCGAGGTGATGCAGGCCGAGGCCCAAGCCAAGGCCGAGGCCGCCGCTGGCGCCGGCAAGGCCTTCCTCGCCGAGAACGCTGGGCGTGAGGGCGTCACCGTGCTGCCGTCCGGCCTGCAGTATGAAGTGCTGAGCAGCGGCGAAGGCGCGACGCCGACCCGTGAGGACACCATTCGTGCCCACTACCACGGTACCCTGATCGACGGCTCGGTGTTCGACAGCTCCTACGAGCGCGGCCAGCCGGCCGAGTTCCCGGTCGGTGGCGTGATCGCCGGCTGGACCGAGGCGCTGCAACTGATGAGCGCCGGCAGCAAATGGCGCCTGTATGTGCCGAGCGAGTTGGCCTACGGCGCCCAGGGCGTCGGCAGCATCCCGCCGCACAGCACGCTGATCTTCGACGTCGAGCTGCTGGACGTCCTCTAAGCGCTATCGTCGGGCGCCGGGCTCCGCTCCGCGCCTCGCTCGGCCACTTCGCCGGCCCGCCGGCGCAGTGGCCCGGCAGCCGGCGTCAAGGGCGCAACGCCCGCGCATAGCAGAACAGGAACAGGCTGCGTACCAGTTCCTTGAGCACCACGGGCTCGGTGCAACTGAGTTCCTGCAGGTCCAGGTCGCCCTGCTCGCGCAACTCGCCCAGCGCCTCTTCCTCCAGAACCGCACAGACCTCGCCGGTGTCCCGGTGCAGGATGCGCAGATAGGGCTGGGGCCTATCCAGCCAGGCATCGATCAGGTAGGTCATGGCTCATCTCCCTCTTGAGTGGTTTGATGAGAATAATTCCTATTTCTGTTGTGGCAAGCCTTTATTCGTACTTTTCGTCGCGACATAAAAAAGCCCGTCACGGGGACGGGCTCTTGTGTTCGCGGCGGCGTCAGTGCGTGCGGGCAACGGCGAAGCGGCTCAGCTCCACCAGGGCGTCGCGGTAGTCGCTGGGGGGCAGGGCGTCCAGGCAGGCGATGGCGCGTTCGGCGAAGTCGCGGGCCTTCTGCGCCGTGTAGTCGAGGGCGCCGGCGGCTTCCACGGCGTTGCGGATGCTTTCCAGGTTCTCGATACCACCCTTCTGGATGGCCTGGCGCACCAGGGCAGCTTGTTCGGCCGTGCCTTCGCGCATGGTATAGATGAGTGGCAGGGTCGGCTTGCCCTCGGCCAGGTCGTCGCCGACATTCTTGCCCAGGGTGGTCGCATCGCCGCGATAGTCGAGCAGGTCGTCGACCAGCTGGAAGGCCACGCCGAGGTGGTCGCCAAAGGTGCGCAGGGCTTCGCTCTGTTGTTCCGAGGCGCCGGCCAGGGCCGCGGCGCTGTGGGTCGATGCCTCGAACAGCATGGCGGTCTTGCCGCGGATGACCTCCATATAGGTGTCTTCCGTGGTGCTGGCGTCGCGGATCTTCGACAGCTGCAGTACTTCGCCCTCGGCGATAACCCGGGTGGCCTTGGAGAGGATCTTCATCACCGGCATGGAGCCGAGTTCGACCATCATCTCGAAGGAGCGCGAATAGAGGAAGTCGCCAACCAGCACGCTCGGGGCATTGCCCCACTGGGCGTTGGCGGTGCTGCGGCCGCGGCGCATGTCGGACATGTCGACCACGTCGTCGTGCAAGAGGGTGGCGGTGTGCAGGAACTCGATGGTGGCGGCGAGCAGGCGCAGCTGTTCGTCGTCGCGGCCCAGGGCCTTGCCGCAGAGCAGCACCAGCAACGGGCGCAGGCGCTTGCCGCCGGCCGAGATGATGTAGTCGCCGATTTTCTCCACCAGCGGCACGCGCGAGACGAGTTGTTGACGGATGATGCCGTCGACGGCGGTAAAGTCGTCCGCCACCACGCGGTAGAAAGCCTGGGGTTGCATCGGCGACAAGTGCTCCTCTAAGGTTGCGCGGCATGCTAGGGGCCGGGGTGGGGGCTGTCAAGGCAAGGGACCTGGGTGCTTGCGCGGCGCCCGCGGCTTGCGTACAATCGCGCACCCTGAACTTCCCCCTGGGCATTTCCCTGCCTTACGCAATTGCAAGGGCGTCCTTCCGGCCCCGAGCAGCCATGCCAGCCGATGACCATACCTATAAAGTGCTGGGTGAGCAGGATTAACGGAGATTTACCATGTACGCAGTGATTGTTACTGGTGGCAAGCAATACAAGGTCACCGAAGGCGAATTCCTCAAGATCGAGAAGCTCGAAGTCGCCACTGGCGAGGCCGTGACTTTCGATCGCGTGCTGCTGATCGGCAATGGCGAAGATGTCAAGATCGGCGCGCCGGTTGTAGACGGTGCCAAGGTTGTGGCCGAAGTCGTTGCGCAAGGCCGTCACGACAAGGTTCGCATCATCAAGTTCCGTCGTCGTAAGCACCACATGAAGCGTCAGGGCCACCGTCAGTGGTTCACTGAGATCAAAATCACCGGTATTCAGGCCTGATTCGTTTCGGCCTAATCCCTTAACAGGAGTATTGAACTCATGGCACACAAAAAAGCTGGCGGTAGTACCCGCAACGGTCGCGACTCAGAAGCCAAACGCCTTGGCGTGAAGATGTACGGCGGCCAGGCCATCAAGGCCGGCAACATCATCGTGCGTCAGCGCGGCACCCAGTTCCACGCCGGCTACGGCGTTGGCATGGGCAAGGATCACACCCTCTTCGCCAAGGTCGAAGGTGTGCTCAAGTTCGAAGTAAAGGGCGCGTTCAACCGCCGTTACGTGAGCGTCGTCGCGGCTTAATCGCGAGGCTGCTGGAAGAGCCCTGTCCTTGCGACGGGGCTTTTTTGTTTCTGTATCCTAGGGGTTCTTGCCCGATTACCCGGGTTGCCGCGCTTCGGGCGCGGGGTCATCCGGCAAGAGCCTGGTGTTTTTAGATTCTGTAGACCCGCAGTGCTGCGGGAGGCGTACCCATGAAATTCGTCGATGAAGTATCGATTTACGTAAAGGCCGGCGACGGTGGCAACGGCATGATGAGCTTCCGTCGTGAGAAGTTCATCGAGAAGGGCGGCCCCAACGGGGGTGATGGCGGCGACGGCGGCTCGGTGTATATCGTGGCCGACGAGAACCTCAATACCCTGGTGGACTATCGCTATACCCGGCGTTTCAACGCGCAGAACGGCGAGAAGGGCGGTAGCACCGATTGTACCGGGCGCAAGGGCGATGACCTGATCCTGCCGGTGCCGGTCGGCACCACGGTGATCGACTCGGCGACCCAGGAGGTGATCGGCGATCTGACCAAGGCGGGCCAGCGCCTGCTGGTCGCCCAGGGTGGCTGGCACGGCCTGGGCAATACCCGTTTCAAGTCCAGCACCAATCGTGCGCCACGCCAGACTACGCCGGGCAAGCCGGGCGATGCCCGCGATCTCAAGCTGGAGCTCAAGGTGCTGGCGGACGTCGGGCTGCTGGGCCTGCCGAATGCCGGCAAGAGCACCTTCATTCGCTCGGTTTCGGCGGCCAAGCCGAAGGTGGCGGATTATCCGTTTACCACCCTGGTGCCGAATCTCGGCGTGGTCAGTGTCGATCGCTACAAGAGCTTCGTGGTGGCCGACATTCCCGGGCTGATCGAGGGCGCCTCCGAGGGTGCCGGGCTGGGTATCCGCTTCCTCAAGCACCTGGCGCGTACCCGCCTGCTACTGCATCTGGTGGACATGGCGCCGCTGGATCTGAGCGATCCGGCCGAGGCGGCAGTGACCATAGTCGAGGAACTGACCAAGTTCAGTCCGGCATTGGCCGATCGTGACCGCTGGCTGGTGCTGAACAAGTCCGACCAGATACTCGAGGAGGAGCACGAGGCGCGTGTCGCCGAAGTGGTGGCGCGGCTGGAGTGGGAGGGGCCGGTCTATGTGATCTCCGCCCTGGCCCATGAGGGCACCGAGCGCCTCTGTCAGGACATCATGAATTACCTGGAGGTGCGTGCCGAGCGTGCCGCGGAGAATCCCGAGTTCGCCGCCGAGCTGGCCGAGCTGGATCAGCGCATCGAGGACGAGGCGCGTGCCCGTCTGCAGGCGCTGGACGACCAGCGTGCGCTGCGTCGCGCCGGGGTCCGGAGCGTCGACGATGTCGACGAGGACGACTTCGACGACGAGGATGACGAGGATGGCCCGGAGATTATCTACGTCCGGGATTAAGCAAGTTTTCAGCGCCGCTTAATAGCGGCGTTTTTGTAACGGCTGAACGAGCGCTGTCTGGCTAAGGTTGGAAGATCATGCGTGACAAGGTGACCGGCGCACGGCGCTGGGTGGTGAAGATTGGCAGTGCGTTGTTGACCGCCGACGGGCGTGGCCTGGATCGAGCGGCGATGGCGGTGTGGGTCAAGCAGATGGTGGCGCTGCGCGAGCAGGGCGTCGAGCTGGTGCTGGTGTCGTCCGGCGCGGTGGCGGCGGGCATGAGTCGCCTGGGCTGGAATGCCCGGCCCAGTGCCATGCACGAGTTGCAGGCGGCGGCGGCCATCGGGCAGATGGTGCTGATCCAGGCCTGGGAGTCGAGCTTCGCCGAGCATGGCCGGCATACGGCGCAGATTCTCCTGACCCATGACGACCTGTCGGATCGCAAGCGCTACCTGAATGCCCGCAGTACGTTGCGCACTCTGGTGCAGCTGGATGTGGTGCCGGTGATCAACGAGAACGACACGGTGGTCACCGACGAGATCCGCTTCGGCGACAACGACACCCTGGCGGCGCTGGTGGCCAACCTGGTGGAGGCCGATCTGCTGGTGATCCTCACCGATCGGGATGGCATGTATGACGCCGATCCGCGGCACAATCCCGGGGCTGCGCTGATCGGCGAGGCGCGCGCCGACGACCCGGCGCTGGATGCCGTGGCGGGGGGTGGGTGGTGCGCTGGGGCGCGGCGGCATGCAGACCAAGCTGCGTGCGGCGCGTCTGGCGGCGCGCTCCGGGGCGCATACCGTCATCGCGGGCGGGGCGATCGAGCAGGTGCTGGTGAGGCTCAGGGCGGGCGAGCAGCTGGGTACCCTGCTGGCGCCGGAGCGCGGCCTGCTGGCGGCGCGCAAGCAGTGGCTGGCCGGCCATCTGCAGACCCGTGGCACCCTGGTGCTGGATGCCGGTGCGGTCAAGGCGCTGGTCAAGGATCGCAAGAGTCTGCTGCCGGTCGGGGTCAAGGCCGTGCGGGGCAGTTTCCGGCGCGGCGAGATGGTGGTGTGCGTCGACCCCGAGGGGCGCGAAGTGGCGCGCGGGTTGGCCAACTACAGCGCCCTGGAGGCGCAGAAGATCATCGGCCAGCCATCGGATGCCATTCAGCGGCTGCTCGGCTATGTCGATGAGCCGGAGCTGGTGCATCGGGATAATCTGATTCTGGTGTGAGGGGGTGTGAATGCGCATGGCGAATGGGTTGTCGGTTGCGTTGCTGATGCTGCCGCTGCTGGCTTCGGCCGAGGAAATCGGCGAGGTTTCCACCGTGTTCAAGCTGCTCGGGCCGAACGACAAGATAGTGGTCGAGGCGTTCGACGATCCCGAGGTGGAGGGCGTGACTTGCTACCTGTCGCGCGCCAAGACCGGCGGGGTGAAGGGCGGTCTGGGCTTGGCCGAGGATCGGGCCGAGGCCTCGATCGCCTGTCGCCAGGTCGGCCCGGTGCGCTTCAAGTCCGAGCTGGAGGATGGGGCGGAGGTGTTTCGCGAGCGCACCTCCCTGGTATTCAAGACCATGCAGGTGGTGCGGTTCTTCGATGAGCGGCGCAATACCCTGGTGTATCTGGTCTACAGCGACCGGGTGATCGAGGGCAGTCCGCAGAATGCGGTGACGGCTATCCCGATCCTGCCCTGGCCGCAGCGCCCCTGAGGTCGGTGGCGGCCTGGCATCGGTTCCGGGCTTTTCTCTGGGCAATAAAAAACCGGCCATAAGGCCGGTTCTTCAAGAACTCGCAGCTTAGGCTGCAGCAGCTTCGCCGAGCGCCTTGATGTGGGCGTTCAGGCGGCCCTTGTGGCGGGCGGCTTTGTTCTTGTGGATGATGCCCTTGTCGGCCATGCGGTCGATGACCGGAACGGCCAGGGTGTAAGCGGTCTTGGCCTGCTCGAGGTCTTTGGCGTCGATAGCCTTGACCACGTTCTTGATGTAGGTGCGGACCATGGAGCGCAGGCTGGCGTTATGGCTACGACGCTTCTCAGCCTGTTTGGCGCGTTTTTTGGCAGAAGGTGTATTGGCCACCGTCAAGCTCCTCGAAAACTGGGGGGTTACAAACAAATAAGGCCGCGAATCATGCCGAGCTCAGGGGCGCCTGTCAAGCTTGTTGGCGTTTGTCCCTGCTGGCCTGACCAGTGGCAGGCCGCTACACTCGTCGCCTTCGCGCGCCGGCGGATTGTCCGTTGGCGTGTTCGCTCGCGGAAATCGAATTATTACATGAATCTGCTCAAGTCGCTGGCCGCCGTCAGCTCGCTGACCCTGCTTTCCCGGGTGCTGGGGTTCGTGCGCGACACCATCATCGCGCGGATCTTCGGCGCCAGCGTGGCCTCGGACGCCTTCGTGGTGGCGTTCAAACTGCCCAACCTGTTGCGCCGCATCTTCGCCGAGGGCGCGTTTTCCCAGGCCTTCGTGCCGATCCTGGCGGAGTACAAGACCCAGCAGGGCGAGGAGGCGACCCGCACCTTCGTCGCCTACGTGAGCGGCCTGCTGACCCTGGTGCTGGCGCTGGTCACGCTGCTCGGCATCCTCATTGCCCCCTGGATCGTGTGGATATCCGCGCCGGGCTTCGCCGACGAGCCGGATCGCTTCGGCCTGACCACAGACCTGCTGCGGGTCACCTTCCCCTATATATTGCTGATTTCCCTGTCGTCGCTGGCGGGCGCGGTGCTCAACACCTGGAACCGCTTCTCGGTGCCGGCCTTCGTGCCGACGTTGCTGAACGTCAGCATGATAGTGTTCGCCCTGTGGCTGGCGCCCTATTTCGACCCGCCGATCATGGCCCTGGGTTGGGCCGTGCTGGTCGGCGGCCTGCTGCAGCTGCTCTATCAGCTGCCGCACCTCAGGAAGGTCGGCATGCTGGTGCTGCCGCGGCTGAATCTCAAGGACATGGGGGTGTGGCGGGTGCTCCGGCAGATGGGGCCGGCGATCTTCGGCGTGTCGGTGAGTCAGATTTCGCTGATCATCAATACCGTGTTCGCCTCCTTCCTGGTGGCCGGCTCGGTGTCCTGGATGTATTACGCCGACCGGCTGATGGAGCTGCCGGCCGGTGTGCTAGGGGTGGCGCTGGGGACCATCCTGTTGCCGGCCCTGTCCAAGACCCATGCCAGCGCCGATCGCGAGGAGTACTCGCGGCTGCTGGACTGGGGGCTGCGCCTGTCCTTCCTGCTGGCGCTGCCCAGTGCGGTGGCGCTGGCGCTGCTGGCCGAGCCCCTGACGGTGTCGCTGTTCCAGTACGGCAAGTTCGCCGCCCACGATGCGCTGATGACCCAGCGGGCGCTGATCGCCTACTCGGTCGGCCTGCTCGGCATCATCCTGGTGAAGATTCTCGCCCCGGGCTTCTATGCCCGGCAGAACATCCGCACGCCGGTGCGCATCGCCGTGGTCACGCTGATCGCCACCCAGCTGATGAACCTGGCCCTGATCGGGCCGCTGGCCCATGCCGGCCTGGCCCTGGCCATCGGCCTGGGCGCGTGCCTGAATGCCGGGCTGCTCTACTGGCAGCTGCGCAAGGGCGACTATTTCCAGCCGCAGCCAGGCTGGGCCCTGTTCCTCGGCAAGCTGCTGCTGGCGGTGATGGCGATGGGCGCGGTGCTGCTGGCGGCCATGCACTTCATGCCGGCCTGGAGCGAGGGCAGCATGCTCCTGCGTCTGTTGCGCCTGGGCGGGTTGGTGCTGGTCGGGCTGGCGAGTTACTTCGGCATGCTGCTGGCGCTCGGCTTCCGTCTGCGCGACTTCACCCGCAGGGCGTTGCATTGATTGCCGGCGGCTTGGCGCTGCCGCCTGTTGTCCGTCGGCGGGTGTGCGTATAATCGGCCACTTTATGAGCAAGAAGCGTGCTATGCAGCTGGTTCGAGGTCTTCATAACCTGCGGCCCCAGCATCGGGACTGTGTCGCCACCATCGGCAACTTCGACGGCGTCCATCGTGGCCATCAGGCCATCTTGGCGCGCCTGCGCGAGCGTGCGGCCGAACTGGGGGTGCCCAGTTGCGTGGTGATTTTCGAGCCGCAGCCGCGGGAGTTCTTCGCCCCGCTGACGGCGCCGGCGCGCCTCACCCGGCTGCGCGACAAGCTCGCGCTGCTGGCCGAGGAGGGCGTCGACCGGGTGCTGTGCCTGGCGTTCAACCCGCGCCTGCGCGAGTTGAGCGCGGCCGACTTCGTTCGCGAGGTGCTGGTCGAGGGGCTGGCGGTGCGTCACCTCGAGGTGGGCGATGACTTCCGCTTCGGCTGCGACCGGGCCGGCGACTTCGCCTTCCTGGCGCGGGCAGGGGCCCAGCACGGCTTCACCGTCGAGGCCGCGGCCACGGTCGAGGTCGATGGCGGGCGGGTCAGCAGCACGCGGGTGCGTGAGGCCCTGGCCGGCGGCGATTTCGCCCTCGCCGAGCAGCTGCTCGGTCGGCCGTTCCAGATCGCCGGGCGCGTGCTGCACGGGCAGAAGCTCGGTCGCCAACTGGCGGCGCCGACCGCCAACATCCAGCTCAAGCGTCGTCGCGTGCCCCTGACCGGGGTCTATCTGGTCAGCACCCGGGTGGACGGCCAGGCCTGGCCGGGCGTCGCCAATATCGGCGTGCGGCCGACCGTAGCCGGTGACGGCAGCGCCCACCTGGAAGTGCATCTGCTGGATTTTGCCGGTGACCTGTATGGCCGGCGTTTGACGGTGGCGTTCCACCACAAGCTGCGCGACGAGCAGCGTTTCGCCTCACTCGAGGCCCTGAAGACGGCCATTGCCGCCGACATTGCCGCCGCCCGTGCCCATTGGCAGGGCCAACCGCTTAAGTGAAGAGCCTGAGATGACCGACTACAAAGCCACGCTAAACCTGCCCGATACCCAGTTTCCGATGAAGGCCGGCCTTCCGCAGCGCGAGCCGCAGACCCTGCAGCGCTGGAACGACATCGGCCTGTATCAGAAGCTGCGGCAGCTTGGCGAGGGACGGCCGAAGTTCGTCCTGCACGACGGCCCGCCCTATGCCAACGGCAGCATTCACATCGGCCATGCGGTCAACAAGATCCTCAAGGACATCATCACCCGTTCCAAGACCCTGGCCGGCTTCGATGCGCCCTACGTGCCGGGCTGGGACTGTCACGGCCTGCCGATCGAGCACAAGGTTGAAACCACCCACGGCAAGCACCTGGCCGCCGACAAGACCCGCGAGCTGTGCCGCACCTACGCCGCCGAGCAGATCGAGGGGCAGAAGGCCGACTTCATCCGCCTCGGCGTGCTGGGCGACTGGGGCAACCCCTACAAGACCATGGAGTTCGCCAACGAGGCCGGCGAGATCCGCGCCCTGGCCGAGATGGTCAAGCAGGGCTTCGTGTTCAAGGGCCTGAAGCCGGTCAACTGGTGTTTCGACTGCCGCTCGGCCCTGGCCGAGGCGGAGGTCGAATACGCCGACAAGCAGTCGCCGACCATCGACGTCGGCTTCCCGGTGGAGGATGCCGACAAGCTGGCGGCGGCCTTCGGCCTGGACAGCCTGGCCAAGACCGCCTACGTGGTGATCTGGACCACCACCCCCTGGACCATCCCGGCCAACCAGGCGCTGAACGTGCACCCGGAGTTCGACTACGCCCTGGTCGACACCGGCGACAAGCTGCTGCTGCTGGCCGAGGAGCTGGTCGAGTCGTGCCTGAGCCGCTACGGCCTGCAGGGCGAGGTGATCGCCCGGGCCAAGGGCGAGGCGCTGGAGCTGATCCGCTTCCGCCACCCCTTCTACGAGCGCTTCGCCCCGGTCTACCTGGCCGACTACGTAGCCCTGGACGCCGGCACCGGCATCGTCCACTCGGCGCCGGCCTACGGCGAGGACGACTTCCATTCGTGCAAGCGCTATGGCATGCACAACGACGACATCCTCAATCCGGTGCAGAGCAACGGCGTCTACGCCGAGTCGCTGCCGTTCTTCGGCGGCCAGTTCATCTGGAAGGCCAACCCGGCGATCGTCGACAAGCTGGCCGAGGTCGGCTGCCTGCTGGCCCACGAGAAGGTCAACCACAGCTACATGCACTGCTGGCGGCACAAGACCCCGCTGATTTACCGCGCCACCGCCCAGTGGTTCGTCGGCATGGACAAGCAGTCGGCCCAGGGCAGCACCCTGCGCGAGCGCGCCATCGCCGGCATCGAGCAGACCGCTTTCGTCCCGGCCTGGGGCCAGGCGCGCCTGCACGGCATGATCGCCGGCCGTCCGGACTGGTGCATCTCGCGCCAGCGCAACTGGGGCGTGCCCATCCCGTTCTTCCTGCACAAGGAGAGCGGCGAGCTGCACCCGCGCACCGTCGAGCTGATGGAGGCCGTGGCCCAGCGCGTCGAGCAGCAGGGCATCGAGGCCTGGTTCCAGCTGGACGCCGCCGAGCTGCTCGGCGACGAGGCGGCGCAGTACGACAAGATCAGCGACACCCTGGACGTCTGGTTCGACTCCGGTACCACCCACTGGCACGTGCTGCGCGGCTCGCATTCGCTCGGCCATGCCGCCGGCCCGCGCGCCGACCTCTACCTGGAAGGCTCGGACCAGCACCGCGGCTGGTTCCATTCCTCCCTGCTGACCGGCTGCGCCATCGACGGCCACGCGCCCTACAAGGCGCTGCTGACCCACGGCTTCGTGGTCGACGAGAACGGCCGCAAGATGTCCAAGTCCCTGGGCAACGTGGTGGCGCCCCAGGAGGTCAACGACAGCCTGGGCGCCGACATCCTGCGCCTGTGGGTAGCCTCGTCCGACTACTCCGGCGAGATGGCCGTGTCCAAGGTCATCCTGCAGCGCAGCGCCGACGCCTACCGGCGTATCCGCAACACCGCGCGCTTTTTACTCTCCAACCTCAGCGGCTTCGACCCGGCGCAGCACCTGCTGCCGGCCACCGAGATGCTGGCCCTGGATCGCTGGGCGGTCGACCGCGCCCTGCTGCTGCAACGCGAGATCGAGGAGGCCTACGACAGCTACCGCTTCTGGAACGTCTACCAGAAGGTGCACAACTTCTGCGTGCAGGAGTTGGGCGGCTTCTACCTCGACATCATCAAGGACCGCCAGTACACCACCGCCGCCGACAGCGTGGCGCGGCGCTCCTGCCAGACCGCGCTGTTCCACATCGCCGAGGCGCTGGTGCGCTGGATCGCGCCGATCCTGTCCTTCACCGCCGACGAGATATGGCAGTACCTGCCGGGCGAGCGCAACGAGTCGGTCATGCTCAACGGCTGGTACCAGGGCCTCGACGAGCTGCCGCAGGGCTTCGAGCTGAGCCGCGCGTTCTGGGAGCGGGTCATGGCAGTCAAGGTGGCGGTGAACAAGGAGCTGGAGAACCAGCGCAGCGCCAAGGCCATCGGCGGCAACCTGCAGGCCGAGGTGACGGTGTACGCCGAGGACAGCCTGATCGCCGACCTGGACAAGCTGGGTAACGAGCTGCGCTTCGTGCTGATCACCTCCACCGCCAGTCTGGCGCCGCTGGCCAGTGCGCCGCAGGACGCGGTGGACACCGAAGTGGCCGGCCTCAAGCTCAAGGTGGTCAAGTCCGCCCACGCCAAGTGCGGGCGCTGCTGGCACCACCGCGAGGACGTCGGCAGCCACGCCGCGCACCCGGAGATATGCGGCCGTTGCGTGGACAACATCGAAGGCGCCGGCGAGGTTCGCCACTATGCCTAATGCCGGGCGTTTCGGGCGGCTGGCCTGGCTGTGGCTGAGTCTGCTGGTGTTTGCGGCCGATCAGGCCAGCAAGCTGTATGTCGAGGACGTGCTGACCCTGTACCAGCAGGTGGTGGTGATTCCCGGCTACTTCAGCTGGACCCTGGCCTACAACACCGGCGCCGCCTTCAGCTTCCTGGCCGGCGCGTCCGGCTGGCAGCGCTGGTTCTTCGCCGCCATCGCGCTGGTGGTCAGCGTGGTGCTGGTGATCTGGCTCAAGCGCCTCAAGCCCGAGGAGACCTGGCTGGCCGTGGCGCTGGCCCTGGTGCTCGGCGGTGCTCTGGGCAACCTGGTCGATCGCGTCCTGCTCGGCCATGTGGTCGACTTCATCCTGGTGCACTGGCAGCACCGCTGGTATTTCCCGGCGTTCAACATCGCCGACGCCGCCATCACCCTCGGCGCCATCCTCCTGGCGCTGGATATGTTCAAGAGCAACAAGTCCGGAGACCTCGCCCATGACTGACCTACGCATCGGCCCGGACAAGGAAGTCACCCTACATTTCGCCCTCAAGCTGGAAAACGGCGAGGTGGTGGACAGCACCGAAGGCAAAGCACCGGCCACCTTCAGGGTCGGCGACGGCAACCTGCTGCCCGGTTTCGAAACCGCGTTGTTCGGCTTCAAGGCCGGTGACCAGCGTACCCTGCAGGTGCTGCCGGAGCAGGGTTTCGGCCAGCCCAATCCGCAGAACGTGCAGCAGATGCCGCGCGCGCAGTTCCAGGACATGGAGCTGTCCGAGGGGCTGCTGGTGATCTTCAACGACGCCGCCAACGCCGAGCTGCCGGGGGTGGTCAAGGCCTTCGACGAGAGCCAGGTGACCATCGACTTCAACCATCCGCTGGCCGGCAAGACCCTCAACTTCGAAGTGCAGATCATCGAGGTCAAGGCGCTCTGACGCCCGGCGAGGGACCGGAACGCCGGTCCCTCTGCCCGGCCATTCGCCCGTCGCCTGCGGGCGGCGTTACACTCCCAGTTCCTGCTTCGCGCCGAGATTCACGCCCATGCATATCAAACTCGCCAACCCCCGCGGCTTCTGCGCCGGCGTCGATCGTGCCATCGAGATCGTCAACCGCGCCCTGAAGGTGTTCGGCCCGCCGATCTACGTGCGCCACGAGGTGGTGCACAACAAGTTCGTGGTCGAGGACCTGCGGGCCCGCGGCGCGGTGTTCGTCGAGGAGCTGGACCAGGTGCCGGACGACGTCATCGTCATCTTCAGCGCCCACGGCGTGTCCCAGGCGGTGCGCAACGAGGCCGCGCGGCGCGGGTTGAAGGTGTTCGACGCGACCTGCCCGCTGGTGACCAAGGTGCATATGGAGGTGGTGCGCTACAGTCGCGAGGGTCGCGAGTGCATCCTCATCGGTCACCAGGGCCACCCGGAAGTGGAAGGCACCATGGGCCAGTACGACGCCGGCAACGGCGGCGCCATCTACCTGGTGGAGGACGAGGAGGATGTGGCCAGGCTGCAGGTGCGCAACCCCGAGGCCCTGGCCTTCGTCACCCAGACCACCCTGTCGATGGACGACACCAGCCGGGTGATCGACGCCCTGCGTGCCAAGTTCCCCGGCATCGGCGGGCCGCGCAAGGACGACATCTGCTACGCCACGCAGAACCGTCAGGATGCGGTCAAGCAACTGGCGGCCGAATGCGACGTGCTGCTGGTGGTCGGCAGCCCCAACAGCTCCAACTCCAACCGCCTGCGCGAGCTGGCCGAACGCATGGGCACCCCGGCCTACCTGATCGACGGCGCCGAGGACCTCAAGCGCGAATGGTTCGACGGCATCCACGGCATCGGCATCACCGCCGGCGCCTCGGCACCGGAGGTGCTGGTGCGCGGCGTGGTCGCCCAGCTGCAGGCCTGGGGTGCGGCCGGGGAGAGCGAGCTGGCCGGCCGGCCGGAGAACGTGACGTTCTCCATGCCGAAGGAGTTGCGGGTCAAGCAAGTCTGAAGGGATTGCCCTCTAGCAAGAGCCGGCTGCGCCCTGGCTGCGACGGAGTCTTCCGCTCGCACTCAGTACTAGGCGCCGTATCGCATGGCCGCCGGACGCGTGGCAGATGGTCAGGGTGCCGGCCTGAAAGGCGCCGCCCAGGAGTTGCGCGTTGCCGAGCGGGGTGTAGCGGATATAGCGCCTGACGGGCGTATTGCCTTTGGCGATGACGCCCGAGGGGAGGGCCGCGTCCTGCCTAAGTATCGACTCACCGCCATCCGCTTGGCCGTTGTTGTTCAGATCTACGAATACCTGCCAGCCACTGGCCCAGTCGCCATCCCCATTGTCGATCAGCACCGGCCGCTGCCGTTTGATCGATTCGCTGCGCGCCAAGGCAAGGCTCGTCGCCAGCGTATTGCTGGCGCTGGCCAACTGTTGGTTGGCCCTGAACCGCTGGGCCTCCGGTACGGCAATGCCGAGCAGCAGGCTGACAATGGCAAGCGAGCTGAGCAGCTCATGAAGGGTATAGCCGCGAGTACGAAGGTTCATGGCATCCATGCCTTATTGCGCGAGTTGTTCCCTGCCATCCTGGCAAGGGGCCGGTCGTCTCCGCTCCGGCTACGGTTGTCGTGTGGTCCGGGGCTTTTCTGCGGGAGGCCTATAAGCTCTAGCTTGCAGATCGAATTTTGCAAGCGGATGGCCGTGCTTCTTCGCTAAGGAGCGATTAGCCGCTCAGACGTGGAAAAACGCCAACCGTCGAAACACCGTACTGATCGACGGTATTCGAGCGCAATGATTTGTACCCTACCGTCCAGTGGTAGGGCATCTGGATAAACGGACTGCGAGAGGGAACATGGTGAAGCGAGCCGAGCAGCGTGGGTTCAGTCTGATCGAACTGATGATCGCGATCGCGATCATCGGCATTCTGGCCGCGATCGCCTACCCGAACTATCAGGAATACATCCTCAAGAGCAATCGCGCCGCCGCGCAGGCGCAGATGATGGACATCGCCAATCGTCAGCAGCAATTTCTGCTGGCGAATCGGGCATATGCAACCACGGCGGCGCAACTTAATTACACGTTGTCTGGCGACCTGACAGGTAAGTACACCGTGACCGTCGCCGCAGATAACGCCGCTACGCCGCCGACCTTCACCATCACTTTCGCGGCAATAGGGGCGCAGGCCAGCGATGGGGATCTGACGCTCAACAGTCAAGGGGTCAAGACCCCTGCAGCGAAGTGGTGAAGCATCTATGCGAGCAATTATCAGAACCCAGCGCGGCGTCACGCTGATCGAAGTACTGGTTACCGTCATCATTCTTTCCGTCGGCTTACTGGGGATAGCAGGGTTGCAGTCGCGGTTGCAGACCTCGGAGATGGAGGCCTATCAGCGAGCCCAGGCACTGATATTGCTGAACGATATGGCGAACCGTATCGCCAGCAATCGCAATGATGCGGCGAGTTACAGTGCCAACTACGGGCCCGCCAGCCCGCTGGGTGTCGGCATGACCTGTCCGGATAACACAGGGAGCCGCCGGCAGAGGGATGCCAGCGAATGGTGTGCCGCGTTGCAGGGGGCGGCGGAAACGGTCGGCGGCGGAAATGTCGGTGCAATGCTCGGCGGCCGAGGCTGTGTGGAATCCCTCGGCAGCGGTCAGTACCTGGTCACTGTAGCCTGGCAGGGGCTGGCTCCCATCACCGCGCCGGCGGCGGGGACAGCCTGTGGCGCCAACAGTTACGACGGCCCCGCTGGATCGACCTGCTCGGATGATCGCTGTCGCCGTGTTGTCACCACTATCGTGCGAGTGGCCGCGCTATGACACATTCACCAGCACTCCAGTGGAAGAGCAGTGCCTGCGCCATTGGCCTGCGTGCCCAGTGCGGCTTCAGTTTGATCGAGTTGATGGTCGCCATGGTCATCAGTTTGTTGATCATGGGGGCGGTGCTGACGCTATTTCTCGACCTGACTCGCACCAACGACGAGATGGCCAAGACCAATATTCAGATCGAAAACGGGCGTTTCGCGATCCAGTTGCTGCAGGGGGATCTTGCCCATGCTGGCTTCTGGAACGGTTATATCCCTCAGTTCGATGATTTGGCCGAGAATGCGGCTCCCGGCGATGTGCCTACTGCGGCTCCCGATCCTTGTGCAGCTTACGCTTCGTGGAATCCTGCTTATATAACCAATCTCCTGGGCATTTCGGTACAGGCGTATGAGCAGGATGGCGTTCCAGGAAACTGTGCCGGAGTGGTAGCGAATCCTCAGGCAAGCACCGATGTGCTGGTGGTTCGTCATGCGGAAACCTGCGCCCCAGGCGTGGCCGGCTGCGAGGCGGATACCGCGGGAAAACTGTATTTCCAGGCCTCATTCTGTGGGGATGACGTAGGGGCCTATGTGCTCGACACCAACGGTTTCACCCTCCACCCGCGCACGACTGTGCCGGCGGGGTTGGCAAGCTGCGCCGACCCGGCCTCGACCCTTTTTGCACCCAAGCGTAAGTTCATCTCCAGCATCTATTACATCCGCAATTTCTCGGTTACCCCGGGCGACGGCATTCCCACCCTGATGCGTTCCAGGTTCGATCTAGATACGGTTAGTGGGGAGCTAAAGCACCTTCCGGCACAAGCATTGATCGAAGGTATCGAAGGATTCCGGGTCGAGCTGGGGGTAGATAACCTGAGCAAGACCGGCGCCGCAGTGGATTACACCGCGGCTATCGACTGGGCCGACCCGTCCACTCGAACAACGCCCACCAATCGCGGCGATGGCAGCATAGACGGTGACTTCGTCCGCTGTACCACGGCCAGTCCGTGCACTGTGGCGCAGTTGACCAACGCCGTGGCCGTGAAGATCCATGTGCTAGTGCGCAACCTGACGACTACCCCTGGCTACACCGATGCCAAGACCTACAACCTGGGCGCCACCACGCTCGGCCCGTTCAATGATGGCTTCAAGCGCCATGTGTTCTCCAGCACGGTGCGGTTGGTCAACATCTCCGGCAGGAGGGAAACGCCATGATCCATCCGACATCGCCGCGAGCCCAGCGGGGGGTAACGCTGATAGTGGGGCTCATCATGTTGTTGCTGCTGACTCTGGTAGTGGGCAGCGCCTTTACGCTCAGCGGCACCAGCCTCAAATCGGTCGGCAATATGCAGATGCGTGACGAAGCGATAGCCGCCGCCAATATTGCAATCGAGCAGGTGGTGGGTTCGCCCTTCACCAATGCGCCCACTGCCGAATCCATAGATGTCGACATCAACAATGACGGTGCCACGGACTACACCGTCGCTATCGCGACGCCGGTTTGCATCAGCGAATCCGAGATTCCTGCCGTAGCCACGGGGAAAGAGAGCGGTGTTCGCGCTGGTGTTGTGACGCCTGATTCACAGTGGAGCACCGTTTGGGCGATCAATGCCCAAGTCAATGATCCGGCCAGCGGTGCACTGGCAACCATACGTTCGGGGGTGCGCGTGTTGCTCACCGAGGCCCAGAAAAATACGGTGTGCCCCTAGTAGGGGGGCCTTGCAGGAGACCGCCATGAAGACGCTTTTCCGGTTGCTGGCCGCAACGCTATTGGCTGCACACATGCCCGGTCATGCGGAGGATATCGACCTCTTCGTCGGTACACCGCCGAGCGCGACCGATGTGCCCAATGTGTTGATCATTCTGGATAACACGGCGAACTGGAATACGCCGTTTTCCAATGAGATGGCGGCGCTCAGTTCGGTCATCTCCGGCTTGCCAGCGGATAAGTTTCGGGTGGGCCTGATGATGTATACCGAGACGGGCGGCGGCAACTCGGGGAACGATGGTGCCTACGTGCGCGCCGCGATTCGCTTGTTGGATAGCACCACCAAGACCAAGTACCAGGCGCTGGTAAACAGTTTCGACTCGGGCAATGACAAGGGCAACGCAGGCAAGAGCGCCAAGGCCATGGCCGAGGCCTATCGCTACTTCTCTGCCGGGGCGCCCTATGCCGGTAACAACAAGAACAAAACGGATTACAGCGGGAACGTTTACAACCCCAACCCGGCGGCTGTAGGAGCAGCCCTGGCCCCCTCGCGGGCAGTCTGGGCTCTGCCGGGCAATGCGCTGGCCTCCAAGGCCGGTACGACCTATGCCAATCCTATAGTTTCGGGCTGTGCCAAGAACTTCATCATTTTTATCAGTAATGGTGCCAACCAGGACAGCAGTAACGACACCAAGGAGGCCGAGGATCTGCTGGTGGCCGCCGGCGGTAGCAAGGCGGTAATTCCCATTTCACCCACGGGCTCCCAAGACAACGCCGTGGATGAGTGGGCGCGCTTTATGAAGAAAAGCAGCCTGGGCATCACCACCTACACAGTCGACATCAACAAGGTCACGACCGGCCAGGGGCCAGGCTGGACAGCCCTCTTGAAGAGTGCTGCGAATGTAAGCGATGGCAAGTATTTCGACGTGACCGCAAGCGGCACGCAGATTGCGGATGCCTTGAACTCGATCTTTTCCGAAATCCAGTCGGTCAACAGCGTATTCGCTTCGGTGAGCTTGCCCGTCAGTGTGAACACCCAGGGCACCTATCTCAATCAGGTGTTTATTGGCATGTTCCGTCCCGACCAGGACTCCTTCCCGCGCTGGGCCGGCAACCTGAAGCAGTACAAGCTGGGCCGTACCAACGGTGTGCTCAGGCTGCAGGATGCGGCCGACAATGCAGCCATCAATGCCTCGACCAACTTCATTACCGAGTGCGCCCGCAGCTTCTGGACCCCTACGACAACAGACAACTACTGGGCGTTCAAACCGCAAGGCGCCTGTCTTGCGGTCGCTGACTCGGATGTATCCAATTACCCGGACGGCAACGTGGTCGAGAAGGGCGGGCAGGGCTATCTGCTGCGTAGCAATACTGCGCGTACGGTCAAGACCTGCGATCCATCTTTCGCTTCCTGCACCGGCTTGACCGACTTCAGCACGGCCAATACCGCGATTACTACGGCCTTGCTCGGCGCAGCCGATGCAACTGAGCGCAATACGTTGATCGACTGGGCGCGCGGACAGGACCTGAATGACGAAGACACGGACGCAGTTACCTCGGGGGAAATGCGTCCTTCCTCCCATGGCGACGTCGTGCATTCGCGACCCGTAGCCATCAACTATGGCACCGAGGCTTCGCCCCAGGTGGTGGTGTTTTACGGTGGCAACGATGGTGTGCTTCGCGCCATCAATGGCAATCGCACTGCCAGTAACGGTACTGTAGCCGCGGGGGGCGAGTTGTGGGCTTTTATCCCCCCAGAGTTCTACGGCAACATCAAGCGCCTGCGTGACAACACCACGACTATCAGCTATCCGGGTACTACTGCTGTAAGCCCGCCACCAAAACCGAAGGCGTACGGTATCGATGGCCCCATAACCGCTTTCAGGGGCGCTATCGGGGGCGTCGACAAGACGTTCATTTATACTGGCATGCGCCGTGGTGGTCGGGCGCTCTATGCTTTCGATGTCACCAACCCAGCTAGTCCGTCCCTAAAGTGGAAGAAGGGCTGCCCGAATCTTGCCAACGATACGGGTTGTACGACTGGCTTGAGCGAAATAGGCCAGACCTGGTCGTCAGCAACCGTGATGAAGGCCTCGGGGTACGGCTCTGGTGCCTCCCCCATATTGCTTATGGGCGGTGGTTATGACGCTTGTGAGGATGCCGACCCTAATACCTGCACTGCTTCCAGCAAGGGCAATAAAATTTATGTACTGGATGCTGACTCCGGTAGCCTGTTGCATACCCTGAATACCGATCGCAGCGTGGTCGGGGATGTCACCGTCGTGCCGGACAGCAGCGGCCTGGCTGTCTATGCCTATGCCGCTGATATGGGAGGCAATGTTTACCGGATAACCATCGGCTCGGCAGCTCCTGCAAGCTGGACTATTACCAAGATCGCTTCGCTCGGCTGTGATACCACGGCAAGCTGTACGGCAAATCGGAAGTTCATGTTCGGCCCCGAGGTGGTGCTGTCGGAAGGTGCGTACTTTCTGCAGCTTGGTTCTGGCGACAGGGAGAAACCGCTGACCAGTTTTACCTCGGCAGCAGGGGTTGCCAATTACTTCTTCAACTTGAAAGATGTGCCAACGGATGCCGGCTGGTTGACTTCGGAAAGCTCGACTTGCTCTGCAAGCGTGATATGCATGGACTCGCTGCTGGCTATTGACAGCAGTGCGACGCCCTCTCAGGCGGATCTTAATAGCAAGCCGAAAGGTTGGCGCCTGGGGCTGGCCTCAGGCGAGCAGGTGGTGACCTCCGCCGTTACAGTGTTCGGCCAAGTGGCGTTCAACACCCACCAGCCAACTGCGCCCTCGCCCGGCAGTTGCACAAGTCTTGGTACCAACCGGGCCTATAGTATTTCCTATAGAGATGCCTCGGGCCTTACAGGTGACCGTTTCGTGGTGCTTGAGGGCGGGGGGCTTTCGCCGTCTCCTGTGGCCGGTACGGTCAAGCTCGATGATGGCGAGGAGGTGCCTTTTATATGCATGCTGGATTGTTTCGAGCCGCCTCCTGAATTCTTGTCCGAAGCGCGGCCCAAGGCGCGCGTTTTCTGGAATATCGAACAATGAGTTGGAATCGGCGAATGGGTGGGCCTCCGCGACTTTCCGGGGGGCGCGCGTGGCGAACCTCCAGGCAACTCGGATTTACCCTGGTCGAGCTGATGATCACGCTCGCAGTATTTGCGGTTCTTCTGGCAATCACTGTGCCCTCCTATAACGATATGACGCTCGGTAGCAAGCTGCGCGCCCAAGCCAATGAGCTTGTCTCGGGCGCGGTTTTGGCGCGTAGCGAGGCGATCAAGCGCAACTCTGTGGTGAGCATGTGCGTCTCCGCGGATGGCGCCAGTTGTGTTGCCGGAGGCTGGGAGCAAGGTTGGCTGGTGTTTCACGATGCTGATAACGACGCTGTCCTGGATGTAGGCGAGACGGTGCTCCTGCGTCATGGGGCGGCCCCCTCCGGCTTTAGAATCAGCGGTACGGTCGCTAGCCTGGCATTTCAGGCGACGGGTGTCGGCTCTACTGCTGCGGTCTTGACGGTCTGTCGTGCGCTACCAAGCGCGGGCAGTCAGGAGCGGGTCGTGAGCGTGACTGCGACGGGGCGTGCTTCGGTAGAGCGAACCAACGCCGCCGTCTGCCCGTAAGGTCCTGGCGTGATCGGCTGGGGGGCTAGGACTCCTTGCCCATAACAGAAACGGCACAATCACCGCGGCCGCAGGCGAGTGATCAAGCTATCCGGCTGACATTCCCCCTGTCCTTAGCCCCGTCAAGCCAAGTGTTTGACGGGGCTTCTTGGTTCCGTCCCTCTAGATCAAACACCTCGTCTGTGCGGCCGCTCACACTCAAATGTGGGCTGAGGTCGCAGTTATCTGTGATGGCAATTTAAAACGACCGTACCACTCGGGTATGATCCGGGGGTGCGCGAGAACCGTTGATCTGGAATTTTCGACCGTTTGTCCATGGATGGGCGTTGGCAGGGAAGGGAGAGTCCGGCCCGTGCGCGCTATTTGATGACATCTATGGAGTGGATGCGATGTCGCAGAAAGGCTTTACGCTGATCGAGCTGATGGTCACGCTTGCCGTGCTTGCGGTGCTGCTCGGCTTGGCCGCGCCCAATCTTTCCGAGTTGCTGCGCAACAATCGGGCGGCGACCGAAATCAACTCGTTCGCCAGCATGTTTGCCTATGCCCGCAGAGAAGCGGTGCAGCGAGCCCAAACCACCAAGTTGCAGGGGCCACTGGCTGCCGACGGCAGTTGGCAGGTGCTCAGAAACAGTGACGATCTCGAGCTTCGTCTGTTCCCGGCGCTGACCTCGTTTAACGTCAATCCAGCGGGTGTGCAGACTCTCCTGTTCGATTCCCAGGGCCAGCTGATCAGTGCAGCTGCGGTCACTTTCGACTTGGTGGTCAAGGATGCTGCCCTCAACTGCGCCACGTTCAACCGTACGGTGGTCATCGAACTGTCCGGGGCGGCGTCCATCAGAAAGGGGGGCTGCTGATGGATCGGCAATCCCAGCGTGGCGTCTCGCTGATCGAGGTACTGGTGTCGATTCTGATCTTCTCGGTTGGGCTATTGGGTTTGGCTGCGCTGCAGCTCAATTCGATGAAGTCCAACCAGACCGCTGCCGTACGCTCCCACGCGACTTTTCTGGCCTACGAGATGGGCGATCGCATGCGTGCTGCGCGAGGAGATGCGCTGGCCGGCTTCTATAACCTGGCAGTCGGGGCTGCTCTGCCGTGCAAACCGAAAGAGGAAACGTGCCTTCCCTTTCAGCGCGATCTCGCGGAGTGGCGCGCCAATCTTGCGTCGCAATTGCCGAACGGAGATGGCGGTGTCATGCAAAACGGCGATCAGTTCACCGTCATCGTGCAATGGAGCGAGGAACGCGTAGGTGGCAGTGCCGCTCAGCGCTTTTCCTTTGTCACTCGGATCTGACGGAGAAGATATGCGGACTCAACGAGGCTTGAGCCTGATCGAGCTGATGGTGGCCATGGTCATTGGGCTGTTGATCAGCGGTGCGGTTCTCCAGGTGTTTCTTAGCAACAGGAACACCTTCCTGATGCAGAACGCGAGCGGTCACATTCAGGAGAATGGTCGCTTCGCACTGCAGTATTTGGCTGCCGAGATCAGGCCGGCGGGTGTCGGCATGGGCGTGCGCCTCCCGGAGGAGAGCATCTGCGTCGTCGCCAGCAATGGTGCCACGAGCGAATGGAGCGCCATGAACCGCCCCGTCTGGGCGCAGCGGGTTACGGCCGGGGGGGCGTTGGGGGCTGTCGGCACGGACCAGTTGTCGTTGTTCGTCAACGATAATTGTGGCGCATTTCTAACGGCCGGAGAGATTCTCAAGCCGGCGAGCAACGCCAATATAAAGGTCACCCGTTACTGTCCTAGCATGGCGCAGAATCGCGCGGTGATGGTCATGGACCTGGAAAAGGCAGTGATCATCCGGGTCAGCAACAAGCCTAATTCTACCGGCAATGGCGCAGTTACCCTGACTCACGCTGCAGGCAACAACGACAAGGCCGCCGCCTGTGGTGGCTTCAAGTTTTCCGATATCGCCTTCACTGATCCGGCCCGCGTCGTGGGTTTCAGCAGCAAGATCTTTTATGTGGCCGACACGGGGCGCAAAGATGCCAGCGGGCAGCCGACTCGTGCCCTCTTTGCCCGGGATGTTTCGACTATTCCGGCACAAACCATGGAAGTTGTGGCTGGCGTGGAGTCCATGCGCACTCGCTACGGGGTCGCGAGTGCGAATAGCGTCGGCGTGCAGTCCTATCTCACCCCGGCCGAGGTCGAGGCCTCCAAGCGCTGGGGGGATGTTCGTACGGTGAAGATCGACCTGCTGCTGGTCAGCGATATTCGCGCACCGGGCGCCGAGGCGCAGGACGTCGTGTTCGATGGGCAGGCCGTCGCTGCGGATGGCAGGCTGCGCCAAATATTCAGCACCGTGGTGGCTCTGCGCAACCGGATCGACTAATGAGGCAAAGGATGAGTAAGCGAAAGGAGGAGGGCGCCGTGTTGCTGGTGTGCCTGGTGATGCTGTTGATATTGACGATCATCGGGGTTTCCTCAATGTCGAACAGTACCCTGCAAGAGCGCATGGCAGGGGGCGCGCGCGACTACAACCAGGCGTTTCAGGCCGCCGAGGCAGCGCTGCGGGTGGGCGAAGCCTATGTCCGGCAGCAGGTGGAGGCGAGCGTCGATCCCACTCTGCTGTTTCAGGCGGCCACGGATTGTCCGCTGGTGACGGCGGCGCAGTGGTCTCCGCCGGCCGACCTGATCGGCAAACCAAGGCAGCCGGGCTGTCAGGTGATGAATTTCTACGGCAACTCGGGAGGGGCGACGTCATATGTCTGCGAGACCGATGGCTCGATCGCCGAAAACCGGGCGTTCGACTGTTTGAGCCGGACCTATTTGTTCAATGTCGAGGCCGCCGGTTATGGCAGTGGTGATCTCGAAGTCCGTCTTCGTTCGACCATCGCCATCGCTATTAGCGGTCAGAACTGATCAGAAGGATGCTGAGATGAGTGCGTCGAAACATTTGGGTTCTGCCTGCGCGCTGCTTGCCGGGTTGTTGATGCTCAGCGGTGGACAGGATGCCAAGGCGGCTTTCACGCCTTCGCAAGTGCCTTTGAGCCTGGGCGGCCAGGTTGAGCCCAATATCTTGTTTTTGCTGGATGACTCCGGGTCAATGCGCTATGGCTTCATGCCCGATGAGCTGAAGCCAAGTTACCTTGAGCGTAGCGGCAGGTACTACGACGGTAGCGAGTGTTCGGGGAAAGGCAGCTACGCGGGGAGCGACATCGTCTTCTGTCCGAAGGCCGGGCATCGTTATCTGGCTTCCAGCCATTTGAACAAAACCTATTACGACCCATCGGTTACTTACCTGCCTCCGGAAAAAAGTGATGGCACGCGCTTTCCCAATGCGACGTTCAGTGCGGCATTGGTGGATGGCTATGCGGGGACTGCCTCTGTCAACCTGGGCACTAACTACATGGCGATGATGGATGATTTCTATTCTCCGAATAGCCGGGAGTGTGCGAACTGGAGTTGCAGCAAATACCGCTACTTCAATGGCTTCGCCGTCGGCGCGGTCTCCGGCGGAGTGGCCGCCTTCTATTTCGATTATGTCGGTGGTGCTGGTTGCAGCAGTGATCCGCGCAAGGATGTCTGCTACGTCGAGCGCAGTGTCGGTTTGACGGAGCAACAGAATTTCGCCAACTGGTTCTCCTACTACCGTACTCGCCTGATGATGGCCAAGGCCGGGGTCAGTGAGGCGTTCGTCAAGCAGCCTGCCGATATTCGGCTGGGCTATGGCGCGATCAACCAGTCTGGCAATACGGTCGATGGCGTCGCCAATACCGACTCGATAGTGCGCGGCGTCCGGCGTTTCGAGGGGGCGGGGAGAACGGCATTCTTCGATTGGCTATTTGCCGCTCAGGCGAGTGGCGGCACGCCTTTGCGCAGGGCCCTGGGTGATGCCGGCCAATACTACTCGCGACAGGATCAGCAAGGCCCCTGGAGTTCGACTCCGGGGCTGGCAGGGGGCGATGCCTACGCCTGCCGGCAGAGCTATACGATCCTGACCACCGACGGCTACTGGAATGGCGCAGCGGCCGCGGAGCAGCAGGCTCAGGGCAATGTGGATAACCAGAACGGTCCGAGCATCTCCGGCGCCGATGGCCAGTCGTACAGCTATGTGCCCAAGGCGCCGTTCAGTGATAGCCACTCCAATACCCTGGCTGACGTTGCCATGTATTACTGGAGCCGTGACCTGCATACGGGCCTGGCCAACCGAGTGCCGATCGATCCGGCGGATCCGGCCTTCTGGCAGCATATGGTGACCTTCGGCGTAGGGCTTGGCGTCACGGGCTCCATCGCCCCGCAGACAGCATTCGAGGCGGCCAAGAATGGCACGCTGGTCGACTGGCCCGACCCCGGTACCGACGGCAACAACGCTGCCAAGATCGACGATCTGCTGCATGCCGGGGTCAACGGGCGTGGCGGCTTCTTCAATGCACAGAGCCCTAGGCAGTTCGCCACTGCCCTGAGCGAGACCCTGTCCTCGGTGGCCAATCGCACGGGCTCCAGTACCGCCGCGGTGCCCACGGCCAGGCGGCTGGACGCCAATACCTTGGTCTACGAAGCGCTGTATTCCAGTGCCGACTGGTCCGGAAAACTGCTAGCCAAACGCCCTACGCAGACCAGCAACGGCATGGTGTTCAAGGAGGTATGGGAGGCCGGCAGTCGGCTGAGCTACTTAGGGCGGCGCCTGTACTCCCATGATGGCGCCGGTGGCGTGGTGCTGTCCTGGGGCAGTCTGTCGACGCCGATGAAAGCCCACTTCGGCAACTCCGAGGCGCTGTTCCGCTACCTGATGGGGAGCCGTGTCGATGAGGCTCCAGCAGGGCTCAAGTATCGCAAGCGCAGTACGGTGCTAGGCGATATCGTCAACTCCACCCTGGTGATAGCCAACAAGCAGGACTGGGGCTTTCACGGCCGGGTGCCGGTCCCCAGCAGCGGGCAGACCTATGCACAGTTCCTGGCGACCAAGGCGGCTAGGACGCCGACCCTGTTCGTCGGGGCCAACGACGGCTTCCTGCATGCCTTCAGTGCGGACAGCGGCGACGAACTCTTCGCCTATATGCCCAATGGCGTGCTGCCTGGGGTCAAGGAGTTGGCCGACGGCAACTACAAGCACCGTTACTTCGTCGACGGCAAGCTGCATATCCGTGACGCCGTGCTCGGTGGCGGATGGAAGACGGTGTTGCTCGGCAGTCTCGGGGCGGGAGGCAAGAGTGTCTTCGCCCTGGACGTGACGGACACCAGTGCGGCGGGCTTCGATGCCGGCAAGGTGCTCTGGGAGATCAAGGACGATGCCGACCTGGGCTACAACTTCGGCGAGCCCCTGGTCGGGCGGATGAAGGACGGCAGTTGGGCGGCGATCTTCGGCAACGGTCACGGCAGCGCTAATGACGACTCGGTGTTGTTTGTCGTCAACCTGGCCACCGGCGCCGTCAACAAGGTGCGGGCGGGAAGCGCAACCGGCGGGCTGTCCAGCCCCTCTTTCGTCTATGCGGTGGATGACGGCGGCAATATCTATGTCAAGGACGTATATGCCGGCGACCTCAGCGGCAACCTGTGGAAGTTCAACCTCAAGTCCACTGGCAGCGGGGTCGGCGACTTTCAGGTCAGCCTCAAGTCGGGAGGGCAGCCGCAGCCCCTGTATGTGGCCGCCGATGCCGCGGGCAAGCGGCAGCCGATTACGGTCAAGCCCGAGATCGCCTACCACCCCGATGGTGCAACGAGTGGCGTCATCGTCTACTTCGGAACCGGGCGGATGTACACGGCAGGCGATGTGAGCGACAAGGGCGGGCAGACGTTCTACGGCATCTGGGACAAGCTGGGGGCGGCAGGGGCTTCGACTGCCTTCAGCGGACGCTCTGCCCTGGATGGGCGTTCGATTCGCTTCGAGGGGACGGCGTTCGGGCGCGAGGTGCGGGTGTTGGATAGCACGGCGAGTGCCGATGGCATCGACTGGGCGACAAAGCGCGGCTGGTATCTGGACCTGCGCTCACCGGTCAAGGGCGCGGAGGGGGAGCGGGTGATCTACGCCCCACGTATTCTGCTCAATCGCCTGGTGTTCGAAACGGCCATCCCGTCGGCGGACCCCTGTCAGGCGGGGGGCTCGGGCTGGACCATGGTGGTGGACTTGGCGACAGGCGGTCGTCTGCAGTATGTGTTGTTCGATATGAACGGGGACGGCAAGTTCGATGAGGCCGACAGCGTGATCGATCAGAACGGTGACAGGCTACCGGTCTCGGGGCTCGGTTCGAGCGGCGCTATTCCGACGGGCTCGTTCGATCTGCTCGGTGGCCAGAAGTACTGGCTGTGTCGTGGTACCGGGGTGGATGACTGTATTCCGGCGGCCAATACGCTGGATACCCTCGAAGGGCGTCAGTCCTGGAACCAGATCCGATGAGACGGGACGAGGGCTTCACCCTGATCGAGTTGATGATAGTGGTTGCGGTGCTCGGCATCTTGGCCGCCATCGCTTACCCCAATTACACCGAGTACATGGACCGGGCGCGTCGTGCGGAGGCCAAGACCGCGCTGATGGAGGGCGCCCAGGCACTGGAGCGTTACTACTCGGTCCATGGCTCCTATCTCGACGCCGATGGCAACTTGGCCCAGGTGTTCTCCGCCCAGGCGCCGGCCACCGGCACGCCCAACTACACCCTCGCGGCCGAAGGGGTCGCTACCGCGACCAACTTCATGCTGCAGGCCACGCGGGTCAACAGAATGGCCAACGACCCCTGCGGAGACTTCAGGGTTTCCCATGCGGGGGCGCGCACCCTGGCGGGAGCCACTCGTACAGTGACTGCGTGCTGGTAGGGCTCCCTGGGGTGTCGTATAACGGGCCGCTGTTGCGGCCTGTTTGTTGGAGGAGCTATGCGAGTCTTGGTGGTGGGGGCGGGTGCTATCGGGCTGCTATCGGCGCGGTTACTGGCCGAAGCAGGAGCCGAAGTGTGCCTGGTTGACCAGAGCGTGACGGGGGGGGAGTCTTCCTGGGCCGGGGGCGGCATCGTCTCGCCCCTCTACCCTTGGCGTTACAGTGCGGCGGTCACGGCATTGGCGCACTGGTCGCAGGACTATTACCCGCGGCTGGGGGAGAAGTTACGGCACGACTCGGGAGTCGATCCCGAGGTCCATGTCACCGGGCTCTACTGGCTGGACCTGGAAGATGAGGCGGCGGCCCTGGCATGGGCGGCGCGCATGCAGCGGCCTCTGCTATCTGTGCCGATCGAGACGGTGCGCCGCGCGGTCCCTGCATTGGCCTCGGGGTTCTCCCGGGCGTTGCATATGCCGGATGTAGCCAATGTGCGCAATCCTCGTTTGGTCAAGGCCCTGCGTTTGGCTTTGCTGGCGATGCCCAACGTCACCTTGCACGAGCGCTGCGCCGTGACGGGCTTTATTCGAGAGGCGGATCGGGTCTGTGGTGTGCGCACTGCGGGCGGGGATATCCGGGCCGACCGGGTGGTGGTCGCGGCCGGCGCCTGGAGTGGCGAGCTGCTCAAGGGCCTTGGCATCGAGCTGCCGGTAGAGCCGGTAAAGGGGCAGATGATCCTGTACAAATGTGCCGAGGATTTTTTGCCGAGCATGGTGCTGGCCAAGGGGCGCTATGCGATTCCACGGCGCGACGGCCATATCCTGATCGGCAGTACGCTGGAGCATGCCGGCTTCGACAAGACGCCGACCGAGGCGGCCTTGGCCAGCCTCAGGGCCTCGGCCGAGGCCTTGTTGCCGGCCCTGGCCGAGGCCGAGCTGGTGGGGCACTGGGCGGGGTTGCGTCCGGGCTCGCCGGAAGGGGTGCCCTTTATCGGCCGGGTGCCCGGCTACGAGGGGCTGTGGCTGAACTGCGGCCATTATCGCAACGGCCTGGTGCTGGCCCCGGCATCCTGTCGACTGTTGGCCGACCTGTTGCTGGATCGCACGCCGATCATCGACCCCGCCCCCTATGCGCCGGCAGGGCGTTTGCACTGACGGGCTGAGGCCTCGCGCGACTGCCGCCGCGGTGCTTCAACGGGGCAGCGGCGTCAGTCGATCCCCAGCTTCTTCAGCCGGTAGCGCATCGAGCGGAAGGTCAGGCCCAGGCGCTGGGCGGCGGCGGTGCGGTTCCAGCGGGTCTCTTCCAGGGCCTGCATGATCAGCTTGCGCTCGATGTCCTCCAGGTGGTCTTCCAGGTTGTCGATCTGCGCCAGGCTGGCCTCGCCATTCTCGCCGCCCGGGCTGGCGTCGGCCAGGCGCAGGTCGCCGGCCCTGATGCAGTCGTCCTCGCACAGGGTATAGGCGCGCTCGAGCATGTTCTCCAGTTCACGCACGTTGCCGGGGAAGCGGTAGTTCTTGAGCTTCTCCAGGGCCTCGGTCTCGAGCCGGGCGGCGTTCAGGCCGGTGCCTTCGGCGAGGCGCTTGAGCATGGCCTCGGCCAGGCGGGCGATGTCTTCGCGACGCTCGCGCAGCGGCGGCACGCGCAGTTCGATGACGTTGAGGCGATAGTACAGGTCCTGGCGGAAGCGTTCGGCGGCCACTTCCGCGGCCAGGTCCTTGTGGGTGGCGCAGAGGATGCGCACATCGACCACCGCTTCCTGCTGGCCGCCGACGGCGCGCACGGCCTTCTCCTGGATCGCCCGCAGCAGCTTGACCTGCATCGGCAGCGGCAGGTCGGCGACCTCGTCGAGGAACAGGGTGCCGCCATTGGCGGCCTGGAACAGCCCTTGTTTGTCCTCGACGGCGCCGGTGAAGCTGCCTTTCTTGTGGCCGAAGAATTCGCTTTCCATCAGCTCCGAGGGAATGGCGCCGCAGTTGACCGGCACGAACGGCTGTTCGCTGCGCGGCCCCTGCTCGTGGATCAGGCGGGCGACCAGCTCCTTGCCGCTGCCGGATTCGCCGCTGATGTACACCGGGGCCTGGCTGCGGGCGAGCTTGAGGATCTGCTTGCGCAGCGTCTGCATGGGCGGCGAGTCGCCGAGCAGGCGGCTGTCCACCGGCGTGCTTTCGCCCTCCGTGGTGTGCAGGCGCAGGGCCGCGGCGACCAGCTCGCGCAGGCGGCCCAGGTCCACCGGCTTGGTCAGGAAGTCGAAGGCGCCGGCCTTGAGCGCGTTGATCGCGGTGTCCAGGCTGCCGTAGGCGGTGATCATCGCCACGGGCACCTGGGGGTGGCGCTGCTGGATGTGCTGCACGAGGTCCAGGCCGCTGCCGTCGGGCAGGCGCATGTCGGTCAGGCACAGGTCGAAGGGCTCCTTGGCCAGCCACTCGCGCGCCTCCTTGACGTTGCGCGCGCTGCGGGTGTCGAGCTTCATTCGCCCCAGGGTGATCTCCAGGAGTTCGCGGATATCGGGCTCGTCGTCGACGATCAGGGCTCTCTGGCGGTTCATGTTCAGCTCAGTTTGCGCGGGTGGGCAAAGGTGATGCGAAAGCAGCAACCGCCGCCCTCGCGGGGTTTGTAGTCGAGGCGGGCCTGGTTGCTCTCGCACAGTTCGCGGGAAATATACAGGCCCAGGCCGGTGCCCTTGTTCTCGGTGGTGAAGAAGGGCTCGAAGATGTGATGCAGTTGCTCGGCCGGCACGCCCGGGCCGTCGTCGAGTACCTCGAGTACCGGCAGATCGCTGTCCGGGTCGCGGAACAGCTTGAGCCAGACCTGGCCCTGGCGGTGCTGGCGGGCGCTGTAGCGCAGGCCGTTCTGCACCAGGTTGGTCAGGACCTGGGTCAGTTGGTGCGGGTCCATGCGGGTCTGGATGGTGCCGGCCTGGGTCTCCAGGTGCAGCGTCTTGTCGGGCGAGGCCGAACCGCGGAACTCGCTGGCGAAGCGGTGCAGCCAGTACTTCAGGTCGAGCAGCTGCGGCTCGGCCTGGCGCCGGCGCGACAGCTGCAGGACGTTCTCGATCACCAGGTTCATCCTGCGCGAGTGGTCCTGGATGATCTGCGCCAGGCGCTGGTCGGGGCCCTGCAGGTCTTCCGACTCCTGCAGCAGCTGCGCGGCGTGGCTGATCGCGCCGAGCGGATTGCGGATCTCGTGGGCGATGCCGGCGGTCAGCCGGCCCAGGGAGGCGAGCTTGAGCTGTTGCGCCTGCTGGGCGACCTGGGAGATGTCGTCGAGAAACACCAGGGTCTCGCGCTGCTCGCCGCGTTGCAGGGGAATGAAGCTCGGCTGCAGCACCGGGCCGTCGGCCTGGGCCTGCAGATTGGCCGGGCGCAGGGTCGGGTTGTCCAGCCAGTGCTGCAGGCGCTTGACCAGCTCCGGGCAGTGCGGGTCGAGGATCTTGCCGGCCAGGGCTTCGCGGCCGAGCAGGGTCAGGGCGCCCTGGTTGGCCAGGAGCACGCGGTGTTGGTCGTCCAGCACCAGGATGCCGGTGCGCATGCGTTGCAGGATCAGGGCGTTGAGGGCCTCGAGGCTGGCGACATCGGCGGCCCGTTGCTCGGCCAGGCTCTCGCTGGCGTGCAGGCGCCGGGTGATGCCCTGGACGAACAGGGCTGCGGCGAAGCACAGCGCGCCGAGGGCGCCGACCTGCACGTACTGGGCGGCGGCGGCCGGCCGGCTGAGGCTGAGGTAGAAGGTCAGGTAGATCAGGCTGATGGCGGCGATGGCGGCGATCAGCAGGCCGATGCGTCCACGCAGCATGATATTGGCGATGGCCACC
The DNA here is from genome assembly GCF_018398425.1 of Pseudomonas lalucatii. Taxonomy (NCBI): domain Bacteria; kingdom Pseudomonadati; phylum Pseudomonadota; class Gammaproteobacteria; order Pseudomonadales; family Pseudomonadaceae; genus Pseudomonas; species Pseudomonas lalucatii. The sequence continues at coordinate 1,097,496 of NZ_JADPMV010000002.1, read as the reverse complement.
GCGACGATCAGCAGCGCGCCGATGCCGCTGGGAGTGCCGCCCGCGGCATAGAACAGGCCGGACAGCAGGATCACATCGACCAGGGCCAGGCTGAACACCTGGATCAGGCTGCGGGGCCGTTGCACCACCACCGCCACCAGGATGTTGAGGATCAGGTAGAACCAGCTGCCGTTGCGGAACAGGTCCGGGTGGGCCAGGTCCAGCAGTTCGCTGTCCAGGTCGCTGGAGATCAGCAGGACCAGCACCAGGCCGATCGCCAGGCGGTACAGGTGATAGAGCCGCAGAATGCGCCGGCCCTGGACCCCGCCGAGGGACAGGACCTCAGCGCTCACCGGACTTCGGGCCTTGTTCCAGGTGGGCCTGACTGCAGTACCAGCGGGCATCCTGGTTGAGCGCGTCGTCCCGGGGCACGTGCACGCCACAGCGGGCGCAGCGCACCATGGGGGCCGGTTGCGCATCGGTCCTGCCGGACGGGCGGGGCGCGCGGATAAAGCGGCGCCACAGCCAGTAGGCGGTGGCGACGATGGCGATCAGGATCAACAGGCGGAACAGGCCCATAACGCTCTCTTCTCCAGTAAGGCCTGGCAGTTTAGCCAAGCTCGCCGGTGCCGCACAGCCGGCAAAGCCGATGCTGCGCATTGTTTCCACAGGGGGCGATGCGGGACAATGGCGCTCATGCAGCGGTGCCGTCGATAGGCGGTGGCGCGGATGGGAATATTCTGGTGTGGAGACGGCCATGAGCCAAACCCTGCGTGTCGTGATGGCCCAGTTGAACTTGCGCGTCGGCGATGTGCACGGCAACGTCGAGCGGATAATCGAGGCGGCCTGCGGCGCCCGCGATCAGTGGCAGGCGGACGTCATCGTCTTCCCCGAACTGGCGCTGTGCGGTTACCCGCCGGAGGATCTGCTGCTGCGTTCGAGCATGCAGCTGCGCATCGAGCAGGCGCTGCAGCGTCTGCAGGAGCAGGTGCGCGGCATCTATCTGGTGGTCGGTTACCCCTGGCTGGAGGATGAGCTGCGCTACAACGCCTGCGCGGTGATCGCCGATGGCCAGTTGCTGGCCAGTTACTACAAGCAGAAGCTGCCCAACTACCGGGTATTCGACGAGAAGCGCTATTTCGAACCGGGCAACGAACCCTGCGTGGTGGACATCAAGGGCGTGCCGGTGGCGCTGACCATCTGCGAGGACATCTGGTTCGTCGAACCCATGGCCCAGGCGCGGACGGCGGGCGCCCAGCTGATGCTGAGCCTGAACGCCTCGCCCTTCCACCTGGACAAGCAGCGCGAGCGCGAGGAAGTGCTGGCCGAGCGGGCCCGCGAAGGGGCGATGCCGATCGTCTACGTCAACCAGGTCGGCGGTCAGGACGAGCTGGTATTCGATGGCGGCAGTTGCGTGGTCGATGCCGGCGGCGAGGTGTGCCAGCGGGTCGGTGCGTTCAACGAGGGCCTGTACCCGGTCGACCTGCAGGTCGGCGACGAGGGCGTCGTCCCGCGACCGGCCACCCGTGCGCCACTGCCCGAGCTGGAGGCCAGCGTGTACCAGGCCCTGGTCGTCGGGGTGCGCGACTACGTGCGCAAGAACGGCTTCAAGGGCGTGGTGCTGGGGCTGTCCGGCGGCATCGACTCGGCCCTGACCCTGGCGGTGGCGGTCGATGCCCTGGGTGCCCAGCATGTCGAGGCGGTGATGATGCCGTACCGCTACACCGCGCAGATCAGCCTGGAGGACGCCGAGGCCGAGGCCGAGGCGCTGGGCGTCATCTATCGGGTGCTGCCGATCGCGCCCATGGTCGAGTCCTTCATGGGGACCCTGGCGCCGGTGTTCGAGGGCCTGGGGCGCGACACCACCGAGGAAAACCTGCAGGCCCGCTGCCGCGGCACCCTGCTGATGGCCATCTCCAACAAGAAGGGCTATCTGGTACTGACCACCGGCAACAAGAGCGAGATGGCGGTCGGTTACGCGACCCTGTATGGCGACATGGCCGGCGGTTTCGACGTGCTCAAGGACGTGCCCAAGACCCTGGTGTTCCGCCTGTGCGAGTACCGCAATACCCTGGGGGCGGTGATCCCGCAGCGGGTCATCGACCGGCCGCCATCGGCCGAGCTGGCGCCGGACCAGAAGGACGAGGATTCCCTGCCGCCTTACCCGGTGCTCGACGAGATCCTCAAGCTGTATATCGAGCACGACCTGTCGGCCAACGCCATCATCGCCGAGGGCTTCGACGAGGACACGGTGCGTCGGGTGTTGCGCCTGGTCGACCTCAACGAATACAAGCGGCGCCAGGCCGCAGTCGGGGTGCGCGTGACCCAGCGCGGTTTCGGTCGCGACCGCCGTTATCCGATCACCTCGGGCTGGCGCATCGGCGACTGAGGGGGCGCGAACAGCACCCATGAAAAAGGGAGGCCAGAGGCCTCCCTTTTTCATTGCGGCTCGGCACCGTCAGTCGAACAGGCCGAACGTCAGGTAGCTGAACCAGGAGCGCCCCTTCTGCGTCTCGGTCGCCTCCTGCTGTGGCGACTTGAGCTCGTCGGGGATCTGCTCTTCGGCGTCTTCGTACTGGCGGATCACGTCCTGGCTGGCGCGGGTCTCGCCCGGCGGCAGCGGGGTGTCGCTCTCGATCAGGCCGAGGGTGGCCTTGGCCAGCCAGGAGCGGCTGTCGAGCTCTTCCTCGCGCGGCACGAACTGGCCGTCGACCAGGCTCGGGTGGTCCGGGTAGTTGAGCTTGAGGGTCTCCAGGCTGGTGGCCGCCAGCTCGTCCAGGGTCAGGCGCTGGTAGGCCTCGGTCATCACCGCCAGGCCATCGCCGACCGCCGGGGTCTCCTGGAAGTTCTCCACCACGTAGCGGCCGCGGTTGGCAGCGGCGACATAGGCCTGGCGGGTCAGGTAGTAGTGGGCGACGTGGATCTCGTAGGCGGCCAGCAGGTTGCGCAGGTAGATCATGCGCTGCTTGGCGTCCGGCGCGTAGCGGCTGGTCGGGTAGCGGCTGGTGAGCTGGGCGAACTCGTTGTAGGAGTCACGGGCGGCGCCCGGGTCGCGCTTGGTCATGTCCAGCGGCAGGAAGCGCGCCAGCAGGCCACGGTCCTGGTCGAAGGCGGCCAGGCCCTTGAGGTAGTAGGCGTAGTCGACGTTGGGGTGCTGCGGGTGCAGGCGGATGAAGCGCTCGGCGGCCGAGCGCGCCGCTTCCGGCTCGACGTTCTTGTAGTAGGCGTAGATCAGTTCCAGCTGCGCCTGTTCGGCATAGCGGCCGAAGGGATAGCGCGACTCCAGGGCCTTGAGCTTGCTGACGGCGCTGGTGTAGCTGCGGCTGTCCAGGTCGGTCTGGGCCTGCTGGTACAGCTCCGTCTCGCTCAGGTTTTCGTCCACCACCTCGTTGGAGGAACAGGCGGCGGTAAGGGCGAGGATGGCGATCAGCAGCAGGTGTCTCACGTGCATGGCGGCTTGCGTCCCTGTGACGGCGGCTGTCTTGCGCAAAGCCGTCCTGTTATGATGAGCGCCCCCGGTACCCCTGGGGCAAAGACGCCGTATTTAACCACAAGCGTGTAGCCGAAACCAAAAGTCGGGTCGGTTGACGTTTCATTGTGGCCGCGCCGGCGGCTCGCTTTACGCAGGGCAAGGCACGAGGAGAGAAGTTTGGTTGTTCCAAATGAACGACGAGTAACGCCGGCCTGCGTAAAGCGAGCCCCGGCCCTTCGGGTTGCGCGGCAAATTAAGCCAGGCTGTGTTGCGGAACTTGCCAAGGGCGCGACCATTGGCGGCGTTCCGCGCCTTGCCTGGCTTAATTTGTCGCTGCAACGCGGCGCACAATGAAACATCAACCGACCCGTAGGCCCCCGCCGTTGCCGAGCATGTCTTCTATCAATAAGCAGGCCATTCATTTGACCGCCGAGGTGCCGTCCGATCTGGGCGGGCAACGCCTCGATCAGGTCGCCGCCCAACTGTTCGCCGAGCACTCGCGCTCGCGCCTGTCCGCCTGGATCAAGGAGGGGCTGCTGACCGTCGATGGCGAGGTGCTGCGCCCGCGCGACATCGTCCACGGCGGTGCGCAGCTGGAACTCTCCGCCGAGCAGGAGGCCCAGGGCGAGTGGATCGCCCAGGACATCGAGCTGGACATCGTCTACGAGGACGACCAGCTGCTGGTGATCAACAAGCCCGCCGGGCTGGTGGTGCATCCGGCCGCCGGGCACGCCGACGGCACCCTGCTCAACGCCTTGCTGCACCACGTGCCGGATATCGTCAACGTGCCGCGCGCCGGCATCGTCCATCGCCTGGACAAGGACACCACCGGCCTGATGGTGGTGGCCAAGACCATCCAGGCGCAGACCCAGCTGGTCGACCAGTTGCAGAAGCGCACGGTCAGCCGCATCTACGAGTGCATCGTCATCGGCGTGATCACCGCCGGTGGCAAGATCGAGGCGCCGATCGGCCGCAGCTCGGCGCAGCGCCAGCGCATGGCGGTGACCGACGGCGGCAAGCCGGCGGTCAGCCACTACCGGGTGCTGGAGCGCTTCCGTTCGCACACCCATACGCGGGTCAAGCTGGAAACCGGCCGCACCCACCAGATCCGCGTGCACATGAGCCATATCGGCTACCCGCTGGTGGGCGATCCGGTCTACGCCGGGCGCTTCCGCATTCCGCCGGCGGCCAGCCCGACCCTGGTGCAGAGCCTCAAGGAGTTTCCGCGCCAGGCCCTGCATGCGCGCTTCCTCGAGCTGGACCACCCGGTGACCGGCAAGCGCATGAAGTGGGAGTCGCCGCTGCCGGACGACCTGGTCTGGCTGCTGAGCCTGCTGCGCCAGGACCGCGAGGCCTTCATCGGGTGAGCGCCTGGGGCCATGACTGGCTGATCCCGGACTGGCCCGCGCCGGCGCGGGTCAGGGCCTGCGTCAGCACCCGCAGCGGTGGCGTCAGTCTGCCCCCCTTCGACAGCCTCAATCTCGGCGAGCACGTCGACGACGACCCCGTCGCCGTCGCGGAGAACCGTAGGCGCCTGGTCGCCCGGCTGGGCTGCCGGCCGGCCTGGCTGCGCCAGGTGCATGGGCTCGCCGTGGCCCAGGCCGATCCCGGGGGCGTGGCCGAGGCCGACGCCAGCTGGAGCGCGAGCCCCGGCGTCGCCTGCGACGTGATGACCGCCGACTGCCTGCCGGCGCTGTTCTGCGATCGCGCCGGCAGTCGGGTGGCGGCGGCCCATGCCGGTTGGCGCGGGTTGGTGGCCGGGGTGCTGGAGGCGACCCTGGACGGCCTCGGCTGCGCGCCGGAGGACGTGCTGGTGTGGCTCGGTCCGGCCATAGGCCCGCAGAGCTTCGAGGTCGGCGCCGAGGTGCGCGAGGTGTTCGTCGCGGCGCAGGCCCAGGCCGCCGACGCCTTCGTGCCCAGCGCCAACGCCGGGCGCTTCCTCGCCGACATCTATCGGCTGGCGCGCATCCGCCTGGCGGCCCGCGGGGTGACCGCGGTGTCGGGCGGTGGCCTCGACACCTACCATGATCCGCGCTTCTTCTCCTACCGCCGCAACCCGCGCACCGGCCGTTTCGCCTCGCTGATCTGGCTGGCCGACTGACCGGGATCAAGGCCGTGCGGCTTGAAACCCGCACAATCGTCCTTATCTAGTCCTCATCTCGGCAGGTATTTTCTCCGGCCTATTCGGCGTGCCGGCCTGCCCATTTAAAGAAAGGATGACGCCATGCGAATCGAACGTTTGACCAGCAAGCTGCAGCTCGCGCTGTCCGATGCCCAGTCCCTGGCCGTCGGCCTCGACCATGCGGCGATCGAGCCGCTGCACCTGATGCAGGCCCTGCTCGACCAGCAGGGCGGCTCGATCAGGCCGCTGCTGATGCAGGTGGGCTTCGACGTGGCCAGCCTGCGCAAGGCCCTGACCAAGGAACTCGACCAGCTGGCCAAGATCCAGAACCCGACCGGCGATGTGAACCTGTCCCAGGACCTGGCGCGCCTGCTCAACCAGGCCGACCGCCTGTCCCAGCAGAAGGGCGATCAGTTCATCTCCAGCGAACTGGTGCTGCTCGCGGCCATGGACGAGAACACCAGGCTCGGCAAGCTGCTGCTCGCTCAGGGGGTGAGCAAGAAGGCCCTGGAGAACGCCGTCGCCAACCTGCGCGGCGGCGAGGCGGTGAACGATCCGAACGCCGAGGAAGCCCGCCAGGCCCTGGACAAGTACTGCATCGACCTGACCAGGCGCGCCGAGGAGGGCAAGCTCGATCCGGTGATCGGCCGCGACGACGAGATCCGCCGCACCATCCAGGTGCTGCAGCGGCGCACCAAGAACAACCCGGTGCTGATCGGCGAGCCGGGGGTGGGCAAGACCGCCATCGCCGAGGGCCTGGCCCAGCGCATCGTCAACGGCGAGGTGCCGGATGGGCTGAAGGACAAGCGCCTGCTGGCCCTGGACATGGGCGCGCTGATCGCCGGGGCGAAGTTCCGCGGCGAGTTCGAGGAGCGCCTCAAGGCGGTGCTCAACGAACTGGCCAAGCAGGAAGGGCGGATCATCCTGTTCATCGACGAGCTGCACACCATGGTCGGCGCGGGCAAGGCCGAGGGCGCCATGGATGCCGGCAACATGCTCAAGCCGTCCCTGGCCCGCGGCGAGCTGCACTGCGTCGGCGCCACCACCCTGGACGAGTACCGCCAGTACATCGAGAAGGATGCCGCCCTGGAGCGGCGCTTCCAGAAGGTGCTGGTCGACGAGCCGAGCGAAGAGGACACCATCGCCATCCTCCGTGGTCTCAAGGAGCGCTACGAGGTGCACCACAAGGTGGCCATCACCGACGGCGCCATCATCGCCGCGGCCAAGCTCAGCCACCGCTACATCGCCGACCGCCAGCTGCCGGACAAGGCCATCGACCTGGTCGACGAGGCCGCCAGTCGCATCCGCATGGAGATCGACTCCAAGCCCGAGGTGCTCGACCGCCTGGAGCGCAGGATGATCCAGCTCAAGGTCGAGGCCCAGGCGCTGAAGAAGGAGGACGACGAGGCGGCGATCAAGCGCCTGGCCAAGCTCAACGAGGACATCGCCCGCCTGGAGCGCGAGTATGCCGACCTGGAGGATATCTGGAAGTCGGAGAAGGCCGAGGTGCAGGGCTCGGCGCAGATCCAGGAGAAGATCGAGCAGGCCCGCCAGGAGCTCGAGGCGGCGCGCCGCAAGGGTGACCTGAACCGTATGGCCGAGTTGCAGTACGGCGTCATTCCGGACCTTGAACGCAGCCTGCAGATGGTCGATCAGCACGGCAAGACGGAGAACCAGCTCCTGCGCAGCAAGGTCACCGAGGAGGAGATCGCCGAGGTGGTGTCCAAGTGGACCGGCATCCCGGTGGCCAAGATGCTCGAGGGCGAGCGCGACAAGCTGCTGAAGATGGAGGGCCTGCTGCACCAGCGGGTGATCGGCCAGGACGAGGCGGTGGTCGCGGTGGCCAACGCGGTGCGTCGCTCCCGTGCCGGGCTGTCGGACCCGAACCGGCCCAGCGGCTCCTTCCTGTTCCTCGGCCCGACCGGGGTGGGCAAGACCGAGCTGTGCAAGGCGCTGGCCGAGTTCCTCTTCGATACCGAGGAGGCGCTGGTGCGCATCGACATGTCCGAATTCATGGAGAAGCACTCGGTGGCCCGTTTGATCGGCGCGCCGCCCGGCTATGTGGGCTACGAGGAGGGCGGTTACCTGACCGAGGCGGTGCGCCGCAAGCCCTATTCGGTGGTGCTGCTGGACGAGGTGGAGAAGGCTCACCCGGATGTGTTCAACGTGCTCCTGCAGGTGTTGGAGGACGGCCGCCTGACCGACAGCCACGGGCGCACCGTCGACTTCAAGAACTGCGTGCTGGTGATGACTTCCAACCTCGGCTCGACGCAGATCCAGGAGCTGGTCGGCGACCGCGACGCCCAGCGGGCGGCGGTGATGGATGCGGTGGGCAGCCATTTCCGTCCGGAGTTCGTCAACCGCATCGACGAGGTGGTGGTGTTCGAGCCCCTGGCCCGCGAGCAGATCGCCGGTATCGCGCAGATCCAGCTGGGCCGCCTGCGTCAGCGCCTGGCCGAGCGCGAGCTGAGCCTGGAGCTGAGCGAGGAGGCCCTGGACAAGCTGATCGCCGTGGGCTACGACCCGGTATACGGCGCCCGCCCGTTGAAGCGGGCGATCCAGCGCTGGATCGAAAACCCGCTGGCGCAGTTGATCCTCTCCGGCCGCTTCGCGTCCGGCGGCAGTGTGAGTGCGAAGGTGGAGGGCGAGCAGATCGTCTTCGCCTGAGGAGGGGCCGGCGCCCGCTGTGCACCGGCCACCCGCGGCGCCGGGGTGGCCAGGTCCTGGGCTTGAGGTCTGGCGCGCGGGTGGCGGACGCTGAGCGGTTCCTCAGAGGTGCTGCAGCAGCAGCGCCAACGCCTTGGCCTGGTCGTCGGCCAGGTCGATGATATGAAACCCGGCCCAGCAGTGCTGGCCGTCCGCCCCGGGGCGGCTCCACAGGCAGTCAGCGCCCAGGCTGATCTCGCCCACCCCTTCGATCTCCTGTTCGCTGACCAGGCGGCACTCCACCAGCACATCGGCGGTCTGCGGTGTGTCGCTGAACAGCATGAAGCCTTCGGCCGAGAGGTCGACCACGCGGCCCAGGCGTTGGCCGGAGTGCAGGTCGAAGACCTCCAGCTGCAGCTCGGTGCCGTGGCGGCTGTGCTGACGACGATCTTCCATGTGGGGCTCCTTAGGGGGACTCGGTTGTGCGCCCGGTGAAGCGCTGCAGAACCCGGTAGATGGCGGAGAGGGCGCGATCGACCAGGGGCGCGTCGTACTCGTCGGGGAGTATCCGGGCCAGTCCCTGCTCCATTTCGCGGGCCAGCTGGGGGCGTGGCTTGATCGCCGCGCGCTGGCCGCTCTGATCGACGAACATGTAGTTGTGGGTCGTTGGGCTGAACCAGGACAGCTTCAATAGGCGCGGTCGTGCGTCGGTGGTGAACTCGAACCAGGTACCGAATTCGATGTGCGCCAGCTGATTGGCCAGTACCTGGGCGCGGGGGGACAGTGCGGCTCCCTTCGGTGACGGCCGGGCGAGCTCGGCATCCTCGCCGAGCATGGTGCCGAGCGCGCTGTCCGGCAGCGCGGGAGTGAGCCGGGCGGCGACCAGCGGCTGCTTGCCCTGCACGGCGTGCTGGCAGGCGACCAGGTCCTGCAGCAGGCGGCGAATGCCGTCCTCGTGATAGCTGCCCAGCTGCTGCAGGCCCTTGCGCAGGTCGCCCAGCAGGGGCACGCGCAGGGCCTGCAGGCGCTCCTGCCCGGCGGCGTCCAGGGCCGTGCCGCTCCAGGCCAGTTGCTCGGCCACCTCGCAGGCGCGCAGCCACTCGCCGCTCTGCTCGCCGTGGCGCAGGAGGGTGAACACCAGGACGTCGGTCCAGGTCAGTTCGAGGAAGTTGCGGATGATGCTCGGCGGCTCGCGTTCGTGCAGGCTGCTGGCGATGACCTCGAGCGCCTGCTGGCGGGCGCCGAGCAGCTTGTCGCGGCCCTTGGCGGCTTCCACCGCACGTCGCTCGCGCAGCTCGACCTTGTGCTTGAGGGTCGCGGTGAAGGCATTGAACTCCTCGAGCAGGCCCTCGAACAGTTGCAGGTCGCCGTTGAAGTCCTGGATGACTCGCTCCACGGCCCATTGCATCTTCGCCAGCAGGCCGCGTTCGTCGCCCTCGCTGCCATACAGGACGCCGGCCTGGGCCATGGCGTTGAGCAGGCGGCGGGCCGGGTGGTGGTGCTGGGTGAACAGCGCGCGGTCTTGCACGGCGACCTTCAGGTAGGGGGTGTGCAGGTGGGAGAGGATGGTCTTGCAGCTGTCGGGCAGGTTGCCGTCATCCAGGATGAAGTCGAACAGCATGCCGACCAGGTCGACGGTGTCGGCCTCCTGGTCCGCCAGCTTGTGCTGCCCGGGTTGGGGGCTATGGGCCTCCAGCTGCTGGTGCAGGTCGCCCTTCAGGCCCTCGACCGCGAGTGGCTGGTGCAGGCGCTGCGCCAGGTCGGCGGCGGACTGGCGTTGCAGGCGATTGAGCGCGTCGAGCAGGTCGTGGGCGCTGTAGGTGCGTGACGCCTCGCGGGGCGCGAAGCTGGCGATGCTGCGGGTGCCGCCCGGCAGGGCGGCGTCGCGATGGCGCTGGCGGCGCTCGCCCAGCAGGGCGCCCAGGCCGCTGAGCAGCTGGGCCGGGTCCGTGGGGGCGGGCCGGCGAGATCCGGCGGGGGCGGCGTGAGCGGGCCGTGTGGCGTGCCGCTTCCTCCCGTTTCCGGGCCTTGGGCTGCCGGCCTGTCGAGGCTGTTCCGCGCCGCGGTGGTGGGCGCCGCGATGTCCGGTTCGTCCGGGGCCGGGCTCCGGCGCGCGGGCGCGTCCCGGCGTTGGGCGCTGTACTTGAGGTTGGGCAGCACGCCGGCATCGATCAGCAGCTGGTTGAGCGCCGCATACAGGGGGCCCAGGCTGTGCATGACATGCTGGTCGAACAGGCCGTAGAGGATCACCTTGATGCGCAGCGGGAAGGGGCAGGGGGCCAGGGCTTCGCGAAAGGCCTGGGCGATCATCAGCGGGCCGAAGGGGTTGGCGTCCGCGCCGAGCTTCCGGCCGTTGTTGAGCAATGCCAGGCGCTGTTCCAGGCCGAACAGTGCCGGTGCGCAGCGGGCCTTTACCTGGCCGACCATGGTGCTGATCTGCAGGCTTTCCTCGTAGTCCTCGTTCTGGACCAGGGTCAACTGCTCGGCATCGACTTCGGTCGCCCGGGGCGTGGGCTTGAGCTTGCCATCGATGAAATCGGAGAAGTTTCGCGAGATCCCCTGGTGATAGCTGCGTTCGATCTGCGGGCGCTGTTTGCGTATCTCGCGCATGCTGTCGAAGAGCAGGGTCTGTACCTGATTGTTCTCGGCCTGTTCTGCGCACTCGAACAGGGTGTCGTCGACCTGGGCGAAGACACCGGTCAGGTGCTCGGCCAGGCGGTTCATCACCAGTTTCCGGCAGTTCTGTCCCAGCTCACCGAAGCGCGGCTGAATGCCGCGGCTGGCGAGGGTCTGTGCCGAGGTTGGGGTGTCTGGGGGCGTGTCCTGGCTACTCATGCATTTTCCTGGCAGAAGCCTTGCGGCTGGCGCGTCCCGCAACGAACTGAGTGCTAGAAGATATAGCAGCCCGTCTCGCAGCTGCAAAGCATTGTCACAAAAGCAATTTAAAGGGTTGACAGGGCGTTCTGGAACCGTAAAATGGCGCGCCTCTGAGGCGGGAAACGATGAAAGTCGCCGGTCGCTGCAGAGAACCGAAGGTAATAGTTCCGCGATAGCTCAGTCGGTAGAGCAAATGACTGTTAATCATTGGGTCCCTGGTTCGAGTCCAGGTCGCGGAGCCAATCTTCAGCCGGGGTATAGCGCAGTCCGGTAGCGCGCCTGCTTTGGGAGCAGGATGTCGGGAGTTCGAATCCCCCTACCCCGACCATTTTTGGGTCGTTAGCTCAGTTGGTAGAGCAGTTGGCTTTTAACCAATTGGTCGTAGGTTCGAATCCTACACGACCCACCACTTCCCCCCCCCCTCGTGTTACTCGGGCTCTACGCCCAGGGCCAGAATGGCCTGATCCAGGCGCTCCTGCAGCCTTTGATCGAATTCCTTGCTACACATCAGATAGCGTAACTGTCCCGGAGGAATATCCGGCATGTTCAGTTGCGCCAGTCGCGCGTCGCGCAGATCCGCCTCCGCCAGGATATAGGGCAGCTCCCGCTCGTCGATCAGGGTGTAGTCGATACGCTCGGCCGCCAGCATGCGCACGCTCTGGGTGGGTGCGGCGGTGATGTTGCTGCGGCTGGTGCGGGCGAGCAGGGCGTCCAGTTCGCCATAGGAAAAACCATCGATCAGCCCCAGGCGCAGCGGGCTGCTCAGCAAGGCGGTGAGGCTGGCGTAGGCCTTGATCTGCTCGCGCAGGGTGTTTCGCGTCAGCACGACCATGGGCGCGTCGCGATGGATGGCCCGGGAGAACCAGGCATAACGGCTGCGTTGCGCGGTCTTGAACCAGCCGACCGAGCAGGCCGGCTCGCGTCCCAGTTGAAACTCCATCTGAATGCGTTTGGCCGGGCGCGCTTCGAAGTGCACCCCGATGCCGGCTTTGCTGAAGATCGCACGGGTGCGTTCCAGCAGGAAGCCGGTTGGCTCGCCCTGTTCGCTGTGATAGTAGGGCGGTTTCTCGATGTAGAAGACCGTGACGGGTTCCGCCGCGGCCGACAGTGCCGGTAGCAGCAGCGGCCAGAGCCAGGAGAGGCGGCGCATGGGGGGGCCTCGCGGGTGGGTGTCCCATGCGCAGTATAGGTGACGGGACTCAGTGCAGCTTCAGGCGCGGCTCGGTGCTGCGGCCGATGCGGTCGCTGAGCATCAGCAGCATAGTGCGTAGCGGGCCGTACAGCGCCATCTGGTGCATGCGGTAGAGCGACACGTAGAACATCCTGGCCAGCCAGCCCTCGAGCATCACGCTGCCGGTCAGGTTGCCCATCAGGTTGCCGACCGCGGAGAAGCTCGCCAGGGAGATCAGCGAGCCGTAGTCGCGGTAGCGGTATTCCGGCAGGGGCTGGCCGCCGATGCGCAGCTTCAGCGACTTGGCCAGCAGGGAGGCTTGTTGGTGGGCGGCCTGGGCGCGCGGCGGGACATTGCGGCCGTCGCTGCCGGGTTGCGGGCAGGCGGCACAATCGCCGAAGGCGAAGATGTTGTCGTCGCGGGTGGTCTGCAGGGTCGGGCGCACCTGCAGCTGGTTGATGCGGTTGCTCTCCAGGCCGTCCAGCTCCTTGAGAAAAGCCGGGGCGCGGATGCCCGCGGCCCATACCTTGAAGCTGGCGGTGATGGTCTCGCCCTGGGCGGTGTGCAGGGCCTCGTCGGTTACCTGGCTGACCGCGGCGTTGGTCAGCACGGTCACCCCGAGTTTCTCCAGGGTGCGGTGCACCGGCTGGCCGATGCGCTCCGGCAAAGCCGGCAGCACCCGCGGGCCGGCTTCGATCAGGGTGATGCGCATGTTCTCCGGGCGGATGCGGTCCAGCCCGTAGGCGGCCAGCTCGCGGGCGGCGTGGTGCAGTTCGGCGGCCAGCTCCACGCCGGTGGCGCCGGCGCCGACTATGGCCACGCTGATCTGCTCGGTCGTGTCGTCCTGGTTGGCGTGGGCGCGCAGGTAGTGGCTGAGCAGTTGGCGATGGAAGCGCTCGGCCTGTTCGCGGGTGTCGAGGAACAGGCAGTGCTCGGCGGCGCCTGGCGTGCCGAAGTCGTTGGTGGTGCTGCCGACGGCGATCACCAGGCTGTCATAGCTCAGCTCGCGCTCGGGCATCAGCACCTGGCCGCGCTCGTCGAGGGTGGCCGTCAGGGTAATCCGTCGTCCGGCGCGGTTCAGCCCGCTCATGCGGCCGAGCTGGAATTCGAAATGATTCCACTTGGCCTGGGCCACGTAGTTCAGCTCATCTTCCGATGAATTGAGCGAGCCGGCGGCCACCTCGTGCAGCAGCGGTTTCCAGATATGCGTCAGGTTGGCGTCGACCAGGGTGACTTTCGCTTGGCCGCGCTTGCCCAGGGTTCTACCCAGGCGGGTGGCAAGCTCCAGGCCGCCGGCGCCGCCGCCGACGATCACTATTCGATGGGACATGGGACACTCTCACAAGGCTTTGAAAAAAGCGGAGGGCGTGCGGCTGGGCGAGCGCGAAGCAGCTCATAGCACCAGCCCGCTCAGTAGGCGGCTCAGCAGGCCCAGTCCGATCACCGTGGCGAGGATGACCAGCAGCAGGCGCCAGACCCGGAAGGGCTGGCGCGGGACGCGATGCTGCGGTGCGCTCAGGTACTGGTCGACGCGTTGCTGGTCGTCGGGACTCAGGCGGCTGGACATGGTGACCTCGATGGATCGGGCGGGCGGCGCGTTGGCGAGCGCCGGCTCTGGAGATGGGGGCTATTCTAGCCCTGGCGGTTATAAGGGCTCAACGTACAGCTCGTCATTCAGCCTAATAATGCCGCCTTGTACCACGCGCGCGGTGATGCCGCCGTGGCCGCGCACGGCCTGGAAGGTGCCGGGGCCCAGGCGCTGTTCCAGTCGTGCACAGGGCTGGCACCAGCCGGTGGTCTCGAGGATCGCCTGGCCGATGCGAAAGCGCCGGCCCTTGAGGCTGAACAGGTTGATGCCGCTGACGGCGATATTGCGCCGCAGCTCCGCCGCGTGCAGCGGTTGCCCGGCGGGCCGGTCGAGCAGGGCGCCGATCACCGCCAGGTGCTCCCACTGGATCAGCGTCACCTGGCGCGCATTGCGTGGTCCGGGGCGGCTGTGGTCGCCGCTCAGGCCGGCTTCGCGGCGTGCCTCCACGGCCTCCAGTTCGAGCATGGGCGCCCGTGCCTCGGGGCGCACGCCGATCCAGCGGACTCGGCCCCGTTGCGGCACCCTGGCGAGCAGTTCCCGCAGCGGGCTCATAGGCTGATCCCGACGTCGAACAGCACGCTGCGCCCCAGGTTGCCGCGCAGGAAATCGGGGGCGTTCGGGTGGGCGAACAGCACGCGGGCGAAGGTCGGTCCCACCAGCGACAGCGAGCGCCAGCCTTGGCGCAGGTACTCGGTGGGCGGGGGGAAGTGGCTGTTGAAGTCCGGCACGGCGCGTTTCAGGTTGACGTAGGCGAGCAGGTCCAGTTCGCCGAGATCGAGGTCCCGCTCGCTGTAGTTGTGGGCCTTCTTGCGCAGGGTCGGTGCCAGGCGTGCCTGCAGTTCCGCGGCGGGAATGCGTCGCGGCTTGGCTTCACGACGCACCAGCTGTCTCAGCGAGAAGGCGCTGCGGCGGCGCTCCAGCTCGGCGCGCCATTCGTCGTTCAGGCGCCGGCCTTCGTCCAGCACGAAGAACACCTCGAAGCTGGCCTCGCGAAACAGCACGTCGGGCGGCTCCTGTTCCCCGGCGCTGAACTCATCGAGGCGATGATCGATGTTCAGGGCCTGCAGCAGGCGCTGGCAGACCCAGCGCTCGCGCTCCCACTTGCGGGCGTTGGAGAGAAAGGCATTGGCCTGCTCGGCCTGGTGCGTGAGCAGGCGTAGATAGTCGGAATCGTCCATAGCTTCAGCTTAGCCCGCGGGGCGTGGCGCTTGGTACCCCCAAGGGCCTCGCTCGATCGTGCGGGCGGCGGTGTAGACTGGCCGCGTTCATCTACCAAGGGTTGGATCTCCGTCATGATCGCGGCCGCGTTGCTTTCGTCCGGCAGTCTATGGGGCGGCTGGCTGCTGTATCTGCCCGTGTTGCTGTGGGCGCTGTGGCGGGCGCCGTGGCTGGAGCTGTTCAGCGATCTGCGCCGCCAGCACCTGGTGTGCGGCGCGGTGCTCGCGCTATTTCTGCTGTGGCTGGTGCGCCGCGACTTCGATTCGGGGCTGTCCTACCATCTCATCGGCATGACCGTGGTCACCCTGCTGCTCGATTGGCCGCTGGCGATCCTCGCCGGCTTCGCCGCGCAGCTGGGCCTGCTGGCCCTGGGGCGCCAGGAGCTGGCGGCGCTGGGCGTGAACGGCGTGTTGCTGGTGCTGCTGCCGGTGTTGATCGCCGAAGTGTGCGCGCTGCGGGTGGAGCGCGCGCAGCCACGCAACCTGTTCGTCTATATCTTCTGCTGCGGCTTCTTTCCGGCGGCCCTGACCGCCTTGCTGTGCGTCCTGCTCGGGCTCGGGCTGCTCTGGCTGGATGGGCTGTATCCGTTGCCGCCCCGGCTCGGCGATTTCGTCGGCTATCTCTGGCTGGTGATCTTCCCCGAGGCGTTCGTCAACGGCATGTTGGTCACCTCCCTGGTGGTGTTCTATCCGGACTGGCTGGAAACCTTCAATCGCACCCGTTATCTCGCGGCGCCCTGGAGAGACGACGACAGGTGGCGTTAAGGCATCCGCAGGGGGCATGCCTGGACCGACCCGCTCGTCGGGCAAGGCAGAAAGGGGGTGTCTCCCCGTCAGTGCTGACGGGGCGGCAGGTCGCCGGAGAACAGATCGTCCTCCAGTTCGTTGCCGGGGATCGCGTGCTCCTCCGAGGCCCAGGCGCCCAGGTCGATCAGCTTGCAACGCTCGGAGCAGAACGGCCGGCTCGGGCTCTGTGGTCCCCATTCGACGGGGGCGCCGCAGGTGGGGCAGGCGACTGTGGTGGGTGAGCTCATGGTTGGCCTCCGCTTAGGCTGAGATAAAAATTGTGCAGGCGTTCGACTTCGCCGCGCAACCAGTCCAGGTCGCGGTCGTTGACCAGGACGTCGTCGGCGTAGCGCAGTCGTTCTTCCCGGCTGGCTTGCGCCTGGAGGATGGCCTGGACCTGCTCGGCCGTGGTCTGGTCGCGCTGCATGGTGCGCGCGATGCGCAGTCGCTCGGGGGCGTCGACGACCAGTATGCGCTGGGTCAGTTCATGCTGGCCCGACTCGACCAGCAGCGGAGACACCAGAATCGCGTAGGGCGACTCGGCCCGGGCCAGGTAGGCGGTGATTTCCTGGCGGATCAGCGGGTGCAGCAGGGCCTCCAGCCAGCGGCGCTCATGGCCATCGGCGAACACGCGTGCGCGCAGCGCGGGCCGGTTCAGCTGGCCATCGGCCAGGAGCACCTCGCTGCCAAAATGCTCGGCTATCTGCTGCAGCGCCGGCCGACCGGGCTCGACGACCCAGCGGGCGGCCTGGTCGGCGTCCACCAGGTGCACGCCATGCTCGATGAAGTGTTGGGCGACCGCGCTCTTGCCGCTGCCGATGCCGCCGGTCAGGCCGAGAATCCAGGGCTTCATGGGTGGGGCGGCCCTCTAGGGCAACAATGGAGCGGGAATTGTAATGGAGGCGGCTAGGGCCTGGCGAACGGCAAGGGCGGTGCGGCGGCGGTGGGGCAGGCCCCGGGCTCTGGCGGCGGGGCGTGCATTGAGGGTCGGCGCGAGCGCTGCCGGTCTCTGCGCGACTAGCGAAAGCCGGCGAAGTGCAGGTAGCTGCCGGTGATCTGCTCGCCCCAGAGCAGGGCGATCCAGCCGGCGATGGCCAGGTAGGGGCCGAACGGGATGGGCGTGCTGGTCGCGGCGTTGCGCAGGCGCAGCATGATCACCCCGAGCACCGCGCCGACCAGCGAGGACAGCAGGATGGTCAGCGGCAAGACCTGCCAGCCGCCCCAGGCGCCGAGCATGGCCAGCAGCTTGAAGTCGCCGTAGCCCATGCCTTCCTTGCCGGTCACCAGCTTGAACAGCCAGTACACCGACCACAGGCTCAGGTAGCCGGCGACCGCGCCCCACAGGGCGTCGCCCAGGCTGGTGAACAGGCCGAAGTGGTTAGCGATCAGGCCGAGCCACAGCAGAGGCAATACCAGGGCGTCGGGCAGCAGCTGGTGGTCGGCGTCGATCAGGCTCATCGCCAGCAGGCCCCAGGTCAGCAGCAGCATGCCGGCGGTCTGCCAGGTGAAGCCGAAATGCCAGGCGACATAGGCCGACAGCAGCCCGCAGGCCAGTTCCACCAGTGGGTAGCGCTTGCTGATGGGGGTCTTGCAGCTGGAGCATCGGCCACGCAGCGCCAGGTAGCTCAGCACCGGGATGTTCTCCCAGGGGCGGATCTCATGGCCGCACTGCGGGCATTGGGAGTTCGGCAGGATCAGGTTGAAGGTTGTCTGTTGCGGCTCGCCGGGCAGTTCGAGGATCTCGCGGGCCTGCGCCTTCCAGTCGCGTTCCAGCATCAGCGGGAGGCGATAGACGACGACGTTGAGGAAACTGCCGATCAACAGGCCGAAGATCAGGCAGGAGAAAACGAAGGCCGGCAAGTTGCCGGCCAGGAAATCGAGCAGCATAAGTTAGCCGACCACCGCGCCGAGCTGGAAGATGGGCAGGTACATGGCGACGATCAGGCCGCCGACCAGTACCCCGAGTACCGCCATGATCATCGGCTCCATCAGGGTGGTCAGGTTGTCCACGGCGTTGTCCACTTCGTCCTCATAGAAGCCCGCGACCTTGTCCAGCATCTCGTCCAGCGAACCGGCCTCCTCGCCGATGGCGGTCATCTGCACGGCCATGGTGGGGAATACGCCGGTGGTGCGCATGGCGAAATTAAGCTGAGTGCCGGCCGATACGTCGTTGCGAATCTTGAGCACGGCATTGCGGAACACCACGTTGCCGGTGGCGCCGGCCACGGACTCGAGGGCCTCGACCAGCGGCACGCCGGCGGCGAAGGTGGTCGCCAGGGTGCGGGCGTAGCGCGCGACCACCGCCTTGTACAGGATATCGCCGACGATTGGCGCCTTGAGCAGGGTGCGGTCGAGGAAGTCTCTGAATTTCTCCGAACGCTTGTGGCTTTCCTTGAAGGCGAAGGCTGCCGCGAAGACGATGAACAGGACCACGAACCACCATTCCTGCAAGCCGCGGGAAAGATTGACGACCATCATGGTGAAGGCGGGGAGCTCGGCGCCGAAGCCGGCGAAAACGCTCTCGAACTGCGGCACCACCTTGATCAACAGGATGGCGGTGACTATCACCGCTACCACGATCACCGCTATGGGGTAGGTCATGGCCTTCTTGATCTTGGCCTTGAGCGCTTCGGTTTTCTCTTTAAAGGTGGCGATGCGGTCCAGCAGGGTTTCCAGGGCGCCGGACTGCTCGCCCGAGTCGACCAGGTTGCAGTACAGGTCATCGAAGTGCAGGGGCTTCTTGCGCAGCGAGGCGGCGAAGCTGTTGCCGGCGGCGACCTCCTGTTTAACCTCGTCGATCAGCTTGCGCATGTTGGGGTTGTCGAAGCCCTCGCCGATGATGTCGAAGGACTGCAGCAGCGGCACCCCCGCCTTCATCATGGTGGCCATCTGCCGGGTAAACAGCGCGATGTCGACCGGCTTGATCTTCTTCCCGGCGCCGAACAGCGAGACGGGCTTCTTGCGCACCTTGAGCGGGTTGATGCCCTGTTTGCGCAGCTGGGCCTTGACCAGGGCGGGCGATTGCCCGGTTAGCTCACCCTTGATCTTGCCGCCTTTCTTGTCGGTGCCTTCCCAGACAAAGACGCTGGTCTTTAGAGCTTTGGCCGCCATGGATTAGTCCTTGGTTACGCGGTTGACTTCTTCCAGGCTGGTGATGCCTTGCATCGCCTTGAATAGCCCGGAGGTGCGCAGGTCGTTGAAGCCATCGGCCTTCGCCTGCTGGGCGATTTCGATGGAGTTGCCTTCCTCCATGATAAGCCGTTGCAGCGCAGGCGTGATTTTAACCACTTCATAAATACCGACCCTGCCCTTGTAGCCGCCGTTGCAGTTATCGCAGCCCGTCGCGGCGTACAGCTTGAAGCTGCCGATCTTGTCTTCGGGGAAGCCTTCCTTGAGCAGGGCTTCGCGGGGAATCTCCACTGCCTTCTTGCAGCTGTTGCACAGCTTGCGCGCCAGGCGCTGGGCGATGATCAGGTTGACCGAGGTGGCGATGTTGAAGGCCGGCACGCCCATGTTGCGCAGGCGGGTCAGGGTTTCCGCGGCGCTGTTGGTGTGCAGGGTGGACATCACCATGTGCCCGGTCTGCGCGGCCTTGATGGCGATTTCCGCGGTTTCCAGGTCGCGCACCTCGCCGACCATGATCACGTCCGGGTCCTGGCGCAGGAAGGCGCGCAGGGCCTGGGCGAAGTCCATGCCGTGCTTGGGGTTGACGTTGACCTGGTTGATGCCTTCCAGGTTGATCTCCACCGGGTCTTCGGCGGTGGAGATGTTGATATCGACGGTGTTGAGGATATTGATCCCGGTATAGAGGGAGACGGTCTTGCCGGAGCCGGTGGGGCCGGTCACCAGGATCATCCCCTGGGGCTGCTTGAGCGCGTTGAGATACAGCTCCTTCTGATCTTCCTCGTAGCCCAGGGCATCGATACCCATCTGCGCGCTGGAAGGATCGAGGATGCGCATCACGATCTTCTCGCCCCACAGGGTCGGCAGGGTGTTGACGCGGAAGTCGATGGCCTTGTTCTTGGAGATCTTCATCTTGATCCGGCCATCCTGCGGCTTGCGCCGCTCGGAGATGTCCAGCGAGGCCATGACCTTCAGGCGCGCGGAAATGCGGCTGGCAAGCTGGATCGGCGGCTTGGCCACCTCCTGGAGGATGCCGTCGGTGCGAAAGCGCACCCGGTAGGTCTTCTCGTAGGGCTCGAAGTGCAGGTCCGACGAACCGCCCTTGATCGCATCCAGCAGCATCTTGTTGATGAAGCGCACCACCGGCGCGTCGTCCGCCTCGTTGCCCCCGGCCGCCTCTTCCTTGTCCTCGTTGACCGCCTCGACATCCAGGCCGTCCAGGTCGACGTCGGCCAGGTCCTCCATGCCCGTGCTGCCGTTATCGAAAAACCTGTCCAGGGCGTCGCCCAGCTTGTCGTCCTCCACCAGCAGGGCCTCGGTGCTGACGCCGGTGCTGAACTGGATGTCGGTGACCGCCTGGTGGTTGCTGGGGTCGGACAGGGCGATAAACAGCTTGTTGCCGCGCTTGTAGAGCGGCAATACGCGGTGCTGGCGGCAGAGCTTCTCGCTGACCACGTCCCGGGGTTGGCTGTCCTTGTCGATGGCGGCCAGGTCCAGGAAGGGCACGCCGAACTGCTCCGCGGCGATCTCCGCAATCGCCCGGCTCTTCGCCAGCTTGTTCTGCACCAGGTAGGACACCAGGGGGATCTTGTTGCGCTGGGCCTGGGCCTGGGCCTGGCTGGCCGCGCGCTCGTCCAGCAGCTCGGCCGTGACCAGTTGGCGGGCCAGGCCCGTCAGGGCGGGGGTTTCGTTCATTGCGCTTCGCTAGTCGGATGAATAGAGAGGGATGGGCAACTTATAGCCTAATAGTCCGATAAGCCCAAGCGTGGCACGCGCGGCTGACGAAAAGTGTCACTTATTGTCGTTGCCCGTGGCTGTGCAGGTGGGGTGAGACAACAACTTGCCTAGTGTTATGTGGTTTTGCGGAGTTGGCACGGCATCTGCTTGGCTCTACCCAGGTCGCTGACCTTAACCACAATAGGAGCTTGCCCATGAAGTCTCTCAAGAAGCAGAAGGGTTTTACCCTGATCGAACTGATGATCGTGATCGCGATTATCGGTATCCTCGCCGCCATCGCTATTCCGCAGTTCAACGAGTATCGCCAGAAGGCGAACGATACCTCCGCTGTCGCCGATGCCAAGAACGGCATCACCACCATTATCTCGTCCTTGCGCTAATTGAAGGGGAATAGACTCATGAAAAAATTAGCTTTGATTGCAGCCGGCCTGATGATCTCTGGTGCGGCCTCCGCAGTTACGTTGGTCGGCAGCGACGAAGTATTGATGACGGATTGCGAACTCCTGAATGAAGACGTCACCATCAACCTTACCAACGGCGTAGAGGGCGGTGTTAGCTGCAATACTGCGGCGATAGCGCTGACCGTCTGCCACACCGCGGGGAAGTCGGTCAACCGTACCGTTGGCAAGCGGGATGTTGCCGCTTCCGGGAACGTCCCTGCTCATCAAGTCGATTGCACCATTTCCTCGACGGATAACACCTGTGTAGCGACTGAAGTTGATGGTTCGGCCATGCCCAGTGCCTCGACAAACAGGGGCACTGTGAGTGCTGAGTACCCGGGTACCACCTGTTCTGCTGCTAATGCCGAAACTGAGGCGGCTACCCTGCTGCCGGCCGCCAGCTAATCAAGGGCTGTTGTTCGAAGAAGGGAGGCGCGAGTCTCCCTTTTGCACTTTGATACATGACATGTCCGCTTCTGGAGGCGGTGGAGAAAGGATCGTAGGATGGATCGCAAGAGTTGTTTCCGTCGTCTGACGACAGTATGTCGCCGGTCCCGATGTCATTCACTTGAAAAAATAAGGCTATTTTTCTTTTGACGCATTCGGCGAATAGCCTCCTCGGCTACGTCGATTTTTATTTAATCCAGATCCCTCTCTGTAAAAATGCCTATATTCCGCGATTTCCTGACTGCTCTGCGCCTGGCGCTTAAGGCGAAGTTCGCCTGGATGGCCGCCGGCGTCTTGCTGGTGGTGGCGCTGGCCACGCTGTTGTCCGCCTATTTCGGCGGTCGCCAGTCGGCGGCCGTGGCACTGGATGTGGGCATCTCCACCATCCGCCTGCTGTTGCCGCTGCTGATCGTGCTGCTGGTGCAGGAGCTGCTGTCCCGCGAGTTCGACAAGCGCTACTACCTCAGCTCGCTGACCTACCCGCGGGCACGCAGCAGCCTGTTGCTCGGCCGCTTCGCCGCTGTGCTGGCGTTGGTACTGGGGCTGTTGCTGGCCTTGGGCCTGTTGCAGATCGGCCTGGTGCAATTTATCGGCGGCATCTACCCCCAGGCCACCCCGGTGGCGCTGGGGCAGCCCTACCTGATCGTCGGCGCTTTTATGGCGCTGGATCTGCTGGTGCTGGCCACGCTGGCGACCCTGCTGGCGGTGGTGGCCTCGACGCCGAGCTTCGTGCTGATCGGCACCTTCGGCTTTATGCTGGTGGCGCGCTCCTATGGCGCCATTATCGAACTGCTTGGCAGTCAAGCAGGACTGGTGAGCAATACCGAGGGCTATCGCGCCAGTCTCGGCGTGCTGGGCTATCTGCTGCCGGACCTCGGCGCCCTGGATATGCGCATGCTCGCCCTCTACGGCAAGATGGACTTCCTCCCCACCGACTGGCCCTGGTTGCTGTTGAGCAGTCTGGGCTATGCCATCGCCCTGCTGGCGCTGGCGGTGTGGGCGCTGCAACGCAAGCGTTTCGCCTGATCATGGGTAGCCGTGCTTGCGTACCCCTGGTGTTGGCGCTGCTGGGGTTTGGGCTGTTTTCCGCGGCTTCGCAGTGGCGCACCCAGGTGCCGGAGCAGGCGGCGCCGGTAATCGAGGGCCGCGTGGTGATCGCCGCGCCGGTGTTGCTGGCGCTGTTCGGCGGCGACCGCTTCCTCGCCGCCAACCTGGAAACCATGCGCCTGGCCGCCACCGGCGTGGATTTTGGGCGGGCCGATACCGGTTACCTGGTCCGTGCCCAGCAGGAGGTGGCCAAGCTCAATGCCTGCCATGAAGACAACTACTACCTGGCCAACGGCCTGCTCACCTGGGGCGGGGCGGATCGCGAGGGCACCGAGGTGCTGCGCCGGGCCATGCAGTGTCGTTTCTGGGACGAGCTGCCGGCGTTTTTCTATGGCTTCAACCAGGCGTTCTTCAACAAGGATATCGCCGAGGCCAGCCGCGCCTTGGAACTGGCGGCGCAGCGTGCGACCGGCAACGCAGCCGGTTTTCGCAAGCTGGCGGTGATGTTGCAGGCGGAACGCTTCGCCGACGAGAAGCTGGCCCTGGATTATCTGACCGAGCAGCGCGATGCCGCCCGTGACGACCCTAAGCTGCACGCGATGCTCGACAAGCGCGTGGCGCGCCTGCAGGGGTTGGTGGCGTTGCGCGAGGCGCAGCGGCGTTTCGAGGGCGAGCACGGCGCGCTCCAGGCACTGGAGCAACTGGTCGAGTACGAGTTATTGTCCGCCTTGCCGGAGGACCCGCTGCGGCTCGGTTACGAGCTGACAGAGGGCCGGATTGTTTTGAAGAAGCTGAAGGTCGCTGGGATGGAGGAACAGCCTTGAGTGCCGCACTGGAGTTTCACGGCGTCAGCCAGACCTTTCACGTCAAGGGCAAGTCGGTGCAGGCGCTGCGCGAGGTCAGCTTCGACCTGGCCGAAGGCGAGGTGTTCGGCTTCGTCGGCCCCAACGGTGCCGGCAAGTCCACCACCATCAAGGTCATGCTCGATCTGATCAGCGACTATCAGGGTGAGGTGAGCCTGTACGGCATGTCGTCGCGCAACCCCAAGGCGCGCGAAGGCATCGCCTATGTGCCCGAGTCGCCGGCTTTGTACGAGCAGTTCACGCCGCTGGAGATCCTGCGCATGGGCCTGTCCATGTACGGCATCAAGCGCCCGGATGCCGATGCCTGGTGCCTGCACTGGCTGGAGCGCTTCTCCATCGGCGCGGCAGCCAGGCGGCGGATTCGCGAGCTGTCCAAGGGCACCGCGCAGCGCGTGGCCCTGGCCCATGCCATGGTGGTGCGGCCGAGGCTGCTGATTCTCGACGAGCCGCTGTCCGGCCTCGACCCGGTCGGGCGCAAGGATGTGGTGGATATCCTCACCGAGTACAAGCAGCAGGGCGGCGCGATCTTCTTTACCTCCCACGTGCTGCACGACGTCGAGCGCATCGCCGACCGTTTCGGCTTCATCAACAAGGGCGAGCTGCTGACCGTGCGTTCGCCGCGCGAGCTGGCGGCGGAGCGGGCCGACCATATGCTGGTGCGGTTCACTGCCGAGCAGCCACTCGTGCCTGATGCGCGACAGCTGCGCGAGGGGGAGTACGAGTGCGAGATCACCCAGCAGGCGCTGCCGGCCTTTATCGCGCACTTGAACCAGGTGGGCGGCCATCTGCTCACGGCCAAGCCGGCGGTATCGTTGGAGACCGTATTCTTCAAGATATTGGATGAGGCCGGGCACCAGGCCCAGGCGCCGAAAGAGTCGGCGCCGGCGTCGCGGCGCAACGTGCCGGCGTGAGTCGGCGGGTATTCGGCGTTGCTTTGCTGCGGGGTATTCGAGCGGCGGGCGGGGTGCGGTAGATCGCTCAAAGTGCCGTTCAGGCCATCTACAGGCTCAGGCGCATCGATAGATCCACCGCCTTCACATCCTTGGTCAGCGTGCCGATCGAAACGTAGTCCACCCCGGTCTCGGCGATGGTGCGCAAGGTGCTCTCGTTGACCCCGCCGGAAGCCTCCAGCTTGGCGCGGCCCTGGGTGATGGCCACCGCCTGGCGCATGTCCTCCAGCGACAGTTCGTCGAGCATGACGATGTCGGCGCCGGCCGCCAGGGCTTCGCGCAGTTCTTCCAGGCTTTCCACTTCCACCTCGATCGGCTTGCCCGGGGCGATCCGCTGGGCGGCCTGTACCGCCTGGACGATGCCGCCGCAGGCGGCGATGTGGTTTTCCTTGATCAGGAAGGCGTCGTACAGGCCGATGCGGTGGTTGTGGCAGCCGCCGCAGGTGACCGCGTATTTCTGCGCCAGGCGCAGGCCGGGCAGGGTCTTGCGGGTGTCGAGTAGTTTCACCGCGGTGCCCTGCACCAGGTCGGCGTAGTGCTGGCAGCGGCTGGCCACGGCCGACAGCGTCTGCAGGAAGTTCAGGGCGCTGCGCTCGCCGCTGAGCAGGGCGCGGGCCGGGCCTTCCAGGTGGAACAGCGCCTGGTTGGCGACGACCCGCTCGCCGTCGGCGACTTCCCAGTGCACCGTGACCCGCGGGTCGAGCTGGCGGAATACCGCGTCGACCCAGGCAGTGCCGCAGACCACCGCCGTCTCGCGGGTGATCACCGTGGCGTGGGCCAGGCGCTGGGCCGGGATCAGCTGGGCGGTGATGTCGCCGCTGCCGATGTCCTCGCTCAGGGCGCGGCGCACGTTGGCCTCGATTTCGGCGGTCAGGTCGGCGAGGGTAAGGTTGGGCATGACGGGCTCCGCTGTCTGGGTGGGGCGATTATAGAGACAGCCGGCTCGGCTTGCAGCGGGATCGAGCGGTTGCATGGGTGGGCGGCTGTCCGTATTTCGGCCGGGTCGAGCGGCCTGCTGCTATCGTTAAAGGGTTGCGCCTGCGTCGTTGTGCGGTGGCTCGAGGGTGCCGCATGGCTTTGCAGGGTGCGCTTGTCGAGTGCCGCTGGCCGTCGGGAGGCTGGCGCGATACATCTGTGACCTGGGTCATATCTGCAGTAGAAGGCTGCTCGGTGCGCGCCGGGGTGTCCCTATAATGCCTTTACTTTTCGGATTGTTGGCGCCAGTAAATTGACTCCATGGACGGCGCCCAGTTGATCGCTGTGCAGATCGCTATGCCCTCGAGATGCGATCTGCAGGAGGCTTGCAATGAAGACTGATGCGAAGGTGGTGCACCTGAACAAGGTGGCCGCTGAGCAACCGCCCACTTCGCCGGTAGGAAGACTGCCCGTGGCGCTCATCCAGATGCGTGACCAGGCTGCGCACCAGCTCAAGCAGGCGCTGCAGGCGCTGTTCGACAATGCCGACGATACGTTGTTCGAGATGGCCGACCGGGCCACCAGCAACGCCGAGCAGAACGCTTTCTTCGAGGCCATGCGCGACCTGCGCCTGAAACGCAAGAATATCGAGCGCGGCTTTTTTCAGCGGGTCTTCGAGTCCTTTTCCGTCCTCAACCAGTACGAGCCCGCCGCGCCTCCGGCGCTGGACGCGGTGTCGTTCGACAACCTGTCCCTGGTGCAGAACGACGAGCTGGAGGAGACGGTGGCGCTGGACGCCATGGTCGCCAAGGTCATGAGCCGAGACGGCTCGGCGGTGACTCACCTGAGCACGCGGCTCAATGCCATGGTCAGCAGGAAGCTCGACGACCGCAGCAACCCGCTCGGGCCGACCGCCCTGTGCGAGGCCTTCCTGGAGGCGTGCGGCGGCCTGGGCGTGGAGATCAAGGTCAAGCTGATCATCCTCAAGCTGTTCGAGAAGTATGTGCTGGGGAGTCTCGACCAGCTCTATGCCGAGGCCAACCAGGCCTTGATCGCCGCGGGCGTGCTGCCGGAGTTGAAGTCGCCCGCGCCGCGCCGTCAACCCGGGCGCGCGGCAGCGCCGCTGCCGGGGGAGGGGGGCGCGGCGCAGGCTGCTCTCGGCGAGCAGGCCGAGCAGAGCGTGCAGGAGGTGTTCGGTGCCCTGCAGCAGCTGCTTTCCCAGGCCCGCGGCAGCGCCATGCCGCGGCGCGAGTTGCCGGGCGATGCCCTGCCCATTTCCAGTCACGACCTGATGCGCCTGCTGTCCTACATGCAGCAGCGGGCGCCGACGCAGGACGGCGCTGATTTCGACCTGCGCGAGCAGCTGGGCAGCCTGTTGACCCGCGCCAGCGCCAAGAGCGGCAAGGCCCGGGTGGTCGGCGAGGTCGACGAGGATGTGATCAATCTGGTGGCGATGCTGTTCGAGTTCATCCTCGACGATCGCACCCTGCCGGATTCGTTGAAGGCGCTGATCGGCCGCTTGCAGATTCCCATGCTCAAGGTCGCGGTGCTCGACAAGACCTTCTTCGGCCGAGGCAGTCATCCGGCGCGGCGCCTGCTCAACGAGATCGCCTCGGCGGCGCTGGGCTGGAGCGAGCAGGGCGACGCCCAGCGCGACAGCCTGTACCAGAAGATCGAGCAGGTGGTGCAGCGCCTGCTCAACGACTTCGTCGACGATCCGGCGATCTTTTCCGAGTTGCTCGCCGATTTCCTCGCCTTCACCGGCGACGAGCGCCGCCGCAGCGAGTTGCTCGAGCAGCGTACCCGCGACGC
Organism: Pseudomonas lalucatii; assembly: GCF_018398425.1. Lineage (NCBI taxonomy): Bacteria > Pseudomonadati > Pseudomonadota > Gammaproteobacteria > Pseudomonadales > Pseudomonadaceae > Pseudomonas > Pseudomonas lalucatii. Next base: position 1,070,304 of record NZ_JADPMV010000002.1, on the reverse strand, counting down.
CGAGGAGGGCAGCGCCAGGGCCGAGCTGGCCCGGCGCCAGGTCGAGCAGGCGCTCAACCAGCGGCTGCTCGGCAAGACCCTGCCGGAGGTGGTGGTGCGCCTGCTGCGGGAGGCCTGGAGCAAGGTGCTGATGCTGGCCTGCCTGAAGCACGGGGTGGAATCGGCCGAGTGGCAGGAGGCCCTGGCGACCATGGACGACCTGGTGTGGAGCGTGACGCCGCACGAAGACCAGCAGGCGCGCCTGCGCCTGCTGGAGCTGGTGCCCGGGCTGCTCAAGGCCCTGCGCGAGGGCATGGCCAGCGCGGCGTTCGACCCCTTCTCCACCGGGGACTTCTTCAGCCAGCTGGAGGCCCTGCATGTTCAGGCGTTCCAGCGGTTCAAGCGGCCGCCGGTCGGGGCGGAGGTCGACGACGCCCAGCGCGCCGCCCTGGCCGAGGTCGGTATCGACCTGCCCCTGCTGGAGTTGCCGGCCGAGGCGGCCGAGCCGGACGCCGCTGCGCCGCAGATGGTCGCGGTGGTCGAGGAGATCGTCCTGCAGGCGCCGGGCGCGCCGCGGCCGCTGGAGGCCGAGGTGGTGCTGGCGGACGACGACGAGTCGCTGCAGCAGGTCGACAACCTGCGGGTGGGCAGCTGGGTCGAGTTCCAGGAGGACGACGAGCACAAGCTGCGCTGCAAGCTGGCGGCGGTGATCAGGCCGACCGGCAAGTACATCTTCGTCAACCGCACCGGCATGAAGGTGCTGGAGAAGAGCCGCATGGGCCTGGCCGTGGAGTTCCGCCGCTGCGCCGTCCGCCTGCTGGATGACGCGCTGTTGTTCGATCGTGCCCTGGAGTCGGTGATCGGCAATCTGCGCAGGCTCAAGGGCGCCTGATTCCGGGCCGCTCGACGAGGCTTGGCCGCGCTGCCCGGCTGCTCTAGAGTGGGGGCTCATTCAAGGAGCCGTTATGCAGCTGGATCCTCGCAGTGGCTGGTGCAGCGGCATTCGCCACTGTCCCTCGCCCAACTTCAACGCGCGCCCGCAGGGAGAGGTGTCCCTGCTGGTGATCCACAATATCAGCCTGCCGCCGGGCCAGTTCGGCACCGGCAAGGTGCAGGCGTTCTTCCAGAACCGCCTGGCGGCGGACGAGCACCCCTACTTCGCGACGATCGCCACGCTGCAGGTGTCGGCGCATTTCCTCATCGAGCGCGACGGCGCCGTCACCCAGTTCGTCTCCTGCAACGAGCGCGCCTGGCACGCCGGGCAGTCCAGCTACCGGGGGCGCGAGAACTGCAACGATTTTGCCCTCGGCATCGAACTGGAGGGGACCGACGATGAGCCGTACAGCGAGGCGCAGTACGCGGCCTTGCAGGCGTTGATCGAGGAATTGCAGAGGGGGTATCCGGCGCTCACCCCGGAGCGCATCTGTGGGCACAGCGACATCGCCCCGGGCCGCAAGACCGATCCCGGTCCGGCTTTCGACTGGCCGCGGTTGCGCGCCGCGCTGAAGGAAAAGAAGGAGGCGTTATGAGTTTTCTGGTGCTGTTGCTGGTGCTGTGGGTCGAGAAGTTTTCCTCCTGGCGCAATGCCATCCAGCAGGATGGCCCCTGGTTGCGGCTGCTGGCGAAGGCCGAGCGCCAGGCGGACTTCATCGAGAGCCCGTGGCTGGGCATCGCCCTGCTGGTGGTGCTGCCGCTGCTGGCCCTGACCCTGCTGCTGTCGCTGCTGGAGCCTGTGGCCTACGGCTGGCTGGCGTTGCCGGTGCATCTGGTGGTGCTGATCTACAGCCTCGGGAGGGGCGACCTGCTGGCGGCGCTCGGCCCGTTCCGCGACAGCTGGCGCCGCGGCGACAGCGAGGCGGCGTACCTGGTGGCCAAGCGCGACCTGGCCCTGGAGGCCGAGAACGAGGGCGCACTGCTGCAGCAGGTGCAGGGGCACATGCTGTGGCAGGCCTACCAGAGCTTCTTCGCCGTGATCTTCTGGTATGTCCTGCTCGGGCCGCTGGCCGCGCTGGCCTACCGCTTGCTGGCAATGCTCGGCGAGCACGCCGAGCAACCCGCGTTGCGCGAGCGGGCGGTGCACCTGCGGCACGCCTTCGACTGGTTGCCGGCGCGGGTGCTGGCGGCGAGCTTCGCCCTGGTCGGCAATTTCGTCGCGGTCAACCGGGCGCTGCTGCATGAGCTGCTGAGTTGGGATATCGCCGCCGCGCAGCTGGTGATCAACGTCGGGCGTGCGGCCTGCGAGACTCCCGCCCCCGAGCTGGGCAGCGCCGGCGTCGCCAGCCTGGACAGCCTGTGGCAGCTGCTGGTGCGCGCCGCGGTGCTCTGGTACGCGGTGTTCGCCCTGTGGACGCTGTTCCTGTAGGCGCGTCCGGCTGAGCGCGGGGCCGCGGCGACGCGGCCCCGCGCGCTTAACCTTAAGTTACAGAGAAATGCGTCGATAACGGGTATATAGGACGTCACGCCTGACCGCGTGCAGTGCCAGGACTCATGCCGGGTGCGGATCGGGCCGAAGAGGCGCGACTGCCATAGCCCGCAAGGCGGTGCAGGGAGTCGCCAAACACCACAATAATTAGAACGGGAGACGTCCTGTGAAGACCGTGTTGTATCCGGCCATCGCGCTGATGAACCGCCTCAGCTTCGGCATGAAGTTCAGCCTGATCAGCGTCTTGTTCTTCCTGCCCATGCTGGTCACCAACTTCTACCTGGTGCGCGACTCCTATCGCCAGTTCGTCGGCACCGAGGCGGCCCTGGCCAGCCTCGACCTGCTCGGCGATAGCCTGGCGCTGCGCCGCGACCTGGAGAGCTTTGCCGACCTGGTGAAGATCAACGAGATGATCGGCCAGTCCGGCCAGGCCGGGGACCTCGAGCATCGCCTCGGCCAGCTGCACGGTCGTCTGGCCGAGGCCTTGCAGGCCTTGGCGCCGGTGGTGCGGGATGCCGAGCAGGTCGAGGAGTTCACGGCCAAGCGCGACGAAATGATCGCCGGGTTGCAGACGATGCAGCAGGAGACCTCGCTGCAGGGCAAGACGGTGATGGCCAGGAAGCTGCTGGGCAGCTCCCAGGTCTTCATCAAGCTGGTCGCCAGCCAGGCCGGGCTGAGTCAGGACCGCCAGCGCGAGGTGCGGCAGATGACCGAACTGGTCACGGCGGTGACGCCCATGGTGACCGCGCCGCTCAGCGAAGGGCGGGCCACCGGCGCCTATTCCCTGGGCCAGGGCTTCCTCAACTCGGCGGCCAGCACCCAGTTCGATGAGCTGCTGCTCGAACTGGAGAAGCTCCACGCCGAGTACGGCATCAATCTGCAGGAGGCGCTGGGCGCCAGCCCGGATGCCCGTGCGGCGCTGGCCGGCCTGGCCGAGGCCAGTCGCGCCAGCCTGAAGGACAGCGCCGTGCTGTTCGAGGACCGGGTGGTGGTGGCCGACAGCCTGGACATGCCCTGGCAGCAGTTCTACGACCAGGTCAGCGCGGCGCTGGGCAAGACCTATGCCTTCAACGATGCGGTGCTGGTCTTCCTCGACCGCCAGCTGCAGGAGCGCCTGCAGGAAAACCGCGGGCAGATGGTGCTGCTGGTCGCGGCCTTGCTGCTGGTGTTCCTGCTGATCGTCTATCTCTACAGCGGCTTCTACGTCTCCACCCGCGCGACGCTGAAGAGCCTGGGGGAGGTCATGGACAAGGTCGCTGCGGGCGACATGACCGTCAGTTTCGCGGCGCAGAGCAAGGATGAGCTGGGCGAGCTGGGGCAGGTGTTCAACCAGACGGTGGGCAAGATCCACGACCTGATCGAGCGCGTCGGCCACACCGTTACCGAGGTCGAGCGTCAGGCCGAGCGGGTGCAGGAGGTGTCCGGCGAGAGCAACCAGGCGGTGGCCGGCCAGCGCAGCCAGATCGAGCAGGTGGCGACGGCGATGAACCAGATGTCCGCCACCGCCCAGGAGGTGGCGCGCAGCGCCGCCGCGGCGGTGGGCAGCGCGCAGAGCGTCAACCAGGAGACGGTCAGCGGGCGCGCCCTAGTCGAGTCCCAGGTCGGCAGCATCCAGCGCCTGGCCGGCGAGATCGACCAGTCGGTGGTGGTGATCAATCAGCTGGCCAGCGACAGCGACTCGATCAGCAAGGTGCTGGACGTGATCAAGGGCATCGCCGAGCAGACCAACCTGCTGGCGCTCAATGCCGCCATCGAGGCGGCGCGGGCCGGCGAGCAGGGGCGCGGCTTCGCCGTGGTGGCCGACGAGGTGCGCAGCCTGGCCAAGCGCACCCAGCAGTCCACCGAGGAGATCGAGACGATGATCAGCCGGCTGCAGGGCGGCGTCGGCGCGGCGGTGAAGACCATGAGCGTCAGCCACCAGATGGCCGACGGCACGGTCAGCGAGTCGGGCAAGGTGCAGCTGGCGCTGGAGAACATCCTCGGCGCGGTGGGCATGATCGTCGACCAGAACCAGCAGATCGCCGCGGCCGCCGAGCAGCAGACCGCGGTGGCCCAGGATATCGACCAGAACATCGTCGAGATCAACCACGCCGGCGAGCGCACCGCCGCGGGCGCCAGCCAGACCGAGCAGGCCAGCCGCGAGCTGTCCGCGCTGGTCTCGCGCCTGAAGCAGCTGATCGGCGCCTTCCGCGTCTGAGGCGTGCGGCGTGACGCACAGGCCCGCCGTTCGGCGGGCCTGTGCGTTTCAGCGACTCCAGCCGAACAGGTCCGCCGCGTTGCGGCTGCTGGCCGCGGCCAGTTCCTCGGGACTCACGCCGAGCAGCGGCGCCAGTTCCGTGCAGATGTCCGGCAGGTACTCCGGGCTGTTGCGCCGGTTGGGGTGCATGGCCGGGGCCATGTCCGGCGCGTCGGTCTCCAGGACCACGGCGTCCAGTGGCAATTGGCCGATGACCTTGCGCAGGCGCCTGGCCTGGGGCCAGGTCGGCGCGCCGCCGAGGCCGAGGCGAAAGCCCAGCTTGAGGTATTCGCGGGCCTCCTCGTAGCTGCCGGCGAAGGCGTGGATGATGCCGCCGCGCTTGAGCCTGAAACGCTTCAGGGTGGCGATGGTCGGGGCATGGGCGCGGCGCACATGCAGCAGCGCCGGCAGCTCGAACTCGGCGGCCAGGGCCAGCTGGGCCTCGAACAGCGCCTGCTGGCGCTGGCGGTCGAGGTGCTCGAGGAAGTAGTCCAGGCCGAACTCGCCGACCGCACAGAGCTGCCGGTGACCGGCCAGGCGCTGCAGCCAGTCCCGCAGTGCGTCCAGGTGTTCCGGCCGGTGCTGGTCGAGGTAGACCGGGTGCAGGCCGAAGGCGGCATACTGCCCGGCGTCGCCCTGGACCAGGTGCCACAGGCGCTGCCAGTTGTCCCGCTGGACGCCGAGCACCACCAGGCGCTCCACACCGCGGGCGCGGCAGCGCGCCAGCAGCTCGTCGCGGTCGGCGTCGAAGTCGGGAAAGTCCAGGTGGGTGTGGGTGTCGATCAGGCGCATGGCCAACAGCATCGGCGATTTACCCACCGTGCGCCAGCCGGTCGCTCAGCCCGGCTGGGGCCCCTGGCGGTTGCGCAGGACCCGGGGGATGGCCTCCACGCCGGGCTGGTAGTGGCTCCGTTCGATGGCCTGCAGTGCCCAATCCAGTACCCGCTCGGCGATCTGCGCGTGCTGCTGGGCGATGGCGTTGACCCGCTGCGGCAGGAAGTCCAGCAGCTGGGTATCGCCGAAGGTGGCCAGGCGCGGCTCGATGCGGGCCGGGTTGCGGCGTTCGCGCAGGGCGTCGAACACTCCCTCGAGCAGCACGTAGGCGGTGGTGATCAGCGCGTCTGGCAGCTCGCCGGCGCCGTCCAGCAGGGCGCACATCAGCCGGTAGCCGCAGGCGCGGCTGAACTGCTCGCCGTGGCTGACGCTGACGATGCCGTCATAGCCCTCCAGCGCCAGGCGAAAGCCTTGCTCGCGGGCCTGGCTGATCGGCAGCTCGGCGCGTGCGCCGAGCAGGGCGATATGCCGCGGCGCCGGGTGCAGCAGGCTGGCGGTGAGCAGGCTGCCGGCCTGGCGGTCGTCGCTGACCACCGAGCGGATGGTGGCCGGGTCGAGGGCGCGGTCGACGGCGATCACCGGCAGGCCGCCGGCGACCAGCTGGCGATAGAGCGGGTCGTCCTGGGGCAGGCAGCTGGCGACGATCAGCGCGTCGCAGCGCCGCGAGCGGAACAGCTCGAGCAGCTGCCGCTCGCTGTGCGGATCGTCGTCGGAGCTGGCGATCAGCAGCTGGTAGCCGGCTCCCCGGGCGCGCTGCTCGAGCAGCTTGGCCAGGCGTGCGTAGCTGGGGTTCTCCAGATCCGGCAGGATGAAGCCCAGGCAGCGGCTCTGCCCGCGGCGCAGGCCGGCGGCCTGCTGGTCGGGACGATAGCCGTGGGCTTCGACCACCTCCAGGACCCGTTGCACCGTGGCCGGGCTGATCCGCCGTTGCGTGGCCTGGCCGTTGACCACATAGCTGGCGGTGGTGACCGAGACTCCGGCCAGGCGGGCGATATCGGAAAGTTTCAAGGTGGGCCTGCGCTGGGCGGCTGACGATCGGGCTTCAAGGATCGCCGATTATGGAGTAACGTTCCAGCTCTTGATGAAACGATTCAGCAGGCGCCCCGATTGGCTATCCTCGTACGAGGCTTCGGGCGCCGGCAGCATGTCCGCTGCGGCGGCCGGAGGAGAGTCCATGCTCGAACTGAATGCCAGGCAGATCCAGATGGGGGGGCGCGCGCCGAACAAGCAGGCGGCGCTCGAGCTGTTGGCCGCCAGCCTGGTCGGTGAGGGCCTGGTGGCTCCCGGCTACCTGGCCGGCATGCAGGCCCGCGAGGCCCAGGGCTCGACCTATCTGGGCCAGGGCATCGCCATCCCCCATGGCACCCCGGAAACCCGCGACCAGGTCTACCGCACCGGGGTGCGCCTGATCCAGTTCCCCGAGGGCGTGGACTGGGGCGATGGCCAGAGGGTCTACCTGGCCATCGCCATCGCCGCGCGCTCCGACGAACACCTGCGCCTGTTGCAGCTGCTCACCCGCGCCCTGGGGGAGGGCGATCTCAGTCAGGCGCTGCGCGAGGCCGAGCATCCGGAGGCGATAGTGGCGCTGCTGCAGGGCGCGCCCCAGGCGTTGCGGCTGGACAGCCAGCTGATTGGTTTGAATGTGATCGCCGAGGACTTCGACGAGCTGCTGTGGCGCGGCGCCCGGCTGCTCAAGCGCGCCGCCTGCGTCGAGTCGGGTTTCATCGCCAGCCTGGTGCGCAGCGAGCCGCTGCCGCTGGGCAACGGCCTCTGGTGGCTGCACGGCGAGCAGGCCGTGTTGCGCCCCGGGCTGGCCTTCGTCACCCCGGCGCAGCCGCTGACGCTGAATGACCAGCCGCTGACCGGGCTGTTCTGTCTGGCCAGTCTCGGCGAGGCTCCGCAGCAGTTGCTCGAGCGCCTCTGCGACCTGCTGATCGCGGGGCAGGGCGCCAGCCTCAGCCAGGCCAGCTCCACGCGCGGGGTACTCGAGGCCCTGGGCGGCGAGGTGCCGGCGGACTGGCCGCTGCTGCGCATTAGCCTGGCCAACGCCCACGGCCTGCACGCCCGCCCGGCCAAGGTACTGAGCGAGGTTGCCCAGGCCTTCGCCGGCGAGGTGCGGGTGCGCCTCGCCGGTGAGGCGGGCCCCGGGGTCTCGGTGAAGAGCCTGAGCAAGCTGCTCGGCCTGGGTGCACGACGCGGGCAGGAGCTGGAGTTCAGCGCCGAGCCGGAGATCGCCGCCGATGCCCTGCCGGCCCTGAAGGCCGCGGTGCGAGCTGGCTTGGGCGAGACCGTGGAGCCGCTGCCGGCGGCCGGCCTGGCGCCGCTGGCGGGTGCAGCGCTCGAACAAGCGCCCGCGGTGCCGGTGCCGACGCCCGGCATGCGCATTCAGGCGGTCGCCGCGGCCCCCGGCATCGCCATAGGCCCGGCCCTGGTGCGTGTCGCGCCGAGCTTCGACTATCCCGAGCACGGGCAGGGGGCGGCAGCCGAACGCCAGCGCCTCGGGCTGGCGCTGGAGCAGGTCGGCGTGGATATCCAGGAGCTGATCGAGACGACCGAGGCGGACAATATCCGCGAGATATTCGTCACCCACCAGGCGCTGCTGCGCGACCCGGCGCTGCATGAGGATGTCGATGCCCGCCTGGCCGAGGGGGCCAGCGCCGAAGCTGCCTGGTACGGTGCGGTGAGCGCCGCGGCGCAGCAGCTGGAGGGCTTGCACGACGAGCTGCTGGCCGAGCGTGCCGCCGATTTGCGCGACATAGGGCGGCGGGTGCTGGGCCGGCTGTGCGGCGTCGAGGCGCCCCGGGAGCCTGACGCGCCCTACATCCTGGTGATGGACGAGGTGGCGCCTTCGGATGTTGCCAGCCTCAATCGCCAGCGCGTCGCCGGCGTGCTCACCGCCCGTGGCGGCGCCACCGCGCACAGCGCGATCATCGCGCGGACCCTGGGCATTCCCGCGGTGGTCGGTGCCGGAGAGGCGGTCCTGGCCCTGGCCCAGGGCACCGAACTGCTGCTCGATGGCGACCACGGCCTGGTGCGCGTTGCGCCGGACGCGCCGACCCTGCTGCAGGCCCGGCGCGAGCGCGAGGTCGCGCTGCAGCGCCGTGAGCGGGCCCATGCCGAGCGCCTGCGGCCGGCGGTGACCGGCGATGGCCATGGCGTGGAGGTGGCGGCGAACATCGGTGCCGGCGGCGCCACCGCCGAGGCGGTCGAACTGGGGGCCGAGGGCGTCGGCCTGCTGCGCACCGAGCTGGTGTTCATGGACCTGGCCCAGGCGCCGGACCAGGCCACCCAGGAAGCGGAGTACCGCCGCGTGCTGGATGCCCTCGACGGACGCCCGCTGGTGGTGCGGACCCTGGATGTCGGCGGCGACAAGCCGCTGCCCTACTGGCCGCTGCCGGAGGAGCGCAATCCCTTCCTCGGCGTGCGCGGCATCCGCCTCAGCCTGCAGCGCCCGGATATCCTCGAGACTCAGCTGCGCGCCCTGCTCGCGGCGGCCGAGGGGCGGCCGCTGCGCATCATGTTCCCGATGGTCGGCACCGTCGAGGAGTGGCGTGCGGCCCGCGACCTGACCCTGCGCCTGCGCCAGGAAATCCCGCTGGACGACCTGCAGCTCGGGGTCATGGTCGAGGTGCCCTCGGCGGCCCTGTTGGCGCCGGTGCTGGCGCGCGAGGTGGACTTCTTCAGCATCGGCACCAACGACCTGACCCAGTACTGCCTGGCCATCGACCGCGATCACCCGAGCCTGTCGGCCCAGGCCGACGGCCTGCATCCGGCGGTGCTGCGGCTGATCGACATGACGGTAGCGGCGGCCCATGCCCATGGCAAGTGGGTCGGCGTGTGCGGCGAGCTGGCCGGCGACAGGCTCGCGGTGCCCGTGCTGGTGGGCCTGGGGGTGGATGAGCTGAGCGTGTCGCCGCGGGCCATCGCCCTGGTCAAGGCGCGGGTGCGCGAGCTGGACTACCGCCACAGCCAGGCCCTGGCGCAACAGGCGCTGATGCTGGAGAGCGCGGCGGCGGTGCGTGCCCTGGTCGGGGAGACGCTCTGATGGCGCGCATTCTCTGCCTGACCCTGAATCCGGCCCTGGACCTGACCCTGAGCCTCGAGGCGTTGCAGCCCGGGGCGGTCAACCGCTGCCAGGGCTTGAGCAGTCGGGCCGCCGGCAAGGGCCTGAACGTCGCCCAGGTGCTGGCCGACCTCGGCCACAGGGTCACGGTCGGCGGCTTTCTCGGCGCCGCCAATCCCCAGGCCTTCGAGCGCCTGTTCGAACGCCGGGGCTTCGTCGATGCCTTCGTCCGCGTGCCCGGGGAGACGCGCAGCAACATCAAGCTGGCCGAGCGCGACGGTCGGGTCACCGACCTCAACGGCCCGGGACCGCAGGTCGAGGCCGAGCATCGAGCGGCGCTGCTCGACGCGCTGGAGCCGATAGTCGCCGGTCACGACGCCCTGGTGGTGGCCGGCAGCCTGCCCCAGGGCGTCAGCCCCGAGTGGTTCGCCGCGCTGCTGCGGCGCCTGCAGGCCTTCGGCCTGCCGCTGGCGCTGGACAGCAGCGGCGCCGGTCTGCGCGCCGGGCTGGCGCTGGCGCCCTGGCTGGTCAAGCCGAACGAGGAGGAGCTGGCCGAGGCCTGCGGACTGGCGTCGTTCGATTCGGCCGCGCTGCTGACGGCGGCGCTGCGCCTGCACCGCCAGGGCGTCGAGCACCTGCTGCTGTCGCGCGGCGCCGCCGGGGTCTGCTGGCTCGGTCCGGGCTTCGCCCTGCAGGCCACGCCGCCCTCGGTCCGGGTGGCCAGCACGGTGGGCGCCGGCGACTCGCTGCTGGCCGCCACCCTGCACGGCCTGCTCAGCGGCTGGCCGGCCGAGCGCACCTTGCGCCTGGCCACGGCGATCGCCGCCCAGGCGGTGACCCAGCTCGGCATCGGTATTCACGACCGGGAACAGCTCGCCCGCCTGGAGGCAGGTGTGGCGGTGACGGCCCTGGCTTAAAACAATAAGAGGCTCTCTACATGAATCTGCTGATCGTCACGGCCTGCCCCAATGGCATGGTCACCAGCGTGCTCTGCTCGCGGCTGCTGGAGGCCGCGGCCCAGCGCCTGGGCTGGACCACTCGCGTCGAGGTGCATGACCCCAGGGCCATCGGCTCGTCGCTCAGCGAGGCGGACATCGCCGCCGCCGAGCTGGTGGTGGTGGTCAAGACCGGCGAGCTGGCGCTGCAGCGTTTCGTCGGCAAGCGCCTGCTGCAGTCGACCCCGGCCGCCGCCCTGGTCGATCCGCAACAGTTCCTGCGCGATGCCGCCGAGCATGCCGAGGTCTTGCAGCAGGGGACGCCGGCCGTCGTCGCGGCCGCTAGCCGGCCGCGGCTGGTGGCGGTGACCGCCTGTCCGACCGGCGTGGCGCATACCTTCATGGCCGCCGAGGCCCTGCAGCAGGCGGCCGTACAGCTCGGCTACGAGCTGCAGGTGGAGACCCGCGGCTCGGTGGGGGCGCGCAACGTGCTGGATGAGGCCGCCATCGCCGCCGCCGATGCGGTGCTACTGGCCGCCGATATCGAGGTGGACACGGCGCGCTTCGCCGGCAAGCGGGTGCTGCGCTGCGGCACCGGGGTGGCGCTCAAGCAGCCCCAGCAGACGCTGCAGCGCGCCCTGGCCGAGGCGGCGCCGCTGGCCGAGGCGACCAGGCAGGACGGCGCCCAGGCGAGCCAGCCGGCGGGGCAGGGCGGGCCCTACAGGCACCTGCTGACCGGGGTGTCCTACATGTTGCCGATGGTGGTGGCCGGCGGCCTGCTGATCGCCCTGTCGTTCGTCTTCGGCATCGAGGCGTTCAAGGAGGAGGGCAGCCTGGCGGCGGTATTGATGCAGATCGGCGGCGATGCCGCGTTCAAGCTGATGGTGCCGGTGCTGGCCGGCTATATCGCCTACTCCATCGCCGACCGCCCGGGCCTGGCGCCGGGGATGATCGGCGGGCTGCTGGCCAACTCCCTGGGCGCCGGTTTCATCGGCGGGATCATCGCCGGCTTTCTCGCCGGCTACGCCGCCCGCGCGCTGAACCGCTGGCTGCAGCTGCCGGCCAGCGTCGAGGCGCTCAAGCCGATCCTGCTCATCCCGCTGCTGGCCAGCCTGTTCACCGGCCTGGTGATGATCTACCTGGTCGGCCAGCCGGTGGCCGGCATGCTCGCCGGCCTGACCGCGTTCCTCGACGGCATGGGCAGCACCAACGCCATTCTCCTCGGCCTGCTGCTCGGCGGCATGATGTGCGTCGACCTCGGTGGGCCGATCAACAAGGCCGCCTACGCCTTCTCGGTCGGCCTGCTCGCCTCGCAGAGCTACGCGCCCATGGCCGCGACCATGGCCGCCGGCATGGTGCCGCCGATCGGCATGGCCATCGCCTCGCTGCTGGCGCGGCGCAAGTTCGCCGAGAGCGAGCGCGAGGCCGGCAAGGCCGCCGGCGTGCTGGGGCTGTGCTTCATCTCCGAGGGGGCGATTCCCTTCGCCGCCAAGGACCCGCTGCGGGTGATACCGGCGTGCATTGCCGGCGGTGCCCTGACCGGCGCACTGTCGATGTACTTCGGCTGCAAGCTGATGGCGCCCCACGGCGGGCTGTTCGTGCTGCTGATCCCCAACGCCATCAACCTGGCGGCGCCGTACCTGCTGGCGATAGGCGCCGGCAGCCTGCTGACCGGGGTGAGCTATGCCCTGCTCAAGCGGGGCGAGGCGGTGGGGCTGGTGGTGGCCGAGGAGAAGGGCTAGGAACGGGCGACGCCCGCAGGGACAGCGCTCGGCGCCTCTGTCGAGGCGCCGAGCGGCAGGGCTCAGTGGTGTTCGCGGGTGGCGCGGAACTTGACGTCCGGCCAGCGTTCTTCCATCAGGCTGAGGTTGACCCGGGTCGGCGCCAGGTAGGTGAGGTGGCCGCCGCCGTCGATGGCCAGGTTTTCCGCGGCCTTGTTGCTGAACTCCTCGAGCTTCTTCTTGTCGCTGCACTCGATCCAGCGCGCCGACCACACGGTGATCGGCTCGTAGGCACACTCGACCTTGTATTCCTCCTTGAGGCGGCTGGCGACCACGTCGAACTGCAGCACGCCGACCGCGCCGAGGATGATGTCGTTGCTGCGCTCGGGGAAGAACACCTGGGTGGCGCCTTCCTCGGCCAGCTCCTGCAGGCCCTGGCGCAGCTGCTTGGACTTCAGCGGGTCCTTCAGGCGCACGCGGCGGAACAGTTCCGGGGCGAAGTGCGGAATGCCGGTGAAACCGATGCTCTCGCCCTCGGTGAAGGTGTCGCCGATCTGGATGGTGCCGTGGTTGTGCAGGCCGATGATGTCGCCGGCGTAGGCTTCCTCCAGCTGCTCGCGCTCGCTGGAGAAGAAGGTCAGGGCGTCGGCGATGCGCACGTCCTTGCCCAGGCGCGCGTGGCGCAGCTTCATGCCCTTCTCGTACTTGCCCGAGCAGATGCGCATAAAGGCAATCCTGTCCCTATGTTTCGGGTCCATGTTCGCCTGGATCTTGAACACGAAGCCGCTGAACTTCTCCTCCACCGGTTCCACCACCCGCTCATGGGCGGCGCGCGCCAGGGGCATGGGCGCCCAGTCGACCACCGCATCGAGCACGTGGTCGACGCCGAAGTTGCCCAGGGCGGTGCCGAAGAACACCGGGGTCAGCTGGCCGCCGAGGAACTCCTCCTGGTCGAATTCGTGGCAGGCGCCCTGCACCAGTTCCAGCTGCTCGATGAAGCGCTCGTACTCGTCGCCCAGGTGGGCGCGGGCCTCGGCGGAGTCCAGGTGCCGGATGATCTTGGTCTCGGTGCGCTCGTGGCCGTGGCCCGGGGTGTAGACGATGATGTAGTCGCCGGCCAGGTGGTACACGCCCTTGAAGTCGCGGTAGCAGCCGATCGGCCAGGTGATGGGGGCGGCCTTGATCTTCAGCACCGCCTCGATCTCGTCGAGCAGCTCGATCGGGTCGCGGATGTCGCGGTCGAGTTTGTTGACGAAACTGACGATCGGCGTGTCGCGCAGGCGGCACACGTCCATCAGGGCGATGGTCCGTGGCTCCACGCCCTTACCGCCGTCGAGCACCATCAGCGCGCTGTCCACCGCGGTCAGGGTGCGGTAGGTGTCTTCCGAGAAGTCCTCGTGGCCGGGGGTGTCGAGCAGGTTGATCATGTGCTCGCGGTAGGGGAACTGCATCACCGAGGTGGTGATGGAGATGCCGCGCTGCTTCTCCATCTCCATCCAGTCCGAGGTGGCGTGGCGGTCGGACTTGCGCGACTTGACCGTGCCGGCCACGGCGATCGCCTTGCCCATCAGCAGCAGCTTCTCGGTGATGGTGGTCTTACCGGCGTCGGGGTGGGAGATGATGGCGAATGTGCGCCTCTTGGCGACTTCGGCGGCCTGGATGCTCATGCGTGGGGGAACCCGTCGACTGAATGTCGGTCTGTCAAAAAAGGCCGCGATTATACCGGGAAACGCCGGGTCGCGCGGCGCCCTGTGGGGCAGCCGACAAACCGGAGCCAGCGCCGGCGTTGTGCAGCATTTCAGGACGCTTCGTTGCGAATCCCCCACGGCTGGCCGCGGGGCGACAAAAAGGGTCGAAATCCCGGCATTTTTTATTGATCTCAGCTCCCCCTGGTCCTACAGTTCGCGGCCGAACGTCCATGCTGGCAACGATCCATCCGGCTCAAGTACTGACGACGAGAGATCGTGCGCGATACTCGGCGACATGCCTTGGGAAGTAGGCGAACCAAAGTGGGGAAACTGATCAGGCGTTCGCGCTTTGCTATTACTTAGTGAGGCACCCCTTACCACCTTTGCTTGTTTTGCCATTTGGAGCCCCCGCATGCCGATTGAGGTTGAAGACTACTACCCGCGCGAAACCTTCCAGAAGATGAAGGCCTTCGCCGACAAGCAAGAAACCCCCTTCGTGGTGATCGACACGCAGATCATCAGCCAGGCCTACGACGACCTGCGCGCCGGTTTCGAGTTCGCCAAGATCTACTACGCGGTCAAGGCCAACCCGGCGGTGGAGATCATCGAGCTGCTCAAGGACAAGGGCTCGAACTTCGACATCGCCTCGATCTACGAGCTGGACAAGGTCATGGGCTGCGGCGTCGGTCCCGAGCGCATCAGCTACGGCAACACCATCAAGAAAGCCCGCGACGTGCGCTACTTCTACGAGAAGGGCGTGCGCATGTTCGCCACCGACTCCGAAGCGGACCTGCGCAACATCGCCAAGGCGGCGCCGGGCTCGAAGATCTACGTGCGCATCCTCACCGAGGGCTCGACCTCGGCCGACTGGCCGCTGTCGCGCAAGTTCGGCTGCCAGACCGACATGGCCCTGGACCTGCTGATCCTGGCCAAGCAGCTGGGCCTGGTGCCCTACGGCATTTCCTTCCACGTCGGCTCGCAGCAGCGCGACATCGACGTGTGGGACGCGGCCATCGCCAAGGTCAAGGTGATCTTCGAGCGGCTCAAGGAAGAAGACGGCATCGAGCTGAAGATGATCAACATGGGCGGCGGCTTCCCGGCCAACTACATCACCCGCACCAACAGCCTGGAAACCTACGCCGAGGAGATCATCCGCTTCCTCAAGGACGACTTCGGCGACGACCTGCCGGAAATCATCCTCGAGCCGGGCCGTTCGCTGATCTCCAACTCCGGCATCCTGGTCAGCGAAGTGGTGCTGGTGTCGCGCAAGTCGCGTACCGCCGTGGAGCGCTGGGTGTACACCGACGTGGGCAAGTTCAGCGGCCTGATCGAAACCATGGACGAGGCGATCAAGTTCCCGATCTGGACCGAGAAGAAGGGCGAGATGGAAGAGGTGGTGATCGCCGGTCCCACCTGCGACAGCGCCGACATCATGTACGAGCACTACAAGTACGGCCTGCCGCTGAACCTGGCCATCGGCGATCGCCTCTACTGGCTGTCCACCGGCGCCTACACCACCAGCTACAGCGCGGTGGAGTTCAACGGCTTCCCGCCGCTGAAGGCCTTCTACCTCTAGGCCGCCCCGCCCTGCAGCCGCACCAGGACCCGCCCTCAGGCGGGTCTTTGCGTTTGTGGGGCCTGGCTCGGGCTGCGGCCGGCGGCGGCTGAGGAAAAGTTCCGCACTTCGCGAAATAAATCTTGATTGATAATGCTTATCGAATAGAATCGCGTCTCTTTCTATTTGGGAGTGATTCGCATGCGCAAGTGTGGCAAGGGTAAGGGCAGTCTGCCGCAGCGTCGTCTACTGGCTTCGGCCATCGGTCTGGCCATGGCCTCCTGGGCCGGTGCCGGCATGGCCGCGCAGAGCGGCGAGGCGGTCGAGCTCGGCAGCGTGACGGTCAACGGCCAGCAGGAGGACGGTTACAAGGTCGACAAGGCCTCCTCGCCGAAGTACAGCGCGCCGCTGCTCGACACCCCGCAGACCATCACCGTGGTGCCGCGGGCGGTGATCGAGGAACAGAACGCCCTGAGCCTGCGCCAGGTGCTGTCCAACGTCTCCGGCATCACCTTCGCCGCCGGCGAGGGCGGCGGTGGCCTGGGCGACAGCATCAACATCCGCGGCTTCGGCGCCAACAACAGCATCCAGATCGACGGCCTGCGCGACAGCGCCCAGACCACCCGCAACGACAGCTTCAACCTGGAAGCGGTGGAAGTGATCAAGGGCCCCAGCTCGACCTACGGCGGCGCCGGCGCCACCGGCGGGGTGGTCAACCTGGTCAGCAAGACGCCCGAGGCGCGTGCCTTCAACCGCGCCAGCGTCGGCCTGGGCACCGACAACTACCAGCGCCTGACCGCGGACCTCAACCAGCCGCTCGACGAGCTCGAGGGCGCGGCGTTGCGCCTCAACCTGATGGGCCACCAGAACGAGGTGGCCGGGCGCGAGCATATCGACCTCGAGCGCTGGGGTGTCGCCCCTTCCCTGAGCTTCGGCATGGACGGCCCGACCCGCCTGACCCTGAGCTACTTCCGCCAGTCCGACAAGAACCTGCCGGACTACGGCCTGCCGGCGCGCAACGGCGAGGTGCTGGCCGGCGTGGATCGCGACAACTACTACGGCTTCCACAACATCGACACCGAAGAGACCGACGTCGATGCCTTCACGGTCGAGTTCGAGCACGATTTCAACGACCGGCTGAGCTTCAGCAACCTGGCCCGCTACATGGAGACCCAGCGCCTCACCGTGGTGTCGGCCTCGCACATCAACGTCTCCGGCCAGCCGGTCGGCCGCTACGTGCCGGCGGGCCCCCAGGGCCATGGCCGCGACTACGACACCAGCCTGGCGATCAACCAGAGCAACCTGACCTGGCGCTTCAACACCGGCCCCCTGGCCCACACCCTGGTGAGCGGCCTGGAAGTCTCCCGCGAGGACTACGCGCGCACCACCTTCACCCATGGCCTGGACTTCAGCGGGCGCAATTTCGATATCTTCAACCCGCCGGGCTACTACACCGGGCCGACCAACAAGCAGGACACCGCGCGGGTCGAGGCGCAACTCGACGGCGAGGCCGTCTACCTGTTCGACACCATCGCCCTCAACGAGCAGTGGGACCTCAGCGCCGGCCTGCGTTACGACCATGTCGAGGGCGAGGCGAAGAACGCCAGCATCGCCGCGGTGCCGGGCTACGGCAACCAGTACAGCTGGAGCGACGACCTGGAGTCCTCCGACGAGGTGGTCAGCAGCCGTCTCGGCCTGGTCTACAAGCCGGCCGACAATGGCCGCATCTACCTGGCCTGGGGCAACTCGTTCAATCCCTCGGCCGAAGACCTGGCCTCCCGCGGTGCCGGCCTGGCCGCCAACAATCAGGACCTCGATCCCGAGGAAAACGAGACCTGGGAGCTGGGCACCAAATGGGAGCTGCTCGACCAGCGTCTGGCCCTGAATGCCGCCATCTTCCGGGTGACCAAGACCAACGGGCGGGTCGCCAACAGCGACCCGCTGGGCGACCCGATCATCCTCGACGGCAAGCAGCGGGTCGATGGCCTCGAGCTGGGCGTCTCCGGCAAGCTGAGTGCGCGCTGGGACGTATTCGCCAACTACACCTACCTCGACAGCGAGATCATCAAGGCGGCCGCCGCCGACGTTGCCCAGGAGGGCCAGGCCTTGGCCAACACGCCGCCGCATTCGTTCAGCCTGTGGAGCACCTACCAGCTGGCGCCGGCCTGGGAGCTGGGCTACGGCGCGCAGTACGTCGGCAAGCGCAACGTGACCAACGTCGACACCGCCAAGGTCGCCGAATACTGGGTGCACAGCGCCATGCTGGGCTACCAGGTCAGCGATGCGCTGGAGCTGCAGCTGAACGTGCGCAACCTGTTCGACGAGGAGTACTACGACCGGATTCGCGGCAGCATCGGCACCGATGCCCGCTCCTCGGCCCTGGTGCCGGGCGAGGGGCGCACCGCGATCCTGGCGGCCAACTTCTCCTTCTAGCCCCTAGCCCTGCAGGCAGAGCCCCGTCAACAGACGGGGCTTTGCCGTTTGAGGAGTATTTCCCGATGATGGTGCATATCCCCCAGGTCCTGACGCCCGAGCAGGTCGCCGAGTGCCGCCGATTGCTGCAGCAGGCGCAGTGGATCGACGGCAAGGCCACCGCCGGCTTCCAGTCGGCCATGGCCAAGGACAACCTGCAGCTGCCCGAGGACTGTCCCGAGGCCCAGGCCATGGGCGCGCTGATCCTCGCCGCGCTCGAGCGCAACCCGCTGTTCGTCTCGGCCGCCTTGCCGAGCAAGGTGTTCCCGCCGCTGTTCAACTGCTACCAGGGCGGCCAGTCGTTCGGCCTGCATGTGGACAACGCGGTGCGCGAGGTGCGCGGCACGGGCCAGCGCATCCGCACCGACCTGTCGGCCACGCTGTTCTTCACCGGTCCCGAGGAGTACGACGGCGGCGAGCTGCTGGTCGAGGACACCTACGGCGCCCACAGCGTCAAGCTGCCGGCCGGCGACCTGATCCTCTACCCGTCCACCAGCCTGCACCGGGTCAAGCCGGTGACCCGCGGGGCGCGGGTCTGTTCCTTCTTCTGGCTGCAGAGCATGGTCCGCGACGATGGCCAGCGCAGCCTGCTGTTCGACCTGGACTCGAGCATCCAGCAACTCAACCGCGAGCTGGGCGCCGGCCATGCCAGCAGCGTGCAGCTGACCGGGGTGTACCACAACCTGTTGCGGCGCTGGGCGGAGCTGTAGCGGCAGGCCCCGTGGTCCTGGGCGTGGCGGCCGGTCGGCGGTGTAAATAAAGGCTAAAGCCCGGCCGTCCGGGTTTAATGAAATATGTTCTCAAATACAATCGCATCGCATTGACGGCCGTGGCGGTCGACATCCGAGTAGGTGCCTCCCGTGTTGAAGAAAACCCTGTTCCAGCTGCATTGGCTGTTCGGCATCAGTGCCGGCCTGGTGCTGGCCCTGATGGGCCTGACCGGCGCGCTCTATAGCTTCGAAGGCGAGATCATGCGCGCCCTCAATCCCCAGGTGCTGCGGGTCGAGGTGCGCGAGGCGGGGATGCTGGCCCCGGCCGAACTGGTGGCGAGGATCGAGGCGGCCGAGGGCAAGACGGTCTCCGGCCTGTGGGTCGATGGTCGCGACGGCAACGCGGCGCGGGTGTTCTTCACCCCGCCGGCGGGCGAGCGGCGCGGGCCGATGCGTTTCTTCGACCCCTACAGCGGCGAGCTGCTGGGCCAGCCCGATGGCCAGGCCTTCTTCGGCCTGATGCTGCAGCTGCACCGCTTCCTGGCCATGGGCGAGACGGGCAAGCAGATCACCGCCGCCAGCACCCTGGCGCTGCTGTTCTTCTGCCTGTCCGGCCTGTACCTGCGCTGGCCGCGCCGGGCCGCGAGCTGGCGCGCCTGGCTGACCCCCGACTGGGCGAAGCGGGGCCGTGCGTTCAACTGGGACCTGCACGCGGTGGCCGGCACCTGGTGCCTGCTGCTCTATCTGCTGGCCGGCCTGACCGGCCTGTACTGGTCCTACGACTGGTACCGCGAGGGCATGACCCGTCTGCTGGGCGATGCCCCGGCGGGCGAGCAGCGCGGCAAGCCGGGGGAGCGCCGTGGCGGGCGCGGCGAGGCGCCTGCCGGGCCGCCGCCGAGCGTCGACCATGGTGCGTTGTGGCGCAGCCTGCAGGACGCCGCCGGCCCCGGGCTGGCCGCCTGGAACCTGCGCCTGCCGGCGGCCGCGGGGCAGCCGGCGACGGTGTTCTACCTCCTCGAGGACGCGCCGCACCCGCGGGCGCTGAACCAGATCACCCTGGACCCGGCGAGCGGCGCGGTGTCCCGGCACGAACGCTACGCCGACAAGAGCCTCGGCGCGCAGCTGCTAACCAGCGTCTACGCCCTGCATACCGGCGAGTACTTCGGCCTGGCCGGGCGCATCCTGATGCTGCTGGCCAGCGCGGCCATGCCGTTGTTCGCCATCACCGGCTGGCTGCTGTACCTGGACCGGCGGCGCAAGAAGCGCGCGATCCGCCTCGCCCGGGGAGCCGTCGGCGCGGCCGGCGACGCCCAGGGCTGGCTGATCGGCTTCGCCAGCCAGCGCGGCCTGGCCGAACAGCTGGCCTGGCACACGGCCGGGCAGTTGCAGGCCGCCGGCATGCCGGTGCAGGTGCGCGCGCTGGCCGAGCTGAGCGAGCAGGCCCTGCGCCAGGCCAGTCGCGCCCTGTTCGTGGTCAGCACCTTCGGCGACGGCGAGGCGCCGGACAGCGCCCGGGGCTTCGAGCGCCGGCTGCTCGGCCGCGAGCTGGCGCTGGGCGAGCTGAGCTACGCGGTGCTGGCCCTGGGCGACCGCCAGTACCGGCAGTTCTGCGGCTTCGCCCGCCGCCTGCACGACTGGCTGGACCAGCAGGGGGCTCGCCGCCTGTTCGCGCCGGTGGAGGTGGATAACGGCGACCACGCCACGCTGGCCCTCTGGCAGCGCCGGCTCGGCGAGCTGACCGGGGTGACCCTGGGACCGCCGCTGGAAAAGCCCTTCGTCGAATGGCGCCTGCTCGCGCGCCACTGCCTGAACCCGGCCGGTACCGGGGCACCGACCTTCCTGCTGCGCCTGCAGCCGCCGGCCGACGCCGACTGGCGGGCCGGCGACATCCTCGAGGTGCTGCCGCGCAACCAGTGCGCGCAGCTGCCGCGGGACTACTCGATCGCCTCGCTGCCGGCCGACGGCGTGCTGGAGCTGATCGTGCGCCAGGAGCGCCACGGCGATGGCGCCCTCGGCCTGGGTTCGGGCTGGCTGACCGCCGAGGCGCAGCCCGGGCAGACGCTGCGGGCCCGGCTGCGCAGCAACGGCGCCTTCCATGCGCCGGCCGATGACCGGCCGCTGATCCTCATCGGCAACGGCACCGGCCTGGCCGGGTTGCGGGCGCTGCTCAAGGCGCGCATCGCCATGGGCCACAGGCGCAACTGGCTGCTGTTCGGCGAGCGCCAGGCGGCCCACGACTTCTACTGCCGCGAGGAGCTGCAGGCCTGGCGGGCCGCTGGCGAACTGGCCCGCCTGGACCTGGCCTTCTCCCGCGACCAGGCGCAGAAGGTCTATGTGCAGGATCGCCTGGGCGAGGCGGCGGACGAGCTGCGCGCCTGGGTCGAGCGCGGCGCGGCGATCTATGTCTGTGGCAGCCTGGAGGGCATGGCCGCCGGCGTCGAGCGGGTGCTGCGAGAAGCCCTCGGCGACGCCGGCCTGGAGCAGTTGCGCGAGGCCGGGCGCTATCGCCGCGACGTCTACTGAGGTGCGAGCGGGGGCCGCCGCCACTGCCCAAAGCGGGCGGCGGACTTTTCCCGGCGGCAGCGCGGCTCTAAGCTTGTGTCCATGAACAGACGAATACTGCTGAACTGCGACATGGGCGAGAGCTTCGGCGCCTGGACCATGGGCGACGATGCCCTGGCCATGCCCCTGGTCGACCAGGCCAACCTGGCCTGCGGTTTCCATGCCGCCGATCCGCTGTGCATGCAGCGCACCGTGGAGCTGGCGGTGCGGCACGGGGTGCGCATCGGCGCCCATCCGTCCTACCCGGACCTGGCCGGTTTCGGCCGTCGCCACCTGGCCTGCTCGCCCGAGGAGGTCACCGCGCTGGTGCTCTACCAGCTCGGCGCGCTGGAGGCCTTCTGCCGTGCCGCCGGCACCCAGCTGGCCTACGTCAAGCCCCATGGCGCGCTGTACAACGACCTGGTGCGCGACGATGCCCTGCTCGCCGCCGTGCTGGACGCCTGCGCCCTGTACCGCAAGGGCCTGCCGCTGATGGTGCTGGCCCTGGCCGACAACCGCCGCGAACTGGAGTTCGCCGATGCCGCCGACGTGCCGCTGATGTTCGAGGCCTTCGCCGACCGCGCCTACCTGGCCGACGGCCAGCTGGCGCCGCGGCGCCTGAGCGAGGCGGTGCACAAGGAGCCGCAGCGCATCCTCGACCAGGGCCTGGCCATCGCCCGCGGCGATCCCTTCGCCGATATCGACGGCAAGCCGCTGCAGCTCTGTGCCGACAGCCTCTGCGTGCACGGCGACAATGCCGAGTCGCTGGCGGTGCTGCGGCGCCTGCGGGCGTTGCTGGACGCGGCGTGATCCGTCTCGAGCCGGCCGGCGCCGAGGCCCTGTTGCTGGTGCTGGCCGAGGAGCCCGATGAGCGCCTGGCGCAGCGCCTGGCCCTGCTGGCCACGCGCATCCGCGCCGAGCTGGGCCCGCTGCTCCGCGATCTGGTGCCGGGCTGGACCAGCCTGCTGCTGCACTACGACCTGAGCCGCACCGATCACGAGCAGCTGACCGCGCGCCTGACCCCGCTGCTCGACCTGTGGCTCGCCGAGGCCCCGGGCCGCGCCGCCGGGCGCCTGCACGAGATCCCCATCTGGTATGCCGGCGCGGACCTGGCCGAGGTGGCGCACTCGTGCCGGCTGAGCGTCGCCCAGGTGATCGAGCTGCACAGCGCCGGCGAGTACCGGGTCGGCGCCATCGGCTTCGCCCCGGGCTTCGCCTACCTCGGCGAGCTGCACGAGCGCCTGGTGCTGCCGCGCCGGGCCACCCCGCGCCCCCGGGTGCCGGCCGGCAGCCTGGCCATCGCCGAACGCCAGACCGCGGTCTATCCCCAGGCCTCGCCCGGCGGCTGGCACCTGCTCGGCCTGTGTCCCTGGCGCCTGTTCGATGCGGCGCGTCAGCCGCCCTGTCCCCTGGCCCTGGGGGACAGGGTGCGCTTCGTGGCGATCGACGAACAGACCTTTCGCGCCGCGGGCGGACCGCTGTGAGCGGCCTGCGGGTGCTCAGGCCGGGGCCGTTGAGCCTGCTGCAGGACGGCGGCCGCCACGGCTGGCAGCACCTGGGCGTGTCGCCGGCAGGTCCCCTGGATCGCCAGGCCGCCGCCTGGGCCAATCGCCTGCTGGACAACCCCTGGGGCACGCCGTTGCTGGAAATCACCCTGGGTCACGTCGAGTTGGAGAGCGAGGTGGAGACCTGGCTGGCGCTGACCGGCGCGGATGTCGCCGCCAGCCTCGATGGCCGGCCGCTGCCGCCCTGGTCGCGCTTCGCCATCGGCGTGGGCCAGCGCCTCGAGCTGGGCTACGCGCGCAGCGGCCTGCGCGCCTACCTGGCGGTGGCCGGCGGCTTTCGCGCCACGGCGGTGCTCGGCAGTGTCAGCACCCAGGTGCGCGAAGGGCTGGGCGGCGTGCACGGCGGCGGCGAACCGCTGCGTGCCGGCGACCTGCTGGCGTGCCGGGCGGCCGGCTTGCCCCGAGGCCTCGGCGTCCCCTGGCGCTACCGGCCGGACTACCGGGCCACGCCCCTGCTGCGGGTGATCACCGGCGGCGATGCCGGCCGCTTCGACGAACGGCAGCTGCAGGCCTTCTTCGCCCGCACCTGGCAGCTCAGCCCGCAGTCCGACCGCATGGGCGCGCGCCTGCTCGGCGAGGCCCTGCAGCCGCCCCGGGGGCAGTGGTCGCAAGGGGTGGCCCGGGGGGCGATCCAGGTGCCGGCCGACGGCCTGCCGATCATCCTGCAGGCCGACCACCAGACCATGGGCGGCTATCCGGTGCTCGGCTGGCTGCACCCGCTCGACCTGGATCGCCTGGCCCAGTGCGCACCTCGTCACCTGCTGCGGTTCACCCCGGTCAGCCTCGCCGACGCCCAGGCCGAGCTGCGGGTGTTCTACCGGTTCTTCGGCCATTGAGCGGCGGGCGCCGCGCCTCGTCGGCGCGGCGCCGGGGCCCTAGGCGTTGATCCGTTCCGCGTGATGGCAGGCCACCTGGCGCGCCTCGAGCAGGCGCAGCGGCGGCAACTCCTGGCGGCAACGCGCGTCGGCATAGGGGCAGCGCTGGTGGAAGGCGCAGCCCGGCGGCGGGTCGAGGGGGTTGGGCAGCTCGCCGGCGATCTTGATCTTCGGCTTGAGCGGGTCGGGGTGGATGGTCGGGGTGGCCGAGAGCAGGGCCTGGGTGTAGGGGTGCAGCGGGCGGGTGTAGATGGCCTCGCTGGGGCCCATCTCCACCGGGCGGCCGAGGTACATCACCAGCACCTCGTCGGCCACGTGGCGCACCACCGAGAGGTTGTGGGAGATGAACACGTAAGCGGTGCCGAACTCCTCCTGCAGGTCCATGAACAGGTTGAGCACCTGGGCCTGAATCGACACGTCCAGGGCCGAGGTCGGCTCGTCGGCCACCAGCACCCTGGGCTGCAGCATCATCGCCCGGGCCAGGGCGATGCGCTGGCGCTGGCCGCCGGAGAACATGTGCGGGTAGCGCTGGTAGTGCTCGGGGCGCAGGCCGACCTGCTGCATCATCGCCTGGACCTTCTCGCGCCGTTCGCCGCGCGACAGCTGGGTATTGATCAGCAGCGGTTCGCCCAGCTGGTCGCCGACCTTCTGTCGCGGGTTGAGCGAGGCGTAGGGATTCTGGAACACCATCTGCACGTCGCGGCGCAGCTGCTGGCGCTGGGCCTTGCTGGCGCCGGCGACTTCCTGGCCGGCGATCCGCAGGCTGCCGGAGCTGGGCTCCTCGATCAGGGTCAGGGCGCGGGCCAGGGTCGACTTGCCGCAGCCGGATTCGCCGACCACCGCCAGGGTCTTGCCGGCCGCCAGGTCGAAGGACACGCCGTTGAGCGCCTGGACGCTGGCGGCCGGCTGGAACAGGCCGCGCGACACGCCATAGTGGCGGGTCAGGTCGCGGGCGCTGAGGATGCTTTCCGTGGGGGCAGGGGCGTTCATCAGGCCACCTCGTCAGTCAGGTTGAGGGGGAAGAAGCAGCGCACAGCGCCCCGTCCGTGGGCCTCCAGGGCCGGGCGCTGCTCGCGGCAGCGTGCCTGGGCATAGGGGCAGCGCGGAGCCAGCAGGCAGCCCCGGGGTCGGTCGTAGCGGCCCGGGACGATGCCGGGCAGGGTGGCCAGGCGCCGGGCGCCCAGGCTGTGCTCGGGAATCGCCTGGAGCAGCGCCTCGGTATAGGGGTGAGTGGGGGCGTCGAACAACTGCGGTACGGTGCCTACTTCCACCGCCTGGCCGGCGTACATCACGCAGACCCGCTGGGCGGTCTCGGCGACCACCGCCAGGTCGTGGGTGATCAACACCAGGGCCATGTCCTGCTCGCGCTGCAGGTTGAGCAGCAGCTCCATGATCTGTGCCTGGATGGTCACGTCCAGTGCCGTGGTCGGCTCGTCGGCGATCAGCAGCTTGGGTTCGGCGGCGATCGCCATGGCGATCGCCACGCGCTGGCTCATGCCGCCGGAGAGCTGGTGCGGGTAGGCGTCCAGACGGCTGGCGGCGGCGGGGATCTCGACCTTCTCCAGCAGTTCCAGGGCCCGTTGGCGGGCCGCCCTGCCCCTGAGGCCAAGGTGCTGGCGCAGCACTTCCTCGATCTGGAAGCCCACGGTGAAGCTGGGGTTGAGCGCGGTCATCGGGTCCTGGAAGACCATCGACAGGTCCTTGCCGACGATGTGCCGGCGCTGCTTGCCCTTCAGGCGCAGCATGTCGGTGCCGTCGAACTGCAGGCTGTCGGCCTGGACGATGCCCGGGGCCTCGATCAGGCCCATCAGCGCCATCATGGTCACCGATTTGCCCGAGCCGGACTCGCCGACTATGGCCAGCACCTCGCCGCGCTCGACGCTGATATCCAGACCGTCGACCACCGGCACGGCGTTGGCGTCGCCGAAGCGCACGCTGAGATTGTTGATCTGCAAAAGGCTCATGGGCGGCTCCTCAGGCGGCATTCTTCAGTTTCGGGTCCAGCGCGTCGCGCAGGCCGTCGCCCATCAGGTTGATCGCCAGCACGCTGAGCAGGATGGTCAGACCGGGCAGCGACACCACCCACCAGGCGCGCTCGATGTAGTCGCGGGCCGAGGCCAGCATGGTGCCCCACTCCGGGGTCGGCGGTTGCACGCCGAGGCCGAGGAAGCCCAGGGCGGCGGCGTCGAGAATGGCCGAGGAGAAGCTCAGGGTGGCCTGCACGATCAGCGGCGCCATGCAGTTGGGCAGCACGGTGATGAACATCAGCCGCCCCAGGCCGGCGCCGGCCAGGCGCGAGGCGGTGACGTAGTCGCGGTTCAGTTCGCCCATCACTGCGGCGCGGGTCAGGCGCACGTAGGAGGGCAGCGAGACGATGGCGATGGCGATCACCGTGTTGATCAGGCCCGGGCCGAGGATGGCGACGATGGCCACCGCCAGCAGCAGCGAGGGCAGGGCCAGCATCACGTCCATCAGGCGCATGATCGAGGGGCCCAGCAGGCGCGGGAAGAAGCCGGCGGTGAGGCCCAGGAGGATGCCCGGGATCAGCGACATCAGCACCGAGGACAGGCCGATCAGCAGCGACAGGCGCGCACCATGGATCAGCCGCGAGAGCAGGTCGCGGCCCAGCTCGTCGGTGCCGAGGAGGAACTGCGCCTGGCCGCCTTCCAGCCATAGCGGCGGGGTCAGCAGGAAGTCGCGGTACTGCTCGCTGGGGTCGTGCGGCGCCACCCAGGGGGCGAACAGCGCGCAGAACACGATCAGCAGCATGAACAGCAGGCCGGCGACGGCGCCCTTGTTGTGGGCGAAGGCCTGCCAGAACTCCTTGAGCGGCGAGGGGTAGAGCAGGCTCTGGTCGATGACCGGCATTTCAGTGGAAGCATTCATGGTCCGGGTCTCCTCAGCGCTGGTGGCGGATGCGCGGGTTGGCCAGGCCGTAGAGGATGTCCACGACGAAGTTGACCAGGATCACCAGGCAGGCGATCAGCAGGATGCCGTTCTGCACCACCGGGTAGTCGCGGGCGCCGATCGACTCGATCAGCCACTTGCCGATGCCCGGCCAGGAGAAGATGGTCTCGGTCAGCACCGCGCCGGCCAGCAGGGTGCCGACCTGCAGGCCGAACACCGTGAGCACCGGGATCAGCGCATTGCGCAGGCCATGGACGAACACCACCCGGGCCGGCGACAGGCCCTTGGCCCGCGCGGTGCGCACGTAGTCCTCGCGCAGCACCTCGAGCATCGCCGAGCGGGTCATGCGGGCGATCACCGCCAGGGGGATGGTGCCCAGCACTATGGCCGGCAGGATCAGGTGCTGCAGGGCGTCGACGAAGGCGCCTTCCTCGTCCGCCAGCAGGGTGTCGATCAGCATGAAGCCGGTGACCGGCTCGATGTCGTAGAGCAGGTCGATGCGCCCGGACACCGGGGTCCAGCCCAGGCCCACGGAGAAGAACATGATCAGCAGCAGGCCCCACCAGAAGATCGGCATGGAGTAGCCGGCCAGGGAGATGCCCATCACCCCGTGGTCGAACAGCGAGCCGCGTTTCAGCGCGGCGATCACCCCGGCGATCAGGCCCAGGGTGCCGGCGAACAGCAGGGCGGCCAGCGACAGTTCCAGGGTGGCGGGGAACAGGGTGAGGAACTCGCGCCACACGCTCTCGCGGGTGCGCAGCGATTCGCCCAGGTCGCCCTGGGCCAGGTCGCCGATGTAGTCCAGGTACTGGGCGTACAGCGGCTTGTTCAGGCCCAGGCGCTCCATGGCCTCGGCGTGCATCTGCGGGTCGACCCGGCGTTCGCCCATCATCACCTCCACCGGGTCGCCGGGGATCATGCGGATCAGCGCGAAGGTCAGCAGGGTGACGCCGAAGAAGGTGGGGATCAGCAGCCCCAGGCGCCGCGCGATAAAGGACAGCATGGCTATCGGTACTCCACATCGGGTTCATCAGTGCGGCGGCTGCACGGGCCAGCGCTTGGTTTTTTCCGTTGTAGGAGCGGGCCATGCCCGCGAACAGCTATCGCGGGCATGGCCCGCTCCTACGGATCGAACTTCACCTTGGAAAAATTGTTCGAGCCCATGGGGCTGAGGACGAAGCCCCGCACGCCCTTGCGCAGGGCGGCGAACTGCCTGGGGTGGGCCAGGGGAATCCACGGCGCCTGCTCGTGGAAGATCGCCAGGGCCTGGCGATACAGCGCGGCGCGCCGACTCTGGTCGGACTCCCGGCGCGCCTGGCCGATCAGCGCATCGAACTCGGCGTGGCACCAGCCGGCCTGGTTCTCGCCGGACTCGGCGGCGGCGCAGGACAGGTTGGGGGTGAGGAAGTTGTCCGGGTCGCCGTTGTCGCCGGCCCAGCCCATGAACACCAGGTCGTGCTCGCCGTTCTTGGCCCGCTTGATCAGCTCGCCCCACTCGAACACGCGGATGTCGGCGTCGATGCCGATGGCGGCCAGGTCGGCCTGGAACATCTGCGCGCCGATGCCCGGGTTGGGGTTGGTCGGCCCGCCGCCGGGACGGGTCCAGATCGACAGCTTGAAGCCCTCGGCGTGGCCGGCCTCGGCCAGCAGCTGGCGGGCCCGCTGGACATCATGGGGCCAGCCCTGCAGTCGCGGGTCGTGGCCCCACAGGGTCGGCGGATAGGGCGCCACCGCCGGGCTGGCGTTGTCCGCGCCGTACTGGGCGCGGATATAGGCGTCCTTGTCGAACGCCAGGTTCAGCGCCTGGCGCACGCGCGGGTCATCCAGCGGCGGGCGGCGGGTGTTGATGCCGATATAGGCGGTCAGCAGCGAGTCGAGTTCGAGGACCTGCAGGTCGGCGTCGGCCTTCAGCGCCGGAATGTCCACCGGCCGCGGATAGAGGGCGATCTGGCAGTCGTCGGCCCTGAGCTTCTGCTGGCGCACGTTGGGCTCGGGGGTGATGGCGAAAATCAGCTTGCCGATCTTCGGCGCGCCGTCCCAGTACGCGGGGTTGGCCCGGTAGCGGATCTGCGCATCCTTGGCATAGCGCTCGAAGACGAAGGGGCCGGTGCCGACCGGCAGGCGATTGAGTTGTTCCGTCTTGCCGGCCGCCAGCAGCTGGGCGGCGTACTCGGCGGAATAGATGGAGGCGAAGCCCATGGCCAGGTTGGCCAGGAAGGGCGCCTCGGGTCGCCGGAGGACGAAGCGCAGGCTATGGGTGTCGAGCTTGTCGATGCGCTCGATCGATTGCGCCATCGCCATGGCTTCGGCGTAGGGGAAGCCGCGCACGGACAGCGCGTGCCAGGGATGCTCGGGGTCGAGCTGGCGCTGGAAGCTCCACAGCACGTCGTCGGCATCGAGCTCGCGGCTCGGGCTGAACCAGGCGGTGCTGTGGAATTGCACGCCCCGGCGCAGGTGGAAGGTGTAGCTCAGGCCATCGGCCGCGATCTCCCAGCGCTCGGCCAGGGCAGGCACCAGCTCGGTGCTGCCGGGGGCGAAGCGCACCAGGCGCTCGAAGAGGGTTTCCGCCGTGGCGTCGGCGGTGGTGGCGGCGGTGTACTGGACGATATCGAAGCCTTCGGGACTGGCTTCGCTGCACACCACCAGGCTGGCGCCGGCGGCATGGACCTGGCTGGCTGCGGCGAGGGCGGCGGCCAGCAGCAGGTGGAGCAGGGGTGAAGGCTTGGGCATTGCAGCGTCCCCGTGGAGTCGGTGGTGCAGATCAGGGGGCGGCCGGGTAGGCCGCTCTGGCACGGAACCCGAGCCGGTGGGTAACCGGCCCGGGTATTCACGGTGGGGCTACTTGGCGACGCTTACGCCATAGAAGGACACCAGGCCGAAGGGGCTGATCTTGAAGTCCTGCACCTTGTCGCTCATCGGCTGGTACACGGTGGAGTGGGCGATCGGGGTGATCGGCACCTGGGTCTTGAGGATCTGCTGGGCCTGCTTGTACAGCGCGCTGCGCTGCTCCTTGTCGTTGAGGGTCTTGGCCTTCTTGATCAGCGCGTCGTACTGGGCATCGCACCAGCGGCCGTAGTTGTTGCCACCGATGGCGTCGCAGCCGTAGAGCACGCCCAGCCAGTTGTCCGGGTCACCGTTGTCGCCGGTCCAGCCGATCAGCAGCGCGTCATGCTCGCCGGCCTTGGCCCGCTGGTTGTACTCGCCCCACTCGTAGCTGACGATCTTCGCCTTGATCCCGACCTTGGCCCAGTCGGCCTGGAGCATCTCGGCCATCAGCTTGGCGTTGGGGTTGTACGGGCGCTGCACCGGCATGGCCCACAGGGTGAGCTCGGTGCCCTCGGCGACCCCGGCATCCCTGAGCATCTGCCTGGCCTTCTCCGGGTCGTAGCCGGCATCCTCGATGGTCTCGTCATAGGACCACTGGGTCGGCGGCATGCCGTTGACCGCCAGCTGACCGGCGCCCTGGTAGACCGCCTTGATGATGGCCTGCTTGTTCACCGCCATGTCCATGGCCTGGCGCACCTCGAGCTGGTCGAACGGCTTGTGCTCGGTGTTGTAGGCCAGGTAGCCGACGTTGAAGCCCGCCTGCTCCGGCACCTTCAGGTTCGCCTGCTGCTTGAGCGAGTCGAGGTCCGCGGGGTTGGGGTAGACGGTGATCTGGCACTCGCCGGCCTTGAGCTTCTGCATGCGCACCGAGGCGTCGGTGTTGATGGCGAAGATCAGGTTGTCGATCCTCACGTCATCGGGCTGCCAGTAGTCCTTGTTGCCGGTGAAACGGATCTGCGCATCCTTCTGGTAGCGCTTGAACACGAAGGGGCCGGTGCCGATCGGCTTCTGGTTGATGTCGGCGGCCTTGCCGGCCTTGAGCAGCTGCTCGGCGTACTCGGCCGACTGGATCGAGGCGAAACTCATCGCCAGGTTCTGCACGAACGCGGCGTCCACCTCGTTGAGGGTGAAGCGCACGGTGCGCTCATCGACCTTCTCCAGCTTGGCGATGTTGGCGTCCATGCCCATGTCGGTGAAGTACGGGAACTCGGTCGGGTAGGCCTTGCGGAACGGATGCTCCTTGTCGAGCATGCGGCCGAAGGTGAACAGCACGTCGTCGGCGTTGAACTCGCGGCTCGGCTTGAAGTATTCGGTGCTGTGGAACTTGACGTCGGGGCGCAGGTGGAAGGTGTAGGTGAGGCCGTCCTCGGACACCTCCCACTTCTCGGCCAGCCCCGGGGTGACGGCGGTGCCGCCGCGTTCGAACTGGGTCAGGCGATTGAATACGGTTTCCGCCGAGGCATCGAAATCGGTGCCGGTGGTGTACAGGCCCGGGTCGAAACCGGCGGGGCTGCCCTCGGAGCAGTACACCAGGTTGCTGGCGGCGTGGGCGACGGACGTGCTGGCGATCAGCCCAGCGACGAGCATGGCCTGGATGACGGCGTTCTTACGCATAGTGACCTCATGTCTTATTTTGATTGTCATCGTGAGGGGCCCCTTGTGGGGGCCTCGGCAGAAACTATGCACGGCGTATACCGGAGGCAAGCGACATCTTCTGCGCAAAGCCTGAACTGTAGGTCAACTATAAATACTTGTCGCATTTCGGAAAGTTTGCGGGAAAGACCTGGCAATACGCCGTTATCTGTCGATAACCGCGCGCCAGGTCGCAGGCTCAGGGCATCTGCACTTCGATGACGCCGTCGGCGTTGACCGTCACCTGGCTGGTGCCGGCCTCGATCTCCGGTGTCGGCGCCGCCTCCATCATCGCCATGCCCTTGGCCATGCGCATCGGCATCGGCGGCTGGAAGCCGCCGCTGCTCAGGTTGAGGCTGACCAGCTTGTAGCCGTTGCCGCCGAGGGCCTCGGTGGCCAGTTGGGCGCGGGCCTTGAAGGCGGCCACCGCCTCCTTGAGCAGGGCGTCCTCCTGGCTCTTGCGCGTCGGCGCGGCGATGCTGAAGTCCATGCCGGCCATCTTCAGGCTCTCGAGCATCTGGCCGGTGAGCTTCGACAGGGCGGCGAAGTCGGCGCTTTCCAGGCGCAGTTCGGCGCGCTCACGCCAGGCGGAGATCCGCTGGCGCTTGTCGTCGTACACCGGGTAGCTGTGGCGGCTGCCGAGGGCGACGCTGACCCCCTTGGCGGCGCGGGCCTGCTTGAGCGCGTCGTTCAGGGTGCGGGTGATCTGTGCGGCGAGCCTGGCCGGGTCGCTGTCCTGGGCCTCGCTGTAGAGGGTGACGTGCATCAGGTCGTGGGCGATTTCCTGGCTGACCTCGGCGCGCAGGGCGACCTGGTTGTAGCGGGCCTCGTCGGCCAGGGCGGGGAGGCTGAACAGGGTGGCGACGCCGAGGGCGGTGGCGAGACGGGATAGTGGCTGCATGACGGCTCCTTGTGAGCATTGCGCGCACGGCCGTGCGCATTCCTGGGGGTAGACGAAGTTATCCGACTTTCCGGGTTGGCCGCAGTTCCGGTTTTCGCGAAAGAGTGCGAGTCCTTCTCAGGCGGTGGCGAAACCCGCCCACTGCGGCCAGTTGCCGCAGTGGGCGCGGCAAAGCCTTGGTTATACTCGCTCGGCTCGCAAGTCGCGGCTATCTGGAGAGCCCATGCTCGCACCCGTGCAGTTGTTGTCGGCCAGTCGACAGAACCTCTGGCGCCTGACCCTGATCCGTATCCTGGTGCTGGCCGCCCAGGCCGGTTCGGTGGGCCTGGCCTACCACTCGGGCCTGCTGCCCCTGCCCTGGCTGGAACTCAGCGTCACCCTGGGCATTTCCTTCGTCCTCTGCCTGCTCACCGCGGTGCGCCTGCGTGGCCCCTGGCCGGTCACCGAGCAGGAATATGCGGTGCAGCTGGGCTGCGACCTGATCATCCACAGCGTGCTGCTGTACTACACGGGGGGCTCGACCAACCCCTTCGTCTCCTACTACCTGGTGCCGCTGACCATCGCCGCGGCGACCCTGCCCTGGCTGTTCACCATCGTCCTGTCGGGCCTGGCCCTGGCCGGCTATACCCTGCTGCTGGTGTGGTCGCACCCGCTGGAGCTGCCCCCCGGGCCACGGGAGAGCCTGCTGATCTACGGCATGTGGCTGAGCTTCGCCCTGGCGGCGGCGCTGATCACCTTCTTCGTCGCCAAGATGGCCGAGGAACTGCGCCATCAGGAGGAGCTGCGCGCCGAGCGTCGCGAGGAGGGGCTGCGCGATCAGCAGCTGCTCGCCGTGGCCACCCAGGCCGCCGGCGCCGCCCACGAGCTGGGCACGCCGCTGGCGACCATGAGCGTGCTGATCAAGGAGCTGCGCCGCGAACACCAGGAGCCGCTGCTGCAGGAGGACCTGGCGGTGCTGCAGCAGCAGGTCATGCTGTGCAAGGACACCCTGCAGCAGCTGGTACGTGCCGCCGAGGCCGACCGCCGTCAGGCGGTGGTCGAGCAGTCCTGCGTCGAGTGGCTGGAAACCGCACTGAACCGCTGGCACCTGATGCGCCCCGAGGCCAGCTATCGCTACCAGTGCCTGGGACGCGGCACGGCGCCGCGGTTGATGCCGCCGGCGGACCTGACCCAGGCCCTGCTCAACCTGCTGAACAATGCCGCCGATGCCTGCCCGGACCAGCTCGAGGTGCGTCTGGACTGGGACCACCAGTGGCTGCGCCTGAGCATTCGCGACCATGGCGCCGGCGTGCCCCTGGCCATCGCCGAGCAGCTCGGCCGGCCGTTCTTCACCACCAAGGGCAAGGGCTTCGGCCTGGGGCTGTTTCTCAGCCAGGCCAGCGTCACCCGTGCCGGCGGCACGGTAAAGTTGTATAACCACGAAGAGGGCGGCACCCTCACCGAGCTGAAGTTGCCGCGAGCCTACGGCCGAACCTGAGTCCGGCCCGAAAGGAGTGAGAAATGAGTGACGAGCCGCTGTTCGATGGCGAAGAGCAACCCCACCTGTTGCTGGTCGACGACGACCCGACCTTCACCCGGGTCATGGCGCGGGCCATGAGCAGCCGCGGCCTGCGGGTGTCCACCGCCGGCTCGGCCGAGGAGGGATTGCTGCTGGCCCAGCAGGACCTGCCCGACTACGCCGTGGTCGACCTGAAGATGGAGGGCGACTCCGGCCTGGTGCTGCTGCCCAAGCTGCTGGAGCTGGACGCCGAGATGCGCGTGGTGATCCTCACCGGCTATTCGAGCATCGCCACCGCGGTGGAGGCGATCAAGCGCGGCGCCTGCAACTACCTGTGCAAGCCGGCCGATGCCGACGACGTGCTGGCCGCGCTGCTGACCCAGCATGCCGACCTGGACAGCCTGGTGCCGGACAACCCGATGTCGGTCGACCGCCTGCAGTGGGAACACATCCAGCGCGTGCTGGCCGAGCACGAGGGCAATATCTCCGCCACCGCACGGGCCCTGGGCATGCACCGGCGGACCCTGCAGCGCAAGTTGCAGAAGCGCCCGGTGCGGCGCTGAAGCGGCGGGCGGCGCGCCCGTCCGCCGTCCTGGAGGGGCGGAAAATTCCGGCAATTTTTTCGGCGACGGGGCTATCATTAGCCGGCTAATTAATAGTCCGGAATGTCCATGCTCGCCGTCGTCCAGCAAACCCTCGCCATCACCGCGCCGGTCTTCTCCATGTTGTTTCTCGGCGTGGCGCTCAAGCGCCTGGGCTGGATCGACACGGCCTTCATCAACACCGCCTCGTCCCTGGTGTTTCGCGGCACCATGCCGACCCTGCTGTTCCTCGGCATCGTCAGGGCCGACCTGGATGCCGCCCTGCAGCCGGCGCTGCTCGGCTACTTCGTGCTGGCGACCCTGGCGACCTTCCTGCTGGCCTGGGGCTGGGCCGTCTGGCGTTGCCCCGAAGCCGATCGCGGCATCTATACCCAGGGCGCCTTTCGCGGCAACAACGGCATCGTCGGCCTGGCCCTGGCCACCAGCCTGTATGGCGACTACGGCCTGGCGGTGGGCAGCGTCCTGGCCGGGGTGGTGATCCTCTGCTACAACGTGCTCGCGGCCATCGTCCTGGCGATCTACAGCCCCAATGCCAAGGCCGACCCCGGGGCCATAGTGCGGAGCATCCTCAGCAATCCGCTGATCATCGGCGTGCTCCTGGCCATCCCGGTGGCCTACTGGCGGCTGGCGTTGCCCGACTGGCTGCTGACCTCCGCTGGCTACTTCGCGCAGATGACCCTGCCCCTGGCGCTGATCTGCATCGGCGGCACCCTGTCGCTGGCCTCGCTGCGCGAGAGCAGCGCCATCGCCCTGAGTTCCAGCGCGATGAAGATGGTCTGGCTGCCGCTGCTGGCGACCCTGGGCGCCTGGCTGTGGGGCTTTCGCGGCGCCGACCTGGGCATCCTGTTCTTCTATTTCGCCAGCCCCACCGCCGCGGCCAGCTTCGTCATGGCCCGGGCCATGGGCGGCAATCACCAGCTCGCCGCGGCGATCATCGTGATCACCACCCTGGCGGGGGTGGTGACCATCAACCTCGGCTTGCTGCTGCTGCAGTGGGGCGGCTGGGCCTAGGGGTTCAGGCGGCGCGCTGGCGGTGCCAGGCGCGGGCGCCGATCACCAGCAGGGTCACCGCGGTCAACGGCAGGGCGTAGCCGAGCATGGCGGCGGCGAAGGTCTCGGCGAACGGTCGGGCGTTGGCCGTGAGCACCAGGTAGAGGGTGTAGGCCGCGTAGTAGGCGAGGAACAGCAGGCCCTCCCAGCGGTTGATGCGGTAGCCGGAGAAGAAGATCGGCAGGCAGGCGACCGCCACCGCGATCATCACCGGGAAGTCGAAGGCCAGGGCGTTGGCCGCCACGGCGATCGGCAGCGGCGACACCAGCGAGGCCAGGCCCAGCACGCAGAGCAGGTTGAAGATGTTGCTGCCGACTATGTTGCCCACGGCGATGTCCCGCTCGCCCTTGAGCACCGCCATCACCGAGGTCGCCAGCTCCGGCAGCGAGGTGCCGACGGCCACCACCGTCAGGCCGATCACCAGCTCCGACAGGCCCAGGGCGCGGGCCAGTTCGACCGCGCCTGCGACCAGCAGGTTGGAACCGCCGACCAGCAGCCCCAGGCCGCCGATCAGCAGGCCCAGGTTGAGCAGGCCGGCATGGGGCTTGGGCGCTTCGTGCAGGCCGAACTCCTTGGCGAATTCGTCGTCGGCGCCGCTCGATTCCTTGCGGCTGCTGTAGATCAGGAAGCCGGTGTAGGCCAGCACGCCGGCGAACAGCAGGGCGCCGTCGAGGCGGCTCAGCTGGCCGTCCCAGGCCAGTGCGTAGACCACCAGGCTGGCGCCGATCATGATCGGCACGTCCAGGCGGATCAGCTGGCGCGACACCACCAGCGGGGCGATCAGCGCGGTCGTGCCGAGGATCAGCAGCACGTTGGCGATATTGCTGCCCAGCACGTTGCCGATGGCCAGGTCGCCGCTGCCGTTCACCGCGGCCTGCACGCTCACCGCGGTTTCCGGGGCGCTGGTGCCGAAGGCCACCACGGTCAGGCCGATGATCAGCGGCGGGATGCCGAACTGCGCCGCCAGTTTGGCGGCGCCGCGCACCAGCACCTCGGCGCCGGCCACCAGCAGCAGCAGGCCGGCGATCAGGTAAACGAAGGTCATCAGGCTCATGGCGAGGGGCTCCAGAAAGGTGCGGCCAGTGTAGCCATCCGCACGCGCCGGGCCAGAGGGGCGGGGCGGCTATTGGTAACCGCGTGTAAAGGCCGGGTGCGTCAGTCGGCCAGCTGTTGCACGCGCACCGGCACCACGCCGGCGCGGAGCATGTCGAGCCGCGCGGCGGCCGCCTTCGACAGGTCGATGATGCGCCCGCGGGCGTAGGGGCCGCGGTCGTTGATGCGCACCACCACGGTCTTGTCGTTGCGCAGGTTGGTGACCCGCACCCGGCTGCCGAACGGCAGGCTGCGATGGGCGGCGGTCAGCGCGTGCTGGTCGAAGCGCTCGCCGCTGGCGGTCTTCTTGCCGTGGTGGCGGGCGCCGTAATAGGAGGCGCGGCCCTCGGCGCTGTAGCCGTCGTCGGCGACGCGCTGGCTGGCGCAGCCGGAAAGCAGGGCGAACAACGCCAGCAGCAGAGCGAAACGATGCATAGGTAGTCTCTCCGGATGGATAAACGCCGGGGCAGGCCCCGGCGTCGCATGTTGCTGACATCCCTGTTGTGCTGCTTGGGCCGTGCGGCCCGGCTTACCCTTCGAGCTTCTTCTTCAGCAGTTGGTTCACCTGGCCGGGGTTGGCCTTGCCCTTGGAGGCCTTCATGGCCTGGCCGACGAAGAAGCCGAACATCTTGCCGCGCTTGGCTTCATCCGCGGCGCGGTACTGCTCGAGCTGCTCGGCATTGGCCGCCAGCACCTCGTCGAGCATGGCCTCGATGGCGCCGCTGTCGGTGACCTGCTTGAGGCCCTTGGCCGCGATGATCGCATCGGCGTCGCCTTCGCCGGCGGCCATGGCCTCGAACACCATCTTGGCGATCTTGCCGCTGATGGTGTCGTCCTTGATGCGCAGGATCATGCCGCCCAACTGCGCGGCGGACACCGGCGACTGGTCGATCTCCAGGCCCTCCTTGTTGAGCAGGCTGGACAGCTCGCCCATCACCCAGTTGGCTGCCAGCTTGGCGTCGCCGCAGGCCTGCTGGACCTGCTCGAAGTAGTCGGCCAGCTCGCGGCTGGCGGCCAGCACGCTGGCGTCGTAGGCCGACAGGCCGAATTCGCGCTCGAAGCGCTCGCGCTTCTGCACCGGCAGCTCCGGCAGGCCGGCGCGGATCTCCTCGAGCAAGCTCGGCTCGATCACCACCGGCAGCAGGTCGGGGCAGGGGAAGTAACGGTAGTCGTTGGCTTCCTCCTTGCTGCGCATGGAGCGCGTCTCGTCCTTGTTCGGGTCGTACAGGCGGGTCTCCTGGACCACCGTGCCGCCGTCCTCGATCAGCTCGATCTGCCGCTGCACCTCGTGGTTGATCGCCTTCTCGATGAAGCGGAAGGAGTTGACGTTCTTGATCTCGGCGCGGGTGCCGAACGCGGCCTGGCCCTTGGGCCGCACCGAGACGTTGCAGTCGCAGCGCAGCGAGCCCTCGGCCATGTTGCCGTCGCAGATGCCCAGGTAGCGCACCAGGGCATGGATCGCCTTGACGTAGGCCACCGCTTCCTTGGCGCTGCGGATGTCCGGCTCGGAGACGATCTCCAGCAGCGGCGTGCCGGCGCGGTTGAGGTCGATGCCGCTCATGCCGTGGAAGTCTTCGTGCAGGCTCTTGCCGGCGTCCTCTTCCAGGTGGGCGCGGGTGATGCCGATGCGCTTGACCGTGCCGTCTTCCAGGGTGATGTCCAGATGGCCCTTGCCGACGATGGGGTCATCCATCTGGCTGGTCTGGTAGCCCTTGGGCAGGTCCGGGTAGAAGTAGTTCTTGCGGGCGAAGACGTTCTTCGGCGCGATCTCGGCGTCGATCGCCAGGCCGAACTTGCAGGCCATGCGCACGGCCTGCTCGTTGAGCACCGGCAGGGTACCGGGCATGCCGAGGTCGACCAGGCTGGCCTGGGTGTTGGGCTCGGCGCCGAAGCCGGTGGCGCTGGCGGAGAAAATCTTCGATTGGGTGCTGAGCTGGGCGTGGATTTCCAGCCCGATCACGGTTTCCCATTGCATGTCGGTCGTCCTCAGAATCCGCTCGGGGCTTGTTGGTGCCAGTCAGTGACCTGCTGGTACTGATGGGCGACGTTGAGCAGGCGGCCTTCCTGGAAGTAGGGCGCGAGCAGCTGCACGCCCACCGGCAGACCCTCGACGAAGCCGGCGGGCATCGACAGGCCGGGGATGCCGGCCAGGTTGGCGGTGATGGTGTAGATGTCTTCCAGGTAGGCGGCGACCGGGTCGTTGCTCTTCTCGCCGAGTTTCCAGGCCGGGTTCGGCGTGGTCGGGCCGAGGATCAGGTCGACCTCGTCGAAGGCGGCGACGAAATCGTTCTTGATCAGCCGGCGGATCTTCTGCGCCTTGAGGTAGTAGGCGTCGTAGTAGCCGGCCGACAGGGCGTAGGTGCCGACCATGATGCGCCGCTTCACTTCCGCACCGAAGCCCTCGCCGCGCGAGCGCTTGTACAGGTCCTCGAGGTTGACCGGGTTCTCGCAGCGGTAGCCGAAGCGCACGCCGTCGAAACGCGACAGGTTGGAACTGGCTTCCGCCGGGGCGATCACGTAGTAGGCGGGAATGGCGTGCTGCATGTTCGGCAGGCTGATCTCCTTGACGCTGGCGCCGAGCTTCTTCAGCTCCTCGACCACCGCCATGACCTTCTCGCCGATGCGCGCGTCGAGGCCGGCGCCGAAGTACTCCTTGGGCAGGCCGATGCGCAGGCCGGCCAGCGGCTGGTTGAGCGCCGCCAGGTAGTCGTCCACCGGCTGGTCGACGCAGGTGCTGTCCTTCGGGTCGAAGCCGGCCATGGCCTGCAGCATCAGCGCGCAGTCCTCGGCGGTGCGCGCCAGCGGGCCGCCCTGGTCGAGGCTGGAGGCGTAGGCGATCATGCCCCAGCGCGACACGCGGCCGTAGGTCGGCTTGAGACCGGTGAGGTTGGTCAGCGCCGCCGGCTGGCGGATCGAGCCGCCGGTGTCGGTGCCGGTGGCGGCCGGCAGCAGGCGCGCGGCCACGGCCGCGGCCGAGCCGCCGGAGGAACCGCCGGGCACGCGCTCGAGGTTCCAGGGGTTCTTCACCGGGCCGTAGTGGCTGGACTCGTTGGCCGAGCCCATGGCGAACTCGTCCATGTTCAGCTTGCCCAGGGTCACGGCGCCGGCGCTGGCGAGCTTTTCGACCACGGTGGCGTCATAGGGCGCCTTGAAGCCTTGCAGGATTTTCGAGCCGCAGCTGGTCAGCACGCCCTGGGTGCAGAACAGGTCCTTGTGGCCGATCGGTGCGCCGAGCAGGGCGCCGTTCTCGCCGCTGGCGCGGCGGGCGTCGGCGGCCTTGGCCTGGGCCAGGGCCTGCTCCTCGGTGACGCTGATGAAGCTGTTGAGCAGGGGGTCGAGGCGCTGGATGCGCGCCAGCAACTCGCGGGTCAGCTCCTCGGCGGAAAATTGCTTGGCGGCCAGGGCGCGGGCGATCTCGGCCAGGGTCAGTTGGTGCATGGCTTGGCTCATTCCCTTACTCGATGACTTTCGGAACCAGGTACAGGCCGTTTTCCACGGCCGGGGCGATGGCCTGGTAGGCCTCGCGCTGGTTTGCTTCGCGCACCGCATCGGCACGCAGGCGCTGGGTGGCCTCCAGCGGGTGGGCCAGGGGCTCGATGCCGGTGGTGTCCACCGCCTGCATCTGGTCGACCAGGCCGAGGATGCTGTTGAGGGTCTCGGTGGTGCGTGGAATATCGTCTTC
This sequence comes from Pseudomonas lalucatii, assembly GCF_018398425.1. Classification (NCBI taxonomy): domain Bacteria; kingdom Pseudomonadati; phylum Pseudomonadota; class Gammaproteobacteria; order Pseudomonadales; family Pseudomonadaceae; genus Pseudomonas; species Pseudomonas lalucatii. The sequence goes on along the minus strand of NZ_JADPMV010000002.1, from coordinate 1,030,518 downwards.
ACTCAGGCCCAGGCGGGCCAGGTGGGCGATTTTTTCCACGTCGGAGCGTTCAAGCGCCATTGGGATTCTCCAATAGAGGGCAGCCAGTGGAAATGTGAACGGGTCGCCGTGCATGCAAAACGATGCAGGGAACGGATGCCGTGAGCTGGCGGTCAAAGGCCGCGATGATGGGCTCTGGAGCCCGGAAAAACAGGCAATCTAACATATTGGCGCCTTGCTCAAAATCCCCACCGTTGTTAGAGTTTGCCGCACTTTTTTACCCACGCGTTGCCTAGGGTCCCTATCCCATGTTCAAGAAACTGCGTGGCATGTTTTCCAGCGATCTGTCGATCGACCTGGGCACTGCCAATACCCTTATTTATGTCCGCGAACGTGGCATCGTGCTGAACGAGCCGTCCGTGGTCGCGATCCGCACCCATGGCAACCAGAAGAGCGTCGTCGCCGTCGGTACCGAAGCCAAGCGCATGCTCGGCCGTACCCCGGGCAATATTTCCGCCATCCGGCCGATGAAGGACGGGGTGATCGCCGACTTCAGCGTCTGCGAGAAGATGCTGCAATATTTCATCAACAAGGTGCATGAGAACAGCTTCCTGCAGCCCAGCCCGCGCGTGCTGATCTGCGTGCCGTGCAAGTCGACCCAGGTCGAGCGCCGCGCCATTCGTGAATCCGCCCTCGGTGCCGGCGCCCGCGAGGTGTTCCTGATCGAAGAACCGATGGCCGCGGCCATCGGCGCCGGCCTGCCGGTGGAGGAGGCCCGCGGCTCCATGGTCGTCGACATCGGCGGCGGCACCACGGAGATCGCGCTGATCTCCCTCAATGGCGTGGTCTATGCCGAGTCCGTGCGGGTCGGCGGCGACCGTTTCGACGAAGCCATCATCACCTACGTGCGCCGTAACTACGGCAGCCTGATCGGCGAATCCACCGCCGAACGCATCAAGCAGGAAATCGGCACCGCCTACGCCGGCGGCGAGCTGCGCGAAGTCGACGTGCGCGGGCGCAACCTGGCCGAGGGCGTGCCACGCAGCTTCACCCTGAATTCCAACGAGGTGCTCGAGGCGCTGCAGGAATCCCTGGCGACCATCGTCCAGGCGGTCAAGAGCGCCCTGGAGCAGTCGCCACCGGAACTGGCCTCGGACATCGCCGAGCGCGGCCTGGTGCTGACCGGCGGCGGCGCGCTGCTGCGCGACCTGGACAAGCTGCTGGCCCAGGAAACCGGCCTGCCGGTGATCGTCGCCGAGGACCCGCTGACCTGCGTGGCCCGCGGCGGCGGCAAGGCCCTGGAGATGATGGACCGTCACACCATGGACCTGCTGTCCACGGAGTAAGGCGCCAGTCCCACGTCTCGAGCTGCAAGCCGGGTCCCTATCCGCTTGCAGCTTTTTATTGCCGCCTGACGTCTCGAGGATTCGCCCATCAAACCGCTATTTGCCAAAGGACCTTCGCTCGGTGTGCGCCTGCTGGTGCTGGCCGTGCTGTCGGTCGCGCTGATGGTGGTGGATGCGCGCTTCGCCATGCTGCAGCCGCTGCGCAGCCAGCTTGGGGTGATAGTCGAGCCGGTCTACTGGCTGGGGCGCCTGCCCCTGAACCTCTGGGAGGGGGCGACCGAGGAGCTGAGTTCGCGCAGCGAGCTGGCGGCGGAGAACGAGAAGCTCAAGGCCGAGCAGCTGATGATGCAGCGCCGCCTGCAGAAGCTCGCCACCCTCACCGAGCAGAACGTGCGCCTGCGCGAGCTGCTCAACTCGGCGGCCCTGGTCGACGACGAGGTGCTCGCCACCGAGCTGATCGGCATCGACCCCAACCCCTTCACCCATCGCATCCTCATCGACAAGGGCGAGAAGGACGGCGTGCTGCTCGGCCAGCCGGTGCTCGACGCCCGCGGGCTGATGGGCCAGGTGGTCGAGGTGATGCCCTATACCTCGCGGGTGCTGCTGCTCACCGACACCGCCCACAGCATCCCGGTGCAGGTCAACCGCAACGGCCTGCGCGCCATCGCCAGCGGCACCGGCAACCCGGAGCGCCTGGAGCTGCGTCATGTCGCCGACACCGCGGACATCAAGGAGGGCGACCTGCTGGTCAGTTCCGGCCTGGGCCAGCGCTTCCCGGCCGGCTATCCGGTGGCCACGGTGAGCGAGGTGATCCACGACTCCGGCCAGCCCTTCGCCATCGTCCGCGCCGTGCCCACCGCCAAGCTCAACCGCAGCCGCTACATGCTGCTGGTCTTCACCGATCCGCGCAGCCCCGAGCAGCGGGCGACCGAGTCGGCCGAGGCCCAGGAGGCCGCCGACCGCCGGCGCCAGGAGCAGGAGTCGGCGGCGCCTGCCGCCGGCGCGGCAGCATCCACCGAGCAGGAGGCCGCGCAATGATCGCCGCTCGCGCACGCAACGTCTGGGTGATCTGGCTCAGCCTGGCTCTGGGCCTGGTGCTCAGCGTGGCGTCCCTGCCGAGCTTCATGGAGCAGGGCCGGCCGCTGTGGCCGGCCCTGCTCCTGACCTACTGGGTGCTGGTCCTGCCGCACCGGGTCGGCATGGCCACGGCCTGGTTCATCGGCCTGCTCGCCGACGTGCTCAACGGCACGCTGCTGGGGCTCAATGCCCTGGTGCTGACCCTGATCACCTTCCTCGTGCTGAGCCTGCACCAGCGCCTGCGCATGTTCCCCCTGTGGCAGCAGAGCATGGTCCTGCTGGTGGTGTTCGGTCTGGCCCAGTTGCTGCACTTGTGGCTCAATGCCTTGACCGGCAGCCGCCCGCCGACCCTGGCGTTCGTCCTTCCGGCCCTGGTCAGCGCACTGCTGTGGCCCTGGGTCCATGCCCTGCTGCGCGGCGTGCATCGGCGCCTGGGTGTCAATTAAGCGGGGCGAGGCTCCGTCACCACCCCACAGGGAGAGGTCTTGATGGCCACGCTATACCTGGCTTCGGGGTCGCCGCGCCGGCGCGAGTTGTTGGCGCAGATCGGCGTGCCCTTCCATTCCCTTGTCGTTCCCGTCGATGAGCGTAGCCGGCCGGACGAGTCGGCCGAGGCCTATGTCGAGCGCCTGGCGCGGGAGAAGGCGCAGGCCGCGCTAGCGTCCCTGCAGCCGGCGAGCGACGCCGTGGTCCTGGGCGCCGATACCGCGGTGGTGCTCGACGGTCGCATCCTCGGCAAGCCGGCGGACCGGGCCGAGGCCCTGGCGACCCTGGCCGCGCTGTCCGGGCGCGAGCATCAGGTGCTGACCGCCGTGGCCCTGGCTTCGCGGGCCAGGCTGGCGAGCCGGGTGGTGTCCAGCCGGGTCGCCTTCCGTGCGCTCGACGCCGCGGAGATCGAGGCCTACTGGGCCAGCGGCGAGCCCCGGGACAAGGCCGGCAGCTATGGTATCCAGGGGCTGGCGGCGGTGTTCGTGCGCCAGTTGCAGGGCAGCTATTCGGCCGTGGTCGGACTGCCCCTGTGCGAAACCGCCGAGCTGCTCACCGAGTTCGCCATTCCCTGCTGGCAGGCGCCGGCGACCTCCCGCCCTAACGCAGAAGAGATGGACCGATGAGTGAAGAGATTCTGATCAATATCACGCCAATGGAATCGCGTGTGGCGGTGGTGGAGAACGGCGTGCTGCAGGAGGTGCATGTCGAGCGCACCCAGCGCCGCGGCATAGTCGGCAATATCTACAAGGGCAAGGTGGTACGGGTGCTGCCGGGCATGCAGGCGGCCTTCGTCGACATCGGCCTGGAGCGCGCGGCCTTCATCCACGCCTCGGAAATCTCCAGCCGCGAAGGCTCGGCGGTGGAAACCATCAGCGCCCTGGTGCACGAGGGCCAGAGCCTGGTGGTGCAGGTGACCAAGGACCCGATCGGCAGCAAGGGCGCGCGCCTGACCACCCACCTGTCGATCCCCTCGCGCTACCTGGTGTACATGCCGCGCACCAGCCATGTCGGCATCTCGCTGAAGATCGAGGACGAAGGCGAGCGCGAGCGCCTCAAGCAGGTGGTCGCCGACTGCATCGGCGGCGAGGGCATCGAGGAGGCCGGTGGCTTCATCCTGCGCACCGCCGCCGAGGGCGCGGGGGCCGACGAGATCCTCATCGACATCCGCTACCTGCGCCGCCTGTGGGACCAGATCGCCGCGCAGATGCAGAGCGCGCCGGCGCCCTCGGTGATCTACGAGGACCTCAGCCTGGCCCTGCGCACCCTGCGCGACCTGGTCAGCCTGCGCACCGAGAAGCTGCGCATCGACTCGCGGGAGACCTTCCAGAAGATCGCCCAGTTCGTCGCCGAGCTGATGCCGGAGATCGCCGACCGCCTGGAACACTACCCCGGCGAGCGGCCGATCTTCGACCTGTACGGGGTCGAGGACGAGATCCAGCGCGCCCTGGAGCGCAAGGTGCCGCTCAAGTCCGGCGGCTACCTGATCATCGACCCGGCCGAGGCGATGACCACCATCGACGTCAACACCGGGGCCTTCGTCGGCCATCGCACCCTCGAAGAGACCATCTTCAAGACCAACCTCGAGGCCGCCACCGCCATCGCCCGCCAGCTGCGCCTGCGCAACCTCGGCGGGATCATCATCATCGACTTCATCGACATGGAAGACGAGGAACATCAACGCCAGGTGTTGCGCACCCTGGAGAAACAGCTGGAGCGCGACCACGCCAAGACCAATATCATCGGCATCACCGAACTGGGCCTGGTGCAGATGACCCGCAAGCGCACCCGCGAGAGCCTCGAGCAGGTGCTCTGCGAGCCCTGTACCAGCTGCCAGGGACGCGGCAAGCTGAAGACCCCGGAGACCATCTGCTACGAGATCTTCCGCGAGATCCTCCGCGAGGCGCGCGCCTACCAGCCCGAGGGCTACCGGGTGCTGGCCAACCAGAAGGTGGTCGATCGCCTGCTCGACGAGGAGTCGGGCAATGTCGCCGACCTGGAGAGCTTTATCGGCCGTACCATCAAGTTCCAGGTCGAGACCATGTATTCCCAGGAGCAATACGATGTGGTGCTGCTCTGACCGAGTGCCCGCAGTTCAGGGATCGTACTGAATGGAGCGGCTGATCCGCTGGTTCGCCGCCGCCCTGCGCTGGGCGCTGGGCTGTTGCGCCTTGCTGCTGGTGCTGGCGGCGCTGTTCGTCAGTCTCGGCCGCGAGCTGGTGCCCTGGGTCGCCGAGTACCGCCTGGAGGCCGAGGACCGTGGCCGCGCGCTGCTCGGCGTGCCGCTCGAGATCGGCAGCCTGGAGGGCCGCTGGCAGGGCTTCGCGCCGTTGCTGATCGGCCGTGACGTGCGCCTGGGCGAGGGGCCCGGGGCGCTGCATCTGGATCAGCTGAGGCTGCGCCCGGACGTGCTGGCCAGCCTGCTGGCGCGCCAGCTGCGGGTGGCGTCGCTGGAGCTGGAGGGCCTGCAGCTCGGCGTGCACCAGGACGAGCAGGGCGCCTGGTCGCTCAAGGGGCTGGCGCCGGGCGGTGAGGGTGCCGGCGTCGAGGTCGCCGAGCTGCTCGGCCGCCTGCAGCGGGTCGAGCGCCTGTCGCTGCTCAACAGCCAGGTGACGGTGCAGGCCTGGGGGCGCCCGGTGCAGGCCCTGACCTACGTCAACCTGAGCCTGCGCAACGGCGCCAGGCGCCAGCGCCTGGACGGCCGCCTACTGCTGCCCGACGGCCAGCCGCTGACCCTGCAGTTGCGTTCGCGGCTGCAGGCCGAGCGCTGGCGCGAGGCCGAGTTGCAGCTGTACCTGAGCCTGCCGCAGAGCGACTGGGCGCGCTGGCTGCCAGCCGGCACGACGGCGCCGTGGCGGCTCGCCGAGCTGCAGGCCGGCGGCGAGTTCTGGCTGACCTGGGCCGGCGGCGCCGTGCAGCGCGCTGTGGCGCGCCTGCACGCGCCACAGCTGCAGGCCGGCTATGCCGGGCGCGAGGCGCTGCGCCTGCAGGACCTGGCCCTGAACGCCTACTACCGCCGCACGGCGCAGGGCTTCGAGCTGGTGCTGGACGACCTGGCGCTGAGCCAGGGCGAGAACCGCTGGGGCGAGGTGCGCCTGGGCCTGAGCCAGGTGCGCGACAGCAGCGAGAGCGAGGAACAGTGGCAGCTGGCGGCCGACCGTCTCGACCTGGCGCCCTTGTCGCCGCTGGTGGCTGCCCTCGCGCCGCTGCCGGATGCGGCCATGCAGTTGCTCGAGCAACTGCAGCCCCGGGGCGCCCTGCGCAATGTCCAGCTGGACTATCGACCGCGCCGCGAGGGCGACAAGCGCCTGCAGTTCGCCGCCAACCTGGAGCGCATCGGCTTCGCCGCCCACGAGGCCTCCCCCGCGGCGGAGAACATCAGCGGCAGCATCAGTGGCGACCTGGGCCAGGGCGAATTGCGCCTGGATGCGCAGGACTTCGTCCTGCACCTCGATACCCTGTTCCCCAAGCCCTGGCACTACAGCCGGGCCAATGCGCGCCTGACCTGGAGCCTCGACGAGCAGGCCTTCACCCTGCGCAGCCCCTACCTGCAGGTGGTCGGCGAGGAGGGCGAGATCGCCGGCGACTTCCTCATCCGCCTGCTGCGGGCCCCCCAGGGCGAAGACTACATGGACCTGCGGGTCGGCCTGCGCCGGGGCGATGCGCGCTACACCGAGAAGTACCTGCCGACCCGTGCCCCGGGGTTCGACCCGCAGCTGGCGCGCTGGCTGAAGACGGCGATTCGTGGCGGCGCGGTGGACGAGGGCTACTTCCAGTACCAGGGCTCGCTGAACAAGGGGGCGGCCGATGCGGCGCGCAGCCTCAGCCTGTTCTTCGCCGTGCACGACGCCGAACTGGCGTTCCAGCCCGGCTGGCCGGCCCTGCGCGAGGGCCGCGGCGAGGTGCTGATCGAGGACAGCGGCGTGCGCGTGCGCCTGGCCGACGGCCGCCTGCTCGACAGCCGGGTGGGCCGGGCGCAGGCCGAGATTCCCCACGCCGGCCCGGGCCGGGTGCCGCGTCTGCAGCTCGACGCCGAGCTGCAGAGCAGCCTGGGCGATGCCCTGCAGCTGCTCCAGGAGGCGCCCATGGGCACCGCCGAGACCTTCGCCGGCTGGCGCGGCGAGGGGCCTCTCAGCGGCCGTCTCCAGCTCGATCTGCCGTTGCAGCCAGGCGAGCCGGCGGCCGTGGTGGTCGACTTCGCCACAGAGGGCGCGCGCCTCGAACTGGCCAACCCTCGGCTCGAGTTCAGCCAGCTGCGCGGGGCCTTCCGCTACGACACTGCCACGGGGCTGAGCGCTCCGGATATTCGCGCCCGGGCGCTCGGCCACGCGTTGCGCGGCAAGGCCGTCGCCGAAGGTCGCGGCGGCCAGGCGCGGACGCGTTTCGAGGCGCACGGCCAGGTGCCGCTGGCGGAGTTGGGCGCCTGGCTGGGCGTCACGGCGCCGCTGCCGCTCAGCGGCAGCCTGCCCTATCGCCTGCGTCTGAACCTGGACGGCGCCGACAGCCAGTTGCGTGTGGATTCCAACCTGGAGGGGCTGGCCATCGATCTGCCGGCCCCGTTCGGCAAGGTTGCCGCGGAGCAGCGTTACGCCGACTGGCGCATGACCCTGGGCGGCGCCGAGCGTCGCTACTGGCTGGACTATGCCGAGCTGGCCAGCCTGTCGTTCGCCGCACCGCCGGGCGAGCCGGGGGCGGGCCGCGGCGAGTTGCGCCTGGCCGATGGCCCGGCGCTGTTACCGGTGGCCAAGGGCCTGCGGGTGCGCGGGCGGCTGTCCGAGCTGGACTGGGATGCCTGGCAGGTCGCCCTGCAGCCTTACCGGGACCTGGCGCAGGACGACGCCCAGCGGCTGTTCAGGGATGCGCAGGTGCGGATCGCCCGCTTCCGCGGTTTCGGCGGCGAGCTGGACGATCTCGCCGTGCGCCTCGAGCGCGCCGGCGCAACCTGGGCCCTGGGCCTGGACAGCCAGACGCTCAAGGGGCAGGTGCGGCTGCCGGATGCGCCGGCACGGCCGATCGCGGTCGCGCTGGACTACCTGCGGCTGCCGCCGGCCGAGGCCAAGGGCGCGGTGGTCGTGGACAAGCCCGACCCGCTGGAGCGCGTCGACCCGCGCCAGATTCCTGCCCTGGACGTGCAGATCGACCGGGTATTGCAGGGCCAGGAGCTGCTCGGTGCCTGGTCGCTGAAGGTGCGGCCGGCCGCGGGCGGGGTGCGCTTCGACGACCTGCGCCTGGAGCTCAAGGGCCTGCAGGTGCGGGGCGACGCCGGCTGGCAGGGGGCGCCGGGGGCCAGCAGCAGCTGGTACAAGGGCCGCCTGCAGGGTCAGGACCTGGCGGCCGTGCTGCTGGCCTGGGGCTACGCGCCGACGGCCAGCAGCGAGCGCTTCCGCCTGGACGTCGACGGCCGCTGGCCGGGCTCGCCGGCCTGGCTCAGCCTCAAGCGCTTCTCCGGCAGCATGGATGCCGCCCTGCGCAGCGGACAGTTCTCCGAGGTGCAGGGCTCGGCGTCGGCGCTGCGGGTGTTCGGCCTGCTCAACTTCAATTCCATCGGCCGCCGCCTGCGCCTGGACTTTTCCGACCTGCTCGGCAAGGGCCTGAGCTACGACCGGGTCAACGGCCTGCTGGACGCCCGCGACGGGGTGTTCGTCACCCGTACGCCGATCACCCTGACCGGCCCGTCGAGCAACCTGGAGCTGAACGGTACCCTGAACATGGTCAATCAGCAGATCGACGCCAAGTTGCTGGTCACCCTGCCGGTGACCAACAACCTGCCGCTGGCGGCGCTGATAGTCGGTGCCCCGGCCATCGGCGGGGCGCTGTTCGTGGTCGACAAGCTGCTCGGCGATCGGGTGGCGCGTTTCGCCAGCGTGCAATACGACGTCGAGGGCGACCTGGCGGACCCGAAGATCACCTTCGACAAACCGTTCGAGAAGCCGCAATGATCCCAGCTTACAAGTCATGCAGCCGGTGCTCATGACTTGTAAGCTGGGACTGGCCCGAGTCCCCGAGGTGGAAACCATGAGTCTTGCCGTGATTCAGCTGGTCAGTCAGGACGATGTGCTCGCCAACCTGGCCCGCGCCCGCGTCCAGCTGGAACGGGCTGCGCAGGCCGGTGCCCGTCTCGCGGTGCTGCCGGAGAACTTCGCCGCCATGGGCCATCGCGACCTGGCGGCCCTGGGGCGCAGCGAGGCGCTGGGCGAGGGGCCGATCCTGCCGTGGTTGAAACAGACCGCCCGCGACCTCAGGTTATGGATAGTCGCCGGCACCATCCCCCTGCCGCCGGACGGCCGGCCCGAGGCCAAGGCCCATGCCTGTTCGCTGCTGGTCGACGAACAGGGCGAGCGGGTGGCGCGTTACGACAAGCTGCACCTGTTCGACGTGGATGTCGGCGACAGCCGCGGCCGCTATCGCGAGTCCGACGACTACGCCTGCGGGGCCCGGCTGGTGGTGGCCGATACGCCCGTTGGGCGGTTGGGATTGACGGTCTGTTACGACCTGCGTTTCCCTGAACTGTATGGCGCCCTGCGCGAGGCGGGGGCCGAACTGATCAGCGCGCCCTCGGCCTTCACCGCGGTCACCGGCGAGGCCCACTGGCAGGTGCTGATCCGCGCCCGGGCCATCGAGACCCAGTGCTATGTGCTGGCGGCCGGCCAGGGCGGCCACCACCCGGGCGGCCGCGAGACCCACGGGCACTCGGCCATCGTCGACCCCTGGGGGCGTATCCTCGCCGAGCAGGCGCGCGGCGAGGCCGTGCTGCTGGCGCCGCGCGACGCGGCCGAGCAGGCGGCGATCCGCCGGCGCATGCCGGTGGCCCGGCACAAACGATTTTTCGCAGCGGCCGACCCGCGGCTGCCCGGTTTGGAGTAGTTATGAACGAGATGTTGTTGTCCGTCAGCGAGCACCTGTTGAGTCCGGGGGGGCTGACCCTCGACCATCTGCCCGGGGTACTCGGCGAGCTGGCCGGCCCCGGGATAGACGCCGCCGACCTGTATTTCCAGAGTCAGGTCTCCGAGACCTGGGTGCTGGAGGACGGCATCGTCAAGGAGGGCAGCTTCAACCTCGACCAGGGCGTCGGCGTGCGCGCCCAGTCCGGCGAGAAGACCGGCTTCGCCTACAGCAACGCGATCACCGCCGAGGCCCTGAGCCAGGCCGCGGGCGCGGCCCGCTCGATCGCCCGGGCCGGCCAGCACGGCCGCGTGCAGGCCCTCGGCAGCCCGCTGATCGGCGCCCTGTATGCCCCGGACAATCCGCTGGACGTGATCGACCGGGCGCAGAAGGTCGAGCTGCTCAAGCGCATCGACCAGGCCACCCGCGCCCTCGATCCGCGCATCAAGCAGGTCACGGTGAGCCTGGCCGGGGTCTGGGACCGGGTGCTGGTGGCGGCCAGCGACGGCAGCCTGGGCAGCGACGTGCGGCCGCTGGTGCGCTTCAACGTCAGCGTCATAGTCGAGCAGAACGGCCGTCGCGAGCGCGGCGGCCATGGCGGCGGTGGGCGCACCGACTACCGCTATTTCCTCAACGAGGACCGCGCCATGGGCTATGCCCGTGAGGCGCTGCGCCAGGCCCTGGTCAACCTCGAGGCGATCGCCGCGCCGGCCGGCAGCATGCCGGTGGTGATGGGCGCCGGCTGGTCCGGGGTGCTGCTGCACGAGGCGGTCGGCCACGGCCTGGAGGGCGATTTCAACCGCAAGGGCAGCTCCGCCTACAGCGGCCGCATGGGCGAGAAGGTCGCCTCCAGCCTGTGCACCATCGTCGACGACGGCACCCTGGCCGAACGCCGCGGCTCGCTGAGCATGGACGACGAGGGCACGCCGAGCGAATGCACCACGCTGATCGAGAACGGCGTGCTCAGGGGCTATATGCAGGACAAGCTGAATGCCCGCCTGATGGGCGTGGCCTGCACCGGCAACGGCCGCCGCGAGTCCTATGCGCACCTGCCGATGCCGCGCATGACCAACACCTACATGCTGGCCGGCGAGAGCGATCCGGAGGAGATCATCCGTTCGGTGAAGCGCGGCATCTACTGCGCCAACCTCGGCGGCGGTCAGGTGGATATCACCAGTGGCAAGTTCGTCTTCTCCACCAGCGAGGCCTACCTGATCGAGGACGGCAAGATCACCGCGCCGGTCAAGGGCGCCACGCTGATCGGCAACGGCCCGGAGGCCATGAGCCGGGTGTCGATGGTCGGCAACGACCTGGCCCTGGACAGCGGCGTCGGCACCTGCGGCAAGGACGGCCAGTCGGTGCCGGTCGGCGTCGGCCAGCCGACCCTGAAGATCGATGCGATCACCGTCGGCGGCACCGGAGCCTGATGCGTTGCGGCCGGGCCAAGGTGCCTTGGCCCGGCCGATTCGGCGGGATTAGCGCAGTCCGCGCTGGGCTTCGTCCAGGTCGCGGATGTACTTGAAGATTTTCCGCGAGGCGGCCGGCGCCTTGTTCTGCGCCGCCTCGTGCTGGGCCTGGCGGATCAGCTGGCGCAGGTGCTGGCGGTCGGCCTCGGGGTAGTCGCCGACGAAGGCCTCCAGGGTCTCGTCGTTGCCGCCCAGCAGGCGGTCGCGCCAGCGCTCGAGGTTGTGGAAGCGCTCGTTGTACTGGCGGCTGGACGCATCCAGCTGGTCGAGCAGGGTGGTGATGGCGTCGAGGTCCTGTTCGCGCATCAGCTTGCCGATGAACTGGACGTGGCGCTTCTTCGCCGCGTTGGCGGTGTGCTTCGGCGCTTCGGCCAGGGCGCGGCGCAGGGCGTCGGTCAGGGGTAGCTTGTTCAGCAGATCGGGCTTTAAGGTGGTCAGACGCTGCCCCAGGTCTTGCAGGGCATGCAGCTCGCGTTTGACCTGGGATTTGCTCTTCTCGCCGGAGAAGTCGTCAAGGTATTCAGGCATGGGGGTGGTCCAGTGGAAAACGCCGTCATGATAGCAGCAAGTTTCCGGCTGCAAGCGTTCGGTCCGCGCAGGACCTAGCTTGCCGCCCATCGCTTAGGAGTGTGTATGAGTGCAGTAGAAACGGTCGGCCCCGCTGCCGTGCCGCAGTTGCAGGCCCAGGTCGAGCAGATCATCGCCGAGGCCAGGAAGCAGGGCGCCAGCGCCTGCGAGGTCGCCGTGTCGGTGGAGCAGGGCCTGTCCACCAGCGTGCGCCGCGGCGAGGTGGAGACGGTCGAGTTCAACCGCGACCAGGGTTTCGGCATCACCCTCTATGTCGGCCAGCGCAAGGGCTCGGCCAGTACCTCGGCCAGCGGCGAGGCGGCCATTCGCGAGACGGTGGCGGCGGCCCTGGCGATCGCCAAACATGCCTCCGAAGACGACTGCGCCGGGCTGGCCGATGCCGCGCTGATGGCCCGCGAGCTGCCGCAGCTGGACCTCTACCATGCCTGGGCGATCAGCCCGGAGCAGGCCATCGAGCAGGCGCTGCGCTGCGAGGCGGCCGCCTTCGCCGCCGATCCGCGGATCAAGAACGCCGACGGCACCACCCTCAACAGCCACCAGGGCTGCCGGGTGTACGGCAACAGCCATGGCTTCGTCGGCGGCTACGCCAGCACCCGCCACAGCCTGAGTTGCGTGATGATCGCCGAGGACGGCGGGCAGATGCAGCGCGACTACTGGTACGACGTCAACCGCCAGGGCGAGTTGCTGGCCGATGCCGCCGATATCGGTCGACGCGCCGCGCAGCGCACGGTCAGCCGCCTGGGCGCGCGGCCGGTGCCGACCTGCGAGGTGCCGGTGCTGTTTTCCGCCGAGTCGGCGACCGGCCTGTTCGGTCATTTCCTCGCGGCGATTTCCGGCGGCAACCTGTACCGCCAGTCGTCCTTCCTCGAGGGGGCCCTGGGGCAGCAGCTGTTCCCCGCGTGGCTCAAGCTCGACGAGCGACCGCACATCCCGCGCGCCCTGGGCAGCGCGGCGTTCGATGGCGACGGCCTGGCGACCTACGCGAAGTCCTTCGTCGAGGGCGGCGAACTGCTCTCCTATGTGCTGGGCACCTATTCCGGGCGCAAGCTGGGCATGCCCAGCACGGCCAATGCCGGTGGCGTGCACAATCTGTTCGTCAGCCATGGCGACGAGGACCAGCAGGCGCTGCTCAAGCGCATGGGCCGCGGTCTGCTGGTCACCGAGCTGATGGGGCATGGCCTGAACCTGGTCACCGGCGACTACTCGCGCGGTGCCGGCGGCTACTGGGTGGAGAATGGCGAGATCCAGTTTCCGGTGCAGGAGGTGACCATCGCCGGCAACCTGCGCGACATGTTCGGGCAGATAGTCGCGGTGGGCAACGACCTGGAACTGCGCAGCAACATCCACACCGGCTCGGTACTGATCGAGCGCATGACGGTGGCCGGCAGCTGACGGTCGGCCGGGCAACGCCAGAGGGGCTGCCCGCGGTAACGGGCAGCCCCTCTTCGTAGCGGGTGCTGGGCTACTCGCCTTCGTCGAAGTAGTTGTTGATCAGTTCGACCAGCGCCTCCAGGGCGTCATGGTCCTGCTCGCCTTCGGTGTGCAGGTGGATCGGCGTGCCCTTGCCGGCGGCCAGCATCATCACCGCCATGATGCTCTTGCCGTCCACCAGGCTCTCCGGGGCGCGGCCGACCTTGACCTTGCAGGGATAGCGTCCGGCCACGCCAACGAACTTGGCCGCGGCACGCGCGTGCAGGCCCAGCTTGTTGACAATGGTGATTTCGCGGGAGGGCATCGCGGCGTTTCCTTAGCTGAGGTCGCGGTGGCGGACCTGAACGTTCTTCAAGGTGGGTTTCAGGGTATCACCCAGGCGATTGGCCAGGTACACCGAGCGGTGGTGGCCGCCGGTGCAGCCGATGGCCACCGTGACATAGGCGCGGTTGCTGGCGGCGAAGCGCGGCAGCCATTTGTTCAGGTAGGCGAGGATGTCCTGGAACATCTCCTCGACATCGGCCTGGGCCGCCAGGTACTCGGCCACCGGCTGGTCGAGGCCGGAATAGTCGCGCAGCTCGGGCTTCCAGTAGGGATTGGGCAGGCAGCGCACGTCGAACACCAGGTCGGCATCCACCGGCATGCCGCGCTTGAAGCCGAAGGACTCGACCAGGAAGGCGGTGCCGGGCTCGGGCTGGTTGAGCAGGCGCAGCTTGAGCATGTCGCGCAACTGGTAGAGGTTCAGGTGGGTGGTGTCGATCTTCAGGTCGGCCAGGTCGATGATCGGCCCGAGCAGCTGGCTCTCGTCGGCGATGGCCTCGGCCAGGGAGCGCTCCTCGTTGGTCAGCGGGTGGCGCCGACGGGTCTCGGAGAAGCGCTTGAGCAGGGTCTCCTCGTCGGCATCCAGGTAGAGCACGTCGCACTGGATATGCCGGGCGCGCACCTCGTCGAGCAGTTCGGGGAAACGCTTGAGCTGGCTGGGCAGGTTGCGCGCGTCGATCGATACGGCCACCTGTGGGTGCAGCAATTCGGTGTGCAGCAGGGCGCCCTCGGCCAGTTCGGGGAGCAGGCCGGCGGGGAGGTTGTCGATGCAGTAGAAGCCGTTGTCCTCGAGGACATCGAGGGCGGTGCTTTTGCCGGAGCCGGAGCGACCGCTGACGATGATCAGGCGCATGGGGAGGTCCTAACGGCTGCTTTGTACGTCCACCACGACCTGGTACAGGGCCTCGCTGCTCGCGGCATGGCGCAGGCGCTCGCGCACATCGCTGCGATCGAGCATGCTGGCGATCTGGCGCAGCAGTTCCAGGTGCTCGTCGGTGGCCGCCTCGGGTACCAGCAGGACGAACAGCAGGTCGACCGGGGCGCCGTCGATGGCGTCGAAGTCGACCGGCGCATCCAGGCGCAGCAAGGCGCTGATCGGTGCGACGCAGCCGGGCAGGCGGCAGTGGGGAATGGCGATGCCGTTGCCGAAACCGGTGGAGCCGAGCTTTTCCCGGGCGATCAGGCTCTCGAAGATGTCCTGGCCGTCCAGGTCGGGCAGCTCGCGCGCCACCAGATTGGCAATTTGTTCGAGTACGCGTTTCTTGCTGCCGCCCGGCACGTTCACCAGGGAACGGCCGGGGGTCAGGATGTTTTCGAGTCGGATCATAGGAGGTGAGCGAGGTCAGCGGGCCATGGCGCCCTGCTGGCGTTCGAGCTGCTTTTCCTTGTGCTTGATGAGTTGTCGGTCGAGTTTGTCGGTGAGCAGGTCGATGGCGGCATACATGTCGTCGTGCTCGGCGTTGGCGACGACTTCACCGCCGGCGATGTGCAGGGTCGCTTCGATCTTCTGCTTGAGCTTCTCGACCTCCATGGTGACCTGCACGTTGGTGATCTTGTCGAAGTGGCGCTCCAGTCGATTGAGTTTTTCGGCGATGTAGTCGCGCAGGGCGTCGGTCACATCCAGCTGATGTCCACTGATGTTGACTTGCATACCGCTTTCTCCTTGTTGCCGTGTGTAAGAGGCAGGCTATCGGCGGCCTGCCGCGGGAACACCTTGGCATGGAAGACCTGGTACACCGCACTTGGCGTGGTCGCCCCCTGACGCGCCAGTATGGCTTCTTTCGGGGGCGTCGCGAGTCGAGCTGTGTCGTGTGTTGACCGATCTTCCTTTGGGTGCCGCCTTACATCAACCGCTTGCGCTCACTGGAGGGCGCGATACCGAGGGATTCACGGTATTTGGCGACCGTGCGGCGGGCCACTTGAATGCCCTGTGCCTCCAGTAAACCAGCGATCTTGCTGTCGCTCAATGGCTTTTTCGCATTTTCCGCGGCCACCAGTTTCTTGATGATCGCGCGGATGGCGGTGGAGGAGCACTCGCCGCCCTCGGCGGTGCTGACGTGGCTGGAGAAGAAGTATTTCAGCTCGTAGATGCCGCGCGGGGTGTGCATGAACTTCTGCGTGGTGACCCGCGAGATGGTCGACTCGTGCATGCCCACGGCTTCGGCGATGTCGTGCAGCACCAGGGGTTTCATCGCCTCGTCGCCGTAGTCGAGGAAGCCGCGCTGGTGCTCGACGATCTGGGTGGCGACCTTCATCAGCGTCTCGTTGCGGCTCTGCAGGCTCTTGATGAACCAGCGCGCCTCCTGCAGCTGGTTGCGCATGAAGGTGTTGTCGGCGCTGGAGTCGGCGCGCTTGACGAAGCCGGCGTACTGCGGGTTGACCCGCAGGCGGGGCATGGCCTCCTGGTTCAGCTCGACCAGCCAGCGCTCGTTGTGCTTGCGCACTATGACGTCGGGCACCACGTACTCCGGCTCGCCGGACTGGATCTGCGAGCCGGGGCGCGGGTTGAGGCTCTGGATCAGCTCGATGACCTGGCGCAGCTCGTCTTCCTTGAGCTTCATGCGACGCATCAGCTGGCTGTAGTCGCGGCTGCCGAGCAGGTCGAGGTAGTCGCCGGCCAGGCGCTGGGCCTCGCTCAGCCAGGGCGACTTGGGCGGCAGCTGGCGCAGTTGCAGCAGCAGGCATTCGCGCAGATCGCGGGCGGCCACGCCGGCCGGTTCGAATTGCTGGATGCGGTGCAGCACCGCCTCCACTTCGTCCTGCTCGATGTCCAGCTCCGGGTCGAAGGCCTCGACCACTTCCTCGAGGCTCTCTTCCAGATAGCCCTGTTCGTTGATGCAGTCGATCAGGGTGGTGGCGATCAGGCGGTCCTTGTCGGACATCGGCGCCAGGTTGAGTTGCCAGAGCAGGTGGCTCTGCAGGCTCTCGCCGCTGGAGGTGCGAGTGGTGAAGTCCCACTCGTCGTCGTCGTTGCTCGGCAGGCTGCTGGCGCTGGTCTGGTAGACGTCTTCCCAGGCGGTGTCGACCGGCAGCTCGTTGGGGATGCGCTCGTTCCACTCGCCTTCTTCCAGGTTGTCCACGCTCTGGGTGGTCTCCTGGTAGCTGGCGTCCTTGTAGGGATCTTCCTGCTTGTCGGCGCTCGTCGGGTTGTCGGCGCCGTCGGCCATGGGGTCGGAGTTGTCGAAGTCGTCGCCTTCTTCCTGGCGCTCGAGCATCGGGTTGGACTCCAAGGCCTCCTGGATCTCCTGCTGCAGATCCAGGGTGGACAGTTGAAGTAGGCGAATGGCCTGTTGCAGCTGCGGGGTCATCGTCAGCTGCTGGCCCATTTTCAGGACTAGCGATGGTTTCATTGCAGACCTTCTATACCGGCGTCTGTGCGCGATCCACTACAGGGCGCCGCGGCGCCACAAGGAAGCAAATTATATGCCTACTCCCGAGCGGTTTGCCTAGCGCGAGCTGCTGTTCGGTCGAGAAAAGCCGCTGTTACAGGCGGAACTCGTGGCCCAGGTAGACTTCTTTGACCATCTGGTTGGCCAGGATGGCGTCGGCGTCGCCCTCGGCGATCAGCTGGCCGTCGTTGACGATGTAGGCGGTCTCGCAGATATCCAGGGTCTCGCGGACGTTGTGGTCGGTGATCAGTACACCGATGCCCTTGGCCTTGAGGTGGTGGATGATCTGCTTGATGTCGCCGACCGAGATCGGGTCGACCCCGGCGAAGGGTTCGTCGAGCAGGATGAACTTGGGCGCGGTCGCCAGGGCGCGGGCGATCTCCACGCGGCGGCGCTCGCCGCCGGACAGGCTCATGCCGAGGTTGTCGCGGATATGGCTGATGTGGAACTCCTGCAGCAGGCTTTCCAGCTCCTCGCGTCGTGCGCCGCGATCCAGTTCCTTGCGCGTCTCGAGGATGGCCATGATGTTGTCGGCCACGCTGAGCTTGCGGAAGATCGAGGCCTCCTGCGGCAGGTAGCCGATGCCGGCGCGGGCGCGGCCGTGCATGGGCTGGTGGCTGACGTCGAGCTCGTCGATCAGCACGCGGCCCTGGTCGGCGCGGACCAGGCCGACGATCATGTAGAAGCAGGTGGTCTTGCCGGCGCCGTTGGGGCCGAGCAGGCCGACGATCTGCCCGCTGTCGATGCTCAGGCTGACATCGCGGACGACCTGGCGGCCCTTGTAGCTCTTGGCCAGGTGTTGGGCTTTCAATGTGGCCATTACTACTGTGCCTGCTGGTCGGCTGGTTTCTTCTTCGGCTGGATCACCATGTCGATGCGCGGCCGTGGCGTGGACACCTGGGCGCCGGTGGCGCGGCCGGCGTTGACGATCTGGCGCTGGGTGTCGTAGACGATCTTCTCGCCCTCGAAGGTGTTGCCTTCCTGGATCACCTTGGCTTGGTCGATCAGCACGATGCGCTCGCTGGCGGCGAAATACTGGATGGTCAGGCCGTAGGCCTTGACGATCTGCTTGTCGGCGGCCGGTTTCTGCTCGTAGTAGGCCGGTTTGCCCACGGAGGTGAAGATCTCGATATCGCCCTGGGCGTTCTGGGTGATGGTCACGGTGTCGCCGGTGATCTTCAGGGTGCCTTGGGTGATGATGACGTCGCCGCGGTAGACCGCCACGCCTTGCTTGTCGTCCAGTTCGGCGCTGTCGGCTTGCACGCGGATCGGCTGCTCGCGATCGGATGGCAGTGCCCAGGCGCAGGCGCTTCCGAGCGCGGCACTCAAACTGAGCAGAAGGGGGAGGGTTTTAACGAACCTCATGCTGGCCTCTTACGTTGGACAGCAGGAGCATCCTGCCGTCATTCAAGTACGCTTTCATTCCTTGTGCCGTGGTCACCCCATTGGCCGCGTCGATTCTAACGGCTTGCTGGGTCTGCGCATATTCCTTCTCCGGGAATACGGTCAGGCGGCTGGTGGTGAGAATGGTCGGGCGGCCCTTGGCATCGGTGCGCTCGACGCGCACCTGGTCGATCAGTTCGACCTCCTGGCCTGCGGGCGCCACTTCGCCGCGAACGCTGCGGACTTTCCAGGGGTGTTCGCTGCCGCGGTACAGATGCAGGTTCGGCTCGCTCAGCAGGGTGATGTCGGTCGCCTTGATGTGCTCCAGCTTGCTGGCGCTCATCTCGTAGTGCAGCTTGCCGTCGGCCTGGTACTGCAGGGTGTTGGCGCCGATCACGTAGAAGTCGATGGCGTTCTCCGTGCCGGCCCGGGCCGGCTTGTCGGAGAAGCTCTCGGGGCTGATGTTCCAGTAGCCGACCGCGGCTAGCAGGGCGGCGGCGAGGGCGAACAGGGCGGGCGTCAGCAGTTTGCGCAGCATAGTGGGCTCTACAGGTAGGCGGCCTGGGCGGCATCGAGGCTGCCCTGGGCGCGCATGATCAGCTCGCAGAATTCGCGGGCGGCGCCTTCGCCGCCGCGGGCCTGGGTCACGCCATGGGCGTGCTGGCGGACGAAGTCGTCGGCGCTGGCGACGGCCATGCCCAGGCCGACGCGGCGGATCACCGGCAGGTCGGGCAGGTCGTCGCCGAGATAGGCGACCTGTTCATAGCTTAGGCCGAGTTCGCCGAGAAGCTCGTCGAGCACCGCCAGTTTGTCCTCGCGGCCCTGGTACAGGTGCTGGATGCCGAGGTTCTGCGCGCGGCGCTCCACCACCGGGGTCTTGCGCCCGCTGATGATGGCGGTGCGCACGCCCGAGGCGATGAGCATCTTGATGCCGTGGCCGTCGAGGGTGTTGAAGGTCTTGAATTCGCTGCCGTCGACCAGGAAGTACAGCTTGCCGTCGGTGAGCACGCCGTCGACGTCGAAGATCGCCAGTTTGATCGCCTGGGCGCGCTGCTGCAGTTCGGGATTCATCACATCACTCCGGCGCGCAGCAGGTCGTGCATGTTCAGGGCGCCGATCGGCCGGTCGTCGCCATCGACCACCACGAGGGCGTTGATCTTGTGGTCTTCCATGATCTTCAGCGCCTCGGCGGCGAGCATCTCGGCGCGGGCGGACTTGCCGTGGACGGTCATCACCTCGTCGATCCGCGCCTCGCGCACGTCGAGGCCGCGGTCCAGGGTGCGGCGCAGGTCGCCGTCGGTGAAGATGCCGGCGAGGCGGCCGTCCGCCTCCACTACCACGGTCATGCCCAGGCCCTTCTGGGTCATCTCCAGCAGGGCGTCGCGCAGCGAGGTGCCGCGTTGCACCTGGGGCAGGTTCTTGCCTGCGTGCATCACGTTCTCCACCTTGAGCAGCAGGCGCCGGCCGAGGGCGCCGCCGGGGTGGGAGAAGGCGAAGTCCTCGGCGGTGAAGCCGCGGGCCTCCAGCAGGGCGATGGCCAGGGCGTCGCCGAGGACCAGGGAGGCGGTGGTGGAGGAGGTCGGCGCCAGGTTCAGCGGGCAGGCCTCCTTCGGCACGCGGGCGTCCAGGTTGACCTCGGCGGCCTTGGCCAGCGGCGAGTCGGGGTTGCCGGTCATGCTGATCAGACGGATGCCGAGGCGCTTGATCAGCGGCAGCAGGGTGACGATCTCGGCGGTCGAACCGGAGTTGGACAGCGCCAGCACCACGTCGTCGCGGGTGATCATGCCCATGTCGCCGTGGCTGGCCTCGGCCGGGTGCACGAAGAAGGCGGTGGTGCCGGTGCTGGCCAGGGTGGCGGCGATCTTGCTGCCGATATGCCCGGACTTGCCCATGCCGACCACCACCACCCGGCCCTTGCTGGCCAGGATAAGCTCGCAGGCGCGGACGAAGTCGCCGTCGATCCGCTGCAGCAGCTCTTCGACGGCCTCGAGCTCGAGGCGGATGGTCCGCTGGGCGGACTTGATCAGCTCATTGGGTTGATTCATAGCGTTGTCGAGGACGTGCCGAGGAAAAAGGCGGCGATTATACCGGGAAAGCGTTGCGTGCTCACCCTCGAATCCTGCGGCCGCCGTCTCAGTGTCGCGACGTTCGCGCTGCGCAGCTTGGGCGCGGCAATTGGCCGGTGATATAGTGCGCGGCTGTTTCGGCCCGTCCGGCTGGCGTGGTGTCCTCGGCGCGGGGGTGGGCGTCTACCAGGGAGGCTGTTCGCAAGGAGTCCAGATGAGCGCCGACAATCAGTACGCGGTCGAGCTGAAAGGCGTGAGCTTTCGGCGGGGCGACCGGGATATTTTCAAGAATGTGGACATCCGCATTCCGCGTGGCAAGGTTACCGCCATCATGGGGCCCTCCGGCTGCGGCAAGACCACCCTGTTGCGCCTGATCGCCGCCGAGCTCAGGCCGAGCCAGGGCGAGGTCTGGGTCAACGGGGTGAACCTGCCCACGCTCTCGCGCAGCGAGCTGTTCGATATGCGCAAGCAGATGGGCGTGCTGTTCCAGAGCGGTGCGCTGTTCACCGACCTCGATGTGTTCGAGAACGTCGCCTTCCCGCTGCGGGTGCACACCCAGCTGCCCGAGGAGATGATCCGCGACATCGTCCTGATGAAGCTGCAGGCGGTCGGTCTGCGCGGCGCCTTCGAGTTGATGCCGGACGAGCTGTCCGGCGGCATGAAGCGCCGCGTCGCGCTGGCCCGGGCCATCGCCCTCGACCCGCAGATCCTCATGTACGACGAGCCCTTCGTCGGCCAGGACCCCATCGCCATGGGCGTGCTGGTGCGGCTGATCCGCCTGCTCAACGATGCCCTGGGGATCACCAGCATCCTGGTGTCCCACGACCTGGCGGAGACCGCGAGCATCGCCGACTACCTCTATGTGGTCGGCGATACCCAGGTGCTCGGCCAGGGAACCCCGGCCGAGCTGATGGAGTCGGACAATCCGCGGGTGCGTCAGTTCATGCAGGGCACGCCGGACGGGCCGGTGCCCTTCCATTATCCGGCGGCGGACTACCGCGACGACTTACTGGGAGGGCGCTGATGCGCAAGGTATCTCCGCTCGAGCGCATTCGCCTGTTCGGCCGGGCCGGGCTCGACGTGCTGGCTTCGCTCGGCCGCTCGACCCTGTTCCTGCTGCGGGCGATCTTCGGTCGCGGCACCTCGGGCAATGCGCTGCAGTTGCTGGTCAAGCAGCTGTACTCGGTGGGCGTGATGTCCCTGGCGATCATCGTGGTGTCCGGTATCTTCATCGGCATGGTGCTGTCGCTGCAGGGCTTCAGCATCCTCGCCCGCTACGGCTCGGAGCAGGCGGTCGGGCAGATGGTGGCCCTGACCCTGCTGCGCGAGCTGGGGCCGGTGGTTACCGCCCTGCTGTTCGCCGGCCGGGCCGGCTCGGCGCTGACCGCGGAAATCGGCAACATGAAATCCACCGAGCAGCTGTCCAGTCTGGCCATGATCGGCGTCGATCCGCTCAAGTACATCATCGCGCCGCGGCTGTGGGCCGGCTTCATCTCGATGCCGCTGCTGGCGCTGATCTTCAGCGTGGTCGGCATCTGGGGCGGGGCGGTGGTCGCCGTCGACTGGCTCGGGGTCTACGAGGGCTCCTTCTGGTCGAACATGCAGAACAGCGTGGCCTTTCGCGAGGACGTGCTCAACGGGGTGATCAAGAGCCTGGTCTTCGCCTTCGTCGTCACCTGGATCGCCGTATTCCAGGGTTATGACTGCGAGCCGACGTCCGAGGGCATCAGTCGCGCCACGACCCGTACCGTGGTCTATGCCTCGCTGGCGGTGCTGGGCCTGGACTTTATTCTGACCGCCTTGATGTTTGGAGACTTCTGATGCAAAACCGCACACTGGAAATAGGTGTCGGCCTGTTCCTGCTGGCCGGGCTGCTGGCGCTGCTGTTGCTGGCGCTGCGGGTAAGCGGCCTGACCCTGGGCAGCGGCGACCATACCTACAAGGTCTATGCGCACTTCAACAATATCGCCGGGCTGACCGTGCGGGCCAAGGTGACCATGGCCGGGGTGACCATCGGCAAGGTGACGGCCATCGACCTGGACCGCGACAGCTACACCGGCCGGGTTACCATGTCCCTGGACAACGCGGTGGACAACCTGCCGGCGGACTCCACCGCGTCGATCCTCACCGCCGGGTTGCTCGGCGAGAAGTACGTCGGCATCAGCGTCGGCGGCGACGAGGAGCTGCTGGCCGATGGCAGCACCATCTACGACACCCAGTCGTCGCTGGTGCTGGAGGACCTGATCGGCAAGTTCCTGCTCAATTCGGTCAATAAAGACCAGTCCAACTAACGAGAGCTTTAGCGATGATCAAGATGCTGCGTAACAGTCTTTTCGCGCTGCTGGCGGCCCTTCCCCTGTTCGCCCTGGCCGCGCCCACCGCCCACGAGGTGGTGCAGCAGACCACCGATACCCTGCTGGCCGACCTCAAGGCCAACAAGGAGGAGTACCGTGCCAACCCGGATGCCTTCTACGCGGCGCTGAACGACATCCTCGGCCCGGTGGTGGACGTCGACGGCATCTCCCGCGGGGTCATGACCGTGCGCTATTCGCGGCAGGCGACGCCGGAGCAGATGGCCCGCTTCCAGGAGAGCTTCAAGCGCAGCCTGATGCAGTTCTACGGCAACGCCCTGCTCGAGTACAACAACCAGGACATCCGCGTGCTGCCGGCCAGCGGCCGGCAGAATCCGCAGCGCACCGCGGTGAACATGGAGATCAAGGACGGCAAGGGGGCGGTCTATCCGCTGTCCTACACCATGGTCAGCCAGGGCGATACCTGGATGATGCGCAACGTGATCATCAACGGCATCAACGTCGGCAAGCTGTTTCGCGACCAGTTCGCCCAGTCCATGCAGAACCATGGCAACGACCTGAACAAGGTGATCGACACCTGGGCCGAGACCGTGGCCAGGGCGCGCCAGGGCAAGGGCGAGTCGTGAGCCGGGCGAGCATCGTCGAGCAGGCCCCGGGCGAGCTGCATCTCAGTGGCGTGCTGGATTTTCGCAGCGGGCCGGCGCTGCGCGAGCGCGGCGGCCAGTTGATCGGTGCCAGTCGCGGCGGCGCCTGCGTGCTCGACTGCTCGGCGGTGGAGAAGTCCAGCAGCGTGGGCCTGGCCCTGCTGCTGGCGCTGCTGCGCGACGCCCGGGCCGCCGGCAAGAACCTGTCGTTGCGCGGTCTGCCCCAGGACATGCGGCAGATCGCCGAGGTTTCCGGGCTGCTGGAGATCCTGCCGCTGCGGGAGTGAGCCGCAGGGGTGGCCGGCTGGCCCGCCATCGGCGGGATTAGCGGGCGAGGGGCATTTTTTGTATGATGCTCGGCCCGCAGGCCTAGGCTCTGCTGTCGTTAATCAATATGCCGAGCGAGGTTGCGCATGCAGGCCTTAGAAGTGAAGAGCCTCCTGGAGGCCAAACTGCCGAATACCCAGGTGGAAGTTGAAGGCGAAGGCTGTAACTTCCAGCTGAACCTGATCAGTGACGAGTTGGCCGCGCTGAGCCCGGTCAAGCGTCAGCAGCAGATCTACGCCCACCTCAACCCCTGGATCGCCGATGGCAGCATCCACGCGGTGAGCATGAAATTCTTCAGCCGTGCCGATTGGGCCGCGCGCCCCTGAGGCATCGAGATAGCTATGGATAAATTGATCATTACCGGCGGCGTGCGCCTCGACGGCGAAATCCGCATCTCCGGGGCGAAGAACTCCGCCCTGCCCATTCTCGCCGCGACCCTGCTGGGCGACGCGCCGGTGACCATCTGCAACCTGCCGCACCTGCACGACATCACCACCATGATCGAGCTGTTCGGGCGCATGGGCATCGAGCCGATCATCGACGAGAAGCTCAGCGTGGAAGTCGACGCGCGGGCGATCAAGACCCTGGTCGCCCCCTACGAGCTGGTCAAGACCATGCGCGCCTCGATCCTGGTGCTGGGGCCGATGGTCGCGCGCTTCGGCGAGGCCGAGGTGGCGCTGCCCGGCGGCTGCGCCATCGGTTCGCGCCCGGTCGACCTGCACATCCGCGGCCTCGAGGCCATGGGCGCGCAGATCGACGTGGAAGGCGGCTACATCAAGGCCAAGGCGCCGGAAGGTGGCCTGCGTGGCGCGCGCTTCTTCTTCGACACGGTCAGCGTCACCGGCACCGAGAACATCATGATGGCCGCGACCCTGGCCAAGGGCCGCAGCGTGCTGGAAAACGCCGCACGCGAGCCTGAGGTGGTCGACCTGGCCAACTGCCTGATCGCCATGGGCGCGAAGATCGAAGGCGCCGGTACCGACACCATCACCATCGACGGCGTCGAGCGCCTGCATGGTGCGCGTTTCAGCGTGATGCCCGATCGCATCGAGACCGGCACCTACCTGGTGGCCGCCGCCATCACCGGCGGCCGGGTCAAGGTCAAGGACGTCGACCCGACTACCCTGGAGGCGGTGCTGTCCAAGCTGCAGGAGGCCGGTGCGCAGATCACCAGCGGTGCCGACTGGATCGAGCTGGACATGCAGGGCAAACGGCCGAAGGCCGTGACCCTGCGTACCGCGCCCTATCCGGCGTTTCCCACCGACATGCAGGCGCAGTTCATCGCCCTCAACGCGATCGCCGAAGGCACCGGCACCGTCATCGAGACGGTGTTCGAGAACCGCTTCATGCATGTGCATGAAATGCTGCGCATGGGCGCGCAGATCCTGGTCGAGGGCAACACCGCCATCGTCACCGGCAGCGAGAAGCTCAAGGGCGCGCCGGTGATGGCCACCGACCTGCGCGCCTCGGCCAGCCTGGTGCTCGCCGCGCTGGTCGCCGAGGGCGATACGCTGATCGACCGCATCTACCACATCGACCGTGGCTACGAGTGCATCGAGGAGAAGCTGCAGCTGCTGGGCGCCAAGATCCGCCGCGTCCCGGGCTAAGCCGGCGCTGCGCACGGCTCAGCCCAACGTCCGGCCCGCGAGGGCCGGCCTGGTCCAGTTCCAGAGGAAACCCGCTTCATGCTCACCATTGCACTGTCCAAGGGCCGTATTCTCGACGACACCCTGCCGTTGCTCGCCGAGGCCGGCATCGTGCCGACCGAGAACCCGGATAAGAGCCGCAAGCTGATCATCCCCACCACCCAGGACGATGTGCGCCTGCTGATCGTGCGCGCCACCGACGTGCCGACCTATGTCGAGCACGGCGCCGCCGACCTCGGCGTGGCCGGCAAGGACGTGCTGATGGAGTACGGCGGCCAGGGCCTGTACGAGCCCCTGGACCTGCGCATCGCCCAGTGCAAGCTGATGACCGCCGGCGCGGTCGGCGCGCCCGAGCCCAAGGGGCGCCTGCGGGTGGCCACCAAGTTCGTCAACGTGGCCAAGCGTTACTACGCCGAGCAGGGTCGCCAGGTCGAGGTGATCAAGCTGTACGGCTCCATGGAGCTGGCGCCGCTGGTCGGCCTGGCCGACAAGATCATCGACGTGGTCGACACCGGCAATACCCTGCGCGCCAACGGCCTGGAGGCCCAGGAGCTGATCGCCACCATCAGCTCGCGGCTGATCGTCAACAAGGCCTCGATGAAGATGCAGCACGCGCGCATCCAGGCACTGATCGACGCCCTGCGTGAGGCGGTCGAGTCGCGACACCCCAG
This sequence comes from Pseudomonas lalucatii, assembly GCF_018398425.1. Taxonomy (NCBI): domain Bacteria; kingdom Pseudomonadati; phylum Pseudomonadota; class Gammaproteobacteria; order Pseudomonadales; family Pseudomonadaceae; genus Pseudomonas; species Pseudomonas lalucatii. The sequence goes on along the minus strand of NZ_JADPMV010000002.1, from coordinate 1,004,504 downwards.
CTGATACCTTCCGTGCGGCTTCCGGCCGCACCCGCCTATCCGTGTCATAGCCAATTTTCTCGGGCGTCCATGCGGTGGGCTTGGTAGCCTAGCGACGCCCGAGCATTTGCCAATCATGAGGCCCGCTATGACTGCTCCCATCGCTATTCGCCGACTCGACGCCGCTGACCAGGACTTCGCCCGTCATCTGGATCATCTGCTGAGCTGGGAAAGCGTATCGGACGACGGCGTCAACCAGCGCGTACTGGAGATCATCGATGCGGTGCGCAGTCGCGGCGATGCCGCCCTGGTCGAATATACCCAGCGTTTCGATGGCCTCGAGGTCGCCGGCATGGCCGAGCTGATCCTGCCGCGCGAGCGCCTGGAGCTGGCCCTGACCCGCATCACCGCCGAGCAGCGCGCGGCGCTGGAGACGGCCGCCGAGCGCGTGCGCAGCTACCACGAGCGGCAGAAGCAGGACTCCTGGCACTACACCGAGGCCGACGGCACCGTGCTCGGCCAGCAGGTCACCCCGCTGGACCGCGCCGGCCTCTATGTGCCGGGCGGCAAGGCGTCCTACCCCTCCTCGGTGCTGATGAACGCCATCCCGGCCAAGGTCGCCGGCGTTCCGGAAGTGGTGATGGTGGTACCGACCCCGCGCGGCGAGATCAACGAGATCGTCCTGGCCGCCGCCGCCATCGCCGGGGTCGACCGGGTCTTCACCATCGGCGGCGCCCAGGCCGTGGCGGCCCTGGCCTACGGCACCGAGAGCGTGCCGCCGGTGGACAAGATCGTCGGCCCGGGCAATATCTACGTGGCCACCGCCAAGCGTCACGTGTTCGGCAAGGTCGGCATCGACATGATCGCCGGGCCCTCGGAGATCCTCGTGGTCTGCGACGGTGCCACCGACCCGGACTGGATCGCCATGGACCTGTTCTCCCAGGCCGAGCACGACGAGGACGCCCAGGCGATCCTGGTCAGTCCGGACGCCGCCTTCCTCGACCAGGTGGCGGCGAGTATCGCCAAGCTGCTGCCGACCCTGGAGCGCGAGGCGATCGCCCGCACCTCCATGGAGGGGCGCGGCGCGCTGATCCAGGTCGCCGACATGGCCCAGGCCATCGAGGTGGCCAACCGCATCGCCCCCGAGCATCTGGAGCTGTCGGTGGCCGATCCCGAGCAGTACCTGCCGCAGATCCGCCACGCCGGCGCCATCTTCATGGGCCGCTATACGGCCGAGGCGCTGGGCGACTACTGTGCCGGGCCCAACCATGTGCTGCCGACCTCCGGCACCGCACGTTTCTCCTCGCCGCTGGGGGTGTACGACTTCCAGAAGCGCTCGTCGATCATCCACTGCTCGGCCGAGGGGGCTTCCGAGCTGGGCAAGGTCGCCTCGGTGCTGGCCCGCGGCGAGTCGCTGACCGCCCACGCCCGCAGCGCCGAGTACCGCATCAAACCGTAGGATGGGTGGTACCGCCGAGGTTCGCCGCAGGCGTAACCCATCACAAATGCAACGAACTCGAGGAGAGAAGGGCGGATGAGCAAGTTCTGGAGCCCCTTCGTTAGGGACCTGGTGCCCTATGTGCCGGGTGAGCAGCCCAAGCTGAGCAGGCTGGTCAAGCTCAATACCAACGAGAACCCCTACGGCCCGTCGCCCAGGGCCCTCGCGGCGATGCAGGCCGAGCTGAACGACAGCCTGCGCCTGTATCCGGACCCCAATGGCGACCGGCTGAAGCAGGCGGTGGCCGACTACTACGGGATTCAGACCGATCAGGTGTTCGTCGGCAACGGCTCCGACGAGGTGCTGGCCCACGCCTTCCATGGCCTGTTCCAGCACGGCGAGCCGCTGCTGTTCCCGGACGTCACCTACAGCTTCTACCCGGTCTACTGCGGCCTGTACGGCATTCCCTTCGAGACCGTCGAGCTGGACGAGCGCTTCCAGATCCGCGTCGAGGACTACGCCCGGCCCAATGGCGGCATCATCTTCCCCAACCCCAATGCTCCAACCGGCTGCCTCCTGGCCCTGGAGGCCATCGAGCGACTGCTGCAGGCCAACCCGGACAGCGTGGTGCTGGTGGACGAGGCCTACATCGACTTCGGTGGGCAGAGCGCGATTGCCCTAGTCGACCGCTACCCGAACCTGCTGGTGACCCAGACCCTGTCCAAGTCGCGTTCCCTGGCCGGCCTGCGGGTCGGCCTGGCGGTCGGCCACCCCGAGCTGATCGAGGCGCTGGAGCGGATCAAGAACAGCTTCAACTCCTACCCCCTGGATCGCCTGGCGCTCGCCGGTGCGGCCGCGGCCTTCGAGGATCGCGCGTACTTCGACAAGACCTGCGCCGCGGTGATCGCCAGTCGCGAGGCGGTGGTGGTCGGTCTACAGGGCCTGGGCTTCGAGGTGCTGCCGTCGGCCGCCAACTTCGTCTTCGCCCGCCACCCGCAGCGCGATGCCGCCGAACTGGCAGCGCGGTTGCGCGAGCAGGGGGTGATAGTGCGCCACTTCAAGCAGGCGCGGATCGCCCAGTTCCTGCGCATCAGCATCGGTACGCCGGAGCAGAACCAGGCACTGCTGGATGCGCTGGGCGCACTCTAGGGTGCGGGCCTGCGGGTAAAACAAAGCCGGAGGCGCGCAAGCGGCTCCGGCTTTTTCGTTACGGCACGGCTGGTGCTCAGTTGCCGTTGGCCGGCGGGCGCATGCCGACCTCTGCGCTCAGGCGCAGCAACTCGGCGTTGCGGATGACCTCGATGCTGATGGTGTCGCCCGGCTTGGCGCGGGCCACCTGGTTCATCGAGCGGCGGCCGTCGCTGGCCGGCTCGCCGTCGATGCTCAGGATCAGGTCGCCGGGTTGCAGGCCAGCCTTCTGCGCCGGGCCATTGCGGTAGATGCCGGCGACGACGATGCCGGGCTGGCCGGCCAGGCCGAAGGACTCGGCCAGCTCCGGGGTCAGCGGCTGCACCTCGATGCCGAGCCAGCCGCGAATCACCTGGCCGTGCTCGATGATCGCCTGCATCACCTCCAGCGCCAGCTTCACCGGGATGGCGAAGCCGATGCCCTGGGAGCCGCCGGACTTGGAGAAGATCGCCGTGTTGATGCCCAGCAGGTTGCCGTGGGCATCGACCAGGGCGCCGCCGGAGTTGCCGGGGTTGATCGCCGCGTCGGTCTGGATGAAGTCCTCGTAGGTGTTCAGGCCCAGCTGGTTGCGCCCGGTGGCGCTGATGATGCCCATGGTCACGGTCTGGCCGACGCCGAAGGGGTTGCCGATGGCCAGGCTGACGTCGCCGATCTTGATGTCGTCCGAACGGCCGAGGGTGATGGCCGGCAGGTCCTTCAGGTCGATCTTCAGCACCGCCAGGTCGGTTTCCGGGTCGCTGCCGATGATCCGCGCCAGGGTCTCGCGGCCGTCCTTCAGGGCCACCACTATCTGGTCGGCGCCGCTGGTCACGTGGTTGTTGGTCAGCAGGTAGCCTTCCGGGCTCATGATCACCGCCGAACCCAGGCTGGATTCCATGCGCCGCTGCTTGGGCAGGTTGTCGCCGAAGAAACGGCGGAACTGCGGGTCCTCGAACAGCGGGTGAGTCGGTTTCTCGACGAACTTGGTGGTGTAGAGGTTGGCCACCGCCGGCGACGCCAGGTTCACCGCCTCGGCGTAGGACGCCGGGCCCTGCGCCAGACGACTGTAGATCGGCGCCTGGCGTAGCTGTACGTCCTGGCTGGGCAGGCCGACCCAGTGGGGGAACTGTTGAATGATCAGCAGTGCCGCCAGCACGCCGACCAGCAGTGGCCAGCCGAGAAATCGCAGGGCCTTGAACATCGATGAAAATCCTGAGGGTTGCGAGGGCCTTGGGGCCCCTTTAAGGTGCGCCATTATAGAGGGGCGCCCGCCAATAAATCAGCGCCCGGTAACAGTTGGAGAGAATCTGCATGGCCATTGCCCTGACGACCCTGGTGGAAGAGGCGCAGCGCTACCTGGATGCGGCGCGCATCGGCGACTACTGCCCGAACGGCCTGCAGGTCGAGGGCCGGCCGCAGGTGCGGCGCATCGTCAGCGGCGTCACCGCCAGCCAGGCGCTGGTCGATGCCGCGGTCGAGGCCGACGCCGATGTGCTGCTGGTGCACCACGGCTATTTCTGGAAGGGCGAGAACCCCTGCGTCGTCGGCATGAAGCAGCGCCGCCTGAAGGCCCTGCTGAGTCACGATATCAGCCTGCTGGCCTATCACCTGCCGCTGGACCTGCATCCAGAGGTCGGCAACAACGTGCAGCTGGCGCAACAGCTGGGGATCACCGTCGAGGGGCCGCTGGAGCCGGACAACCCGCGCACCGTCGGGCTGCTCGGCTCCCTGGCCGAGCCCATGAGCGCCCGTGATTTTGCCCGGCGGGTGGGGCAGGTGCTCGGCCGCGAGCCGCTGCTGGTCGAGGGGGCGGGCCTGGTCCGCCGGGTCGGCTGGTGCACCGGCGGCGGCCAGGGCTACATCGACCAGGCGATCGCCGCCGGGGTGGACCTGTACCTGACCGGGGAGGCTTCCGAGCAGACCGTCCATAGTGCCCGGGAGAACGGCATCAGCTTCATCGCCGCCGGTCACCACGCCACCGAGCGCTACGGTGTCCAGGCCCTGGGCGACTACCTGGCGCGGCGCTTCGCCCTGGAGCACCGCTTCATCGATTGTCCCAACCCGGTCTGAGCCAGGTGCGACAGGGGCGGGCGCCGCGCCCTTCCCCTGTCTCGGCATGGCCTGCCGGCCGGGGACTCCAGGGTGAGCGGGGGGGGCGGCGCGCCTCGGGCGTGCGAAACTGCCGGCATAAAGCTAGATTTTTTTGATCTAACTGCTCGCCTGTATAGAAGCTTGTGTCGTGCTAGAGTGCGGCCTCGTCCCCCCGGCCCGCCGGCCCAATCACTCAGCAATCCGTGAGTAGCCATGCTCGACAAACTGACGCACCTCAAACAGCTGGAGGCGGAGAGTATCCACATCATTCGTGAAGTGGCCGCCGAATTCGACAACCCGGTGATGCTCTATTCCATCGGTAAAGACTCCGCCGTGATGCTGCATCTGGCGCGCAAGGCGTTCTTTCCCGGCAAGCTGCCGTTCCCGGTGCTGCACGTCGATACCCGTTGGAAGTTTCAGGAGATGTACCGCTTCCGCGAGCAGATGGTCAACGAGTATGGACTGGACCTGCTCACCCACATCAACCCCGATGGTGTGGCCCAGGACATGAACCCCTTCACCTACGGCAGTGCCAAGCACACCGACGTGATGAAGACCGAGGGCCTCAAGCAGGCGCTGGACAAGTACGGCTTCGATGCCGCCTTCGGCGGTGCCCGGCGCGACGAGGAGAAGTCCCGGGCCAAGGAGCGCGTCTACTCCTTCCGCGACAGCAAGCACCGCTGGGACCCGAAGAACCAGCGCCCCGAGCTGTGGAACGTGTACAACGGCAAGGTCAAGAAGGGCGAGTCGATCCGCGTGTTCCCGCTGTCCAACTGGACCGAGCTGGACATCTGGCAGTACATCTACCTGGAGCAGATCCCGATCGTGCCGCTGTACTTCGCCGCCGAGCGCGAGGTGATCGAGAAGAACGGCACCCTGATCATGATCGACGACGAGCGCATCCTCGAGCACCTGTCGGACGAGGAGAAGGCCCGCATCACCAAGAAGATGGTGCGCTTCCGTACCCTCGGTTGCTACCCGCTGACCGGCGCGGTGGAATCCACCGCCACGACCCTGCCGGAGATCATCCAGGAGATGCTCCTGACCCGCACCTCGGAGCGCCAGGGCCGGGTCATCGACCACGACGCCGCCGGTTCGATGGAAGAGAAAAAACGCCAGGGCTACTTCTAAGGATTCCGCACCATGAGTCATCAGTCTGATTTGATCGGCGAGGACATCCTCGCCTACCTGGCCCAGCACGAACGCAAGGAACTGCTGCGCTTCCTCACCTGCGGCAACGTCGACGACGGCAAGAGCACCCTGATCGGGCGCCTGCTGCACGACTCCAAGATGATCTACGAGGATCACCTGGAGGCCATCACCCGCGACTCGAAGAAGGTCGGCACCACCGGCGAGGACGTCGATCTGGCGCTGCTGGTCGACGGCCTGCAGGCCGAGCGCGAGCAGGGCATCACCATCGACGTGGCCTACCGCTACTTCAGCACGGCCAAGCGCAAGTTCATCATCGCCGACACGCCGGGCCACGAGCAGTACACCCGCAACATGGCCACCGGCGCCTCGACCTGCGACCTGGCGATCATCCTGGTCGATGCGCGCTACGGCGTGCAGACCCAGACCAAGCGGCACAGCTTCATCACCTCGCTGCTGGGCATCAAGCACATAGTCGTCGCGGTCAACAAGATGGACCTCAAGGACTTCGATCAGGGCGTGTTCGAGCAGATCAAGGCCGACTACCTGAAGTTCGCCGAGCGTGTCGACCTCAAGCCGACCACCCTGCACTTCGTGCCGATGTCCGCGCTCAAGGGCGACAACGTGGTCAACAAGTCCGCGCGCTCGCCTTGGTACGAGGGCCAGTCCTTGATGGAGATCCTCGAGACCGTGGAGGTCGCCGGCGACCGCAACTTCGACGACATGCGCTTCCCGGTGCAGTACGTCAACCGGCCGAACCTGAACTTCCGCGGCTTCGCCGGCACCCTGGCCAGCGGCATCGTGCACAAGGGCGACGAGGTGGTGGTGTTGCCGTCGGGCAAGGGCAGCAGGGTCAAGTCCATCGTCACCTTCGAGGGCGAGCTGGAGCAGGCCGGGCCGGGCCAGGCGATCACCCTGACCCTGGAAGACGAGATCGACGTGTCCCGCGGCGACATGCTGGTGCATGCCGACAACCGTCCGCAGATCCGCGACAGCTTCGACGCCATGCTGGTATGGATGGCCGAGGAGCCGATGCTGCCGGGCAAGAAGTACGACATCAAGCGGGCCACCAGCTACGTGCCGGGGACCATCGCCACCATCGCCCACCGGGTCGATGTGAATACCTTGGAACAGGGCGCGGCCAGCAGCCTGCAGCTCAACGAGATCGGCAAGGTCAAGATCGCCCTGGATGCGCCGATCGCCCTCGACGGCTATGACTACAACCGCACCACCGGCGCTTTTATCGTGATCGATCGCCTGACCAACGGCACGGTCGGCGCCGGCATGATCGTGGCCGAGCCGCGCGCCGCGCAGAGCGTCCAGGGTCATCACGGCAAGTTGGCCCACGTCGCCACCGAGGAGCGCGCCGCACGCTTCGGCCAGCAGCCGGCCACCGTGCTGTTCAGCGGCCTGTCCGGCGCCGGCAAGAGCACCCTGGCCTACGCCGTGGAGCGCAAGCTGTTCGACATGGGCCGCGCGGTCTACGTGCTGGACGGCCAGAACCTGCGCCACGACCTGAACAAGGGCCTGCCCCAGGATCGCAGCGGGCGTACCGAGAACTGGCGTCGTGCCGCCCACGTGGCGCGGCAGTTCAACGAGGCCGGCCTGTTGACCCTGGCCGCCTTCGTCGCCCCGGACGCCGAGGGGCGCGAGCAGGCCAGGGCGCTGATCGGCGCCGAGCGCCTGATCACCGTGTACGTCCAGGCCTCGCCGCAGGCCTGCCGCGAGCGCGATCCGCAGGGCCTGTACGCCGCGGAGGGCGACAACATCCCGGGCGAGTCCTTCGCCTACGACGTGCCGCTGGATGCCGATCTGGTGATCGATACCCAGAGCCTGTCGGTGGAGGAGGGGGTCAAGCAAGTGCTGGCGCTGCTGCGCGAGCGCGGCGCGATCTAAGCGTCCGCCCGGCAACGAAAAAGCCCCGCTCTCGAGCGGGGCTTTTTCGTGTTGCGGACATCGGTGCGGGTGTTTCCGCTTGTGCCGGCAGGCGTTACTTCTTGTTCTTCAGGCCGTAGCTTTCGTCGAGCATGCCCGGTACATCGGCACTTTTCGGCGCATAGTCCTTGGGCATTTCCTGGTGCGCCGGCGCCTTCAGGCGCTCGCGCTTCTCGCCGCCCTCGCTGGCGAGCAGGGTGGCCAGCAGGCGCTGCCGGGTCAGCTCGTCCAGGGCCAGGCGGTTGGCGCCTTCGGACAGGTGCTGTTGCACCTCCTGCTGGCTCTGGCTGAGCTTCTTCACCAGGCTGGCGGTGGTGTTGAAGTGGGTCACCACCTCGCTCTGGTAGGCGTCGAAGCGCGACTGGATTTCGTCCAGCCGGCGCTGCGTGCGGTTTGGCGCCGCATTGGGGGCCAGGCGGGCGATCAGGAAGCCGATGGCGACACCGACTACCAGGGTGAGGGCTGGCACCAGCCAGGCTGTGAGTGTCTGTTCCACGAGTCCTTCCTCTCTAAACGGCTTTGCTTTACGTTAACGGCTCGAACCTGCGCTGTATACCGCAATGCAATGCCCGGATGTGTGCGGCGCAGGCTGTCAGCTAGACGTGTCGACCCTGCCTGGGGTCACGGAGTTAACCGTTGCTCAGTCGCGAAACCCCTCTCTTCATCGATGGCCCCTGCGGCCAGCTGGAAGCCCTGTCCCTCGCCGTGGCCGACGCCCGGGGCGTGGCGTTGATCTGCCACCCCAATCCGGTGCAGGGCGGCACCATGCTCAACAAGGTGGTCTCGACCCTGCAGCGCACCGCCCGCGACGCCGGCCTGGCCACGCTGCGCTTCAACTACCGGGGCGTCGGTGCCAGCGCCGGCAGCCATGACCTGGGCGGCGGCGAGATCGACGACGCCGAGGCCGCGGCGCAGTGGTTGCGTGACCGGTATCCGCAGCTGCCCCTGACCCTGCTGGGCTTCTCCTTCGGCGGTTTCGTCGCCGCCAGCCTGGGCGCCCGCCTGGAACACCAGGGTATCGAGCCGGCCCACCTGTTCATGGTGGCGCCAGCGGTGCAGCGCCTGAGCGCCGAGCACCCGGCGGCCGCGCGCTGCCCGCTGACCCTGATCCAGCCGGAGGACGACGAGGTGATCGAGGCGCAGGCGGTGTATGACTGGTCGGCGGCGCTGCAGCGTCCCCATGAGCTGCTGAAAGTGGCAGAATGCGGGCACTTTTTTCACGGCAAGCTGACCGACCTCAAGGAACTGCTCGCGCCGCGACTCTGACTTTCGATTGCCGCCTGCCAGGCGCCTCAGACAACAAGCGAACGCCATGACCACTCGTATCCTCACCGGCATCACCACCACCGGCACCCCCCATCTGGGCAACTACGCCGGCGCCATCCGCCCGGCCATAGTCGCCAGCCGCGCCGCGGATGCCGATTCCTTCTACTTCCTGGCCGACTACCACGCCCTGATCAAATGCGACGACCCGGCGCGCATCCAGCGTTCGCGTTTGGAGATCGCCGCCACCTGGCTGGCCTGTGGCCTGGACGTCGACAGGGCGACCTTCTACCGCCAGTCCGACATCCCCGAGATCCCCGAGCTGTGCTGGCTGCTGACCTGCGTCGCCGGCAAGGGCCTGCTCAACCGCGCCCACGCCTACAAGGCCTCGGTGGACAAGAATGTCGAGGCCGGCGAGGACCCGGATGCCGGCGTGACCATGGGCCTGTTCAGCTACCCGGTGCTGATGGCGGCGGACATCCTGATGTTCAACGCGCACCGGGTGCCGGTCGGCCGCGACCAGATCCAGCACGTGGAGATGGCCCGCGACATCGCCCAGCGCTTTAACCACCTGTTCGGCCAGGGCAGGGAGCTGTTCACCCTGCCCGAGGCGGTGATCGAGGAAGACGTGGCGACCCTGCCGGGCCTTGACGGGCGCAAGATGAGCAAGAGCTACGACAACACCATCCCCTTGTTCGGCAGCGCCAAGCAGCTCAAGGACGCCGTCGCCCGCATCGTCACCGACTCGCGCGCCCCGGGCGAGGCCAAGGACCCGGACAGCGCCCACCTGTTCACCCTCTACCAGGCCTTCGCCACGCCGGCGCAGCAGGCCGCGTTCCGCGCCGAGCTGCTGGACGGGCTGGCCTGGGGCGAGGCCAAGCAGCGCCTGTTCCAGCTGCTCGACGGCGAGCTGGGCGAGGCCCGCGAGCGCTACCAGGCGCTGATCGCCAAACCGGGCGACCTGGAGGACGTGCTGCAGGCCGGCGCGGCCAAGGCGCGCAGGATAGCCACGCCCTTCCTCGGCGAACTGCGCGAGGCGGTCGGCCTGCGCTCGTTCCGCGAACAGGTGCAGGTCGCCGCCAGCGCCAAGAAGAAGGCGGCCAAGAGCGCGCGCTTCGTCAGCTTCCGCGAGCAGGACGGCAGCTTCCGTTTTCGCTTTCTCTCCGCCGAGGGCGATGAACTGCTGCTCTCGCGCCCGTTCGCCGATCCCAAGCTGGTCGGCGCCATCAGCCAGAGGCTGGTTGCCCAGGGCCCCGACGCCCTGGAGCTGCGCGAGGACGAGGGCGACCAGTTCACCCTCTGGCTGGACGGCGAGTGCCTGGCCGACAGCCCGGCCTATCCCGATCCCGAGGAGCTGGACGCGGCCATGCTGCGCCTGCGCGACGCCATCGCTGGGCTGGCCGGCTAGGTCATCCGCAGTCGCCGTCTCGCTCGTGCGGGGCGGCGACGTGGCCGGGCCGTCGTCGCCATGGGCGATGCTCTCGATTGCCAAGCGCGGAGGGCGTCGCTAAAGTGTCGGCCCCATTTTTGTTGCCCAGCTAACGAATATGACACCCCTAGAGCGCTACCAGGCAGACCTCAAACGCCCCGACTTCTTCCATGACGCGGCCCAGGAAACTGCGGTGCGCCACCTGCAGCGCCTATACGACGACCTGATCGCCGGCGAGGCGAGCAAGCCCGGGCTGTTCGGCAAGCTGTTCGCCCGCAGGCCCCAGGGGCCGGTCAAGGGCCTGTACTTCTGGGGCGGGGTCGGACGCGGCAAGACCTACCTGGTCGACACCTTCTTCGATGCGCTGCCGTTCGAGCAGAAGATGCGCACCCACTTCCACCGCTTCATGAAGCGGGTGCACGAGGAAATGAAGACCCTCAAGGGCGAGAAGAACCCGCTGGTGATCATCGGCAAGCGGTTCGCCGACGAGGCGCGGGTGATCTGCTTCGACGAGTTCTTCGTCTCCGACATCACCGACGCGATGATCCTCGCCACCCTGCTGGACGAGTTGTTCAAGAACGGCGTGAGCCTGGTGGCGACCTCCAACATCGTGCCGGACGGCCTGTACAAGGACGGCCTGCAGCGCGCGCGCTTCCTGCCGGCCATCGCCCTGCTCAAGGAGCACACCGAGATCGTCAACGTCGACAGCGGCGTCGACTACCGCCTGCGCGCCCTGGAGCAGGCCGAACTGTTCCACTGGCCGCTGGATGCGGCGGCCGAGGAGAGCCTGGACAAGAGCTTCAGCAGCCTGCTGCCCGAGCACTGCACGGTGCAGGAGAACGAGGCGCTGATGATCGAGAATCGGCCGATCACCGCGCGCAAGGTCGGCGACGACGTGGCCTGGTTCGAGTTCCGCGAGCTGTGCGACGGTCCGCGCAGCCAGAACGACTACATCGAGCTGGGCAAGATCTTCCACGCCGTGCTGCTGGCCAATGTCGAGCAGATGGGCGTGGCCAAGGACGACATGGCGCGGCGCTTCATCAACCTGGTGGACGAGTTCTACGACCGCAACGTCAAGCTGATCATCTCCGCCGAGGTCGAGCTCAAGGACCTCTATACCGGCGGCCGCCTGACCTTCGAGTTTCAGCGCACCCTCAGCCGCCTGCTGGAGATGCAGTCCCACGAGTTCCTGGCGCGGCCGCACAAGCCCTGAGCGCCCGAGCGTACAAGGAGGCTGCCCGCGGGTGGCCTTTTTTGTGCGCGGGCCTAGGCGTGGGTGTCCTTGTGCTGGAACTGCCGGCGGTACTGGTTGGGCGACAGCGTGGTGTGCTGGCGGAATAGCCGGGCGAAGAAGCTGGCGTCGTCATAGCCGACTTCGTAGCTGATGGTCTTGATGCTCTTGCGGGTGGCGCTGAGCAGGCCCTTGGCCGTCTCGATGCGCAGGCGCTGCAGGTAATGCAGGGGCTTGTCGCCGGTGGCGGCCTGAAAGCGGCGCATGAAGTTGCGGATGCTCATGCCGTGTTCGCGGGACACGTCCTCGAAGCGGAACTTGTCGCAGAAGTGCTCCTCCAGCCACTGCTGGATCTGCAGTATGGTCAGGTCGTGGTGCAGTTTCTGCCCGCCGAAGCCGATGCGCCCGGGGGTATAGCTGCGCTGCACCTCATAGAGGATGTCGCGGGCCACGCCCTGGGCCACGCCGGCGCCGCAGAAGCGTTCGATCAGGTAGATGTACAGGTCGCAGGCCGAGGTGACGCCGCCGGCGCAGTACAGGTTGTCGGCATCGGACAGGTGCTTGTCCTGGTTGAGCTGCACCTTGGGAAAACGCTCGGTGAACTCGTTGAAGAAGCGCCAGTAGGTGGTCGCCTCCTTGCCGTCGAGCAGGCCGGCCTGGGCCATCCAGAACACCCCGGTGGCTTCGCCGCAGATGGCGCTGCCGGCGGCGTGGCGCGTGCGGAGCCAGTCCAGCACCTGGGGATGGCGCTGGCAGAGGGCGTCGAAATCGTCCCAGAAGGCTGGCAGGATGATCACGTCGGCGCTTTCCAGTGGGCCGTCCACAGGAATCAGCACATCGCTGAAGCTGCGCACCGGCTGGCCGTCCGGGCTGACCAGGCGGATCTCGAAGGAGGGCGTCAGGCCGCGGCCCAGTTGCTTGCCATGGCGCAGGCTGGCCATGTGGAAGAAATCCTTGGCCTGCATCAGGGTCGAGGCGAAGACCCCCTCGGTGGCGAGGATGCTGACGCGCTTGAGTGGCTCGGGCGATGGGTTGGGCATAGGCTGATTCTTGTTAGGGCTAAGTGGTCAAGTAACGGCTGGATCGTCTTATTTATTGGCGCTTGTGTCCAGTGCGACCAAGCGTTTGCTTGGCTAGAGTCGAGGTCATCCAAACCTACCTTCTATGTCAGGTGCCAAGATGATCCCCAGAACCCTGTTCAGTTCCGACCATGAGCTGTTTCGCGACAGCGTGCGCAAGTTCCTCGAGCAGGAGGCGGTGCCCTTCCATCGGCAGTGGGAGAAGGACGGTCATGTCGATCGCCGCCTGTGGAACAAGGCCGGGGAGGCGGGGATGCTCTGCTCGCACATCCCGGAAGAGTACGGCGGCATGGGGGCGGACTTCCTCTACAGCGCGGTGGTGATCGAGGAGGTCGGCCGGCTCGGTTTGACCGGAATCGGCTTCTCCCTGCACTCGGACATCGTCGCCCCCTACATCCTGCATTACGGTTCCGAGGCGCTGAAGCACAAGTACCTGCCCAGGCTGGCGTCCGGCGAGCTGGTCAGCGCCATCGCCATGACCGAGCCGGGCGCCGGCTCCGACCTGCAGGGGGTCAAGACCACCGCGGTGCTGGAGGGCGACGAGTACGTGATCAACGGCTCGAAGACCTTCATCACCAACGGCTATCTGGCGGACCTGGTGATCGTGGTGGCCAAGACCGACCCGCAGGCGGGGGCCAAGGGCACCAGCCTGTTCCTGGTCGAGGCCGACACCCCGGGGTTCGCCAAGGGCAAGCGCCTGGAGAAGGTCGGCATGAAGGCGCAGGACACCTCCGAGCTGTTCTTCCAGGACGTGCGGGTACCCAAGGAGAACCTGTTGGGGCAGGCCGGCATGGGCTTCGCCTATCTGATGCAGGAGTTGCCCCAGGAGCGCCTGACCGTCGGCGTTAGCGCCCTGGCCTCGGCCGAGGCGGCGCTGCAGTGGACCCTGGACTATACCCGCGGGCGCAAGGCGTTCGGCAAGGCCATCGCCGAGTTCCAGAACACCCGCTTCAAGCTGGCGGAGATGGCCACCGAGATCCAGGTGGGTCGGGTGTTCGTCGACCGCTGCCTGGAGCTGCACCTGCAGGGCAAGCTGGATGTGCCGACCGCGGCGATGCTCAAGTACTGGGGCACCGATCTGCAGTGCAAGGTGCTGGACGAGTGCGTGCAGCTGCACGGCGGCTACGGCTTCATGTGGGAGTACCCGGTGGCGCGGGCCTGGGCCGATGCCCGGGTGCAGCGCATCTATGCCGGCACCAACGAGATCATGAAGGAAATCGTCGCCCGTTCCCTGTAGGGCGCGGCCGCCAAGGAGAGGCCCGGCGCAGGCCGGGCTTTCTCGTCGCGCCCGCGCGGTTGGCGTCAGGGCGCCGGGTTCGGCTGCGACCTGTGGATGGCCTCGATGCCGGCCAGGACCTCGTCGCCGAGCGCCAGCTCGATGCTGGTCAGATCGGCTTCCAGCTGTTCCGGGGTGGTCGCGCCAATGATGGTGCTGGTGACGAAGGGCTGGGCGGTGACGAAGGCCAGGGCCATCTGCGCCGGGTCCAGGTCGTGCGCGCGGGCCAGGGCCACATAGCGCGAGCAGGCGGCCCGCGCCTGCGGGTTGGTGTAGCGGGTGAAGCGGCTGAACAGGCTGAGCCTGGCGTTGGCCGGTTGCGCGCCGTTCTCGTACTTGCCCGACAGCATGCCGAAGGCCAGGGGCGAGTAGGCCAGCAGGCCGCACTGCTCGCGGATGGCGATCTCCGCCAGGCCGACCTCGAAGCTGCGGTTGAGCAGGTTGTAGGGGTTCTGGATCGACACCGTGCGCGGCCAGCCGCGGCTCTCGGCCAGTTGCAGAAATCTCATCGTGCCCCAGGAGGTCTCGTTGGACAGGCCGATCTGGCGGATCTTGCCGGCCCTGACCTGCCCGTCCAGCGCCTCCAGGGTTTCCTCCAGCGGGGTGAAGGCGCTGTCCTGGTGGCGGTAGCCGAGTTGGCCGAAGAAGTTGGTCGAGCGTTCCGGCCAGTGCAGCTGGTACAGGTCGATCCAGTCGGTCTGCAGGCGCTTGAGGCTGGCATCCAGGGCGGCGACTATGTGCGCGCGGTCGTGCTTGAGTCGGCCGTCGCGAATGTAGTCGATGCCGTTGCCGGGGCCGGCGATCTTGCTCGCCAGCACCCAGTCGCCGCGGCCGCCGTGCTGGCGCAGGTAGTCGCCGATGATCTGTTCGGTCCTGCCGTAGGTCTCGGCGCGTGGCGGTACCGGGTACATCTCGGCGGTGTCGATGAAGTTGACGCCGTGGGCCTTGGCCCGCGCGACCTGCGCAAAGGCGTCGCGGGCGTCGTTCTGTTCGCCCCAGGTCATGGTGCCCAGGCACAGGGCGCTGACCCGAATATCGGTTCGGTCAAGCTGGCGATATTGCATGGAGTGCTCCTTCTGCGAGGGGCACCATACAAGCAGGTTGAATTTATTCGCGCAATCTGCATAATTGCGCACCTCTTTCTGCAGTGGAAGTGATGCGCCGCCTGCCGAAGAATCTTGCCGTGTTACGGACGCGCTGACCCGAGCCCCCGACAGCGTCTGTGTTCGGCTGCCTTTGACTTGTCAAAGTACGCACTATTCAGTAAGATCCGCCGTCTTATTTATCAGGGCGGCCCCTGAGGCTATAAAGAATGAAGACTTTTACTGCTAAACCGGAAACAGTAAAGCGCGACTGGTTCGTCGTCGACGCTGCTGGTCAGACCCTGGGTCGTCTGGCTACCGAAATTGCCACCCGTCTGCGTGGCAAGCACAAGCCCGAGTACACTCCGCACGTTGATACCGGCGACTACATCGTCGTGATCAATGCCGAGCAGGTGCGTGTCACCGGTGCCAAGACCACCGACAAGATGTACTACTCTCACTCCGGTTTCCCGGGCGGCATCAAGTCGATCAACTTCGAGAAGCTGATCGCCAAGGCGCCTGAGCGTGTGATCGAGACCGCGGTTAAAGGCATGCTGCCGAAGAACCCGCTGGGTCGCGACATGTACCGTAAGCTGAAGGTGTACAAGGGTGCCGCTCACCCGCACACCGCTCAGCAGCCCCAAGAACTGAAGATTTAACGGAATAGTTCATTATGTCGGCGACTCAAAATTACGGCACTGGCCGTCGCAAGACTGCAACCGCTCGCGTATTTCTGCGTCCGGGTACTGGCAGCATCTCCATCAACAACCGCACCCTGGACACCTTCTTCGGTCGTGAAACTGCCCGCATGGTAGTTCGCCAGCCGCTGGAGCTGACCGAGACCACCGAGAAGTTCGACATCTTCGTCACCGTCATCGGTGGTGGTGTGAGCGGTCAGGCTGGTGCGATCCGTCACGGTATCACCCGCGCCCTGATCCAGTATGACGAGACCCTGCGCAGCTCGCTGCGTAAGGCCGGTTTCGTGACTCGCGATGCCCGTGAAGTCGAGCGTAAGAAGGTTGGCCTGCGCAAGGCGCGTAAGCGTCCGCAGTACTCCAAGCGTTAATTCGCTATCTGCGTTCAAAAGCGCCCAGTTTCCTTACGGAGCTGGGCGTTTTTTATGGGCGCTCGGCTGTTCTGCGACATCATGCCGCAGTCCTGGAGGCCGCGCCCTGCAAGGTGTTGAGAGGCTTCAGGCGGGGTAATTACCTTGTCAGAAAAGGGGCTTTTCTTTACCATTTGGCGAATTTTTTGCGCTACCCGATTTTTACCTAGTAGAGGCCTGAACAACAGGCCACAAAGCTGATGGGAGACGACTGAATGAGCAATGACGGCGTGAATGCAGGCCGGCGTCGCTTCTTGGTGGCAGCCACTTCTGTGGTGGGTGCTGCTGGAGCGGTGGGTGCCGCGGTCCCGTTCGTGGGGTCATGGTTCCCGAGCGCCAAGGCCAAGGCTGCCGGTGCACCTGTAAAGGTGAACGTCAGCAAGATCGAGCCGGGCCAGCAGATGGTTGCCGAATGGCGGGGGCAGCCGGTGTTCATCGTGCGCCGTACCGAGGAGATCCTGGGTAACCTGGTCAAGCTCGAGCCGCAATTGGCTGATATAGACTCCCAGGCGTCCGTGCAGCCGACCTATGTCGATCCGAAGACCCGTTCGATCAAGCCGGAAGTGTTGCTGCTGGTCGGCCTGTGCACCCACCTGGGCTGCTCGCCGTCCTTCCGCCCGGAAGTGGCGCCTGCCGATCTCGGGGCCGAGTGGGTAGGTGGCTACTTCTGCCCGTGCCACGGTTCCCGCTACGACCTCGCCGGCCGTGTCTACAAGGCGCAGCCTGCCCCCTTGAACCTGCCGGTACCGCCGCACATGTACGAGTCGGATGATGTGATCGTCATCGGTGTGGATCAGGAGCAAGCATGATGAGCAAATTCATGGAGTGGATGGATGCGCGCTTCCCCGCGACCAAGATGTGGGAAGACCATCTGAGCAAGTACTACGCGCCGAAGAACTTCAACTTCTTCTACTTCTTCGGCTCGCTGGCCCTGCTGGTGCTGGTCAATCAGATCGTCACCGGTATCTGGCTGACCATGAGCTTCACCCCGTCGGCCGAGGAGGCGTTCGCCTCGGTCGAGTACATCATGCGCGATGTCGAGTACGGCTGGATTCTGCGCTACCTGCACTCCACCGGCGCCTCGGCGTTCTTCGTCGTGGTCTACCTGCACATGTTCCGTGGCCTGCTCTATGGCTCCTACCAGAAGCCGCGCGAGCTGGTGTGGATCTTCGGCATGCTGATCTACCTGCTGCTGATGGCGGAAGCCTTCATGGGCTACCTGCTGCCGTGGGGGCAGATGTCCTACTGGGGTGCCCAGGTGATCATCTCGCTGTTCGGCGCCATCCCGGTGATCGGCGACGACCTGACCCAGTGGATCCGTGGTGACTACCTGATTTCCGGGATCACCCTGAACCGTTTCTTCGCCCTGCACGTCGTGGCGCTGCCGATCGTGATTCTCGGCCTGGTGGTGCTGCACATCCTGGCACTGCATGAGGTGGGTTCGAACAACCCGGACGGCGTCGACATCAAGAAGAAGAAGGACGAGAACGGCGTACCGCTGGACGGCATCGCCTTCCACCCCTATTACACCGTGAAGGATATCGTCGGTGTGGTGGTGTTCCTGTTCATCTTCTGCTTCGTGGTGTTCTTCTTCCCGGAAATGGGCGGTTACTTCCTGGAGAAGCCCAACTTCGAGCAGGCCAACCCGTTCAAGACCCCCGAGCACATCGCGCCGGTGTGGTACTTCACCCCGTTCTACGCGATCCTGCGTGCCGTTCCGGACAAGCTGCTCGGCGTGATCGCCATGGGCGCGGCCATCGCGGTGCTGTTCGTGCTGCCCTGGCTGGACCGTAGCCCAGTCAAGTCGATGCGCTACAAGGGCTGGATGAGCAAGATCTGGTTGCTGGTGTTCTGCGTGTCCTTCGTCATCCTGGGCGTCCTGGGTGTGCTGGCGCCGACTCCCGGCCGTACGCTGCTGTCGCAGGTGTGTACCTTCCTGTACTTCGCGTACTTCATCCTGATGCCGTTCTACACCAGGATGGAAAAAACCAAACCGGTTCCGGAAAGGGTGACAGGCTGATGAAGAAGCTATTCGCTGCACTGATTTTCGCTGCAATGCCTGCCCTGGCTCTGGGGGCGGGCGGCAACTATCCGCTGGACAAGGTCGATATCGATCTGACCGACAAGGCGGCCATGCAGGACGGTCTGCGTACCTTCGCCAACTACTGCATGGGCTGCCATGCGGCCAAGTTCCAGCGCTACGAGCGGGTTGCCGATGACCTCGGCAT
Organism: Pseudomonas lalucatii; assembly: GCF_018398425.1. NCBI lineage: Bacteria > Pseudomonadati > Pseudomonadota > Gammaproteobacteria > Pseudomonadales > Pseudomonadaceae > Pseudomonas > Pseudomonas lalucatii. The sequence goes on along the minus strand of NZ_JADPMV010000002.1, from coordinate 986,052 downwards.
TCCCCATGAGCTGATGCTGGACAATCTGGTGTTCAACGATGCCAAGATCGGCGACCACATGAAGATCGGCATGAAGCCCGAGGACGCCAAGACCTGGTTCGGCGCGGCGCCGCCGGATCTGACCCTGGTCGCTCGCGTGCGTGGCACCGACTGGCTGTATACCTACCTGCGCACCTTCTACGAAGACCCGAGCCGTCCGCTGGGGGCGAACAACAAGGTCTTCCCGAACGTCGGCATGCCGAACGTGCTGGCCGAGCTGCAGGGGCGCCAGTACATCGGTTGCAAGCAGGTGCAGGTGGTCGAGGACGGCAAGAAGCAGTTCGATCCGCTGACCGGCACGCCCATCACGCACGAGGCCTGCGATCAACTCACCATCGAGCCGAAGACCGGTGAGTTGACCGAGGAGCAGTTCGACGAGAAGATCAAGAACCTGGTGACCTTCCTGGCCTACTCGGCCAACCCGGTCAAGCTGGAGAGTCAGCGCATCGGTACCTATGTGCTGCTGTACCTGGCCTTCTTCTTCGTGTTCGCCTACCTGCTCAAGCGTGAATACTGGAAGGACGTGCATTAACATCGTCACAGCTTCCGTCACTGACCTGCGCGCCCTCCTGGGCGCGCAGGTCTTTCTGCTTCAGATAACTTTTATAAGCGAGGAGGATCGCCATGGGCGTGACCAATAGGTTGGCCTGTTATTCCGACCCCGCCGACCACTACTCCCACCGTGTACGTATCGTGCTCGCCGAGAAGGGTGTCGGCGCCGAGATCATCAGTGTCGAGCCGGGCCGCTGCCCGCCTCAGCTGCTGGAGGTCAATCCCTATGCCAGCCTGCCGACCCTGGTCGACCGCGATCTGGCGCTGTACGAGTCGACGGTGGTGATGGAGTATCTGGATGAGCGCTACCCCCATCCGCCGCTGCTGCCGGTCTATCCGGTGGCCCGGGCCAACAGTCGCCTGTTGATCCATCGCATTCAGCGGGACTGGTGTGCGCTGGTGGATCTGATTCTCGATCCGCGCAGCAAGGAGCCGGCCCGGGTGCAGGCGCGCAAGGAATTGCGCGAAAGCCTGACCGGTGTCTCGCCGTTGTTCGCCGACAAGCCGTACTTCCTCAGCGAGGAGTTGAGCCTGGTGGACTGCTGCCTGCTGCCGATCCTCTGGCGCCTGCCGCTGCTGGGGATCGAGCTGCCGAAGCCGGCCAAGCCGTTGCTCGATTACATGGAGCGCCAGTTCGCCCGCGAGGGTTTTCGCGCCAGTCTGTCCGCCGCCGAGCGCGAGATGCGTTAATTGAGGAGGTTTTGATGAACTCCAGTCGTCCCTATTTGGTTCGTGCCCTCTACGAGTGGATCGTCGACAACGACTGTACCCCCCACCTGCTGGTCAACGCCGATTTCGCCGGGGTGCAGGTGCCGCCGGGCTTTGCCAGCGACGGGCAGATCGTGCTGAACGTATCGCCCGGGGCGGTGCGTCACCTGCATATGGATAACGAGGCGGTGAGCTTCGAGGGACGCTTCGGCGGGGTGGCGCACAGCCTGTACATCCCTTCCGCGGCGGTGCTGGCGATCTATGCCCGGGAAAACGGCCAGGGCATGGTCTTCGATCTGGAGCCGCCGGTGCCGGACGACGAGGATGGTGATGGGCCCGACGACCAGGGGCCGCCGGATGGCGAGCCGCCGCGGCCGAGCGGCCGACCCAGTCTGAAGGTGGTCAAGTAAACGAAAAAGGCGATCCGAGGATCGCCTTTTTCGTGGGCCGGCCGGGCGTCAGTTGATGTACTGGAACAGTTTGACGATCTTCTGCACGCCGGAGACGCTCTGTACCAGGGCGGTGGCCTGGTTGGCCTCCTGGCGCGAGACCAGGCCCAGCAGGTAGACGATGCCGTTCTCGGTGACCACCTTGATGCGCGAGCCGGGCACGCTGGCGTCCGCCAGCATCTGCGTCTTGATCTTGCTGGTCAGCAGGGTGTCGTTGCTGCGGGCCAGCAGGGAGGTCGGCTGCAGCACCTGCAGCTCGTTGTGCACCTTGGTCACGTTCTGCACCCGGCGTGCGGCCTGTTCGGCCATGGCCTTGAGGTCGCTGCGCGGGGTCTGGCCGGCGAGCAGGACCACGCCGTTGTAGCTGGTCACCACGATGTGCGAGGTGGGGCTGGTCAGGTCGACGTGGGCGCGGGCGATGTTGTTCTCGACCGCGGGGGCGATGAACTGGTCGTCGATCTTGTTGCCGATGCTGCGGCTGCCGCAACCCGCCAGGGTCAGGGTAAGCGCCAGGGCGGCGAGGATCAGTGGATTGCGCGTCATTCTTCACTCCCGAACAGTTGGCTGTCGATCAGGTCGCACAGGCAATGGATGGCCAGCAGGTGCACTTCCTGGATGCGTGCGGTGATCCGCGACGGCACACGGATCTCCACGTCTTCCGGCAGCAGCAGCGAGGCCATGCCGCCGCCGTCGCGGCCGGTCAGGGCGACCACGATCATCTCGCGGTCGTGGGCGGCCTGGATGGCCTGGATCACGTTGGCCGAGTTGCCACTGGTGGAGATCGCCAGGAGGACGTCGCCGGGCTGGCCGAGGGCGCGGATCTGCTTGGAGAACACCTCGTTGTAGCTGTAGTCGTTGGCGATCGAGGTGATGGTCGAGCTGTCGGTGGTCAGGGCGATCGCCGGCAGGCTGGGGCGCTCGCGCTCGAAGCGGTTGAGCAGCTCGGAGGAGAAGTGCTGGGCATCGCCGGCCGAGCCGCCGTTGCCGCAGGTGAGGATCTTGCCCTCGCTGAGCAGCGCCTGAACCATGACCTGGCTGCCTTGCTCGATAAAGGGCGCGAGCACTTCCATGGCCTGTTGCTTGGTCTCGATGCTGGCTTGGAACAGCTGGCGAATACGGGCTTGCATGTCCATCGGAGATATAACCTTCAGTGGGGTGGCTGCTCAGGTGTCAAAGGCGTTGCGAATCCAGTCCAGTCGCGGGATCGCACTGCCGTGGGCATCGATGGCGATCACGTCGAAGCGGCAGGGGTGCTTTGCCCAGCGGCTCTCCTGCTGGAGAAAGTGCAGGGCGGCGGTCGCCAGCTTGTCACGCTTGCGCGCGTCGACACTGGCGGCGGCGCCGCCCCAGGCGGCATGCCGCCGGTAGCGTACCTCGACGAATACTACTGTATCGCTGTCGAGCATGACCAGATCGAGCTCGCCGCGCCGGCAGCGCCAGTTCTGCGCCAGCAGGCGCAGGCCGTGCCGTTCCAGGTGACGGCGGGCCAGGGCCTCGGCGGCCTGACCGCTGTCCTGGGGGCTGTCGCGCTCGCTCAATTGAGGCCGTCGGGCAGTGGCCGAACCTGGCCGTCGTGGAACTCCGCCCAGGGCAGCTGGCGCTCGATGCGCTGCGCCGGGTTCAGGCTGAGGCTGCCGGAGAGGCCGTCGACCCGGCTGTCGGGCAGGGCCTTGAGCTGGTCCAGGCGCGGGGTCAGGCGGTAGGCGTCGATGCCCATGGCGTAGAGGCGGCCGAGGCTGCCGCCGGCCTGCGGCCACTGGCTGCTGACCTGCTGGCGCAGGGGTTCGTCGGCATTCAGCAGCCAGGGGGTTTCGCAGAAGCGGATGCCGTTCAGGTCCAGGTACTGGGCCTGGCTGTGGTTGCCGGTAAACAGGTGCGAAGTGGCGTAGACAGGGACGTCGCCGGCGTACTGGAAGGCCAGCGTCGGCTTGATCTGCTGGGCCTGCTGCGGCGTGGCGGCGAGGAAGATGAAATCGACGTCCTGGCGCCGCGACGGCTGTGCCGCTACGGCGACGCCCAGGGTGTTGCGCAGGCGCCGGGCGCGCGCTTCGCTCTGGCGCAGCTGGAACAGGTCGGCGATCTGCTGCGCCAGTTCCACCGGCTGGTCGACGTGCTCGGCGGCGATCAGGCTGCCGCCCGCCGCCTGCCAGCTCTCGCGGAAGGCGGCCAGTACCCGGTCGCCCCAGTCGCCGCGGGGTACCAGGGCGACGGCCCGGCGCATGCCGTCGGACCAGGCGCGGCGCGCCACTTCGCGGGCCTCGTCCTCGGCGGCCAGGCCGAACTGGAACAGTTGCGCCGGTGCCTCCTGGGCGGATTCGCTGTAGTTCAGCGCCAGGGTGGTGATCGGCAGCTGCTCCCGGGTGCTGAGCTGGGTCACCAGGTGCTTCTCCAGGGGGCCGACCACCAGTTGCACGCCGTCGGCCTGGGCCTGGCGGTAGAAGTCGTCCAGCGAGCGCAGTTGGGCGCTGTCGTACAGGTGGATGTTGGGCGGGTTCTGCCCGGCCTGCTGGGCCTGGTAGTGGGCGGCGAGGAAGCCGTCGCGCAGGGCGCGGGCGACCGAGGCGAGCTGGCCGTTCTGTGGCAGCAGCAGGGCGATCTCGGTCAGCGGCTGGCTGGACAGCTCCTGCAGCTGGCGCAGCGGGGCGGGCAGGCGCAGGGCCGCCGGGTGCTGTGGGTGCTGCGCACGCCAGAGGTCGATGGCCGTCTGCTGGGCCTGCAGGGGGCCTGCGGTCTTGGCCGCCTGGGCCAGGCTCAGCCAGCCGCCCAGGTCGGCTTCGCCATTGGCCTGTAGCTGCTCGGTGGGCAGGCTGGCGACCAGCTCCCAGATGCTCTCGTGGTTGCGCTCGACCGCGTCAGGGGGCAGCAGCGGGGCGATGAAGATGCGTTCGCGGGCGGCGGCGAGGGGCTGACCGTCCTCCTCCAGGGCCTTGGCGCGTGTCAGCTGGGTGCGCACCTGTTGCTCGACCGGCAGCTCGCCCAGGCGGGCCAGGCTGGGATGCTCGAGGGCCCGGAGCGCGGCCTTGGAATTGTCGCGGGTCAGCGCCAGTTCGGCGGCCAGGGTGCTGGCGTAGACCTGCTGGGCCGGCTTGAGGCCGTCGAGGCTCACCTGTTCGAGAATGGCGGAGGCGCGGGCGAAGTTCTTCTGCTGGTAGGCCAGGTCGGCGGCCGACAGGCGCAGCAGGTTGGCGGGCTCGGACTGGCTGTCACCGGCCTGCTGCAGCAGCTGCTCGACGCTGGCTTGAGGGGTGCGCGGCAGCTCGCCAAGGGTGGCGCCGGGCGGGCTGGCGCAGGCGGCCAGCAGGCCGGCGAGGCTGAGTGCATAGAGCGGGCGCAGGCAAGCGATCATGTAGGCCTTCCTGAAACTTGGGCAAATGAGCGGCGAATTGTACCCAAGCCCCGCAGGCGGTGCGATGTCGATGCCGTGAAACGGGCTACAATGCGCGCTTTCGCGAATTCGAGAGGCGCATGCTGTGACCGTTCCCGGTGCTCCGACCCCCGCCCTTGGTACCCTCTATGTGGTGGCCACGCCGATTGGCAATCTGGACGACATCGGTGCGCGGGCGCTCAGGGTGCTCGGCGAGGTGGCGCTCATCGCGGCCGAGGACACCCGGCACTCGGCGCGGTTGCTGCAGCATTTCGGCATCGCCACGCCCCTGGCCGCCTGCCATGAACACAACGAGCGCGACCAGGGCGGGCGCTTCCTCGCCCGGCTACAGGCGGGCGAGGATGTGGCGCTGATCTCCGACGCCGGCACGCCGCTGATCTCCGACCCGGGCTACCACCTGGTGCGCCAGGCGCGGGCGGCGGGAGTGCCGGTGGTGCCGGTGCCGGGCGCCTGCGCCCTGATCGCGGCGCTGTCGGCGGCAGGCCTGCCCTCCGACCGCTTCATCTTCGAGGGCTTCCTGCCGGCCAAGGCGGTGGGGCGTCGCGCGCGCCTGGAGCAGGTGCGGGAGGAGCCGCGCACCCTGATCTTCTACGAGGCGCCCCATCGGATCCTCGAGTGCCTGCAGGACATGCGGGCGGTGTTCGGCGACGGGCGTCCGGCGCTGCTCGCCCGGGAGCTGACCAAGACCTTCGAGACCCTCAAGGGGTTGCCGCTGGGCGAGCTGTGCGCCTGGGTGGCGGCCGACAGCAACCAGCAGCGCGGCGAGTGCGTGGTGCTGGTGGCGGGCTGGCAGGCGCCGGAGGGCGAGGCGGCGGTCAGCGCCGAGGCGCTGCGCGTGCTCGACCTGCTGCTCGGCGAGATGCCGCTCAAGCGTGCGGCGGCACTGGCGGCGGAGATCACCGGGGTGCGCAAGAACCTGCTCTATCAGGCCGCCCTGGAGCGCCAGCCGCGCGACTAGGCCTTGTCCTATCGAGGGCGCGCCGTTACCCTTGGCGGCGGAGAGTCGATCGGACAGTCGCTGCCGTGTTTCGTTCTGCGGGACGCGGGGGAGGAAAGTCCGGGCTCCATAGGGCGGAGTGCCAGGTAATGCCTGGGGGGCGTGAGCCTACGGAAAGTGCCACAGAAAATAACCGCCTAAGCGCTTCGGCGCCGGTAAGGGTGAAAAGGTGCGGTAAGAGCGCACCGCGCGGCTGGCAACAGTCCGTGGCTAGGTAAACCCCACTCGGAGCAAGACCAAATAGGGTTCCATTGGCGTGGCCCGCGCTGGAACCGGGTAGGTTGCTAAAGGCGTGCAGTGATGTACGTCGTAGAGGAATGACTGTCCTCGACAGAACCCGGCTTACAGATCGACTCTCCACCTTTTCCTTCTATCTGCTTTGCTGTTTCCCTCGCGTTCTCATGCCTAAAAAATCTTACTCTTGATAAATCACTTTAACTTTGTGATTGAGCTTATTGCCCTGGCTGATTTTTATTCGATTTAGCCCTTCCCCAGGCTTCGAGTCCTCCCTCTCTGATTCGCTAAATTGCCGTCCTGTAAGGATTTTTCCCTTCTGACCCGCCTTGACGGTGGGGTGGGCGCGTTCCTATAGTGTGCTCAGGTGGTAAGAAGTGGCATGAAGTGGGTTTTTTTGGGCATGGATAGCTAGTTACGGGGGAGTGCAGCCGTGTTTCGCGGAGCCAACGCCATCAGTCTCGACGCCAAAGGGCGACTCGCGATGCCAAGTCGGTATCGGGACGAGCTCGTGTCGCGCTGCTCCGGCCAGCTCATCGTGACCATCGATGCCATTGACCCTTGCCTCTGCGTCTATCCCCTGCCGGAATGGGAACTGATCGAAAGCAAGCTGCGCGAGCTGGCCTCCTTTCGCGAGGAAAACCGCCGCCTGCAGCGTCTGCTGATCGGCAACGCCGTCGACCTCGAGCTGGATGCCAGTGGCCGTTTCCTGGTGCCGCCCCGTCTGCGCGAATACGCCAAGCTGGACAAGCGCGCGATGCTGGTCGGCCAGCTCAACAAATTTCAACTGTGGGACGAGGATGCCTGGAATGCCGTGGCGGACGCCGATCTGGCCGCCATCAAACAGCCCGGTGCCCTGTCCGACGAACTACGTGACCTGATCCTGTGACCATGACCGATAGCCTCCGCCATATCACCGTCCTGCTCGACGAAGCCGTCGCCGGACTCGCCGTGCGCGCCGATGGCTGCTACCTGGACGGCACCTTCGGGCGCGGCGGGCATAGCCGGCTGATTCTCGAGAAGCTCGGCCCGGATGGGCATCTGTTGGGGTTCGATAAGGACCCCCTGGCGATCGCGACGGGGAATGCGCTGGCGGCCGAAGACGGCCGCTTTGTCGTTGTGCAGCGCAGTTTTGCGGAACTCGGCGAGGAAGTCGCTGTCCGCCGGCTGGCCGGCAAGGTCGCCGGGGTCCTGCTGGACCTGGGCGTCTCCTCGCCGCAGCTGGACGACGCCGCGCGCGGCTTCAGCTTCCTCCACGACGGCCCGCTGGACATGCGCATGGACCCGGCCCGCGGCGTCAGCGCCGCGCAGTGGATCGCCAGCGCCGCCGAGGACGAGATCGCCCGGGTGTTCAAGGAGTACGGCGAGGAGCGCTTCGCCAAGCGCATGGCGCGAGCCGTGGTGCAGCGGCGTGCCGAACGGCCGTTCGAGCGCACCGCCGACCTGGCCCAGGTGCTGACCGACGCCAACCCGGCCTGGGAGAAGGGCAAGCATCCGGCCACCCGGGCCTTCCAGGGGCTGCGCATCCATATCAACAACGAGCTGGGCGATCTCGAGCAGGGCCTGGATGCCGCCCTGGAGGCCCTCGAGGTCGGGGGGCGGCTGGTGGTGATCAGCTTCCACTCCCTCGAGGACCGCATCGTCAAGCAGTTCATGCGCCGCCATGCCAAGGGCGAGCAGGACAAGTTGCCGCGTGACCTGCCGATCATTCCCAAGGCCTTCGAGCCGCGCCTGAAGCTGGTCGGCAAGCCGCAGTACGCCTCGGATGCCGAGCTCAAGGCCAACCCGCGCTCGCGCAGTGCGGTGATGCGCGTGGCGGAGAAGGTGCGATGAGCACGCTGTTCGCCAAGCCGTTGCCGGCGGGCAGCCCGCTGCTGCTGGTGCTGTTCCTGGCGGTGCTGGGCTCGGCGCTGGCGGTGTCCTTCTCTGCCCACTGGAACCGCCAGTTGCTCAACGGCCTGTACGCCGAGCTGAGCGTGCGCGACAAGGCGCAGGCCGAGTGGGGCCGGCTGATCCTCGAGCAGAGCACCTGGACGGCGCACAACCGTATCGAGACCCTGGCCAGCGAGCGGCTGAAGATGCGCATTCCCGATGCCGCCGAAGTGCGCCTGGTGACGCCATGATCCGTCTCGAAGGCGCGCTCTACCCCTGGCGCTTCCGCCTGGTGCTGCTGCTCCTGGCGCTGATGGTCGGTGCGATCGTCTGGCGCGTCGTCGACCTGCAGCTGATAGACCGCGACTTCCTTCAGGCCCACGGCGACGCGCGCAGCGTGCGGCATATCCCGATTCCGGCGCACCGCGGCCTGGTTACCGACCGCAACGGCGAGCCGTTGGCGGTCAGCACCCCGGTGACCACCCTGTGGGCCAACGGCCGGGAGTTGCAGGCGGCCGCGGCGCAGTGGCCGGCGTTGGCGGCGGCCCTGGGGCAGGAGCCGAAGGCCTTCGCCGAGCGGCTGCGGGCCAATGCCGAGCGTGAATTCCTCTACCTGGTGCGCGGCCTGACCCCGGAGCAGGGGCAGCGCGTGCTCGACCTCAAGGTGCCTGGGGTGTACGCCATCGAGGAGTTCCGGCGGTTCTATCCGGCCGGCGAGGTGGCCGCCCATGTGGTCGGCTTCACCGATGTCGACGATCGCGGGCGCGAGGGCATGGAGCTGGCGTTCGACGAGTGGCTGGCCGGCGTGCCGGGCAAGCGCCAAGTGCTCAAGGACCGCCGCGGCCGGCTGATCAAGGACGTCCAGGTCGCCCAGAATGCCAAGGCCGGCAAGGCCCTGGCGCTGTCGATCGACCTGCGCCTGCAGTACCTGGCCCACCGCGAGCTGCGCAATGCCCTGGTGGAGTTCGGCGCCAAGGCCGGCAGCCTGGTGATGGTCGACGTGAAGAGCGGCGAGGTGCTGGCCATGGTCAACCAGCCGACCTACAACCCGAACAACCGCCGCAGCCTGCAGCCGGCGGCCATGCGCAACCGGGCGCTGATCGACGTGTTCGAGCCGGGCTCGACCGTGAAGCCGCTGTCCATGATCGCGGCCCTGGAAAGCGGGCGCTGGAAGCCGAGCGACACGGTGGACGTCTACCCGGGCTCCCTGCGCATCGGCCGCTATACCATTCGCGACGTCTCGCGCGCCACCGGCCCGCTGGACCTCACCAGCATCCTGATCAAGTCGAGCAACGTCGGCATGAGCAAGATCGCCTTCGATATCGGCGGCGAGTCGATCTTTTCCCTGATGCAGCAGGTCGGCCTGGGTCAGGACACCGGCCTGGGCTTCCCCGGCGAGCGGATCGGCAACCTGCCCAATCACCGTAACTGGCGCAAGGCGGAGACCGCCACGCTGTCCTATGGCTACGGCCTGTCGGTGACGGCGGTGCAGCTGGTGCACGCCTATGCGGTACTGGCCAACTCCGGGCGCAATGTGCCGCTGTCGCTGACCCGTGTCGACCGCACCCCCGAGGGCGTGCAGGTGATCCCGGAAGATGTGGCCAGGATCATGCAGGGCATGCTGCAGCAGGTGGTCGAGGCACCGAGCGGCGCGCACCGGGCCAAGGTGCCGGGCTATCACGTCGGCGGCAAGAGCGGTACCGCGCGCAAGGCCAGCGTGGGCAGCAAGGGCTATACGGAAAACGCCTATCGCTCGCTGTTCGCCGGCTTCGGGCCGATGAGCGATCCGCGCATCGCCGTCGCCGTGGTCATCGACGAGCCGAGCGAGGGCGGCTATTACGGCGGCGTGGTCTCGGCGCCGGTGTTCGGCAAGGTGATGGCCGGCGCCCTGCGCCTGATGAACATCGTTCCCGACAACCTGCCGCCCGTCGAATCCCGGGAACTGGCAGTGAACACCGGCACAGGAGGGCGCCTCTGATGCCCATGCCTCTTAATCAGCTATTACCGCAGGCAGGCAGCAGCCTGCTGATCCGTGAACTGACCCTGGACAGCCGCAAGGTGCGGCCGGGGGATCTGTTCCTCGCCGTGCCGGGTGGCCAGCAGGATGGTCGCCTGCACATCGCCGACGCCATCGCCCGTGGCGCCGCCGCGGTGGCCTACGAGGCCGAGGGGGCGCCGGCAATCGACGCCGGTGCCGCCGAACTGGTGGCGATCAAGGGCCTGGCCGGGCAGCTGTCGGCGATCGCCGGGCGCTTCTACGGCGAGCCGAGCCGCGGCCTGCACCTGGTCGGCGTCACCGGCACCAACGGCAAGACCAGTGTGACCCAGCTGCTGGCCCAGGCCCTGGACCAGCTTGGCCAGCCCTGCGGCATCGTCGGTACCCTCGGCAACGGCTTCTACAACGCCCTGGCGCTCGGCCGCCACACCACGCCCGATCCGATCGGCGTGCAGGCCACCCTGGCCGACCTGAAGAAGGCGGGCGCCCGCGCGGTGGCGATGGAGGTCTCCTCCCACGGCCTGCATCAGGGGCGGGTGGCGGCCCTGGCGTTCGATGTGGCGGTGTTCACCAACCTGTCGCGCGATCATCTGGACTACCACGGCACCATGGAGGCCTATGCCGACGCCAAGGCCATGCTGTTCAGCGTACCGGGCCTGCGTTGCCGGGTGCTCAACCTGGACGACGCGGCCGGGCGCAAGCTGGCCCGGGACGCGCGGGAGTCGCGCCTGATCAGCTACAGCCTGGAGGATGCCGGCGCCTACCTGTACTGCCGCGAGGCCCAGTTCGACGACCAGGGCGTGCGTGCCCGGCTGGTCACCCCGCGCGGCGAGGGCAGCCTGCGCAGCTCGCTGCTCGGTCGTTTCAATCTGAGCAACCTGCTGGCGGTGGTCGGCGCGTTGCTGGCCATGGACTATCCGCTGGACGAGATCCTCAAGGTGTTGCCGCGCCTGCAGGGGCCTGTGGGGCGCATGCAGCGCCTGGGCGGGGTGTCGCAGCCACTGGTGGTGGTCGACTACGCCCATACCCCGGACGCCCTGGAGAAGGTGCTCGAGGCATTGCGCCCCCATGTGAAGGGGCGCCTGCTGTGCCTGTTCGGCTGCGGCGGCGACCGCGATCGCGGCAAGCGCCCGCTGATGGCGGCGGCGGCCGAGCGCCTGGCCGATGCCGTGCTGGTCACCGACGACAACCCGCGCAGCGAGGCGCCGGAGCAGATCTTCGCGGACATTCGCGCCGGCTTCCTGGTCCCCGAGCGTGCCGGCTTCGTGCATGGTCGCGGCCAGGCCATCGCCCAGCTGATCGCCCAGGCCAGCGCGGACGACGTGCTGGTGCTGGCCGGCAAGGGACACGAGGACTATCAGGAGATCAACGGCGAGCGTCAGCCGTTCTCCGATCTGGACGAGGCGGCCAAGGCCCTGGTCGCCTGGGAGGCTGCCCATGCTTAAAGCGTTGCGCTTGAGCGAAGTGGCGGATGCGCTGGACGGCCGCCTGATCGGCGCGGACGTGGCATTCGACGCGGTCGGCAGCGACAGCCGGGCGATCCGCCCGGGGCAGTTGTTCGTGGCCCTGGTCGGTCCGCGTTTCGACGGTCACGACTACCTGGCCGAGGTCGCCGCCAAGGGTGCGGTGGCCGCACTGGTCCAGCGCGAGGTGGCGGATGCGCCGCTGCCGCAGCTGCTGGTCGCCGATACCCGCCTGGCCCTGGGGCGCCTCGGCGCCCTGAACCGCCAGGCCTACGACGGCCCGCTGGTGGCGGTGACCGGCTCCAGCGGCAAGACCACGGTCAAGGAGATGCTCGCCAGCATCCTGCGCGCCGGGTTGGGCGGCGTCGTGCTGGCCACCCGCGGCAACCTGAACAACGACCTCGGCGCGCCATTGACCCTGCTGGAGCTGGCGGCCGGGCACCGGGGGGCGGTGATCGAGCTGGGCGCCAACCATGTCGGCGAGATCGCCTACACCGTCGCCCTGACCCGGCCGCAGGTGGCCATCATCACCAACGCCGGTAGCGCCCACGTCGGCGAGTTCGGCGGGCCGGAGAAGATAGTCGAGGCCAAGGGCGAAATACTCGAGGGCCTGGGCGAGGGCGGCGTCGCCGTGCTCAACCTGGACGACCAGGCCTTCGCCATCTGGCAGCGCCGGGCCAAGGGGCGCCGGGTGCTGAGCTTCGCCCTGGGCAATGCGGCGGCGGACTTCTACGCCGACGCCCTGGCCCGCGACGCCCGCGGTTGTCCGGCCTTCACCCTGCACTGCACGGCGGGCCAGGCGCGCATCCAGCTCAACCTGCTGGGCGAGCACAACGTGGCCAACGCCCTGGCCGCCGCCGCTGCGGCCCAGGCCGTGGGCGTACCGTTGGTCGATATCAAGGCCGGGCTGGAAAGCCTGCAGCCGGTCAAAGGCCGCGCCGTAGCGCAGCTGGCGACGAATGGCATGCGGGTGATCGACGACAGCTACAACGCCAACCCTGCTTCGATCTGTGCGGCCGTTGATATACTCGCCGGCTTCTCCGGGCGCACCGTCCTGGTGCTCGGCGATATCGGGGAATTGGGCGAATGGGCCGAGCAGGGCCATCGCGAGGTGGGGCGCTACGCCGCCGGCAAGGTGGATGCGCTCTATGCAGTGGGGCCGCTGATGGCTCATGCGGTCGAGGAATTCGGAACAAATGGCCGGCATTTCGCCGATCAAGCCAGCCTGATCTCGGCGCTTGGCGTCGAGCAGGGCGATACCACCATTCTAATCAAAGGGTCACGCAGTGCCGCGATGGAGAACGTCGTGGCGGCGCTGTGTGGCGCATCGGGGGAGAGTCACTAAATGCTGCTGCTGCTGGCGGAGTACCTGCAACAGTTCCACAAGGGTTTCGCCGTGTTCCAGTACCTGACACTGCGCGGCATTCTCGGCGTATTGACCGCCCTGGCGCTGGCGCTGTGGCTGGGCCCCTGGATGATCCGCACCCTGCAGATCCGCCAGATCGGTCAGGCGGTGCGCCATGACGGCCCGCAGTCGCACCTGTCGAAGAAGGGCACGCCGACCATGGGCGGCGCCCTGATCCTCTCGGCCATCGCCATCAGCACCCTGCTCTGGGCCGACCTGTCCAACCGCTACGTGTGGGTGGTGCTGGCAGTGACGCTGCTGTTCGGCGCCATCGGCTGGGTCGACGATTACCGCAAGGTGATCGAGAAGAACTCCCGCGGCCTGCCGAGCCGCTGGAAGTATTTCTGGCAGTCGGTGTTCGGCCTGGGCGCGGCCGTCTTCCTCTATCTGACTGCACAGAGCCCGGTGGAGACCACCCTGATCCTGCCCCTGCTCAAGGACGTCAGCATCCCCCTGGGCGCGGGCTTCGTGGTGCTGACCTACCTGGTCATCGTCGGTTCGAGCAACGCGGTCAACCTGACCGACGGCCTGGATGGCCTGGCGATCCTGCCCACCGTGATGGTCGGCGGCGCCCTGGGCATCTTCTGCTACCTGTCGGGCAACGTGAAGTTCGCCGAATACCTGTTCATCCCCTATGTGCCCGGCGCCGGCGAGCTGATCGTGTTCTGCGCCGCACTGGTCGGCGCCGGCCTGGGTTTCCTCTGGTTCAACACCTACCCGGCCCAGGTGTTCATGGGCGACGTCGGCGCCCTGGCCCTGGGCGCCGCCCTCGGCACCATCGCCGTGATCGTCCGTCAGGAAGTGGTGCTGTTCATCATGGGCGGGGTGTTCGTCATGGAGACCCTGTCGGTGATCATCCAGGTGGCGTCCTTCAAGCTGACCGGCAAGCGGGTGTTCCGCATGGCGCCGATTCACCACCATTTCGAATTGAAAGGCTGGCCCGAGCCACGGGTGATCGTGCGTTTCTGGATCATCACCGTAATCCTGGTGCTGATCGGCCTGGCCACCCTGAAACTGAGGTAATAGACAGTGTCGTTGATCGCTTCCGACCAGTTCCGCATCGTTGTCGGCCTCGGCAAGAGCGGCATGTCCCTGGTGCGCTTCCTGGCGCGGCAGGGCATGCGCTTCGCCGTGGTCGATACGCGGGCGAACCCGCCGGAACTGGCCACCCTGCGTGAGCAGTTCCCGCAGGTGGAGGTGCGCTGCGGCGAGCTCGACGTGGACTTCCTCTGCCGGGCCAGCGAACTGCTGGTCAGCCCCGGCCTGGCCGTCGCCACCCCGGCGCTGCAGGCGGCTGCGGCCCGCGGGGTGAAACTGTCCGGGGACATCGATCTGTTTGCCCGCCATGCCAAGGCGCCGATCGTCGCCATCACCGGCTCCAACGCCAAGAGCACCGTGACCACCCTGGTCGGCGAGATGGCGGCCGCGGCCGGCAAGCGCGTCGCGGTGGGTGGCAACCTGGGTACCCCGGCCCTCGACCTGCTGGACGAGGAGGTCGAGCTGTACGTGCTGGAGCTGTCCAGCTTCCAGCTGGAGACCACCGAGCAGCTCAATGCCGAGGTGGCCACCTGCCTGAACATCAGCGAAGACCATATGGATCGCTACGCCGATCTGCAGCATTACCACCTGGCCAAGCATCGCATCTTCCGCGGCGCGCGCCAGGTGGTGGTGAACCGCGACGATCCGCTGTCGCGGCCGCTGATCGCCGATCAGGTGCCGTGCTGGAGCTTCGGCCTGGGCAAGCCGGACTTCAAGCGCTTCGGCCTGATCGAGGAGGACGGCGAGAAGTTCCTGGGCTACCAGTTCGACCGCCTGCTGCCGACCGCAGCGCTGAAGATTCGCGGCGCCCACAACCAGTCCAACGCCCTGGCCGCTCTGGCCCTGGGGCATGCCGTCGGCCTGCCGCTGGCGCCGATGCTGGACGCCCTCAAGCGCTTCGCCGGCCTGCCGCATCGCTGCCAGTGGCTGCGCGAGCTGCGCGGCGTGGGGTACTACGACGACTCCAAGGCCACCAATGTCGGCGCGGCCCTGGCCGCCATCGAGGGTCTCGGCGCGGATGTCGCCGGCCGGCTGCTGCTGATCGCCGGCGGTGACGGCAAGGGCGCCGACTTCTCCGCCCTGGCCGCGCCCGTGGCGCGCTACTGTCGCGCCGTGCTGCTGCTCGGCCGCGACGCCGAGCGCCTGGCCGCGGCGCTGGGCGACGCGGTGCCGCTGATTCGCGTGCAGAGCCTGGAGCAGGCGGTGCAGCGCTGTGCCGAGCTGGCCGAGCCCGGCGATGCCGTGCTGCTGTCGCCGGCCTGCGCCAGCCTGGACATGTTCAAGAACTTCGAAGAGCGCGGACGCCTGTTCGCCCAGGCCGTGGAGGGTTTGCAGTGATGCTCGGGCAACTGCTCGCCGGCCCCTCGCCGCTGCGCACGCGGCGCGGCATCGACCTGGACTTCCCGCTGCTGGCCGGCTGCCTGGCGCTGCTCGGCCTGGGCCTGGTGATGATCGCCTCGGCGTCCTCGGAAGTGGCCGCGGCCTCGACCGGCAACCCGTTCTACTACATGGTGCGCCACCTGATCTACCTGGCGATCGGGGTGACCGCGGCCCTCGCTACCCTGAGCATTCCCATGGCCCTGTGGCAGCGCTTCAGCGGCGGCCTGCTGCTGCTGGCCTTCGTCCTGCTGGTCCTGGTGCTGCTGCCGGGCATCGGCCGCGAGGTCAACGGCGCCAAGCGCTGGATCGGCTTCGGCCTGTTCAACCTGCAGCCATCCGAGCTGGCCAAGCTGTTCACCGTGATGTTCATCGCCGCCTATCTGGTGCGCCGTCAGGCCGAGGTGCGCGAGAAGCTCACCGGCTTCCTCAAGCCGCTGCTGGTGCTGGGCCCCATGGCCATGCTGCTGCTGGCCGAGCCGGACTTCGGCGCCACCGTGGTGCTGGTCGGGGCGTCCATCGCCATGCTGTTCCTCGGCGGGGTCAACCTGTTGCGCTTCATCCCGCTGGCCGCCGGGGTGCTGGCCGCCGGGGTGCTGGTGATGACCAGCCAGGCCTATCGCCTGGAGCGCCTGACCAACTTCATCGATCCCTGGGCCGACCAGTACGGTGCCGGCTACCAGCTGAGCCAGGCGCTGATCGCCTTCGGTCGCGGCGAATGGTTCGGCGTCGGCCTGGGCAACAGCATCCAGAAGCAGTTCTACCTGCCGGAGGCGCACACCGACTTCGTCTTCGCCGTGCTGGCCGAGGAGCTGGGTATGGTCGGCGCTTTGGTGACAGTGGCGCTGTTCGTCTTCGTCAGCGTGCGTGCCCTGTATATCGGCCTGTGGGCGGAGAAGGCCAAGCAGTTCTTCTCGGCCTACGTGGCCTATGGCCTGGCCTTCCTGTGGATAGGCCAGGTGCTGATCAATATCGGCGTGAACGTCGGCCTGCTGCCGACCAAGGGCCTGACCCTGCCGTTCCTCAGCTACGGCGGCAGCTCTCTGGTGATCTGCTGCGTCAGCCTGGCGCTGCTGCTGCGCATCGAGTGGGAGCGGCGCACCCAGCCGGGCAGCGCCGAGGTCGAGTTCGACGAGGCGGACTTCGCCGAGGCGGACGATTCCGCGGAGGTGGCCCATGCCCGGTAACGTGCTGATCATGGCCGGTGGCACCGGCGGCCACGTGTTCCCGGCGTTGGCCTGTGCCCGCGAGTTCCAGGCGCGCGGCTACCGCGTGCACTGGCTGGGTACGCCGCGTGGCATCGAGAACGAGCTGGTGCCGGCGGCCGGTCTGCCGCTGCACCTGATCCAGGTCTCGGGCCTGCGCGGCAAGGGCAGGCTGTCCCTGCTCAAGGCGCCGCTGCAGCTGCTCAAGGCGCTGTGGCAGGCGCGCAAGGTGGTGCGCGAGCTGGAGCCGGTCTGCGTGCTCGGCATGGGCGGCTACGTCACCGGCCCTGGCGGCCTGGCGGCCCGGCTCTGTGGCGCGCCGCTGGTCATTCACGAGCAGAACGCCGTGGCCGGCACCGCCAACCGCAGCCTGGTGCCGTTCGCCAGCCGCGTCTGCGAGGCCTTCCCGGAAACCTTCGCCAGCAGCGCCAAGCGCCGTACCACCGGCAACCCGGTACGCGAGGAGCTGTTCCTCGAGACCCCGCGCGCGGCCTTGCGCAATCGCCGTCCACGCCTGCTGATCCTCGGCGGCAGCCTGGGCGCCGAGCCGCTCAACAAGCTGCTGCCCGAGGCGCTGGCCCGGGTCGGCGCGGAGCTGCGCCCGGAAGTGTTCCATCAGGCCGGCAAGCAACATGCCGAGGTCACCGGCGAACGTTATCGCGCCGCCGGCGTCGAAGCGCAGGTCGCGCCCTTCATCGGCGACATGGCGCGGGCCTACGCCTGGGCCGACCTGGTGGTGTGCCGCGCCGGTGCCCTGACCGTGAGCGAACTGGCCGCCGCCGGGCTGCCCTCGTTCCTCCTGCCGCTGCCCCATGCCATCGACGATCACCAGACGCAGAACGCCGGCTACCTCGCCCGTGAAGGCGCCGCCGTGCTGCTGCCGCAACGCTCCACTGACGCCGCCACGCTGGCCGCGCAGCTGACCGAGGTTCTGATGCACCCCGAACGATTGAACGACATGGCGCGCACCGCGCGCCGCCTGGCCAAACCCGACGCCACCCGCAACGTGGTCGAGATCTGCCTGGAGGTGGCCCGTGGTTGAGAGTCGCAAAGCCATGCCGCAACCGGAGATGCGCCGCATCCGCCGTATCCACTTCGTCGGCATCGGCGGCGCCGGCATGTGCGGCATCGCCGAAGTGCTGCTGAACCTGGGTTACCAGGTGTCCGGTTCCGACCTCAAGGGCTCGGCGGTGACCGAGCGCCTGGAGAAGTTCGGTGCGCAGATCTTCCTCGGCCACCGCGCCGAGAACGCCGAGAGCGCCGACGTGCTGGTGGTCTCCAGCGCCATCAATACCGCCAACCCGGAAGTGGCCACCGCCCTGGAACGGCGTATCCCGGTGGTGCCGCGGGCCGAGATGCTCGCCGAGCTGATGCGCTACCGCCACGGCGTCGCGGTGGCCGGCACCCACGGCAAGACCACCACCACCAGCCTGCTGGCCTCGGTATTCGCCGCCGGCGGCCTGGACCCGACCTTCGTCATCGGTGGCCGCCTGAACGCCGCCGGCACCAACGCCCAGCTCGGCACCAGCCGCTACCTGATCGCCGAGGCGGACGAGAGCGACGCCAGCTTCCTGCACCTGCAGCCGATGGTCGCCGTGGTCACCAACATCGATATGGACCACATGAGCACCTACGAGGGCGACTTCAACAAGTTGAAGAAGACCTTCGTCGAGTTCCTCCACAACCTGCCGTTCTACGGCCTGGCGGTGGTCTGCGTGGACGACCCGGTGGTGCGCGAGATCCTGCCGCAGGTGGCGCGCCCGACCGTGACCTACGGCTTCGGCGAGGACGCCGACGTGCGTGCGATCAACGTGCGCCAGCAGGGCATGCAGACCCACTTCACCGTGCTGCGCCGCGAGCGCGAGCCGCTGGAGGTGTCGGTCAACATGCCGGGCAACCACAACGTGCTGAATGCCCTGGCGACCATCGCCATCGCCACCGACGAGGGCATCAGCGACGCGGCCATCGTCCAGGGCCTGTCCGGCTTCCAGGGCGTCGGCCGGCGCTTCCAGGTCTACGGCGAGCTGCCGGTGGACGGTGGCAGCGTGATGCTGGTCGACGACTACGGCCACCACCCGCGCGAGGTCGCCGCGGTGATCAAGGCCGTACGTGGCGGCTGGCCGGAGCGGCGCCTGGTGATGGTCTACCAGCCGCACCGCTTCAGCCGTACCCGCGACCTGTACGACGACTTCGTGCAGGTGCTGGCCGATGCCAACGTGCTGCTGCTGATGGAGGTCTACCCGGCCGGCGAGGAGCCGATTCCCGGCGCCGACAGCCGCCAGCTATGCCACAGCATCCGCCAGCGCGGCCAGCTGGACCCCATCTACATCGAGCGCGGCATCGAGCTGGCGCCGCTGATCAAGCCGCTGCTGCGCGCCGGCGACATCCTCCTCTGCCAGGGCGCCGGCGACATCGGCGGGCTGGCCCCGCAACTGCTGCAGAGCCCGCTGTTCGCGGCGGCCGGAGGTGAGTCGAAATGAGCGCCGAGAACCTGAAATCGCAACTGCCGGTGGCGGCCTTCGGCCGCGTGGCCGTGCTGTTCGGCGGCAAGAGCGCCGAGCGCGAGGTGTCGCTGAAGTCCGGCAACGCCGTGCTGCGTGCCCTGCAGGCGGCCGGCGTGGAGGCCTTCGGCATCGATGTCGGCGACGACCTGCTGCAGCGCCTGACCGGCGAGCGGATCGACCGCGCCTTCATCGTCCTGCACGGCCGCGGTGGCGAGGACGGCAGCATGCAGGGCCTGCTCGAGTGCGCCGGCATCCCCTACACCGGCAGCGGCATCCTCGCCTCGGCCCTGGCCATGGACAAGCTGCGCACCAAGCAGGTGTGGCAGAGCCTGGGCCTGCCGACCCCGCGCCACGCGGTGTTGGCCAGTGCCGATGACTGCCGTGCGGCCGCGGCCGAACTGGGCTTCCCGCTGATCGTCAAGCCGGCCCACGAGGGCTCCAGCATCGGCATGGCCAAGGTCGCCGATCTCGACGCCCTGGTCGCCGCCTGGCAGGCCGCAGGCCAGTACGATTCGCAGGTGCTGGTCGAGCAATGGATCAGCGGCCCCGAGTTCACCGTGGCCGTGCTGCGCGGCCAGGTGCTGCCGCCGATCGCCCTGGGCACCCCCCACAGCTTCTACGACTACGACGCCAAGTACCTGGCCAGCGATACCCAGTACCGCATTCCCTGCGGCCTGGACGCGGCCAAGGAGGACGAACTCAAGGCCCTCAGCGTGCGCGCCTGCGAGGCGGTCGGCACCCAGGGCTGGGCGCGGGTCGACGTGATGCAGGACGTCGACGGCCGCTTCTGGCTGTTGGAGGTCAACACCGTGCCGGGCATGACCGACCACAGCCTGGTGCCGATGGCCGCCCAGGCCGCCGGCCTGGACTTCCAGCAACTGGTGTTGGCGATCCTCGCCGACAGCCTCGAGGCGCGGGGTTAAGCCATGGGCGCCATCCTTCGTCATCAGCCGGACTCGCCACGCATTCCCCTGCGTGGCAAGGCTGTGCCGCGCGGCGCCAGCCGCCTGGTGGCCAAGGAGCCGATCGGCGCGCGCCTGCCCAAGCCCAGTTTCGCTCTGCTCAAGCGCATCACCTGGCCGCTGCTGCTGTTGCTGCTCGGTTTCGCTGCCTACGAGCTGGCCCAGCGCCTGCTGCCCTATGCCGACCGGCCGATCGCCAAGATCAGCGTCGAGGGCGACCTGAGCTATATCGGCCAGCAGGCGGTGCAGCAGCGCATCGCGCCCTTCGTCAGCGCCAGCTTCTTCAGCGTCGACCTGCTGGGCATGCGCCACGAGCTGGAGCAGATGCCCTGGATCGCCAGCGCCGAGGTGCGCCGGGTCTGGCCGGACCAGGTGCTGGTGCGTCTCGAGGAACAGCTGCCGATCGCTCGCTGGGGCGACGAGGCGCTGCTCAACAACCAGGGCCAGGCCTTCGCCCCGCGCGAGCTGGCGCACTACGAGCACCTGCCGCAGCTGTACGGGCCCAAGCGCGCGCAGCAGCAGGTGATGCAGCAGTACCAGGTGCTCAGCCAGATGCTGCGGCCGATGGGCTTCTCGGTGGCGCGCCTGGAGCTGCGCGAGCGCGGCAGCTGGTTCCTGTCCACCGCCCAGGGCATCGAGCTGCTGCTCGGGCGCGACCATCTGGTGGAGAAGATCCGCCGTTTCAGCGCCATCTACGACAAAGAGCTGAAGGCGCAACAGACGAATATCGCGCGCATCGACCTGCGCTACGCCAACGGCCTGGCCGTGGCGTGGCGCGAGCCGATCGCCCCCGCGGCGGCCGACCAGGTGGCCGTGCAGTGAATCAGGAGAAGACAGGACAAATGGCAAACGTGCAGAGCGGCAAGATGATCGTCGGCCTGGACATCGGCACCTCCAAGGTGGTGGCGCTGGTGGGCGAGGTCACGGCCGATGGCCAGCTGGAAATCGTCGGTATCGGTACCCACCCCTCGCGCGGCCTGAAGAAGGGCGTGGTGGTGAACATCGAGTCCACCGTGCAGTCGATCCAGCGCGCGGTGGAGGAGGCCCAGCTGATGGCGGGCTGCCGCATCCACTCGGCCTTCGTCGGGGTGGCCGGCAACCATATCCGCAGCCTCAACAGCCATGGCATCGTCGCCATCCGCGATCGAGAGGTCAGCCCGGCCGACCTCGAGCGGGTGCTCGACGCCGCCCAGGCGGTGGCCATTCCCGCCGACCAGCGGGTGCTGCACACCCTGCCGCAGGACTACGTGATCGATAACCAGGAGGGCGTGCGCGAGCCCCTGGGCATGTCCGGCGTGCGCCTGGAGGCCAAGGTGCATGTGGTCACCTGTGCGGTGAACGCGGCGCAGAACGTCGAGAAGTGCGTGCGCCGCTGCGGCCTGGAGGTCGACGACATCATCCTCGAGCAGTTGGCCTCGGCCTATGCCGTGCTCACCGACGACGAGAAGGAGCTGGGCGTGTGCCTGGTCGACATCGGCGGCGGCACCACCGACATCTGCATCTTCACCGAGGGGGCGATCCGCCACACCGCGGTGATCCCGATCGCCGGCGACCAGGTGACCAACGACATCGCCATGGCCCTGCGCACGCCGACCCAGTACGCCGAGGAAATCAAGATCCGCTACGCCTGCGCCCTGGCCAAGCTGGCCGGCGCCGGCGAGACCATCAAGGTGCCCAGCGTCGGCGACCGGCCGCCGCGGGACCTGTCGCGCCAGTCCCTGGCCGAGGTGGTCGAGCCGCGCTACGACGAGCTGTTCACCCTGATCCAGGCGGAACTGCGCCGTAGTGGCTACGAGGATTTGATCCCGGCGGGCATCGTGCTCACCGGCGGCACGGCGAAGATGGAAGGCGCGGTCGAGCTGGCCGAGGAGATCTTCCATATGCCGGTGCGCCTGGGCCTGCCCCACGGCGTCAAGGGTCTGGCCGACGTGGTACGCAATCCGATTTATTCCACCAGCGTGGGCCTGCTGCTCTATGGCCTGCAGAAGCAGGCCGACGGCATTTCCATGTCGGCGGTCGGCGGCTATGGCGAGGAACCCAGGGCACCGGTACTGGAACGGCTGAAGCGCTGGGTCCAGGGCAATTTCTGATGTACAGCGGCGTGTGCAGTAGGCGTTAAAACTAGAACAGGAAGGAGAGGGAAAATGTTCGAACTCGTAGACAATGTCCCGCAAAGCGCGGTCATCAAGGTAATAGGCGTGGGTGGCGGCGGCGGCAACGCGGTCAACCACATGGCGAAGAACAACATCGAGGGCGTCGAGTTCATCTGCGCCAACACCGATGCCCAGGCGCTGAAGAACATCGGTGCGCGCACCGTGCTGCAGCTCGGCCCGGGCGTGACCAAGGGCCTGGGCGCCGGCGCCAATCCGGAGGTCGGCCGTCAGGCCGCGCTGGAAGATCGCGAGCGCATCGCCGAGGTGCTGCAGGGCACCGACATGGTGTTCATCACCACCGGCATGGGCGGCGGCACCGGCACCGGTGCCGCGCCGGTGATCGCCGAAGTGGCCAAGGAGCTGGGCATCCTCACCGTGGCGGTGGTCACCCGGCCGTTCCCGTTCGAGGGCCGCAAGCGCATGCAGATCGCCGACGAGGGCATCCGTGCGCTGTCGGAAAGCGTCGACTCGCTGATCACCATCCCCAACGAGAAGCTGCTGACCATTCTCGGCAAGGACGCCAGCCTGCTGTCGGCCTTCGCCAAGGCGGACGACGTGCTGGCCGGCGCGGTGCGCGGCATCTCCGACATCATCAAGCGTCCGGGCATGATCAACGTCGACTTCGCCGACGTGAAAACGGTCATGAGCGAGATGGGCATGGCGATGATGGGCACCGGCTGCGCCAGCGGCCCGAACCGCGCCCGCGAAGCCACCGAGGCGGCGATCCGCAACCCGCTGCTGGAAGACGTCAACCTGCAGGGTGCCCGCGGCATCCTGGTCAACATCACCGCCGGTCCCGACCTGTCCCTGGGTGAGTACTCGGACGTCGGTAACATCATCGAGCAGTTCGCCTCCGAGCACGCCACCGTCAAGGTGGGTACCGTGATCGATCCGGACATGCGCGACGAGTTGCACGTCACCGTGGTCGCCACCGGTCTGGGTGCGCGCATCGAGAAGCCGGTCAAGGTGGTCGACAACACCGTGCAGGTCACCGCCAGCGCGGCGCCCCAGGCGGCCCCGGCGCGTGCCGAGCAGAGCGTCAACTACAAGGACTACGAGCGGCCTACCGTGCAGCGCCAGAGCCATGGCGGTGCCGCGGCAGCAGCCAAGATGAACCCGCAGGACGACCTGGATTATCTGGACATCCCGGCCTTCCTGCGTCGCCAGGCCGATTGATGGAATGTATCAGGAGTATTGGGGTGATTGGTGTTCAGCAAAGGCCGGTTCTGCTATCATCGCCGGCCATTGTTGAAAACAATTCGCAACTAGTGCTATAGCGGCCAGAGCCATGATCAGACAACGCACCCTGAAGAACATTATCCGCGCCACCGGCGTCGGCCTGCATTCCGGGGAGAAGGTATACCTGACCCTGAAGCCGGCACCTGTGGACACCGGGATCGTGTTCCGTCGTACCGATCTCGACCCCGTGGTGGAAATCGCCGCGCGGGCGAGCAATGTCGGTGAAACCACCATGTCGACCACCTTGGTCAATGGTGACGTCAAGGTGGATACGGTAGAGCACCTGCTTTCGGCCATGGCTGGCCTGGGCATCGATAACGCCTACGTCGAACTCTCCGCGTCCGAAGTGCCGATCATGGATGGCAGCGCCGGTCCCTTCGTGTTCCTGATTCAATCCGCCGGCCTGCAGGAGCAGGAGGCGGCGAAGAAGTTCATCCGCATCATCCGTGAGGTCACGGTGGAGGAGGGCGACAAGCGCGCCACCTTCGTGCCCTTCGATGGTTTCAAGGTGACCTTCGAGATCGATTTCGATCACCCGGTGTTCCGCAACCGCACGCAGTCGGCCAGCGTCGACTTCTCCAGCACCTCCTTCGTCAAGGAAGTCAGCCGGGCGCGCACCTTCGGCTTCATGCGCGACATCGAGTTCCTCCGCTCGCAGAACCTGGCGCTCGGCGGCAGCGTGGATAACGCCATCGTGGTGGACGAGTACCGCGTGCTCAACGAAGACGGCCTGCGTTACGAGGACGAGTTCGTCAAGCACAAGATCCTCGACGCCATCGGCGACCTCTACCTGCTGGGCAACAGCCTGATCGGCGAGTTCAAGGGCTTCAAGTCGGGGCATGCGCTGAACAACCGCCTGCTGCGCACCCTGATCGAGCAGACCGATGCCTGGGAGACGGTCACGTTCGAGGACGCCACGACCGCGCCCATCTCCTACATGCGCCCGGTAGCGGCCGTGTAAGCGACACCTCCTTCCGTTGTTGATTCGAGGCCACCCCCGGGGTGGCCTCTTTTTTTGCCGCGGATGTCGGGATGGAAGGCGGCGAGCCGGCGCTCAGTCGGCGCCGCGGTGCTTGGCCAGGCGCTCGAGGGCGGCGCGCAGCTTGGGGTCGCTGATGCCCTCGGCGGTGGCCTGAATATTCTCTGCGGCGCTCTCGGACAGGTTGATAGTGCGACGGGGTGCACGCCTTTCAGCGGTCGGCGGTTGCACCTTGAAGAGGATTTTCGCTAAGGTCGCGAACTCTTCGAGTGCCTGCAACTGCCTGAGCAGGCGCCGTTGCTGGTAACGCAAGCGGGTGGCCCAGTGGCCATCGGTGACGATAAGAAGCAGGCAACCCTCGCGCCACGACGCCACATGGCAGTGCTCGCGGGCCGCGGGTTGCAGCTGGCTCTCCAGCAAGCGCTGCAGGTGATCGAGGCGTTGCGCCTGATTGAACAGCGCTTTCAAGGGCTTCGCCTCGCGCAGCAGCGCGGCGGGGGCTCGAGCCGGCAAGGGACGAAAGGTCATGGCAGGACGCCTGAAATTGTGGAGCCGCCATGGTAGCAGAAACCCTGCTGCCGACTTGGGCTCCACCTTATAGGGGAAGCCATGCAAATCATCTTACTCAGTCGGCGCCACGGCGCCGCGCGCTCGCTCAGCCTGGATTTACACTGGCTGCTGATGGCGCTGGCCGTACTGGTCGTCGCCGCGCTCGGCAGTGGGGTGGCGGTCGGTGCCTGGTGGGCGCCCCAGGCACCCAGGCTGCAGGATAGCGCGCAGATCACCGAGGCATTGGATCGCCAGCGCGCCGAGGTCGGTGCGGTGCGCGTCGATGCCCAGCGCCAGCTGGACGCCTTCGCCGCCCATGTCGCCGAGTTGCAGGCGCGCCTGACCCGCCTGGATGCCCTGGGCGAGCGCCTGACCGAACTGGCCGAGCTGGACTCCAGCGAGTTCGACTTCTCCCTGGATGTCGGCCAGGGCGGCCCGGAGGAAATCCTCGGCGGCGCCGCCTATGCGCCGCCGCCCTTCATCAGCACCCTGGATGACTTGGCCCTGCGTCTGGACAGCCGCGAGCAGCAGCTCGAGGTGCTGGAGCAGCTGCTGGCCGAGCGGCGTCTCGACGAGGCCGAGTACCTGGCCGGGCGCCCGGTGCTGCAGGGCTACATCTCTTCTCCGTTCGGCCGGCGCACCGACCCCTTGAGCGGGCGCCTGAGCATGCACAAGGGCGTGGACTTCGCCGCCAAGGCCGGCAGTGACGTGGTGGCGGTGGCGGCCGGGGTGGTCACGGCGTCGGGGCGTCGTTCCGGCTACGGCAACACGGTGGAGATCAGCCATGCCGACGGCTATGTCACCCTCTACGCCCACAACCGCAGTAACCTGGTCCAGGTCGGCGACCTGGTGCAGCGCGGCCAGACCATCGCCAAGGTCGGCAGCACCGGTCGTTCCACCGGCTATCATGTGCACTTCGAAGTCAGCAAAAATGGCCGTGTGATCAACCCCGCCAGCTTCATCGCGCGGGTCAGCGGCGTGGAATAACGCCGCTTTCCTCATCTTCGTTTCCGGGTAGAATGCCCCCTTCGCACGCAGCCATGAGGGCTGCAATGGGCCGTCCGCGGGCCGCCCTTCATCCATACGCCTGGAAGATCCTGTCGATATGTTTGCGCCTTTGTTGAAGAAACTCTTTGGAAGCAAGAATGAGCGTGAAGTCAAACGCATGCTCAAGATGGTGCAAACCGTCAATGCCTTCGAGGAGCAGATGCTCGCACTCTCGGACGAGCAGCTGCGCGCCAAGACCGACGAATTCAAGGCCCGCCTGGCGCAAGGCGAAACCCTCGATCAACTGCTGGCCGAAGCCTTCGCCGTAGCCCGCGAGGCGGGCAAGCGGGTGATGGGCATGCGCCACTTCGACGTGCAGCTGATCGGCGGCATGACCCTGCACGAAGGCAAGATCGCCGAGATGCGCACCGGCGAAGGCAAGACCCTGGTGGCGACCCTGGCGGTCTACCTCAACGCGCTGTCCGGCAAGGGCGTGCACGTGGTCACGGTCAACGACTACCTGGCCCGTCGCGACGCCAACTGGATGCGCCCGCTGTACGAATTCCTCGGCATGTCGGTGGGCATCGTCACGCCCTTCATGCCGCCGGAAGAGAAGCGCGCGGCCTATGCCGCCGACATCACCTACGGCACCAACAACGAATTCGGCTTCGACTACCTGCGCGACAACATGGCCTTCAGCCTGGACGAGAAGTTTCAGCGCGAGCTGAACTTCGCGGTGATCGACGAAGTCGACTCGATCCTCATCGATGAGGCGCGCACCCCGCTGATCATCTCCGGCCAGGCCGAGGACAGCTCCAAGCTGTACACCGAGGTCAACAAGCTGATCCCGCGCCTCAAGCAGCACATCGAGGAAGAGGAGGGCGTGGTCACCCAGGAGGGCCACTACAAGGTCGACGAGAAGAGCCGCCAGGTCGAGCTCAACGAGGCCGGCCACCAGTTCGTCGAGGACCTGCTGACCCAGGCCGGGCTGCTGGCCGAGGGCGAGAGCCTCTACTCGGCGCACAACCTCGGCCTGCTGACCCACGTCTATGCCGGCCTGCGCGCCCACACCCTGTTCCAGCGCAACGTCGAGTACATCGTGCAGAACAACCAGGTGCTGCTGATCGACGAGCACACCGGCCGCACCATGCCGGGACGGCGCCTGTCCGAGGGCCTGCACCAGGCCATCGAGGCCAAGGAAGGGCTGCCGATCCAGGCCGAGAGCCAGACCCTGGCCTCGACCACCTTCCAGAACTACTTCCGCCTCTATACCAAGCTCTCCGGCATGACCGGCACCGCCGACACCGAGGCCTTCGAGTTCCACCAGATCTATGGCCTGGCCGTGGTGGTGATCCCGACCAACCGGCCGCTGGCGCGCAAGGACTTCAACGACCTGGTCTACCTGACCCAGGAGGAGAAGTACGCGGCGATCATCACCGACATCAAGGAGTGCCAGGCCCAGGGCCGGCCGATCCTGGTCGGCACCGCCTCGATCGAGACCTCCGAGTACGTCTCCGCGCTGCTCGACAAGGAAGGCATCGAGCACAAGGTGCTCAACGCCAAGTTCCACGAGAAGGAAGCCGAGATCATCGCCCAGGCCGGTCGCCCGGGTGCGCTGACCATCGCCACCAACATGGCCGGTCGCGGTACCGACATCCTCCTGGGCGGCAACTGGGAGGTCGAGGTGGCGGCGCTGGAGAATCCCAGCGCCGAGCAGGTCGCGCAGATCAAGGCCGAGTGGCAGAAGCGCCACCAGCAGGTGATCGAGGCCGGCGGCCTGCACGTGATCGCCTCCGAGCGCCACGAGTCGCGGCGCATCGACAATCAGCTGCGTGGCCGTTCCGGCCGTCAGGGCGACCCGGGCTCCAGCCGCTTCTACCTGTCGCTGGAAGACAGCCTGATGCGCATCTTCGCCTCCGACCGGGTGAAGAACTTCATGAAGGCCCTGGGCATGCAGGCCGGCGAGGCCATCGAGCACCGCATGGTGACCAACGCCATCGAGAAGGCCCAGCGCAAGGTCGAGGGACGCAACTTCGACATGCGCAAGCAGCTGCTGGAGTTCGACGACGTGGCCAACGAGCAGCGCAAGGTGATCTACCACATGCGCAATACGCTGCTGGCCGCCGACGACATCGGCGAGACCATCGCCGACTTCCGCCGCGAGGTGCTGGACGGCACCATCAACACCTATATCCCGCCGCAGTCGATGCCCGAGCAATGGGACATCCCCGGCCTGGAAGAGGCGCTGCACGGCAGCTTCGCGGCGAAACTGCCGATCCAGCAGTGGCTCGACGAGGACGCCAAGCTGTACGAGGAGACCCTGCGCGAGCGCATCCTCCAGGAGTTGATCGCCGCCTACAACGAGAAGGAGGAGCTGGCCAGCGCCGAGGCCCTGCGCACCTTCGAGAAGCAGATCCTGCTGCGGGTGCTGGACGACCTGTGGAAGGACCACCTGTCGACCATGGACCACCTGCGCCACGGCATCCACCTGCGCGGCTACGCACAGAAGAACCCCAAGCAGGAGTACAAGCGCGAATCCTTCACCCTGTTCCAGGAGCTGCTCGACTCGATCAAGCGCGACACCATCCGCGTGCTGTCCCACGTCCAGGTGCGCCGCGAAGACCCGGCCGAGGAAGAGGAGCGCCTGCGCCGCGAGGCCGAGGCCCTGGCCCAGCGCATGCAGTTCCAGCACGCCCAGGCCTCCGCCCTGGCCCAGCCCGAGGCCGCGGCCGAGGAGGGCGACGTGGCGGTGGCCGCGGCGCCGGTGCGCACCGAGCAGAAGATCGGCCGCAACGAGCCATGCCCCTGTGGCTCCGGCAAGAAGTACAAGCACTGCCACGGCCAGGTCAGCTAGGGCCAGGCCAGGCATCGCCAGGCAGGCCTCGGCTATGCTTGGTCCAGGCTTGCAACGCCGCGAACGGTCGACACCGCTCGCGGCGTTTTACCATCGAATCCGGTCCTGTCCGCTGGCAGGTCCTTTATCCACGGGGCGTCGATGCCGGGCGAAGCTCGCCGCGTTCGACGTCCAGTTCTGCATACTCAAGGAGCACTTTCATGGCTGTTGGTCTTGGCCCGCTGTCTACCCTGCACCCGGTTCCAGGTTTCGAGCTGGGCATCGCCTCGGCCGGCATCAAGCGCCCCGGGCGCAAGGATGTGGTGGTGATGCGCTGCGCCGAAGGCTCCAGCGTCGCCGGGGTGTTCACCCTCAACGCCTTCTGCGCCGCGCCGGTGCTGTTGGCCAAGCAGCGCGTCTCGGGCGCCGTGCGCTACCTGCTGACCAACACCGGCAACGCCAACGCCGGTACCGGCGAGGCGGGCCTGCAGAACGCGGCACGCACCTGCGCCAGCCTGGCCAAGCTGGCCGGGGTCGAGGCGGAGGCGGTGCTGCCGTTCTCCACCGGGGTGATCGGCGAGCCGTTGCCGGTGGAGAAGATCGAGGGCGCCCTGCAGGCGGCCCTGGACGACCTGGCGGAGGACAACTGGGCCGAGGCCGCCACCGGCATCATGACCACCGACACCCTGCCCAAGGGCGCCAGCCGCCAATTCGAGCACGACGGCGTCACCGTCACCGTCACCGGCATCAGCAAGGGCGCCGGCATGATCAAGCCGAACATGGCGACCATGCTCGGCTACATCGCCACCGACGCCAAGGTCGCCCAGGGTGTGCTGCAGGACCTGCTGCGCGACGCGGCGAACAAGTCGTTCAACCGCATCACCATCGACGGCGACACCTCGACCAACGACTGCTGCATGCTGATCGCCACCGGCCGGGCGCCGCTGGCGGAGATCAGCCAGGCCAGCGGCGCGCTGTTCGCCAAGCTGAAGGAGGCGGTATTCGCGGTGTGCATGGAGGTGGCCCAGGCCATCGTCCGTGACGGCGAGGGTGCGACCAAGTTCGTCACGGTTACGGTCAACGGCGGCGCGACCCACCAGGAGTGCCTGGATGTCGGCTACGCCGTGGCCCATTCGCCGTTGATCAAGACCGCGCTGTTCGCCTCCGACCCGAACTGGGGGCGCATCCTCGCCGCGGTCGGCCGTGCCGGCGTGGCGCAGTTGGACGTGAGCAAGATCGATGTCTTTCTCGGCGACGTGTGCATCGCCAGCCGCGGCTGCCGCGCGGCCAGCTACACCGAGGAGCAGGGCGCGGCGGTGATGGCCCGGGAGGAGATCGGCATCCGCATCGAGCTGGGCCGCGGCGCCTGCAGCGAGACCATCTGGACCACCGACCTGTCCCACGAGTACGTCAAGATCAACGCCGAGTACCGCACCTGATCGCGGCGAGCGCCTAGCGGCCGTGACCCTATTCCCGTTGTTCATGGGCCCATGAACAACGGGAATTTGCTATTGACCGGGCCGCCTCTTACCGTCGTTTGAGCTTTCCCTATTCAGTCACGCAAGGAGCGGCCCCCCGTGTCCCTGACCCTGGTCATCGGCGATAAAACCTACTCGTCCTGGTCGCTGCGCGCGGCCCTGGCCCTGGAATTGGCCGAGGCGCCCTATACGGAAGTGTTGATCCCGCTGGATCGTCCGGACAGCAAGGCGCGCATCCTCGAGCACTCGCCCAGCGGCAAGGTGCCGCTGCTGAAGACCGAAGCCGGTCCGGTGTGGGACTCGCTGGCGATCGGCGAATACCTCGCCGAGCGCTTTCCCGAAGCCCACCTGTGGCCGCGGGGCGAATACGCCCGCGCCCTGGCCCGCAGCCTGTGTGCGGAGATGCACAGCGGCTTCGCGGCCCTGCGCAGCCATCTGCCCATGGACCTCAAGCGCGACCAGGCGCTGGACAGGATGCCGGCCGAGGCCCAGGCCGACATCGAGCGCATCTGCGCGCTGTGGGCACAGTGCCGTGAGCGCTTCGGCCAGGATGGCCCCTTCCTGTTCGGCCACGCCAGCCTGGCGGACGCCTTCTTCGCCCCGGTGGCGGCGCGCCTGCGCGGTTACCGGGTCGAGCTGCCCGAGGCGGCCGCGGCCTATGTCGCGACCCTCTACCAGTGGCCGGCCTTTCAGCGCTGGTACCGGGCGGCGCAGACGGAGCGACTGGAATGAAGCGTGTGCATGTGGCGGCGGCGGTGATCCGCGCCGCGGATGGTCGGGTGCTGATCGCCAAGCGCCCGGACGACAAGCACCAGGGCGGCCTGTGGGAATTTCCCGGCGGCAAGGTGGAGGCCGGGGAGGCGGTGCCGACGGCCCTGGCCCGGGAGCTGGAGGAGGAGCTGGGCATTTGCCCGACGGCGGCGCGGCCGCTGATCCAGGTGCGCCACGACTATCCGGACAAGCAGGTGCTGCTGGATGTCTGGGAGGTCTCGGCCTTCTCCGGCGAGCCCCACGGCGCCGAGGGCCAACCGCTGGCCTGGGTCGCTCCGCGGCAGCTGGGCGACTACGAGTTTCCCGCGGCCAACCGGCCGATAGTCGCCGCGGCCCGGCTGCCCGAGCGTTACCTGATCACCCCGGACGGCCTGGCGGCGCCGACCCTGCTGCGCGGCGTGCAGGCTGCGCTGGCCGACGGCATCCGCCTGTTGCAGTTGCGCGCACCGGCGATGTTCGACGCCCAGTACCGCGACCTGGCGGTGGATGTCCAGGGGCTGTGCGCCGGGCGCGCCCAGCTGATGCTCAAGGGACCGCTGGAGTGGCTCGGCGATTTCCCCGCCGCCGGCTGGCACCTGACCTCCGCGCAGCTGCGCCAGCTGGCGGCGGCCGGGCGGCCGCTGCCGGCGCAGCGCTGGCTGGCCGCCTCCTGCCACGGCGCCGAGGAGCTGGCCCTGGCCGCGCAGCTGGGGGTGGACTTCGTCACCCTGTCGCCGTTGCAGGCCACCGCCAGCCACCCCGGGGCGCAGCCCCTGGGCTGGGCGCGGGCCCGCGAGTTGCTGCAGGGCTTCGATCGGCCGGCCTACCTGCTCGGCGGCGTCGGCCCGGCGGACGTCGAGCGGGCCTGGCAGGTCGGGGCGCAGGGCGTGGCCGGTATTCGCGCGTTCTGGCCGGGCTGAGCGGCGGCTTGACGCGGGGCGCGACTGGCGCTGTATAGTGCCTGCCCCGAAATGGTGCGCGAGAGGTGGAAGTTCCGGTGGTGAATGGCGTTAAAGGCTGGTTGCGGGCGTTCTGGCCGGAGCCCATGGCCGTCAGCCATGGCGAGCAACTGCTGAGCAGCCTCGGCGTGCTGCTGGGGCTGCTGTTCAGTGGCTGGGTCGCGCGTCAGGCCCTGGGCGACGCCGGTCTCTGGCTGGTAGCCCCCATGGGCGCCTGTGCCGTGCTGCTGTTCGCCGTGCCCTCCAGCCCGCTGGCCCAGCCCTGGTCGGTGCTGGGCGGTAACCTGGTCACCGCCCTGGTCGGCGTCGCCTGTGCCCACTGGCTGGGGCACAGCCTGCTGGCCGCCGGGGTGGCGGTGGCCATCGCCCTGGTGGCGATGTTCGTGTCGCGCTGCCTGCATCCGCCGGGTGGCGCGGTGGCCCTGACCGCCGTGCTGGGCGGCGAGGAGGTCGCCCAACTGGGCTACTCGTTCGCCTTCTATCCGGTGGCGCTCAACAGCCTGGGCCTGCTGGTCATCGCCCTGGTGTTCAACAACGCCTTCCGCCGCCGCTATCCCCATCGCGCTACCCAGGCGGCCAACCCGCACAAGACCCGCGACCTGCCGCCGCGCGACCGCCTCGGCTTCACCGTCGCCGATCTGGACGAGGTGCTGGCCGAGCGCGACGAGCTGCTCGACATCGCCCGCGAGGACCTGGTGCAGATCCTCCGTCAGACCGAGGAACGCGCCTACCGCAGACGCTTCGGCGAGGTACGCTGCGCCGACATCATGTCCCGCGACGTGCTGTGCCTGGCGCCGGATACCAGCCGGGCCGAGGCCTGGACGAAGATGCAGGAGCATCGCCTGACCGCCATGCCGGTGCTGAACCCGCGGCGCCAGTTGCTGGGCATGCTCTACCTGCATGACCTGCTCCAGGGCGGGGACGCCGCCGACGACGCGCCGGTGCGGGCCCTGATGCGCACCCAGGTGCCGAGCTGTGGCCCGGATTGGCCGAGCATCCAGCTGGTACAACGCCTGGCCAGCGGCGAGGTGCACAAGGTGCCGGTGCTGGACGAGGACGGCGTGCTGCTGGGTATCGTCACCCAGACCGATCTGGTGACGGCGCTCTACCGCCGCGCCCTGGAGCGCGAGCCGGCGCCGGCCGCCGATCGCGCCGATTAGGGCCGCCGGCGGCCGGGCATGGCCCTGGAGTTCATGCTCAGGGGCCGGGCAGTAAAGCCTGCAGGTGCCGACGCGCGGCTTTGACGCCGGGCCGCGGGCTGCGGCCTAATAGCGGCCCCGCCTGCCGCCGCCCGCCGACTCGCTCATGTCCGTACCCGCCCGTTCCCCGTCCAACCTGCGCCCGAGCACCCTGCACCTGCCCCAGGGCAACTGGGCCACGGTGCTCGACTGCCTGGCCGGGCACTTTCCGGCGGTCGGTCGCGAACAGTGGCTGCAGCGCATGCTCCGTGGCCGGGTGCTGGATGCCCAGGGTGCGCCGATCGATCCGCAGCAGCCCTACCGGGTCGGGCTGCGGGTGCATTACTTCCGCGAGGTGGCGGCCGAGACGCCGATACCCTTCGAGGAGACTGTGCTGCACCTCGACGAGCACCTGCTGGTGGCCGACAAGCCGCACTTCCTGCCGGTGATGCCGGCCGGCGAGTATGTCGAGCAGACCCTGCTGGCGCGTCTGGCCAAGCGCCTGGGCAATGCCGACCTGGTGCCGCTGCACCGCATCGACCGGCATACCGCCGGGTTGGTGCTGTTCTCCACCAATCCAGAGAGCCGCGGTCGCTACCAGGCGCTGTTCCGCGAGCGGCGCATCGACAAGTGCTACGAGGCGCTGGCGCCGGCGCTGCCGCAGCTGGACTTCCCGCTGCTGCGCCACACCCGGCTGGCGCCCGGCGAGCCGTTCTTCCGCATGCGCGAGGTGGCCGGGGCGGCCAACAGCGAGACGCGCATCGAGGTCGCCGAGCGGCTGGGCGCACTGTGGCGCTACGCGCTCTATCCGATCACCGGCAAGAAGCACCAGCTGCGCGTGCACCTGGCCGCCCTCGGCGCGCCGATCTGCAACGACCCCTTCTATCCCGAGGTGAGCGCCGCCGCCGATGCCGCGGACGACTATGCCAAGCCGCTCAAGCTGCTGGCCAGGGGCCTGGCGTTCGTCGATCCGCTCAGCGGCGAGCCGCGTCGCTTCGAGAGCCGCCTCAGCCTGCTCCCCCGAGGCTAGGCGTCGGGCTTGGCGGCCTCCTGCCAGAGCACTTCATCGACCTGCTGGCGCCGGGCGATCAGCCGCGCGGCGACGAACAGCAGGTCGGACAGGCGGTTGACGTAGGCCAGGCCGACGCCGCGCAGCGGCTCCAGGGCGTTGAGCTGCTGGCAGCGGCGTTCGGCGCTGCGCGCCAGGCTGCGGCAGACGTGGGCCTGGGCGACCAGGCGGGAGCCGCCGGGGAGGATGAAGTTCTGCAGCGGGCCGAGCTCGGCGTTCCAGCGGTCGATCGCCGCCTCCAGGCGTTCGACCTCGGCCGCGTGCAGGGCCTGGTACGCCGGCATCGCCAGTTCGCCGCCGAGGTCGAACAGGCGGTGCTGACAGGGCGCCAGCACCTCGATTAGCTCGCCCAGCGCCGGACAGGCGGCGAGCGCTTCGGCCAGTTCGGCCAGCAGCAGGCCGAGCTGGCTGTTGAGGCCGTCCAGCTCGCCCATGGCTTCCACCCGCGGGTGGTCCTTGGGCACCCGGCGACCGTCGCCCAGGCCGGTCTCGCCGGCGTCGCCGGTGCGCGTGTAGATCTTCGACAGTCGATTGCCCATGTTCAGGACTCCGTATGTTCGACGGCGGTGGCCAGCGGCAGGCGCAGGGTGAAACAGGTGCCATGGCCGCGCTTGGACTGCACCTCCATCTGCCCCTTGTGGTTGTTGGTGATGATGAAGTAGGAGACCGACAGCCCCAGCCCGGTGCCCTGGCCGACTTCCTTGGTGGTGAAGAACGGCTCGAAGATGCGCTTGCGCACCGCCTCGGGCATGCCGATGCCGTTGTCTTCCACCTGGATCTCCGCCCAGGGCGGCGCCAGGCGGGTGCGCAGGGTGATCTGCCCGGGGACGCTGGTGTTCTCGCGCTGGTGGATGGCCTGGGCGGCGTTCTTCAGCAGGTTGAGCAGCACCTGCTCCAGTTCGTTGGCGGTGCCGGGCACCGGCCCCAGCTCCGGGTCGAATTCGCGCTGGATCAGCAGGCTCTTGAAGTCGAAGCTTTCGGTCAGGTCGAAGTCGTTGCCGGCGATCTCCAGGGCCTGGTCGATCAGCGCCGGCAGGGTGCAGGGCGCCAGCTGGCGACTGCTGCGCCGGCTGAAGCTGAGCATGTGGCTGACGATGCGCGCGGCGCGGGTGCCGGCCTGCTGGATGCCGTCGAGCAAGGGCGGGATCTTGCGGGCCTGCAGGTACTGGTCGATGGCCTCCAGGCACAGGCCCAGCTGCGCGGCCTGTTCACGGTTCTTCTCCAGCTCCGGCGACAGGCGCCGGCGGATGTTCTGCACGTTGTGCAGGATGGCGCCCAGGGGGTTGTTGATCTCGTGGGCCATGCCGGCGGCCAGGCTGCCGACCGAGAGCATCTTCTCGGACTGCACCATCATCTCCTCCAGGCTCAGGCGCTGGGTGATGTCGTCGATGCGGATCACCACGCCGCGCCCGGCGCCGCCCATCAGCGGGTAGAAGGTCAGGGCGTAGTGGCGCGGCTCCTCGTCCTTGCTCCAGGTCACCCGCTCGATCTTCTCTACCCGGTGCTGCTCGGCGGTGCGTCTGAGCTGGGCGAGAAACGGCTTGAGCGGCGGGAAGGCGAGGAACACCGGCTGGTTCAGCGCCTCGCTCAGGGAGGTGCCGGACAGGGCGCTGGCCTCCTGGTTCCACTGGGTGACGTAGAGCTGCTCGTCGAGGGCAATCAGCGCCGAGGGCATGGAGTCGATGATGCTGTTGAGGTAGTTCTGAAAGCCGGTGAGCTTCTTCTCGATCTTGCTGCGCACCTGCACCTCCAGCTCCAGCTTGCGGTTGGAGTGGCGGGTCTCCTCGGCCAGGCTCTGGGCCTGGTCGAAGGCCGCCTGGGCGTCGTCGCGGGCGCGCTTGAGCTGTTGTTCGCGCGCCTCCATGCGCATCAGCATGGTGTTGAAGGCATCGGCCAGGCTGCCGATCTCGTCGCGGTGGCCGCGGCGGGCGCGCAGCGCGTAGTTTTCCTCGCGGGTGACCTGGCGCGACAGCTCCTCCAGCTTGCGGATCGGCTTGGTCACCAGCCGGCGTATCTGCCGCGCGACTATCAGCCAGAGCAGCACGCTGAAGGCCAGGATCGCCCCGCTGGCGGTCAGGGTGCCGGTGTAGAAGGCGCCGGGCAGCTCCCCCGAGGCGATCAGCAGCAGGTAGCCGGAGCGCTGGCCCGGTTGCGCCAGCTCGACCAGGTGGGTGGTGCGGAACTCGTGCCGGCGCCAGTTCTCCAGCTCCTCGATGCGCTGCGGCAGCTGCAGCCGCTCGCCGCGCTGCAGCTGCGCCAGGCTGGCGCCGTCGCTGCCGTAGAGCACCGCCGCGCGCAGCGGCGGGTAGTCGTCCAGGCGGCCGAGCAGGCGTTCGGCGGCGTCCGCCGAGCTCAGGGCCTCGTGGCTCAGCGGCGGGCTGGCGATCAGCCGGCCGAGGGTGTGCAGGGCCTGGGGGGCGACGCTCTGCTGGGAGATCCAGTAGGCGGCGCTGATGAACGCCAGGTTGGCCGCCAGCAGCACCGCCGCCAGCAATACCAGGAGGGCGGCGAGCAGTTTGCGGCCGACCGGCAGGTTTTCGAGGCGCTGGCGCAGGGGCATGGGCGGGCGAGTCGCGGTGGCGGAGGTGCGGGCAGGTTAACGCGGGCCTCAGTGGCTGGGCAATCCGCGTGCGGCCAGGTGGCGGAGCAGGCGCTGGTGCAGGGTCGTCAGGTGCGGCAGCACCAGGCGGTGACGCGCGGCCGCGGCGCAGGCGTGGCCCAGCAGGTAGGCGATCTCGGTGCGGCGGCCCTGGGCGACATCCTGGTGCATCGACGAATAGTTCGCCGCGGTGGCCTGGATCACCCGTTGCACCTCGTCGTGCAGCGCGCTGGCGGCACTGGGCTGGCCGCAGCGCTGCAGCAGCTCGGCGAGCTCTTCGCAGAGCGTGGCGACTTCCGCCGGGTGTTCCAGCAGGCCGCCGTTGCGGCAGTCGTAGAGTACCGTCAGCGGATTGATCGCGCAGTTCAGGGCCAGCTTGCGCCACAGCCGGGCGAGGATGTCCAGGCTCCAGTCGTGGACGATGCCGGCGCGCTGCAGGTCCGCCAGCCAGGTCGGCGGGGCCAGGTCCTGCGGGTCGCCGAGCCAGGTGTGGCCATGGCCGGCGAACACCACGCGAAAGTCACCGTCGCGAAAGGCGCCCTCGGTGCTGGAGGCGAGGATGCAGCGGGCCTGGGGCAGCCGCGCGGCGACCGCGTCCTGGCTGCCCAGGCCGTTCTGCAGCAGGATCACCTCGGCCCCCGCGGCCAGGCGCGGCGCCAGGCCGGCGATGGCGTCCGCGGCGTCGTAGGCCTTGCAGGCCAGCAGCAGGCGGCGGATCGGCGCGGGTTCGGCGGCGGTCTGCGCCTGCAGGGGGTAGAGCCGGGCGGCGCCCCGTTCGACCAGGGTCAGGCCGCCGGCGCGGCGATAGGCGGCCAGGCGCTCTGGGCTGCGCAGGATCAGCCGCAGCGGCACACCGGCGCGGGCCAGGCGTACCGCCCACAGACAGCCGAGGCTGCCGGCGCCGAGTATGTGCCAGGTGCTTGCATGGCTTTCGTTCATGGGTGGCAAGTCTATCGCGGCGCGCCCCGGCATGCTCGCGGCGCGCTAGTGCCGCGGCGGCAGGCGCAGGGCGGCGATCCGGCCGCTGGCATAGGACTCGGGCAGCAGGCGGGCGGCCTGCTGAAGCAGGCTGTCCGGGTCGACCGGCAGGGTCTTGCCGTCGAGGCTGACCAGGCTGAGGCCGGCCTTGAGGCCGATGAAGCCCTCGCTGGTCTTGAACGCCTTGAGGTTCAGGCCTTCATGCAGGCGGCGGAAGCTGCCGGGCGAACAGTCCTGCAGGTCGACGGGGAGGGTGAGCAGGGCGAAGTGCCGGTCGTCCAGGCGCACCAGCACGTCCAGCGGCCGCACCAGCTGCTGCAGGCGTCGGGCGGCGCCGTGCAGCAGCTCGTTGTAGAGGTCCTGGCCGTGCTGGCGCCGCAGCGCTTCGGCCTCCTGCAGGCCGATCAGCAGGTAGCACAGCGCACCGCCGCGGGATTCGATCTGGCGCAGGCTGTCTTGCAGCTTCTGCTGCAGATAGCGCGAATTGCCCAGGCCGGTCAGCGGGTCGACCAGATTGCGCTGCTCCAGGCTGGAGATGTTCTGCGTCAGCAGGCGATTCTCCTGGAGCAGGCGCTGCAGGGTGTTGCACAGGCGGTCGGCGGCGAATACCCGCGGCACCAGCTGTTCGTTCATCGCCGCCTTGCTGACGAAGTCGTCCACACCGCGGTCGAAGGCCTCGCCCAGCACGTTCTCGCCTTCCTTGCCGGTCAGCAGCATGACGTAGGTGTAGTGCTCGGTCATCTCGTCCAGCTGGCGTACCCGTCCGGTCAGCTCGAGGCCGTCCATCTCCGGCATCAGCCAGTCCGCCAGCAGCACGCTGGCCGGGCGCTGCTCGAGCTGCCGGATGGCCTCGGCGGCGCTGTTGGCGAAGCGCAGGTCCTGGTAGCCGGCCTGGCTCAGGGCGCGGCCGATCATGGCGCTGGAAAACTTGGCGTCATCCACCACCAGGATGCTGAGATGAGGGTTGGGCATGGCGGCAGGCTCGCAGGAAAGTCACGTGGGCCCGGTACTTCGCCGGGCAGTGTGTATGGCTAAGGATATATACTGGCTCGGTTTTTTCACCGTCAAGCCAGGCGTGCCCGGTCCGTGATTTGGGTCGCGCCGTTTATCAGGAGGAAGCCCATGCCCTCATTCGACGTGGTGTCCGAGCTGGACAAACACGAAGTCACCAACGCCGTGGACAATGCCATCAAGGAGCTGGAGCGCCGCTACGACCTGCGTGGCAAAGGCAGCTTCGAGTTGAAGGAACTGACCGTCAACCTGACCGCCGATGCCGATTTCCAGCTGGAGCAGATGCTGGAGATTCTCAAGCTCTGCCTGGTCAAGCGCAAGGTCGACGTGCAGTGCCTGGAGTTCAAGGACGCCTACCCCTCGGGCAAGAGCGTCAAGCAGGAGGTGACCCTGCGCGAAGGCATCGACAAGGAGCTGGCGAAGAAGATCGTCGCCCATATCAAGGACGGCAAGCTCAAGGTGCAGGCCGCGATCCAGGGCGAGCAGGTGCGCATCACCGGCAAGAAGCGCGACGACCTGCAGGAGTGCATCGCCAGCCTGCGCGCCAAGGACTTCGGCATGCCGCTGCAGTTCAACAATTTTCGCGACTGACTGCGAATGATTGAACCTCTGCGCGGCGCGGGCGTCGCAGCAAGGGTGATAGCACT
The DNA here is from genome assembly GCF_018398425.1 of Pseudomonas lalucatii. Classification (NCBI taxonomy): domain Bacteria; kingdom Pseudomonadati; phylum Pseudomonadota; class Gammaproteobacteria; order Pseudomonadales; family Pseudomonadaceae; genus Pseudomonas; species Pseudomonas lalucatii. The sequence goes on along the minus strand of NZ_JADPMV010000002.1, from coordinate 946,457 downwards.
TTGACCGCCATGGCTCGCCATGGCGGTCGTGTTTCATGGGTTGGCAGACCCATGGCGGACGAACGAGCGAGAAGGAGCGGAGAATGGAAATGAGCCTCGAGCAACTGCTGAAGATGTCGGAGACCTGGCTGCCGGTGGTACTGAACTACAGCGGCAAGCTGACCCTGGCGCTGCTGACCCTGCTGATCGGCTGGTGGCTGATCAACACCCTGACCCGCAAGGTCGGCGGCCTGATGGCCAGGCGCAACGTCGACCGTGCCCTGCACGGTTTCATCGGCAGCCTGGCCGGCATCATCCTCAAGGTGCTGCTGCTGGTCAGCGTGGCCTCGATGGTGGGGGTGGAGACCACCTCGTTCATCGCGGCGATAGGTGCCGCCGGCCTGGCCATCGGCCTGGCCCTGCAGGGCAGCCTGGCGAACTTCGCCGGCGGCGTGCTGATCCTGCTGTTCCGCCCGTTTCGCGCCGGCGACTGGATCGAGGCGCAGGGCGTGTCCGGCAGCGTCGACAGCATTCAGATCTTCCACACCACGCTGAAGACCGCGGACAACAAGGTGGTGATAGTGCCCAACGGCAGCCTGTCCAACGGCCACATCACCAATTATTCCCGTGAGCCGAAGCGCCGTGCCGAGATCAAGGTGGGCATCGACTATTCCAGCGATATCAAGAAGGCCCGCGAGGTGTTGCTGCAGATCGCCGAGGACGCGCGGGTGCTCAAGGACCCGGCGCCGGTGGTCTACGTGGTGGGCCTGGGCGAGAGCTCGGTCGACCTGGCGCTGCGGGTGTGGGTGGAGACGGCGGACTTCTGGCCGGTGACCTTCGAGTTCACCGAACTGGCCAAGGAGCGCCTGGAGCAGGCTGGCATCGGCATTCCGTTCCCGCAGCGGGTGGTGCACCTGCTGCAGGCGGGCTGAGCGCCCGCATCCAGATGACCTCGGGGCGAGCCCGATCTAGCTCGGCAAACCCCTGAGGTCGCGGCCATAGGCCGCGCGATAGGCGTCGAGCAGCCGTTGCCAATCGGCCTCGCTCCACGAGGAGTGGCGCCTGAGCTGACGCATATCGTGCAGGGCGGCCCGGGCCGGCGTCAGCCGGCGGCGGCATTTCTCCAGGTCGAGCAGCGCGGCTTCCGCGCGGGCGCTCTCGCCCTCGCCGCTGACCCTCACGAAGATGTGCTTGATATACAGGCAGCCATGCTGCCAGCGGGCCCGGTGCAACTGGGCCAGGTTGCTGGCCACCTGCTGCAGCAGCCGGCTGTGCAGGCGTTCGCCGTGGCGCTCGCGCCCCCCCTCGGCGTACCAGTCCTCGATTGGCTGGAAGCCCTCCAGGGCGGCGGTGACCAGCAGGCCGCGCCAGCCCTGGCGGCCGTGCTCGGCGGCGCAGTAGACGATCTCGGGCACCCGGACCCCGGCCCGGTGGGCGCCGCGCAGGGCATCGAACTCGCGCAGCACGGTGGGGCGGCCGAAGGGGTGGCGCAGGCTGCGGTAGAGGTGGCCGGTCTGGCGCTTGGCATAGAGCAGGCGGTTCTGCTCGTCGCGGATGCGCTGCACGCCGCTGGCGCCGCCGCGCCGCTCGTTGGGGGGCTCTACCCAGTCGCCCTGGCGCTGCCACCAGCTGTCGAGGATGCCATCCATGGCGATCGTCGCTGAATCGGAATCTGCTTTCATAAGCTGCCTTGTCTTGAAGAATGTCAGGCGAGTCAGCCGCCGGGGGCTGCCTCCGTACTGCCTCTCGAGTGACGGCGCGCGACCGCGGGTTCGGTAACGGCCGGGGTTACCATCCTGCCCAGCGCCTGCGCCTGTGTACCCTTCTCCCTGGCCGGACGTGGGGCTCCGGCGAACGCGGCGAGCGACCGGCTAGAGGCGCTCGCGCTGCAGCAGGGCTGGTGGTGCGGGGCGCGGCTGGCCATCAGGCCGGCGCTGCGCGTCGGACTTGCTTGCAAGGTCCGTTCCCGCCCGCGCTGGCCGGCCCGGCGCTCACGCCTGCTCCGGCGGTGCGACCGGGGCCGAGCCATTGGCCTGGGGACCCTCGCGGCGCCACTGGAGGACGATCAGGATCAGCGTGGGGATGCCGAGCAGGGCGGTGGCGAGGAAGAACTGGGCGTAGCCGAGCTTCTCCACCATCACCCCGGAGTAGCCGCCGATCAGCCGCGGCAGCAGGAGCATGATCGAGCTGAGCAGGGCGTACTGGGTGGCGGAGAACTTCAGGTTGGTCAGGCTCGACAGGTAGGCGACGAAGGCCGCCGTGGCCAGGCCGCCGCTGAAGTTGTCGGCGCTGATGGTCAGGACCAGCATCTGCAGGTGCGGGCCCATGTCGGCGAGCATGAGGAACAGCAGGTTGGTGGCGGCCGAGGCGACGCCGCCGATGAACAGGATCGGCAGGATGCCGAAGCGCACGATCAGCAGGCCGCCGACGCCGGCGCCGAGCAGGGTCATGACCAGGCCGAACAGCTTGCTGACGCTGGCGATCTGGTCCTTGGTGAAGCCCTGGTCGATATAGAAGACGTTGGCCATCACCCCCATGACGGTGTCGGACATGCGGTAGGTGGCGATCAGCCCGAGCAGCAGCAGGGCCTGCCAGCGGTAGCGGACGATGAAGTCGTTGACCGGGGTCAGCACCGGCGCCAGGCCGCGGCGGCCCATGGTCGACAGGCACAGGCCGGTGAGGATGGTGTAGAGCAGGGCACGCAGGAAGGCGCGGTCCTCCAGCAGCAGGTCGAGCAGGCTGGCCTCGCCGCGCACCAGGCTGGCGAAGTCGGTGTGGTAGAGCTGGGTGAACATCGCCGGCACCGAGACCAGCAGGACGATCAGCACCAGCACCGAGACCATCTGGTGGCTGAAGCCGTAGCGCGCCGCGGCCAACTGGGTCTTCAGCGGTACCGGCGGTTCGCGCATCCACAGGCTGGTCAGCAGGCCCGGCAGCATCAGCAGGGCGAACACCAGGTAGGTGCCGGCCCAGGCGCTGTGCTGGTAGCTCAGCACGGTGGAACCGAAGCCCTCGGCGAAATACAGGGCGCCGGCGGTGGCCAGCAGGGCGGCGATCCGGTAGCCGGCCATGTAGCTGGCCGCCAGTGCCGCCTGGCGGCTGTTGTCGACGATCTCCAGGCGGTAGGCGTCGATGGCGATGTCCTGGGTGGCGGAGGCGAAGGCCACCAGCACCGCCAGGGCGATCAGCCAGGTCAGGTGGGTCTGCGGGTCGCACAGGGCCATGCCGACCAGGCCGCTGGCGATCAGCACCTGGGACAGCACCAGCCAGGAGCGGCGGCGGCCCATCCGGCCGAGCAGCGGCAGGCGCCACTGGTCGAGCAACGGCGACCATACCCATTTGAAGGCGTAGGCCAGGCCGATCAGGCTGGCGAAGCCGATGGTCTCGCGGGCCACGCCCGCCTCGCGCAGCCAGACCGACAGGGTCGAGAACACCAGCATGTAGGGCAGGCCGGCGGCGAAGCCGAGGAGCAGGAGCACCAGCGTGGCGGGGCTGGAGTAGGCGGCGATGGCATCGCGCCAGCTTTTTCGAGGCATTGGGCGGTTTTCGGCCTGGGGATGATCTGACAAAGGCCGCACTCTAACCGCTGTGCTCCATCGGGCGCCAGCCGTGCCGTCGGATATCCACCCGGTCGTCGTGGACCAGCACGCCCTCGGCGCGCAGACGGGCCCGCTGCTCGGCGCCGGAGGGGCTGCCCGCCGGCAGGCTGAGGCGGCCGCCGGCGGCGACCACCCGGTGCCAGGGCAGGCTGCTGCCGTCCGGCAGCTGGCCGAGGGTGCGCCCGACCCAGCGCGCCGCCCGACCGAGGCCGGCCAGTTCGGCCAGCTGGCCGTAGCTCACCACCTTGCCGGCCGGCACCTGGGCCAGCGCCAGGTAGAGCGCCTCGCGCCGCGCCTGCCGGCTTGCCGCCGTGAGGGCGGAGGCGGCATGCTTGGCGGCTTGCCCCTGTTCCCCGAGCGGTCGAGTGTTCATGCTGCTGCGCATCCTGTCCTTCTCCATGCTGTTCACCCTGGTCTCGCCGCTGTGGGCCGACACCGTTTGGCTGGCCAACGGCGACCGTCTGAGCGGCGAGATCGTGCTGCTCGACGGCGGCAAGCTGGCCCTCAAGACCCGCTATGCCGGGCAGGTGCTCATCGATTGGCAGGATATCGATACCCTGCGTTCGGACAAGCCCCTGCTGCTGCGCCGTCGAGGGTTGGACAGCCAGCACAGCCGACAGTTGGCCGCGGCCGGCAGCGGCATGGTGCGGGTGATCGACACGACCACCGAGACCGTCCCCTTGGCCAGCATCACCCGTCTGGTGCCGCCGCGGCCACTGCTGCGGGATCTGGTGTGGGAGGGCAACCTCGACGCCAAGCTGGACATGGAGCGCAATCAGGATGATCGCGACGAGTGGCGGGTCAAGGGCAACAGCCGCGTCGAACACGGGCGCTGGCGCCACGTGCTGACCGGCGAGCTGGAGCGCGAGACCAGGAACGGCCGCGAGGTCGACGACAACTGGCGCCTGGAGTACGACCTCGACCGCTTCTTCAATCGCCACTGGTTCTGGCGCACCGGGGTGGAGCAGGCGGAGGACGGCTTCGAGTTCTTCACCCGCCAGCGCATCCTCGGCAGTGGGCCCGGTTATCGCTTCTGGGACGACGAACTGGGCCGCTTCGACCTGATCGGCCAGCTCAACCGGGTGCAGCTGGAGTCCCGGAGCGGCGCCCGGACATTCGACTCCCTCTCCCTGGAGTGGGACTACAAGCGCCTGCTGTGGGGCACCCGCCTGGAGCTGTACAGCAATGCCGAGCTGCAGGTGCCGGAGATCGCGGCGGTCGACTATGTGTTCGACAGCGAGTTCGGCCTGCGCTACCGCCTGAACAGCTGGGCGCGCCTGTCCCTGCTGTACGAGCTGGAGCAGATCCGCGGCCTGGGCCAGAGCACCTCCGAGCGCCATTACCTGATCGGCCTCGGGGTCGGCTGGTAGCGGCGCGTTGGTCGCCGGGGCGGAACTCGCGTGGTTTCCGTCGGTCAGTCCTTGCTCAGGCGTCGGGCCCGCGGATAATGCCCGACCTTTCACGAACCCGAGCAATTCCGGCCTTTCCCATGTCTTCCCGATCCCTGCTGTGCCTGGCCCTCACCCTGGCCACTCCTCCGCTGCTGGCCGATACCGTCTGGTTGAAGAACGGCGATCGCCTCACCGGCACGATCAAGTTCTTCGATGGCGGCAAACTGCTGCTGAAGACCGACTACGGCGGCGCGATCGCCCTGGACTGGAACAAGGTTGCCACCCTGGAGAGCGACCAGGAGCTGCTGATCAAGGAAGACGCGGTGCGCGGCGAGCGCGCCAAGAGCCTGCAGGCCGCCGAGCCGGGCAAGGTCATCCTGGCCAATGGCGAGACGCCGCGCACCGTCGAACTGGCCAGCATCGAGCAGATCATGAAGCCCAAGCCGCTGGTCGAGGACCTGACCTGGAAGGGCAATATCGACGCGGCGCTGGACTACAAGCGCGGCGAAGCGGACAGCGACGACTACGACATCGACCTGAAGACCCAGGCGCGCCACGGCCTGTGGCGGCACAACGCGGAGGCCGGCTACAACCGCCAGTACCAGGACGACCTGGTGTCCACCGACAACTGGAACGCCGAGTACGCCCTGGACCGTTTCCTCGACGAGCACTGGTTCTGGCAGGGGCGCCTGGAGTACAAGCATGACCAGATCGAGGAGCTGGAGCGCCAGCGCACCCTCGGTACCGGCCCCGGCTACCAGTTCTGGGACGACGAGCTGGGCGCCTTCTCGGTCACCGGCCTGCTCAACCGCAGCGACTACCGCTTCGCCGATGGCCAGAAGGAGAACTTCTACGCCCTGAGCACCAAGTGGGACTACAACCGCTACCTGGTCGGCAAGTCCGTGGAGCTGTTCAGCAGCGGCGAGGTCGGCAAGCCGCTGGCCAATGTCGCCGACTACACCCTGGATGCCGCGGTCGGCCTGCGCTACAAGATGACGGACTGGGCCTCGCTGCACATGAAGGCGGAGAAGGACCTGGTCAGCGGCGCCGACGGCGAGCTGGACGAGACCCACTACAGCCTGGGCTTCGGCGTCGGCTGGTAGGGCGCCGCGCGAGCATGAAAGAGCCCCGCCTCGGCGGGGCTCTTTCATGCTGCGGGTAGGTGCTTACAGGCGCAGGCCGCCGTCCAGCTCGAGAATGCGGCCGGTGTAGTAGTCGTTCTCCAGGATATAGGCCACCGAGTGGGCGATCTCCGCCGGCTTGCCCATGCGCCGCAGCGGAATGCCGGCGGTCATCTTGTCCAGGGCCTCGGGCTTCATGCCCAGGGTCATCTCGGTCTCGATGAAGCCCGGCGCCACGCCGGCGACGCGGATGCCGTAGCGCGCCAGCTCCTTGGCCCAGACCACGGTGTCGGCGGCGACTCCGGCCTTGGCCGCGGAGTAGTTGGCTTGGCCGATGTTGCCGGCGCGGGAGATCGAGGAAATGTTGACGATCGCGCCCTGGTTCTGCAGCTCGACCATCTTCGCCGCCACCTCGCGGGTGCAGAGGAACACCCCGGTCAGGTTGACGTCGATCACCGCCTGCCACTGGGCCAGGCTCATCTTGCTGATCTCGCCGTCCTTGACCTTGAGGGTCAGGCCGTCACGGAGGATGCCGGCGTTGTTCACCAGGCCGTTGATCGCACCGAAGTCGGCGGCGACCTGGGCGACCATGTGGCTCACCTGCTCCTCGTCGGCGACGTTGCACAGGTAGCGGCGGGCATCGCCGCCGGCGGCCTTGCAGGCGGCCACGGCTTCGTCGAGTTTTTCCGCGCTCAGGTCGACCAGCGCCAGCTTGGCGCCCCTGGCCGCTAGGTACTCGCCCATGGCCCGGCCCAGGCCCTGGCAGCCGCCGGTGATGATGATGACTTTGTCTTTGAGTTGCATCGCTGTATCCCCTCAAGGTGCCGCATTTAACCCCGCTGGCGCGCGGTAACCGCTATTCTAGGGCGCCTGTCCGTTTGTGACGGATTCTTTGCGAGGAGTCATAAGGTGAGCGTGAAAGCCGGCAAGCATGCCCGAGAATTGCTGCTCAAGGAATACCGCGGGGTGCTCTCCACCCACTCCCAAGCCATGCCGGGCTTCCCGTTCGGCTCGGTGGTGCCCTACTGCCTGGATGCCCAGGGCTGGCCACTGATCCTGATCAGTCGCATCGCCCAGCACACCCATAACCTCGGGCAGGACGCCAAGTGCTCGCTGTTGGTCGGCGAGCGTGGCGCCGAGGATGTGCAGGCGGTCGGCCGTCTCACTCTGCTCGCCGAAGCGCGACAGTTGTGTGACGCGGCGGCCATCGAGGCGGCCGCGGCACGCTACTACCGGTATTTCCCCGAGTCGCGGGACTACCATCGCGTGCATGATTTCGATTTCTGGCGCCTGGAGCCGGTGCGCTGGCGCTTCATCGGCGGCTTCGGCGCCATCCACTGGCTGGAGCAGGTGGCCCTGGCCAACCCCTTCGCCGGCGACGCGGAGCAGGGCATGCTCGAGCACATGAATCGCGATCACGCCGCGGCCATCGCCCATTACGTCGAACTGGCCGGACTGCCGCGCCACGCCCCGGCCGAGCTGGTGGGCATCGACGGCGAGGGCTTCCATCTGCGTATCGGCCAGGGCCTGCACTGGCTGGCCTTCCCCGCGCCCTGCGACAGCCCCGGGGCGGTGCGTCAGGCGCTGGTGCAACTGGCCCGCGCCGAGACCTGGCCGACCGACGGTGGCGCGGCGCCTTGAATTGCCGGCAACGCCCCATATCTCAGTAGTACTGGAAGCCGTTCTTCCGCTAAGGAACCCTTGATGCGCGTTTTTCTGCTGTTGTTTCTGCTGTTCCCGATCCTCGAGCTGGCCCTGCTGATCAAGGTGGGCGGCGCCATCGGCGTGCTGCCGACCCTGCTGTTGGTGATCGCCACGGCGATCCTCGGCAGCGTGCTGCTGCGCGTCGCCGGCGTCGCCACCGCCTGGCGTGCCCGGGAGCGACTGGCCCGTGGCGAACTGCCGGAACAGGAGATGCTCGAAGGCCTGCTGATCGCCGTGGGCGGCGGCCTGCTGCTGCTGCCGGGCTTTATCAGCGACGTCCTCGGCCTGTTCTGCGTGCTGCCCTTCAGCCGCCGCCTGCTGGTCGCCAAGCTGCGTCAGCGCGCCGCCGAGCAGGCCATGCGCCAGCGCGCCTTTGCCGACGACCTGGCGGCGCGCTCCGGGCGCACCCGGCCGAACGTGCTGGACGGCGAGTACGAGCGCCGCGACTAGCGCCTGCGGCGCGCTGGCGCTTTGGTGGCGGGCGCAAATTTTTTCCGCGCTGCCCTTGAATTCCCCTGGTACGCCCTTATGTAGCGGTCACCGCAAGGTTTTCTGTCGGAATCGACAGAACAGACTTTCGCGTTGTGCCTGGCACAGCGCAACCGGCACCGCCGGACTTTGCTAACCCGCCGGTGAAGACACCGGCCGATGAAAACAACCTAGTTGGGAGAGATCGACAATGAAGCTTCGTCCTCTGCATGACCGCGTCGTGATCCGTCGCAGCGAAGAAGAAACCAAGACCGCAGGCGGCATCGTGCTGCCGGGTTCCGCTGCCGAGAAGCCGAACCAGGGCGAGATCGTCGCCGTCGGCACCGGTCGCGTGCTGGACAACGGCGAAGTCCGTCCGCTGGCCGTCAAGGTCGGCGACAAGGTGGTGTTCGGCCCGTATTCCGGCAGCAACACCGTCAAGGTCGGCGGCGAAGACCTGCTGGTGATGGGCGAGAGCGAAATCCTCGCCGTCATCGAAGCCTGAGTCCCGCGCATCTCCGTCTAACCGTCAAGAATTGAGGATCAATCACCATGGCAGCTAAAGAAGTCAAATTCGGCGACACCGCCCGCAAGAAGATGCTCTCCGGCGTCAACGTCCTGGCCGACGCGGTCAAGGCCACCCTCGGCCCGAAAGGCCGCAACGTGGTGCTGGAGAAGAGCTTCGGTGCTCCGACCATCACCAAGGACGGCGTGTCCGTGGCCAAGGAAATCGAGCTGAAGGATCGCTTCGAGAACATGGGCGCCCAGCTGGTCAAGGACGTCGCCTCCAAGGCCAACGACGAGGCCGGTGACGGCACCACCACCGCCACCGTTCTGGCTCAGGCCATCGTCAACGAAGGCCTGAAGGCCGTCGCTGCCGGCATGAACCCGATGGACCTCAAGCGCGGTATCGACAAGGCCACCATCGCCATCGTCAAGGAGCTCAAGGAGCTGTCCAAGCCGTGCGCCGACACCAAGGCCATCGCCCAGGTCGGCACCATCTCCGCCAACTCCGACAGCTCCATCGGCGACATCATCGCCCAGGCCATGGAGAAGGTCGGCAAGGAAGGCGTGATCACCGTTGAGGAAGGCTCGGGCCTGGAGAACGAACTGTCGGTCGTAGAAGGCATGCAGTTCGACCGCGGCTACCTGTCGCCGTACTTCATCAACAAGCCGGACACCATGGTTGCCGAACTGGAAACCCCGCTGATCCTGCTGGTCGACAAGAAGATCTCCAACATCCGCGAAATGCTGCCGGTGCTGGAAGCCGTGGCCAAGGCCGGTCGTCCGCTGCTGATCGTCGCCGAAGACGTCGAGGGCGAAGCCCTGGCGACCCTGGTGGTGAACAACATGCGCGGTATCGTCAAGGTCGCCGCCGTCAAGGCGCCGGGCTTCGGCGACCGTCGCAAGGCCATGCTGCAGGACATCGCCATCCTCACCGGCGGTACCGTCATCTCCGAAGAAGTCGGTCTGAGCCTGGAAGGCGCTACCCTGGAGCACCTGGGCAACGCCAAGCGCGTGGTCCTGAGCAAGGAAAACACCACCATCATCGACGGCGCCGGCCAGCAGGTCGACATCGAAGCGCGCGTGGCGCAGATCCGCAAGCAGGTCGAAGACACCACTTCCGACTACGACAAGGAGAAGCTGCAAGAGCGTCTGGCCAAGCTGGCCGGCGGTGTTGCCGTGATCAAGGTCGGCGCCGGCACCGAAGTCGAAATGAAAGAGAAGAAGGCCCGCGTCGAAGACGCCCTGCACGCGACCCGCGCTGCAGTGGAAGAAGGCGTGGTACCTGGCGGTGGCGTGGCCCTGGTGCGCGCACTGCAGGCCATCAGCGAGCTGAAGGGCGAGAACGACGACCAGAACGTCGGTATTGCACTGCTGCGTCGCGCCGTCGAAGCGCCGCTGCGTCAGATCGTCGCCAACGCCGGCGACGAGCCGAGCGTGGTGGTCGACAAGGTCAAGCAGGGCGAAGGCAACTACGGCTACAACGCCGCCACCGGCGTGTACGGCGACATGATCGAGATGGGTATTCTCGATCCGGCCAAGGTCACCCGTTCGGCCCTGCAGGCCGCCGCCTCCATCGGCAGCCTGATGATCACCACCGAGGCGATGATCGCCGAAGTGGTCGACGACAAGGCCGCTCCGGCCATGCCGGACATGGGCGGCATGGGCGGCATGGGCGGCATGATGTAAGCCACCCGGCACCCTGAGCTGTAAGGAAAACCCCGCGCTGGTCGCGGGGTTTTTTTATGTCCGAAGGAAAGCCCCTGGCCGCGCAAGGAGGCGGCGTGCGGCCCGCGCCGTGCGCTGCCCATGGAGAGCGGGTCGCGCCCGGACGAGTACCGACCGTCTGTCGCGCAAGGCGACGGTCTGCTGGGCGCTGGTCTAGGGTTAGCGAACAGCGTTTGGCAGCGCTTTCAAGAGGTTGCAGTGATGAAGCTAGAAATTGCTCGAAGTCTGTTTCTCGCCGCTGCGCTCGCCGTGGCCTCCCTGGCGGCGGCGGCCTGGCAGGAGCCGGGCCCCGAGGTGCTGACCCGCAACGGCCTGGGCTACTGCCCGCTACCGCCGCAGCCGCGCGCCGCGGTCGAGATCAGGCCGGACCGGGACCTGCTGCTGTTGCTCTTCGGTCTGAGCCAGGGCATGGGGGCCCGGGGTTGAGGTCGCCTCCGGCGTTGCCGCCGCGCCCACGAAAAAGCCCCGCATTGCGGGGCTTTTTCGTGGCCAGGCTCAGCCCGCGACGGCGGGCTGGGCGCTCGGCGCCGGGTCGGGACGGGCCAGCAGGCTGTACACGCAGGGCAGCACGAACAGGGTGAACAGGGTGCCCACCGACATGCCGGTGGCGATCACCAGGCCGATGTCGAAGCGGCTCACCGCGCCGGCGCCGCTGGCGAGGATCAGCGGCACCATGCCGAAGACCATCGCCGCGGTGGTCATCAGCACCGGGCGCAGGCGGATCGCCGCGGCTTCCTCCACCGCGGCACGGCGCGACAGGCCCTGGTCGCGGCGCAGCTGGTTGGCGAACTCGACGATCAGGATGCCGTGCTTGGTGATCAGGCCGATCAGGGTCACCAGGCCCACCTGGGTGTAGATGTTCATGCTGGAGAAGCCGAGGAACAGCGGTACCAGGGCGCCGCAGATCGACAGCGGCACGGTCACCAGGATCACCAGCGGGTCGCGGAAGCTCTCGAACTGCGCGGCCAGCACCAGGAAGATCAGCGCCAGGGCCAGGCCGAAGGTGACGTACAGCGCGCTGCCTTCCTGGACGTACTGGCGCGCCGCGCCGGCGTAGTCGGCGGCGAAGCCGGCCGGCGCCTCCTCGGCCATGATCTGCCGCACGCTGTCGATCGCCTCGCCCATGCTGACCAGCGGCACGCCCTGGATGATCGCCGAGTTGAGCTGCTGGAACTGGTTGAGCTGGGTCGGCCGGGCGCGGTCGCTGACCGTCACCAGGGTCGCCAGCGGCAGCAGCGCGCCGCTCTCGCTCTTGACGTAGTAGCTGCCGAGCCAGCCCGGGTTGTCGCGGTAGGCGCGCTCCACCTGGGCGATGACCTTGTAGCTGCGCCCGTCGATGGTGAAGCGGTTGATCTCGCCCTCGCCGAGCAGGCTGGCCAGGGTCAGGCCGAGGTCCTGCATGGACACGCCCATCTGCGCGGCCTTCTGCCGGTCGATCTGCACCACCACCTCCGGCTTGTCGAAGGCCAGGTCGATGTCGAGGAAGGCGAACTTGCCGGATTCCAGGGCGCGCGCCTTGACCCGCTCGGCCACCTGCAGCAGCGACTCGTAGTCATTCGGTGTGTTGATCACGAACTGGAACGGCAGGCCCTCGCCGGTGCCGGGCAGGGAGGGCAGGTTGAAGCCGAAGATCTGCAGGCCGGGGATCTGGCTGAGGCGCCCCTGTACCTCGGGGAGGATCTCCATCTGCGTGCGCTGGCGCTCGTCCCACGGGGTCAGCAGGAAGCCGCCGATGCCCGACTGCACGCCGTTGAAGCCGTTGATCTGGAAGGAGGAGTAGTACTCGGGGAACTCCTTGAAGATCTCGACGAACTGGTCGGTGTAGCGGTTCATGTACTCCAGGTTGGTCGGCTGCGGCGCGTTGGCCATGATGAACACGATGCCCTGGTCTTCCTCCGGCGCCAGCTCGCTCTTCATGAACATGGGATTGAGCATCACCGGGATCAGGCACAGGACGATCACGGCGAACACGATCACCACCGGGCGGGTGTCCAGGGTACCGTGCAGGGCGCGCTGGTAGCGCTGCTTGAGGCGCTCGAACAGCACATCCAGGCGGTGCGCCAGGCCGCTGGGGTTTTCCTCGTGGCGCAGCAGCTTGGCGCACATCATCGGCGACAGGGTCAGGGCGACGATGCCGGAGATGATCACCGCACCGGCCAGGGTCAGGGCGAACTCCTTGAACAGCGCCCCGGTCAGGCCCTCGAGGAAGCCGATCGGCGCATAGACCGCGGCCAGGGTGACGGTCATCGACACCACCGGCACGGCGATCTCCCGCGCCCCTTCCAGGGCCGCGTCGAAGGGCGACTTGCCTTCCTCTATATGGCGGTGGATGTTCTCCACCACGACGATGGCATCGTCCACCACCAGGCCGATGGCCAGGACCATGGCCAGCAGGGTCAGCAGGTTGATCGAATAGCCCATCAGCTGCATGAAGAACAGCACGCCGATCATCGACAGGGGGATGGTGATCACCGGGATCAGCACCGAGCGGAACGCGCCGAGGAACAGGAAGACCACCACGATGACGATCAGCACCGCCTCGCCCAGGGTCTTCAGCACCTCGTCGATCGAGGCCTGGATGAACAGGGTGGCGTCGTAGGCGATCGATACCTTGAGGTTCGGCGGCAGCTGCGCCTCCAGTTCCGGCAGGATGCCGCGCACCTCCTTGATCACGTCCAGCGGGTTGGCGCTGGGCGTGCCCTTGATGGCGATATAGACCGAGGGGATGCCGTCGAAGGAGCTGAGCGAGTCGTAGTTCTCCGCGCCCATCTCCACCCGCGCCACGTCGCGCAGCAGCACCCGGCTGTCGCCGACGGTCTTCAGCGGGATGGCGGCGAAGGCCTCGGGGGTCTTCAGGTCGGTCTCGGCGTTGAGGCTGGTGACCACGTACTCGCCCTTCACCTCGCCGGCGGCGGCGAGGAAGTTGTACTGGCGCACCGCGTCGTTGACGTCGCTGGCGGTGATGCCGTAGGCGGCCATCTTCACCGGGTCGAGCCACAGGCGCATGGCGAACACCTGGTTGCCGAGAATCTCCGCCTCGGCCATGCCCGGCAGGGTGGCCAGCTTGGGCTGGATCACCCGCGACAGGTAGTCGGTGATCTGCGGGTTGGACAGCTCGTCGCTGAAGAAGCTGATGTACATCAGCGCCGTGGAGTCGGCCGCCTCCTTCGACAGCACCGGGTCCTCGGCGTCCTGGGGCAGCTGGTTCTTCACCTCGTTGGCCTTGGCCAGCAGCTCGGTGAACAGGCGGTCGCTGTCGGCGCCGATGCGCGCGTAGATCGAGACGACCGACAGGTTCTGCCGGCTCACCGAGGTCATGTAGTCGATGCCGTCGGCGCTGGCCAGGCTCTGCTGCAGCGGCTGGGTGATGTAGCCCTGGATGGTCTCGGCGTTGGCCCCGGGGTAGGCGGTGGTCACCGTGATCAGGGCGTTCTCCATGTGTGGGTACTGGCGGATGGTCAGCTTGTCGAAGGCCTGCAGGCCGAGCAGGACGATCAGCAGGCTGACCACGGTCGCCAGTACCGGGCGACGAATGAAGGGATCGGTAAATGCCATGGGTAGGTTCCTTTACGCCGCTGGCGGCTATTGCGCGGCCTTGGCCTGGCGGGAGGCGGCGGCCGGTTCGTCGGCGATGGCGACATGGGCGCCGTTGTCCAGCTTGAGCTGGCCGGCGGTGACCACCCGCTCGCCGCTTTGCAGGCCCTCGAGGATCACCACCTGGCCGTCACGGCGTTCGCCGGTCTCGACGAAGCGGCGCTCCACCTGCAGCTTGGCCTGGCCCTGGTCGTCCCGCAGTACCTGGCCGTCCTCGTCCTTCTGCTCGGCGACCACGTACACCGAATTGCCGTACAGGGTGTAGGTGATGGCGGTTTCCGGCACCACCACCTGCAGCGCCTCGCCGGGCAGCAGGACCTCGAGGTTGGCGAACATGCCCGGCAGCAGCTTGCCTTCCGGATTGTCCAGGGCGGCGCGCACCTGCACGTTGCGCGTGGTGTCCTCGACCTTGGGGTTGATCGCCGCGATCTCGCCGGCGAACACCTCGCCCGGGTAGGCGGCGACGCTCAGGCGCACGCGCTCGCCGAGGGCCAGGCTGGGCACGGCCTGTTCCGGCAGGAAGAAGTCGACGTAGAGCCGCGACAGGTCCTGCAGGGTGGCGATCTGGGTGCCGGGCGACAGGTAGTCGCCGACATCCATCTGGCGGATGCCGATGGAGCCGGAGAAGGGCGCGAGGATGCGCTTCTTCGCCAGTTGCGCCTGCAGCTGGGCGACCGTGGCGCTGGCCTTCTTCAGCTCGGCCGAGAGGCGGTCGAACTCGCTCTTGGAGATGTTCGAGCGGCTGACCAGGCTGCGCCCGCGCTCGAACTCGACCCGCGCCAGGCCCAGCTCGGCCTCGGCGGTGGCCAGGTTGGCGCGTTCGACCTGGTCGTCCATCTGCACCAGGGCCTGGCCGCGCTCGACCCGTTCGCCGGAGCTGAACAGTAGCTCGCGGACGATGCCGCCGATCTCGGCGGTCAGCTCGACGCCCTGGAAGGCCTTGAGCGTGCCGATGGCCGGCAGGCGGTTCTGCCAGGGGCGCTCGGCGGCGGCGGCGGCCGACACGCTGATGGCCGGCTGCGGCGCCGAGAACTGCTGGACCTGCTGGTAGATGGTGAGGCCTTTGTAGGCGGCGAGGGCGAGCACCACGAGGGCGACCACGCCCAGCATGATGAGCATGCGGCGGAGCAACATATTCCGGTTCCTTGGCAGGTAAATTGGGCCTGGGAATAGGCAAGAGAGCGACCATAGACCCGAGGCACGGGCAAGTCAAAGGGGCGCATTTGCAAAAGATTGCGAGCGCCGCTTCTGGCAACGGAGTGTTCGAGCTAGCGACGCAATTGCCGGTCGATAGGGGCTTTTTGCCGCACGCTGGGCACCGGCGGTGGGGGCGCCGCCGCGGACCGCAGCGGCGCCGGCAATCAGGACTTGAGGCGCTGGGTGACCTCGCCGAGCTGGCCGGACAGGCCGTGCAGGTTGCGGCTGGCGGCTTCGGTGCGCTGGACGTTGTCCTGGTTGGTGGTGGCGATCGCGGTGATCTCGGTGAGGTTGCGCGAGATGTCCTCGGCCACCGAGGTCTGCTCCTCGGCGGCGGTGGCGATCTGCCGGTTCATGTCGCGGATCGCCTCCACCGCGCCGGTGATGCGCTGCAGCATGGCGCCGGCCTCGGTGACCTGGGTGACGCCGGCCTCGCTGCGGTTCTGGCCGTTCTCGATGGCGCGTACCGCGTTCAGCGCGCCGTTCTGCACCGTGTCGATGATCTGGTGGATCTCCGCGGTGGACTCGGCGGTGCGCTGGGCCAGGGTGCGCACCTCGTCGGCGACCACGGCGAAGCCGCGGCCCTGCTCGCCGGCGCGGGCGGCCTCGATGGCGGCGTTGAGGGCCAGCAGGTTGGTCTGCTCGGCGATGCCGCGAATCACCTCTAGGACCTTGCCGATGCGCCCGCTGTCGGCTTCCAGGCGGCGGATCACCTCGGCGGTGTTGGCGATCTCGCCGCGCATGCCGGTGATGGTCTCGATGGTGGCACGCATCACCTGCTCGCCCTGCTGCGCGGAGTGGTCGGCATCGTCCGCGGCACGGGCCGCTTCGGCGGCATGACGGGCCACCTCCTGGGCGGTGGCGGACATCTCGTGCATCGCCGTGGCGGCCTGGTCGGTGCGCGAGAACTGCTCCCGCGAGCCCTCGGCCATCAAGGTGGCAATGGCGTTGAGCTCGCCGCTGGCGCCGTCCAGGCTGGCGCTGCTGCGCTGCAGCTGGGCAAAGGTCTCGGCGAGGAAGTCGCGCAGGGTGTTGGCCGCCTCGGCCAGGTGGCCCAGTTCGTCCTGGCGGCTGGCATCGACGCGCTGGCCGAGGTCGCCGCGGCTGAGCTGGGCGATGTGCTCGACCAGCCCGCGAATCGGCGCGACCAGGTTGCGGTTGACCAGCCACAGGCTGAACAGGCCGATCAGCAGGCTGGAGAGCAGCAGCACCGCCGGGCCGAGCTGCGCGGTGCGCTCGGCGGCGTCGCTGATGGCGGCGGACTGGGTCTGGCCGCGGGCGTTGAGCCGCCCGACCAGGGCGCTCATCTGCTCGCTGGCACCGCGGTCGATGCCCTTGACCGCGGCATCGCCGACCGCCGCGTCGGCGCCGGCGGCGACGAAGGCGGCATGGCCCTGGCGATAGGCGCCGCCCATGCTGCGGTGTTCGCTGCGCAGGCGTTCGACCTGGTTCTTCAGCTCGAGGTCGCGTTGTTCATCGGCGACCCGCAGCAGTTCGCCGAGGATCTCCTGCACCTTGCCCTCCTGGGCCTGGAACTGGCTCCAGTACTTGTCCAGGTCGGCGGGCCGCTTGCCGCGCAGCAGCACGTTCTTCCACTCCTGCACCTGCACCTTGAACTCGAGGTTGGCGCTGTCCACCAGGCGCGAGGCGTGCAGGGTGCCGCCGACCAGCTCGCGGTAGGACTGCACGCCGCTGGAGAGGAAGGCGAAGCAGGCCAGGGCGATCAGCAGGATCAACAGCAGGCTGCCGCCGAGCAGGGTGAGGATCTGGGCGCGCAATGAGCGTTGCAAGGACATGGTCGAGGTCTCGTATCAACGGATGGAAGTCGGTCGCCGCGGCGGCCAGGCTAGCTGTGATCTCTCAGTAGGTTGTTCATCCGGGGCATTCCCGGAATTCTGGAAGTGCGACCAACCTAGCCTTCCAGGAGCCCCGGATGAACCTGCATAAACATGCCCGTCTTACCCCTCGCGGTCGAGCCCTTTTGGTTCGGCGCATCCAGCACGGCTTGCGGGTCGAAGAAGCCGCCCAGGCGGCCGGTGTGAGCGTGCGAACCGCCTACAAATGGTTGCGGCGCTTTCGCGAGGAAGGCGAGGCCGGGTTGATGGATCGTTCATCACGTCCGCAACACTGCCCGCATGCGACACCCGATACCGTGGTCGAGCGTCTGATCGAACATCGGCGATGCCGCAAGACCTATCGGCAGATCGCCAGAGAGCTAGGCTTGGCCGTCAGCACTGTTGCGCGCCGCCTGCGGCGGGCCGGCTTTCATCGACTGGCTGAGCTGGAGCCGGCGCCACCGGTGGTGCGCTACGAGTACCCGACACCCGGAGATCTGCTGCATCTGGATATCAAAAAGCTGGGCCGTTTCTGGCGACCTGGCCATCGGGTCACCGGCGACCGCCAGCAGAACTCCGACGGCGCGGGCTGGGAATTCGTCCACGTGGCCATCGACGATGCCAGCCGCATCGCCTTCAGCAGCCTGCATCCTGACGAGCGTGGTCGCAGTGCTTGCCAAGCCTTGCTCCAGGCGCTGCGCTACTACCGCAGCCTGGGCATTCGTTTCACCCGCATCATGACCGACAACGGCAGCTGCTATCGCTCTCGCACGTTTCGGCGTTTGCTCAGACGATTGGGGCTGCGCCATCTGCGCACCAAACCTTACACGCCACGCACCAACGGCAAGGCCGAGCGCTTCATCCAGACCAGTCTGCGCGAGTGGGCCTATGCCCATAGCTATGAAAGTTCGGCACAGCGAGCACAGCACCTGACGCCCTGGCTACATCACTACAATTGGCACCGGCCACACGCCAGCCTCGGCTACCAGCCACCAATCAGTCGCGTTCCGCTTTCACTGAATAACGTACTGGGTTTACACAGCTAGCGGGGAAATATGACATCCATGTGACGTGAGGCGAGGTGCGCGACCTGCATCGTGGTATCGGCAGGTCGCGGCCATGCTTGAAGGGTTCTGTCGCGTTCTTTTCGGCGCTTATAAGGCGGCACTCAAGCCAGGCGCAGGTGGTTGTCCCACAGGCCGGCCGGCAGCTGCAGCGGACGGCCGACGATGCGCGGCGCCCGGCAGTCGAACAGGCGGCAGCGGGCGACGCCGGAGCTGACCACGAAACCGTCGCTCACCGCACCGACCCCGGCGCAGTCGGGCAGGGGGGCGTCCAGGCGCAGCTCGGCGCTGTCCAGGTCCCAGATGAAGAAGCGATTGCCCCGGGGGGCGGTCAGCGCCAGCAGGCGCAGCTCGTCGTGGATCGCCAGGCTGGCGGTGTACTGCTGCATGGCCAGGCGCTGCGGCTCGCCCAGGGGGAAGGCCTGGAAGGCCTGGCCGGGCCGCTTGATCGCCAGCAGCGCCGCGTTATCGGCGGCATCGCCCATGTACTGCTGGCCGCTGACGATGGTGCCGTCGCCGGCCACCGCCAGATGGCGCACGCTGTTCTGCCGCTGCGGCAGCTGCTCCTTGCTCAGCAGGCTGCCGTCGCGGGCCAGCAGCACCAGGCTGGACTCCATGGCGTCGAGGTTCATGGCCACCCGGCTGTCGGCCTCGGTGCGGATACCGCCGTTGGCCACCACCAGGGTTTCGCCATCGGGCAGCCACAGCAGCTGGTGCGGTCCGACGCCCTGGCTGGACAGCTCGCCGCGGCGCTGCAGGCGTCCGTCCTGCAGGCGGTAGACGCCGATCACCCCGCGCCCGGGGGCGGCGGTGTCGTTCTCCGTGGCGTACAGCCATTCGCCGTCCCTGTGGAACACCGCGTGGCCGTAGAAGTGCCGCCGCTCCGCTGCGGCCAGGGCCTGCAGCAGGCGGCCGTCGCGGGTGTCGATCAGGTAGCTGTGGGTGGCGGGGCGGCGGCCGACGAACAGGGCCAGGGGCAGGTGCGGATGCGCCACCACGTCGTGGCAGCGCTCGCCGACCTCGGTGGCGAAGGCTCGGCTGCCGTCCAGGCGATAGCCGACGGCGAAGTGGCGGCCGTGGGAGTCGTCGCGGGCGGACAGCAGCAGGGGCGCATGGCCGTTGCCGATCAGCTGCCAGCCGCCGAGGGCGCCGGCGGCGAGGGCGGCCGCGCCGAGGCCGAGGAAGGCTCTGCGGTGCATGGCGCGGGCCCTCAGTCGCCGTCGTGGGCGTTGAAGCCCAGCTGGATGCCCAGGGCCTTGGCCAGCTCGGCCTCGTGCAGGCGGTGCAGGCTGCCCAGGCTGTCGTACAGGGCGTTCAGCTCGGCGCGGCCGGCATCCTCGGCGAGCAGCTCGGCGAGCGGGCGCTGCAGGGCGGCGAGGCGCTGGCGGGTGTCGGCGTAGGCGTCGTCGATACGCTGGCTCAGCCTGCCGTGCTCGTCGCCGAGCAGGCTGTGCAGGCCACGGCCCTCGACGCCGCGCCAGAGCCGCTCGGCACCGGCCAGGGCGGCCGCCAGGCTGGCCAGACTGGCGTTGCTGCGCCAGGCCTCGGCCTGGTAGGGCTGCGGTTGCCCCTTGCTCTGCCGGCCGAGCGGGGTGCCGAGCTTCTTCTTCAGGCCGTCGAGGGCGCTGACCTGGGTGCGCAGCAGTTCGGCCACGGCCTCGCCGGCATCGGCATAGCGCTCGTTGGGAAAGTCGCGCAGCTGCGCGGCCATGCCGTCGGCGGCCTGCCACTGCGCCAGCATGGCCGTGGCCAGCTGCTGCTGGTGCTGGCCGATGGCGGTGAGCAGCGGGCAGTAGCGGGCGCGCTGCTGAGGGTCCTGGAGGTCGATGGACGCGTCGAACAGCAGGTACTCGTAGGCGGTCAGGCCCTGGACCACCACGCTGGACTTGTCCAGGTCGGCGGCGCTCAGCTGCGGCTTGCGCTCGAGCAGAGCGCTCACCTGGCGCGCCACCAGGTTCTTCTTGTCCGGCCAGAACTGCACCTGCCAGGCGCGGTTGCCCTCGGCCAGGGGACCGAGCAGCATGGGCTGCAGCCCGGCCCAGGCGCTCTGGGCGCTGAGGAAGGCCTGGCGGGCGTCGCCGAGGCCCTGCTCGCCGCGGCACAAGGCCTCGGCGCTGGCGGCCAGCTGGTGATCGGTCTCGGCCCAGGTGCCATAGGCCGGCAGCAGCACGCCGTCGGCCAGGGCGACGCTGACCTGCTGCTGCGGGTCGCCGGGCGAGCAGGCGGCGAGGGCCAGGCTCAGCAGCGCGAGGGTGAAAGGCGAGCGGATCATGGAGGGCTCCTTACAGCGAGTTCAGGAAGGCCAGCAGCGCGGCGCGCTGCTCGGCGTCGAAGGTGAGGACCTGCTGGCGGGCCGCCTCGGCCTCGCCACCGTGCCAGAGGATGGCCTCCAGCAAGTTGCGGGCGCGGCCGTCGTGGAGGAACTGGGTATGGCCGTTGACCGCCTCGGTGAGGCCGATGCCCCACAGCGGTGGTGTGCGCCACTCGCGCCCCGAGGCGAGGAACTCGCTGCGCTCGTCGGCCAGGTCCGCGCCCATGTCGTGCAGCAGCAGGTCGCTGTAGGGGCGGATGGTCTGGTTGGCCAGTTCCGGCTCGGCGGCGTCCGCCGCGGTGGTGAACTTGGGGGTGTGGCAGCTCTGGCAACCGGCCTGGAAGAACAGCCCCTTGCCGGCCAGTACCTGGGGGGCCTCGACCCCGCGGCGCGCCGGCACGCCCAGGTTGCGGCTGTAGAACAGCACGCTGGCGAGGATGCTGTCGCTGACCTCCGGCGTCCCGCCATTGGCCGCGGCGCGGCAGTCGCGCTGAGGCTCGCTGCAGTCGTCGGCGGGCACCAGGGTGCTGGTCAGGCCCATGTCGCCGGCGAAGGCGTGGGCGTTCTGCTGATTGAGGTTGGGTTGGCCGGCCTTCCAGCCGAAGCGCCCGAGCACGGTGCGCTGCAGGGCGTCGTCCCAGACCCGGTTGGGCCGGCCGGAAATGCCGTCGCCGTCGGCGTCGTCGGGATCGGCGTTGGCCAGCAGCGCGGCCTCGGGAATGGCTTCGAGCAGGCCGAGGCCGATCATCGGCGGGGCGATGCGTGGGGAGAACTGGGTGTCCGGGTGCAGCGGACCGTAGCCGAGCTGGCTGATCTCCAGGCGTGGGCGGCGCAGCTCGACCTCGTGACCGTCGGCGAACCTCACCCTCTGCGGGTTGTAGCTGAAGCGCACCTTGCCCTCGGCGGCGACGCCGGGGTTGGCCATGTCCTGCAGCTGGCTGCCGTAGGTCGGCTCCGGCACCACGCCGAGGCGCTCGATGATCTTCGCCTGCTCGGCAGTGGCCGGCAGCGACAGGCGCACCAGCAGCGAGGCGGCGCTGAGCGCATCGGCGCCAGGCGGATGGCCGCGGCCGTCCTTGATGTGGCAGTTCTGGCAGGCGTTGGTGTTGAACAGCGGACCCAGGCCATCGCGCGCGGTGGTGGTGGCCGGGGCGATCACCCAGGGGTTGCGGAAGAAGCTGTTGCCGACGCTGAAGTCCAGGCGCCGCGAGGGCGAGAGGTTGGCCGCGGGCAGGCTGAAGGCGTTGTGGTCGCGCTTGAACACCGTGGCGCTGCCGCTGGAGAGCGCCTCGCCGGGTTCGGCCTGGGTGAAGCGCGGCGACGGGTCGCAGGCGCTCAGTGCGCCGGCCAGCAGGATGCCTGACAGGGCAGTCAGGCGAGTTGAGGGGGCGCGCATCGAACGGCTCCGCGGCAGCTGAATCGGGCGGGCAATCTTAACAGTCCGGCAAAGGTTAAATAAGAGTTATTTGCGTTTGTTGCCCGGGCGAATGGTCGCACCCTCAGGGTGGGCGCAGGGGCGGCGCGGGTCATCCGGCGAGCAGGCAGGTGCAAAAAGGCCGATGCACCCGGGGGAGCGCATCGGCCTGGCCACGCCGCGTCGACCTAGAACTGGTGGTCGGCGGTGTCCGGGTTGAGGTCGGCGATGCCCAGCTTGCCGGCGGCCTGCTCGATGGCGCCGGTCTGCGCCACCAGGGCGGCGATGGCGTCGCGGACGATCTGCTGGCCGGCGCCGTTGTCGGCGGCGATCAGCTGGTCGAAGTGCTGGTCGTTCTGCTCGGCGCTGTCGACCAGGGCCTGCAGCTTGGCCTCGGTGCTCTGCAGGTCGCTCTGCAGGGCGCTGTCGGCCTGGGCGTCGACCTTGGCCACCAGCGCGGACAGGCTCGGGCCGATCAGGGTGCTGCCGTCGACCTTCTTGTACTCGCCGAGGTAGACGTTGCGGATGCCCTTGGCGTTGTAGAAGTGCGAGTTGTGGGTGTTGTCGCTGAAGCAGTCGTGCTCGTCCTCGGTGGAGTTGGCCTCCAGGGCGACCTTCATGCGCTCGCCGGCCAGCTCGCCGAGGGACAGGCTGCCCATGCCGAACAGCATCTTGCGCAGGCCGTTCTCGGCCGACTCGGCCTCCAGGCTGGCGCGGTAGTTGTCGGCGACGCCGGCCTGCCACTGGCCGACCATCTCGTCCAGGTCGGCGACCAGCAGGTCGGCGGCGGCCTTGAGGAAGGCGCGACGCCGCTCGTTGTGACCGCCGGTGGCGCCTGCGCCGACCACGAAGTCGCTGGCCGGGCGCTCGCCGGCACCGGGGTTGCTGCCATTCAGGTCCTGGCCCCAGAGGAGGAACTCGATGGCGTGGTAGCCGGTGGCGACGTTGGCTTCCGAACCGCCCAGCTCGTTCAGGCTGGCGAGCAGTTGCGGGGTGATCTGGCTGACGTCGAGCCGGTCCTCGCCGAGCTGGATCTGGCTGTTGGCGATGATGTTGGCGGCCGCGCCGGGGTTGCCCAGGGCATGCTGATAGTCGCTGGCGACGTAGTCGATCAGGCCTTCGTCCAGCGGCCAGGCGTTGAGCTGGCCTTCCCAGTCGTCGACCACGGCATTGCCGAAGCGGAACACCTCGCTCTGCATGTAGGGCACGCGGGCGGCCAGCCAGGCTTGCTTGGCGGCGTTCAGGGTAGCTTCGCTGGGGTTGGCCAGCAGGGCGTCGATGGCGCCCTGCAGGGCCTTGCCGGTGCTGGCCGCGTCGCTGAACACGGCCAGGGCCAGGTCGGCGTAGTGGGCAACCACGGCCTTGGCGGCGGCTTCGTCGATCGGCTTGGCCGTGGCTACCGCGGCGTTGGCGGCGGAGGTGGCAGCCTGCACGGCGGGGGCCTGGTCTTCGCCGCAACCGGCGAGGGAAATGGCGATGGCCAGCAGGCTGGCGGAAGCCAGGGGCATACGAATCATGACGACATCCTTTGCGTTTCTGAGGTGAGAGGCACGCGCGCTTGCGCTCGAAAAACGTCAACATAATGCGAAAGATTTGCATTAAGAGCAAAGGTTAATTGCTCTCCGCCGCCACGAAAGCCGTGCGCTGCCTCTGCGCGTGTCGCCGGCGATGCCGTTAGAATGCCGGCTCGCACCCTTTGCGAAGTGGTTATGGCCCGTCGTTATGGAGAACACCCCCATGAGCCTCAGCAGCGTCGCTACTCTCGTCATCCTGATCCTGATCGCCGCCTACGCGGTGATCCTCTACAACGGCCTGGTGCGTCTCAAGCACGGCGTCGGCAAGGCCTGGGCCAATATCGACGTGCTGCTCAAGCAGCGCCATGAGGAGCTGCCCAAGCTGGTGGAGACCTGCAAGCAGTACATGCAGCACGAGCGCACCACCCTGGAACGGGTGATCGCCGCCCGCAGCGCCGTGGCCAGTGCCCGCGAACAGCATGACGTGGGCGCCCTGGGCAAGGCCGAGAGTGGCCTGCGCGCCGGCCTGGGCCAGCTGTTCGCCCTGGCCGAGAACTACCCGGAACTCAAGGCCAACGACAGCTTCCAGCATCTGCAGCAGCGCATCAGCGGCCTGGAGAACGGCATCGCCGATCGCCGCGAGCTGTACAACGAGGCGGTCAACCTGAACAACGTGCGCATCGAGCAGTTCCCGGACGTGCTGCTCGCCCGTTTCTTCGCCTTCAAGAGCGCCGAGCTGCTGCAGTTCAGCGACGCGGAGAAGGCCGATGTCGATCTCAAGACCCTGTTCGGCTGAACCGTGGCGATCGAAGAACTGCTGATCGGCCTGGCCCTGAGCCTGGTCGCGAGCGTCGGCGGTGGCTGGTGGGGGTTGCGCCGGCTGAGCCAGGCGCGCCATCTGCTGGACACGCCGACCTCGAAGATCCGTTCGGCGGCCCAGGGCTACGTCGAGTTCTACGGCGTGCTGGAGGAGCAGGCCGATACCGCGATAGTCGCGCCCCTGACCGGCAAGCCCTGCCTGTGGTGGCGCTTCAAGATCGAGGAGTATCGCTCCAACGGCAAGAACCGCAGCTGGCGGGTGGTCGAGAGCGGTCGCAGCGAGGGCTGGCTGTTGCTCGGCGATGGCACCGGCCATTGCCTGATCGACCCGCGTGG
The DNA here is from genome assembly GCF_018398425.1 of Pseudomonas lalucatii. NCBI lineage: Bacteria > Pseudomonadati > Pseudomonadota > Gammaproteobacteria > Pseudomonadales > Pseudomonadaceae > Pseudomonas > Pseudomonas lalucatii. The sequence continues at coordinate 921,879 of NZ_JADPMV010000002.1, read as the reverse complement.
CGCCGAGGTGCGGCCTGCGACCCGTGAGGTCTGGCGCGGCAACCTGCGTCATCCGCGGGGCGTGGCCAGGAGCGGCTGGATGGCCTTGCTGGACGGTGGCAAGAGCTACCGCTATACCGAGGAGCGCCTGCACAGCGGCCAGCCGCTGTACGCCATCGGCGAGTTCCGCAGCAGCGGCGGTGGCCGTCAGGGCTTCGACCCGAGTGTGGCGCAGGGGGCGGTGATCCGCGAATGGAAGGGCGACTTCGCCGGCCTGTTGCAGCGCTTCGACAGCGACCGCAACGGTCAGCTGGACGACCAGGAGTGGAGCCGCGTGCGCCTGGCCGCACAGCTGGAGGCCGAGGATCGCCACCGCCAGCACAGCCAGCGGCCGGCCCGGCACCACATGGGCAAACCCGGGGAGGCGCAGCCCTTCATCCTCGCCAGCGCCGGGGAAGACGAGCTGGCGCGGCAGTTCTACTGGCAGGCGGCGGGCGGTGCCCTGCTGTGCCTGGCAGGCGCCTTGGCGATGGCCTGGCTGCTGGGCGAAAGCTGGCCGAGCTAGCCGGCTGCGGCGCCCGGCGGGCGCGTTCGCGGGGGAGGGTCAGAGCGTGGCGGGGTCGGTCGCGGCGGCCAGGCGGCGGGACTGCTTGAGGAACAGGGTCAGCTCACGGGCGGCCAGGGGCTTGCTGTACAGGTAGCCCTGACCCTCGTGGCAGCCCTGGGCGATGATGTAGCTCTCCTGCTCGGTGGTCTCCACCCCTTCGGCGATCACCTGCATGCCCAGGCTGGTGCCGAGCTGGATGATGGCGCGCACTATGGTGGCGTCGTCCTCGTCGTCCATCAGGTCCTGGACGAAGCTCTTGTCGATCTTCATCTTGTCCAGCGGCAGGCTCTTGAGGTAGCTCAGCGACGAATAGCCGGTGCCGAAGTCGTCGATGGCGATCAGCGCACCGGAGCGGCGCAGGCTGAGCAGGTGCTGCGCGGCGGTGGTGATGTCCTCCATCAGGCCGGTCTCGGTGACCTCCAGCTCGAGGCTGCGCGAGGGCAGGCGGTAGACCTGCATCAGGTTGTTGACCACCCGCGGCAGCTCGGCATGGTGCAGCTGCACGGTGGACAGGTTGACGGCCATGCGCAGCTCGTTGAAGCCCTGGTCGTGCCACTCGCGCAGCTGGCGGCAGGCCTGGTCGAGCACCCACTCGCCGATCGCGATGATGGTGCCGTTCTGCTCCGCCAGGGGGATGAACAGGTCCGGCGGGATCAGGCCGTGTTGCGGGTGCTGCCAGCGCAACAGCGCCTCGACGCCGACCACCCGGTGGTCGCGATAGTCCACCTGCGGCTGAAACACCAGGCTGAACTGCTGCAGGGGCAGGGCCTCGCGCAGGTCCTTCTCCAGCTCCCGGCGCCGGCGCATCTCGCTGTCGACGCTGGCGATGTAGAACTGGTAGCGGTTGCGCGAGCGGCTCTTGGCCAGGGTCATGGTCTGCTCGGCTTTCTGCAGCAGCTTCTCGGTGTTGTCGCCGTCCTCCGGGAACAGGGTGATGCCGATGGTGGCGCGCAGGCGCACCTCCTGCTCGTCGAAGTTGAACGGCGCCTCCAGATTGTCCAGCACGCTCTGCGCCAGCTCCGCGGCTTCGTAGGGTTGTTCGATATCGGCCTGGACCAGGGCGAACTGGTCGCCGCCCAGGCGGGCCAGGGCGCCGAGCCGGCCACTGTGGCTGCGCAGGCGGTCGGACAGGGCCAGCAGCAGCTGGTCGCCGGTCTGGTAGCTGAACTGTTCGTTGACGCCCTTGAAGTCGTCCAGGCCGACGCACAGCACGGCGACGCGGCGCTGGCGGCGCCCGGCGTCCTCGAGGATCTGGTCGAGCTGTTGCTGCAGCTGCTGGCGATTGGGCAGGCCGGTGAGAAAGTCGTGCTGGGACATGCGCAGCAGGCTGTCTTCCGCCTCGCGGCGCAGGTGGGTGTTGCGCTCGATGGAGGCGAGCAGCTGGTTGGCGGTCTTGATCCACAGGCCCAGTTCGTTCTTCTCGTTGCCCTTGAGCATGGGCAGCTTGTGTTCGCTGGGGCGGTCCGGATTGATGCGGCTCAGGTGTTCGATGATGTTCGACAGCGGCTTGGTCAGCAGCAGGTGATAGACCAGGTACAGCACCAGGCCCATGGCCAGGGCGCGCAGCACGCCGGAGACGAAGATGATCACCGAGCTGGTGACGAAGTTCTCGCCGTAGAGCGCCGTGTCGAGGGTGATCTTGAGGTCGCCGTAGTACTCGCTGTAGGGCGCGCGGCCGACCAGGGGGGTGGTGAAGTGCTGTTCCTTGCCGAGGATCGGGTCGGTCAGCCAGCGGGTCGAGAGTTCGAGCGGCTCGCGCAACCGTTCCGCCAGCATCGGCTCGTTCGGGTGGCCGATGGCCGCCATGCGTACCGACTCGTGCTGGAACAGGCCTTCGACGACCTGCAGGCCCATCTCCCGGTCGAGGCTGTACACGGCCTGGGTCGAGGGGTCGCGGAACATGCCGAGGATGCGCTGGGCATCGTCGTCCACGGCCTGCCGCGCTTTATAGGCGTCGAAGACGATCTGCGCGCAACTCAGTACCACACCCACGGCCAGTGCCGCGAGCAGCACGACCCGCAGCAGCTTCAACGACAGGCTGTTCTGGAGTTCCAACTTCAAATGGCGGTTCCTTGTGCGATGCCAGAGGCGTCAGACCGGTGTGAGTATTGGCAAACTCGAGTCGGCCGTCAAAGGGCCAATACCGCGAGCCGCTCGCAGTCGGGCGATGCCGCGCCGCAAGGGTGCCTGGTTGCGTGCTGGTATCGGGTCCGGGTGACGACGCGAGGGCTCGCGGGGCAACGGTGCCATACCCGCGGCCTGGCGTCATCTCGAATAGTCGATCATTGCCGGGCCGGGGGCGGTCGTATCGATCGAGCCGCTGGGCCGAAGAAGCGCCGCGGTCGGCTCTATAGAAAGCAAAGAACCCGGCATCAGCCGGGTTCTTTGTGCGCGCTGGCGCGGTCTCAGGCGGCGTAGTTCTTGGCTACGAAGTCCCAGTTGACCAGGTTCCAGAATGCCTCGACGTACTTCGGACGCAGGTTGCGGTAGTCGATGTAGTAGGCGTGTTCCCACACGTCGCAGGTCAGCAGCGGGGTGTCGCCGCTGGTCAGCGGGCAGCCGGCGCCGATGGTGCTGGCCAGGGCCAGGGAGCCGTCGGCCTTCTTCACCAGCCAGCCCCAGCCGGAGCCGAAGGTGCCGATGGAGACCTTGCTGAACTCTTCCTTGAACTTGTCGAAGGAACCGAAGGCCGCGTTGATCGCGTCGGCCAGGGCGCCGGTCGGCTGGCCGCCGCCGTTCGGGCTCATGCAGTTCCAGTAAAAGGTGTGGTTCCAGACCTGTGCGGCGTTGTTGAAGATGCCGCCCGAGGAGGTCTTGACGATCTCTTCCAGGCTCTTGCCTTCGAACTCGGTGCCCGGCACCAGGTTGTTCAGGTTCACCACGTAGGTGTTGTGGTGCTTGCCGTGGTGGTATTCCAGGGTCTCGGCGGAAATGTGCGGCTCGAGGGCGTTCTTCTCGTACGGCAGCGGCGGCAATTCGAAAGCCATGGTTTATCTCCTTTCTCAGGTCAGGTGCGGTGTGCGCGAGGCCGTTCACGGGCGGCCGGACAAGCGGCGGGAGTCTCTACTCCTTGGCGCCGCAGACCCGGGATCATAGCACCGGGGGCGGGGCATAACCACGCAGCAACTGTGTGGAAAAGCCGGTGCCAGGGCCTCGACCCGGCACGGCACGGGGAGGGCGGGACGGCCGCCTGACTCAGTGGTCGAGCAGCAACTGCAGGGCGATGGCGAGCATCATCGCGGCCACGCCCAGGTCGATCAGCCGCCAGGTCGCCGGACGCGCCAGCCAGGGCGCCAGCCAGGCCGCGCCGAGGGCCAGGGCGAAGAACCAGATCAGCGAGGCACTGGCCGCCCCCAGGGCATAGGCGCCGGGCGCCGGCTGCTGGGCACCGAGGGAGCCGATCAGCAGCACGGTGTCCAGGTAGACGTGGGGGTTGAGCAGGGTCACGGCCAGGGTCGCCAGCAACACCCGGCGCAGCGAGCGCGGGACGTGCTGCCCGCTGGCGTTCAGCGCCTGCGGACGCCAGGCGCGCAGCAGCGCCTGGCTGGCGTACCAGAGCAGGAAGGCGGCGCCCCCCCAGCGGGCGATGCCCAGCAGCAGCGGGCTCTGGCTCAGCGCCGCGGCCAGGCCGAATACCCCGGCGCTGACCAGCAGAGCATCGCAGAGCATGCACAGCAGGGCCACCTGCAGGTGATGTTCGCGGCGCAGGCTCTGGGCCAGGACGAAGACGTTCTGCGTGCCGATCGCCATGATCAGGCCGATGGCCACCAGCAGGCCGTTGCTGTAGCTCTGCCACATGCCCGTCACTCCGGGGTCGCCGCGGCCGCCAGGCCGCGCAGGGTGGACAGCGCCCGCTCGGCCCGTGCGACGGGCACGAACAGGTGGTCGTGGTAATAGCCGGCCACCACGTTGCAGCTCACCCCGGCCCGGGCCAGGGCCGCGGAGAAGGAAGCGGTCAGGCCCACCGCGGCCAGGGAGGAGTGCACGCGCAGGGTGATCCAGGCCGCGACGTAGTCGTAGCCCAGGCCCCGGGCGTCGGCCTGGGCCCGGGGCAGCACCAGGGTCAGGCCCTCGCCCTCGCGCATGCTGGCGACCGGCTCCAGGCCCTGGCAATCGGCATCGTGGGGCAGGCTGCAGAACACGTAGTGGCCGGGGTTCAGTTGCGGCTCCATGCCTTGCAGCAGGCGGGACAGATCGGTTTCGCCGGACATGGCGGGCTCCTCGGACAGTGGCTGGATGTAGCCAGTGTGGAGCGTTCGGCGGTATAAGGAAAACACATGATACTGATGCCTCATTAGGAAAACTGATTTGTTCGACTACAAGTTGCTGGCCGCCCTGGCGGCGGTGGTGGAACAGGCCGGGTTCGAGCGGGCCGCCCAGGTGCTCGGGCTGTCGCAGTCGGCGGTGTCGCAGCGGATCAAGCTGCTCGAGGCGCGGGTCGGCCAGCCGGTGCTGGTGCGCGCCACGCCGCCGACGCCCACGGAGATCGGCCGGCGCCTGCTCAACCATGTGCAGCAGGTGCGCCTGCTGGAGCGCGACCTGCAGGGCCAGGTGCCGGCCCTGGACGAGGGCGGCCTGCCGGAGCGCCTGCGCATCGCCCTCAACGCCGACAGCCTGGCCACCTGGTGGGGCGGCGCGGTGAGCGAGTTCTGTGCCGAGCAGGGGGTATTGCTGGACCTGGTGGTGGAGGACCAGGACGTCGGCCTCAAGCGCATGCGCGCCGGCGAGGTGGCCGCCTGCGTATGCGCCGCCGAGCGTCCGGTGGCCGGGGCCCGCTCCCTGGCGCTGGGGGCGATGCGCTACCGGGCGCTGGCCAGTCCCGGGTTCCTTGCCCGGCATTTTCCGGACGGCGTCGAGGCGCAGCGGCTGGCGCGGGTGCCGGCCATCGTCTTCGGCCCCGACGACCTGCTGCAGCATCGCTACCTGGCCGGCCTCGGCGTGGAGGGGAGCTTCGTCCACCACCTCTGTCCGTCCTCCGAGGGCTTCGTGCGCCTGGCCTGCGCCGGTTTCGGCTGGGGGCTGGTGCCGGAGCTGCAGGTCGAGCGCGAACTGGCCGGCGGCGCGCTGGTGGAGATCCTGCCCGGGCGGCCGCTGGACGTGCCGCTGTACTGGCACCACTGGCGCAACGGCGGCGAGCTCCTGGCGACGCTCACCCGCCACCTGCAGCGGGCGACCCTGGGGCGCCTGGTGCGCCCCGCCGACTAGATGTGTAAACCCAGTACGTTATTCAGTGAAAGCGGAACGCGACTGATTGGTGGCTGGTAGCCGAGGCTGGCGTGTGGCCGGTGCCAATTGTAGTGATGTAGCCAGGGCGTCAGGTGCTGTGCTCGCTGTGCCGAACTTTCATAGCTATGGGCATAGGCCCACTCGCGCAGACTGGTCTGGATGAAGCGCTCGGCCTTGCCGTTGGTGCGTGGCGTGTAAGGTTTGGTGCGCAGATGGCGCAGCCCCAATCGTCTGAGCAAACGCCGAAACGTGCGAGAGCGATAGCAGCTGCCGTTGTCGGTCATGATGCGGGTGAAACGAATGCCCAGGCTGCGGTAGTAGCGCAGCGCCTGGAGCAAGGCTTGGCAAGCACTGCGACCACGCTCGTCAGGATGCAGGCTGCTGAAGGCGATGCGGCTGGCATCGTCGATGGCCACGTGGACGAATTCCCAGCCCGCGCCGTCGGAGTTCTGCTGTCGGTCGCCGGTGACCCGATGGCCAGGTCGCCAGAAACGGCCCAGCTTTTTGATATCCAGATGCAGCAGATCTCCGGGTGTCGGGTACTCGTAGCGCACCACCGGTGGCGCCGGCTCCAGCTCAGCCAGTCGATGAAAGCCGGCCCGCCGCAGGCGGCGCGCAACAGTGCTGACGGCCAAGCCTAGCTCTCTGGCGATCTGCCGATAGGTCTTGCGGCATCGCCGATGTTCGATCAGACGCTCGACCACGGTATCGGGTGTCGCATGCGGGCAGTGTTGCGGACGTGATGAACGATCCATCAACCCGGCCTCGCCTTCCTCGCGAAAGCGCCGCAACCATTTGTAGGCGGTTCGCACGCTCACACCGGCCGCCTGGGCGGCTTCTTCGACCCGCAAGCCGTGCTGGATGCGCCGAACCAAAAGGGCTCGACCGCGAGGGGTAAGACGGGCATGTTTATGCAGGTTCATCCGGGGCTCCTGGAAGGCTAGGTTGGTCGCACTTCCAGAATTCCGGGAATGCCCCGGATGAACAACCTACTGAGAGATCACAACTAGAGGCGGAAGTGCGCCACCAGCTGCTCCTGGCTGCCGGCCAGCCGACGCAGCTGCTCGCCGCAGTCGCGGGTGTGGGCGGCGGTCTGGCGGTTCTCCCCGGTCATCTCGTGCAGCTGGTGCATGTGCCGGTTGACCTCGGCGGTGGTCGCCGCCTGTTGCTCGGCGGCGGCGGCGATCTGGAAGGCCAGGGCGTGCACGCCCTGCAGCGAGTCCTCCAGACGCTCGAGCGAGCCGAGCACCGCCTGGGTCTCGTCTTCCAGGCCGCGGGCCTGTTCGCTGGCCCCCTGCATGCCGGTCAGGGCCTGGCTGGCGGAGTCGCCGAGGGCGTCGATGATCGGCACGATCTCCTCGGTGGCGCTGCGGGTGCGCAGGGCCAGGCTGCGCACCTCGTCGGCCACCACGGCGAAGCCACGGCCCTGCTCGCCGGCGCGGGCGGCCTCGATGGCGGCGTTGAGGGCGAGCAGGTTGGTCTGCTCGGCGATGCCGCGGATCACCTCGAGCACCGCGCCGATCTGCTGGCTGTTGCCGGCCAGGGTGTGCACCACCCGGTCGGCCTGGCGCAGGCCGTCGAGCAGCTGGTCCTGGCGGCCGATCATGTGCTGCAGGGTGGCCTGCATGGCGGCGAAGGCTTCGCGCGCGGCGGCGCTGCCGTCGGCGCTCTGGCTGGCATTGGCGGCGATCTCCTGCACGGTGGCGGCCATCTGCTCGACCGCGCCGACCACCAGCTCCAGGGCTTGCTGCTGCTGGTCCAGGCGGCTGCTGGTCTGCCCGGCGGCGCCGAGGATGTCGCCGCTGGCCGCGCCTACCGCCTGGCTGGCCTGGCGCAGCCGCGCGATCACCTCGCGCCAGGCCGTGGCCATGTCCTGCAGGGCCTGCATCAGGCCGCCGTGGGCGGCGCCGTCGCCCGCCAGCTGCAGCTCGCCGGCCGCCAGCCGCCGCGCCAGGGCGGCCATGCTGCTCGGCTCGCCGCCCAGTGGGCGCATCACGCTGCGGCTGACCAGCCAGGTGGCCAGGATTACCGCGGCAATGGTCAGCAGGGCGAGCAGCAGCAGCTGCCACAGCAGGGCGCGTACCGGGGCGAAGGCCTGGGTCTGGTCCATCTCGGCGATCAGGGCCCAGCGTTGCCCGGCGAAGGTCAGGGGCACATAGGCCTTGAGCGCCGGGCGGCGATCCAGGCCGGCCTCGGCCAGGCGCCCTTGTTCGCCCTGCAGCGCGCGGCTGATGGCGGCGCCGGTGAGCGGCGCGGCCGGGTGCCCGGCGCGGTCGACCCGTTGCCCGTCGAAACGCACCGAGTCCGAGCGTAGGCGCAGGTCGCCGCCCACCAGATAGGTTTCCCCGGCATCGCCGAGACCCTGGCGCGTCTGCATCACCGCGTTCAGCGGGGCGAGCGGCAGCTCCAGCGCCAGCAGGGCCATGACTGCGCCCTCGCCGACGATGGGGGCCACCAGGAACTGGCTGGGCTCGCCGCTTTGCGGGTTGACCGCCAGGTCGCCGATGAGTGCCTGGCGTTCGCTCAGGCTGGCCTGCACCAGGCGCGCCAGGGGCGAGTCGCCCCCGGCGTCGGCGTCGCGCTGCACGCTGAAGATCACCCGGCCATCGCCGGCGATCAGCTTGAGGTCGCGGTAGCCGAAGGTCTCGATGAAGTTCTCGAAGATCGGTCGGTCGTAGTTGGCGGCGCTGATCAGCGCGTTGCTGTCGAGGCCCTGGTAATTGCCGGCGAGGTTGGCGGCCAGGCTGCTGAGCTGGTTGTGCCGGGACTGCCAGCCGTCCAGTAGCTGCTGCTGTTTGATATTCGCTACGGCCTCCAGGGTGTTCAGTGTTTGCTCCCTGAGTGTCTGGCTGGCCTGCTGGTAGGCCATAAGGGCCATGGACAGTACCGGTATCAGGCCGATCGCCAGATAGCTGAGCACGAGTTTGAGGCGTAGTGGCATGTCCTTGGGCTCCGCGGGTAGAAGGGTGACAGTCGGGTGGTTGCGTTGAATATTCTGCAAGAAGCGTGCGAAGTAATTTACGAGCGTCAAATAAATTGAGCGACATGCCCGCCGCGGGCCCTGGCCGGGCCGGTCACCGGGCGGGGCAGGGCGGTGGGGGCACGAGGGGCTGGTCTGCTCGTGACCTGCAGGGTCGTCGTGCTGGCCGGTGCGGACAGGGCGCAGCCGCCGCGGCGCTGTTAGAGTGCGCCACGGGATGACTGCAAGGGGGCGGGGCAATGAAGATTCTGGTTACCGGGGCGAGCGGTTTCATCGGCGGGCGCTTCGCCCGCTTCGCCCTGGAGCAGGGCCTCGCGGTGCGGGTCAACGGCCGCCGGGCCGGTGCCGTGGAACACCTGCTCAGGCGTGGCGCTGAGTTCGTCCAGGGCGACCTGGGCGACCCCGAGCTGGCCAGGCGCCTGTGCGAGGATGTCGAGGCCGTGGTGCACTGTGCCGGCGCCGTCGGCGTCTGGGGGCGTTACGAAGATTTCCACCGGGCCAATGTGCAGGTCACCGAAAACCTCGTCGAGGCCTGCCTGAAACGGCGGGTGCGGCGCCTGGTGCACCTGTCGTCGCCGTCCATCTACTTCGACGGCCGCTCCCATGTGGCGATCCGGGAAGAGCAGGTGCCCACGCGCTTCTTCGATCACTACGGCAAGACCAAGTACCTGGCCGAGCAGCAGGTGTTCGGCGCCCAGGAATTCGGCCTGGAGGTGCTGGCGTTGCGGCCGCGCTCGGTCACCGGCGCCGGCGACACCAGCATCTTCCCGCGGCTGATCAACATGCAGCGCAAGGGCCGCCTGGCGATCATCGGCAACGGCCTGAACAGGGTCGACTTCACCAGCATGGCCAACCTCAACGATGCCCTGTTCGCCGCCCTGCTGGCCCCCGCGCCGGCCCTCGGGCGGGCCTACAACATCAGCAATGGTGCACCGGTGCCGCTGTGGGACGCGGTCAACTACGTGCTGCGCGGACTCGACCTGCCGCCGGTGACCCGGCATCTGCCCTTTGCCCTGGCCTATGGCGCGGCGGCGCTCAACGAGGGCGTCTGCCGGCTGCTGCCCGGGCATCCCGAGCCGACCCTGTTTCGCCTGGGCGTGGCGATGATGGCCAAGGACTTCTCCCTGGATATCGGGCGTGCCCGCGAATTCCTCGACTACGAACCGCGGGTCAGCCTGTGGACGGCGCTGGATGAGTTCTGCCAGTGGTGGAAGGCCCATCATCCCGACTGACGGCGCCCCTGCGGGGCCTCAGCGGTAGACCCGCTGGCCGCGATAGATGCGCAGCGTTGCTGCGGCCGGGCGGGCGCCGGGAGCACCGTCCGGGGCGGCGGGAGGCGCCTGCCCGCGGTCGTTCGACTGGCCTGCGCGGGGCTCGAAGGCGCGCTCGCTGCAGCGCGCCAGGCGCTGGCCGAGCCGGCGCGTGTCCTCGTCGTTCGAGGCCAGGCAGGCACAGAGCATGGCGTCGAGCGCATCCGCCTGGTTCAGGTGGATGTCCAGCGCCTGCTCCTCGCGCAGCCGCCGGCGCAGGGCCGTCATGCAGTTCAGCAGTTCCCGATTGAGTTCCATGGACCTTCCCCTGTGCGTGCGCGTGGCTGGATGCGGAGCGCGCCCTGGTTGCCAGCGCGCGTAGGGGTAGAGCAAGGGCCGTACCAGTTGCCCCGGGCCCTGTCCCGGGCGCGGCCAGGGGCGCCCCGGCGGTCACCGCGCGCCCGAACGGTGCGACCTGCACCGACACGGCGCGACGCTGAAGACGCGCGAGCGAAACGTTATACTGCGCGGCACTTCGCTCACCCGGCGTTTTCCTGAAGGTTTTCCCATGCGTAACGATGCTCACGACGAACTCGATCATGTGCCCAGCCTGACCCCCGAGCGGGACCGCGACGAATTCGAGGCGGACCAGCCCGAGGCGGCGCGGGCGCCAGCCTATGCGCGTGGTGCCGCGGCGGCCCCGAGCAAGGGCGCCAGCACCGGGCCGCTGTGGGCCCTGGTCGGGGCCCTGACCATCGCCCTCGGCGGCCTCGGCTGGTGGAGCTTCCAGCAGATCGGCCTGATGGAGCAGCAACTGATCGCCACCCAGGAGAGCTTCGCGCGCATCAGCGAGGAAGCCGCCGGGCGCATCCAGGACATCTCCGGCAAGGTGGTGGCCACCGAGTCCACCGTCACCACCGGCAGCGAGGCGCTCAAGCTGCAGGTCAGGCAGCTGGAAACCCGTCTGGCCGAGTTGAGCAAGCAGCAGCAGGGCGCCGCCGGTCAGTCCGGCGACCGGGACAAGCGCATCGAGCAGCTGGCGGCCGCCCTGAAGAGCCAGCAGGCGGCGACCGGCCAGTTCGACGGCAGCCTGAAGCAGCTCGGCGGCGAACAGGCGGCGCTGAAGAGCGAGCTGGCCGCGTTGAAGGGCGCCCAGGCCGGCCTGGGCAAGCTCGAGGGCCAGCTCAAGAGCCTCAGTGAAGACGTCGCGGCGCTGAAGAAGATCGGCGACCCGAACCAGGCCATCGGTCGCCTGGAGCAGGACATCCTGGTGCTCAAGAGCGACCTGGAGAACCGCCCGGCGCCGAAGAGCAACACCGCCGAGTTCGATGCCTTCCGCGCCCAGATGACGCGCAACATCAGCACCCTGCAGGCGCAGATCCAGAACCTGCAGGCGCAGATCGACGCGCGCTGAAGTCCGCCGAAACGAAAAAGCCCGCATCGCTGCGGGCTTTTTCGTGGGCGCCGGTTACAGCCGCGGGTAGTCGATATAGCCGACCGGGCCCTGACCGTAGAAGGTCTGTACCTGTGGTTCGTTGAGCGGCGCGTCCTGCTCCAGGCGGGCCGGCAGGTCGGGGTTGGCGATGAAGGGGATGCCGAAGGCCACGGCGTCGGCCTTGCCTTCGGCCAGCCAGGCGTTGGCCTGGGCTTTGGTGAAGCGCTCGTTGGCGATGAACACGCCGCCGAAGGCCTGCTTCAGGCTCGGTGCCAGGCTGTCGTCGGCCGCCTGTTCGCGGGCGCAGATGAAGGCGATGCCGCGCTTGCCCAGCTCCCGGGCGACGTAACCGAAGGTCTCGGCGCAGTTGGCGTCGCCCATGTCGTGGGCATCGGCCCGCGGCGACAGGTGCACGCCGACCCGGCCGGCGCCCCAGACCTCGATGGCCGCATCGGTGACTTCCAGCAGCAGGCGCGCGCGGTTCTCGATCGAGCCGCCGTAGCGGTCGCTGCGCTGGTTGGTGCTGTCCTGCAGGAACTGGTCGAGCAGGTAGCCGTTGGCGCCATGGATCTCCACGCCGTCGAAGCCGGCGGCCTTGGCGTTTTCCGCGCCGATGCGATAGGCCTCGACTATGTCGGCGATCTCCTCGGTCTCCAGGGCGCGCGGGGTGACGTAGTCCTTCTGCGGCCGGACCAGGCTGACATGGCCCTTGGCGGCGATGGCGCTGGGCGCCACCGGCAGCTCGCCGTTCAGGTACAGCGGGTCGGAGATGCGCCCGACGTGCCACAGCTGCAGGACGATCTTGCCGCCGTGGGCGTGTACCGCCTTGGTGATGTTGCTCCAGCCGCGCACCTGCTCGGCCGACCAGATGCCGGGGGTGTCCGGGTAGCCGACGCCCATGGGCGTGACCGCGGTGGCCTCGCTGATGATCAGCCCGGCCGAGGCGCGCTGCACGTAGTATTCGGCCATCAGGGCGTTGGGCACGCGGCCGGCGTCGGCGCGGGTGCGGGTCAGCGGCGCCATGATGATGCGGTTGGCGAGTTCCAGCTCGCCGATCTTGATCGGGTCGAAAAGCGTAGGCATGGGGAATCCTCCGTCAGGGTCATGCACTGAAGTCAAAGTAGGGTCTTGGGGTAGGGCGGTGACACGTGGGCGCCGGGCTACAGCTCCTGGCTGATGTGCCGCAGGAAGGCCTGGATGTTCGCTTCGTTGCGCTGGAAGAAGTGCCACTGGCCGACCTTCCGGCTGCTCACCAGGCCGGCCCGTTGCAGGGTGGCCAGGTGCGCGGAGACGGTCGACTGCGACAGGCCGGTGCGCTGGTCGATCTTGCCGGCGCACACGCCGAACTCCAGCGGGTGCTCCTGATCGGCAAAATAGGCCTGGGGGTCCTTCAGCCAGTGCAGGATGTCGCGGCGCACCGGATGGGCCAGGGCCTTGATCACCTCATCGATATCGATGGCCATGTCGTGCTTCCTCGAGTTGCGGTATTGCTCTATCGCGATGGAGCGAACTGTATATCGGCTATCGGCGATATACAGATCGATTGCGCCGATAGTGATCATTGCGCGCCCTGATGTGTAAGCTCGTAGGCATGAACTATCTCGCACACCTGCACCTCGGCGGCGACGCCCCGGCGCAACTGCTCGGCAGCCTGTACGGCGACTTCGTCAAGGGACCGCTGGCCGGACAGTGGCCGGCGGAGATCGAGGCGGCCATCCGCCTGCACCGGCGCATCGACGCCTTCACCGACGGCCACGCGCTGCAGGTGCGCTCGCGGGCGCGCTTCCCGGCCGCGCGGCGGCGCTATGCCGGCATCCTCCTGGACCTGTTCTTCGACCATTGTCTGGCGCTGCACTGGGCGGACTACGCCGAGCAGCCGCTGGACCGGTTCACCGCGCGGGTCTACCAAGTGCTGGCCGATGAGGCGGTGCTACCGGGGCGACTGGCGCTGATTGCGCCGCGCATGGCCGCCCAGGACTGGCTGGGCAGCTACAGCGACTTCGCGGTGCTGGAGCAGGTGCTCGCCGCCATGCAGCGGCGCCTGTCGCGGCCCGAGGGCCTGGATGGCGCCATGGCCGAGCTGGAGCGGCTGTACGTGCCGCTGAGCGAGGACTTCCGCCTGTTCTACCCCGAGCTGCAGCGCTTCGCCGCCGCCGAGCGCGGCGGCTGAAGGCAGCTAGGCCGCTGCGCTGGCGGGCGCTACCGCCCCCTGAGCGTCCTGCTCGCCGAGCAGGGCGTGGCTCACCGCCGCCTGAGCGCGGCGGGCCAGTTCGTTGCGGTTCAGGCCGTGGCTGGCGATGGGCGGCAGCAGCTGGATCTGCACCTCCGCCACCTCGCTCTGCAGCAGCCGCAGCAGATGCGAGAGCATGTCGTCGTCGCCGATAAAGGGTGCCACCGGGCACACCTGGCCGTCGCGCCGGTAGCGGATGGCCACCGGCTGCAGCGCCACGCCGCTGTCGATGGCGCTGCTCAGCAGGCGGCCGTGGAAGGTGCGTACGGACTGGCCGTCGGTGGTGGTGCCTTCGGGGAAGATCAGCAGGTGGCGGCCGCGCCGCAGGTGCGCGCCGAGCTGCTGGCCGAGCAGGCCGCTGTCGCCCGAGCCACGGCGGATGAACAGGGTGCCGGCCTTGTGCGCCAGCCAGCCGGCGAGGGGCCAGTCGCGCACCTCGGCCTTGGACAGGAACGACAGCGGGGCGAGCATGCCCAGCAGCGGAATATCGGTCCAGGACACGTGGTTGCTGACCCACAGCATCGGCGCCCGCGGCAGCTCGCCCTCGACCCGCAGGCGGAACGGCAGGACACCGGCCAGGCGGGCGAGGAACCAGCGGGTCAGGCGCTGCCGGGTGGCCATTGGCTCGTGCCGGGCCAGGCGCTCGAGCAGGCTCACGCCGCCGGCCAGCAGGGCGCCCAGGCCGAGCACGGCCACCAGGCGCAGCAGGCGCCAGGACAAACGCAGTTTCTTCATCGGGACTCCAGGGCGGTCGGGGGCACGGGCCGGCACTGTCTACACAGTGCCGGCGGCCCTGGCAAGGGCCATCAGACCGCGGCCTTGAAGTGCCGGGCGTAGCGCGGGCAGAGTTCGTCGCGCTTGAGCAGGATGAACACGTCGGCGACCTGGAAGTCGCGGTCCCAGCAGGGCTCGCCGCAGATCTTCGCGCCCAGGCGCATGTAGGCCTTGAGCAGCGGCGGCATCTGCGCGATGACGTTGCCCGGCACCTCCAGGGGCGGCAGCGGGGTCCTGGGTTCGGCGCGCAGGTGCTCGGTGCACAGGTAGCGCTCGCGCAGGCGCTGCATGATCGCCTGGGCCTGCACGCCGCCATCCTGCATGGGGATGCTGGCGCAGCCCATCAGGTAGCTGTAGCCGCCCTGGTTGAGCACCTCGGCCAGCTCGCCCCACAGCACCGCGATGGTCGCGCCGTTGCGGTAGGCCGGGGCCACGCAGGTGCGGCCGATCTCCAGCACCGGACCCTCGAGGTGCGGCAGGCCGTGCAGGCTGAACTCCTCCTCGCTGTAGAAGCGCCCCAGGCCGGCGGCGGCCTGGTGGTCGAGCAGCCGGGTGGTGGCGACCAGCTCGCCGCTGCCCAGGTCGCGCACGCCGATGTGGCTGCAGTGAGTGTCGTAGTCATCCATGTCCAGGCCCAGCTCGGCGCCCTTGAGCTTGGCATCGAATTCGGCGCTGAACACGCGATAGCGCAGCGCCTGGGCTTCGCGCAGGGCGGCCGGGCCGACCAGGCGTTCGGCTTGCAGGCGACGTGCGGTGGTGAGAGCGATCTGGGTCATGCCTAAGCCTCCATCATTAGCCGGCTTTATGGACTTGCGGCCGGTCGATCTTGTTGGGCAAGCTCAGGCTAGGCAGCACCGGTGTCACCCCCGTGACTCTTCGGTGATGCTTGTGTGACAGCGCCCCCTGGATGAGAGAGGACTTCCCCATGCTCTGGCAACGCCTGCTGCAAGCTCAAGACCGCCTGCCCGCCGTCAGCCTGGACGAGTGGTACGCGGCCCTGCTGGAGCGCCTGGCCACGCCGGCGCCGTTCGAGCTGGCGCTGCTCGGCGGGCGCCTGGCCGCCACGCCGGGGCTGGCCTTTCTCGCCGGCTACCAGGGCGCCCTGCGCGTGCTCTGGCCCTCGGCGCCCTGGTCCCTGGGCGCGCTGTGCGTGACCGAGAACAACAGCGTGCGCCCGGCGGACCTGAGCACCCGCCTCAGCGGCCTGGCGCTGAGCGGGCGCAAGGACTTCGTCACCGCCGCCGATGCCGCCGACTGGCTGCTGGTGGCCGCCCGCGAGGAGGCCAAGGGCGAGACGCCGCGCCTGGGCCTGGGGGTGGTGCGCAACGGCGCGCCGGGGGTGCGCATCGAGACCCTGCGGGCGCTGCCGCTGATGCCGGACATCGGCCATGCCCGCCTGCACCTGGAGGCGGCGCACTGCGAGCGCCTGGCCGGCGATGGCTGGGACGACTACGTCAAGCCGTTCCGCAGTATCGAGGACCTCCACGTGCTGACCGCGGTGTGCGCCTGGCTGCAGGGCGTGGGGCGCGAATCGAACTGGCCGCAGGCCTTGCAGCTGCGCCTGCTCGGCCTGCTGGCCGGCTGCGCCGAGGTGGCGCGGCACAGCCCGAACAGCGCCACCAGCCACCTGCTGCTGGGCGGCTTGTTCGCCCAGTTCGCCGCCATGGCCGCCGACCTGGACAAGGCCTGTGCCGCCGGGCCGGCGCACTGGGCGGCGATGTGGCAGCGCGACAAGGGCCTGCTGGAGATCGCCGAGGCCGCCCGCCGCCAGCGCCTGGGCAAGGCCCTGGCGGCCCTGGGCTGAGTTCGCCCCGGCGCCGGCTGGACAAGGTCCGGGGCAGGCGTCGTCAGGCTGTCATCGGCGCCGTGCTAGGGTGGCGCCTGGCTCATTTTCGAGGCGGCCCCATGCCGTTTGACCCGCTGCGCCGCCTGGCCCTGCTGCTGGCGCTGGTCGCTCTTCCCAGTTTGGCCCAGGGCGAAGCCTGGCCCGGTAGCGAATGGCCGGTCGCCGAGGTGGCGCCCGGCCCGGCCATCGATGCATTGACGGCCTATGCCTTTGCGCCGCGGGACGATCGCGAGCGGCGGGGCGTGCGCACCGACGCGCTGCTGGTGATCCGTGACGGCCGGCTGGTCTACGAGCGCTACGCGGCGCCGACCCGGGCCGACACGGCGCACCTGACCTGGTCGGTGAGCAAGAGCCTGCTGGCCACCGTGCTCGGGGTCGCCTATGGCCAGGGGCATGTGCGCCTGGAGGCGCCGGTGGCGCAGTACTACCCGCCCTTCGCCGCGCATCCACGGGTCAAGGTCGGCCACCTGCTCAACTGGGCCTCGGGCCTGGACTGGCAGGAGGACTACGAGTTTGCCCCGTTGAAGTCTTCGGTGGTGGCCATGCTCTATACCCGCGGCCGCGCCGACATGGCGGCCTTCGCCGCGGCCCATGGCGTCGCCGCCGCGCCGGGGGTGCGCTTCCACTATTCCAGCGGCGACAGCAACGTGCTGGCCGCCGCGCTCAAGGGCATGGTCGGCGCCGCCGCCTATGCCGACTACCCCTGGACCGCGCTGTTCGAGCCGCTGGGCATCGACTCGGCGGTGTGGGAGACGGATGCCGCCGGTACCTTCGTCGGCTCCTCCTACCTCTACATGAGCGCCCGTGACCTGGCCCGGGTCGGTCTGCTGTTGCAGCGCGGCGGCCGCTGGGGCGAGCGGCAGCTGCTGCCGGCGGCCTGGGTCGAGTTCAACCGCACGCCCTTCGCCAACTATCAGGCGCCGCCCGAGCCGGACGGCGAGGCGGTGCCGGGCGGGCACTGGTGGCTGAACGCCGAGCTGCCCGGTGCGCCCAGGCCCTGGCCGGATGCCCCGGCCGACACCTTCGCCGCTCTGGGCCACTGGGGCCAGGCGCTCTATGTGCTGCCCGGCGAGCGCCTGGTGGTGGTGCGCTACGCCGACGATCGCGACGGCAGCTACCGCCACAACCAGTTGCTCAAGCGGGTGCGTGCCGCCTTCGTAGAGGGGGCGCAGCCATGAGCCGCCGGCGCCCGCTGCGCCGCCTGCCGTTGCTCGTGGCGCTGCTGCTGGCCGCGCTGGCCTGGCACAACCGAGTCCATCTACTCGCCTTCCCGGCCATCATCGGCGCCTATTCGGCCAAGGAGTACTGCTCCTGTCGCTACGTGGTCGGCAACCCGGCCGACTACTGCGCCGCCTATATCGAGCAGTACCTGCCGCTCAGCGCCCTGGTCGACGAGCCGGCGGCGCGGCGGGTGACCGCGCGCGGCCTGGGCAGCAGCCAGAGCGCGCAGTGGCTGGGACCGAGGCAGGGCTGTCGGCTGCTGCCCGAGGCGGTGGCGCTGCCCTAGCGCCCGGGGCCGGTCACGGCCCGGCCTGCGCCGCGGTTTGCCCGGGGCCGCGCGGCCGGCTATGGTGGCGCCAGCGTCGCCTTCCAGCCGAGGAACTATGCGCCAGCCGCACGCCCCATGGCGTTCCACGCCATTGCCTTTGAGCGCCTGTTGATGCCCGGGACCATCTTTTCCTGGCGCAGCGACAACAGCTTCGCCCTGCTGCGCGACGGCCCGGTGTTCTTCCCGCGTATGCTCGCGGCGATCGAGGGCGCCCGCCAGCAGGTCGAGCTGGAGCTGTACCTGATCGAGAGCGGCGCCTGCAGCGACGCCCTGGTGCTGGCGCTGTGCGCCGCGGCGCAGCGCGGCGTCGAGGTGCGCTGCCTGTTCGACGACTACGGCGGCCAGGCGTTGCGCCAGGCCGACCGGCTGCGGCTGAGCCTGGCCGGGGTGCAGCTGTGCTGGTACAACCCGCTGCGATGGCGGCGCGGCATCCGCAACTTCTACCGCGACCACCGCAACCTGCTTCGGGTCGATCGGCGCCTGGCCTTCGTCGGCGGCACCGGCTCGACCGACGCGTTCTGGCGCCCCGGCACGCAGCCGAGTCTCTGGCACGAGGTGATGGTGGAAATCGCCGGCCCCCTGGTGCAGGACTGGCAGCGGCTGTTCGCCCACCAGTGGCAGGCCTGCGGCGCGCGTCCGGCCCGACGGCGCGAGCCCCCTGCCGGGCGTCCGCCGCCTGCCCGCGCCGCCGCCCCGAGGGGCCGGGCTGGGGACGGGTGGCCTACGCCGATGCGCGCCAGCACCGCGACATCCTGCGGAGCCTGGTGCGTGCCCTGCGCGGGGCCGAACGGCGCATCTGGCTGGCCACGCCGTATTTCCTGCCCACCTGGAAGGTCCGCCGCGCCTTGCGCAAGGCCGCCGCCCGCGGCGTCGAGGTGTGCCTACTGACAAGCGGCCGGCACAGCGACCATCCGCCGGTGCGCTTCGCCGGCGAACGCTACTACCCGAAACTGCTCAAGGCCGGGGTGCGGGTCTTCGAGTACCAGCCGCGTTTCCTGCACCTGAAGATGGTGCTGGTGGACGACTGGGTCAGCGTCGGTTCCTGCAACTTCGACCACTGGAACCTGCGCTTCAACCTCGACGCCAACCTGGAGGCCCGCGACCCCGAGCTGACCGAGGCGGTGCTGGCGTGCTTTCGCGACGACTTCGCCGACAGCCTGGAGATCAGCCTGGAGGCCTGGCGCGCCCAGCCCTGGTGGCAGCGGCTGCAGCAGCGCCTGTGGGGCTGGCTGGACCGTCTGGCGGTGAACCTGCTCGATCGCCGCCGCTAGCCGCTAGCCGCCGGCCGTTTTGGCCTGGTTCCGGCTGTCTCGCTGTCCTTGTGCAAGGGCCCGTTAAGGCGCGGGCGGCCTCGAGCGCCGGCGCCTGCCTCGTGCTTCCCCCTCCCGTGTGCACCCCCAGGTAGTCCGAATCTCCCACTCCGCCTGGGAGTATCGGTCGATGCGCAATCCCCCGGCGCTTACTCATAGTGGGGGCCTGTAGCACAGCAAGGCCAACGGTCAGGCCTCGATGACCGGAACTCATGGGGAGCACATCATGGCTATTTCTACATTGGGTGGCAGCAGCACCACGATCGATGAGTCAAGCGGTTTGCAGAACGCCACCGCCACGCCCGGCCCGGCGGGAGACGCTGACGATAACGACATTCTGCTGGCGTCCTTGCCCTCGGTCTTCTCAATGCGCTTGGCCGCGCTTGGGGCAGGCAGCGCAATCGGTGCGGCCTTGAGCGGCTATGACGGTGCTAACAGCGGCAGCAATGCGTTCACCGTCACCCCAGAGCCCGGAGCCAGCATTACCGATCTCGGCTTCGTCGGCAGCGATGGCGCGCCGCTCGCTGGCGTGGACAGCGGACTGCTTACCCTCGATGGCACCAAGATATTTCTCTATACGGATACCAACAACAACATCCTTCTCGGTCGCGTGGGCAGTGAGGGGGCAACCGACGCGCCGGACGACGACGTGGCAAATCCAACCGGCGCCATAGTGTTCGCGGCCTATATCGAGGAAAGCGGATCGCCGGTCAGCGGCGGCAAGATCTGGATGGTGGAGTACCAGCCGCTTCAGCATCCGGACACCGGCAACCCCGACGACGCTGTCGATCTGACGGGTATCGTGTTCGTCGGAGCCAGTCAGGACCTGGTCTTCAGTCTGGCCAATGCGCCCTCCGGGCAGAACCTGTTCTTGATGTTCACCACGGCGACCCCGACTGTTGTCGACGTCGCCGGTGTCTTGCGGATCACCGATCCCACCATCATCGCCACCGGCAAGAACCCGGCCAACCAGTCGACCGGCGTCAACATCACCACGGGTGACACGATCAATAGCAGCCAGGCGGGTGGCCCGACCACCTTCGGCACCAACAACCAGATGATCACGGAGCAGGAAGGCATCCGCTTTACCTTCGTCACCGGTGCCCGGCAGGACGTGACCATTCCCAACCTGGATCAGAACGAGGCCGATGTCGAAGCCAACATCGACTTCACCGCCATGTTCAATGCCAGGTCGGCCAGCTTCGACGTGGTGCAGTTGCAGAGCGGTAAGAGCGCCGTGGTCACAATCAGCGCCTTCAGCACCGCGGCCGAACCCGGCATAAATTTCATCGACGGCTATACGAACGATGCGTCGGTGGCAATCACCAGCGTGCGCGTCATCAACAAGAGCACCGGGCAGGAGGTGACGGGCCTGGCCATCAACATCGTTGGCGGGGTCGCAACCATCAGCGGCGTCAAGGCCGGCTACCAGATCGAATACACCACCAACTCGGATCACAACCGCGTGCTGATCGAGAACGGCGCGGCCGTCGACGCCAAGGGCAATAACCACGCCGACTTCGATATAGGTGGCTTCAAGCTGCTCCAGGTCTCTATGGCGAAAGCCGAAATCGGCTCCATGATGATCTTCGAGGACGACGGCCCGGCGCTCGCCTTCGGCAACCTGATCGGCACCGGTAGCACCCTGGCGCAATACGGCTACTGGGACATGGCGGCCGGCGCCGACGGCCTGGGGGCGGCCGGGCTGGATATCTCGCTGGAGAGTGTCACCCTGGTCAGGCCAGACAGCACGACCACGTTGGGGAGCGGCACGCTCACCGAGCAGGCGCCCTCGCCGGATGGCAATGGCGCCTACCAGTTCGCCGGGACCCTGACCGGCGATTTCGACAACAACGCCGCAACGGCGGATACCAGCATCAACTTCACGCTGACCGCCTTCGCCGATGGCCGCTATGCCCTGGACCTGGTGCAGGGTTTCGGTTCGACCATCGTCCTCAGCAGCGCCGACGGCGCGCTGGCTGCCGGTGGCCCCGACCCGGTGC
Organism: Pseudomonas lalucatii; assembly: GCF_018398425.1. Taxonomy (NCBI): domain Bacteria; kingdom Pseudomonadati; phylum Pseudomonadota; class Gammaproteobacteria; order Pseudomonadales; family Pseudomonadaceae; genus Pseudomonas; species Pseudomonas lalucatii. The sequence continues at coordinate 900,690 of NZ_JADPMV010000002.1, read as the reverse complement.
GCACCCTGTTGATCCCGCCGCAGAACCCGCCGGCCATCCCGTCGCCCTCCGAGGAGATCGTCTTCTTCGGCGTCAACCCGACCACCAGCGCCGCCAACATTCTCCTCGCCATCGGGCCGGGAGCGGGCGACCTCACCGAAGCGCAGGTAGAAGGCGGCGGGTTTGCCTTCATCGGCAGCGCAAAAATGAACGTCAGCACCTCCGGCATCGGCATCGCCAACAACAACCTGGACGGCAACTCCACGGCGGGCATCAATGCCGGCGACGAGAGTTTCGTTATCAATCCCGAGTCCTTGTTGACGAGCATGAAGGTCTTTATCGACAACTCGGTGCAGGGCTACGACCCGGCGACGGAAGAACTCTACTACCGGATCTTCTACGCGGACGAGACAGTTTCGGACCATGTCCTGGTGGGGGCCGCCGACCTGACTTCGGAGGCGGGCGGACAGAAGTCCTTCGTCATACAGGCGGAGGGCACCAAGCTGATCGATGCGGTGCAGCTCACCATGGGCAAGGGCACGATCAAGATCCCGGTGATCCAGTTCATCCAGGAGACCGAGAGCCTGGCCAGCGATATCCGGCTGGCGTTCAGCGCGAAGCTGACGGACGGGGATGGGGACATGGCGACCAGTAGCTTTGTCGCCGACCTGTTCGCCAACGACCCGGCCGACCCGCTCTTCGACTTCAGGCTGCTGGGCACGCTCGGTGAGCGCGATGCCTTCAACGTCGATCTGTCGCTCGAGGAGAACCTGTACCAGGTCATCGGCTTCGATGCGAATGCGAGTCCAGGCCTGCGGGACAGGCTGGTGCTCATCGGCGACCAGAACGCTGTCGTCCAGTCGATCGACAACACTGGCTCAGACAGCATAGTGATGGTTGCCGAGTCCGGCGGCGGGCAAACAACCACCATCACAGTGGTCGGGGTCGACCTGTTGAATAGCGACATAGTGTTTGGTGCCTGAGGCAGCGCGGGTGTGAAGGAGGCGAGGGTGGCGTGGAAACCACCCTCGTAGCAAAGCTGGCCGTGACTCGACATTAAATCCAGTTCCTCTCAGCCGGACTCGAGAGGTTCGTCGTCGTTGGTGAGGCCGTGTTTCAGCGCATACATCAGCAAGTCGATGCGGTTGATGAGATCGAGCTTGTGGTAGATGTTGCTGAGGTGGTTGTGCACGGTGTGCTCGCTGATGCCCAGGCGCGCGGCGATGCACATGTACTTGGCGGATGGGTCGTCTACGATGGCGCGAATCAGTTCCCGCTCGCGCAGCGTCAGTCGCGCCTGTTTCGCCCGTTCCAGGTAGCCATTGGGGGGGCTGCGCCGGGGCGCGACATGGCCGGAAAGCCCGCCGGCCCAGACGCTATCCGGCCGGCTGTCGTGATGGTGGACCTTGACGATGGCCCGGGTGATCGCTTCCGTCGGGTCCTCCGCCAACACCACGCCGCGGGCGCCCGCCTCGATCGCCCGGGCCACGGGGACGGCTTCGTGCAGGCCCTTGAACACCAGCACTTTCATTTCGGCGCTGCGGGTGAGCCCCGCGATGACCTCCAGCGGGTCCAGCTCGTCCGGAAAGAAACTGAAAAAGATGACATGGGGACGCAACTGCTCGGCCAGATCCAGCGCATGGGCATAGGTGCTGGCCCGGCCGCTCACCTCCATGCGCGGCCTGCTGGCCTCGATCAGGTCGTGCAGGCCCATGAGAACGAGGGGCCGGCAATCGATCAGCATCACGCGTATCGGATCTGTGTGGGCCGGCATTCTCTTCCGCGCCTCCCTGAGCAATGAGCCGTGCGTGTGGCTGGACAGCCGTTTTGGTAACCGCGGCTCCGCCGGCGCGCCATCCCTACCGGGCGGCCGAGCATGAGCGGCGCCGCTTCGCCAGCGCACGGCACGCTGTGGAAATCGAGGCACCATGTGCCGATCCGCTCGCGGGTTCCTTGGCGCGCCAGCGGCTCGGGGCGGAGCAGGGCGATCCCTTCGGTGCCGCCGCGGCGCATCGGTTCCTCGAGGTGCTGCGCTCGGTCGAGCTGCGTGGGGGGCTGGGGTAACAGGTCGCCCTCGTCAATGCGTGAGACTGCGGCACGCCGCGTGCATCGTTCGACCGCCCAGCCAAGATGACGCAAGTGGGGCAAATGTCGGCGGCCGGGGGCGCAAGGACCGCCCCTCAGAGATCGACGAGTACCGACGGTGGCGTTCAACATATGTATCTCGCAGCGTCAAATTTACGACCCTTAATGGAAACAATATGTTGGAAGGGATAAAGCAGAACTTAGTAAATTTTTGGCGTTTCGCTAGGACCTTTTGTTCATAAACAGAGTGCTTGAGCAGCTGCAAACCTGCGCCGCGGTCCGCTCCTGAGGAGGCCAGCCTGTGCCCGCCCCGGCACCGAACGCCAGGCGCTCGACGACTTTGCGCACAGCCCCTAGCGCATCAGGCCCGCCATGACGTCCGCCAGGCGAGCGGCCAGGCGTCGGCGCCAGGGTGGGCTGTGCCGGTCGGCCAGCACCCGGTCCTCGTGGGCGAAGCTCTGGATGATGGCGTTGTAGCCCAGCCAGCGGCAGGGCTCCGGCTCCCAGCGCGGCAGGCTGGCCAGGGGCGCGTCGCCTCGTACCCAGGGCTGGCGGGTGAGCGGGCCGTCGCCGCCGAGGATCAGCTCGGCCAGGGTGCGCCCGGCGAGGTTGCTGGCGCCCACGCCCTCGCCGCCGTAGCCGCCGGCCAGGGCGATGCCGCTGCGCCGGTCGCAGAGCATGTGCGGGTGGAAGCGCCGGGCCATGCCCAGGTTGCCGCCCCAGGCGTGGCTCAGGCGCACGTCCTCGAGCCGCGGGAACAGCTCGCCGAGCAGCTGGCGACGCAGGCCGCGCTCCTCTGCGCCGAGGTTGAAGTCCGTGCGCAGGCGGCCGCCGAAGCGGTAGCCGCCGCGGGCGCCGAACACCAGGCGGTCGTCGGCCGTGCGCTGGCCGTAGGTGACCTGGCGGCTGTTCTCGCAGAAGGCCTGGCCGCGGTCCAGGCCGATCTGTGCCCAGGTCTCGGCCGATAGCGGCTCGGTGGCCACCAGCAGGCTCTGTACCGGCAACTGGTAGCGCCCCAGGGGCGGCAGGTCGGCGGCGTAGCCCTCCACCGCCGGCACTATCCAGTCGGCGCGCACGCTGCCCCGGGCGGTGCGCAGCCGGCCCGGCTGCCAGGCGAGCACCGCGCTGCGTTCGAACAGCTGCACGCCGAGGCCCTCCACGCAGCGCGCCAGGCCGCGGGCCAGGCGCGCCGGCTGCAGGGTGGCGCAGTGCGGAGAGTAGCGCGCGCCCAGGCCGCCGGCGATGCGCAGTTGCGCGGCCAGCTGCTCGGCGTCCAGCCAGCGGTAGTCATCTTCGCCGAGGCCGGCGCGGCGCAGTGCCTGCAGCTGCTGCTGCAGGCGCGCACGCTGCTCCGGGTAGCGCGCCGCGCAGTAGAGCACCCCGCCCTTGCGGTAGTCGCAGGCGATGGCCTCGCGCTGCAGCACCGCCGCCACCTCGTCGGGGATGGCCTGCAGCAGCCGCCGACTGGCCTGGCGCAGCTCGGCCGGCAGGCCGGCGAGCAGACGCTCGGCATTGAGCAGGTCGCCGAGCAGCCAGCCGCCGTTGCGCCCGGAGGCACCATAGCCTGCGATCTGCGCCTCGAGGACGACGATGCGCAGCTGCGGCGCCCGGCGCTTGAGGTAGTAGGCGGTCCACAGCCCGCCGTAGCCGGCGCCGATGATCGCCACGTCGGCCTGCACCTCGGCGGCCAGACTCGGCCGCGGCTGCAGCGGCTCGTCGAGCTGGTCCATCCACAGGCTGATGCTGCGCCAGTCGCTCAAGGTCCAGGCTCCGGCAAACGGAACACGGCTAGATGTGATCTCTCAGTAGGTTGTTCATCCGGGGCATTCCCGGAATTCTGGAAGTGCGACCAACCTAGCCTTCCAGGAGCCCCGGATGAACCTGCATAAACATGCCCGTCTTACCCCTCGCGGTCGAGCCCTTTTGGTTCGGCGCATCCAGCACGGCTTGCGGGTCGAAGAAGCCGCCCAGGCGGCCGGTGTGAGCGTGCGAACCGCCTACAAATGGTTGCGGCGCTTTCGCGAGGAAGGCGAGGCCGGGTTGATGGATCGTTCATCACGTCCGCAACACTGCCCGCATGCGACACCCGATACCGTGGTCGAGCGTCTGATCGAACATCGGCGATGCCGCAAGACCTATCGGCAGATCGCCAGAGAGCTAGGCTTGGCCGTCAGCACTGTTGCGCGCCGCCTGCGGCGGGCCGGCTTTCATCGACTGGCTGAGCTGGAGCCGGCGCCACCGGTGGTGCGCTACGAGTACCCGACACCCGGAGATCTGCTGCATCTGGATATCAAAAAGCTGGGCCGTTTCTGGCGACCTGGCCATCGGGTCACCGGCGACCGCCAGCAGAACTCCGACGGCGCGGGCTGGGAATTCGTCCACGTGGCCATCGACGATGCCAGCCGCATCGCCTTCAGCAGCCTGCATCCTGACGAGCGTGGTCGCAGTGCTTGCCAAGCCTTGCTCCAGGCGCTGCGCTACTACCGCAGCCTGGGCATTCGTTTCACCCGCATCATGACCGACAACGGCAGCTGCTATCGCTCTCGCACGTTTCGGCGTTTGCTCAGACGATTGGGGCTGCGCCATCTGCGCACCAAACCTTACACGCCACGCACCAACGGCAAGGCCGAGCGCTTCATCCAGACCAGTCTGCGCGAGTGGGCCTATGCCCATAGCTATGAAAGTTCGGCACAGCGAGCACAGCACCTGACGCCCTGGCTACATCACTACAATTGGCACCGGCCACACGCCAGCCTCGGCTACCAGCCACCAATCAGTCGCGTTCCGCTTTCACTGAATAACGTACTGGGTTTACACAGCTAGAGCTTAGGCGCTCGGCTCAGGGGCCGCCGCATGGGCGGCCCTGGGCGGCTCAAGCGACCTGGGCGATCCAGTCGTTGAGGTTGTAGTAGTTGCTGATGCGCTTGATCTTGCCGCCGGCGATCTCGAAGAAGGCGCCGGCCGGCAGCAGGTAGGTCTGGCCCTGGGCCGGGGGCAGGCCCTCGTCGTCGGCCAGGTATTCGCCGTGAACCACGAATTCGGCGGCGGCGCGGCTGCCATCGGCGTTCTGCATCACCACGATGTCGCTCAGGCGCTCGCGGTAGCAGCGGTTCATCTTGTCCATGAAGGCGGCGAAGGCGGCCTTGCCGACCTGGCGTTCGCCCTGGTTGATGTCGTGCACCACCTGGTCGTCGAGCAGGGCGAGGAAGGCGGGCATGTCGCCGGCATTGAAGGCGGCGTAGTAGGTCTGCACCAGTTCGGTAGCGGTCATGGCAATGCTCCAGTCGCAATGGGGAAAGTAGAAATGGGTCGACATGATAGTTTCGGCCTCTCATGCCGGCTTAGTCGCCTGCGTCACCTCCCTGCGACGGAACGACCTGACCATGGATATCCGCCTGCTGCAAGGGGCCGCAATCGAGCCCTATATCCCCGATCTCGCCCGGCTGCGCATCGAAGTGTTCCGCGAGTTTCCCTACCTCTATGACGGCTCGCTGGACTATGAGACCGACTACCTGAATACCTACGCGCGCTCGGCCGACAGCCTGGTGGTGCTGGTGCTCGACCACGAACGGGTGGTCGGCGCCTCCACCGGCCTGCCGCTGGCCGACGAGACCGCCGAGTTCCAGCGGCCCTTCCTCGAGCAGGGCTGGGATGCCGAGCGCATCTTCTACTTCGGCGAGTCGGTGCTGCTCCCGGCGTACCGCGGCCAGGGCCTGGGCGTGGGCTTCTTCGCCAAGCGTGAGGGCTTCGCCCGGCGCCTGGGACGTTTCGACTGGTGCGCCTTCTGCGCGGTCGAGCGGCCGCTCGAGCATCCCCGCCGGCCGGGCGGCTACCAGCCGCTGGACGCGTTCTGGGCCCGGCGCGGCTACAGCCACCACCCCGAGCTGCGCACCGAGTTCGTCTGGCAGGACCTGGACGAGAAGCAGGAGTCGGCCAAGCCGCTGTCGTTCTGGTTGAAGGAGATCCGCCCGTGATCAGGCTCGCCGCCTGCCAGTACCACATCGACCTGCTGCAGAGCTGGGAGGCCTACGCCGCCCACCTCACCGCGCTGTGCGAAGACGCGGCGGGGCGGGGCGCCCAGCTGCTGCTGCTGCCGGAGTACGCCGGGCTGGTGCTCAGCGGCCAGCTGGCGGCCGCGCAGCGCGGCGACCTGCAGGCCTCCATCGCCGGCATCCAGCCGCTGCTGCCGGCCTGGCTGGACCTGTGCGAAGGCCTGGCGCGGCGCCTGGGCGTGTACCTGCAGCCCGGCTCGCTGCCGGTGCTGGACGGCGACGGCCGCTACCGCAACCGCGCCTGGCTGTTCGGCCCCGAGGGCAACCTCGGCAGCCAGGACAAGCTGATCATGACCCGCTTCGAGCGCGAGCAGTGGCGGATCGACGGCGGCGCCGGCCTACGGCTGTTCGACACCGCCCTGGGCAGGCTGGGCATCCTGATCTGCTACGACAACGAGTTCCCCATGCTCGCCCGGCGGCTGGCCGAGGCCGGTGCCGACCTGATCCTCGCCCCCAGCTGCACCGACACCGAGGCCGGCTTCCACCGGGTGCGCATCGGCGCCCAGGCCCGTGCCCTGGAAAACCAGGTCGCCGTGCTGCAGGCGCCCACCGTCGGCCTGGCGCCCTGGTCGCCGGCGCTGGACGAGAACATCGGCCGCGCCGCGCTCTACGTGCCGTCGGACTACGGCCTGCCGGCCAGCGGCGTGCTCGCCGAAAGCGCCGAGCTGTGCCCCTCCGCTAGCCAGTGGCTGCTCTGCGACCTGGACCTGGACGGGGTGCGCCGGGTACGCGAACAGGGTCAGGTGTTCACCCGCCGCGACTGGCCGGAGCAGTTCGACGCGGCGCGCCTCGAGCTGCGCTGAGGGGCCGCCGCGAGGCGTCGCTAGCCGCGCTGCGTCAGGCGGTACTGCAGCGGCGTCATGTGGCAGCGGCGGGCGAACACCCGCGACAGCTGCTCGTCGGAGCTGAAGCCGGCGGCCCGTGCCGCGGCCTTGACCGAGGCGCCGGCCTCCAGCTGTTCGCGGGCGACCTGCAGGCGCAAGGCCTCGATGAAGGCCGCCGGGCTCTGCCCGGTCTCGGCCTGGAAGTGGCGGTAGAAACTGCGCGGCGCTTCCCCCGCCTGCGCGGCCAGGCGCTCGACCCCGAGCGGTTCGCGCAGGTGCGCGCGCAGCCAGTCGATCAGCTGCGCGTAGCGCCCGGCCTGGCTCTCCAGCAACGAGGAGAACTGCGACTGGTTGCCCAGCCGGCGTACCGGCAGTATGAGCTGCTTGGCGACCCGCGCGGCCACCGCCCGGCCCAGGTCGTCCTCGACCATTGCCAGGCACATGTCGATGCCCGAGGTCACGCCTCCGGCGGTCCAGACCTGGCCATTGCGGACATAGATCGCGTCGGCCTGCACCTCGATGCGTGGGTAGCGGCGTTGCAGGCGTGCGGCCGCCGACCAGTGGGTGGTGGCCCGGTGGCCGTCGAGCAGGCCCCATTCGGCGAGGGCGAAGGCCCCCGAGCAGACCGAGCCGAAGCGCCGCGCCGCCGCGGCGGCGTGGCGTGCCCAGGCGCTCAGGCCGGGGTCCTGGATCGCCTCGCTCAGGCCCCGGGGGCTGCCGCCGGCGAGGATCAGGGTGTCCAGGCTCGTGGCCGCCACCTCGGCCGCCGCCACCGTGGCGATGTCGATGCCGCTGGTCGTGGCGGTGTTGCCGCCCAGGGCCGAGACGCTGAGCAGCTCGTACACCGGTTCCGGGTTGAAGCCGTTGGCCATCTCGAACACGTCGGCCGGCCCGGCGATGTCCAGCAGTTGCACGCCGGGGAAGGCGACCAGGGCAACCCGGCGGCGCGGGGGCAGGGGCTTGGCGGTGGCAGGGGGCACGGCTGGCGCTCCGGGTTTGGCGTAAATCGGCAATTTATTGTCATTGATGCCATTGCCGCTCGCAAGAACAATGCTGCTCACGAGCGCCGCGGTGCGTTCTCAGCCCCAGGAGCCAGCAACCCTCATGACCTTCAGAATCGGATTCCTTCTCTATCCCCAGCTCACCCAACTGGACCTGACCGGGCCGGCGCAGGTGCTGGCGGCGATGAGCGATAGCGCACTGCACTTCGTCTGGAAGACCCTCGAGCCGGTGCCCAGCGATGCCGGCATCGGCCTGCTGCCCGGCGACACCTTCGCCTCCTGTCCGGCGCTGGACATGCTGCTGGTGCCGGGCGGGCCCGGGCAGCAGCGGCTGATGGGCGATGGCGCCGTGCTCGACTGGCTGGCTCGCCAGGGAGGACAGGCGCGCTGGGTCACCAGCGTCTGTTCCGGGTCGCTGCTGCTGGGCGCGGCGGGGCTGCTCAAGGGCTATCGCGCGGCCAGCCACTGGGCCTACCGCGATTATCTGCCGGCCTTCGGCGCCGAGATCGACGCGGGACGGGTGGTGGTGGACCGCAATCGCATCACCGGCGGCGGCATCACGGCAGGCATCGACCTGGCCTTGCAGGTGGTGGCCAGGGTGCGGGGCGAGGAGGAGGCCAGGGCCATCGAACTGCAGCTCGAATACGCCCCCCAGCCACCGTTCGCCTGCGGCCGGCCGGAGCTGGCCGGGCCGGCATTGACCGAGCGGGTGCGGCGCCGCCTGGCGGCCGACCTCAAGCGCGTGAACGAGGGATGACGGCGGCTGAACGCTGAGGCGAGCGAGCGGCGTCGATGCCGGTCCCGGCTGGCGAAGGCCGCTGCCCCCGCCAGCCGGGTATTAGCCGGCGGCACGGGGCGGCGGCGCATTACGTCGCCAACTCCGCCCGGCGCGGACGGGGTCATCTAGGCTATCTAGTGGCCTGTTTGGTTAAGTCAATTAGTCAAATTCGGCGCCTGAGGCCCTGATACTGCGTTGCCGCTCCTCGCCATGGCCCTGCTATGACTCCTCGCGGCGCCTTGTCTCAGAACCTCAGGCATCCGAACTTGAGTTAACCAATTAACCGCACAGGCCACTAGTGTTTCGCCGCACCAGGAGCGCGCCCCATGTCGAAACCCGCCTGCGCCGATGAGCCGTGCCCGAACGCGCTCGGCGCCCTGGGCGCGCGTTACCGCCAGGTGCGCGCCCAGTCCGAGCGCCTCTGCCAGCCCCTGGCGCTGGAGGACTACGGCGTGCAGAGCATGGCCGACGTGAGTCCGCCGAAGTGGCACCTGGCCCATGTCAGCTGGTTCTTCGAGGCCTTTCTGCTGCGCCCCTTCCTGGCCGGCTACCGCGCCCTGGACGAGCGCTACGACCACCTGTTCAACTCCTACTACCAGAGCCACGGCACGCCCTTTCCCCGCGCCCAGCGCGGGGTGCTGTCACGGCCGACCGTGGCCCAGGTGTACCGCTACCGTGAGCACGTCGACCAGTCCATGGCGGCGCTGCTGGCGCGGCCGCCGGCCGCCCAGGCGGCGGAGATCCTGCGCCGCGTCGAGCTGGGCCTGCAGCACGAGCAGCAGCATCAGGAGCTGCTGCTGATGGACATCAAGCACATCCTCGCGCAGAACCCGATGCTGCCGGCCTACCGCGACGACCTGGACGTCGCCGCCGCGCAGCCGGCCGTGCCCCTGCGCTGGCAGCGCTATCCGGGCGGCATCGGCCCCGTCGGTCACGACGAGGCCGGCTTCGCCTTCGATTGCGAGCGGCCGCGGCACCGGGTCTACGTCGAGGACTACCAGCTGGCCAGCCGGCCGGTGAGCAATGCCGAGTACGCCGAATTCATCGCCGATGGCGGTTATGGCCGCAGCGACTGCTGGCTGGCCGACGGCTGGGAGCTGATCCAGCGGGCCGCCTGGCAGGCGCCGCTGTACTGGCGGCGGGAGGACGGCGGCTGGTCGGAGATGACCCTGGGCGGACTGCGCGAGCTGGACCCGCAGGCACCGGTCTGCCACCTCAGCTACTACGAGGCCGAGGCCTTCGCCGCCTGGGCCGGCGCCCGCCTGCCGAGCGAGGCCGAGTGGGAGCTGGCCGCGCAGAACGCGCCGGTCGCCGGCAACTTCGTCGAGCAGGACCGGCTGCAGCCGATGGCCGCCCCGGCCCCGGCCCGGGAGCAAGGGCTCGGGCAACTGTTCGGCGACGTCTGGGAATGGACCGGCAGCGCCTATCGACCCTATCCGGGCTTCCGCGCCCTGGCCGGCAGCCTGGGGGAATACAACGGCAAGTTCATGTCCGGGCAGATGGTGCTGCGTGGCGGCTGCTGCGCCACCCCGCAAGCGCATGTGCGCAGCAGCTACCGCAATTTCTTCTACCCGGCCATGCGCTGGCAGTTCTCCGGGCTGCGCCTGGCCCGAGAGGCATGAGCATGGCGACGGCCATCCGCTTTCACGACCAGCACCGGCAGGCCCACAGCGCTTCGCTGCTGGAGGAGAGCCTGCGGGGATTCGCCCGCACGCCCAAGGCCATCTCGCCGAAATTCTTCTACGACCGGCGCGGCTCCGAGCTGTTCGAGCAGATCTGCCGCCAGCCGGAGTACTACCCCACGCGGACCGAGGAAAGCATCCTGCGCCAGGCCGCCGGCGAGATCGCCGAGATCGCCGGGCACAACGCCAACCTGGTGGAGCTGGGCAGCGGCGCCAGCCGCAAGGTGCGCCTGCTGCTGGAGGCCCTGCACCCGAGCAGCTACCTGGGCATCGACATCTCCCGCGACTTCCTGCTCAGCAGCGCCCGGCGCCTGGCCGCCGACTACCCCTGGCTCGAGGTGCATGCGGCCTGCGCCGACTTCAGCCAGCCCATGAACCTGCCGGAAGAGGCGCTGGGCGAGCAGCCCCTGGCGTTCTTCCCGGGCTCGAGCATCGGCAACTTCGACCCGCAGCAGGCCCAGGCTTTTCTGCGCAACCTGCACGGCCAGCTGCCCAGTGGCGCCGGGCTGCTGATCGGCGTGGACCTGGTCAAGGACGTCGAGGTGCTGGAGGCCGCCTACAACGACCGGGCCGGGGTGACCGCGGCCTTCAATCTCAACCTGCTCGAGCGCCTGCGCGGCGAACTGGACTGCGACATAGAGCCGGGTCGCTTCGAGCACCGGGCCTTCTTCAACGAGGCGCGCTCGCGCATCGAGATGCACCTGCTCAGCCCGGAGGCGCAGCGGGTGCGTATCGAGGACGAGCACTTCGCCTTCGCCGCCGGCGAGACCCTGCACACCGAGAACTCCTACAAGTACAGCCTGGCCGGCTTCGTCGCGCTGGCCGCCGAGGCCGGTTTCAGGGCGCTGGCGGCGTGGACCGATCGGCGCCAGCTGTTCAGCGTGCACTACCTGCAGCGCGACTAGCCCGCCCGGGTGCGGCGCCGTCCGCCCTGCGGCGCTGCAGCGGCAAGGCCATGCACTAAACTTACAGAGCGGGCAGGAGGCTCCCTGCGGCGCGCCTCGGTGCGCCGCGCCAACGGCCGGTGCGGGCACCGGCGCTCGCGGGTTTCATCGGGACGATGGGGCCGGCGTCAATCCTCAGGCCAACGGCAGGAGGTGCATCATGACCATGGCCAACCGTTTGCAAAGCTACCTGTCGGAGCACCGTTCGCGTTACGACATGCTCCAGCACGATCCCTCGATGACCTCGCGCGAGGCGGCCCGGCGTGCCGGGGTGCCGCCGCACCTGATGGCCAAGCCGGTGATCCTCGACGACTTCCAGGGCCACTGGCTGATGGCGGTGGTGCCGGCGACCCGCCAGGTCAACCTCAACAAGGTGCGCAAGCTGACCAAGCGCCACTGGCGCCTGGCGCGGGAGAACGAGTTCACCCCGCGCTTCAGCGACTGTGCCAACGGCGCGATTCCGCCGGTCGGCAGCGCCTTCGAGATGGACACCGTCATCGACGAGTCGCTCAAGGAGGTCAAGGACCTGTACTTCGAGTCCGGCGACCATGAGGGGCTGGTGCACATGAGCTCCAAGCAGTTCCTCAAGCTCATGCCGACCGCCCAGTGCGGCGCCATCAGCGAGTGACGCCGCCCCGCGGCGCTGCCCAGAGCGTGTCCTCGCCCATCTGCCCCGGCCTCTGCGGCTATGCGTCGCAGAGGCTGCGGGGCCCAACCCCGTAGTATCTCTTCGCGCATGTCGAGCCGTTCGGCGGCGGGACTGGCCCCGTTGCTGCATGGATCGCTTGTCACCTGGGCGCCCGATCATCGCGGGCAGGCCTGGTTGTCACTGTATCCGGACGGGGTTGAGGAAACTGAGTATGAAGTGGGCGGATAGCAGCCGTAAGCGTATGCACGACAAGGCGAATTCCATCGGGAATCTGCTGGTCGAAGGATTCCACTACTTGGGCCTGTTCGCCATCGGGGCGGTCACCGCGTGGGCTTCGGTGATGGCCTTTATGGGCATGCTGGAAAAAGGCCAGGCGAGCATAGATGACATCCTCCTGCTGTTCATCTACCTGGAATTGGGGGCGATGGTCGGGATCTATTTCAAGACGAACCATCTGCCCATCCGCTTCCTGCTGTACATAGCGATAACGGCGTTGACGCGCTATCTGATCGGCGACGTGTCTCACCACAAGGCACCGGATATCGGCCTGCTGTACATGTGTGGCGGGATATTCGTTCTGTCGCTTTCGGTCCTGGCCGTCAGGTTCGCTTCGTACAAGTTCCCCTCCAGCAAGGCGATAGACGCGACCGGGGACGTGGTCGGGGAAAATGTTCTGGAAAAATAAGTCGGGGCCCTGCTAACAGTTCCTGGCTAACGCCAAGAAGCATCAGTACGGCTGCTGCGCGGCCATGAACCGGGCGCGCGAAGACGGCAGCCGCCCATTGCCAACCTGCCCGCGTTGCCCACCATGCGGCCGCGCCGGCCCCTTTGCATGCCGTTATCGCAGGGTTCTCGCCGGGACCGGGGGCATGGCGGGAGGGTGGCGGGACTGGTGGTTCAGGAACCAGCACATGCCGGCGCGCGTCCTCATCTGCGTGGCGATCGCCGCGCCGCCCCGCCTCAATCCAGCGGCGCGAGCAGCGCCGCCAGGTCGTCTTCGCTCATCTGCCATTGCGCCTGGCTGCCGCCTTCCAGCACGCCCTGGGCCAGGCTGGCCTTGGCCTGCTGCAGCTGCTGGATCTTCTCCTCGACGCTGCCGCGGGCGATCAGCTTGTAGACGAACACCGGCTTGTCCTGGCCGATGCGGTAGGCGCGGTCGCTGGCCTGGGCCTCGGCCGCCGGGTTCCACCAGGGGTCGAAGTGGATCACCGTGTCGGCGGCGGTCAGGTTGAGTCCGGCGCCGCCGGCCTTGAGGCTGATCAGGAACACCGGAAACTGGCCGGCCTGGAACTGCTGCACCGGGGTGCGGCGGTCCTGGGTGCTGCCGGTGAGCTTGGCGTAGGCGATCCTGCGCGCCTGCAGCTCGGCCTCGACCAGCTCCAGCATCGAGGTGAACTGGGAGAACAGCAGCACCCGGCGGCCTTCCTCGACCAGCTCCTCGAGCATCTCCAGCAGGGCGACGAGCTTGCCCGAGTCGCTGCTCTGCAGGGCCGCGCCAGTCTCCTCGGCGCCGAGCAGGCGCAGGTCGCAGCAGACCTGGCGCAGGCGCAGCAGCGCCTCGAGGATGACGATCTGGCTGCGCGCCAGGCCCTGGCGGGCGATCTCGGCGCGGACCTTCTGGTCCATGGCCAGGCGCAGGGTCTCGTAGCGGTCGCGCTGGGCGTCGCTCAGCTCGACCCAGTGGGTGATCTCGGTCTTGGGCGGCAGTTCGCGGGCCACCTGCTCCTTGGTGCGGCGCAGCAGGAAGGGCTTGATGCGCCCGTGCAGGTGGGCCAGGCGCTGGGCGTTGCCCTGCTTCTCGATGGGCGTGCGGTAGTCGCGGGTGAAGGCCTTGCCGTCGCCGAGCCAGCCGGGCATGAGGAAGTTGAACAGCGACCACAGCTCGCCCAGGTGATTCTCCAGCGGCGTGCCGGTCAGGCACAGGCGCTGCGTGGCCCTCAGCTGCCCGGCGGCCAGCGCCGCCTTGCTGCGTGGGTTCTTGATGTTCTGCGCCTCGTCGAGGATCAGCAGCCGGTAGGGCTGCGCCGCCAGCACCTTGAGGTCCCGGGGCAGCAGGGCGTAGGTGGTGAGGATCAGGTCGTGCTCGGCGATCAGCGGGAACTGCGCCCGGCGCTTGGCGCCGTGCAGGGCCAGCACCCTGAGCTGCGGGGCGAAGCGCGCGGCCTCGTCCTGCCAGTTGGGGATCAGGCTGGTGGGCATGACGATCAGCGCCGGCCGCTGCAGGCGCCCGGCCTGCTTCTCGCCGAGGATATGCGCCAGGGTCTGCAGGGTCTTGCCCAGGCCCATGTCGTCGGCCAGCACGCCGCCGACCTCCAGCTCGGCCAGCGCCTGCATCCAGGCCAGGCCGTGCAGCTGGTAGGGGCGCAGCTCGGCCTGCAGCCCGGCCGGCGCCTTGGGCCGCTTGTTCGGCAGGGTCCGCAGGCGCTGGGCGAAGCCGCGCAGCCGTTCGCCGCCCTGCCAGCTCAGCGCCGGGCCCTGCTCCAGGCCGCTGAGGCGCGCGGCATCGGCGCGGCCCAGGCGCAGGCGCGTGCCGAGCTCGTCCGGCTCACGGAAGAACAGCTCGCCGAGGGTGCCGAGCAACGGCTTGAGGCGGGCGAAGGGCAGGGCGATGCGCCGGCTGCCGTGGGGCAGGCTGACCAGCAGCAGCTCCTCGTCGGCGCGCTGGGCCAGGACCTCGCCGGTGAGCAGCCAGGGTCTCTGGCGGATCGCCTGCAGCAGGATGGGCAGCAGGCTGATGCGCTGGCCCTCGACCGCGATGCCCAGTTCCAGGTCGAACCAGTCGTGCTCCGGCCCTTCCTCGACCTCGGCGTACCAGTCATCCACCTGCGCCAGGTTGTAGTGGAAGTCCGGCTGCATGCGCACCAGCCAGTCTTCGTCACGCAGCCGCGGCAGCTGCTGCTGGACGAAGTCCAGCCAGGCGGCCTCGTGCGGCAGCTCGAAGTGCTCGCCGGGGTGCTCGGCCAGGGCCTCGCTCTGGCGCAGGGCGACCTGCAGGCCGGTGGCTTCCAGGCGCTGGCGCAGGGCCGCCTCGGCGGCCGGGTCGCGGACGATGCGCAGGTTCAGGCTGGCGCTCTGGCGCACCAGCAGGTCCTTCGCGGCCCTGCCGTAGGCCAGGTGGCCCTGGTAGTCGAAGGCCAGGGCGGCGCGGTGCTGGGTCTGCTCGTGCATGCGCCCCTTGCGCGCGTCGAAGTGCACCCGCACATGGCTGCCCAGGCTCAGCACCGGCCGCGGTGCGACGCCCTCGAGGCGCTGTTCGGCGGCGTTCTCGTCCGGGACGATCAGCGGGCTCAGGTCGATGCCGGCGTGCTGCTGGCGCTCCAGGGTGAGCAGGGCGGCGACCACGTGCTTGCAGTTGAAGCCCACCGGGCAGTCGCAGTGGCCGGTGACGTCCCAGTGCTCGCCGCGGGGGTGCAGGGTGATGCGCTGGCGGTAGGTCTGCGCGCCGGAGCCGCGGCAGCTGGCCAGCAGGGTGTGATCCTTGAGGCTGAGCAGGCGACTGCGGCCCTGCTCGGCATAGCCGCGGCCACGGCTGAAGTCGCCCGCGCCGATGCCCGCGCGCCAGCTGTCCTGGTGCAGGTGCAGGATATCCAGGCTCATCGGACGAGCCCCGTGGGCATAGGCTGAAGTCTTGGCATGCTGGCGCCGAACGCGGAACAGCCGATGATTTTGACACAGGCGGACGCGCTTGCGGGCGCTTAGCCGGCGAATGCCCGGCGGTACTGTCCCGGCGTGGCGGCGAAGGCCTGGCGGAAACGGTTGCTGAAGTGGCTGGCGCTGGCGAAGCCGCAGGCCAGGGCGATCTCGCCGAGGGGCAGGCGGGTGCCACGCAAGAGTTCCCGGGCCCGCTCCAGGCGGCGGTTGAGCAGGTAGCGGTGCGGCGGCAGGCCGAAGCTCAGCTGGAACATCCGCGCGAAATGGTACTCCGACAGCGCGCAGAGGCCGGCCAGCTGGCCCAGGCTGAGGGGCTCGGCCAGCTGGCTGTCGATGAACTCGCGCAGCCGCCGCCGTTGCCCCGGGGCCAGGCCGCCGGTCAGGCGCAGGCCGTCGCGGCGGCCGACCTGGGACAGCAGCGCATGGTCGAGCAGGTCGTGGGCCAGGCTGCTGGTCAGCAGGCGTTCGCCGGGCTCCTGCCAGTCGAGCCGGCACAGCTGGCGAAAGCGCCGGGCCTGCAGCGGGTCGTCGAGGAAGGTGCTCTCGCGCAGCTGCAGTTCCCGCGGCTCGCGGTCGAGCAGGCGCACGGCGCCGAGGGCGAACTGCTCCTGGCTGACATAGAGGTGGGCCAGCTGGATCTCGCCGTCGATCACCCAGGCCGACTGGTGGCCGGCCGGGAGGATGCACAGCTTGTCCGGCGCGCCCTTGCAGTCCGGGCGCTCGCGACGGAAGGTACCGGTGCCGCCGGCCAGGTAGCAGGACAGGGTGTGGTGGCTGGGCGCCTGGTAGTCGCGGTTGTCGTCGCGGTTGCTCCACAGCGCCGCGCCCAGCCCGTCGCCCAGCCCGGCGCTGCGCTGCAGGCGCGCGTGGGGCGAGCGGCTCATGCTCTGAAAGACCTGCAGTTGATCGAATGACGACATCGGCGTTTCCTCTGACCCGGCCATGCTACGCCGCCCTGCCGCGACTGCCAGCCCCCGGGGCGAGAAATGCGCAAGATTGGGCAAGCGCGGCGCGCGCTGCTGTCGTCGAAGGCGGCGCCCGCAATGAGGACGAAGCCGAGCATCATCGAGTGGGCTTGGCCGATATGCGCGGAGCGGCCGAGCCGCCTGCCCTAGGGATGCCCGTGCTGCGCCGACGGCTGCCGATCCCAATAGGGTTGCTCGCCGAAATGCTCGGCGTAGAAATCGATAAAGGCCCGCACCTTGGGGGCCAGCTGGCGCGCGCTGGAGTACATCGCCCAGATCGCCGTTTCCGCGACCAGGGGGCTGTCTTTCAGCACCTGGACCAGCTCGCCACGGGCCAGATGCCGGTAGACGCTCCAGGTCGAGCCGATGGCGATGCCCAGTCCGCTGGCACAGGCGTCGCGCATGGCCTCGCCGTTGTCGGTGCGCAGTGGGCCGCTGGGCCTGATGCTCAAATGACCGGCCGGGGTGTCGAAGACCCAGGTCTCCAGCCCCAGCAGATTGACGCACCGATGATTCAGCAGGTCCTGAGGCGAGTCCGGCTCGCCGAACTGCTGCAGGTAGTCCGGCGAGGCGCAGATGATGCGCTTGTCCGGCGCCAGCCTGCGGGCGATCAGGCTCGAGTCCTTGAGCTCGGCATTACGAATCGCAATATCGAAGCCGCCCTCGACCAGGTCGACTATCGAGTCGGACAGCCGCAGGTCCAGCGACAGATGCGGGTAGCGGGCGAGAAACGCCTTCAGCGAGGGCAGCAGATGCATGCGCCCGAACGAGGCGGGCGCCGTCACCCGCAACGTCCCTCGGGGCGCCGTACTGCCGGCGCCGACCGAGGCGCGCGCCATTTCCACGCTGGCCAGCACCTCCTCGGCATGGGGCAGGAAAGCCTCGCCCTCCTGGGTGAGCGACACCTTGCGCGTGGTGCGGTGTACCAGCCGCACCCCCAGGCCTTCCTCCAGCTTGCCGATATGCGCGCTGGCCACCGCCGGCGACAGGCCCAGCTCCTGCCCGGCCTGGCTGATGTTGTGGGTGACGGCCAGCCTGACGAAGAGCTTGAGATGCTCGATATTCATGGTTTTTCAATGAAATCAGAAAAGTGCTTGTGCTCGATCGTCGATTATCAATGTGGAGCCTGTCAAATATCCTGTCGCCATCGATCCAGGCATTCCGGTTGAAACCCCCTCGGCGGCCTCGTTCGCCGACGCCGGCGCCGGTAGCGCCCCGCAGACACAGGAGACCGCCATGCCCGGCGCCATCGACGCGAGCGCGTTCCGGCCCATCAACCGTGGCTACGACCGGGTGTTTCGCCCTGGGCGGCTCAGCCTCGGCCTGGTGCTGCCGCTCGAGCGCTATGCCAGCGGCCCGGTGCCGACCCTGACGCAGCATCTTGAGCGGGTGCAACTGGCGGAGGCCTTGGGGTTCAGCGCGGTGTGGCTACGCGACGTGCCGTTCAACGTCCCGTCCTTCGGGGATGCCGGGCAGGTCTTCGATCCGTTCGTCTACCTGGGATTGCGCCTGGGCATGGACCACCTGCGTGACTACCTTGAGGCCCTGGAAGAGATCGGCGTCAACCACGTAGCGCTCAACCTGCGCTTCAACCGGGCGGACCTGCCCTCGACACTCAGGCGGCTGGCCGAAGCGCTGCTGCCGGACTTCGCTGCATAGGAGCGGGACCACCATGAGCAAAACCATACTTGTCACCGGCGCCACCGACGGCATCGGTCTGGCTACCGTGAAGCTGCTGATCGCGCAGGGCCACGAGGTCCTGTTGCACGGGCGCAACCCGACCAAGCTGGAACGGCTGGCCAATGACCTGGCGGCGCCCTCGGGCGGCGTCCTGGAAACCCATGTGGCGGACCTGTCGCGCATGGCCGAGGTGGCGGCGCTGGCGCAGTCCCTAAGCGAGCGGCATGCCCGGCTCGACGTGCTGATCAACAATGCCGGGATATTCCGCTGCGCCGATCCCGTGACCCCGGACGGGCTGGATGTCCGCTTCGCGGTCAATACCCTGGCCCCGTACCTGTTGATCCGGCGACTCCTGCCGCTGCTGGGGGGCGCCGGGCGGGTGATCAACCTGTCCTCGGCGGCCCAGGCCCCGGTCGACCTGCCCGCCCTGGCGGGCAAGGCCAGGCTGGCTGACGACTTCGAGGCCTATGCCCAGAGCAAGCTGGCGCTGACCATGTGGTCCCGGCTGATGGCCCAGGAGCTGGCTGAGCGAGGCCCGGCGATCATCGCCGTGAACCCCGGCTCCATGCTGGGCAGCAAGATGGTGCGCGAGGGCTTCGGCGTGGCCGGCGGCGATATCGGGATCGGCGCCGACATCCTCACCCGCCTGGCCCTGGCCGAGGAGTTCGCCGATGCCTCCGGCCAGTACTTCGACAACGACGCCGGAGGCTTCGCCGCGCCGCATCCGGATGCCCTGGATGGGCGCAAGTGCGCCGCGGTGGTGCGCGAGCTGGAGCGGCTGCTGGCTGACGCCTGACGGCCCCGCGGCATCGGCGTCAGGCCAGGCCGTTGAGGCGCGCGCCGGCTTCGCGCAGGCAGCCGGCCAGCTTGTCCAGGATGGCGGTGGCGATGAGCGGCGAGCGGATCAGGTTCATCCTCAGGATGGCATCGCTGCTGAGTAGCTGCCTGGGCAGCGGCCGTGTCAGCCCGGGCTTGAGCAGCGACTCGGGCAACAGCGACACGGCCATCCCGGCCTGCACCGCCGCGGCGATGTTCTCCATCACCGGGCTGGCGAACACCCGCCGATAGGCGATGCCGGCGCGCTTCAGGTCCGCCAGGCACAGGTCGCGTACGGTGCAGTCATCCTCGTACAACGCCACCGGCAGCGTTTCCTGCTCCTCCAGGCGAATGGTCGCGGGGGCGGACCAGATCAGCCGTTCCGACCAGAGCAGTTCCTCGTCTTCGCCGCCCGGTTCGCCGGCGACTATCGCCACGTCCAGTTCGCCCCGGGCCACCAGCTTGCGCAGGCTGCGGCTGCGCTCGCAGGTGATGTGCGCCTCCAGGTGCGGCAGCTCGCGCAGCAGGATCGGCATGAAGTGCATGAGGAAGTCCTGGGCGTAATCGGTGGAAATACCGAAGCGTATCTTGCCGGCCAACTGCCGCTGGCTCAGCGCCGCCAGGGTGGCGTTGTTCAGGCGCAGCAGCTGTTCGGTATAGCCGAGCAGGGTTTCGCCGTCCCGGGTCAGGCGGATGCCCTGGTTGTTGCGTTCGAGCAGGCGCACGCCGAGCTGTTCCTCGAGCCGCTTGAGCTGCATGCTCACCGCCGCCTGGGAGCGGAACAGGGTGCCTGCCGCCTTCTTCAGCTCGCCGGCTTTCACTACGGCGGCAAAGGTCCGCAAGAGTTCGAGGTCTAGCAAGGGCTCCATGGTGGCCTCCATCCATCTGGGGTTGGCAGAGGATCATTTCATCTTGTTCAGATTTTGTGAATCATCTTCCTGTGTTTATTCGTTTGCTTGAATATTTCAGCGTGCTTAAGGTGCGAGTCAGGTGGCCGTTCGACCCCATGACCAGCGGCCAGGCTTCTTGCACGAGGGAGGAGAACGAGATGAGCAAGCGCAGATTTCCGCAGACCATGGCTGGCGTGCAGCTGGTCGGGCATGGCGGGCTGGATCAACTGCACTATCGGCAGGACTTGCCGGTGCCGCGGCCGGCGGCGGGCGAGGTGCTGATCCGGGTGGGGGCCGCCGCGCTCAACAATACCGACGTCAACACCCGCATCGGCTGGTACTCCAAGGCGGTGACCGGGGATACCAACAGCGGCGCGGCCGCTGGCTTCGCCGCCACGGTGGACGCCGATGCCGGCTGGGCGGGAGCTCCCCTGCAGTTGCCACGCATCCAGGGCGCCGACTGCTGCGGTGAAATCGTCGCGGTGGGAGCAGGGGTGGAGCCGACCCGCATTGGCGAGCGGGTCCTGGTGCGCACCATGCAGCAAGCGCCGGGGCCTGGCGCCGCGTTTGGCTGCATCACCCTCGGTTCCGAGTGCGACGGCGGCTTCGCCCAGTACTGTGCCGTGCGCGCCGACGAAAGCTTTGCGGTGAACTGTGCGCTCAGCGACGTCGAGCTGGCGTCCTTCCCCTGCGCCTACTCCACCGCCGAGAACATGCTCGAGCGGGCCGGGCTGAAAGCTGGCGAACGGGTGCTGATCACTGGCGCTTCCGGCGGCGTGGGCTCGGCGGCCGTGCAGCTGGCCAAGCGGCGCGGTGCCTGCGTGATTGCCGTCTGCGGCAGGGACAAGATGGACGAGGTCGCGCGCCTGGGCGCCGACCGGGTCATCCCGCGCGGTGCCGATCTAGTGGCCGAGTTGGGCCGCGACAGCGTGGCGCTGGTGGTCGATCTGGTGGCGGGGGCGCAGTGGCCCGAGCTGCTCGAGCTGCTGCAGCGTGGCGGGCGCTATGCGGTGGCCGGCGCCATCGCCGGGCCCCTCGTCGAACTGGACGTGCGCACGCTGTACCTCAAGGACCTCAGCTTCTTCGGCTGTACCTACCAGCCGCGGGCGGTGTTCGAGAATCTGGTGCGTTACATCGAGCGCGGCGAGATCAGCCCGGTGGTCGCACGCAGCTATCCGCTGGCGGAAATCGTGCAGGCCCAGCAGGATTTCATGGCCAAGAAATTCGTCGGCAAGCTGGTGCTGGTGCCGCCCCGGGAGACCTAGGCGTAAAAGCGCAACTTTGTGCAAGCGCGCGGCGCGGGCCCGTCGCAGACTGCCGGTCAATCACCGGGAGCCGTGCCATGAGCCTGTCGTTATATCTGTTGACCGTCCTGATCTGGGGCACCACCTGGATCGCCATCAAACTGCAGGTGGGCGAGGTGGCGATCGCCGCGTCCATCGCCTACCGCTTCGCCCTGGCCGCGGCGGTGCTGTTCGCCGTCCTGCTGCTCAGCGGCCGCCTGCAAAGGGTCGACGGCCGTGGCCAGCTGATCTGCCTGGCCCAGGGCCTGTGCCTGTTCTGCATCAACTTCCTGTGCTTCTACACCGCCAGCCAGTGGATCCCCAGCGGCCTGGTGGCGGTGATCTTCTCCACGGCGACGCTGTGGAACGCGCTGAACGCGCGGCTGTTCCTCAAGCAGCGCATCGCCGCCAATGTGCTGGCCGGCGGTGCCCTGGGCCTGGGCGGGTTGCTCTTGCTGTTCTGGCCGCAGGTGGCCGGTCATCCGGCCAGTCGCGAGTCGCTGCTGGGCATCGGCCTGGCGCTGCTCGGCACCCTGTGCTTCTCCGCCGGCAACATGCTCTCCAGCCTGCAGCAGAAGGCCGGCCTCAAGCCACTGACCAGCAATGCCTGGGGCATGCTCTACGGCGCGCTGATGCTGACGGCGATCTGCCTGGTCAACGGCACGCCCTTCGCCTTCGAGTGGAGCACGCGCTATGTCGGCTCGCTGCTGTACCTGGCGATTCCCGGCTCGGTGATCGGCTTCACCGCCTACCTGACCCTGGTCGGGCGCCTCGGCCCGGAGCGCGCGGCCTACTGCACCGTGCTGTTCCCGGTGGTGGCGCTGAACATCTCGGTGTTCGCCGAAGGCTACCAGTGGAGCGTGCCGGCGCTGCTGGGACTGGCGCTGGTGATGCTGGGCAACGTGCTGGTGTTCCGCAAGCCCAAGCCGCTGCTGCCGCTGGCGCCGCGGCAAGGCCTGGGCGGCAAGGCCGGTTGAGCCGCCGCCGGCGCACTCACTGCCAGGCCGAACGGGCCTCCCAGGCGAGGACGCGGTTGCCCGGCAGCGGCCGGCAGATCGAGTAGCCCTGGGCGATGTCGCAGCCGAAGTTGCCCAGGCGGGTCAGGGTCTCCCGGTTCTCCACGCCCTCGGCGACCACCTCCAGGTCCAGGTTGTGCGCCAATTCGACGATGGAGCGGACGATCTTCGCCGAGTCATCGTCATCGCTGAGCATGCCGCTGACGAAGGACTGGTCGATCTTCAGCGCGTCCACCGGCAGCCGCTGCAGGTAGGCCAGCGAGGAATAGCCGGTGCCGAAGTCGTCGATGGTCAGGCGGGTGTCGAAGTTCTTCAGCTGCACCAGGGTTTCCAGGGCCGTGGTCGGGTCGTCCATCAGCGCGCTCTCGGTCAGCTCGAACTCGATCCAGTCGGGCTCGGCGCCCCAGGTGGCGAAGGCGCCGCGGATGCGTTCGACCAGCTTGGGATCGCGCAGGTCGCGGGCCGACAGGTTGACCGAGATCGGCCGCGAGTCGCCTTCCTCGCGCCAGGCATAGCCCTGGCTCAGCGCGCTGTCGAGCACCCAGTAGGTGAGCGGGGTGATCAATCCCGAACTCTCGGCCAGCTGGATGAACTGGTTGGGCGACAGCAGGCCGCGCTGCGGGTGCTGCCAGCGCAGCAGGGCCTCGGTGCCGCAGACCTTGTGGGTGGCGATCAGCAGCTGCGGCTGGAAGTGCAGGCGCAGCTGGTTGGCGTCTATCGCCCGGCGCAGGTCGCTCATCAGGGTCAGGTGCTGGGCGCATTCGCGGTCCTGGCCGCCGTGGTACAGGGCATAGCCGGCACCGCCGCGCTTGGCCTGGTCCAGGGCGCTGCCGGCCCGGCGCAGCAGGGCGTCGGCCTCGGTGCCGTGGCCGGGGTAGAGGGCGATGCCGATGCTGGCGCGGGCATCGAGGTACAGCCCGGACAGGTCGATCGGCTCGTACAGCGCCACCAGAATCTGCTGCGCCAGCTGCGCGGCCTGCTCGGCGCCGCCGCTGGGCATCAGCACGGCGTACTCCTTCTCGCCGATGCGCGCCACCGGCATGCCGGCACCGACCGCCTGCAGCAGGCGGGCGACGATGGCCTGCTGCAGGCGATCGCCTTCGCGGTAGCCGAGGGTGTCGTTGATCTCCTGGTTGCTGCCCACTTCCAGCTGCAGCAGGCCCAGTGGCCGATGTTCCTGGCGGGCGTGGGCGATGGCGTCCGCCAGCAACTCGTGCAGTTGCAGGCGGTTCGGCAGGCCGGTGAGGCTGTCGGTATAGGCCATGCGCCGGATGGTGGCCTCGGCCTGCGTGGCGCGGACCCGGGTGCGCAGGGTGCTGATGCCGAAGCCCAGGTCGTTGGCCGTGGCGCTCAGCAGCTCGACCTCCCGGGGGTCGAAGGCGTCGGCTTCCGCGGCCATGATCGCCAGCAGGCCGATCAGCGCGCCCTCGACCCGCAGCGGCAGCACGATGGCCGCGGCGAAACCGCGGGCGTGGGCCTCCTCGCGCAGCGGCGCCTCGGGATCGTCGAGGATGTTGCGTTGCACGAACGGCCGGCCGGTCTCCATCGTGGCCTCCAGGCGGCGGACGAAGTCCAGGCCGGCGGCGCTGGCGCCCCAGGCATCGCCAAGGGCCAGGAAGCCGCGGTCGAGCCCGGCATGGGCCACGGGGTGGAAGCGCGGCGGCGCCTGCTCCTGGCGGTAGGCGACGCAGGCCAGGCGGTAGCCGCAGTCCTGCACCAGCACCCGGCAGATTTCCGCGAGCAGGGCGGACTCGTCGCTGGCATGGATCAGCGCATGGTTGACCGCCACCCGCGTCGCCAGGGCGCGGTTGAGGCGCTGGATCTCCAGTTCCGCCTGGCTGCGCCGCGCCTTGATGCGCAGGGCCTGGAGGCCGAAGGCCAGGTCCTCGGCCGCCTCGCCGAGCAGTTCCAGTTCCTGTTCGCCGAAGGCATCCGGCTCCGGGGCGCCGATGCCGAGGGCGCCGAACACCTTGCCCTCGACCCGCAGCGGCAGCGACAGCACCGAGGCGATCTCGTGGCGAATGGCGCCTTCGCGCCAGGGGCGGGTGTTCGGGTCGGTCAGCAGGTTGCGCGACAGGCTCGGCCGGCCGCTGCGGATCGCCGTGCCGCTGGGGCCGCGGCCGCGCTCGTTGTCGGCCCAGGAAATATGCAGCGATTCGATGTAGCTCTGCTCCACCCCGGCATAGGCCAGCGGCGTTACCGTCTTCGCCGCGTCCGCCTCGGCGCGGCCGACCCAGGCCATGCGGTAGCCGCATTTCTCGACTATGACGCGGCAGATGTCCTGCAGCAGGGTCGCCTCGTCCTGGGCGCGCAGCAGGGCGCGGTTGCAGCCGCTGAGGGTGCGCAGTGCACGGGTGAGGTACTGGTGTTCCTGGTCGGTGGCGCTTGGTTCTGGCATGGCTGGCCTCCAACCCATGCACACCCTAGGTTGAATATAGAACCGCCCGCCGGCCGCCAGGTTCCGCGATTCGCCGCTACTGCGTCGGCGGCGAGCCGCCGGCACGGACTACTGGTTGCGTGGGTCGTCCGCCGGATCGTGGTAGGCGATGCCCCAGGGGCCGGTGCCATGCAGCTGCAGGACGGCTTCCTCGGCGCGGGTGCCGGCGGACATCGCCATGCCCGCCGGGATGATCAGGGTATCCCCGGCCTGGTAGGTGGTGGCCTTGGCCGGGTCGAGCGCGTCGCCGGTGCCGAGGTAGAAACTGCCCGAGAGCACGGTGACGCGTTCGGTGGTGGGATGGGTATGCACGCCTACGGTCGAGTTGGCGGGCAGCTTCAGACGGAAGGTGAAGGGCGCGGCCGCCTTCGGGTCGCCCTCGATGACCGCGATCATCGCGCCCGGACCCACCGAGGGCGCCGCGGACCACTGCAGTTCGGACGCCTTGGCGGCGATCAGGGCGGCTTCTTCGGCCACAGTCTCCAGCGTCAGCCAGGTTCCGCTCAACAGGACCAGGGTTGCAGCAACTCTGTTTAAGGGGCTCATCATGCTCTCCTCTCGTACCGGCGAGCCGGTTGGGGGACGGCTCGTCGCCATCGCGGCAGCCAGGGCAGCGCAGGACAGGCGGCCGCTCCGGGCGCTCGAGTTCCAATGCTGACGATAGTCGAGGGGCCGGCACCGGTTAATGCCAGTTTGGAATACCCCAAGTGCGCCCGGATATGGCCGGCCGGGTTCAGCGGCCTGGTCGGCAGGCCTTGCCCGCGGCCGGCATCGTGCGCAGGCGGCTCAGCAACTGGCCGCTGGTTACCACCGTGGCCGGTCGCAGCGGGCAGCCACTGGCGCTGAGCGCCTCGGCCAGCCAGGTATTGCAGGTGCGCAGTAGCGAATAGCGGCCTTCGGCCCGATAGAAACGGCTGTCGGGGTGCAGCCCCGGACCGAGGTCGGCCAGGCCGCCCTGCGCCGTACGACTGAAGCTGGCGCCGACGAACGCCAGCAGGCGTCGGTAGGCCGATGCGCCGAGATGCACCGTGACGAGCGCAGGGGCGGGCGTACGCCGCGGATCGGCGCCGATGCCGCGCACGTGCAACACCGCCGGCGTTGGCCCGAGCAGGGCCTGCAGCGCCAGGCCGAGGCCGGCCTGCGGGTCCCGGTAAAAGGCTTCGTCACCCCAGCCGAGCTCGACCCAGTCGCCGTCGCCGAGCGTGTCGGCGAGCGCCGGAAGTTCTTCCAGCAGATCGTGGCGGGCGATATACAGACCGGCGTGCAGGCCGTGATCCAGCACCAGAACCCGCCGCGCCGCGCCGCCCGGGTCGGCGCCCGCGGATGGGGCCGGCGTGTTGGCGCAGCCGACCAGGGTCAGCATCAGGAGCACTAGGGCCAGGCTCGGCTTCACGGTCAGGGCGCTGTGATCGTCGCCACGCAGCGGCGGCGAACTCAGGCGCCGGACGACAGCTGCTGATACAGCTCCCAGGCGCTGCGCTCGACCCAGCATGCGGCCAGGCGACCGTCACGCACCGTCCAGATGGCCACGCCGCTGAAGGCGACCGGCCGGCCGTCCGCCGGCGTGCCGAGCATGCCGTTGTTGCGCCCCGAGCACAGCCAGCGCGACACCACCCGGTCACCGCTGGGGCTGGCGAAGATGTCCTGATTGTCGGTGCGGGCGTCGAGCAGCACGCCCTGAAAGGCCTTGACCCAGGCCTTGAAGGCATCGCGGCCGCGAATGGTCTGGCCGCCGGAGGTGATGACGTAGTCCTCGGTCATCAGCTCGTCGATGGCGTCCAGGTCATGGGGCGGCTGCCAGACCCGGTCGAGGAAGGTCAGGGCGAGTCGTTCGGCCTCGCGGCTCGCCGCCGCGTCGAATGGCTGGCTCATGCTGGAGCTCCCGTTCAGTGGCTGTCCTGCGTGCCTGGCCGCCGCGTCGCGGCGGCACGTTGGCCCTGATTTATACACCGGTATTCTGCGCCCTGGCCAGACGCCGCGTGCGGTGGGCGGGGCGGCCTCAGAGCTGGACGTTCAGACCGAAACGCTTCTTCAGCAGGGCGCCCAGCCAGGCCCTGGGCAGCAGCGCGGCCAGCAGCGGCATGCTGCGGCTGCCGTTGCCCAGGCGCAGCAGCGACGGGCGCTTGCGCCGTTGCACCGCGGCCAGCAGGTCGCGGGCGAATGCCGCGGCCGGGGTCGGATTGTTCTGGGAGGCCTTGGCCCGGGCACGAATGCCCTCGCGCAGCGGCCACCAGGGCGAGCCCTCGGCGAGCAACTGTTCGGCCTCGCGGCTGGCGTTGGCGCCGAAGCTGGAGGCGATGGCCCCGGGCTGCACCTCCATCAGCTCGATGGAGAAAGGCGCCAGCTCCAGGCGCAGGGCGTCGGAGAGGGCGTGCACCGCGGCCTTGGAGGCGCAGTAGGCGCCGGCGAAGGGGGTGGCCAGGACGCCGGAGACGCTGCCGATGTTGACCACCAGGCCGCGGCGGCGGCGCAGCAGCGGGAACAGCGCGCGGGTGACGCCGACCAGGGCGAACACGTTGGTCTCGAACTGCCGGCGCAGGGCCTCCACGCCGCCGTCCAGCAGCGGCCCCATGGCGCCGTAGCCGGCGTTGTTGATCAGCACGTCGAGCCCGCCGACCTCCCGGTCCAGGCGCTCGGCCAGGCGTTCGGCGGCGGCGCCGTCGTTGACGTCCAGCTGTACCGCGGTGAAACCGGCCGCCGCCAGGGCGGCGAGGTCCTCGGCCTTGCGCGCGCAGGCCCAGACCCGGTAGCCGGCGGCCTGGAAGGCGTCGGCCAGGGCGCGGCCGATGCCGCTGGAGCATCCGGTGATCAGAACGCTGGGCGGGGTCATGGGGGCTTCCTTTCGGTCGGGTGGGTCGGGCCGCCGGCGGCACAGGGCGGGGTCAGTCGGCGAAGCTGCCCTGCAGGCGTTCGGCGCGGAATTCCAGGGTGCTGGCGCGGTAGCCGCTGCGCAGGGTCGGCAGCGGCAGGCAGTCCTGCCAGCTGGCGCCGGGCAGCAGCTCGCCGGGGCCGCTGTAGCGCGGCGACTCGTACAGCTGGCGGGCCAGGTTGACGCTCTCGCCGGGACGGTAGGCGGCGACCTGCCAGCGCAGCTCCTGCAGGGCGGCGTCGCTGCCGTTGGTCAGCTCCAGCGCCAGCGGGCGATTCGCCGGGCAGCGTTGCGGGTCATAGGCCAGGCGCAGTTGCAGGTGGGCCAGGTGGCGGCTTTCCCGGCTCTCCTGCCAGAGTACCCAGCTGGCCACCAGGCCCAGGCCGAGCAGGGCGGCCATGGAAATCGGCAGGGCCTTGCCCGGATAGCGGATCAGCAGGATGAACCAGGTCAGCAGCAGGAGTGCGCCGATTAGCATGGCGAGGGCCTTGGTGGACGGACATCTTGCCATCCTACACAAGGCGGCCCCGCCGGGCATGTGGGCCGCAGGGCAACAGCCGCGGCGAGGCGGGCCGGCGTCAGTCCTGCGGCTGCTCGCGCAGGAACACCAGTTTGTCGGCCTTGGACTGCTCGGCCGAGTAGCGGTAGCCCTGGCTGTCGAAATCCTTGAGCCCCTCGGGATCGGTCAGGCGCCGCTTGATCACATAGCGGGCCATCAGGCCCCGGGCCTTCTTGGCGTAGAAGCTGATGATCTTGTACTGGCCGTTCTTCAGGTCCTTGAACTCGGTGTCGATGATGCGCGCGTCCAGGACCTTGCGCTTGACCGCGCCGAAGTACTCGGTGGAGGCCAGGTTGAGCAGCACCCGGTCGCCCTGCTCGGCCAGGGCCTGCTCCAGCCAGCCGTTGATGCGCTCGCCCCAGAAGGCATAGAGGTCCTTGCCGCGCGGATTGGCCAGCTTGGTGCCCATCTCCAGGCGGTAGGGCTGCATCAGGTCCAGCGGGCGCAGCACGCCGTACAGGCCGGAGAGCATGCGCAGGTGGTTCTGGGCGAAGTCGAAGTCGGCCTCGCTGAAGTCCTCGGCAGCGAGGCCGGTGTAGACGTCGCCCTTGAAGGCCAGCAGGGCCTGCTTGGCGTTGTCCGGGGTGAAGCTCGGCGTCCAGCTGCCGAAGCGCGCCGCGTTGAGCCCGGCGAGCTTGTCCGACAGGTGCATCAGCTCGGCGATCTGCGCCGGGCTGAGGTCGCGCAGCTGGCTGATCAGGGCCTGGGCGTGGTCGAGGTGTTCGGGGAGGGTGTAGCGCTGGGTCGCCGGCGGCGTCTCGTAGTCGAGGGTCTTGGCCGGGGAAATCACCATCAGCATGGGCTGGCTCCTTGAGTGCTTGGCGGCGATTCTAGGCCGAGTGAGGCCTGTGGCTCTACCTATGGGGGCGATTAGGGGCGCCGGAGTGCCCGGCGGTAGCATCCGGGGAGGCGGCGACGGGTTGACCTGGGGGCCGCCCCGGTCTTTTAGTGTGGGCAGGCACCCATAGCCGACACGGAGTCGTGATGACCGCCTGCAACCATTCGCGCTGGGAACCTTCCCACGATTACCGCCCGCTGGAGACCCGCGCCGAGCGCCAGGCCTGGCGCGTCACCGCCCTGACCGGGGCGACCATGCTGGTGGAGGTCGCCGCCGGCTATGCCTTCAACTCCATGGCGCTGCTGGCCGACGGCTGGCACATGGCCTCGCACATGCTCGCCATCGGCCTGACCGCGCTGGCCTACCTGCTGGCGCGGCGCTACGCCAACGACCGGCGTTTCGCCTTCGGCACCTGGAAGATCGAGGTGCTGGCGGGCTTCGCCAGTTCCATCCTGCTGCTGGTGGTCATCGCCATGCTCGCCTTCGAGTCACTGTGGCGGCTGTGGCAGCCACAGCGGATCGCCTTCGACATGGCCCTGCTGATCGCCGTGATCGGCCTGCTGGTCAACCTGTTGTCGGCCTGGATGCTCGGGGGCGGGCACAGCCACGCTCACGGCGATGCTCGCCACGACCACGACCACGACCACGACCACGACCACGGACCAGGCGGCGGGCGCGACCTCAATCGCCATGCGGCCTTCGTTCACGTGCTGGCCGACGCCCTGACCTCGGTGGCGGCGATCATCGCCCTGCTCGGCGGCTGGTGGCTGGGCTGGAACTGGCTCGATCCGCTGATGGGCGTGATCGGCGCGGTGATCATCGCGGTCTGGGCCAAGGGCCTGTTGCTGGAGACCGGTAAGGTGCTGCTCGACCGGGAGATGGACAGCCCGCTGGTGGCGCGGGTGCGCAGCGCCCTGGTGGCGGAGCCGGACACCGAGCTGGCCGATCTGCACCTGTGGCGCGTCGGCCGGGCGCAGTTCGCCTGTATCGTCAGCGTGGTGACCCATGGCAATGGTTCGGCGGATCGCTACAAGGCGCGGCTGCAAGGCATCCGCGAACTGGTGCATGTGACGGTCGAGGTCAATCGCTGCGCCGAGAGTGCGGCGGGGGAGCAGGGGAGGCGGGAAAATGGCGTCAAGCACGCCGGGGTGATTTTTGACTGTAACGGGGCCCGGGCGGCTCGCCAAGCACTATTCGTCGCTCGGCAAAATAAAGTTCAAAAAGCTGAAAAGATCGTTTTCCTGTCATCTTTTTTGGAGTAATTAACTAGGCAAGACCGCCGAACCCTGCAGACAGGTGGCGTCCACCGGCCCTCATCCTGCTTGCATCTTCTCAGCCCCCACCTGAGTCGTCGGCGGCCTCCCGCGGCGGAGCGCTGCAGTGGCATTCCGTCGCATGGCTTTCAGAAGAAGGTGACCGCGTATGGATGACCATGGACGCACCAAGCCCACCGCTCCGACCCTCTACGCTCTCGATACCAACGTCCTGATCCACGACCCCAATGCGTTGCTGAACTTTCAGGAGCACCACGTCGCCATCCCGATGACCGTGCTGGAGGAACTGGACAAACTGAAGACGGGCAAGGCCGGCGTCGCCGCCGAATGCCGCCAGGCCATTCGCCTGATCGACAAGATTCTCGGCAGTGCCGCGCCCGACGAAGTCGAGCTGGGCGTGCCGATCCAGCGGGAGAAGAGCGGGCCCTGCGGGTTCCTGTCGATCCTCATGAGCAAGAGCGCTTCGCCGATCACCTGGCTGCCCGAGGACCTCAACGACAACAAGATCATCAACCAGCTGGTCGAACTCAAGTCGCGCCGTCCCGGCATGGCCGTGGTGCTGGTGACCAAGGACATCAACATGCGCCTGAAGGCGCGGGCCTGCGGCATCGATTCGGAGGACTACCACACCGACCAGCTGGTCGACGATGTGTCCTTGCTGTCCCAGGGCTACCACAGCATGGAGGGCTCGTTCTGGGACCGCGTCAGCACCGTGGAGACCCGTCAGGATCACGGCCGCACCTGGCACCGGGTGCAGCTGATCGACAACCTGCCGGCGGTGCACGTCAACGAGTTCATCGTCGACGGGCAGGGCTTCGTCGGCTGGATCAAGGGCATCGAGGCCAATGAGCTGGTGATCCTCGACCTGCACCAGGAACCCTTGATGCACCAGGAGGCCTGGGGCCTGCGCCCGCGGGACATCTACCAGGCCCTGGCGCTGTACGCGCTGCTCGACCCGGACATCCACCTGGTCAACCTGTCCGGCGCCGCCGGGTCGGGCAAGACCATCCTGGCCCTGGCCGCGGCCATCGAGCAGACCATGGTCAGCAAGCGCTACCGGCGCATCATCGCCACCCGCAGCGTGCAGGGTCTGGACCAGGAGATCGGCTTTCTGCCCGGCACCGAGGCGGAGAAGATGGAACCCTGGCTCGGCGCCATCACCGACAACCTGGAAGCGCTGCACATGGAGGACGAGAACACCCACGGCAGCGTCGACTACATCCTGCAGAAGGTGCCGCTGCAGTTCAAATCGCTGAACTACATCCGCGGGCGCAGCTTCCAGCAGAGCCTGATCCTCATCGACGAGTGCCAGAACCTCACCCCGCACCAGATGAAGACCATCATCACCCGTGCCGGCAGCGGCTCCAAGGTGGTCTGCCTGGGTAACCTGGCGCAGATCGACACGCCCTACCTGTCGGCGCCGAGCTCCGGCCTGACCTACCTCACCGAGCGCTTCAAGGACTTCGAACATGGCGTGCACATCACCCTGCAAGGGGTGCCGCGCTCGATCCTCGCCGAGTTCGCCGAGAGCCACATGTAACCCTCCCCCCGCTCATCGCCGCGCCGGGCCAGCCCCGGTGCGGCGGCGCCGGACGGCAGACGCCCGAGCCACCTCCAGGGCATTCGCAGGTGCCGAAAGCTGACCCACGGGTTTACAATCGGCCGATACCCGCCTGGAGCAGAACCCGTGTTGACCCATCTCGATTCCCAAGGTCGCGCCAATATGGTCGACGTCAGCGACAAAGCCCTGACCGTCCGTGAGGCCGTGGCAGAAGCCCTGGTGCGCATGCGCCCGCAGACCCTGCAGATGATCGTCGAGGGCGAGCACCCCAAGGGCGACGTGTTCGCCGTGGCGCGCATCGCCGGCATCCAGGCGGCGAAGAAGACCGCCGACCTGATCCCCCTGTGCCATCCGCTGATGCTCAGCAGCGTCAAGGTCGAGCTGGCCGCCGAGGGCAGCGATGCGGTGCGCATCAGCGCGCGCTGCAAGCTCTCCGGGCAGACCGGCGTGGAGATGGAGGCGCTGACCGCCGCCAGCGTCGCCGCCCTGACGATCTACGACATGTGCAAGGCGGTGGACCGCGGCATGGTCATCGAGAGCGTGCGCCTGCTGGAGAAGCTCGGCGGCAAGAGCGGCCACTACAAGGCCGGGGACGAGCAATGATCCGCGTACAGTACTTCGCCCGCTACCGCGAGGCCCTGGGCCTGGATGGCGAACAGTTGCGCGACAGCCAGGGCTTCGCCACCCTCGACGACCTGCGCCGCCACCTGCTGGCCCGTGGCGGGGTATGGGAGGTGCTCGCCGAGCAGAACCTGATGTGCGCGCGCAACCAGGAGCTGTGCAGCCTCGACGAGCCCCTGGAGGAGGGCGACGAGGTGGCCTTCTTCCCCACCGTGACCGGAGGCTGAGCATGAGCATTCGGGTTCAGCTCGAACCGTTCGATCCGGGGGCCGAGACCAATGCGCTGCATGCGGCCAATGTCGGCGTCGGCGCGGCGGTCAGCTTCGTCGGCTACGTGCGCGACTTCAACGAGGGCCGCGAGGTCGGCGGCATGTTCCTCGAGCATTTCCCCGGCATGACCGAGAAGGCCCTGGGCAAGATCGCCGCAGAGGCGGAGCAGCGCTGGCCGCTGCTGAACATCCAGATCATCCACCGCATCGGCCGCCTGGAGCCGGGCGAGCCGATCGTCTTCGTCGGCACCAGCAGCGCCCACCGCCAGGCGGCGTTCGACGCCTGCGCCTTCGTCATGGACTACCTCAAGACCCGTGCGCCGTTCTGGAAGAAGGAAGACACCAGCGACGGCCCGCGCTGGGTCGAGGGGCGCAGCAGCGACCAGGCCGCCGCCGAGCGCTGGCACAAGGCCTAGCCGCCGGCGCTCGTCCCCCCGAAACTGGCCGCGCAGGCCCTGCCAGTGGGCGCCAGGCCCCCTGGAGAGCGAGTGTTGCCGGCAACCGGCGGATGGCCTGGCTTCGTCCTTGGCGATTCCCTGCTGCCGGTTTTCTATACCGCTGCGTGACGGTTGCGGCTGGCCTGGACGATGCGCTGGGCCGGTACCCGCAGCTGGCTGAGCAGGTACTCGGCGAACGCCGGCGAGTACGGCTGCAGGGCGATGGCCTGCTCCATGCAGCTCAGCCAGAGTGCAGCGAGACGCTCGTCGATGGGCCACTGGGCGTGGAAGGCGGGAATCGCGATGGCCCCGTAGCGCTCGGCGAACAGCTTGGGGCCGCCCAGCCAGCCGCTGAGAAAGCAGCCCAGCTTGTCACGCGCCGGCGCCAGGTCCGCGGGGTGCAGGCGGCGCAGGTCGGCCATCGCGGGCTGCTGGTCCATCAGCCGGTAGAAGTCGTCGACCAGGCGGCGCAGGCCGTCGATGCCGCCCGCGGCCCGATACGAGGCGTCGCCGACGCCGTAGGCGGGGGTAGGGGTCATGGCAGGCTCCCGGGCAAAGACGCCATTGTAGAGGGCCGCGGCCCCGTGGGCATCACCCGGCTGCCCGGTGGGGTGGTAGCAGGGCAATGCATATTCGTGAGCTATGCATAACATAATAAATATGCATTTGATAAATGCGAGGTGCGGGCGGATTCTTGCTTCGCGGCGGTGACCTAGCGGTCATCCAGTGCGATGTGAGGCGGGCTTGTGGGTGACGGCCGGCTTCACAGCGAATCACGACTCCAGAGGAAAACAAGATGAATAAGACTCTCCGCTCCCTGTTGCTCTGCGCCAGCCTCGGTGCCCTGCCATTCGCGGCCGCCCAGGCCGCCGAAGGCCAGACCCTGCGCCTCGCCACCGAAGGCGCCTACCCGCCGTTCAACTACTACACCGCCGACGGCCAGCTGGCCGGCTTCGACATCGAGATCGGCAAGGCGCTGTGCGCGCGCATGCAGGTCGAGTGCAGCCTGGTGGCCCAGGATTGGGACGGCATCATCCCCGCGCTGCTGGCGCGCAAGTACGACGTGATCATCGCCTCCATGTTTATCACCGAGGAGCGCCGGCAGAAGGTCGCCTTCAGCGATCCCTACCAGAAATCGGCGATGACCTTCGTGGTGCCCAAGGACTCCGAACTCGAGGACTTCAGCCCGGCCGCCATGGCGGGCAAGACCATCGGCGCCCAGGGCGCGACCACCCAGGCCGATTACCTGATGGCCATGTTCCCCGACGCCGACGTGCGCCTGTACCCGACCCAGGATGCGGTGAACCTGGACCTGGTGTCCGGGCGCCTGGATGCCCAGGTCGGCGACATGATCCCGATGCTCGACTGGACCCGGAAATCCACCGATGGCAGCTGCTGCCGCCTGGCCGGCGCACCGATCAGCGACCCGAAATATGTCGGCGAGGGCGTCGGCATGGCGCTGCGCAAGGAAGACGAGCAGCTGCGTCTGGCGCTCAACCAGGCCCTGGCGTCGATCATCGCCGACGGCACCTACCAGGCCATCAACGACAAGTTCTTCTCGGTCAATCTGCTGACCCTGGAGCAGTGAGCCAAGCGCCGCTGACCTGCTGAGCGAGAAGAGGATCTGTTATGGACTGGCTCACCTACCTGAGCTTCGGTGACGCCGGCTGGGGCGACGAGTTGCTGCAGGGCCTCGGGGTAACCCTGGCCCTGGCGCTGGCCACCCTGCCGGTCGGCCTGCTGCTGGGCCTTTTGGTGGCGGCGCTGGCGCTGTTCGGCGGGCGCCCGGCGCGCGCCCTGGCCCTGGCCTTCAGCACCACATTGCGCGGCCTGCCCGAGCTGCTCACCCTGTTTATCATCTACCACGGCGTGGGCATGGGCCTGAACGCCCTGCTGCGCTGCTACGACCCGGCGGCCGGCTATCTCGAACTGAGCCCCTTTATCGCCGGGGTGCTGGCCCTGGGCCTGGTCTTCGCCGCCTATTCCAGCGAAGTCTGGCGCGGTGCCTGGCAGGCCCTGGACGCTGGCCAGCGCGAGGCGGGGCAGGCCATGGGCCTGCGCCGGCTGACCATCTTCCGGGTGCTCGAGCTGCCGCAGCTGCTGCGCCTGGCCCTGCCGGGGCTGGGCAACCTGTGGGTCAACCTGCTCAAGGACACCGCCCTGGTCTCGGTGATCGCCCTCAGTGACCTGATGCGCATGGCCAATATCGCCGTGGGCACCACCAAGAAGCCCTTTCTGTTCTTCCTCGTGGTGTGCCTGGCCTATTGGGCGGTGTGCCTGCTCTGCGAGTGCCTGCTGGCACGCCTGGAGCGCCGCGCCAACCGCGGCCAGCGCACGGGAGGGGCCGCGGCATGATGGATATTCTCACGCGCTTCTCCGCCCAGCTGCTGGCCGGCGCCGGCCTGACCCTGCAGCTCACCGCCATCGCCGCGCTGCTGGCCTGCGCCCTGGCCTTGCCCCTGGCCATCGCCCGCTGCAGCGAACGCGGGCTGCTGCGCTGGCCGATTCGCCTGTACGTCTCGTTCTTGCGTGGCACGCCGCTGCTGGCCCAGCTGTTTCTGGTGTACTACGGCTCGGGGCAGTTCCGTGCCGAGCTGAGCCAGCTGGGGCTGTGGTGGTTCTTCCGCGATCCCTACTACTGCGCGCTGCTGACCTTCGTCCTCAACTCCACGGCCTACCAGGTGGAAATCCTCCGGGGCGGCCTGCGCGCCGTGCCCTACGGGCAGATCGAGGCGGGTGTGGCCATGGGCCTGTCGCGCTTCAGCCAGTATCGCAAGATCATCCTGCCCAATGCCTACCGCATCGCCTTTCCGGCCCTGGGCAACGAGATCATCCTGCTGCTCAAGGGCAGCGCGGTGGTCAGCGTCATCACCCTGTTCGATGTGATGGGCCAGACCCGGCGCATCTTCTCGCAGACCTTCGACCTGTCCGTGTACCTCTGGGCGGCGCTGCTCTACCTGTTGATGACCAGCGCCTTCGTCTGGTGCTGGCGCCGCCTGGAACTGTGCCTGACCCGCCACCAGCGGCTACGTCGGGCCCCATCCACCGCGCCCGCTGCGGCGCAGGTTTCCGCCGGAGTGTCGCCATGACTGCATGCATCCCCCAGACCGCCGCCCTGCAGGTGGAGAACCTGCACAAGTCCTTCGCCGGCATCGAGGTGCTCAAGGGCGTCTCGCTGACCGCCGAGAAGCATGACGTGATCAGCATCATCGGCTCCAGCGGCTCGGGCAAGAGCACCTTGCTGCGCTGCATGAACCTGCTGGAGTTCCCCGACAGTGGCCACCTGCGCGTGCACGGCGAGGAGCTGGAGCTGACCGCCAACCGCCATGGCGGCCGCTCGCGGCGCTGCCAGCGGCAGATCGAGCGGGTGCGCGCGCGCCTGGCCATGGTCTTCCAGTCGTTCAACCTGTGGTCGCACATGACCGTGCTGGAGAACGTGATGCTCGGTCCCTGCCTGGTGCTGGGGCGCAATCGGCATGACGTGGAGGCCCTGGCGAAGAAGCTGCTGGCCCGGGTCGGCATGCTGGACAAGTGCCAGGTGTATCCCGACTGCCTGTCCGGCGGACAGAAGCAGCGGGTGGCCATTGCCCGCGCCCTGGCCATGGACCCCGAGGTGATGCTGTTCGACGAGCCCACCTCGGCCCTGGACCCGGAGCTGGTGGGCGAGGTGCTGCTGGTGATCCGCGAGCTGGCCGAGGAGGGTCGCACCATGATCATGGTCACCCACGAGATGCGCTTCGCCCGCGAGGTGTCGTCCAGGCTGGTGTACCTGCACCAGGGCCGCATCGAGGAGCAAGGCAGCCCCGAGCAGCTGTTCAACGCCCCGCAATCGGACAACCTGCGCCGCCTGCTGGCGACCCAGTACTGATGGAACCGCTGATGTCGTCGATCGCATCGGTTGGCGACGCTGCCTTTGCAGGGTGCGCTGCGCGCACCACGGCAATGGCGCCGCGATAACGCGATGGTGCGCACGGCGCCCCCTACCTTTGATTGAGTGAGCCATACCCATGAGCCAAGTCGTCTCCCTGCACCCCTGGAAAAGACCGCAGCATCTCGACAGTGCCAACAACCAGCTGCTGATCGATGGAGTCAACGCCATCGACCTGGTCGAACGCTACGGCTCGCCGCTGTTCGTCTATTCGGCAGCCAAGCTGCGGGATAACGCCCGGGATATCCTGAACAACTTCCGCCGGGTACACGGCAGAACCCGGGTCTGCTTCGCCAGCAAGGCCTGCGCCAACCTGGCGGTGCTCAAGCTGTTCAAGGATTGCGGCCTGGATCTGGAGGTCAACTCCGGCGGCGAGTTCTACAAGGCGCAGCTCGCCGGTTTCGCCCCGGCGCAGATGGTGTTCAACGGCGTGGCCAAGCAGGTCGGAGAGCTGCGCGAGGTGATAGGCGCCGGGATCAAGGCGATCAATGTCGACTCGCTGTCGGAGCTGGCGCGCATCCTCGCGGTGGCCGGCGAGCTGGGCCGCCAGGCGCGGGTCAGCCTGCGCATCATCCCGGAGATCCAGGGCGGCGCCGCCGCCGGCTGGCAGACCGGCACCTCGACCTCCAAGTTCGGCATGACCGCCGCCGAGCAGGTCGAGGCCATCGAGCTGATCCTGGCCCAGCCCGGCGCGCTGAAGCTGGTGGGGGTGCATGCCCATATCGGCACCCAGATCACCGATATCGGGGTGTACCAGGCCGAGGCCAACTTCCTGATCGACTACGTGCGTCAGGTGGCCGAGCGCCTGCCTTACCCGCTGGAGCATGTGAACCTGGGCGGCGGCTTCCCGAAGAACTACAGCAGCGCCGAGGAGAACTTCGCCTCGGTGGCGCCGCACTACTGCGCCAACTACCGCACCGAGATCGACTTCGCCCGGCTCGCCGAGCACCTGATCAAACCCATGGCCCAGGCCCTGGGCGAGCAGATCGAGCTGATCGTCGAGCCGGGGCGCAGCATGGTCAGCGACGGCGCGATCCTGCTGAGCCGCATCGAGGCGCACAAGGAGCGCCAGGGCCGCCCGGTGTTCTACCTGGACGCCGGCTACAGCGTGCTGTTCGACCTGTACAACGGCTGGTACTTCCATATGCTCAACGCCTCCCGCGCCGATGACCACGACACCCGCCACTGCCGCATGGCCGGGCCGCTGTGCGACAGCAGCGACACCTACTACGACATCGAGGGGGAGGGCGCAGTGGCGGACCTGATCGCCGAGGAGCCCAGGCTGGCCGAGCATCGCGCCGTGCTGGAGCGGGTGCTGGTACACCAGCCCAACCTGCGCGAGCTGCCGGCGGCCACCGCCATGGGCGATGTGATCGCCCTGCTGGACGTGGGGGCCTACGCCCTGGAGATGATGAGCCAGTACTGCGGCCGGCAATCCGCCGCCGCGGTGCTGGTGGACCTGCGGCAGGGTAGCCGGCTGATCCGTCGCCGTGGCGAATACCGCGACCTGCTGGCCCATGATCTGGATTGAGCGGCGGGCAGGGGGCTCTAGGGGGCGCCACGCGCATCCCTCCGCTGTGTGGCTTGCAGAGGCGCATGGCGCCCCCGCCGCAAGCCTTGCGCTTGGTGCGCCGAGCGGTGCACTGTTGCCCCCGGAGTGGCCGATATGACGGCCTGCCTGGGAGAACCACCGATCATGCTGTCGCCCCGCGAGCGTCTGCTGCGCAACCTGGACTGGAACCTGCTGTACACCTTCCTGGTGATAGTCGAGGAAAGCAGCATCACCGGCGCGGCGCGCAAGCTGTCGCTCAGCCAGCCCAGCGTAAGCAATGCCCTCAAGCGCCTGGAAGAACACCTGGGCATGCGCCTGATCCAGCGCAAGAAGGGCATGTTCTGCCTGACCGAGCAGGGCCTGCGGGTCTACGAGTATATTTCCTCGGCCGGCAGCATCATCGGCAAGATGGCCGAGCAGTACGCCGGTGAGGCCGGCGCGGTGCTCGGCGAGCTGCATATCCAGGTCGCCAGCCATGTCAGCTGCCAGCCCTTCGACGACAGCCTGGCGCTGTTCCACCAGCGCTATCCCAACGTGCTGATCAGCCTCAGCTCCCAGCCCAGCGCCGACATAGTCGACGCGGTGGCCCGGGGCAGCCTGCATATCGGCATCAGCAACAAGAAGACCGCCCGGACCGGCCTGCACTTCGACCTGCTCGGCTACGAGCAGATGGCCTTCTACTGCGGGCCACGCCACCCGCTGTTCGGCCGCGACAATCTGACTGCCGCGGACCTGCGTGGCCTGGCCTATGTCTCCTTCGAGAGCGACCAGCCCGGCGAGGGCCTCAGCGCGGTCAACTCGGTGCGCACCGGGCAGCAGTTCTGGGGCCGCCTGGTGGCGGTGTCGCCCAACGAGGAGGAGGTGCGCCGGCTGATTCTCGCCGGCCTCGGCTTCGGCGCCCTGACCGTGGAAGGGGCCAGGCCCTTCGTGGCGCAGAAGCTGCTGTTCCAGCTGCCGCCCCATGACGACCTGCCGGTCAACGAGGTGTACCTGGTCACCCCGGAAAACCAGCTGCTGACGGAGGTGGAGCAGCTGTTTATCGGCCTGCTGCGCGAAGCGACGGCGGCGGCGGTCAG
Source organism: Pseudomonas lalucatii (assembly GCF_018398425.1). Lineage (NCBI taxonomy): Bacteria > Pseudomonadati > Pseudomonadota > Gammaproteobacteria > Pseudomonadales > Pseudomonadaceae > Pseudomonas > Pseudomonas lalucatii. The sequence continues at coordinate 860,974 of NZ_JADPMV010000002.1, read as the reverse complement.
GGCGCGCTATTTCAGGTAGGGTGCGCCGCGCGCAGCGGCCTTCCGCGGTATTGGTGCGCATGGCGCACCCTGCAGCAACGAAGAAGGCGAAGCCCGCGGGCTTCGCCTTCTTGCTAGCGCAGCGTTGCGTCAGTGCTTGCGCGGCACCGGCTTGAGCAACTCGTCCGGCGGCATCTCGCAGTTGATCTTGCGCCCGAGCAACTCCTCGATCGGCGGCAGGGCGAAGGCGTCGTCCTCGCCGGCGAAGCTGATCGAGGTGCCGCTGCTGCCGGCGCGGCCGGTGCGGCCGATGCGGTGCACGTAGTCGTCCGGGTCTTCCGGCAGGGTGAAGTTGATCACGTGGCTGATGCCTTCGACGTGGATGCCGCGGCCGGCCACGTCGGTGGCCACCATCACCTTGATCTTGCCTTCGCGGAAGCCTTCCAGGGCGCGGATGCGCTTGTGCTGCGGCACGTCGCCGGACATCTGCACGGCGCTGATGCCGTCGCGGGTCAGGCGCTCCTCGATGCGCCGTACCTCGTCCTTGCGGTTGGCGAAGACCATCACCCGGTTCCAGTCGTTCTGGGTGATCAGGTTGTACAGCAGCTTGTACTTGTCGGCGCTGGCGACGGCGTAGACGTGCTGCTCGACGGTGTCGCTGGCGACGTTCTCCGGCTCGATCTCGACGATGGCCGGGTCGACCGTCCACTGCTTGGCCAGGTTCATCACGTCGTCGGTGAAGGTGGCGGAGAACAGCAGGGTCTGGCGCTCGCCCTTCATCGGGGTTTGGCGGATGATCTGCCGCACCTGGGGGATGAAACCCATGTCGAGCATGCGGTCGGCCTCGTCCAGCACCATCACCTCGACCATGTCCAGGTGCACCTCGCCGCGCTGGTTGAAGTCCAGCAGGCGGCCCGGGGTGGCCACCAGGATGTCGCAGAAGCGCGATTCCAGTTGCTTGAGCTGCTTGTCGAAGTCCATGCCGCCCACGAACTGCATGACGTTCAGGCCGCTGTACTTGGTCAGGCCGATGGCATCGTTGGCGATCTGCACCACCAGCTCGCGGGTCGGGGCGATGATCAGCGCCCGTGGCTCGCCCATGTAGCGTTCTCTCGGCGGCGGGGTCTGCAGCAGCTGGGTGATGATCGAGATGAGGAAGGCCGCGGTCTTGCCGGTGCCGGTCTGGGCGCGGCCGATGGCGTCCTGGCCCTTGAGGGTGTAACCCAGTACGCCGGCCTGGATCGGCGTGCAGTAGGGGAAACCGAGGTCGTGGATGGCGTGCATCAGCTCGGGGGCGAGCTTGAAGTCGTGGAAGCGGGTCTTGCCTTCGGCCGGCTCGACCTTGAAGTCTTCCAGCTTCCAGGTGTCGACCGGCTTGGCCGGGCGCTCGCGGCGCGGCGGCTTGGCGGGCCTGGCCGCAGGCTCGGTAGCGGCCGCGGCGGACGGCGTCGCGTCGTCGGTGCGTTTGGGCTTGGCGGGGCGGCTGGCTGTTTCGTGCGAGGCGTCGTTGCCACGAGGCGTTGCGGGTGTGGCGGGCGTGCTGGGCTGCTCGCCTTCGGCTTTGCCGAACATCTTCTTGAGTGCTTTGAGCACGGTCATCTCATCAATTGGTTAAGGAGTGAACGGCGGCCAGTGTAAAGCAAGAAGCCGGCGCGGCGAAGTACCATGCCGGGGGGCGTTGTCAATCCCCAGTGCGGCCTGAGTCGGCTGGGTCCCTGCTGGACCGCTCGTTCAGTCCTGGGGCAGGCTGGCGAGCAGCAGGCGCCGGACGTTGCCGCCCATGATCGCGGCGATCTCGGCCTGGCTGAAACCGGCCGCCAGCAGGCCTGCGGTCAGCCGTGGCAGGCCGGTGACATCGAAGGGCGTGTGCACGGTGCCGTTGAAGTCCGAGCCGAGGGCCACATGCTCGACGCCGATCAGCGTGCTGGTGTAGCGGATCGCCCGGACTATGGCCTCCACCGAGGTGGCGCAGACGGCCCCCTCCCAGTAGCCGATGCCGACCACCCCGCCGCTGGCGGCGATGCCACGCAGTTGCCGGTCGCTGAGGTTGCGCGGCCCCGGGCAGGTGCCTTCGACGCCGGTATGGGATACCAGCAATGGCCGCCTGGCCACGGCCAGCACCTCGTCGATCAGGGCGGCGGACGCGTGGGCCAGGTCGATCAGCATGGCTTTTTCCTCCAGGCGCGCTATCACCTGACGCCCCAGCGGGGTCAGGCCGCCCTGGTGCAGGCCGTGGGCGGAGCCGCCGACCTCGTTGTCGAAGAAATGGGTCAGGCCGGCGATGCGGTAGCCGGCGTCATACAGCAGGTCGAGATGCTCCAGGCGGCCCTCCAGCGGGTGCAGGCCCTCGGTGGCGAGCAGCGCGGCGACCCGCCGCGGGTCTTGTCGCCAGGCCTGGATAAAGGTGGCGAGTTCGCCACGGGTCCTGATCAGCTGCAGGCGACCCTGGCTGTCGGCGGCGGCCTGCCGCAGTTTTTCGGCGTGGTACAGCGCGCGCTGCAGCAGGCTGCTCCAGGTCGCCGGTGGCCAGCGCTGGGCCAGCGCCAGCAGGGTGATGTTGTCGCTGTCGGCGGCGTTGCGCTGGTAGTTGAGGCCGCGCGGAGTCTTGGTCACGCTGGCGAACACCTGCAGCGCCACGCCGGCTTCGAGCAGGCGCGGCAGGTCGGAATGCCCATAGGCGTGGCGCTCGAGCAGGTCGCGCTGCCAGAGCAGCGCATCGTCGTGCAGGTCGGCGATGAACAGCCCGGCATGCAGCCGCCGTGCCGGCTCGCCGACGGCATAGGGCGGGGCGGCGGCGACGCCGTTGAGCAGGCGGTCGAGCAGGGTCGGCAGGCTGAAGAACAGCCCGGCGGCGCCGAGGGCCAGGAGCAGCAGGGTGAGCAGGGGCTTGCGCATGGAGGCTCCGGGCGAAGGCCCCGTAGCCGCGAGGGCAGCCTCGGGCGGTCACAGGGGGCGTTTGCCTCAGCCTAGTCGGCGGCTGCACATGCGGCAGCTGTCAGCGGGGCGTGGCGCTAGCCGCAGAGGCAGTTGCGGCCCTGCTGCTTGGCTCGGTACAGCGCGCTGTCGGCCCGGGCGATCAGGTCCGGGAGACTGTCCTGCTGGCGCATCAGGGCCATGCCGATGGAGACGGTCACCCCCGGCAGCACGCCGCTCGGCGCATAGAAGGAGGGGATCTGCTGCAGGGCCAGGCGCAGGCGTTCGCCGATGCTCCGGCCGCCGTCCTCGCCGATCTCCGGCAACAGGATGACGAACTCCTCGCCGCCGTAGCGGATCAGGCTGTCCTTGGGCCGCAACTGTTCGCGCAGGGTATGGGCGACCAGGCACAACGCATAGTCCCCGGCCAGGTGTCCGTGTCGGTCGTTGTAGGCCTTGAAGTGGTCGACATCCAGCATCAGCATGCACAGCGGCTGGCCATTGAACGCACAGCGGGTGCTTTCCCGTTCGAACACATGTTCCAGCCAGCGGCGGTTGAATGCCCCGGTGAGGGTGTCGATATTGGCGCTTTGTTCGCTGTTCAGGAGGATGCGGTTGCCGGTACGCACCCGCTCGCAGAGCAGGCTCAGCAGGTTGTGCATCAGCTGCGGCGATTGCTGGAACAGCTTGATCAGCGCCTCGCGGTGCAGGCGCAGCACGCTGCTGGGGGCGCTCGCCACCACGTAGGCCGATGGCGCCTGGTTGTCGATGAAGCTGATTTCCCCGGCGCAGTCGCCGACGTTCAGGGTGTTCACCGGCTGGTTGTCCGGCGAGCCCAGGTAGACCTTGAGCTGGCCCCTGACCAGCAGGTAGAGGTGCTGGTTGCGCTTGAAGGGCGACAGCAATACCTCGCCGGCCTCCAGCTCGCAGGCGCGGAAGGATTTCAGCACCTGGTTCATGCAACTGGCGGCGACGTTGTTGAACAGTCGCAACTGGCGGATGTGCTGCGGGTCGGGTTGCCAATGCGCCTCTTTCATCGCGAGGGCGGACGGGGTTGGCGGTGACGGGCGGCGGGCATCGCAAACACTCCCTGTTTTTAAGGCGATTTCCAAGCCCGACAGTATGCCGGCAGGCCGGGACTGGCAATCCTTCGGCGGACGCTGTGCGACCGGCGGCAGAGGAATCTGACTAGCCCGTCACGTTTCGGCGGCGCCAGGCGCGCTGGGCCGGCTCATGAGGGCATCCATGCCGCGGACGGCTGGGTCAGGCGTCCTGCCCGCTGCCGAGGCGTTCCTCCAGCCAGTCGGCTATGTCGCGAATCTCCTGCGGCAGCACCTCGTGGGCCATCGGGTATTCGCGCCAGCGCACCTCGCTGCTCTGGGCGGCCAGGTAGTCGTGGGCGGCGCGGCCCAGCGCCGGTGGCACCACCTCGTCTAAGGTGCCGTGCAGAAACAGCACCGGCAATCCTCGCTTGTCCTCCGCCAGCTGGCTGTCGCCGTCGAAGGTCGGGGCATAGGTGGACAGCGCCAGCACCCCGCCGAGACGCCCCGGCCAGCGCAGGAACGCGGTATGCAGGACCACGGCGCCGCCCTGGGAGAAACCGGCGAGGAAGATCCGCGCCGGGTCCAAGCCGCTGTCGCACTGCGCTGCGATTAGCTCTACCAGCTGCTGTGCCGAGGCCTCCAGCTGTTCCCGGTTGATCGCCCGGGCCGGGCTCATGGCCAGGATGTCGTACCAGCTGGGCATGGCCCAGCCGCCGTTGATGGTCACCGCCTGGGTCGGCGCCTGGGGCAGGACGAAGCGGGTGCTGGGCAGACGCTCCTGCAGGGCCTCGGCCACCGGCAGAAAGTCGTAACGGTCGGCACCCAGGCCGTGCAACCAGATGACGCAGGCGTCGGCACTGGGTGTGGGGTGAAGAACCAGGGGGTCGTTCATGTAAGGCTCCGGTATGGTGCGGATGCGCCGATCTAGGGCGGCAGGCAGTCCGCTGGATGACTAATCTGGAAAGAAGATGTCGCAAGGTTACAAGTTTTACGCTTGACCTGTCCGTATGGTGATAATGGCAAGGTGCTGGTACGGGGCTTGCTACAGCCAAGAAGACTGATGACGTTGCCCGGTTGCGGTAACACATTGCCTGGCCGGGCGCGGAACAGACAGGAAGCCAGTTTGATGGGGGTTTCCAAAAAGTTCGCCTAGCATGCATGTGTGGCGATGAGCAAATGGCTATCCGTCTCCGACCCGCTCGACCAGTGGGTGAGCGAGGGTCTTGTGGCTGAAGGAAGAATCGCCAACTAGACTCTCGCAGAGGTCTGATCCGCCTGTTTGACGTGTTGCTGCCGACGCGTTCGACATGCCCCAAAAGGGTAAGGGGGTAGGGCCGAGACTCCAACACAACAAAAGCAACTGGAGGTTTTGATGAAGATGGTGAAATCCACCCTGGCGGTACTGACTACCGCAGCCGTACTCGGGGTCAGCAGCTTCGCCCAGGCGGGCGCTACCCTGGATGCAGTGCAGAAGAAAGGCTTCGTGCAGTGCGGTATCAGTGATGGTCTGCCTGGCTTCTCCTACGCGGATGAGAAGGGCAACTACCTGGGTCTCGACGTCGATGTGTGCCGTGCCGTGGCAGCCGCCGTGTTCGGCGACGCAACCAAGGTCAAGTACAGCCCGTTGACCGCCAAGGAGCGCTTCACCGCGCTGCAGTCCGGCGAAGTCGACATCCTCTCCCGCAACACCACCTGGACCAGTTCGCGCGACTCCGGCCTGGGCCTGAACTTCGCCGGTGTCAACTACTACGACGGACAGGGCTTCCTGGTGAACAAGAAGCTCGGCGTTTCCAGCGCCAAGGAACTCGATGGCGCCACCGTCTGCATCCAGGCCGGTACCACCACCGAACTGAACCTCTCCGACTACTTCCGTGCCAATGGCATGAAGTACACCCCGATCACCTACGATACCTCCGACGAGAGCGCCAAGTCGGTGGAAGCCGGCCGTTGCGACGTGCTGACCTCCGACCAGTCGCAGCTGTACGCCCAGCGCATCAAGCTGGCCGCCCCGGAAGAGTACGTGGTGCTGCCGGAAGTGATCTCCAAGGAACCGCTGGGGCCGGTCGTGCGCCAGGGCGACGAGGAGTGGTTCGACATCGTGCGCTGGTCGCTGTACGCCATGGTCAACGCCGAAGAGCTGGGCATCGACTCGAAGAACGTCGAGGAGATGGCCAAGTCGACCAAGAACCCGGACATCGCCCGCCTGCTGGGCGCCGAGGGTGAGTTCGGCAAGGACCTCAAGCTGCCGAAAGACTGGGCGGTGAAGATCGTCAAGCAAGTGGGTAACTACGGCGAGAGCTTCGATCGCAACGTCGGTGCCGGCAGCGAACTGAAGATCGAACGTGGCCTCAACGCCCTGTGGAACAAAGGTGGTCTGCAGTACGCACCGCCGGTGCGCTGACCGTCTTTGCCGGCGTCCCGTCCTGGGTCGCCGGCATGGTTCTGATGACGTGAACCCCTGGCCCGCCGATGCGGGCGAGGGCGTTCCAAGAGGGCTCCTATGCAAAACACCGCAGATACCTCGCACCCCAAGGGCTCGGTCTGGACCGATCCCAAGGTACGCGCATGGATATTCCAGATTCTCGCCGTCATCGCCGTCATGGCGATCGGCTGGTACTTGTTCGACAACACCCAGACCAACCTTGAGAAACGCGGCATCACCTCCGGCTTCTCCTTCCTCAACAACAGCGCCGGCTTCGGCATCGCCCAGCACCTGATCGACTACAGCGAGAGCGACACCTACGGACGGGTGTTCGTCATCGGCCTGCTCAATACCCTGCTGGTGTCGGTCATCGGCATCGTGCTGGCGACCATCCTGGGCTTCATCCTCGGCGTCGCGCGGCTGTCGCACAACTGGCTGATCAGCCGGCTGGCCACTGTCTACATCGAGACGTTCCGCAACATACCGCCGCTGCTGCAGATCTTCTTCTGGTATTTCGCGGTCATGCTGGCCCTGCCAGGGCCTCGGCAGAGCCTTGAGGTCGGCCAGTCCTTCTTCCTCAACAGTCGCGGCCTGTATATGCCGGCGCCAAGCGCATCGGACGCCTTCGGCACCTTTATCGGCGCGGTGCTGATCGCCATCGTCGCTACCGTGCTGATCGGGCGCTGGGCCAAGGCCCGCCGGGAAGCGACCGGCAAGGTCTTCCATGTGTCGATCGCGGCGGCGGTGCTGATCATCGGGCTTCCGGGCCTGTCTGTCGCGGTCGCGGGTAATCCGCTGCAATGGAGCATGCCCGAACTGGCCGGCTTCAACTTCCGCGGCGGCTGGGTGATGATCCCCGAACTGATCGCCCTGACCCTGGCGTTGACCATCTACACGGCGGCCTTCATCGCCGAAAACGTGCGCTCCGGGATCATGGCGGTCAGCCATGGCCAGACCGAGGCGGCCCACTCCCTGGGCTTGAGTCGCGGACTGACGCTGCGTTTCGTGGTGATCCCCCAGGCGCTGCGCGTGATCATTCCGCCGCTGACCAGTCAGTACCTCAACCTGGCGAAGAACTCCTCCCTGGCGGCCGGCATCGGCTATCCGGACATGGTCTCGCTGTTCGCCGGCACCGTGCTCAATCAGACCGGCCAGGCGATCGAGGTCATTGCCATCACCATGAGCGTGTACCTGGCGATCAGCATCAGCATCTCCATGTTGATGAACTGGTACAACAAGCGCATCGCGCTGATCGAGCGGTAAGGAGCAGCCCATGCAGACTCATACTTTCAAACCCGACATGCCGCCACCGGTGCTGAGCGTCGGCGTGCTCGGCTGGTTGCGCGCGAACCTGTTCTCCAACTGGTTCAACACGCTGCTGACCTTCGTCGCCATCTATCTGGTCTGGCTGATCGTGCCGCCGATGATTCAGTGGGCGCTCATCGACGCCAACTGGGTCGGTACCACCCGGGCGGACTGCACCAAGGAGGGCGCCTGCTGGGTATTCGTGCAGCAACGCTTCGGTCAGTTCATGTACGGCTTCTATCCGGAAACCCTGCGTTGGCGTGTCGACCTGACCCTGTGGATGGCGGTGATAGGCGCGGCCCCCCTGTTCATCCCGCAGATGCCGCGCAAGGCCGTTTATGGCCTGAGCTTTCTGGTGGTGTATCCGCTGCTGGCCTTCTGGTTGCTGCACGGCGGCTTCTTCGGCCTGAGCGAGGTGGAAACCAGCCAGTGGGGCGGCCTGATGCTGACCCTGGTGATCGCCGCGGTCGGCATTGTCGGCGCCTTGCCACTGGGCATAGTGCTGGCCCTCGGCCGGCGCTCGGACATGCCGGCGATCCGCGTCATCTGTGTGACCTTCATCGAGTTCTGGCGCGGTGTGCCCTTGATCACCGTGCTGTTCATGTCCTCGGTGATGCTGCCGCTGTTCCTGCCTGAAGGCATGCACTTCGACAAGCTGATGCGCGCCCTGCTCGGGGTCATCCTGTTCCAGTCGGCCTATATCGCCGAGGTGGTGCGCGGTGGTCTGCAGGCCATTCCCAAGGGGCAGTACGAGGCGGCCGCGGCCATGGGCCTGGGTTACTGGCGGATGATGGGCCTGGTGATCCTGCCGCAGGCGCTGAAACTGGTGATCCCCGGCATCGTCAACACCTTCATCGCCCTGTTCAAGGACACCAGCCTGGTGATCATCATCGGCCTGTTCGACCTGCTCAACAGCATCAAGCAGGCGACCACCGACCCGGCTTGGCTCGGCATGGCCACCGAGGGCTATGTGTTCGCCGCGCTGATTTTCTGGATTTTCTGTTTTGGCATGTCCCGCTACTCCATGAATCTGGAGCGCAAGCTGGACACCGGCCACAAGCGTTAGGAGTTTTGTCATGAGTGAAGCTATCAAGCAGTCGATCAGCGCCGCGCCGGGGATCATCCAGATGGACGGCGTGCACAAGTGGTACGGCCAGTTCCATGTGCTCAAGGACATCAACCTGAACGTGCAGCAGGGCGAGCGCATCGTCCTCTGCGGTCCCTCGGGCTCGGGCAAGTCCACCGCCATCCGCTGCCTCAACCGCCTGGAGGAGCACCAGCAGGGGCGCATCGTCATCGATGGCACCGAACTGACCCACGACCTCAAGCACATCGAGGCGGTGCGCCGCGAGGTCGGCATGGTGTTCCAGCACTTCAACCTGTTTCCCCACCTCACCGTGCTGCAGAACTGCACCCTGGCGCCGATGTGGGTACGCAAGATGCCCAAGCGCGAGGCCGAGGAAGTGGCGATGCACTACCTGGAGCGGGTGCGCATTCCCGAGCAGGCGCTCAAGTACCCGGGGCAGCTGTCCGGCGGCCAGCAGCAGCGCGTGGCGATCGCCCGCGCCCTGTGCATGAAGCCGAAGATCATGCTGTTCGACGAGCCGACCTCGGCCCTCGACCCGGAGATGGTCAAGGAGGTGCTCGACACCATGGTGGGGCTGGCCGAGGACGGCATGACCATGCTCTGCGTGACCCACGAGATGGGCTTCGCCCGTACCGTGGCCAACCGCGTACTGTTCCTCGACAAGGGCGAGATCGTCGAGGAGGCGGACCCGGACACCTTCTTCACCAATCCGAAGAACGAGCGGACCCAGCTGTTCCTCAGTCAGATCCTGCACTGATCGACTCGCAGCAAGAAAAGGGGAGCCTCAGGGCTCCCCTTTTTTGTGCCCGCGGCGCTGCCGAGCCCCCGCCCCATTGCGTCTGATGCAGGCGTCGGCGGAAGGCGCCCGGGGCTCCCCACAGAGCTGCTTGCAGCGCTTGGCGAAGGACACGCGGTCGGCATAGCCGACCTGCTCGGCGACCTCCCGGGTGCGTGGCGAGTTGCCGAGGACGCGCTGTGCGGCGGCGCTGCGCCGGCGCTGCGGGTAGTCTCGTTGGGGGCAGACCGGTGCCGGCCTTGAAGCGCCGCAGCAGGGTGCGAGGCGAGCAGTTGGCCAGGGCGAAGGTATCGTGCGCCATGCTCTGGCTGGCGCACAGCGTCTGCGGGCCGACGTGCGAGGCGATCTCGAGCATCGCGACGATCCTTGGCACAAGTTTGGCGATTATCGCCACAATGTTGTCGGATTCGCCAATCGCGGCACGGCCGCCTTGTGCCCATACTCGGGGGCACGCCATTTCCGGAGCCAGGCCGATGAACCATGCCAATGCCGAACTGATCTCGCACTTCTATCGGGCCTTCCAGCAGCTGGATGCCGAGGCCATGGCGGCCTGCTACGCCGAGCAGGTGCGCTTCAGCGACCCGGTGTTCGTCGACCTGCGCGGCGCCGCGACGGCCGACATGTGGCGCATGCTCGCGGCGCGGGCGCAGGAGTTCTCCCTGACCTTCGACCAGGTGCAGGCGGACGAGAGTGAGGGCCGTGCGCGCTGGGTCGCCCGCTACCTGTTCAGCCAGACCGGCAGGCATGTGGTCAACCGGATCGAGGCGCGCTTCCTGTTCCGCGACGGGCGGATCATCGAGCACCACGACAGCTTCGACCTGTGGCGCTGGTCCCGTCAGGCCCTGGGGGTCAAGGGCCTGCTGCTGGGCTGGGCGCCGCCGGTGCAGCAGGCCATCCGCCGCCAGGCGCTGCAGGGGCTGGCGCAGTTCAGGGCGGGCCGCGAGGGCCGGCCTGCCTAGGTGTGCGGCGGGGGCAGTGGTAATCTCTGTGCCTCGTGCTTTCATCCAAGATAGGCGCAGCAGGCAAGGTTGCGCTGTCCGATGAGCATGAGCGCCGCCCCTCAGGAAGCCCGACCGTGAACGAACTGTTGCTATCGCTAGACAAGGCCAAGGCCTGGACCGTTCACGCGGTGACCGCCAGCGGGGTGATACTCGCGCTGCTGGCGCTGCTGGCGGTGCTCGACGGGCGGCCGCAGACCTGCCTGCTGTGGCTCGGCCTGGCGCTGCTGGTGGACGGCCTGGATGGCACCCTGGCGCGCAAGTTCGACGTCAAGGGCGTGCTGCCGCATTTCGACGGGGTGACCCTGGACCTGGTGATCGATTACCTCACCTACGTGTTCATTCCGGCCATCTTCGTCTATCGCTTCGTGCCCCTGCCCGACTACACCCTGCTGCCGGCGGTCGGGCTGATCCTGCTGTCGTCGCTGTTCTGCTTCTGCAACGTCAACATGAAGAGCAAGGACAACTACTTCGTCGGCTTCCCGGCCGCCTGGAACGTGGTGGTGGTCTATCTCTACCTGCTGGATTTCGCCCCCTGGCTGAGCTTCGCCACCATCCTCCTGCTGGCGGGGCTGACCCTGACGCGGATGAAGTTCCTCCACCCGTTCCGCGTCCGCCAGTTCATGCCGCTCAACATCGCCGTGACCCTGGTGTGGATGCTCGCCTGCCTCATGCTGATTCTGCGCTACCCCGGCCAGCCGACCTGGCTCCTGGCGATCTGGCTGGCGGCGTCGGTCTATTTCGTCGCCATCTGCCTGTGGCGCTCGGCCCGGGAATGGTTTTCCGCCGATGAGTGAGGTGGCCGAAAAGGCCTGGTTCGTCTACCTGGTGCGCGCCGGCAACGGCGCCCTGTACTGCGGCATCAGCGACGACCCGCAGCGGCGCTTCGCCCAGCACCGCAGCGGCAAGGGCGCGCGCTTCTTTCATTCCAGCCCGGCGGTGGCCCTGGTCTACACCGAGGCTTGTGCCGGCAAAGGCGCGGCCCTGCGCCGCGAGCGGGCGATCAAGGGGCTGGGCAAGGCGGCCAAGGAGGCCCTGGTCGCCGCCGGCGGCCTTATCGGCGCAGCTGATGGCGCGCTATCAGGCTAGGCGGGTAGGCCGTTGCCGGCCAGCCGGGTAAGCTTGAGCTTTCCCCACGCGACACGGAGCCAGTCATGCACGAGTTGATCCTGCACCATTACCCGACCTCGCCGTTCGCCGAGAAGGCCCGCCTGATGCTGGGCTTCAAGCAGCTGTCCTGGCGTTCGGTGATGATTCCACCGCTGATGCCCAAGCCGGACCTGACCGCGCTGACCGGCGGCTACCGCAAGACCCCGGTGCTGCAGGTCGGTGCCGATATCTACTGCGATACGGCGCTGATCGCCCGGCGCCTGGAGGCGGAGAAGGCGACCCCGGCGCTGTTCCCCGAGGGCCAGGAGTTCAATGTCGCGACCCTCGCCCAGTGGGCCGACTCGGTGCTGTTCCAGCATGCGGTGAGCCTGGTGTTCCAGCCCGAGTCCATCGCCGTGCGCTTCGCCAGCCTGCCGCCGGAGTTTCTCAAGACCTTCGTCGCCGACCGTACCGCCCTGTTCAGCGGCGGCCAGGCCACCCGCCTGCCGCTGGAGCAGGCCAAGCACCAGTGGCCGGCCCTGATGGCGCGCCTGCAGCAGCAGCTGGCCCGGGAACAGGGCGACTTCCTGTTCGGCGAGCCCTCGCTGGCCGACTTCGCCGTGGCCCATCCGCTGTGGTTCCTGCGCGGCACGCCGGTGACCGCCCCGCTGGTCGACGACTATCCGGAGATCGCCGCCTGGCTGGCGCGAGTGCTGGGCTTCGGCCACGGCTCGCTCAGCGAATTGAGTGGCGAGGCGGCCATCGCGGTGGCGCGCGAGGCGGCGCCTGCGGCATTGCCGGAGGAGGACTTCGTCGATCCCAATGGCTTCCAGGCTGGACAGCGGGTGGCGATCGCCGCGGTCGACTACGGCGTCGACCCGGTCGAGGGCGAGCTGCTGTTCTGCGGCGGCGAGGAGCTGATCCTGCGCCGCGAGGATCCGCGCGCCGGCTGTGTGCATGTGCACTTCCCCCGTCTGGGCTTCCGTATCGAGGCGCGCTAGCAAGTCAGTCCGGCTCGGCCTGGCGCAGGCGCGGCAGCTGCCTGGCCAGGTTGCGGAAATGCGCCAGGCTCTCGTAGCAGAGCACGACCTCGGCGCCGTTGCGGCTGTACCAGGCGTCTGCCGCCCCGCAGTTGCTCAGGCGCAGGGTCAGTGGCCGGGGCAGTCGGTAGGCCTGGCTGACGCGCTCGGCGATGGCCTCCACCAGCCCGGACCCGCGCACCCACTCGAGCAGCCGGGGGCCGTCCTTGAGGCGCGTGCTGGGCGGGTCGTAGAGCACCCGCAGGCGATGCTCGGGCGGCGTGCCGGGCGGCCGTCCGTGCTGCGCCTCGACCCAGGCCAGCGCCCGGCGCACCTGGGCGTACTCCTGATCGCAGTACAGTGCCCGCTCCACCGGCAGGCCGGTGAGGTGCGGCACCCATTCCAGCTCATCCGGGTCGCTGCCGTAGATCAGACAGGCCAGGTTGTAGAAGCGCTGGGCGTCCAGGCCGTGGCTGTCCCAGGGATGCACCTCCTCGTTGTCCGGCTTCGGCCGCTGCCACTCCAGGCGCCAGTAGTCGGCGACATCCAGCAGCTTGGCGTAGAAGCCGGCGTCGCGGTGGCGGTCGTAGGAGAGGAACAGGCTGATGAAGCCCAGCTGGTCGGCGGCGTCCTCCTCGCGGCCGAGTACCGGCAGCTGGAGCTCGGCGATCAGCAGATGGCCCATCTCGTGCAGCAGGGTGAACTCGGCGTTGGCGGTGACGAAGCGGGCCTCGTTCGAGTGCAGGGCCGCGGCGGGGGGCGTGCTCTGCGCCGGACTGCCGTCGGCCAGCAGCACCAGTGCGCACAGGCACAGGGCCCGCGCCTCAGGCCAGGCGCCCATGGTACCGGGGCCGGAGGGGGTGGAGGCCCGGGCGGGAGGCGCCGGGCCGGTCGGATTCACGCATATCGGCACCTCGGAAACTGCGCTGGTGCCTGTTTGACTTTAGCAGCTGGCGGGCGAAGGGCCGCCGGCGCGGGCCCTCAGTCCTTGCGGCGCTTGAGCTGATCGGTCAGCTGGGTCGGCAGGTTGCGGATGATCAGGGTGTCCTGGGCCTCGTCGTACTCGATCTTCGAGCCGAGCAGGTGCGACTCGAAGCTGATCGACAGGCCTTCGGCACGCCCGGTGAAGCGGCGGAACTGGTTCAGGGTGCGCTTGTCCGGCGGGATCTCCGGCGACAGGCCGTAGTCCTTGTTGCGGATATGCTCGTAGAAGGCCTGCGGGCGCTGCTCGTCGATCAGCCCGGACAGCTCCTGCAGGGTCATCGGCTCGCCCTGCTTGGCCTGGCTGCTGGCGTAGTCGACCAGGGTCTTGGTCTTTTCCCGGGCCGACTCCTCCGGCAGGTCCTCGCTCTCCACGAAGTCGCTGAAGGCCTTGAGCAGGGTGCGGGTCTCCCCCGGGCCGTCGACGCCTTCCTGGCAGCCGATGAAATCGCGGAAGTACTCCGAGACCTTCTTGCCGTTCTTGCCCTTGATGAAGGAGATGTACTGCTTGGAGTGGGCATTGTTGCGCCACTCGGAGAGGTTGATGCGCGCCGCCAGGTGCAGCTGGCCGAGGTCCAGGTGCTTGGCCGGGGTCACGTCCAGCGCCTCGGTCACCGCCACGCCCTCGCTGTGGTGCAGCAGGGCGATGGCCAGGTAGTCGGTCATGCCCTGCTGGTAGTGGGCGAACAGCACGTGGCCGCCGACCGACAGGTTGGACTCCTCCATCAGCTTCTGCAGGTGCTCGACGGCCTGGCGGCTGAAGGCGGTGAAGTCCTGGCTGTCGTCTAGGTAGGCCTTCAGCCAGCCGCTGAACGGAAAGGCGCCGGATTCCTCGTGGAACAGGCCCCAGGCCTTGCCCTGCTTGGCGTTGTAGCTCTCGTTGAGGTCGGCGAGCAGGTTCTCGATGGCCTGGGAGGCGCCCAGCTCGGTGTCGCGGGCATGCAGCACGGCGGGGGAGCCATCGGGCTTCTTGTCGATCAGGTGGACGATGCAGTGACGGATCGGCATGGCGGTACTCTTGGCAAGCCTCGGCGGTGAACGGGTACAGGGGGGCGCCGCGGGTGGCGGCGGCGCACGGGTGCCGCGCAGTTTACCCGAGTGTCCCGGCCTGGGTCGCCCGTCGCCGCTGCAAGGTCTGCAGGCGCTCGATCACGTAGCGCAGGTGCATGTGCAGCTCGTACAGCTCGTTGGAGTAGGACAGCGGCACCTCGACCTTGGCCAGCTCGTCCTGCAGCTGTTCCAGGCGCTCGATCTCGCTGCCCAGGCGTTCGGGCAGGGTGCCGGCGTCCAGCTGCCGGTCGATCTCGCGCAGGTACTTGTACCAGCGGTAGATGCGCGCGCGGATGCGCCAGCGATAGAGCGGGCCGACCGCCTTGAGCAGCGGCACCAGCACCACGATCAGCGGGATCAGCAGGATGATGTAGCGATCGGCCAGGGAGGCGATGCGAAAGGGCAGGAAGCGCTGCAGCAGCGGCAGGCCGTTGCTGTAGTAGTGGGCGGCGTCTGCGGACAGTTCGAAGGTGCGCGGAGCGGCGCTGGGGAAGGTGCCGGCCGGGTCGAGCAGGCTGCCGTTCTTCATCACCTCGCGGCTGGCCTCGAGCAGCAAGGGTACCAGGCCGGGGTGGAAGTCCTGGTTGACCACCAGGGTGGCCATCGGGGAGAGGGTGATGGTGGTCTGCGGCGGGCTGTTGCGCGCCAGGTTGAGCAGGCCCTCGTCGATGGTCACGCGCTTGAAGAAGGGCAGGCGCGCCTCGTAGGCGGCGGCGCGGCGGAAGTTGGCCAGGCGCAGGTGCGGCTCGGCGGCCAGGCGCTGCACCCGCGGGTTCTCGGCCGGGCCGACGAAGAACGCGGCGTCCAGTTCGCCGGCGATCAGCGCGCTGGCGGCCTGGTTGCCGCCCAGGCTCTGCCAGCCGGCGGGGTAGTCTGGCGCGACGATGGCGTTGGCCGCGAGGATCGCCTCGCTGGCCGCGCGGGTGCCGCTGCCGGGCCGGCCCAGGGCCAGGCGCAGCGGCCGCAGGTCGGCGATGCGGTCGAGGGCGATGCCCTCGCGGTAGAACAGCCACAGGGGCTCCTGGTAGACCGCGCCCAGGCTCTGCAGGCGGCCGCGCTCGACGGCGTCGAGCTGGTGCTCCAGGCCGCTCTGCACCAGGGCGATCTGCACCTCGGGACGCGCGGCCAGCAGGCGCTCGAGGTTGTCCCTGGAGCCGGCGCTGGGCACCAGGCTCAGCTCGAAGCCCTGCTTGGCCAGCTCGGCCTTCAGCTTTTCGGCGAACAGCCGGTAGTTGCCCCCCGCTGCGCCCGTGGCCATGCTGGCGTGCATCGGCGGCGGCGGCGCGACGAAATAGAACACGGCGCCGACCAGCGCGGCGATCACCGGGACCAGCCACAGGTTGGCCAGCAGCATGATCTTCAGGTCTTTGAGTACGCGGCGCATGGGGCTTCCTTTCGGCGGGGTCGCCCCAAGCATAGAGCCAGGCGGCCCCCGCGGTCACCCCGCGCGGCCCGCACACGGCCGTGGCCTAGGGCTGCGGCGGCGTCTCACCCAGGCCTTTGCGCGGGCGCAGGTTGCGCGCGCTGTCCACTGCCGCGAGAAACGCCAGCAGGCCCAGGGCATACCAGGCGTCGAGGCCGAGCATCGCCAGCACCAGGGTGCAGAGCAGGGTGCTGAAGGCGGCCAGCCAGCGCCACGGCCCCTCGAGCAGCAGCCAGCCGGCGGCCATGCTCAGCAGGTAGATCAGCACGAAGTTGCCGTTGGCGTAGCGGATCAACTGGTCCAGCGACAACGCCAGGCTCCAGGCCAGGATCGCGCACAGGGCGCAGCTCAGCACCACCAGCAGCAGGGCGCGGCCGGGCATGCCGTGGCGGTTGCGGCGGGCCAGGCCGGCCGGCAGCTTGCTCTCGTCGGCCAGGCTCCAGATCAGCCGGGCGAAGCCCTGGATATACACATTCATCGAGGCGAAACAGGCCAGGTAGCCGACCAGCGCGCTGAGCCAGCGGGCTTCGCTGCCCAGCAGCAGGTCGAGCAGGCGCGGCAGCGAGGCAGCGTCGGCGGCCAGGTCGCCGTAGGCCCGGAAACTCAGTACGGCGACCGAGCAGGCCCAGTACACCAGGCCGGCCAGCAGCACGCCGAGCAGCAGGGCCAGGGGGAAGTCGCGCTCGGGGCGCTTGAACTCCTCGCCCAGGTGGGTGAAGGCCTCGATGCCGACGAAGCACCAGAACATCACCCCCAGCGCGGCGGGGAGCAGGTGCCAGCTGCCGGCGATGGGCGGCAGCAGTGGCTGGCCGGCCAGCGGCAGCTCGCCGACCCACCAGATCAGCCCGACCGTGGCCATGATCGCCAGGGCGATGGCGCCCTGAACCAGGCCCGAGGCCCTGGCCGGGCGCTGGCCGAGCAGCAGGATGGCGCCAAGGGTGGCAAGCTGGATGGTCAGCGCCTGGGCCGGGTTGAGGTCGAACAGCGCCTGCCAGAAACCGCTGGCGATATTCAGCGCCGCCGGCAGGCCGACCGGCAGCACGGCGAGGAACAGCCAGGCGCTGAGGCGCTCCAGGCGCGGGCCGAAGGCGCGGCCGATCAGGTGCGGCGCCCCGCCGGCATGGGGAAAGCGCCGGCCCAGCTGGGCGAAGGTGAAGGCCACCGGCAGCACCAGGCCGATGAGCAGCAGCCAGGCCCACAGCGACGCCTCGCCGGCGGCGGTGGCGGCCAGGGCCGGCACGACGAAGATGCCGGTGCCGAGCAGCGATGTACTCAGCAGGCCGATGCCTTGCAGCAGACCCAGTTCTTGGTTGAGGCGGCTCATGATGTATGCTCGTGCGATCCTTTTCTGGCCCCGCCATGTTACGCCGCCTCGCGCCCCGCGACGGCTGGCGAAGCGTCGGCGTTGACCGGCAAAATGGCGGTATTGCCCGTCAATCCGTTCTTTGCGTGAGACCCTCCGAGTGGACAAGTTCGATCAACAGATCCTCGCCCTGCTGCGCGCCGACGCCCGTCTGGCCGTGAGCCAGATCGCCCGCGACGTCAACCTGTCGCGCTCGGCGGTGAGCGAGCGCATTCGTCATCTGGAACAGGCCGGGGTGATCAAGGGCTACCACGCCCGGGTCGCCGAGCCGGCGGGCGCGGCGGTCAAGGCCTATCTGGAGCTGTTCTACCAGGGCGGGCGCTGCGAGCACTACGTGGCGCGCATGCGCAGCTTCAGCGAGGTGCGCCGCTGCAGCGGCATCAGCGGCGAGACCGACATGCTGGTGTATATCGAGGCGCCGTCCATGGAGCGGCTCAGCGAGATCCGCGGGCAGATCGAAAACTTCCCCGGCATGCACAAGGTCAAGACCCACATGGTGGTCACGGATTGGCCGATGTGAGCGGCTCCATGCGCATCCTCCACACCTCCGACTGGCACCTCGGCCAGCATTTCATGGGCAAGACCCGCCAGGCCGAGCATGCGGCCTTCTGTGCCTGGCTGGTCGAGCAGGTGCGCGAGCACGGCGTCGACGCGCTGCTGATCGCCGGCGACGTGTTCGACACCGGTGCGCCGCCCAGCTATGCCCGCGAGCAGTACAACCGCTTCGTCGTCGAGTTGAGCGGGACCGGCTGCGCGCTGGTGGTGCTCGGCGGCAACCACGACTCGGTGGCCATGCTCGGCGAGAGCAAGACCCTGCTGGAGCGCCTGGGTACCCGGGTGATCCCCGGCGTATGCACGGACCTCGGCGAGCAGCTGCTGGTGCTCGAGCGCCGCGATGGCCGGCCCGGCGCCATTCTCTGCGGCATCCCCTTCATTCGTCCGCGGGACGTGCTGCTGAGCCAGGCCGGGCAGAGCGCGGCGGACAAGCAGGGCGCCCTGCAGCAGGCGATCCAGGCGCACTACCGCGACCTCCACGCCCTGGCCGAGACCAGGCGCGAGGAGCTGGGCGGCGCGCTGCCGATCATCGCCACCGGCCATCTGACCACGGTCGGCGCCAGCGCCAGCGAGTCGGTTCGCGAGATCTACGTCGGCAGCCTGGAGGCCTTCCCCACCAGCGCCTTCCCGCCGGCCGCCTATATCGCCCTGGGCCACATCCACCGGCCGCAGAAGGTCGGCGGCCTGGAGCATATCCGCTACTGCGGCTCGCCGATTCCCTTGAGCTTCGACGAGGCCCGCCAGCAGAAGGAAGTGCTGCTGGTCGAGCTGGACGGCGACGGCCTGGGTGCGGTACGGGCGCTGCCGGTGCCGCGCTTCCAGGCGCTGCTGTCGGTGGCCGGCTCGCTCAAGGAACTGGAGCAGGGGATCGCCGAGGCGGCCGCCCAGGGCAGCGTCGAGCGGCCGGTGTGGCTGGAGGTGCGGGTCAGCGGTGACGACTACCTGAGCGACCTGCAGCAGCGGGTCGCCGCCCTGTGCGAGGGCCTGCCGGTGGAGGTGCTGCGCATCCGCCGCGAGCGCGGTTCGGCCGGCCCGGGCCTGCGCGTCCAGGCCCGCGAGACCCTGGACGAGCTCAGCGTCGAGGAGGTGTTCGCCCGGCGCCTGCAGCACGAGCAACTGGACGAAGCTGACGCGCAGCGGCTGCAGGGACTTTATCGCGAGGTATTGGAAACGGTGCAGAGCGAGCGTGATTGAGCCCTAGCCCAACGGGCTCTGCACGCCTGCAAAGGCCTGGCCCAACACATGGGTATAGATCTGTGTAGTGCGCACGTCGGCGTGGCCCAGCAAGGTTTGCACCGTGCGGATATCGCTGCCGCGGCGCAGCAGCTCGGTGGCAGAGCTATGGCGGAAGGTGCGGCAGCCGGCCGGCTTATGCAGGCCGGAACGCCGCACCGCCTGTTTTACCGCCTTCTGGGAGCTGACATGGATGTGATGGCGCACCAGCGTGCCGTCCTCATCCATGCACAGGCCGGTGGCGGGGAACAGCCACTGCCACTCGAACGAGCGGGCCGCATTCGGGTACTTGCGCGGCAGCGCAAAGGGCAGGCTGACAGGGGGCTGATAGAAACTGTCCTGCTGCTTCCAGGCCTCGAACATGCGCTGCCTGCGCTCCAGCAGAGGAGTCATCAGCGAGGACGGCAGCAAGGTGGTGCGATCCTTCTGGCTCGCAATCAAGGCGCGACTGGGGAAGGCTGGTTACTCTTGCCCCGTACTCGGTAGTGACCATAAACCAAACCAAGACTTATCAGCGCTGGCAAAGTCACCCCGGCAAAGTCCACGATCAGGTATTGGGGGCCGCACAGGCCCACCGCGACTTCCCATACGTGGAAGATCGCGTGGCCGACCAGCCAGGCGGTGGGTAGCCACCACAGCAATAGTCGATACCGGCTGTCCACGGCGCCATAGACAAAAGCCACGCCCATCAGCAGGTACTGGATTCCGATGTCCCGTAGAAAGTGCTGATTGAACAATCCCCTCACCGGCACGCCGGGCACGCTCCAATACCAGGATTCGGGCGCGACCAGCATAAACAGGCCGTTCGCAAGCGAGGCCAGTCCAAGTACCACAGCCGTCCCGGTAATCAGTTGCTTAACCATGCTGTGCCTCCGTCGACCGGCTGGGTACCAGAGTGTGATCGTGGATCTGGACACGGCTGCAGGCATGTCCGTACCCCAAGGTGTATTTCAATGCCGGGTAGACCCGGGAGGCGCTGATGCTGTAGGCGATGGCGATCAGCCCTTTGGTGCCCCACAGGGCGCGGATCTGTTCCCGCAGCTCGTCCGCTTCCGGGTTGTGGGCCAGCACCAGTTCGGCAAAGCGGACCACCAGGGCGGTGTGCTCGGGCAGGCTGTTCAAGTCCATATTCACCATGGCGCGGACTCGATCCGGGCTCACCTTGGCTTCCAGCGCCATGTTCACCACCAGTTGGGTGCAGGGCCCGCAATCGTCCCAGATGATTGCGCGTATCCGGGCGGCAAACAGCGGCTCCGCGGGCATCTTCGCGGAATGCGCGGCCATCACCTGAAAGCCCAGGTATTTCATGAAGGCCGGCAGGTCGGTTTGCAGGATTTCCTGCAGGTAGCGAACGTCGTAGTCGTATCGCCGGTGCATGGCCATCAGCATCCTGTTGAAGAGATATCGGATCATGTTGGTAGCCTTCTTTGATGGAGGGTTTAGGCGTTAGACGAATCGGCGCTTTGGCTTGTGGCCAGCTGTTGCGAGAGCGATACCGCGCCCAGCAGGGATTCCTTGGCCTGAACGGGGCGAAACAGCAGAAGGAAGCTCACGAAGAAGGTCGCTGCACAGTTGTAGAGCACCACTGCAAAGCTACCGCTATCGAGCAGGCTGGCGGCGAACAGGGGGCCGGAGGCCAACCCGGCATAGGCGGCCAGGCCGGCAACGGCAGACAGTCGCCCGGTGTTGTCCATGTCCGCGCTGACCGCCAGCAGGAAGGACTGCACCGCTGGCCAGGCGAAGAACAGCAGCGCCATCGCCACCACGTAGAGAGCGGTATACCGGGCGTAGCTCAACAAGACTGCGCCAGCGATCGACATGGCCATACCGGCGATCACCCAGTACAGCCGGCCAGAACGATTGCTCCTGATCACCGGCAGCATGGCGCCCAGCAGACCCAGCAATCCGGTGGCGGCTATGTATTGGCTGACCGGTTCGGCGGCCAGACCCGCATCGCGGCCGATCAGTCCCACGTAGGCCCAGATCCCACTGGCGGCAGCCTGATAGCCGAGGATTGCCGACAGCAGCAACACCGCGTTGGCGGGCAGTGGGCCGGCTGGTGCAGCTGAGGTGCTGTTTGCGGGCAGGGCGGGCAAGAACGGCAGAAAAACCAGGCTCAGGAAGGCCAGGGTGGCCATCACATAGAACACAGCGTGGGTGCCTAAGGAGGTTTCCAGACCGGGCAACAGATAGACAACAACGGACCCCAGGCTGAACTGCACGAACAGCAGAAGGCCGAACGCCCGGTCGGGGTTGTTCAAACGCGCCAGCACTGCAAACCCGATACCGACACAGAGCCCGCCCAGCACGCCGGCGCCAAAACGCCAGCCAAGCAGTATTGGGTAGTTTTCGACCCAGGCCGTGCTCAGGTCAACGATGGTCAGTAGCGCCAGAAATATCATCATGGCGTAACGCCATTGCACTCGACGTATCAGGAGGATCGCAACGGCACTGCCAAGCAGACCGCCGTACCCGTTGAGTGCGACTATCTGCCCGGCCTGGGCGTCACTGAATCCGATACCCCCTGCCAGCGCGTTAACGACACCGGGCAGGAAGTTGATATAGGCAAGGCCTGCCATGGCAATAAATGCCAGAAGGCAATAGGCCAGGGTGCTGGTGGCGGGTATTTGCTTTAACAGACGGTCTTTCAACGGTTTCTCCCAGATAGGTTGGCGGTCGGTCGCTAATCAGACGCGCCTTGAATTCTAGGTGCCTGAAAAACCGGGAGAATTGGCCTGCCGTCCCAAAGAGTCGTGAATAATGTTCACGATTCTTTGTTGCTACACTCGGCCGATGGATAAGTTACGGTCACTGGAAATCTTTATCGCCACCTGTGATGGCGGCAGTTTCGCGGCGGCGGCAAGGGCGTGTGGCAGTGATCCGTCCACCGTCAGCAAGGCCATTGGCCGCCTGGAGGCCCAGTTGGGGCTGACGCTCTTCCAGCGCTCAACCCGGCAGTTGCGGATTACCGCAGCCGGCGAGCGCTACGCTGACACGGTACGGAAGATGCTGCAGGACCTTTACGGCTGCGAGGAGGAACTCAAGCAGATCAACCGCTCACCCGGCGGCACCCTGCGTATCAGTTCTGCCGTCTGTTACGGTCACCTCTATCTGCGCCCGTTGTTGCGGGCGTTCTGCCTGCAGTACCCGGAGATCCGGCTGGAGCTTGAGATCAATGACCTGCATGTGGATATCATCGACAACGACATTGATGTGGCGCTGCGCACCGGCTACGTGAAGGACAGCCGTCTGGTGGCACGACGCCTCAGCCCAATGGATTTCCTGGTCTGCGCCTCGCCCCGGTACCTGGAGGAGCACGGTGCGCCCGGTTGCCGGGAAGACTTTCACGCGCATTCATGGATTGGCTTTCGCATCAAGGAAACCCAGCAGTTACAGCCGATCTTCCTGCCAGATGAGACGGGGGCGTACTTGCCCTATGACCTGGAACGCCGTTACTTAACTGATGATGGTGAGGCAATGGCATACATGTGCGCGGACGGGCTGGGATTTGCCCAGCTGCCCCACTTCCTTGCTAAAGAGGGACTGGACAGTGGCACCCTGGTGTCGCTCTACCCATACTTCCGCCCGCCGGAACCAGGCAGCGGCGTGTTCGCCATCTACCCCAAACGCGACTACCTGCCCGCCAAGGTCCGTGTGTTCATCGACTTTCTCAGCGGCGCCCTGGCTGAACGGGGCGAAAGTGCCAACCACACCTGGGCGGAAAGCTGGGTGCCGGCTTTGGGGAAAGGGGGCAGATCAATTATTTAATATTCAATCTGCCCCCGGAAAAGAATATAGCTGGGCGGTTGCAGGAGCTGAGTGCAACCGCCTGGTATATGGACGCTCCCCACAAGCAGTGAGGAATCGCTTCTCAAGCTTGCCGTCAGTGCGGTTGCATTCGTCTATCCGGCCTGTTGTGGGCCTTATCGCCCTGGCCAATCGCTCGGCGCATGAGGGGTCTGCGCGGTCCCGGCAACAATGTCAGAATGGCCGTTTCCCGACGGTCATCGCCCCCTGACATGAAAATCCTCAGCCTGCGCCTGAAGAACCTCAATTCGCTCAAGGGCGAGTGGAAGGTGGACTTCACCGCCGAGCCCTTCGCCGGCAACGGCCTGTTCGCCATCACCGGGCCGACGGGGGCCGGCAAGACCACCCTGCTCGATGCCATCTGCCTGGCCCTGTACCACCGCACCCCGCGGATGAGCAGCCTGTCGGCCGGCGGCAACGAGCTGATGACCCGGCACACCGCCGACTGTCTGGCCGAGGTCGAGTTCGAGGTCAGGGGCGTCGGCTACCGCGCGTTCTGGAGCCAGCGCCGCGCCCGCGACAAGACCGATGGCGCGCTGCAGGCGCCCAAGGTGGAGCTGGCCGCGGCCGACGGGCAGATCCTCACCGACAAGATCAACGAGAAGTTGCGCGAGACCGAGCGCCTCACCGGCCTGGATTTCGAGCGCTTCACCAAGTCCATGCTGCTGGCCCAGGGCGGCTTCGCCGCGTTCCTCGAGGCCAGTGCCAACCAGCGCGCCGAGCTGCTGGAGGAACTCACCGGCACCGATATCTACGGGCAGATCTCCCAGCGGGTCTACGAGCGCACCAGGGCCGCGGCCAACGAACTGGAGATGCTGGAGAGTCGCGCCAAGGGCGTCGAGCTGCTCGGCGAGGAGCAGCGCGCGGCGCTCGATGCCGAAGCCGCGCGGCTGCAGGCCGAGGAGGCGACGCTCGGCGAGCGCCAGCAGCAGCTGCAGGCGCAACGCCGCTGGCGCGAAGAGCTGGCCCGTGCCGAGCAGCAGCAGCGCCACAGTGTCGAGCGCGAGCAGCAGGCGCGCCAAGCCCTGGACGATGCCGCGCCGCAGGTGCAGCGCCTGGTGGCGAGCGAGCCGGCGACGCGCCTGCAACCGCTGCATCGGGCCTGGCAACAGGCTCGCGAGGATCTGCAGCAGGCTCAGCTGCGCCTGGAAGACATCCACCGCCAGCAGCAGGACTGCGTCGTGCTGACCAGCCGCAACCTGTGGCAGGCCAGCCAGTATGCCGCCCAGCTCGCCGGCCGGCGACAGGCCGGCGCGGCGGCGCTGGCCGAGCAGCGCCACCAGGTGCAGGCGCGCCTGGGCCGGCAACCGCAGCGTGGGCGCCTGGGCGAGTTGCTCGGCGGCTGGCGCGCCGAGTTCGCCCAGCGCCGGCAACTGGCGGAGCAGACGGCGGCGGCGCAGCGGCAGGTGCAGGACGCCGCCGCCGCTGGCGAGGCCTTGAGGGGCCAGCTGAGCCAGCAAGGCGAACGGCTCGCCCAGGCCCAGCGCGAGCTGCAGGCCGCCCGCGAGGCTGAAACCCAGCAGCAGGCTGCCCTGCAGGCGCTGCTGCGGGGCGCCAGTGAGGCGGGCTTGCGGGATCAGTGGCAACGCTTGCAGCAGCAGGGGCGGGCCCTCGACCGCCTGGAACAGCTGGCGCGTGCCCAGGAACAGGTGCAGAGCCAGCTCGCCGCGCTGCAACCGCAACTGGCCGAGCTGGGCCAGCGCCGGGCGGCCAAGGATGCCGAGCTAGGGGCGCTGCGCGAGCGCTACAAGGACCTCAAGCAGCAGGTCGCCGACAAGGAGCGGCTGCTGCTGCAGGAGCAGCGCATCCAGGCCCTGGAGGCCTATCGCGCCCAGCTGCAGCCCGGCGAGGCCTGCCCCCTGTGCGGCGCCGTCGAGCATCCGGCGATCGCCAGCTACCAGGCGCTGGACGTTTCCGTCACGCAACAGCAGTTGACCGAGCGGCGCGAGGCCCTGGCGCTGCTGGAGGCGAACGGCGTGGCCTTGCGTGACGAACTGGCCCGCCTCGTGGCCCAGGCCGAACAGGCGAGTACGCGCTGCGCCGAGGCCGAGGCCCAGGGCCGGCAGCTGGACGCCGACTGGCAGCGCCAGGTGGCCGAGCAGGGCTTGGCGCTGAGCGCTGCCGCGGAGTTGCCGGCGGAGCTGCGCGCCCATGAGCAGGCGCTCGGCGAATTGCAGGAGCGCTTGTCCGCCGTCGAGGCCTGCCAGGCCGAGGTGCAGCGGGCTGCCCGTCTGCGTGAGTCCTGCGAAAAGGCCTGGGCCGCGGCCGAGGGGCAGCAGGCCCTGGTGCAGCGCGACCTGGACAATGCCGGCCAGCGCCGACTCGAGCAGCAGCAGCGTCTGCAGCAGCTGGGGCAACAGGCCGCGGCCCAGGCCGCCGCGCTGTTGGCCAGCCTCGCCGGCTTTGCCGCGGTGCTGCCGGAGGACGGCGAAGCCTGGCTGGCCGAGCACGAGCGGCAGTGGCAGCAATGGCAGCAGGACCAGCAGCGTGACCAGCAGCTGCAGGACGAGGAGCGCGAAGCCCGTCGCCTGCAGCAGGAGGCCGAGGCCCTGGCCGCGCAGTGGCGGGCGCGCTGGCAGGCCAGCGGTGCGCCGCAGCAGGCGCCGCCGGATGACGCCGAACACCCGCTGCAGGCCCTGCAGGCGGCCGAGGCGGCGCTGGCCCAGGGGCAGCGTCAGGCCGATGCCCTGCACGGCCAGGCGCAGGGCCAGGCCACGCAACTGGAGCAGGCGCAGCGGCGCCTGGCCGAGAGCGCAGATGCCTGGTCCCGTGCGCTGCAGGCCAGCCCCTTCGCCGACCTCGAGGCGTTCCGCGCTGCCCTGCTGGACGACCAGGAGCGCCAGCGCCTGGGCGAACTCAAGCGCCGTCTGGACACCGCGCTGACCGAGGCCGCCGCCCTGCGCCTGGCCGCCGAGCAGCAGCTGCAGCGCCTGTGCGCCGAGCCACTCGGCAGCCTGGCGTTGCGCGAGCTGGACGAGCAGCTGCAGGCCCTGGCGGCGCAGCTGAAGCGCCTGAACGAGCGCCGGGGCGAGATCCGCGCCCAGCTGCAGGGCGACGATGCGCGCCGCCAGGGCCAGCAGGCGCTGTTCGCGGCGATCGCCGACAAGCGAGCCGACTACGACCTGTGGCAGCAGCTCAACGGCCTGATCGGCTCGGCGGACGGCGCCAAGTACCGCCGCTTCGCCCAGGGCCTGACCCTCGATCACCTGGTCTACCTGGCCAACCAGCAGCTGCAGCGCCTGCACGGGCGCTACCAGCTGGCGCGCAAGGGCGACGGCGAGCTGGAGCTGGCGGTGATCGACACCTGGCAGGCCGATGTGGCCCGCGACACCCGCACCCTGTCCGGCGGCGAGAGCTTCCTGGTCAGCCTGGCCCTGGCCCTGGCGCTGTCCGACCTGGTCAGCCACAAGACCAGCATCGACTCGCTGTTCCTCGACGAGGGCTTCGGTACCCTCGACGGCGAGACCCTGGAGGTGGCCCTGGACGCCCTCGACAGCCTCAACGCCAGCGGCAAGATGATCGGCGTGATCAGCCACGTCGAGGCGCTGAAGGAGCGCATCCCGGTGCAGCTCAAGGTGTACAAGGCCGTGGGCATGGGCTACAGCGGCCTGGAGCGGCGCTTCGCCCGGTAGGCCGCGGCCCGGGCGAACGCGGGCCTAGGAGGGGGAGGGCGTGCAGCGCGGCCGCGGCAGCCACTCCGGGCTGTGCTCCAGCAGGTCGTTGTCGACCTTGAAGGCGTGCCAGTCGAAGCTCCGGGCGAAGGGGGCGATCTGCTCCGCCGGCAGCGGGCGGGCGATCAGGTAGCCCTGCATCCAGTCGCTGCCGACCGCGTGCATGTTGCAGAACTGCTCGGCCGACTCGATGCCCTCGGCGATGACCTTGAGGCCGAGGCGTTGCGCCAGTGCGGTGATCGTATGGCAGATGGCCAGGCCCTGCGGGGTGCCGGTGTCGATGACGAAGCTGCGGTCGATCTTCAGCACGTCCAGCGGCAACTGGCGCAGGTAGCTGAGCGAGGAATAGCCGGTGCCGAAGTCGTCCAGGGCCACCTTGACCCCGGTCTTGCGCATCTCCTGCAGCAGGCGGACGTTGGCCTCCGGGTGCTGCATCAGCATCGACTCGGTCAGCTCCAGGGTCAGCGCCTCGGGGGCGATGCCGGCATCGCGGATGGTGTTCTGCAGCGACTCGACGAACCCCGCCTGGGCCAGCTGTTTGACCGAGACGTTGACGCACAGCTGCTTGATCGGCGAGTGGCTGTCCTGCCAGGCCTTGAGTTGCCGGCAGGCACTCTCCAGGACCCACTGGCCGACCTCCAGGACCAGCCCGGACTGTTCCAGCAGGGCGATGAAGTGCGCCGGGTAGATCAGCCCCAGGGTCGGGTGCTGCCAGCGCAGCAGTGCCTCGACGCAGTCGATCTGGCCGTTGGCCAGGTTCAGCTCCGGCTGGTAGTGCAGGGTGAACTGATGCAGTGCCAGGGCCGAATGCAGGTCGGTGAGCAGCTGCAGGCGCTGGCGCGAGGTGTCGTCGAGGTCCTGCTGGAACACCACCGTCTGCCCGCGCCCCTGGCGCTTGGCCAGGTACATCGCCGCGTCGGCGCTGCGCAGCAGCAGCGGGCCGTCGCGGCCGTGCTCCGGGTAGAGGGCGATGCCGATGCTGGCGTGTACGTAGATCTGCTCCTGGCCCAGCACTATGGGGGCGCGCAGGCTGGCCTGCAGGCGCTCGGCGATGCCCAGGACCTGCTCCAGGCAGGGTTGCTCCGGCAGCAGCACGAGGAACTCGTCGCCGCCCAGGCGGCCGACCATAGAGGCGTTGGCCTCCAGCGGCTCGGCCCCCGTGTGCAGCTGCAGCAGCCAGTCGGAGGCGCGCAGACTCTCGACGAAGCGCTGCGCCACCTCGATCAGCAGGCGGTCGCCGACCTGGTGGCCGAGGCTGTCGTTGACCTCCTTGAAGTCGTCCAGGTCGATCATCAGCACGGCGTACTGGCTGCTGGCCGAGGGCTGGCGGTCGAGGGCGTTGGCCAGGTGCTCGGCGACCAGGCGGCGGTTGGGCAGGCCGGTCAGGGCGTCGTAGTTGGCCATCTGGGTGAGGGTGCGGGTCGAGCGCCGCTGCACCGCGAAGACCCGTTCCACCGCCAGGCCCAGGGCGGCCAGCAGCAGGCTCAGCAGCCCCAGGCGTTGCCACATTTCCCGCTGGATGGGGGCGATGGCCCGGTCGAGGTCGGCCGCGGTCTTGTAGCGGTGCAGGCGCCAGTCCGAGGCATAGGGCAGGCTGACGCTCTGTTCCAGATGGATGGCGGCCTGCTCCTGGCCGGCGAGCAGACGCGGCAGGCTGGTGCTGCGCCTGTCCATGATGCGGTCGCCGGTGGTGCGGTTCTCCAGCACGTATTCGGCCGCCGGACTCTGCAGGTCGGTGCGGTGCCGGGCCAGGATGGCCCGGTCGAGAGCGGTGATGGGCAGGCGCGGCCAGCCCAGCAGCGCAGCCTCCAGCACGTTGGCCCGGAGTACGGCGGTGACCAGCCCCTTGAACGCCTTGCTGGACTGGTCGTAGATGGGCACGGACAGCAGCAGGCCATGGCTGTCGCGTTCGTCGCCCTCGGCCAGGGAGGTGTACTGGGAGTTGTCGCAGGTGCGCAGCAGGGCCGAGGTCACCGCGGCTATGCCCTGCGGCGCCTCGGCCGGCAGCAGCGGCGCATGCCGGCGCAGGTGGTCGAGCTGGCGCACGTACTCGGCATACTCGGCGGCCTCGTATTCCTCGGGCTCGTCGGCCTCGTGGGTGGGGTGCGCCTCCTTGGCAAGATCGATGCGCTCGAGCAGGACCTCGTCGTACATCAGGAAGGGCACCTGGCCCTGCTCCGGCGCGAAGCCGTCGTAGACCAGGTAGATCTCCGAGACTTCGATATCGGAGGCGATGTGGTTGTACAGCTGCTGGATGATGGTGGCGTCATCGCCGCTGAAGTAGCCCTGCTCGACGACGTCTTCCTCGGCGCTGGCGCGATTGTGCGGAGCCGTGGCACGCACCGCGGGCAACAGCGAGATGGTCTTGATGGTCAGGTAGGTACGCTCGAGCATGCCGGCCAGCGTGTCGGCCATGGCCCGGGTTTCGATGCCCATTTCCTTGCGGATCTTCGTTTCGGTGCTGGCCGCCATCTGCTGGGCATCGCGGTAGATCACCAGCAGGCCGAGCAGCCAGAGCAGCACGAAGCCCGCACTGATCGAGTACTTGCGCCATTCGTGCAGACGGCGCTGCGGGTGGGCTGCCGGTTTTGGGCGAGCGGGCTTACTGCTCATAGACCCAGCCACTCCTTGTACCTGTAAGGCTAAATGGAAACGCTCCGAGCCGCGTACGGGGTCTGTCGGCGGCACTGCTTTCGACGCGAGGTCGCCATGATGGCGGCATCTGGCCATCAGAACTTATAGCTTAGATACCGCTGGAGTGGCGCGCCTGGGGTATGAACGGTGCGCTGCGGCGCTGGCCGGCAGTCCGCTGTTCCGGCACAGCCGCTGCCGGTAGGCCTGAGGTGGCCTGTTTGCGGGGCGCCGGCCAGGCGTCGGACGGTGGCCGGCGCTGGGCGCGGCTAGGGGGTGGCGGCCAGGAAGCGCAGGACCACCCCGGCGAGCGCTTCGCCCAGGTCCTCCTGGAGAAAGTGGCCACCGCCGACCAGCGTGGTGTGGTCTTGCCCCTGGGCACCGGGGATCAGCTTGTGCATCAGCCGATCGCCGCCGGCGGTGATCGGGTCGCTGTCGCTGAAGGCCGTCAGGAACGGCTTGCGCCATTGCCTCAGGACGCTCCAGGCCGCGCGGTTCTTGGCCGCGGTGGGGTCGTCCGGGCGGGTCGGCACCAGCAGCGGGAACTGGCGGGCGCCCTCCTTGTGGCGCTCGTCCGGGTAGGGGGCGTCGTAGGCGTCGAGCACGGCCTGGGGCAGGGACGTCACGGTGCCGCTGTTGAGCACCCCGCTGGCGGGGAACACCGGCACCTCCTGGGAGAGCTTCTGCCACTTGCGGAAGGCCTCGCCGGGCGCCTGGTCGCCGGTCGGCAGCATGGTGTTGGCGGCCACCACCCGGGCGAAGCGCTCGGGGTTCTCCGCGACCAAGCGCAGGCCGATGAGGCCGCCCCAGTCCTGGCAGACCAGGGTGATGTCCGTGAGCTGCAGGCCCTCGAGCAGGGCCTGCATCCAGTCGACGTGGCGCTGGTAGCTGTAGTCTTCACGCCGGGTCGGCTTGTCGGAGCGGCCGAAGCCGACCAGGTCGGGGGCGACGACCCGGTGGCCGGTGGCGACCAGCAGCGGGATCATCTTGCGGTACAGGTAGCACCAGGACGGTTCGCCATGCATCAGCAACAGCGGCGCGGCGTCGCGGGGCCCTCGTCGAGGTAGTGCAGGCGCAGCCGGCCGCCCTCGCCGTCGGCGATCTGCAGGTAGTGGGGGGCGAAAGCGTAGCCGGGCAGATCGGCGAAGCGGCTGTCCGGGGTGCGCAGGCATTCCATGGGGGTTCCTCCGGGTGGCTGGGAGGATCAGCCTGGAACCGAGGGCCGCGGCTGAACAGCGTGGCGCGGTCCATGAATACCCTGCCATCAGCGGCGGCGCCGCTCGCCGCCCGGGCTTGCCCATGGCCTGCCGGCCCGGGCAACGCCATACTGGGGGCGATGCGCGCTCGTCCGGCGCACGCCCTCCTTGCGCACAACTGGAGCCGCCGTGGTCAGCGTCATTTTCGTCAACAGCCTGGTGGTGGTCGCCGCGGTGGTCATCCATTACGAGTTCCTCTCGCGCCTGACCGTGC
Source organism: Pseudomonas lalucatii (assembly GCF_018398425.1). Classification (NCBI taxonomy): domain Bacteria; kingdom Pseudomonadati; phylum Pseudomonadota; class Gammaproteobacteria; order Pseudomonadales; family Pseudomonadaceae; genus Pseudomonas; species Pseudomonas lalucatii. Next base: position 830,139 of record NZ_JADPMV010000002.1, on the reverse strand, counting down.
TGCTGCCGCGGCTGCGCATCCGCCAGCGCCTGCGCATCGTGCTGGGCGTCTGCGGCGCGCTGGTGGCCCATGCGGTGGAGGTGTGGCTGTTCGCCTTCGCCTACTTCTTCATGCACAACGCCGAGGGTTGGGGGTGGCTGGCGGGCAGCTTCGACGGCAGCCTGCTGGACTGCGTGTATTTTTCCTTCACCACCTTCACCACCCTGGGCTTCGGCGATATCCAGCCCTACGGGGTGGTGCGCTACCTGACCGGCATCGAGGCGCTGACCGGCCTGGTGCTGATCACCTGGACGGCGTCCTTCCTGTTCGTGGAAATGCAGCGCTACTGGGGCGCCCGCTAGACGGCGTCCCTGGACGCAGGCGCTGGCTACTGCCAGCGGCTGTTGCGCCAGTCTCGCTGCTGCTCGGGGTCGAGGAAGGTCCAGGCGACGAAGCGGCTCTGCTTCTGCCCCTGGGCCATTTCCACGGTGTGGACCTGCAACGCGCCGGCCCGCTGCAGCGCGGCGTGGACGCCGGGCAGATTGCCGGCCTTGGACACCAGGGTGCTGAACCACAGCACCTGCTCGGCGTGTTGCGCGCTCTCCCCGATCAGGCGCGCGACGAAGGCCGCCTCGCCGCCCTGGCACCAGAGCTCGGCGGCCTGGCCGCCGAAGTTCAGCAGCGGCAACTTGCGCTTGGGGTCGAGCTTGCCCAGGTTGCGCCACTTGCGCTTGCTGCCGCTGGCCGCCTCGGCCGCCGAGGCGTGGAAGGGCGGGTTGCACAGGCTCAGGTCGAAGCGCTCGCCGGCCTGCAGCAGGCCCTGGAAGATGTGCCCGGCATCGCCCTGCTGGCGCAGTTCGATCGCGTCGCCCAGGCGGTTGGCCTGGACTATGGCCTGGGCCGAGGCGATGGCGCTGGCGGCGATGTCGGCGCCGAGGAAGCGCCAGCCGTACTCATGCTGGCCCAGCAGCGGGTAGATGCAGTTGGCACCGACGCCGATATCCAGGGCGCGTACCCGCGGGCCGCGGGGGATCGCGCCGCCGTTACCGGCGGCGAGCAGGTCGGCCAGGTAGTGCAGGTAGTCGGCGCGGCCGGGAATCGGCGGGCACAGGTAGTCCGCGGGGATGTCCCAGTGGGCGATGCCGTAGTGCTGCTTGAGCAGGGCGCGATTGAACACCTTGACCGCCGCCGGGTTGGCGAAGTCGATGCTCTGCTTGCCGTAGGGGTTGATGATCACGAACGCCGCCAGTTCCGGGCTGCTGGCGATCAGCGCGGGAAAGTCGTAGCGCCCCTGGTGGCGGTTGCGCGGGTGCAACTGGCCCTTGGCGGCCGGCTTGGGCGGGGTGGGGCGTGGCGTTCGGCGAGACATGGCATTCCGCTTGGGCGAGTGCAGGACCGGGCATTATTCACAACGACGCGTTGCTGGCTAGGGGCGCGATATTCAGCCACGTCGCCAGGTAGTCGAAGAACAGGCAGTACAGGGCGATCGGCAGCGGCAGGCCGAGCAGGGTGCCGAGCAGGTAATGGCGAAAGCGCACACCGGACAGGGCGAGGCTGTAGTTCAGCGCCGGGACGGTCTGGAACAGTATGCGCAGGGTGACGATGCTGGCCAGCGGGCGGCGGTGGAGACCGGCCAGCAGGCGTTGCGCCAGGCGGTTGTCCAGCTCGTGCAGGGCGTTGCCGCCCAGGTAGCGAATGGTGAAGAAGGTGAACACGCAGGAGGCGCAGGCGGCCAGGTAGGTGGCCAGGCCGCCGTACAGGCGGCCCAGGGCCAGCACCGCGGCGGCGAGGAACAGCCAGCCGGGAATCTGGATCAGGTTGCCCAGGGCGAACAGCAGGACGAACAGCAGCAGGCCGGCGACCGGGTGCATCAGGATCAGCTCCTGGAGCATCTGCAGGCTGAACTGCCCACGAATGCCCGAGAACTCGAACAGCAGGAACAGCGCCAGGAGGAACAGGATCACCAGCAGCAGGCGACGGGAGCTGCGCATGGCGGGTCTCCGCTTCAGGGGTAACCCAGTATGGCCTTGATCCGCGCCTGGTGGCGGGCGATCCAGGCGGGATCGATGGCGCCCCAGTCGCGGATTGCGTAGTGACCGGCGTTGTTGCGCTCGCCCGGCTCCTGGACGAAGGCGCAGTCGATGTCCAGGTCGGCCAGGGCTGCCAGGGTGTCCTGGGCGGTGCGCCGCGGCATGCCGGTGACGGCCATCAGATCCGGCACGCTGCGGGCGGCGCCGCTGTCGATCAGCCAGGCCACATAGAGGCGGCGGTAGAAGCTGCTCTTGGTCTTACTCACGTCCATCGCGTCGTGCTCCTGGCGTTTAGGGCGGTGCGCCGCGTGGCGGGTGCAGCGCGGTCCGGACCGGTCTCAGCCGAGGCTGGCGATGCCGATATAGGTGGCCGCGCCGGCCATGTAGCCGATGAAGGCCAGCCAGCTGATCTTCTTCAGGTACCAGACGAAGTTGATCTTCTCCATGCCCATGGCCGCCACGCCGGCGGCCGAGCCGATGATCAGGCAGCTGCCGCCGGTGCCGGCGCAGTAGGCGAGCATTTCCCAGAAGGTGCCGTCGACCTGGAAGTTGCTCAGCCAGCCGGCGTCGGTAGTGGCGACCGCCAGTTCCGCGGGGCTGATCAGCGGGTACATCTTCATGGCGCCGGCCACCAGCGGCACGTTGTCGACCACGGCCGACAGCAGGCCGATGGCGATGTTGATCGCGTAGATGTCGCCGAAGCCTTCGCGCAGCAGCAGCGCGACCTGGGTCAGGTGGCCGGCGCTGGCCAGGCTGGAGACCGCCAGGAGGATGCCGAGGAAGAACAGCACGCTGGTGGTGTCGATGCGGCGCAGTACGCCGACCACCGAGAGCGGGTGCTTGTCCTCGTCGTTCTTGCCGCGGTGGATGATCTCGGTGACCACCCAGAGCACGCCCAGGCCGAGCAGGATGCCCATGTAGGGCGGCAGGTGGGTGACGGTCTTGAAGATCGGCACGAACACCAGGGCGCAGATGCCGAGGATGAACACCAGGTTGCGCTCGAACGGGGTGGTCGGGTCGCGGCGCTCTTCCTCCAGCACCGTCAGCTGCGGCCGGTGGATCTCGCCCTTCAGGGTGAAGCTCAGGATCAGCAGCGGCACCAGCAGGCACACCAGGCTCGGCACGATCAGCTTGACCACGATGCCGCTGGCGGTGATCTGGTTGCCGATCCACAGCATGGTGGTGGTCACGTCGCCGATCGGCGACCAGGCGCCGCCGGCGTTGGCGGCGATCACCACGATGCCGGCGTAGAACCAGCGCTCCTTCTGCTCGGCGATCAGCTTGCGCAGCAGCGAGACCATGACGATGGTGGTGGTCAGGTTGTCCAGGGCGGCGGAGAGGAAGAAGGTGATCAGCGCCACCATCCACAGCAGGGTCACGCGCTTGTTGGTGCGGATGCGGTCGGTGATGACCTTGAAGCCTTCGTGGGCGTCGATCAGCTCGACTATGGTCATGGCGCCCATGAGGAAGAACAGGATTTCGGAGATCTCGCCGAGATGGTGGCGCAGCTCCTCGACCACATGCTGGCCGTTGTCCGGCGCACCCGCGGTGCCGTGGCCGATCAGCGGCAGGATGGCGTCGGCGCCGAGCACCAGCAGCGTCCAGCAGAGCACCGCGGTGAGGATGGCCGAGGCGGCCTTGTCGATCTTCAGCGGGTGTTCGAGGGCGATACACAGGTAACCGAGGACGAATATCAACGCCATTAACGCATACATGATCAGAATTCCAGTTCAGGGCTTTTCTTATTGGGAGTGCTCTTTCCGGGAGGAAAAATGCCGGAGGCTCTTGATGCGCCGCAGAAGATGCCTGATTTGGCCGGGAATTGGGAGGGCAATTGCGGGTTAAAGGTGCTTTCGCACGCTGTTTTTAGACGATTTGTGACTTGCAGGTCCGTGCGCAGCCCCCGTGGCGTGCGGCTTTTCGGGGGCTGCGCAGGAGATCAGGCGGCGGTTTGCGGCGCAGCGACGCGCAGCGGTTGCGGCGGGGCGATGAAGGCCAGGCCCAGGGCCAGCAGCGGCATGATCAGGTTGAAGAAGCAGAACGGCAGGTAGCTCAGGGTCGCCACCCCGAGCGTCGCCGCCATGTAGGCGCCGCAGGTGTTCCAGGGGATCAGCACCGAGGTCAGGGTGCCGCCGTCTTCCAGGGCACGGGACAGGGTCACCGGAGCCAGGCCGCGCTTGTCGTATTCCGCGCGGTACATGCGCCCGGGCAGGACCAGGGCGATGTACTGGTCGGCGGTGATGAGGTTGGTGCCGATGCTGGTGGTGATGGTGCAGGCGATCAGGCTGCTGGTGCTCCTGGCCAGGTGCAGGGTACTGTGCAGCAGGCGCTGCAGCAGGCCGAGGCGCTCCAGCACGCCGCCGAAGCACATGGCGCAGATGATCAGCCAGATGGTGGTGAGCATGCTGGCCATGCCGCCCTTGGACAGCAGGCCGTCCAGGGCCTCGTTGCCGCTGCTCGACTGGTAGCCGGCGAACAGCGCGCTCCACAGCGTCTTCAGCGGCGCCAGGGCGCCGGCGGCGGGATCGGCCAGGCGATGCATCACTTCCGGCTGGAACAGCAGCGCGAACAGCGCGCCGACCAGGGCGCCGAGGAATACCGCGGGGAAGGCCGCCCATTGGCGTACCGCCAGGAACAGCAGCAGGGCCACCGGCAGCAGCAGGTGCCAGCCCAGCTCGAACTGGCCCTCCAGGGCCTGCAGCACCGCGGCGATGCGCGCGGTGTCCTGCTCGCCGCCGGCCTGCTGGCCGAGGCCGAAGAACAGGCCCAGGGCCAGCAGCAGCGCCGGCACCGAGGTGCGCGCCATCAGGCGGATATGGGCGAACAGCTCGGCGCCGGCGGCGGCCGGCGCCAGGTTGGTGGTGTCCGACAGGGGCGACAGCTTGTCGCCGAAATAGGCGCCGGAGATGATCGCCCCGGCGGTGATCGCCGGGTCCAGGCCGAGGCCGGCGGCGACGCCCATCAGGCCGATGCCGAGGGTGCCGGCCACCGTCCAGGAACTGCCGATCGACAGGGCGGTGAGGGCGCAGATCAGGCAGCTGGTGGCGTAGAAGTACTCGGCCGAGATCAGCTTGAGGCCGAGCCAGATCATGGTCGGCACGGTGCCGGCGAGAATCCAGGTGCCGATCAGGGCGCCGACCGCCAGCAGGATCAGGTTGGCCTTCATCGCCATCTGGATGCCGGCCAGTATGCCGTCCTCGATCTGCGCCCAGCGCAGGCCGTTCTTCAGGCCGATCAGCCCGGCGACGAAGGCGGCGCTCATCAGGGCGATCTGGTTCGGCCCGCTGGAGGAGGCGTCGCCATAGAGGTAGACGGACAGGCTCAGCAGCACCATCAGCACGCCAATCGGCAGCAGGGCGTCGAGCAGGGACGGGGAGCGTGGGGCGGTCATGGCGGTACCGATAAACAGGACGGGGCCCGTGCCGATGCTGGCAGCGGGCCCCGTGGGGGTCTTGCGGAAGGGTTAGAGGCTGGCGATGCGGGCGCGGTGCTCGGCCAGCTTGCCCAGGGCCTGTTCGGCCTCGGCCAGCTTGGCGCGCTCCTTGTCCAGCACCTCGGCCGGGGCCTTGGCGACGAAGCCCTGGTTGGCCAGCTTGCCGCCGACGCGCTTGACCTCGCCGTCCAGGCGGGCGATCTCCTTGTCCAGGCGCGCCAGTTCGGCGTCCTTGTCGATCAGCCCGGCCATCGGCACCAGCACTTCCATCTCGCCGACCAGGGCGGTGGCGGACAGCGGCGCCTCCTCGCCGGCGGCCAGCACCCGTACCGATTCCAGCTTGGCCAGCTTGTTGAGCAACGGCAGGTTGTCGGCCAGGCGGCGCTGGTCCAGTTGGCTGGCGTTGTTCAGCACCACGTCGATGCGCTTGGCCATGGAGATCTTCATCTCGCCGCGGATCTGCCGCAGGCCGAGCATCAGCGCCTTGACCCACTCGATGTCGCCCTCGGCGGCCGCGTCGATGCGGCTCTCGTTGGCCACCGGCCAGGGCTGCAGCATCAGGGTGTCGCCGCTGGCACCGGCCTGGGCCTTGATGCGTTGCCAGATGGCCTCGGTGATGAAGGGCATGAATGGATGGGCCAGGCGCAGCGCCACTTCCAGCACCCGGATCAGGGTGCGGCGGGTGCCGCGCTGGCGCTCGATCGGCGCCTGCTCGTCCCACAGCACCGGCTTGACCAGCTCCAGGTACCAGGCGCAGTACTCGTCCCAGATGAACTCGTACAGCGCCTGGGCGGCCAGGTCGAAGCGGAAGGCGTCGAGCTGGCGGGTCACTTCCGCCTCGGTGCGCTGCAGGGCGGAGATGATCCAGCGGTCCACCGCGGACAGCTCGACCGGCTCGCCGTTCACCCCGGTGTCCTGGCCATCGGTGTTCTCGATGACGAAGTTGGCGGCGTTCCAGATCTTGTTGCAGAAGTTGCGGTAGCCCTCGACCCGGCCCATGTCGAACTTGATGTCGCGGCCGGTGGAGGCCAGGGCCAGGTTGGTGAAGCGCAGGGCGTCGGTGCCGTAGGCGGCGATGCCCTCGGGGAACTCGGCGCGGGTCTGCTTGGCGATCTTCTCCGCCAGCTTGGGCTGCATCATGCCGCTGGTGCGCTTGGCCACCAGGGCTTCCAGGTCGATGCCGTCGACTATGTCCAGCGGGTCGAGCACGTTGCCCTTGGACTTGGACATCTTGTGGCCCTGGCTGTCGCGTACCAGGCCGTGCACGTAGACGGTCTTGAACGGCACCTGGGCGCTGCCGTCGGCGTTCTTCACCAGGTGCAGGGTCAGCATGACCATGCGCGCGACCCAGAAGAAGATGATGTCGAAGCCGGTGACCAGCACGTCGGTGGGGTGGAAGGTCTTCAGCGCCTCGGTCTGCTGCGGCCAGCCGAGGGTGGAGAAGGTCCACAGGCCGGAGCTGAACCAGGTGTCGAGCACGTCCTCGTCCTGGCGCAGGGCGATGTCGCCCAGATCGTGCTTGGCCCGCACTTCGGCCTCGTCGCGGCCGACATAGACGTTGCCGGCCTCGTCGTACCAGGCCGGGATGCGGTGGCCCCACCACAGCTGGCGGCTGATGCACCAGTCCTGGATGTCGCGCATCCAGGAGAAATACATGTTCTCGTACTGCTTGGGCACGAACTGGATCTGGCCGTCTTCCACGGCCTTGATGGCCGGCTCCGCCAGGGGCTTGGTGGAGACGTACCACTGGTCGGTCAGCCAGGGCTCGATGACGGTGCCGGAGCGGTCGCCCTTGGGCACCTTCAGCGCGTGTTCGTCGATCTTCTCCAGCAGCCCGGCGGCCTCGAAGGCGGCGACTATCTGCTTGCGCGCCGCGAAGCGGTCGAGGCCGGCGTAGTCGGCCGGCAGGCGGCCGTCGATGCTGTCGTTGACGCTGCCGTCGATGTTGAACACCTGGGCGCTGGCCAGCACGGCGGCGTTCTTGTCGAAGATGTTGAGCAGCGGCAGGTTGTGGCGCTTGCCGACTTCGTAGTCGTTGAAGTCGTGGGCCGGGGTGATCTTCACGCAGCCGGTACCGAACTCGGGATCGCAGTAGTCGTCGCCGACGATGGGGATGCGTCGACCCACCAGGGGCAGTTCGACGAAGTGGCCGATCAGCGCCTTGTAGCGTTCGTCTTCCGGGTGCACGGCGACGGCGGCGTCGCCCAGCATGGTTTCCGGGCGGGTGGTGGCGACGATCAGGTGGTCCTTGCCGTCGGCGGTGCGCTGGCCGTCGGCCAGCGGGTAGCGCAGGTGCCACAGGTTGCCTTTCTCGTCGTGGCTCTCCACCTCGAGGTCGGAGATGGCGGTGTGGAACTTGGTGTCCCAGTTGACCAGGCGCTTGCCGCGGTAGATCAGGCCGTCCTCGTGCAGGCGCACGAAGGCTTCCTTGACGGCTTCCGACAGGCCGTCGTCCATGGTGAAGCGCTCGCGCGACCAGTCCACCGAGCTGCCCAGGCGGCGGATCTGCCGGGTGATGGTGCCGCCGGACTGCTCCTTCCACTCCCAGACCTTCTCCAGGAACTTCTCCCGGCCCAGGTCGTGGCGGCTGATGCCGTCGGCGGCCAGCTGGCGCTCCACCACCATCTGGGTGGCGATGCCGGCATGGTCGGTGCCCGGTTGCCACAGGGTGTTGCGGCCCTGCATGCGACGGAAACGGATCAGCGCGTCCATGATCGAGTTGTTGAAGCCGTGACCCATGTGCAGGCTGCCGGTGACGTTCGGCGGCGGGATCATGATGGTGTACGGCTCGCCCGAACCCTGGGGGGCGAAGTAGTTGTTCGCCTCCCAGTTCTCGTACAGGGCGGTTTCAATGGCGTGCGGCTGGTAGGTCTTGTCCATGCGCGGCGGGACCCTTATGACGGCTGATCGGAAAAGCCGACAAGTATAACGGGGAAGCCGCGCCAGGCGTAAGGGCGCGCACCGGGAAGCTGACTGCCGGGGCGCGGCGCGGGCTCAGCCGCGGCGCGGCGGCAGCAGGCGGGTCAGGCGCGCCTCCAGGCGGCGCTTCAGCTCGGCCTCGATCTGCGGCACGAAGTCGTCGATGACGTCCTGCAGGATCAGCTGGGCGGCGGCGCGCAGTTCGTTGTCCAGTTTCTTCAGCTCGGCGGCGCTGTCGCGCAGCACGGCTTGCTCCAGGGTGCCGCGCAGGCCCGCGTCGGACTGGGCAGGCGATGCGGTGGCCTCGGGGCGGTGGCTGGGCGCCGGGGGCGGCGCGCCGGGCGGTGCTGCGGCGACGATATCGGAGAGCACGGGGATGGCGTCCGGGTCGAGGGCGTCGACCAGCAGCGGCGGCTCCAGGTCCTGGTCGCCCAGCAGCTCGCGGATCGACTCCAGGTCGTTCAGCAGTTGCGCGGGTTTCTGCGGTGGCTTCGGTGTGTCCATGGTATGCGGCGCTTAGAGCTCGACTCGTTGCGGATCATAGCCGCGCTGGCGGTAGCTGCGGAAATTCTCCCGGCAGGCGGTCAGCAGGTCTGGCTCCTGGTTGACGATCTCGATGATCCGGCTGAAGCGCTCGATAAAGGGTGAGAGGCTCGGGCTGAGGTTGATCAGCACGCCCTGTTCGGCGACCGGCTGTTCGTCCAGGCCGATCACCACCGGGGCGTGCGGGTCGTCCTGGTGCAGGTCGTGGGGCACGAAGGCTTCCGCCTTGAAGCGCCACAGCAGCTCGTCCAGCTCCGCGCATTGCTGGGCATCGGCGCCGCGCAGGAACACCGGCAGGCCGGCGCGCCAGGCCTTCATCGCCAGCTGGCAGGCGGCGCGCAGGCGCTCGGCCGGGGTGGCGGAGGAGAGCACATAGAACTCGATTCGGGGCATGGCGACTTCGGCGATGGGCTGGGGAGTCCGGGGCGGGCGAGCGCCCCGGCGTGGGTCAGGCCTGGCTGCGATCGAGCAGGTACTGGGTCAGCAAGGGCACCGGGCGGCCGGTGGCGCCCTTGTCCTTGCCGCCGCTGATCCAGGCGGTGCCGGCGATGTCCAGGTGCGCCCAGTGGTACTTCTTGGCGAAGCGCGAGAGGAAGCAGCCGGCGGTGATGGTGCCGGCCTTGGGCCCGCCGATGTTGGCGATGTCGGCGAAGGGGCTGTCCAGCTGCTCCTGGTACTCGTCGAACAGCGGCAGCTGCCAGGCGCGGTCGTCGGCGCTCTGGCCGGCGGCCAGCAGCTGCTGCACCAGCTCGTCGTCGTTGCCCATCAGGCCCGAGGTGTTGCCGCCCAGGGCGACGATGCAGGCGCCGGTGAGGGTGGCAATGTCGATCACCGCCTGGGGCTTGAAGCGCTCGGCGTAGGTCAGGGTGTCGCACAGCACCAGGCGGCCCTCGGCGTCGGTGTTGAGGATCTCCACGGTCTGCCCGCTCATGCTGGTGACGATGTCGCCGGGGCGGGTGGCGCGGCCGCTGGGCATGTTCTCGGCGCAGGCCAGCAGGCACACCAGGTTGATCGGCAGCTGCAGCTCGAGCACCGCCTTGAGGGTGCCGAACACGCTGGCGGCGCCGCACATGTCGTACTTCATCTCGTCCATGCCGGCCGCTGGCTTGATGCTGATGCCACCGGTGTCGAAGGTGATGCCCTTGCCGACCAGGGCGAAGGGTTTGTCGGTCTTCTTGCCGCCCTGGTAGTTGAGCACGATCATCCGCGGCGGCTGCTCGCTGCCCTGGGCCACGGCGAGGAAGGCGCCGGCGCCGAGTTCCTTGAGCTTCTTCTCGTCGAGGATCTCGACCTTGAGGTTCTTGTGCGCCTTGGCCAGGCCCTTGGCCTCCTCGGCCAGGTAGCTGGGGTGGCAGAGGTTCGGCGGCAGGTTGCCGAGGTCCTTGGTGAAGGCCATGCCGGCGGCGATGGCCTGGGCATGGCGAGCGGCGCGCTCGACCTCGGCCAGGTCGGCCTTGTCGCAGCTCAGGGTGAGCTTCTTCAGGGCGCGCGGCTCGGCCTTCTGGCTCTTGAAACGGTCGAACTGGTAGTCGCCGTCGGCCAGGGTCTCTACCATGAGGCGGGCCTTGCCGTAGGCGTCGCGGCCCTTGACGTTGAGGTCCTGCAGCGCCAGCACCGCGTCACCGCCGCCTAGCCCCTTGAGCACCGCCTGGGCGGCACCGACCAGCTTGCGCAGCTGGCGGTCGGAGAGTTCTTCGTCCTTGCCGCTGCCCACCAGCAGCACGCGTTCGGCCTTGAGGCCGGCCAGGTTGTGCGCCAGCAGGGTCTGGCCGAGCTTGCCGGCGAGGTCGCCACGCTTGAGCAGCGCGCTGATGGCGCCGGCGCTGGCGCCATCGATCGCTTTCGCCGTTTCGCCGAGCTTGCGGCCTTCGCCGACGGCGATGACCAGGGTGGCGGTTTTCAGGGTTTCCGGGCGAGCGCTTTTGACGAGAAATTCCATGGCGTAAGTGTCCCCAAGACAAGGAGTCGGTATTGCAGGATAATGCCGGTCATTTTTTCAGTGGTTCGTCCGTGGGCGAGCCGGCACGCAGTGCGGCTAGTGTGAGCGTAGCCGCCTGAGCCTGACAACCCTGGAGTGTCTGGTTTGATTGTCTTCCGTTATCTGTCCCGTGAGGTCCTGGTCACCCTGAGTGCGGTGAGCGCCGTGCTGCTGGTGATCATCATGAGTGGCCGCTTCATCAAGTACCTGGCGCAGGCCGCACAGGGCCTGCTGGACCCGGGGGTGCTGTTCCTGATCATGGGCTTTCGCCTGCCGGGGTTCCTCCAGTTGATCCTGCCCCTGGGCCTGTTCCTCGGCATCCTGCTGGCCTACGGGCGGCTCTACCTGGACAGCGAGATGACCGTGCTGTCGGCCACCGGCATGAGTCAGCAGCGCCTGCTGGTCTACAGCCTGGCGCCGGCACTGCTGGTGGCGCTGCTGGTGGCCTGGCTGAGCCTGGGGCTGGCGCCGCAGGGCGTGGCGGGGCAGATGCGCATCCTCAACGAGCAGGACGCCCTGACCGAGTTCGACACCCTGGTGCCGGGACGCTTTCAGGCCATGAAGGACGGCTCACGGGTGACCTACACCCAGGAACTGTCGGAGGACCGCGGCCAGCTGGGCGGCATCTTCATTTCCGAGAAGCGCTTCTCCCGCGACGGCGGCAAGGAGCGCGGCATCACCGTGCTGGTGGCCGAAAGCGGGCGCCAGGAGCTGCAGGCCGACGGCAGCCGCTACCTGATCCTGGAGAACGGCTATCGCTACGACGGCAATCCCGGCCAGGCGGACTACCGGGCGATCCAGTACGACACCTACGGCGTGCTGCTGCCCAAGCCCTCGGTCAGCGGCGAGGTCAGCGAGCGCGAGGCGGTGCCGACCCGGGAGCTGATCGGCAGCGACAATGCGCGGCTGCAGTCCGAGCTGCAGTGGCGCCTGTCCATCCCCTTGCTGGTGTTCGTCGTCACCCTGCTGGCCGTGCCGCTGTCCCGGGTCAACCCGCGCCAGGGGCGATTCCTCAAGCTGTTGCCGGCGGTCTTGCTGTACATGGCCTACCTGGCGTTGCTGATCGCCGCGCGCGGCGCCCTGGATAAGGGGAAGATTCCCCTGGAGCTGGGGTTGTGGTGGGTGCATGGGGTGTTCGTGGCGATAGGTCTCGGGCTGCTCTATTGGGAGCCGCTGCGGCTGAAGTGGGCGAGTCGTCGTGCTGCGCGGGAGGTGGCTCGTGGTTAGGCTGGATAGGTACATCGGCATTCAGGTGTTCGTCGCGATTCTCGCGGTGCTGGGGATCATCGTCGGGCTGGCCCTGCTGTTCGCCTTCATCGATGAGCTGGGCGATGTCGAGGGCAATTACAGCCTGGGCGCGGCCGCCTGGTATGTCGTGCTGACCCTGCCGCGGCGGGTGTACGAGATGCTGCCGATGGCGGCCCTGATCGGCTGCCTGATCGGCCTGGGCAGTCTGGCCAGCAGCAGCGAGCTGACCGTGATGCGCGCCGCCGGCGTGTCGATCGGGCGGATCGTCTGGGCGGTGATGAAGCCGATGCTGGTGCTGATGCTGGCCGGCATCCTGATCGGCGAGTACCTGGCGCCCTGGAGCGAGAACCTGGCCCAGGCCAATCGCGCCATGGCCCAGGGCGGCGGCGAGGCGCAGAGCGCCAAGCGCGGTCTGTGGCATCGCCAGGGCCAGGAGTTCGTGCATATCAACGCGGTGCAGCCCGATGGTGTGCTGTATGGCGTGACCCGCTACCGATTCGATGAGCAGCGAAACCTGCTGTCGTCCAGCTTCGCCCGGCGCGCGTTGTATCAGGGCGATCACTGGCAGCTGGAAAGCGTCGTCACCACGCATTTCCGCGGACGCAGCACGGAAGTGGTCGAGGTGCCGCGCGAGCGCTGGGAGGTCGAGCTCAATCCGCAGCTGCTCGGCACCGTGGTGCTGGAGCCCGAGGCGTTGTCGGTGACCGGGTTGTGGCGCTACATCCAGTATCTGGCCGAGCAGGGCCTGAACAACGGCCGCTACTGGCTGGCGTTCTGGACCAAGATGCTGCAGCCGCTGGTGACGGCCGCCCTGGTGCTGATGGCGATCTCCTTCATCTTCGGTCCGCTGCGTTCGGTGACCCTGGGGCAGCGGGTGTTCACCGGGGTGCTGGTCGGCTTCGTGTTCAGCATCGCCCAGGATCTGCTGGGGCCGTCGAGCCTGGTGTTCGGCTTCTCGCCGCTGCTGGCCGTGCTGGCGCCGGCGGGCGTCTGTGCCCTGGCCGGCCTTGGGTTGCTGCGGCGAGCCGGGTAGCCGGCCGCGGTCAAAGAAAAGCCGGCTCGCTGCCGGCTTTTCTATTTCGCATGGCTACTTCTTGTGGATGTTCTTCGGCAGCTGCACGGTACGGCTGGCGGAATAGATGTCATGCCAGCTGCGTTTTTCCTTGTCCCAGAGGACCCACAGGAAACCCAGGCCGAGGCACAGCCAGGAGGCGATGGCGACCAGGAAGCGCAGCAGTGCCTGCCACAGGTCGATGGCGCTGCCGTCCGGATTCTGGATGCGGAGGCCCCAGACCTGCATGCCCAGGGTCTGGCCGTTGTGGGTCCAGAACTTGGCGAAGAAGCCGAACAGGCTCAGCAGCAGCAGGGTCGACAGCAGGGGGTCGCCGTCCAGGGCGCCGGCGTCGGACAGCCGCTTGAGCTGCGCTTCGCCATAGAAGCCCATGAGCGCCAGCTTGTAGATGAAGGTCACGACTATGAGCAGGGCGATGCACAGCAGGAAATCGTAGAACAGTGCCGCGAGGCGGCGGCTCAGGCCGGCGGCGGGGAAGTCACCGTGCGGGCGCAGCAGGTGTTTCGGCATGGAGGGCTCGTCGGGCAATAGTACTGAGGAGTCTTTCGTGTGTGCTTTTATGTACTTTCAGGCATAAAAAAACCCCTGATGCTGCCATCAGGGGTTCTTCAAGGCGGCAGGTTTAGCCCAGGACTTGAACCTGGTCAGCCTGCATGCCTTTTTGACCTTGCACAGCTACGAAGCTGACTTTCTGGCCTTCTTTCAGGCTCTTGAAGCCGTTGCCTTCGATCGCGCGGAAGTGCACGAACAGATCCGGACCGCTTTCGGGAGTGATAAAACCAAAACCTTTCTCGTCGTTAAACCACTTGACGGTACCGTTCTGACGATTCGACATGTCTTATTTCCTTGAAACTAGAGTTGATGACAGCCCCTAAATAATAGAGGACTGAGACTGGTTGCAAAGAGTAATAGAAGTCGAGCGGGATGTAGCGGATCTGGAGGATCTACTGCATCAGGTCACGATTCACGGCGACCCATGCAAACACAGTTCAATCACTCTACGCTAACTTTTGGGCAAATGCCAACCCCGGCGCGGCCCGAGAATCGCGGTCGATCGAGGCTGTTTGCAGGCTGTCGGAGATGCCTGTGCCAGCTGGACTCGGGGTGCGGGAGTCGCAGTCCGGTCGACTGCGCGGCGCCACTTTACGCAGGGGTAAGGCGGCAGGAAGGATCATTGGTGCCCCGGGGGAGACTCGAACTCCCACTCCTTTCGGAAACGGATTTTGAATCCGCCGCGTCTACCGGTTCCGCCACCGGGGCACAATGGCGGCGCAGTATAGGGAGGCGGTTGCGCCCGGTCAATCCACTTGCGTGGCCAGCATGGGGGAATTCCGGTAAGCTTTGCCGCCCTGAAATTCGACTCCCTTTCCCGCCATGCGCGTCGCCGACTTCCACTTCGAGCTGCCCGATTCCCTGATTGCCCGTTACCCCCTGGCCGAGCGCCGGGCCAGTCGCCTGCTGGTGCTCGATGGGCCGAGCGGGCAGCTCGCCCATCGCCAGTTCGGCGATCTGCTGACGTATCTGCGTCCGGGCGATCTGATGGTGTTCAACGACACCCGGGTGATTCCGGCGCGCCTGTTCGGCCAGAAGGCCAGCGGCGGCCGGCTGGAAGTGCTGGTCGAGCGCGTGCTGGACAGTCATCGGGTGCTGGCCCATGTGCGTTCGAGCAAGTCGCCCAAGCCGGGCTCGACCATCCTGCTCGACGGTGGCGGCGAGGCGCAGATGCTGGCGCGCCATGATGCGCTGTTCGAGTTGCGCTTCGCCGAAGAGGTGCTGCCGCTGCTCGAGCGCATCGGCCACATGCCGCTGCCGCCCTATATCGACCGCCCCGACGAGAGCGCCGACCGCGAGCGTTACCAGACCGTCTATGCCGCCCGTGCCGGCGCGGTGGCGGCGCCGACTGCGGGCCTGCACTTCGATCAGGCCATGCTCGCGGCGATCGCCGAGAAAGGCATCGAGACGGCCTTCGTGACCCTGCATGTGGGGGCCGGCACTTTCCAGCCGGTGCGGGTCGAGCGCATCGAGGACCACCACATGCACAGCGAGTGGCTGGAGGTCGGCCAGGCGGTGGTGGATGCCGTGGCGGCCTGTCGCGCCCGCGGCGGGCGGGTGATAGCGGTCGGCACCACCAGCGTGCGCTCGCTGGAGAGTGCGGCGCGCGACGGTGTGCTCAAGGCTTTCAGTGGCGACACCGACATCTTTATCTACCCGGGGCGGCCGCTGCATGTGGTCGATGCCCTGGTCACCAACTTCCACCTGCCGGAGTCGACCCTGCTGATGCTGGTGTCGGCCTTCGCCGGCTATCCGGAAACCATGGCGGCCTATAAAAGCGCGGTCGCCGAGGGTTATCGCTTCTTTAGTTACGGTGACGCCATGTTCGTCACCCGCAATCCCGCGCCGCGCGGGCCCGAGGAAACAGTATGACGCGCACCTGTCGCATGTCTTTCGAGTTGTTGGCGACCGATGGCAAGGCGCGCCGGGGGCGCCTGAGCTTTCCCCGTGGCGTGGTCGAGACGCCGGCGTTCATGCCGGTGGGCACCTACGGCACGGTCAAGGGCATGCTGCCGCGGGATATCGAGGCCATAGGCGCGCAGATCATCCTCGGCAACACCTTTCACCTGTGGCTGCGCCCGGGCACCGAGGTGATCAAGCGGCATGGCGACCTGCACGATTTCATGCAGTGGCAGGGGCCGATCCTCACCGATTCCGGCGGTTTCCAGGTGTTCAGCCTGGGCGCCATGCGCAAGATCAAGGAGGAGGGTGTGTATTTCGCCTCGCCGGTGGATGGCTCCAAGGTGTTCATGGGGCCGGAGGAGTCGATGCAGGTGCAGCGCGACCTCGGTTCGGACATCGTGATGATCTTCGACGAGTGCACGCCCTATCCGGCCGAGTTCGATGTGGCCAAGCGCTCCATGGAGCTGTCGTTGCGCTGGGCCAAGCGCTCCAAGGAGGCGCACGGCGACAGCACGGCGGCGCTGTTCGGCATCGTCCAGGGCGGCATGCATGAAGAGCTGCGCCGGCGCTCGCTGGAGGGCTTGAGCGAGATCGGCTTCGACGGCCTGGCGATCGGCGGCCTGTCGGTCGGCGAGCCGAAGGAGGAGATGATCCGGGTGCTGGACTACCTGCCGGAGCAGTTGCCGGCGGACAAGCCGCGCTACCTGATGGGCGTCGGCAAGCCGGAGGACCTGGTCGAGGGCGTGCGCCGTGGCGTGGACATGTTCGACTGCGTGATGCCGACCCGCAATGCGCGCAACGGCCACCTGTTCGTCGAGACCGGGGTGCTGAAGATCCGCAATGCGGTGCACAAGCACGACGACTCGCCGCTGGACCCTGCCTGCGACTGCTACACCTGCCGGCACTTTTCCCGCTCCTATCTGCATCATCTGGATAAGTGCGGCGAAATGCTGGGAAGCATGCTCAATACCGTGCACAACTTGCGCCATTACCAGCGTCTCATGGCTGGTTTGCGCGAGGCAATTCAACAGGGTACATTGGCCGCCTTTGTCGATGCGTTCTATGCTCGGCGCGGCCTGCCAACGCCGCCTCTCGCCTGATCTATCGCTGTTCTAAAAGACCTTTCCAACAGGAGTGTTACATGAGCTTTTTGATTCCCGCTGCATACGCCGAAGCGGCTGCCCCGGCCGCCGGTCCTGCCGGCACCGGTTTCGAGTGGGTGTTCCTGGTCGGTTTCCTGGTCATCTTCTACCTGATGATCTGGCGTCCTCAGGCCAAGCGGGCCAAGGAGCACAAGAACCTGATCGGCAACCTGCAGAAGGGTGACGAGGTGGTGACCAGCGGCGGCATCGCCGGCAAGGTCACCAAGGTCAGCGACGACTTCGTGGTCATCGAGGCGTCCGACACCGTCGAGCTGAAGATCCAGAAGGTGGCCATCGCCGCGACCCTGCCCAAGGGCACGCTGAAAGCCATCTGAGCTCCACATCATCACCATTCGACGGGGCGCTAAATGCGCCCCGCGTCATAACGGGCGGCGTCATGCTCAATAAGTTTCCTCTGTGGAAGTACCTGCTGATCGTGGCTGTGCTGGCGATCGGCTTCATTTATTCGGCACCCAACCTCTACCCGGACGATCCGGCGATCCAGATCAGCGGCAACAGCACGGCGATGCGCGTCGAGCAGGCCGACCTGGAGCGTGCCGGCCGTGCGCTGCGTGAGGCGGGCATCGAGGTCAAGGCAATGAGCCTGGCCGAGCAGGGCCGCGGCGGCTTGCTGCGTCTGGCCAGCCAGGAAGATCAGCTGCCGGCCAAGGACGTGGTGCGTCGGGTCCTGGGTGGCGACTTCGTGGTCGCCCTGAACCTGGCGCAGACCACCCCGGACTGGCTGCGCAACCTGGGCGCCGGGCCGATGAAGCTGGGTCTGGACCTGTCCGGTGGTGTGCACTTCCTGCTGGAAGTGGACATGGACAAGGCCCTGGATGCCCGGCGCAAGGTCTATGAGGGCGAGGTCAAGAGCCTGCTGCGCAAGGAGCGGGTACGCTACCGCAGCCTGCCCGAGGCCGCCGGCGCCATTCAGCTGGGCTTCGCCGACGAGGCGACGCTGGAGCAGGCGCAGCGCCTGATCCGCAAAGATTTCACCGATTTCGAGCTGACCGCCGTCGAGCGTAACGAGATGCAGGTGCTGCGCCTGACTCTGACTCCGGCCAAGCTCGCCGAGATTCGCGAGTATTCGATCAAGCAGAACCTGACCACGGTGCGCAACCGGGTCAACGAACTCGGCGTGGCCGAGCCGCTGGTCCAGCGCCAGGGCGCCAACCGCATCGTGGTGGAACTGCCGGGCGTGCAGGATACCGCCGAGGCCAAGCGCATTCTCGGCAAGACCGCCAACCTCGAGTTCCGCCTGCAGGCCGAGTTGGATGCGTCGCGAGCCTCCACCGAGACCTTCGAGTTTCGCGAAGAGGGCCGGCCGCCGGTACAGCTCGAGCGCGAGCTGATCATTACCGGTGACCAGGTCACCGATGCTCAGGCCAGCTTCGACGAGAACGGCCGGCCGCAGGTGAATATCCGCCTGGATGGCCACGGCGGCGACCTGATGAACCGGGCCACGCGTAACAATGTCGGCCGCAGCATGGCGGTGATCTTCATCGAACAGAAGCCGGTGACCCGCTACGCACGCCAGGTGGTCGATGGCGTCGAGCAGGAAGTGGCGATCCCCGGCTTCGTCGAGGAGAAGAAGATCATCAGCCTGGCGACCATCCAGTCGCCGCTCGGCAGCCAGTTCCGCATCACCGGCCTGGACGGCCAGGGCGAGTCTTCCGAGCTGGCCCTGCTGCTGCGTGCCGGTGGCCTGGCGGCGCCGATGTACTTCGCCGAAGAGCGCACCATCGGTCCGAGCCTGGGGGCCGACAACATCGCCAAGGGCGTCGATGCGTCGCTGTGGGGCATGCTGTTCGTCTCGCTGTTCATCGTCGCCATCTACCGCTACTTCGGCGTGCTGGCGACCCTGGCGCTGGGTTTGAACATGGTCCTGCTGCTGGCGTTGATGTCGCTGCTCAGCGCCACCCTGACCCTGCCGGGCATCGCCGGCATCGTCCTGACCATGGGCATGGCGGTGGATGCCAACGTGCTGATCTTCTCGCGCATTCGCGAGGAGATCGCCAACGGCATGTCGATTCAGCGGGCCGTGCACGAAGGCTTCGATCGCGCCTTCACGGCCATCGTCGATGCCAACCTGACCACCTTGCTGGTCGGCGGCATTCTCTTCGCCATGGGCACCGGTCCGGTCAAGGGCTTCGCCGTGACCCTGTCGCTGGGGATCCTGACCTCGATGTTCACCGCCATTCTGGTGACGCGCGCCTTGGTCAACCTGAGTGTCGGTGGGCGTGACTTCAAGAAGCTGTGGATCTAAGGGGTCGAGATGAATCGTACGATCAACTTCATGGGCGTGCGCAATCTCGCGTTCGCCCTCACGCTGGTGCTGACGCTCCTGTCGTTGGGCAGCCTGTTTATCAAGGGCCTGAACCTGGGGCTGGACTTCACCGGCGGCACCCAGATCGAGCTGGGCTACGAGCAGCCGGCCGATCTCGGCAAGGTGCGCGCGCAACTGGCCGGTGCCGGGTTCGCCGATGCGGTGGTGCAGAGCTTCGGTGCCACCACCGATGTGGTGGTGCGCATGCAGGGCGACGACCCCGACCTGGGCAATAAGGTGGCCACGGCCTTGCGCCAGTCCGGCGATGCGCTGGAGGTAAAGAAGGTCGAGTTCGTCGGTCCGCAGGTGGGCGAGGAGCTGCGTGATCAGGGCGGCCTCGGCATGCTCCTGGCGCTCGGCGGGATCATGCTGTACCTGGCCTTCCGCTTCCAGTGGAAGTTCTCCCTGGGCGCCATCGTCTCCCTGGTGCATGACGTCATCGTCACCCTGGGCATCCTGTCGTTCTTCCAGATCACCTTCGACCTGACGGTGTTGGCGGCCCTGCTGGCGATCATCGGCTACTCGCTGAACGACACCATCGTGGTGTTCGACCGGGTGCGCGAGAACTTCCGCGTGCTGCGCAAGACCAGCCTGGTCGACAACATCAACATCTCCACCACCCAGACCCTGCTGCGTACCTTGGCGACCTCGATCTCCACCTTGCTGGCCGTCGGCGCGCTGCTGCTGTTCGCCGGCGACAACCTGTTCGGTTTCGCCATTGCGCTGTTCGTCGGAGTGCTGGTCGGTACCTACTCGTCGGTCTATATCGCCAACGTGGTGCTGATATGGCTCGACCTGGCGGTCGAGGACCTGATCCCGCCGGTGGTGACCGAAGAGGTCGACGAGCGTCCCTGAGTGCCTGCGCCCGGTCGCGCACGGTTTTCGGCGTGAGCGTCGCGGAACTTGCCGCGAGGCCGTCCGGTCAAACCCTGCGAATGAGGCGGGATGCGCCGGATGGACTGGAAATCGGGAGAGGGCCATGAACAAGTCGATGCTCGTGGGTGTGGTGTTGGGTGCCGTGGGGGTCACTGCCGGCGGTGCGGTGGCGACCTACAAGCTGGTCAGTGCGCCGGAGTACGCGGAGGTGCTGGCCGTGCAGCCGGTCAAGGAGACCATCAAGACGCCGCGTCAGGAATGCCGCGAGGTGGCCGTGACCCGGCAGAAGCCGGTGCAGGATCAGCATCGCATCGCCGGCACGGCCATCGGGGCGGTGGTCGGTGGCTTGCTCGGCAATCAGGTGGGTGGCGGCACCGGCAAGAAGATCGCGACCGTCGCCGGTGCGGTCGGTGGCGGCTATGCCGGCAACAAGGTGCAGGAGAACATGCAGGCCGGTGATACCTATACCACCACCGAGACGCGCTGCAGCACGGTGACCGATACCAGCGAGAAGCTGGTCGGCTACGACGTGAAGTACCAGCTCGACGGCAAGGTCGGGCAGGTGCGCATGGATCATGATCCGGGTCGGCAGATTCCGCTCGACGATGATGGCCAGTTGGTGCTGACGCAGTCCGTGCAGTGATGCGCCGCCACTCTGGTTCGTAGAAAGCGCCCCGCGGGGCGCTTTTTCGTGGGCGATAAAAAACCGGCGCGAGGCCGGTTTCTTGTGTTCGTCTGGCGCCGCTTAGCGTTTCAGGCTCGCCGACAGGTGCGGCTGGATGGCGGTCAGCACGGCCTTGAAGCACTTGGTGTTGCCGGCGACGATCTGGCCCTTCTCGAGGAATTCATGGCCGCCGCTGAAGTCGCTGACCAGGCCGCCTGCTTCCTGGATCAGCAGGGCGCCGGCCGCCATGTCCCACTCCGACAGGCCGAATTCCCAGAAGGCGTCGAAGCGCCCGGCGGCGACGTAGGCCAGGTCCAGGCTGGCGGCACCCGCGCGGCGTACGCCGGCGGTCTGGCCGACCAGGCTGCGGAACATCCCGAGGTAGTTTTCCAGGTTGTCCAGTTGGCTGTCGCGGAACGGGAAGCCGGTGCCGAGCAGGGCGCCGTCCAGGCTCTTGCGCGTGCTGACGCGCAGGCGGCGGCCGTTGAGGGCGGCGCCGCGGCCGCGGCTGGCGGTGAACTCCTCCTGGCGCACCGGATCGATGATCACCGCGTGCTCCAGGCGGCCACGGTACTTGCAGGCCACGCTGACGGCGAAGTGGGGGACGCCGCGGATGAAGTTGGTGGTGCCGTCCAGCGGGTCGATGATCCACTGGTAGTCGGCGCCCTCGCCGCTGCCTTCGATCGCGGCGCCTTCTTCGCCGAGGAAGCCGTGGTTCGGGTAGGCCTTGCGCAGCGCCTGGATGATCAACTGCTCGGCGGAGCGGTCGATCTCCGTCACGTAATCTTTGGCATCCTTCTCGTCGACCGAGATGACGTCCAAGCGTTCGATCGAGCGGAAGATCATTTCACCGGCGCTACGGGCTGCGCGCAGCGCGATATTCAGCATGGGCTGCATGGATGTTCACCTGGGTCGTTAAAGAAAGCCGGCCATTCTAGCAGAAAAGCCCGTTGGTTGAAGTGCCGCCTGCGCTGCGCATGGCATTAATGGGGGGGGTTCTGTAAGATTTCCTCCCCTTGTATTTGCAATGTGAGCGCTCGAGTTGCTGCAGAATATTCGCGTGGTTTTGGTCAACACCAGTCATCCGGGCAATATCGGCGGTGCGGCGCGTGCCATGAAGAACATGGGGCTGTCGCGCCTGGTGCTGGTCGATCCGGTCGATTTTCCCAGTGGCGACGCGGTGGCGCGGGCCTCCGGCGCCACGGATATTCTCGACGCCGCCCAGGTGGTCGGCACGCTGGAGGAGGCGCTGGTCGGCTGCAGCCTGGTGCTGGGTACCAGTGCGCGGGATCGGCGCATCCCCTGGCCGCTGCTCGACCCGCGCGAGTGCGGGGTGGCGAGCTGCGAGCAGGCCGCGCAGGGCGGCGAGGTGGCGCTGGTGTTCGGGCGCGAATACGCCGGCCTGACCAATGAAGAGCTGCAGCGCTGTCAGTTTCATGTGCATATTCCGTCCGACCCGCAGTTCAGCTCGCTGAATCTGGCGGCGGCGGTGCAGGTGCTGGCCTACGAGGTGCGCATGGCCTGGCTGGCGGCCCAGGATCGGCCGACCAAGGTGGCCAAGCAGGAGACCACCGCCATGCTGGACATGCAGCCGGTGACGGCGGACGAGCTGGAGTCCTTCTATGCGCACCTGGAGTTGTCCTTGGTGGAGATCGGCTTTCTCGATCCGGCCAAGCCGCGGCACCTGATGAGTCGTCTGCGTCGGTTATATGGGCGCAGTGGCATCAGCAAGCTGGAAATGAATATCTTGCGCGGCATTCTGACGGAGACCGTCAAGGCTGCGCGTGGTGAGCACCATAGGCAGGGGAAATCTGATGTTTGAGCGCATGCGGGAAGATATCCAGAGTGTATTCCATCGTGATCCGGCGGCGCGTAATGCACTGGAGGTGGTCACCTGCTACCCGGGTCTGCATGCGGTCTGGCTGCATCGCGCGGCGCATGCCTTGTGGGGCGCGGGTTGGAAGTGGCTGGCGCGCATGGTCTCCAACTTCGGGCGCTGGCTGACCGGCATCGAGATTCACCCCGGAGCGAAGATCGGTCGGCGCTTCTTCATCGACCATGGCATGGGCATCGTCATCGGCGAGACGGCCGAGATCGGCAATGATGTCACCCTGTATCAGGGGGTGACCCTGGGCGGCACCAGCTGGAACAAGGGCAAGCGCCATCCGACCCTGGAGGATGGCGTGGTGGTCGGGGCGGGCGCCAAGGTGCTGGGCCCCTTCACGGTCGGCGCCGGCGCGAAGATCGGCTCCAATGCCGTGGTGACCAAGGCGGTGCCGGCCGGCGCGACGGCCGTGGGTATCCCGGGGCGGATCATCGTCAAGGTCGATGGCGAGCAGGAGGCCAAGCGTCAGGCCATGGCGGAGAAGCTCGGCTTCGATGCCTACGGGGTCGGTCAGGACATGCCCGATCCGGTGGCGCGTGCCATCGGTCAGCTGCTCGATCATCTGCAGGCGGTCGATGGCCGGCTGGAGGGCATGTGCAGTGCGCTCACCGCCCTGGGTAGCGACTACTGCGCGAAGGAGTTGCCGGCGCTGC
This sequence comes from Pseudomonas lalucatii, assembly GCF_018398425.1. Lineage (NCBI taxonomy): Bacteria > Pseudomonadati > Pseudomonadota > Gammaproteobacteria > Pseudomonadales > Pseudomonadaceae > Pseudomonas > Pseudomonas lalucatii. Next base: position 806,937 of record NZ_JADPMV010000002.1, on the reverse strand, counting down.
GCGACGAGGATTTCGCCGGCGTCTGCAAGGATCAGGACGGCAAGCCGGTCGCCTGATGCGTGGCGCGCGGCATTTTGCTATGCTGCGCGCCCTTCGCCTCGTTCAATTCCGAGTGAATCCATAGGTCTTATAGTTGACTTAAATACTCGGGAATTGCATACTCGCGGCACACAGTGATCCCGTGGTAACCCTCCATGCGACTGACCACCAAAGGCCGCTACGCCGTCACGGCGATGCTCGACCTCGCGCTCCATGCGCAGCATGGTCCGGTGTCGCTTGCCGACATCTCCGAGCGGCAGGGTATCTCCCTGTCCTATCTGGAGCAGTTGTTCGCCAAGTTGCGGCGCGGCAACCTGGTCTCGAGCGTGCGCGGTCCGGGCGGCGGCTATCAGCTGTCGCGCGACATGCGCGGCATCCAGGTGGCCCAGGTGATCGACGCGGTCAACGAATCGGTCGACGCCACCCGTTGTCAGGGGCAGGGCGACTGTCATGCGGGTGATACCTGCCTGACCCATCACCTGTGGTGCGACCTCAGTCAGCAAATTCACGAATTCCTCAGTGGCATCAGCCTCGCCGACCTGGTGGCGCGCCGCGAGGTGCAGGAAGTCGCTCAGCGTCAGGATCAGCGTCGCTGCAGCAGTGGCTTGATGCCGCATCTGGACAAGATTGAAGCGTCCACCGTCGATTGAATGCAAGGGCGCCGGGCTGCGAGGCCTGTGACCTGATAGGAGAGAGTCAATGAAATTGCCGATTTACCTCGATTATTCCGCCACCACGCCGGTCGACCCGCGTGTCGCCCAGAAGATGAGTGAGTGCCTGCTGGTCGATGGCAACTTCGGTAACCCGGCGTCGCGCTCCCACGTGTTCGGCTGGAAGGCCGAAGAAGCGGTGGAGAACGCCCGCCGCCAGGTCGCCGAACTGGTCAATGCGGACCCCCGCGAGATCGTCTGGACTTCCGGTGCCACCGAGTCCGACAACCTGGCGATCAAGGGTGTGGCCAACTTCTACGGCAGCAAAGGCAAGCACCTGGTCACCTCGAAGATCGAGCACAAGGCGGTCCTCGACACCATGCGCCAGCTGGAGCGCGAGGGCTTCGAGGTCACCTACATCGAGCCGGGCGAAGACGGTCTGATCACTCCGGCCATGGTCGAGGCGGCCCTGCGCGATGACACCGTCCTGGTGTCGATCATGCACGTGAACAACGAGATCGGCACGATCAACGACATCGCCGCCATCGGCGAGCTGACCCGCTCCCGCGGCGTGCTGTTCCATGTCGATGCCGCCCAGTCCACCGGCAAGGTGGAGATCGATCTGGAGAAGCTCAAGGTCGACCTGATGTCCTTCTCGGCGCACAAGACCTATGGCCCCAAGGGCGTCGGTGCGCTGTACGTGCGCCGTAAGCCGCGCGTGCGTCTCGAGGCGCAGACCCATGGTGGCGGGCACGAGCGCGGCATGCGCTCCGGCACCCTGGCCACTCACCAGTGCGTCGGCATGGGTGAGGCCTTCCGTATCGCCAAGGAGGAGATGGCTCAGGAAAACCAGCGCGTGCTGGCCCTGCGCGACCGCTTCTTCGCCCAGGTCGATGGCCTGGAAGAGCTGTACGTCAACGGCAGCCTGACCGCCCGCGTACCGCACAATCTCAACCTGAGCTTCAACTACGTCGAGGGTGAGTCGCTGATCATGGCGCTCAAGGACCTGGCGGTTTCCTCCGGTTCGGCCTGCACCTCGGCCTCCCTGGAGCCGTCCTACGTGCTGCGCGCCCTGGGCCGCAACGACGAGCTGGCGCACAGTTCCATCCGCTTCACCTTCGGTCGTTTCACCACCGAGGAAGAGGTGGACTACGCCGCGCAGAAGGTTCGCGAGGCGGTCACCAAGCTGCGCGAGCTGTCGCCGCTGTGGGACATGTACAAAGACGGTGTCGATCTGTCGAAGATCGAATGGGCAGCACACTAATCTAGCTGCCGAAGAGCGGCACCTGATGAGAGAGGAATAGCAGCATGGCATACAGTGAAAAGGTCATCGACCATTACGAGAACCCGCGCAACGTCGGCAAGATGGATGCCGAAGACCCCAGTGTCGGCACCGGCATGGTCGGCGCGCCGGCCTGCGGTGACGTGATGCGTCTGCAGATCAAGGTCAACGAGCAGGGCGTGATCGAAGACGCCAAGTTCAAGACCTATGGCTGCGGTTCGGCCATCGCCTCCAGTTCCCTTGCCACCGAGTGGATGAAGGGCAAGACCCTGGACGAGGCCGAGACCATCAAGAACACCCAGCTGGCCGAGGAGCTGGCGCTGCCGCCGGTGAAGATCCACTGCTCGGTGCTCGCCGAGGACGCCATCAAGGCGGCCGTGCGTGACTACAAGCAGAAGAAAGGCTTGCTCTAAGGAGGTATGTCGATGGCTATCAGCATGACTGAAGCTGCCGCGCAGCACGTGCGCCGCTCCCTCGAAGGGCGCGGCAAGGGCGAAGGCATTCGCCTGGGCGTGCGCACCACCGGCTGTTCCGGCCTGGCCTATGTGCTGGAGTTCGTCGACGAGCCGGCCAGCGAGGACCAGGTGTTCGAGAGTCACGGCGTCAAGGTGATCATCGACCCGAAGAGCCTGGTGTACCTCGACGGCACCGAGCTGGACTTCGTCAAGGAAGGGTTGAACGAGGGTTTCAAGTTCAACAATCCCAACGTGCGCGGCGAATGCGGCTGCGGCGAGAGCTTCAATATCTGAGGCGCTTGTGGGAAGTCCTTGTCATTTTGCCCTGTTCGACCTGCAACCGAGTTTCCGCCTGGATCTCGACGACCTGGCCGCGCGCTATCGCGAGCTGGCCCGCGGCGTTCACCCGGATCGCTTCGCCGATGCTTCCGAGCGTGAGCAGCGCCTTGCCCTGGAGCGCTCGGCCAGCCTCAACGAGGCCTACCAGACGCTCCGGCATGCGCCGCAGCGTGCGCGCTACCTGTTGACCCTGAGCGGCCCCGAGTTGCCGCTGGAGGTCACGGTGCAGGATCCGGGCTTCCTGATGCAGCAGATGCACTGGCGCGAAGAGCTCGAGGAGCTGCAGGACAGCGCCGACCTGTCTGGCGTGGCCGCGTTCAAGCGACGCCTCAAGGTGGCTCAGGACGAGCTGAACGAAAGTTTCGCCGGCTGCTGGGATGATCCGGCGCGGCGCGAGGAGGCCGAGCGCCTGATGCGCCGCATGCAGTTCCTCGACAAGCTCGCCCATGAGGTGCGCCAGTTGGAAGAGCGCCTCGACGACTAACGCTCGCAGTCAGCCTGCGTACCTGAAATCCAGATAAGCACTTATTAATCATGGCCTTACTGCAGATCGCTGAGCCCGGACAGAGCCCCCAGCCACACCAGCGTCGCTTGGCTGTGGGGATCGATCTGGGTACTACCAATTCATTGGTCGCCGCCTTGCGCAGCGGCCTGTCCGAGCCGCTGCCGGATGCCGAGGGGCGGGTGATACTGCCCTCGGCGGTGCGTTATCACGCCGACCGGGTCGAGGTGGGCGAGGCCGCCAAGGCGGCTGCCGCCGGCGACCCGTTGAATACCGTGCAGTCGGTCAAGCGCCTGATGGGGCGTGGCCTGGCGGACGTCAAGCAACTGGGCGATCAGCTGCCCTATCGCTTCGTCGGCGGCCAGTCGCATATGCCCTTCATCGAGACGGTGCAGGGACCGAAGAGCCCGGTCGAGGTCTCGGCCGACATCCTCAAGGTGCTGCGCCAGCGTGCCGAGAACACCCTCGGCGGTGAGCTGGTCGGTGCGGTGATCACGGTGCCGGCCTATTTCGACGAGGCCCAGCGCCAGGCCACCAAGGATGCCGCGCGGCTGGCCGGCCTGAACGTACTGCGCCTGCTCAACGAGCCGACCGCGGCGGCCGTGGCCTACGGCCTGGACCAGCAGGCCGAGGGCGTGGTGGCGATCTACGACCTGGGCGGCGGTACCTTCGATATCTCCATCCTGCGCCTGACCCGTGGCGTGTTCGAGGTGCTGGCCACCGGTGGCGACAGTGCCCTGGGCGGCGACGACTTCGATCACGCCATCGCCGGCTGGATAGTCGAGCAGGCCGGCCTGTCCGCCGACCTGGATCCGGGTGCCCAGCGCAGCTTGTTGAGCGAAGCCTGCGCGGCGAAGGAGGCGCTCAGCGCCAGTGCCGCCGTCGAGGTGAGCCATAGTGCCTGGCGCGGCGTGCTGACGCGCGAGCACTTCGAGGCGCTGATCGAGCCGATGCTGGCGCGCAGCCTCAAGGCCTGTCGCCGCGCCGTGCGCGACGCCGGGATCGAGCTGGAGGAGGTCGAGGCGGTGGTCATGGTCGGTGGCTCTACCCGAGTGCCGCGTGTGCGCCAGGCGGTCAGCGAAATGTTCGGCCGCCAGCCGCTGACCGATATCGACCCGGACCAGGTGGTTGCCATCGGCGCGGCGATCCAGGCCGATACCCTGGCCGGCAACCAGCGCGGCGAGGGCGAGGAACTGCTGCTGCTGGACGTGATCCCGCTGTCCCTGGGGCTGGAGACCATGGGCGGCCTGATGGAAAAGGTGATTCCGCGCAACACCACCATTCCGGTGGCGCGGGCCCAGGAATTCACCACCTACAAGGACGGCCAGACGGCCATGATGATTCATGTGCTGCAGGGCGAGCGCGAGCTGATCAGTGACTGCCGCTCGCTGGCGCGTTTCGAGTTGCGTGGCATTCCGCCTATGGTGGCCGGGGCGGCGAAGATTCGCGTGACCTTCCAGGTCGATGCCGACGGTCTGCTCGGGGTGTCGGCGCGCGAGCTGGCGTCCGGGGTGGAGGCGAGCATTCAGGTCAAGCCGTCCTACGGCCTGACCGATGGCGAGATCGCGCGGATGCTGCAGGACTCCTTCCAGCATGCCGGCAACGACAAGGCAGCGCGTGCACTGCGCGAGCAGCAGGTCGATGCCCGGCGCCTGCTCGAGGCTGTCGAGGCGGCGCTGCAGGTCGATGGCGAGCGCCTGCTGAGCGCCGACGAGCGCCTGGCCATCGAGGCACAGATGGACGAGTTGCGCGAGCTGATGGCGGGCGACGACGGCCTGGCCATCGAGCAGCAGACCAAGCGCCTGACCCAGTTGACCGACGCCTTCGCGGCGCGGCGCCTGGATGCCACGGTTAAGGCCGCATTGGCCGGCCGTAGTCTTAACGAGATTGAGGAATAAGCATGCCGCAGTTGATTTTTCTGCCCCACGCCGAGCATTGCCCCGAGGGCGCGGTGATCGAGGTGGAATCGGGCGAGACGGTGCTCAATGCCGCCCTGGCTCATGGCATCGATATCGAGCATGCCTGTGAGAAGTCCTGCGCCTGCACCACCTGTCACGTGGTGATTCGCGAGGGTTTCAACTCCCTGGAGCCGTCCGACGAGCTGGAGGACGACATGCTCGACAAGGCCTGGGGGCTGGAGCCGAATTCGCGGCTGTCCTGCCAGGCGGTGGTGGCGGACCAGGATCTGGTGGTGGAGATTCCCAAGTACACCATCAACCAGGTGTCCGAAGGTCACTGAACCCTTAGCGAAGGAGCAGGTCATGAGTCTGAAATGGACCGATGTGCTGGAGATCGCCATCCAGCTCGCCGAGATCAAGCCGGAAGTCGATCCGCGCTACGTCAACTTCGTCGATCTGCACCGCTGGGTGCTGGATTTGCCGGAGTTCGCCGACGATCCCCAGCGCGGTGGCGAGAAGGTCCTCGAGGCGATCCAGGCGGCCTGGATCGAAGAACTCGACTGAGCCGGGCGCCGGCTCGGCGCCACCCTACGCATTTAACCGGAACCCGCGTATAATTCGCGGGTTTAATTTTTCGCTTTAATCCCTGTTTCTGGAGTTTTTCATGGCCGTTCAACGTACCTTCTCCATCATCAAGCCTGACGCCGTCGCCAAGAACCACATCGGCGAGATCACCACTCGCTTCGAAAAGGCCGGCCTGCGCGTCGTCGCCTCGAAGATGGTCCAGCTGTCCGAGCGCGAAGCCGCTGGTTTCTACGCCGAGCACAGCGAGCGCGGCTTCTTCAAGGACCTGGTTGCCTTCATGACCTCCGGTCCGGTCATCGTGCAGGTGCTGGAAGGCGAAGAGGCCATCGCCAAGAACCGCGAGCTGATGGGCGCCACCAACCCGAAGGAAGCCGCTGCCGGCACCATCCGTGCCGACTTCGCCGTGTCCATCGACGAGAACGCCGTGCACGGTTCCGACTCCGAGGCGTCCGCCGCTCGCGAGATCGCCTACTTCTTCGCTTCCACCGAAGTGTGCGCGCGCATTCGCTAAGGCGAACCACGCGAGGGTGAAGCCATGACTGAAGCTACCGGCAAGATCAACCTGCTGGGTCTGACCCAGCCGGAAATGGAGCAGTTCTTCGAGCAGATAGGCGAGAAGCGCTTCCGGGCCGGCCAGGTGATGAAATGGATTCACCACTTTGGCGTCGATGACTTCGATGCCATGAGCAATGTCGGCAAGGCCTTGCGCGAGAAGCTCAAGGCCTGTGCCGAGATTCGCGGCCCGGAAGTGGTCAGCGAAGACATTTCCACCGACGGCACGCGCAAGTGGGTGGTGCGGGTGGCGTCCGGCAGCTGCGTCGAGACCGTGTACATTCCGCAAGGCGGACGTGGCACGCTGTGCGTCTCGTCCCAGGCCGGCTGTGCCCTGGACTGCAGCTTCTGCTCCACCGGCAAGCAAGGTTTCAACAGCGATCTGAGCGCCGCCGAGGTGATCGGCCAGGTGTGGATCGCCAACAAGTCATTCGGCACCGTGCCGGCGAAGGCCGATCGCGCCATCACCAACGTGGTGATGATGGGCATGGGCGAGCCGCTGCTGAATTTCGACAACGTCGTCGCCGCCATGAAGATCATGATGGACGACCTCGGCTATGGCATCTCCAAGCGCAAGGTGACCCTGTCCACCTCGGGCGTGGTGCCGATGATCGACAAGCTCGGCGAGGTCATCGACGTGTCGCTGGCGCTGTCGCTGCACGCACCGAACGACGAGCTGCGCAACCAGCTGGTGCCGATCAACAAGAAGTACCCCCTGGACATGCTGCTGGCGGCCTGCAAGCGCTACGTCTCGCGTCTCGGCGAGAAGCGCGTGCTGACCATCGAGTACACCCTGCTCAAGGATGTCAACGATCAGCCGGGCCATGCTGAGGAGATGATCGCACTTCTCAAGGATGTGCCTTGCAAGATCAACCTGATTCCGTTTAATCCCTTTCCCCACTCCGGGTACGAACGGCCGAGCAATAATGCCATCCGCCGTTTCCAGGACCTGCTGCACAAGGCCGGGCACAACGTCACCGTGCGCACCACCCGTGGCGAAGACATCGACGCCGCCTGTGGCCAACTGGTCGGTCAGGTCATGGATCGTACCCGCCGCAGCGCGCGCTACATCGCCGTGCGTCAATTGAGCGGCGAGGCGGACACGACGCCGTCTGCCGCCGATCGAACCTGAAGAGAGGAAACCCATGACCCTGCGCCCAGCGCTGTTCTTATTCATCGCCAGCCTGCTGGCCGGATGCGTATCGACCGGCGACGTCGACCCGATGAGAACCGACAAGGGGCGCGACGAGGCGCGTGATGCCTATGTGCAGCTGGGCCTCGGCTATCTGCAGAGTGGCGCCAGCGAGCGGGCCAAGGTGCCGCTCAAGAAGGCCCTGCAGCTCGATCCTGCCGACGCGAACGCCCATGCGGCCCTGGCCCTGGTCTTCCAGATCGAGATGGAGCCCAAGCTGGCCGACGAACACTATCGCAAGGCCCTGGCGCAGCGCGGCGACGATGCCCGCCTGCTGAACAACTACGGCAGCTTCCTGTTCGAGCAGGAGCGTTACCAGGAGGCGCTCGAGCGCTACCAGCAGGCGGCCCGGGACAACCTCTACCCAGAGCGTTCGCGGGTATTCGAGAACCTCGGCCTGACCGCCCTGAAACTCGACCAGCGCGAACAGGCCAAGGCCTACTTCGAGCGTTCGCTGCGGCTCAACAGCCGCCAGCCGCGGGCGCTGTTGGAGCTGGCTCAGATGTATTTCGACGACCGTCAGTACGTGCCGGCGCGCCGCTACTACGACAGCTACAGCGCCCTGGCCGAGCAGAACGCGCGCAGCCTGCTGCTCGGTGCGCGCCTGGCGAAAATCTTCCAGGATCGCGACACCGCGGCCAGCCTCGGCTTGCAGTTGAGACGTCTCTATCCCGGTACCCCGGAATATCAGCAATACCTGTCGGAGCAATGATGAAAACGGCGCATTCCGAAGTAGCAGTGGCCCCGCAGGTCAATCCTGGCGAATCCTTGCGCGTTGCCCGTGAAGGCAAGGGCTGGACGATCGCCGAGGTCGCCGCCCAGCTCAACCTGACGCCCCAGCGCCTGGGGCAGATCGAGGACGGCGCCTTCGACCAGCTGCCGGGCCACACCTTCGCCCGGGGCTATATCCGTGCCTATGGCAAGCTGCTGGGCCTGGACCAGGCGCGCCTGGTGCTGGAGTTCGATCAGTTCACCGGCAGCAACGCCACCGGCAGCAGCGTGCACAGCCTCGGCCGTATCGAGCAGCCGCTGAGCTATTCGCAGCAGGTCCTGCGCTTCGTCAGCCTGGCGGTGCTGGTGGTACTGGTTGGCGCGGGCTTCTACTGGTGGCAGGAGCAGGGGCAGCGACCACTCGAGGACTCGGCCTCGACCAGCCTCGAGCATGTCGAAGTGGAGGGGGTCGACGGCACCACCCAGCTGCACGCCCTGGACGAGCCCGAGGATCAGGCGGTGGAGGCGGCCCAGGAGACGACGCAACTGGCCCTCGCGGATGCGCCGGCGGAGCAGGGCGAACCGGCGGCCGCCCAGGCGGCGCTCGAGCAGCTTGCAGCGCCGCTCGTTGCCGAGGCGTCCAGCGCCGTGGCGGCTCCGGCGGTCCCGGCAGAGCCTGTGGCCGCGGCCGCCAGCGTGGAGCAGACCGAAGCAACTGACGCGGTAGCCGAAGAGGTCGCCCAGCCCCCGGCGCTGGCTGCCGGCGAGGGCATGGTGCAGGTGACCTTCACCGCCGACTGCTGGACCCAGCTGACCGACGCCAATGGCAAGGTCCTGGTCAGTGCGCTCAAGCGCAGCGGCGACAGCCTGGCGCTGGCCGGCCAGGCGCCACTGGAGCTGCGCCTGGGCTTCGCCCGCGGTGCACAGGTGAGTTACAACGGCAAGCCGGTCGATGTCACGCCCTTCGTCACGGGCGAGACCGCGCGCCTGAAACTGGGTGGGCAATAAGATGCATTGCGAATCGCCGATCAAGCGTCGTCTGTCACGCAAAATCTGGGTGGGTTCGGTGCCGGTGGGCGGTGATGCGCCCATCTCGGTGCAGAGCATGACCAATACCGACACCAACGACGTAGCCGCCACCGTGGCGCAGATCCGCCGACTGGAAGAGGCCGGTGCCGACATCGTGCGGGTCTCGGTGCCGGACATGGACGCCGCCGAGGCCTTCGGCAAGATCAAGCAGCAGGTCAACCTGCCGCTGGTCGCCGACATTCACTTCGATTACCAGATCGCCCTGCGGGTGGCCCAGCTGGGCGTCGACTGCCTGCGCATCAACCCCGGCAATATCGGCCGCGAGGACCGCGTGCGGGCCGTGGTCGAGGCCGCGCGGGACAAGGGCATCCCGATCCGCATCGGGGTCAATGCCGGCTCCCTGGAGAAGGACCTGCAGAAGAAGTACGGCGAGCCGACCCCGGCGGCGCTGGTCGAGTCGGCACTGCGCCATGTCGAGCACCTGGACCGCCTGAACTTCCCGGACTTCAAGGTCAGCGTCAAGGCCTCCGACGTGTTCATGGCGGTCGAGGCGTACCGCCTGCTGGCCAAGCAGATCGAGCAGCCGCTGCACCTGGGCATCACCGAGGCCGGCGGCCTGCGCTCCGGCACGGTGAAGTCGGCGGTGGGCCTGGGCATGCTGCTGGCCGAGGGCATCGGCGATACCATCCGCATCTCCCTGGCGGCCGATCCGGTGGAGGAGATCAAGGTCGGCTTCGACATCCTCAAGTCGTTGCGCCTGCGCTCCCGTGGCATCAACTTCATCGCCTGCCCGAGCTGCTCGCGGCAGAACTTCGATGTGGTCAAGACCATGAACGAGCTGGAGGCGCGGGTCGAGGACCTGCTGGTGCCGCTGGACGTGGCGGTGATCGGCTGCGTGGTCAACGGTCCCGGCGAGGCCAAGGAGGCCCATGTCGGCCTCACCGGCGGCACGCCGAACAACCTGGTGTACATCGATGGCAAACCGGCGCAGAAACTGAACAACGACCACCTGGTGGACGAACTGGAGCGTCTGATCCGCCAGAAAGCCGCCGAAAAGGTCGCCGCGGAGGCCGCGCTGATCGTGCGCGGCTGACTGCACCCGAACTGTTAAGGAATCGAATTGAGCAAGTCCCTGCAAGCCATCCGTGGCATGAACGACATCCTGCCCGAGCAGACCCCGCTCTGGCGCTACTTCGAAGACAGCGTCGCGCGCCTGCTGGATGGCTACGGCTACCGGCAGATCCGCATGCCGATCGTCGAGTTCACCGAGCTGTTCAAGCGCTCGATCGGCGAGGTCACCGACATCGTCGAGAAGGAGATGTACACCTTCGCCGACCGCAACGGCGATTCCCTGACCCTGCGCCCTGAGGGCACCGCCGCCTGCGTGCGGGCGGTGCTCGAGCATGGCCTGGCCGGTGCCGGGCAGAGCCAGAAGCTCTGGTACATCGGCCCGATGTTCCGTCACGAGCGGCCGCAGAAGGGCCGCTACCGCCAGTTCCACCAGATCGGCGTGGAGGTCTTCAATGTCGACGGCCCGGATATCGACGCCGAGCTGATCGTGCTGACCTGGCGTCTCTGGGGCCTGCTGGGCCTGCGCGACGCGGTGACCCTGGAGCTCAACAGCCTGGGCACCAGCGCGGCCCGGGCGGTCTATCGCGAGGCCCTGGTCGAGTACCTGACGGCCCGCGTCGAGCAGCTCGACGAGGACAGCCGCCGGCGCCTGAGCAGCAACCCGCTGCGCGTGCTCGACAGCAAGAGCCCGGAAACCCAGGCGCTGCTGGCCGATGCGCCGCGGCTGGCGGACTACCTGGACGAGGAATCACGGGGGCACTTCGAGGGGCTGAAGGCGCGCCTGGATGCTGCCGGCATTCCCTACGTGATCAACCCCAAGCTGGTGCGCGGCCTGGATTACTACAGCAAGACCGTGTTCGAGTGGACCACCGACAGGCTCGGCGCCCAGGGTACTGTGTGCGCCGGCGGCCGCTACGATGGTCTGGTCGAGCAGATGGGCGGCAAGCCGACCCCGGGCGTCGGCTTCGCCATGGGCATCGAACGCCTGGTGTTGCTGCTCGAGACCCTGGAGCTGGTGCCGGCGCAGATCGCCCGTCAGGTCGACGTCTACCTGTGCGCCTTCGGCGAGCCGGCGGAGCTGGCGGCCCTGGCCCTGGCCGAGCGCCTGCGTGACCAGCTGCCGGGCCTGCGCCTGCAGGTCAATGCCGGTGCCGGCAGCTTCAAGAGTCAGCTGAAGAAGGCCGACAAGAGCGGCGCGCTCTACGCGCTGGTCTTGGGAGAAGACGAACTGGCCCGGCAAGTGGTAGGTTGCAAGCCGCTGCGGGATCAGGGCGAGCAACAAAGCATCGCCTGGGATGCCCTGGCCGAGCGCCTGGCACCCTGCCTCGAGCAGGCTTAACAGCACACGCCGATTTAGCGAATAGGAGTATTGGGGTGGAGTCGCGTACCGAAGAAGAACAGCTGGCGGTAATCAAGGAATGGTGGCAGCGCAACGGCATGCCGTTGCTCACCGGCGCGCTGTTGGCGCTGGTGCTGGTGTTCGGCTGGCAGGGCTGGCAGAAGTACCAGAGCAGCCAGGCGCAGAATGCCTCGGTGCTCTACCAGCAACTGCTGGAGACCGCGCTCAACCCGAGCGGCGAGCCCGATGCGGCCAAGGTCGCCGAGCTGGGCAAGCGGCTCAAGGATGAATTCGGCGGCAGCCACTACGCCCAGTACGGCAGTCTGTTCGTCGCCAAGGTGGCGGTCGAGTCCGGCAAGCTGGAAGACGCCGCGGCCGAGCTGCAGACGGTCGTCGAGCAGCCGGCGGACGACACCCTGGGCGAACTGGCGCGCCAGCGCCTGGCCCGTGTCCTGGCCGCCCAGGACCAGGCCGAAGCCGCTCTGCAATTGCTCGATGGCGATGCCGAGCAGGCCTACCTGGCCAGCCGCGAGGAGCTCAAGGGCGACTTGCTGGTGAGCCTGGGCCGCGACGACGAGGCCCACGCCGCCTACCTCAAGGCCAAGGCCGCACTGGCGGAAGACGCCGCGGTGGGCGGCCTGCAGATGAAGCTCGACGACCTGGCAAAAGGGGATGCGTGACGTGATGCGTTGGAAGAATGCCGCGCTGTTGGCCCTGGCCGTGCTGGCCGTGGGCTGCAGCAGCAACAGTAAAAAGGAACTGCCGCCTGCCGAGCTGACCGACTTCGAGGAAGAGGTGCAGCTGCAGAAGGAGTGGAGTCGCTCGATCGGCGAGGGCCAGGGCGAGACCTTCAACATGCTGGTGCCGGCGGTCGACGGCGACAGCATCTACGCCGCCGACGTCGAGGGCCTGGTCATGGCGCTGGACCGCAGGAGCGGCAAGGTGCTGTGGAAGCAGGAGCTCGAGGCGCCGGTGTCCGGTGCGGTCGGTGCCGGTTACGGCCTGGTCCTGCTGGGCACCCTCAAGGGCGAGATCATCGCCCTGGACACCGCCTCCGGCGAGGAGAAGTGGCGCGCACGGGTGACCAGCGAAGTGCTGGCGGCGCCGGCAAGCAACGGTGACGTGGTGCTGGTGCAGACCCAGGACGATCGCCTGATCGCCCTGGATGCCGACACCGGCAGCCAGCGCTGGATCTTCGAGAACACCCCGGCGGTGCTGACCCTGCGCGGCACCGGTAGCCCGGTGCTGACCAATCGCCTGGCCATCGCCGGCCTGTCCAGCGGCAAGGTCATCGCCCTGGATGCCCAGCGCGGCCTGCCGGTCTGGGAGCAGCGCGTGGCGGTGCCGCAGGGGCGCTCCGAGCTGGACCGGGTGGTGGACATCGACGGCGGCCTGCTGCTGTCCGGCGGTACCCTCTACGCGGTCAGCTACCAGGGTCGCGTCGCCGCGCTGGACCTGGAGAGCGGGCGCATCCTCTGGCAGCGCGAGGCCTCCAGTTCGGTGGGCGTGGCCCAGGGCTACGGCAACGTCTATGTCAGCCTGGCCAGCGGCACGGTGGAAGGCATCGACGAGCGCAGCGCCTCGGCGCTGTGGAGCAACGACGCCCTGGCGCGCCGTCAGCTGTCGGCGCCGGAGGTCTTCTCCAGCTATGTGGCTTTCGGCGACCTGGAAGGCTACCTGCACCTGATCAGTCAGGTGGACGGCCGCTTCGTCGGTCGCGAGCGCATCGACAGCGACGGCCTGCGCGCGCGTCCGCTGGTGGTCGGCGAGTGGCTGTACGCCTATGGCAACGGCGGCAAGCTGGTGGCCTTGACCATCAAGTGAGCCGGCGCTAGAGGGCCAGGCTAGACTGCACGGCGAGGCCGTGCGGCGGCTCGGCCCGCGCTGTGAATTCGGCCGCTGCCCTGGCAGCGGCCTTTGTATTTTCTGAAATAACGTAGTGGAGAGCCTAATGGTTCCCGTAATTGCCCTGGTGGGCCGCCCCAACGTCGGCAAGTCGACCCTCTTCAACCGCTTGACCAGGACCCGCGACGCCATCGTCGGCGACCTCTCCGGGTTGACCCGCGACCGCCAGTACGGCGAGGCCAAGTGGCAGGGCCGCACCTATATCGTCATCGACACCGGGGGCATCTCCGGTGACGAGGAGGGCATCGACGCGAAGATGGCCGAGCAGTCCCTGCAGGCCATCGAAGAGGCCGATGCGGTGCTGTTCCTGGTCGACGCCCGGGCCGGGCTGTCGGCCTCCGACCAGATGATCGGCGAGCACCTGCGCAAGCGTAACAAGCACAGCTTCCTGGTGGTGAACAAGGTCGACAACCTCGACACCGACCTGGCGCGCGCCGAGTTCAGCCCCCTGGGCATGGGCGAGGCCCTGGCCATCGCCGGGGCCCACGGCCGCGGCATCACCCAGATGCTCGAGGCGGTGCTCGGCGGCTTTCCCAAGGATGCCGGCGAGCCGGCGGAGGGCGAGGAGGCCGAAGAGGTGGCCGAGGGCGAGGAGGCCAAGCGCATTCCCGGACCCAGCGAGAAGGACGGCATCAAGCTGGCGATCATCGGTCGGCCCAACGTCGGCAAGTCGACCCTGGTCAACCGCATGCTCGGCGAGGACCGGGTGATCGTCTACGACCAGGCCGGCACCACCCGCGACAGCATCTACATCCCCTTCGAGCGCGACGGCGAGAAGTACACCCTGATCGACACCGCCGGCGTGCGCCGCCGCGGCAAGATCTTCGAGGCGGTGGAAAAGTTCTCGGTGGTCAAGACCCTGCAGGCGATCCAGGACTCCAACGTGGTGGTGTTCGTCATGGATGCCCGCGAGGGCGTGGTCGACCACGACCTCAACCTGCTCGGCTTCGTCCTGGAGAGCGGCCGCGCCCTGGTCATCGCCCTGAACAAGTGGGACGGCATGGAGCCGAGCGAGCGCGACTACGTGAAGACCGAGCTGCAGCGTCGGCTGTTCTTCGTCGACTTCGCCGACATCCACTTCATCTCGGCGCTGCACGGCACCGGCGTCGGCCACCTGTACAAGTCGGTGCAGGCCTCGTTCCAGTCGGCCATCACCCGCTGGCCGACCAGCCGCCTGACCCAGATCCTCGAGGACGCGGTGCGCGAGCACCAGCCGCCGCTGGTCAACGGCCGCCGCATCAAGCTGCGCTATGCCCACCTCGGTGGCGCCAACCCGCCGCTGATCGTGATTCACGGCAACCAGGTGGAGTCGGTGCCGCGGGCCTACTCGCGCTACCTGGAGAACACCTACCGCCGCGTGCTCAAGCTGGTCGGCACGCCGATTCGCATCGAGTACAAGGGCGGCGAGAACCCCTACGAGGACAAGAAGAACACCCTCACCGACCGCCAGGTGAACAAGAAACGCCGCCTGATGAGCCACCACAAGAAGGCCGAGAAGAAGCGCAAGGACAAGAGGCGCTGATTCTTCCCGCCCGGCTGTAACCCAAGGCGCCTGCGGGCGCCTTTTTCGTGCCCGGCCGATCGGCTATCCTGCGCCATCGACAGCGCCCGTCAGGCGCGCTGAGCCGCAGGAAGACGCCATGATCACCAGCAAGCTGCCGAATGTCGGCACCACCATCTTCACCCGCATGTCCCAGCTCGCCGCCGAGACCGGCGCCCTCAACCTGTCCCAGGGCTTTCCCGATTTCGACGGCCCGCAGGCGCTGCGTGATGCGGTCGCCCGGCACATCGCCGCCGGCCACAACCAGTACGCACCGCTGGCCGGATTGCCGGCCCTGCGCCAGCAGGTGGCGGCGAAGATCGCCCGCAGCTACGGCCGCACGGTGGACATGGACAGCGAGGTGACCATCACGCCCGGCGCCACCCAGGGCATCTTCTGCGCCATCCAGGCGCTGATTCGCCCGGGCGACGAGGTGATCGTCTTCGACCCCTGCTACGACAGCTACGAACCCTCGGTGGCGCTGGCCGGCGGCCGCTGCGTGCATGTGCCGCTGGCGCTGCCGGACTTCGCCATCGACTGGCAACGCCTGGCCGAGGCGCTGACTCCCAGGACCCGGCTGGTCATCCTCAACAGCCCGCACAACCCCAGCGGCGCGCTGATCTCCCGTGCCGAGCTGGACCAGCTGGCGGCGCTGATCCGCGGGCGCGACATCTATCTGGTCAGCGACGAGGTCTACGAGCACCTGGTGTTCGACGGCGCCCGGCACGCCAGCGTGCTGGCCCATGAGGAGCTGTATGCGCGCGCCTTCGTGGTCAGCTCCTTCGGCAAGACCTACCACGTCACCGGCTGGAAGACCGGCTACGTGGTGGCGCCGCCGGCGCTCACCGCCGAGCTGCGCAAGGTGCACCAGTACGTCAGCTTCTGCGGGGTGACGCCGCTGCAATGGGCGCTGGCCGACTACATGGCCGAGCATCCCGAGCATGTCGAGGAGCTGCCGGCCTTCTACCAGGCCAAGCGCGACCTGTTCTGCGACCTGCTGACCGACTCGCGCTTCGGCCTGCGCCGCGCCGCCGGCACCTATTTCCAGCTGGCCGACTACTCGGCGATTCGCCCCGACCTGGACGACGTGGCCATGGCCGAGTGGCTGACCCGCGAGCACGGGGTGGCGACCATCCCGGTGTCGGTGTTCTACCAGCAGGCGCCCAAGGACCTGCGCCTGGTGCGCTTGTGTTTCGCCAAGCGCGAGGACACCCTGCGCCAGGCGGCGGAGAAGCTATGCGCGATCTAACGGCATTACCCGATCTGCAGCTGGCGTTGGTGCAGAGCGAGCTGGCCTGGCACGACCCGGCGGCCAACCGGACGCACTTCGAGGCGCTGCTGGCGCCCCTCGAGGGCGTCGATCTGGTGGTGTTGCCGGAGATGTTCAGCACCGGTTTTTCCATGGACTCGGCCCGCCTGGCCGAGCCGGAGAACGGCCCGAGCACTGTCTGGCTGCAGGAGCAGGCCCGCCGCCTGCAGGCGGTGGTCACCGGCAGCCTGATCATCCAGGCGGCCGACGGCAGCTACCGCAACCGCCTGCTGTGGGCCTGCCCGGACGGCTCTCTGGTGCATTACGACAAGCGTCACCTGTTCCGCATGGCCGGCGAGCACAAGCACTTCGCGGCCGGCGAGGAGCAAGTGTTGCTGGAGCTGAAGGGCTGGCGCGTCCGCCCGCTGATCTGCTACGACCTGCGCTTCCCGGTGTGGAGCCGCGACCCGCACGGCACCGACTTGCTGCTCTACACCGCCAACTGGCCGGCCGCGCGGCGCCAGCACTGGAACCGCCTGCTACCGGCGCGGGCGATCGAGAACCTGTGCTACGTGGCGGCGGTCAACCGCGTCGGCGAGGACGGCAGGGGCCATGCCTACAGCGGCGACAGCCAGGTGCTGGACTTCCAGGGCGAGGCCTTGCTCGATGCCGAGGCGGCGGCCGGGGTGTTCCGCATTGCCCTCTCCGGCGCCGCCCTGGCCGGCTACCGCGAGCGCTTCCCCGCCTATCTGGATGCCGATGATTTCGACCTTAAGCCGTAGCCTGGGTTGAGCGCAGCGATACCCAGGGTCGATGAGGATCGCCTGGCATGCAGAAACGACAACGCCGGGCAGTGCCCGGCGTTGTTCGGTCTGGCCGAGCGCCTCAGGCGGCCTGGGCCTCGACCTGCTTCAGCGCGCGGTTGAGGGCGCTGAACAGGGCGCGGAAGCTGGCGGTGGTGAGGTTCTCGTCGATGCCCACGCCATGCAGCGCCCGGCCGCCGTCCACCCGCAGTTCGATATAGGCCGCGGCCTTGGCATTGGTGCCGGCGCCTATGGCGTGCTCGCTGTAGTCCATGATCTCCACGGCAACCGGCAGGCCGGCCACCAGAGCCTCCAGCGGACCCTTGCCGAGGCCGCGCCAGTGCTGGCTCTCGCCGCCAACGACGATCTCCACGTCAACCGCGCTGGTGCCGTTCTCCTCCTGCAGGCGATGGCCCTTGAGGGCGTAGGGCGCGCTGGCCTGCAGGTACTCGCGGTCGAACAGCTGGTAGATCTGCGCGGCGCTCATCTCCAGGCCGAGACGGTCGGTCTCCTTCTGCACCACCTGGCTGAACTCGATCTGCATGCGCCGCGGCAGGCTGATGCCGTATTCCTGCTCCAGCAGGTAGGTGATGCCGCCCTTGCCGGACTGGCTGTTGACCCGGATCACCGCCTCGTAGCTGCGGCCGATGTCGGCCGGGTCGATCGGCAGGTAGGGCACTTCCCAGATGCCGTCCGGGTCCTGCTGGGCGAAGCCCTTGCGGATGGCGTCCTGGTGCGAGCCGGAGAAGGCGGTGTGGACCAGGTCGCCGACATAGGGGTGACGCGGGTGCACCGGGATCTGGTTGCACTCCTCGACCACCTTGCGCACCGCGTCGATGTCGGAGAAGTCCAGGCCGGGGTGGATGCCCTGGGTGTAGAGGTTCAGCGCCAGGTTGACCAGATCGACGTTGCCGGTGCGCTCGCCGTTGCCGAACAGGCAGCCCTCGACGCGGTCGGCGCCGGCCATCAGGCCCAGTTCGCTGGCGGCCACGCCGGTGCCGCGGTCGTTATGGGTGTGCAGGCTGATCAGCACGCTGTCGCGACGGCTGATATGGCGGCAGAACCATTCGATCTGGTCGGCGTAGACGTTGGGCGTGGACACCTCCACGGTGGCCGGCAGGTTGAGGATCGCCTTGTTCTCCGGGGTCGGTTGCCAGACGTCGAGCACCGCGTCGCAGACCTCCACGGCGAATTCCAGCTCGGTGGAGGTGAAGATCTCCGGCGAGTACTGGAAGGTCCACTGGGTCTGTGGCTGCCGGGCGGCCAGGTCCTTGATGATGCGCGCCGCGTTCACCGCGATATTCACCACGCCGGCCTTGTCCTGATTGAAGACGATACGGCGGAAGCTCGGTGCGGTGGCGTTGTAGACGTGGACGATGGCCCGCTTCGCGCCCTTGAGCGACTCGAAGGTGCGGGTGATCAGGTCTTCGCGGGCCTGGGTCAACACCTGGATGCAGGTGTCGTCGGGGATGTGGCCGCCTTCGATCAGTTCGCGGACGAAATCGAAATCGGTCTGCGAGGCGGAGGGGAAGCCCACCTCGATCTGCTTGATGCCGACCTGCACCAGGGTCTTGAAGAAGCGCATCTTCTTCTGCGCATCCATCGGCTCGATCAGCGACTGGTTGCCGTCGCGCAGGTCGGAGCTGCACCAGATCGGCACCTCGGTGATGGTCTTCGACGGCCAGGTGCGGTCGGGCAGGTCGATGGCCGGAAAGGCGCGGTACTTGCTGGACGGGTCTTTGAGCATGCTCATGGAAAAATCCTTGTTGGCGGCGGCCACTGAGCGGCCAGGCAAAATCGGCGAGATCAGAAAGGAGGGGCGTTAGCCACGCAGTCGCTGGCTGACCAGGCAGAGGTTGGCGTGTTGCCGCAGGAGGATGAGGGTATGGGTAGCGTTCATGGCGTCAACCCTAACCATGGCGGCCAATGCTGGCAAGCATTGTGAAAAAATTGGTAGAAACAGCTATTTTTGCTGTTCAGGTGGTTTTTTATTGCGCAGAGTTGCTTGAGGGCTGGCTCCGATTGCGCAGCGTTTTTGCCCGGACGGGGTCTTCCTCGGCCGGGCAGAACGAAGTGCTCAGACTGGCGTGTTCGCCGCCGCCTGCTGGCGTCCCAGCTCGCGCATGTCCGCCCCGCTGGGGTGCTGGAATACGCGCAGGCCGAACTCCGGCAGTATCGCCAGCAGGTGGTCGAGAATGTCCGCCTGAATGCCCTCGTAGCGCGCCCAGGCGGTGGTGTTGGCGAAGCAGTAGAGCTGCAGCGGCAGGCCGTCGGCAGTCGGATTGAGCTGGCGGACCAGCTGGGTCATCTGCTGATGCACCCCGGGGTGCTGGCGCAGGTAGTGCTCCACATAGGCGCGGAAGGTGCCGATGTTGGTGACCCGACGGGTGTTGGCCGGCTCGCGGGCGGCGTCGGCCAGGGCGCTGTTCCACTCCTGCAGCTCGCGCTGCTTGTCCTGCAGGTAGTCGCCGAGCAGGCGCAAGCGTCCCAGGCGTTCGATCTGCTCAGGCTCGAGGAAGGCGATGCTGGTCTGGTCCAGGTACAGGTTGCGCATGATCCGCCGGCCGCCGCATTCCTGCATGCCGCGCCAGTTCTTGAACGGGTCGCTGATGAAGCGCTTGGTCGGGATGCTGGTGATGGTCTTGTCCCAGTTCTGCACCTTGACCATGTGCAGGGCGATGTCGATGACGTCGCCGTCGGCATTGAGCTGGGGCATCTCCACCCAGTCGCCGACCCTGATGATGTCGTTGGAGGAGATCTGCACGCTGGCCACCAGCGACAGCAGGGTGTCCTGAAAGATCAGCATCAGCACCGCGGCCATGGCGCCCAGGCCCGACAGCAGGATCAGCGGCGAGCGGTCGATCAGGGTGGCGACCATGAGGATCGCGGCGATGGCGAACAGGGCGATCTTGAGCAGCTGGATGTAGCCCTTGATCGGCTTGAGGTGGGCATTCGGGCGGCGCTGGTAGAGGCTGTTGAGCAGGCTCAGGGCGCCGCTCAGGGCCAGGGCCACGGTCAGCACGATAAAGGCGCTGCAGACGTTGGCCACCACGGTGACCGCGGCTTCGGGCAGGTGCGGCACCAGGTTGACGCCGCTGGAGATGATCAGCGCCGGCACTATGTTGGCCAGGCGTGCGCTGATCTTCGATTGCGAGAGCGCCTGGTCCTGGCCCAGGGGCGTGGCCTCGAGCGCGCGGTACAGGCCGCGCAGCAGGATGCGCTTGACCAGCCAGTTGGCCAGCCAGGCGCCGAGCGCCAGCAGGCCCAGGCTGATCAGGCTGAAGAGGTGGGGGTAACGCTCGAGCCATTCGAGGGCGGCGGTGTAGTGCTCCTGCATGACGATCCTCGTGTGCTGCTGGGAAGGGGCGCGCCGCGCGAGCGCCTCGAGTCTGGCCGGTGCGCCGGACGCGAGGGGCGGGCGGTGAGGGCGCACCTTAGCAAAGCGTGGCGGTGTTTTCCGTTACCGCTGTCTTGCGAGCTATTGCGACTAGGGCTTGAACGCGCCGATAAAGATCGCCGGGTCGATGCGCGCGTCGTTCAGGCTGACGTTCCAGTGCAGGTGCGGCCCGGTGGCGCGGCCGGTGGCGCCGACCTTGCCGAGCACGGCGCCGCGGGGCAGCTCCTGGCCGGCCTGCACGTCGATCGCCGAGAGGTGGCAGAACATGCTGATCAGGCCCTGGCCGTGGTCGACGAACACCGTCTTGCCATTGAAGAAGTAGTCGCCGATCAGGATCACCTGGCCCGCCGCCGGCGCCTTGATCGGCGTGCCCTGCCTGGCGGCGAAGTCCAGGCCGGAGTGCGGGTTGCGTTCCTCGCCGTTGAAGAAGCGGCGCAGGCCGAAGGGGCTGGACAGTGGACCTGCAACCGGCCGATCGAACAGCAGGTTGCTCGGCTGGCGCGGGCTGAACTGGCGGTAGGCGCGAACCTGCTCGGCCAGCTCGCGCTCGATGCGCTTGAGGTTGGCCGGGTTGGGGTTGACCTGCTGCGGGTTCTTCAGGGTGATGCGCTGCTCGGCATAGGCGCGGCCGCCGACCTGGAAGCTGTGAGCCCGGCCGTCCACCTCGATCTGCTGGCTGCCCGGGCGGACGCTCAGGGGCAGGCCGACGATGGCGATCCAGCGTTGGCCGTCCTCACGGATCACCAGGGCCGGCTTGTCCTGGTAGCGCACTCCGGGCGCGGTCGGGCCGTTGCCCAGGTCGATCACCGCGACGCCGCCGGGTACCGGCTTGTGCAGCAGGCGGCTGATAAAGCCTTCGGCCTGGGCGGGCAGGGCGAGCACGAGGGCGAGCAGCAGTGGGATGAGGCGCATGATGAATCCCTGAGTAGGGTGGATGACGCTCTGCTCATCCACCATTGGCAATGATCAGTCCAGCAGCGACAGGGTCGCCGGCTGCACGTGGTTGTCCTCGACCCGCACGTCCAGCTCGCCCTCGCCGAGGCGGGCCTTGAGGCGCTGGCCCGGTTGGGTGTCGGCGGCGCGGCGGATGGCCCGGCCGCGGTCGTCGAGAAGGATGCTGTAGCCGCGGCCCAGGGTGGCCAGGGGGCTGACCGCGTTGAGCGTCTGCACCTGGCTGTGCAGTTGCAGGCGGCGCGCCTTGAGACCCTCGCGCATGGCCCGCGGCAGGCGCTCGGCGAGGCTGGCCAGGCGCTGGCGCAGCAGCTGCAGGGCGCGCTCCGGGTGCTGGCCGGTCAGGCGGGTGTGCAGGCGGGCCAGACGTTCGTGACGCTCGTTGAGCCGCCGTTCGACCGCGCGCTGCAGGCGCATCTCCAGATCGTCCAGGCGCTGCGCCTGCTGGCGCAGGCGCTCGCCGGGGTGGCGCAGGCGCCGGCGCAGGCCGTCCAGGCGCATGTGCTCGCGGGCCAGGCGGCCCCGGATGTAGAGCTGCAGGCGGCGCTGCAGGCTGTTGAGACGCTGCACCAGCTCGCTGGCGTCGGGGGCCAGCAGTTCGGCGGCGGCCGACGGGGTCGGCGCGCGCACGTCGGCGACGAAGTCGGCGATGGACACGTCGGTCTCGTGGCCCACGGCGCTGACGATGGGCGTGGCGCAGGCGTCTATGGCACGGGCCACGGCCTCCTCGTTGAAGCTCCAGAGGTCCTCCAGGGAGCCGCCGCCGCGGGCCAGGATCAGCGCATCGAAGCCCTGGCGATCGGCCAGGCGCAGGGCGCGGACGATCTGCGCGCTGGCCTCGCGGCCCTGTACGGCGGTGGGGATCAGGCACAGCTCGACCTGCGGCGCGCGGCGGCGGAACACGCTGACGATGTCGCGGATCACCGCACCGCTGGGCGAGCTGACGATGCCGATGCGTTTCGGGTGTGCGGGCAGCGCCCGTTTGCGCTCGGCGGCGAACAGGCCCTCGGCGCCGAGCTTCTCCTTGAGCGCCTCGAAGGCCAGGCGCAGGGCGCCGTCGCCGGCCGGCTCCACCGTGTCGAGGATCAGCTGATAGTCGCCGCGCCCCTCGAACAGCGAGACCTTGCCGCGCACCTTGACCGCCAGGCCGTCGCGCAGGGCCTGGCGCACCCGCGCCGCGCTCTGCCGGAACAGCGCGCAGCGCACCTGGGCCTGGCTGTCCTTGAGGGTGAAGTAGATGTGCCCGGACGCCGGCTTGGCCAGGTTGGAGATCTCCCCCTCGACCCAGATGCTGGCGAACACGTCCTCCAGCAGCAGGCGGGCGCGATTATTGAGCTGGCTGACGCTGAGCACCTCGCGGTCGAGGTTCAGGCGCTGGAACGGGTCCTTGATCATGGCGGCATGATAAAGGCTTTGCCCGGCAGGCCATAGGGCGATGGCTTGACCGCTGCGCCGGCGGCATTAAGCTGCGCGCCTTTCCTTCAGTGCGGGCCGGGCCATGGGCGAGCAACAAACCATCATAGTGCCGCAGATCTCCAGCTTTCCCGGGCACGAGGCGCGGGCGCGGGCCATCGTCCGCTGGCTGGTGCAGCAGCAGATAATCGAGGAGCGGCTGAGTACCTGCGGCGGCCTGGGCAATCGCATGGCCCATGCCATCGGCCCCGGCGCACGGCGGGTGGTGGAGCGGCCGCAGCTGCTGCCGTTCGAGCGGCCGATCAACGGCCTGGAGATCGTCGGCAAGCGCTGCATCTACACGCCGACCCGTGATTTTCTCGAGGAGGCCGGCTGTGCGCAGTGTCGTCAGGAAATCGGCGAGGCGCTGTTCGACAGCCTGGAGGAGTGGATGCCTGGCCACACCGACAACTTCGTCTGCCCCGAGTGCGGCCATGAGGACGACATCAACGGCTTCCTGTTCCTGCAGCCTTGCGGCTTCTCCAACCTGGCCTTCGTCTTCAACAATTGGGGGGCGGCGGGCTTTCGTCAGGACTTTCTCGACGAGTTCGCCGAACGCCTGGGCTATCGGGTCTCCCGGGTGTTAGTTGACTTGTGAGTCAGATCGGTGACGTTATTGGCTGGGATCGCAACGATCCGCGTGGCTAAGCGATTCTTTGCATTGAGTGGGCGGGGGCGCCTGGGTATAATGGCGCGCTTCCAATTTTCCCGTCTGGGAGCCCCCGCCATGCTGCGTATCAGTCAAGAAGCTCTTACCTTCGACGACGTTCTACTTATTCCTGGTTATTCCGAAGTCCTGCCGAAGGATGTCAGCCTCAAGACTCGCCTGACCCGTGGCATCGAGCTGAATATCCCCCTGCTGTCCGCCGCCATGGACACCGTCACCGAGGCGCGCCTGGCCATCGCCATGGCCCAGGAAGGCGGCATCGGCATCATCCACAAGAACATGACAGTCGAGCAGCAGGCCGCCGAGGTGCGCAAGGTCAAGAAGTTCGAGGCCGGCGTGGTCAAGGACCCGATCACCATCGAGGCCGACGCGACCATCCGCGACCTGTTCGAGCTGACCCGGCAGAACAACATCTCCGGCGTGCCGGTGCTGTCCAACGGCGACCTGGTCGGCATCGTCACCTCCCGCGACGTGCGCTTCGAGAACCGCCTGGACGCCCTGGTGCGCGAGGTGATGACGCCCAAGGAGCGCCTGGTCACGGTCAAGGAAGGCGCCGACAAGGAAACCGTGCGCGAACTGCTGCACAAGCACCGCATCGAGAAGGTGCTGATCGTCGACGACGCCTTCACCCTCAAGGGCATGATGACCGTCAAGGACATCGAGAAGGCCAAGGCCTACCCGCTGGCCAGCAAGGACGACCAGGGTCGCCTGCGCGTCGGCGCCGCGGTCGGCACCGGCGCCGACACCGGTGACCGGGTCGCCGCGCTGGCCGCCGCCGGCGTCGACGTGATCATCGTCGACACCGCCCACGGTCACTCCAAGGGCGTGATCGACCGCGTGCGCTGGGTCAAGCAGAACTTCCCCGAGGTCCAGGTGATCGGCGGCAACATCGCCACCGGCGACGCCGCCAAGGCCCTGGTCGAGGCCGGCGCCGACGGCGTCAAGGTCGGCATCGGCCCGGGTTCGATCTGCACCACGCGCATCGTCGCCGGTGTCGGCGTACCGCAGATTTCCGCGGTGGCCAACGTCGCCGCGGCCCTGGCCGGCAGCGGCGTGCCGTTGGTCGCCGACGGCGGCATCCGTTTCTCCGGCGACCTGTCCAAGGCCATAGTCGCCGGGGCCTCGGCGGTGATGATCGGCTCCATGCTGGCCGGCACCGAAGAGGCGCCGGGCGAGGTCGAGCTGTTCCAGGGCCGCTCCTACAAGGCCTACCGCGGCATGGGCTCGCTGGGCGCCATGTCCCAGGCCCAGGGCTCCTCGGATCGCTACTTCCAGGATTCCTCCGCCGGTGCCGAGAAGCTGGTGCCGGAAGGCATCGAAGGCCGGGTGCCCTACAAGGGCGCCATGGCGGCCATCGTTCATCAGCTGATGGGTGGCCTGCGCGCCTCCATGGGCTACACCGGCTGCGCGACCATCGAGCAGATGCGCACCAAGCCGGAGTTCGTGCGCATCACCGGCGCCGGCATGGCCGAGTCCCATGTGCATGACGTGCAGATCACCAAGGAAGCACCCAACTATCGAGTTGGTTAACACCTGACAGTTGTAATAAGGGCTCGGGGCTGTTGCTGTTGAGAAAAACGGAGCAGCCCCGTGTCATTTGTGAGTTCCGCTACGAGAGACGGCCATGGCCCACCATGATATTCACGCCCACCGCATCCTGATCCTGGATTTCGGTTCCCAGTACACCCAGCTGATCGCTCGCCGCGTGCGCGAGATCGGCGTGTATTGCGAGCTGCACCCCTTCGACATGAGTGACGAGGACATCCGTGCCTTCGCCCCGCGCGGCATCATCCTCGCCGGCGGCCCGGAGTCGGTGCATGCGGCCGACAGTCCGCGGGCGCCGCACGCGGTGTTCGACCTCGGCGTGCCGCTGCTGGGCATCTGCTACGGCATGCAGACCATGGCCGAACAGCTCGGCGGCAAGGTCCAGGGCTCGGACGTCCGTGAGTTCGGCTATGCCCGCGTCGACGTGGTCGGCAAGGGCCGCCTGCTCGACGGCATCGAAGACCATGTCGACGACGACGGCGTGTTCGGCCTGGATGTGTGGATGAGCCATGGCGACAAGGTCACTACCCTGCCGCAGGGCTTCCATATCCTCGCCAGCACCCCGAGCTGCCCGATCGCCGCGATGTCCGACGATCACCGCCGCTACTACGGCGTGCAGTTCCATCCGGAAGTGACCCACACCAAGCAGGGCGGCCGCATCCTCTCGCGTTTCGCCCTGGATATCTGCGGCTGCGAGGCGCTGTGGACGCCGTCCAACATCGTCGAAGACGCCATCGCCCAGGTGCGCGCCCAGGTCGGCAGCTCCAACGTGCTGCTCGGCCTGTCCGGCGGCGTCGATTCCTCGGTGGTCGCGGCTCTGCTGCATCGCGCCATCGGTGAGCAGCTGACCTGCGTGTTCGTCGACAACGGCCTGCTGCGCCTGCACGAGGGCGAGCAGGTGATGGCCATGTTCGCCGAGAACATGGGGGTCAAGGTGATCCGCGCCAATGCCGAGGCGCAGTTCCTCGGCAACCTGGCCGGCGAAGCCGATCCGGAGAAGAAGCGCAAGATCATCGGCCGTACCTTCATCGACGTGTTCGATGCCGAGGCCAGCAAGCTGCACGACATCAAGTTCCTCGCCCAGGGCACCATCTACCCGGACGTGATCGAGTCGGCCGGCGCCAAGACCGGCAAGGCCCACGTGATCAAGTCGCACCACAACGTCGGTGGCCTGCCGGAGGAGATGAACCTCAAGCTGGTCGAGCCGCTGCGCGAGCTGTTCAAGGACGAGGTGCGCAAGATCGGCCTGGAGCTGGGTCTGCCCTACGACATGGTCTATCGCCACCCCTTCCCGGGCCCGGGCCTGGGCGTGCGCATCCTCGGTGAGGTGAAGAAGGAGTACGCCGACCTGCTGCGTCGCGCCGACCACATCTTCATCGAGGAGCTGCGCAACTTCGACTGGTACCACAAGACCAGCCAGGCCTTCGTGGTGTTCCAGCCGGTCAAGTCGGTCGGCGTGGTCGGCGACGGCCGCCGTTACGCCTGGGTCGTGGCCCTGCGCGCGGTGGAGACCATCGACTTCATGACCGCGCGCTGGGCGCACCTGCCCTACGAGCTGCTGGAGAAGGTCAGCAACCGCATCATCAACGAGATCGAAGGCATCTCCCGCGTGACCTACGACGTGTCGAGCAAGCCGCCTGCCACCATCGAGTGGGAGTGATGTAGGGTCCTTCTGGGCTCATTGAGTTGTATCGATAGCCAATTGCAACGTGTTGATTTAAAAGAAAATTCGTTGCAATGGTTATCGAGGCCTATCGCCGATTAGCAGAACGGATTGGCGGTAGCGGTGACGGTAGTAAACAGCGGTCGGATTGAGACCGTTCTGTTTACTATCCGGTCAAAACCGGTCTTTGACGGTAAATCGCTCCTTGGGAAAGCTTGCCCCGTGCGGCTTTCCCGGCATCAACAGGTCTCCTGACCCTTGACGGTAAAAGCCGTCATGAACAGGAGTAAAAACCTCGATGCTTACTGATACCAAACTGCGCAATCTCAAGCCCAAGTCCAAGCTGTACAAGGCTTCCGACCGCGATGGTATGTACGTGACGGTATCGCCTACCGGTACCGTCACCTTTCGCTACGACTACCGTCTCAATGGACGCCGAGAAACGCTGACCATCGGGCGCTATGGGCCAACTGGCATTTCCCTGGCCATGGCTCGCGAGAAGCTGCTCGATGCCAAGCGTATGGTCGCCCTGGGCAAGTCTCCCTCCCTGGAGAAGCAGCGCGCGAAGCGGCGCCTGAACGCTGCCAAGAATTTCGGTGAAACGCTGACGAAGTGGTTGGCCGGTGCGCGCATGGCCGACAGCACGCGTGCGATGCGTAAAAGCATCATCGACCGCGACATCCTGCCGGTCTTCGAAAATCGGCTGCTGACCGAAATCACCCCTGACGATCTGCGAGCCCTGTGCGCCAAGGTAAAGGCTCGAGGGGCGCCGGCAACTGCGGTCCATATTCGCGACATCGTGAAACAGGTCTATGCGTTCGCGATCCTGCATGGCGAGAAGGTCGAGAATCCGGCTGACGACGTTAAATCGTCTTCCATCGCCACTTTCGTGCCGAAGGATCGGGCACTGAGCCCGACCGAAATTCGGCTGGCCTTCCATCAACTGGAGTCCATCGCTGCTTATCCCACGATCAAACTGGCCTTGCGGCTGGTGCTGCTGACGTTGGTACGCAAGAGTGAGCTGATCGAGGCAACCTGGGACGAGGTGGACTTCGAGAACGCCACCTGGACGATCTCCAAGGAACGGATGAAGGGGCGTAACCCGCACGTTGTCTACCTGTCGCGCCAGGCCTTGGACATCTTCGTGGCGCTGCACACCTGTGCGGCTGGTTCCCGCTATGTGTTGCCCTCGCGCTATGACATCTACCGCTGCATGTCGCACGCCACCCTGAACCGCATCACCCAGCTTATCGCCTCCCGTGCGAAGGAAGCAGGCCTGCCGTTGGAGCCGTTCACGGTCCACGACCTGCGCAGGACTGGTTCCACGCTGCTCAACGAGGTGGGCTTCAACGGCGACTGGATCGAGAAATGCCTGGCTCACGAAGATGGTCGCTCCTCTCGCTCGGTCTACAACAAGGCCGAGTACGCGGAGCAGCGCCGGCACATGCTGCAGGAGTGGGCGGACATGATCGACGCCTGGATCGATGGCCGCACTCATGTTCCCCAACTGCTGCCGGACAGCGTTGTAGTGCCGGTGTTGAGTGCCACGGTTTAAGGAAAGTGCAAGGTTGTCAGTTGACAACCTTGCCGGTCATGCGAATACTGGAGATCACTGATGACCCGTCCTTCTCACTCGAAGAAAGAGGTCGAAGAAGCACTCAGGCATGCCGAAGAGCAGGGCTGGCGCATAGAGCTGGGTGGTAGCCATGCTTGGGGGCGAATCTACTGCCCCTACAACGATGAAGAGTGTCGCTGCGGCGAATTCTGCATCACCAGCGTGTGGAGTACACCGAAGAACCCAGGCAACCATGCGCGTGCCCTTCGGCGCGTCGTCGACAACTGCACCACGCACCGTAAGCAGCGGCAGACCGCTGAGGGCGCAGAGGAGTAGCGCTATGGAATACACCTTCACTCTGAAATACCAACTGGCCGACGATGACCGTGACCTGGAAGCATTGGTCGAGCGCCTCGGTGAGGCCGGATGCGACGATGCCCTGATCGGCATTGGCCAGCCAGGTCGTCTGGCGCTGGAGTTCACCCGTGAAGCGGAGAACGCTGAAGCGGCTGTGCGCAGCGCACTGGCCGACGTGCGCAGTGCCGTACCGTCGGCCAGGCTGATCGAGGTGGCACCGGACCTGGTCGGACTAACCGATGTGGCGGAGATCGTCGGCGTGTCGCGCCAGAACATGCGCAAGCTGATGTTGGCTTATCCGAGCAGCTTCCCTACACCAGTACATGAGGGTAGCGCGTCGATCTGGCACCTGGCGGACGTGCTGACCTGGCTGCAGTCCAAAGGCAGCTATTTGCTGCCTGGCGGTGTCTTGGACGTGGCTCAGGTGGCCCTACAGGTCAATCTAGCGAAGGAAGAGCGGCGGCTAACGCGCCCCACCTCCAAGGAACTGCAGGCCCTTGTCGGATGAGGCCGGCGCCGACTTCATGCTTGGTTTGAGCCCGCCCGGACAGGGCGGGTTTTCCTGAGGTAAACATCCGGCTTGCTGATATTGACCCGAGGTGCCCGTTTGCGCTCCTCGATCCAGGCCTCTACCTCGGCCAGGTCCCAGACCACGCAACGTGGTGTCAGGTTGAAGCGCCGGGGGAACTCGCCACGGCGCTCCATTTCGTAGATCGTTGATTCAGCCAGGGGGACTATCTGTCTCAGCTCATGCTTGCGAATTGTGCGTCTGAAGGGCAGGGGGCTGCCCTTTGGAAACTGCGGAAGCGACTCGTAGGCTTCCGTGCCCGGCAATGGGAGGGACTGATCAGAGTCGGTATCGAGAACCTCGGTCGTACGCGAAGAAGTATCCATTTCTGTCTCCATGATTACGCTCCATGGGGAGATGGTGGGTTTCAACACCAACTGAGGCAACTTGCTGTGGCGTAGAACCTGTGAGTCGCCTCTCATTTTCTAGATATCTGAATTAGGCCCACTCACGTAGCTCACACCCAGTAGCGTTCATAGACTCCGGCCCATGGTTCAGGAGGATTCTATGGACGTTGCAATATCACTCAATCTCGACAAGGTCGAGGTTTCCACCCCCTTCATCAGGGATGCGGACGTCGCTGCCCTGGCCGAGTGGCCTAAGGTCGTGGCGGCGTTGGCCGACGCTTACGCCAAGCCCATCAACCCCGCCATGGTGCCGCCGCGCACTATGGCCCGGGGGGACGGTTTCTGGCTGCGAAGCCTGTGCGCAGTATCGCCGTCGGGCGAGTACATGGGCTGCAAGCTGATCGCCGCCTCTCCAAAGATCAAGCGTGCCAGCTACCTGATTTCCCTGTTCAAACAGGAAACCATGGAACTGGCCGCGCTGGTCGACGGCAATCGCATCACCGACCTGCGTACCGCGGCGACCGCCGTGGTGGCGGTCAATGCGGTGAAGCCGGATGGGGTGTTGCGGGTCGGCATCATCGGTTCGGGGTCGGTAGCACGCAACATGCTCAGTGCCCTGCTAGCCGTGCGCGAAGTGTCGCTGGCGCGGGTCTTCAGTCCGACGCCGAGCAGCCGTGAGAAGTTTGCCGCGAACTTTCGCGACGAAAACGGCCTGGCCATCGAGGCGGCAGACAGCCCGCAGGCGGCGATCCGCGACGTCGATGTGGTGATGTGTGCTGCGCGCAGCCGCGACGAGTCTCCGGTGCTGCTGGGCGAGTGGCTGCGGCCGGGGATGATCGTGCTCTCCATTGGTTCGACCCTGCCCGAGCAGCGCGAAGTCGACTCGGCGGCCATGGCTCGCGCCGACCTGATCGTCGCCGACATGCCCGAGGAAGTGCTGCACGAGACTGGTGATGCGTTGGTCGCCACGCGCGACGGCGTGGACGTGGCGGGCAAGATGGTGGGCCTCGACCAGGTCGTCTCCGGTCAGGTTTCGGGTCGCCGCAACCCCTCCGACATCGTCATTTACAAGTCGGTTGGCACCGCCCTGCAGGACGTGGTGACCGCCGAGATGCTGCTGCGTGAGGCGCTGTCCGGCAATCGCTACCAACTCATTCCCGCGGGCGTCGTGACGATCGACCGCTGAACTAGGAGAACGACAAGAATGGCCAACTACAAACGCCAGGACGCCCGTGCCTGGGCCAAAGAAATGCTGGTGGGCTGCTCGGGGGTGACCATCCCCAGCTACAGCGCCGACCTCAAGCGTCTGAACGAGCGCGGCATCCGCCACGATATCGAGAAGATCGTCGGTCTCGGTTATAGCTACACCCTGCTGTGCACCGAGGTGGCCATCACCCCGGAGGAAAACGCGCAGTTCACCGCCTGGGCCAAAGACACTGCCGGCGACAAGCTCGGTCTGTTCTACCACGCGGGTTTCGGCACCCTCGCCGAGAATATCGACGCGGTGAAGCTGGCCGAGAAGGCCGGCGCCGATATTGCCCTGCTGTCTTATCCGTCGAATTTCTGGCCGACCAGCGAACAGGATATCTACGACTACACCCGCGCCTTCTGCGATGCCACCGAGCTGGCCGTGATGCTGTTCCCCATCCCGCTGTGGGGCTTCGAGCGCGTACACCCGCAGGGCATGTCGCCGGAGCTGATCCGCCGTCTGCTCGACGATTGCCCGAACATCGTGGCGATCAAGGCCGAGCAGGGTTTCCCGCATGTCGCCGGGCTGATCGAGACCTACCACCGCTTCGGTGCGGAAACCATCATCAGCTGCCCGATTGAGAGCGACATCATCCCGCTGATGAAATTCATGGATCTGCAGTTCTCTGGCACCAGTTATACCCAGTGGATGGGCGACCATTTCCCCAAGACCTTCGAGCTGGCGCGCAGCGGCAAGTGGGAAGAGGCCATGCAGCGCTACTGGCAGATCCAACCGGCGCGCGGCGCCGTGGGTGCGGCTACCGGTGCCTATATGCCGGGTTCCAACTACATCAATCGTACTCACTGGAAGTACATGGATTGGCTCGCCGGCTTCAACGGTGGCCCGCTGCGTGCGCCAGCGGCGCGGATTCCCGACCGCCTGATGAAGGTCCTGCGCCAGGGGCTGGTGGCGTCGAAGCTCGAGTGCACCTCGGACGACGACAGTCAGTTCCTGCTTGGCCGCTTCCCGTGCTGAGGGCCGAGCGATGAGCCTAGAACTGCTGAAAGACCAATCGCTGCTGCGCCAGGCCGCGTATATCAACGGCCAGTGGCTAACGCAGACCCCGCACGGCACCTACACCCTGCGCAACCCGGCCAATGGCGAGGTGCTGGCCGAGCTGCCGGTGTGCCGTGAGGCCGAGACCAAGCGCGCCATCGAGACGGCGCATGCTGCTTTCCTGCGCTGGAGCAAGGTCACCGCCAAGCAGCGCGCCGAGGTGGTCAACCGCTGGTATCAGCTGGTGATCGAGCACAAGGAGGACCTGGCCACCCTGATCACCCTGGAGGAGGGCAAGCCGTTGGCCGAGGCGCGTGGCGAGATCGACTACGCCGCCTCCTTCCTGCAATGGTTCGCCGAGGAGGCCAAGCGCGTGCGCGGCGACGTGATTCCCGCGCCTAAGGACAGCCAGCGCATCGTCGCGCTGAAGCAGCCAGTGGGCGTATGCGCGGCCATCACGCCGTGGAACTTCCCGGCGGCGATGATCACCCGCAAGGCCGGTCCGGCTCTGGCCGCCGGTTGCTCGATGGTGGTGAAACCGGCCAGCCAGACACCGTTGACCGCTCTGGCGCTGGCCGAGCTGGCGCATCGCGCCGGCGTGCCGGCCGGAGTGTTCAGCGTGTTGACCGGCAACGCCACACGTCCGCTGGGCAACGTGCTGACCGGCCACGAGCTGGTGCGCAAGATCACCTTCACCGGCTCCACCGAAGTCGGCCGGGTCCTGCTGGCGCAATCTGCCGAGACCATCAAGAAGTGCTCGATGGAGCTTGGCGGCAATGCGCCGTTGATTGTCTTCGACGATGCTGATCTGGATCTGGCGTTGGAGGGCATTCTTAACGCCAAGTTCCGCAACACCGGGCAGTCGTGTATCGCCGCCAATCGAGTGCTGATCCAGGACGGTATCTACGACCGTCTGGCCGCGCGCCTGGCCGAACGCACCGCTGCGCTGAAGGTCGGCAACGGTCTGGAGGATGGAGTGCAGATCGGCCCGATGATCGACGAAGCCGCCGTGGCCAAGGTCGAGGAGCATCTGCGCAATGCCATTGCCGGCGGTGCTCAGATCTTCGCCGGTGGTCGGCGGCATGCCCTGGGCGGTGCTTTCTTCGAGCCGACCGTGGTGGCAGGGGCGACGCT
Source organism: Pseudomonas lalucatii (assembly GCF_018398425.1). Taxonomy (NCBI): domain Bacteria; kingdom Pseudomonadati; phylum Pseudomonadota; class Gammaproteobacteria; order Pseudomonadales; family Pseudomonadaceae; genus Pseudomonas; species Pseudomonas lalucatii. The sequence continues at coordinate 773,915 of NZ_JADPMV010000002.1, read as the reverse complement.
CGACATGACCATCGCCCGCGAGGAGACGTTCGGCCCGGTGCTGCCACTGCTGCGTTTCCGCGATGAGGCTGAGGCCATCGCCATGGCCAACGACACCCAGTTCGGCCTGGCGGCCTACCTGTTCAGCAAGGATGCGGCGCGTATCTGGCGCACGGCCGAGGCGCTGGAGGCGGGCATGGTCGGTATCAATACCGGCCTGATTTCCAGCGAGGTCGCGCCTTTCGGCGGAATCAAGCAGAGCGGTCTGGGTCGCGAGGGCTCGCATTACGGCATCGATGAGTTCCTCGAGATCAAGTACCTGTGCTGGGACGGGGTCGCCCCGATGTAACGCCCAGTACACCAGGCCCGCCGCGAGGCGGGTCGATTCACCACTACGTGGCCCCACAACAATCATAAAAGCAGGTACAGCCATGCAATCGCACGAGAAAAAGAGCATATGTCTGCCAGCGGCCCTGGGCACTGTCCTGGTATTCGGCGCGCTGTCACCCTCGCAGAGCTGGGCGGCCTTCAGTTGGCAGTCGGAAGACGGCCTCAAGGTCGACTGGACCAATTCCCTGCGCTACTCGGCCGTGTTCCGGGTCAAGGAGCGCGAAGGTGAACTGCTGTCCAGCCCGAACCTGGACGACGGCAACCGCAACTTCAGTACCGGCCTGGTTTCCAACCGGGGCGAGCTGTTCAGCGAGCTGGATGTCGTCCACCCGCTCGGCTTCGGTGCGCGGGTTAGCGCAGTGGGTTGGTACGACAGTGTCTACAACCGCGACAACGACAACCCCGGCTTTGCTGGCGGCGCTTTTCCTAGCCAGCTGTCCAGCGCACATGACGAGTTCACCGATTCGACCCGCGACCAGCACGGGCGTCAGATCGAATTGCGCGACGCCTTCGTCTTCGGCCGCATGCAGCTGGGCGACACCGAGCTTTCCGGGCGTCTCGGCCAGCATTCGCTGGTCTGGGGCGAAAGCCTGTTCTTCGCCAACAACGCGGTAGCCGGCGCGCAGAGCCCGTTCGACATCACCCGCCTGCTCGACGACCCGACCGCCGAGGCCAAGGAGTTCGTGCTGCCGGTACCGCAGCTTTCCGCCCAGTGGCAACTGAGCAACAGCCTGACTCTCGGCGCCTACTACCAATTCCGCTACGTGCACAACCGTCTGCCGGCATCGGGTAGCTACCTGTCGGTGTCCGACATCGTCGGCGCCGGCGCCGAGCGCCTGGTGCTGGACCCGGTCAGTGGGCTTTCCGCATTGCGCGAGTCGGACATGGACGCCAGCGACTCCAGGCAGTTCGGTCTGCAGCTGCGCTGGCAAGTCGGCGAATACGACTTGGGCTTCTACGCCTTGCGTTTCCACGACAAGGACCCGCAGATCGTCACGCGCCTAGGCACGCCGTTCGGCTTTCCCGGCCCGGTGCTGCCGACCAGCTACTACCTGGCTTACCACGAGGATACCAAGCTCTATGGCTTCAGCGTCAGTCGCAGCTTCGGCGAGCTGAACCTGGCTATGGAGGCGTCTATCCGCAAGGACCAGTCGCTGGCCACCACCCATGCCGCCGATGCATCGGGGCTGCCGTTCCCTGGCGTACCGGCACCCGCCGACAACCGCGACCGGCCGGCCTATGCGGTGGGCGATACCGCACACATCAACGTGTCGAGTATCTGGACGGTGCCGCGCACGCCGCTGTGGAACGAGGCCAGCCTGGTCGCCGAAGTGGCCTGGACCCGTTTGCTCAAGTGCAAGCAGAACTGCGATGCGCCGGCTCCCGGCCAGGATGCGGCACTCGATCCCAACATCACCCGCGACTCCTGGTCAATGCGTGCGGTGTTCGAGCCCGTGTATCGCCAGGCCCTGGTTGGCTGGGACATCAGTCTGCCAGTCGGCGTCGGTTTCACGCCCGACGGCTCGCGCAATCCGCTTGGTCCTGCGGCGGTTCCGCCGGAGAACGGTGGCGATTTCACCATCGGCATTAGCGGCCTGTACATGAACGCCTGGGACATGAACCTGGCCTACACGCGCTTCTTCGGGCCGTCTGGCAGTTTCCTGGACGACAGCAATTCGTACAGCTACCAGCAGGCACGCCATGACCGCGACTTCGTCGCCTTCACCGTGCGCCGCAGCTTCTGATCCGTCGACTGACAACAAGAAAGAGGAATTCATCATGAACAAGCTTCTTGCCATGGGCCAGAGACTGACGCTGCTGGTCTGCGCCATCGCGTTGCCAAGCCACGCCGCGGTACCGGAAAATCAGGCTCAGCGCCTGCAGAACGGTGAGCTGACCCCCTTCGGTGCCGAGAAGTCCGGCAACGCCGATGGCAGCATCCCCGCCTGGACCGGTGGACTGACCAGCGCGACCGCGGGCGATGTTCCCGGTGGTCGTCGCGGCGATCCGTTTAAGGACGAGAAACCGCTGTTTACCATCACCGCGCAGAACATGGGCGAGCACGCCGAGCACCTCACCGAGGGGGTACAAGCGATGCTGAAGAAGTACCCGGACTTCCGTCTCGACGTTTACCCCAGTCATCGTACGGCCGCTGCGCCGCAGTGGGTGTACGACAATACCCTGGCCAACGCGACCCGTGGCACCCTCGATGACGGAGTACCCAAGGGTGTCTACGGCGGCATTCCCTATCCGCTGCCGCAGAGTGCCGAGGAGGTGATCTGGAACCACGTACTGCGCTGGCGCGGCGCGCGATTCGAGCATTTCAACAACTGGTACCAGATCCTCGCCGACGGTCGTGCGGTTTTGGTCACCGATGCGGTGGTCAACGAACAGCTGCCGTACTACATCGAGAACAGCAACCTGGAGCAGTTCGAGGGCGAAGGCCGGCCGTTCTGGCAGGTGGCGATTCGCAACGAAGGACCGCCCCTGCGCGCGGGTGAGGCGCTGCTGGCCCATGAGTACCTGGATCAGAACAAGCTACAGACCTGGGTTTACCTCAAAGGCCAGCGCCGCGTGCGCAAACTGCCCAATGCCTGCTGCGACACGCCGACGCCGGCCGCGGCTGGGGTGATGACCTTCGATGAGATGTATACCTGGACCGGTCGCCTGGACCGCTTCGACTGGACGCTGATCGGCAAGCAGGAAATGTTCATCCCCTACAATGCCAACCGCCTGCTGCAGCCGAGCAAGGACACCGAGGTGATCAAGGGGCATATCCTCAATCCGGATTATGTGCGCTGGGAGAAGCACCGGGTCTGGGTAGTGGAAGCCAATGTGCGCGCAGATCAACGTCACCAGGCCTCGAAGAGCCGATACTACTGCGACGAGGATACCTGGGTGTGTGTACTGGCCGACCGCTGGGATGCCAAGGGTCAGCTCTGGCGTACCCTCTGGTCGCAGCTGATGGTGGTGCCGGAGCTGCCCGGTACGGCCATCTCCAGCTTCGGCTACAACGACCTGTTGGCCAACACCGCCTTCATGGCCCAGCTGAACAACAGCAAGCCCAAGCACTACGTGCTCAAGGAACCAGGCAACGAGAAGGTGTTTTCGCCTGACGGCCTGGCCGGAAGCAGCGTGCGCTGACTAGCTAGCGATGCAAAAGTGTAACGAGAAGGGGCCGTCAGGCCCCTTTTTTCATTATGGCGGCCAGGCTGGCCCTGCATTTTGTAGATATCTGAATTAGACCCTGGCGTCTAGCTGGGGCATTCGGGCTCTCCATACACTCACTGCCAAGGTGGCCGGCGAGACCGGCCTGAGAACAACAATAAAATCGTGAGGCTGGTTTCATGAGCTGGAATACGCAAAGACTGCGTCACGGCGTACTGGGCTCCCTGCTGGGGGTCATGTCGAGTGTGACGATGGCGGCGCTACCGGCCGCCGACGTGGGTGAGGCACTGGCCAGGCCGGCGCTGACGGCCACTCAAGCTGAACTGGCGCGGGCCGTACTGCTGGGGATCGCACGCAGCGGCGAGCAGCGTCTGGTCGCGGTAGGCGAGCGCGGTCTGGTGCTGTTGTCGGACGATGCCGGGGCGCACTGGCGACAGGCCCAGGTGCCCGTCAGCGTGACCCTGACTGCCGTACGCTTTGTCGGTGCGCGCGGGGCCGCGATTGGTCACGGCGGTGTGGTGCTAACCAGCGAGGATGGCGGCGAAAGCTGGACGCTACGCCTGGATGGTCGCCGCGCTGCCGAACTGGCCTTGGCCGATGCCGAGCAGACTGTCGACGCCAATCTGCTGGGCAACGCCCAGTTGCTGGTGGAGGAGGGCCCGGACAAGCCGCTGCTCGACCTGGATCTGGACGAGCAGGGCCGTCTGCTGGTGGTTGGTGCCTACGGCATGGCGTTCGCCTCCGAGGATTTTGGCCAGAGCTGGAGTTCCTGGATGAGCCGCCTGGAAAACCCCTCCGGGTATCATCTTTACGCCGTGCGGCGAAACGGCGAGCACCTGCTGGTCGCCGGTGAGCGCGGCATCCTGCTGCGTTCCGAGGATGCCGGCGGACGCTTCTCGCGTGTCGAACTGCCATATGCCGGCAGCCTGTTCACCGCCGAGTTGCTGGGCGAGCGGATGGTGGTTGCCGGTCTCAAGGGCAGCTTGCTGTACAGCCGTGATGGCGGCCAGAGCTGGCAGCGCCTGGATAGCGGCAACGGCGCCTCCTTTACCGCCTCGACTCAGGCCGCCGACGGCGCCCTCTATCTGGTCGATCAGGCCGGGCAGGTGTTCGGCTGGCAGCAGGGTAAGCCTGTGCGACGCAGCAGTCAGCCGTTGCCGCCGCTCAACGCCATTCTGTCCCTGGATGCGCAGCGCTTCGTGCTGCTCAGCGGCCTGGGCGGTGTGCTCACCCTAAACACCGCTGAGCAGGAGATCCGGCCATGAACCTGAATGTCCTGCCGAACGGCTGCAAGCCGCAGAACGATTTCGATCCGAGTGCCGGCTCTCTGGTGGAACGGGTGATCTTCAGTCGTCGCCTGCTGGTGCTGCTGCTGTGCGGCCTGCTAACTCTGTTTTTCGCCAGCCAGCTGCGCCATCTGCAGCTATCGGCCAGCTTCGAGAAGATGATCCCGCAAGGGCACGAATACATCCGCAACTTCACCGACCACCAGAACGATCTTGTAGGCCTCGGCAATGCTGTGCGCATTGCCCTGGCCAACCCGCAGGGCAGCATCTACGACCAGCGCTATATGGAGACCCTGCGCGAGTTGCACGACGAAATCTTCCTGCTGCCGGGCGTCAACCGCATGCAGCTGAAGTCGTTGTGGTCGCCTTCGACTCGCTGGGCCGGCGTTACCGTGGAGGGCCTGGAGGGCGGCCCGGTGATTCCGGAGGCCTACGACGGTTCGGCACAAAGCCTGCAGCAGCTCGCCGCCAACCTGGCGCGCTCCGGCGAGATCGGTCGCCTGGTGGCCACTGATTTTGGTTCCACGGTGCTATTCGTGCCGCTGCTGGCGACGGATGCCGAAGGGCGTGCGGTGGATTACGCGGCCCTGGCCGAAACCCTGGAGCAGATGCGCGAGAAATACGAGGCGCGCGGTTACAGCATGCACATCACCGGCTTCGCTAAGCTGGTGGGCGATCTGATCGACGGGGTGCGCAGCGTGCTGTTGTTCTTCGCCATCAGCATCTGTCTGGGCGCAGCGGTGCTCTACTGGTTCACCCGCTGCTGGCGTTCCACCGCGGTGGTGGTGACAGTGTCGCTGGTCGCCGTGGTTTGGCAGCTGGGCGTGCTGCCGACTATGGGCTATGCGCTGGACCCCTACTCGATTCTGGTGCCGTTCCTGGTGTTCGCCATCGGCATGAGCCACGGCTCGCAACTGATGAATGGCACCCTCCAGTCCATCGGGCGTGGTGTGGACAAGCAAATGGCCGCGCAGCAGACCTTCCGCCGCCTGTTCCGCCCCGGCCTGGCGGCGCTGGTGACCGATACAGTTGGTTTTGCCGTGCTGCTGGTGATCGACATCCAGGCGATCCGCGAACTGGCCCTGGCCGCCTCCATCGGCGTCGGCATTTTGATCTTCACCAATCTGATTCTGCTGCCGCTGGTGCTCAGCTACCTGGGCGTCTGCCCGCGTGCGGCGCAACGCAGCCTGCGTGCCGAACAGGCCGAGCAGCAGGGAACGCTGCGTCATCCGCTTTGGCGCCTGCTCGACCGCTTCACCTCTCGGGCCTGGGCGGCCGGCGCCATTGGCTGCGCTCTATTTCTGGCGGCTGGCGGCTTGCTGGTGTCCAAGCAGATCCAGATCGGCGACCTCGATCCGGGCGCCCCGGAGCTGCGTCAGGACAGCCGTTACAACCTTGACGTGGCTTTCCTCAATGCTAACTACGGCGCTTCCAGCGACGTGCTCGCGGTGATGGTGAAGACCCCGCAGGGCTATTGCTCGGCCGCCACTACCTTGAACAAGGTCGATGCCCTGGAGTGGCAGCTGCGCCAACTCGACGGGGTGGAAAGCACCGAGACCCTGGCCTTGCTCAGCCGGCGCATGAGCGCGGCCCTTAACGAGGGCAATCCTAAGTGGTACGACTTCGTGCCCAACCAGTCGATGCTCAACGCCATCACTGCCAGCGCGCCGCGTGGCCTGTACGACGACAGTTGTTCTCTGCTGACCCTGTATGTGTTCCTGACCGACCACAAGGCCGCGACCCTGGCGCGAGTGACCGAGCATGTCGAGCGCTTCGCCATGGCCAACGACGACGACCAGGTGCAGTTTCTCCTGGCTGCCGGAACGGCTGGTATCGAGGCGGCGACCAATAGTGTGGTAGGCGACGCCTGGCGGCAGATGACCTACCTGGTCTATGCGATAGTCGCGCTTCTGACATTGATCGCCTTCCGTTCCTGGCGAGTGGTGGTGGTGGCCCTGCTGCCGCTGATGCTTACCTCGATTCTCGCCGAGGCGCTGATGGTCGGCCTGGGCATGGGCGTGAAGGTGGCGACTCTGCCGGTGATCGCCCTGGGCGTAGGCATCGGCGTCGACTACGCGCTGTACATCCTGTCGGTGCTGCTGACACAGCTGAAGGCTGGGCAGCCCCTGTCACTGGCTTACTACCGCTCGCTGATCTTCACCGGCAAGGTGGTGATGCTGACCGGCATCACCCTGTCCGTCGGCGTGGCCACCTGGTTGGCCAGCCCGATCAAGTTCCAGGCCGACATGGGCGCGCTGCTGGCCTTCATGTTCCTGTGGAACATGCTTGGTGCCCTGGTACTGGTGCCGGCGCTCGCGGCCTTCCTGCTGCAGCCGCGTGGCGTAGCGGCGAAACAACAACCCTGCGCCCGTCTCGATGTGGACGTCACGCTGCTGGAGAAGGCCAGCCGCTAGCCGGCCGACTCCGTGGCTCGAAACGAACAAGAACAAGTAGTGAGGAGAGCAAGCCGTGATCAACTACGATCTGATCTATCCCGGTAACCCGGATCAGTACCTCGACGAGCTCTGTCAGCGCGTCGAGCAGGGCATGGACGAAGGCCTGCTGCCGGTGGAGGTGTTCCGCGACGACAAGGTGTTTCGTGCCGAAATGGAGCGCATCTTCGCGCGCAACTGGATCTTCGTCGTCCACACCTCGGAGATTCCCAACAAGGGCGACTATGTGCTGCGTCGCCTGGGTATCGACAAGGTCATCGTCACCCGCGACGACGACGACCAGATCAATGTCATGCTCAACCACTGCCGCCACCGCGGCACCGAGCTGTGTCATCAGGACAAAGGCAACGTCAAGCACTTCAAGTGCCCCTACCACGGTTGGGTCTATCGCAACAACGGCGACTGGGCCGGTGCCCCCCACCTGAAGGATGCCTACGGCGGCCCGCTGGACAAGAAGGAGTGGGGCCTGCTCAAGGCCGCCAAGGTCGAGGCCATCCACGGTTTCGTCTTCGCCTCGCTGAGCGAGGACGTGCCACCGCTGCGCGAATACCTGGGCGGGGCGGCCTGGATGATGGACGCCATCTTCGGCCTGCACCCGGACGGCATGAAGGTGATCAAGGAGCCGGAACGCTTCGTGGTCAAGGCCGACTGGAAGAGCGGCGCAGAGAACTTCAGCGGCGACGCCTACCACGTCAGCACCGCGCACCTGTCGGCGGCCTTGTCGGAGTTCATCCCCGGCGTCAACCAGGTCAGCAGCATGGCCAGCGGTTACGACTTCGGCAATGGCAACAGCTTCATCGGCCACGCACTGCCTGAGCTGATCGCGCCGATGTTCGACATGTGGGGCTATACCGAGGAGCAGCGCGCTCAGTTCGACCTGTCCAAGCTCGACGAGGTGCAGCTGGAGATGCTTCGCACCGTGCCGCCGACCATCGGCACGATCTTCCCCAACTTCAGCTTCCTGCGCTTCCCGCAGCCTGACGTACCGGGGCAGATGCCAATCCCTTTCACCAGCATCCGCATGTGGCAGCCGGTGGCGCCGGGGGTGATGGAGCTGTGGAACTACGAACTGGAGTACGCCTGCCTGCCCGAGGACTTCCAGGCGCGCGCCTATATGGCCGGGCAGTTCGGCTTCGGTTCCGGCGGTATCTTCGAGCAGGACGACACCGCAGTCTGGGAAGGCATCGCCAAGGTGGCCTCCAGCCCCTGGGCGCGCAGTAAAAGCGTGCGCCTGAATTACCAGCAAAAGCGCAGCGGGCCCGATCCGGACTGGAAAGGGCCGGGCGAATTCCACCGTTCGGTTTACGGCGAGTACAGCCAGGAGCGTTTCTGGCGCCGCTGGGCGAAGGAAATGACCGAAGGCAAGAGCGCCGCCCGTTCGAATGCCGACAAGTGCCTGGGTGAAGGGGAGTGTGAGTGATGAGCAACCTGCACGAGCTGCGTGAAATCGCCAGCGACTTTCTCGCCCGCGAGGCGCTGATTCTCGACGAACGACGCTTCCGCGACTGGTTCGCCCTGCTCGACGACGAGATCGACTACGACGTGCCGATCCGCATCGCCATGCGTACCTATGCCGACGAGTTCCCCGAAGGTGCGTTCCGCATCAAGGACTGCAAGGCGCATATCCAGACACGCATCGCCCGCCTGGAGAGCGACCACGCCTGGGCCGAGGTGCCTCCCTCGCGCACCCTGCGCGTGGTGGGTAGCGTTCTGGTGGAGGCGACCGAGCGCGCCGATGTGATCTCGGTGATCAGCGCCATGATCCTCTATCGCCAGCGCGGTCACGACGATCTCGGTGATGTGATTCCGGTGCGCCGGCACGACTTGCTGCGCGTCACCGACGCCGGCGTTAAGTTGCTCAAGCGCAAGGCGCTGATTACCGAGACGGTGCTGCACACGCCCAATCTCGGCGTTTTCCTGTAACACCAGAGCAAGAGAGACGAGTTATGGCTAGCGAAAAAGTGGAAGTGATCCTGGATACCCAGAAGTGCCAGGGCTACGGCCTGTGTCTGGGCTCCGACGACGTGTTCGAGCTGGATTCGGCGGCCAACATTGCCCATCTGAAGCTGCGCTTCGTCGATATCTCGCGCAAGGACGAGATCGAGCAAGTGGTGCGCGACTGCCCGGCCGGAGCCATCAGCCTGCGTGTCGTGCAGGAATAGAAAAGGAGCGAGCCATGAGTGAGATTGCCAAGAACCTGATCGGCCGCAAGTTCGACCAGATCTGCTTCGTCGTCCCGGATCTCGAGACAGCGATGGACATGTGGAAGAAGACCAACGGCGTCGAGGTGTGGAACGTCGCCTACGACCTGGCCAAGGCGCAGACCGAGAAGGAGTACCGCGGCCGGCCTGGTGATTTCCAGTTCAGCTGTGCCTACGGTTTCGCTGGCGACACCCTGATCGAGTTGGCGCGCCACGATGGCGGCCGTAGCCTGTACCAGGACTGGGTCGAGACCCGCGGCTATGGTCCGCATCACATTGGCTTTCGCCAGACCAGCGCCGAGGAGTACGAGCAGGCGGTGCATCACTACGAGGAGCAGGGCCTGGAGAAGGCCATGGCCGGTTTCTTTCAGGGGCCGTTCGGCAACTGCCGCTGGAGCTACTGGGACACCCGCGAGCAGATCGGCTTTTACACCGAACTGTACTACGTCGATGGCGAGCTGAACGAGCGCATGGCGGCGCTGCGTCGCGGCGAGAACGTCAGCATTACTTCCTAACCCGGCAGTCACTGAAACGGAGCAAAGATTCATGAATATTATCGGACCGGACGCCGTGGTCTTCGGCGTCGACGACGTCGAAGTGGCGGCCAAGTACATGACCGATTTCGGCCTCAAGGCGGTCGGCCAGGTGCGCGACGGCCTGTTGTTCGAGACCTGCGACGGCACCGGGGTGATTATCTGCGCCAGCGACGATCCTGCGCTGCCGCCGCCGCTCAGCCCGACCAACAAGGCACGCAAGATCGTCTACGGTGTGGCCGATGCACAGAGCCTGGAGGAGATCGCTGCCGAGTTGGGTAAGGATCGCGAAGTCAAACGCCTGGCCGACGGCGCCATCGAGTCGCTCGACGACATGGGCATTCCGCTGGTGTTCCAGTTGACTCGCCGTCGCGAGATCGAGATGCCGGTAGAGAAGATCAACGCCCCCGGGGCGCCGTTACAACGCGCGGTCAATGTACTCGGGGTCGACGGTCTCGATGCGTTGCCGGCACCGCGCAGCCTGGGGCACTTCGCCCTGTTCGTGCCGGATGTGGCTGCGGCCGAGAAATTCTACGTCGAGCGCTTACAGTTCCGTGTCAACGACCGTCTCGGCGGCGGGCCGTTCATGCGTTCGAAAGGCACCTACGAACACCACACCATGTTCCTCATCCAGACCCCGCCGCAGCTCAAAGGCGTCGAGCATATGGCCTTCCATCTGGGAGGGCCGAGCGAGGTGATGCAGGCCGGTCACCGTTTCCGCGAGCTGGGTTACTCCAGCTTCTGGGGGCCGGGCCGTCACGGTTTCGGTTCCAACTGGTTCTGGTACTTCGACAGCCCGCTGGGTTGCCGCTTCGAGTACGACGCCGACATGGACAAGTTCGACGACGACTGGGTGCCGCGCGAACTCCCGTTGCATGCCGACAACGCGCAGGCCTACCTGCTGGACATGCTCGAAGAGAATTGGGCGCCGTTCAACGGCCCACGTAAGCCGAGTGGCGGCGCCGCGGCCTGAGCCGCTGCAGCTGCAAGCCGAGGCCCAGGCCTCGGCTTTCTTTTGCCTGGCGTTTTCCGATCGATTCGTCAGCGGCACTTGAAGTGGCCGCGGCCTAGCTGGAGCACCTCGATGAAACTCTTCTACAAAGCCGGCGCCTGTTCGCTCAGCCCGCATATCGCCCTGTACGAAGCTGGTGTGAGCTTCGCGACCGAAGCCGTGGATCTGCAGAGCAAACGTACCGCCGGTGGCGCCGACTACCTGGCGATCAACCCCAAGGGCTATGTGCCGGCACTGCTGTTGGACTCCGGTGAACTGCTCAGCGAAGGGCCGGCCATCGTCCAGTACATCGCCGATCTGGTGCCGGAAAAACACCTGGCGCCGACCAACGGCAGCCTCGAACGCTATCGCCTGCAGGGTTGGCTGAACTTCGTCGGCAGCGAACTACAGAAGTCCTGCGGCGCCTTCTTCAACCCCATGGCCAAGGACGACTGGAAGCGCGCGGCGCGGGTCAATCTGGAGCGGCGCCTGACCCATCTGGACGATCACCTGCAGGATCGTGATTACCTGGTCGGTGAGCGCTTCAGCGTGGCCGACGGTTACCTGTTCACCGCATTGCGCTGGATAGCGCCCATCGGCCTCGATCTGGCCCGCTGGCCTCATTTGTTGGCGTTCTTCCAGCGGATCGGTCAGCGTCCGTCTGTGCGTGCGGCGCTCACTGCCGAGGGATTGGGCTGAATTGACGCCAGCGCGTGTAGGCGCAATAGATCGCCAGCAGCAGTGCCGCGCCGGCGAGCGTCGGCGCGGCGCCCAGGTGCTGGGCGCTAAAACCGACCAGCAGGCCGCCGAGGGCGTCGAAACCGAAGCGGGTGGCGCTGTAGAGTGCGACCACCCGGCCGCGCAGCGCTTCCGGGGCGCTGTTCTGCAGCACGATGTTGCTGCCCAGGTTGTTGCCGGCGATGGCGAAGCCGAGCAATAGCATGGCCGGCAAGGTCAGCCACAGCCGTTCGCTGGCGGCGAGCAGCAGGGCGGCGATGCAAAGCGCCGCGCACAGATGAATCAGTCGGGGCAGGTTGGCCAGAGCGCCCAGGCGCGCCAACAGCAGGCTGGCGAGCAGAGCGCCGAATCCGGCGGCGCTCCACAGCCAGCCTAGGGTGAGGGCATCGCCGGCGAAGGTATCGCGGGCCAATACCGGTAGCAGCACCGCGTAACCGCTCGCGCACAGGTTGACCATCAGCACGCTCTGCAGCAGAGAACGCGCCTCGGGCGCGCCCCGTACATAGTTCAAACCTTCGGCCAATAGGTGGCGCAGCGAGCCCGGGCTGCGCAGTGTCGGCGCCATGCGGATGCGTCGCAAGGCCAGCAGCAGCGGCACGAAACTCAGCGCATTGAAGGCGAAGCACGGCGCTTCGCCGACCAGGCCGAGCAGCAGCCCGGCCAGCAGCGGGCCGAGGAAGCGTGCCAGGGTGAACAGCGTGGCATTGAGCGCCAGGGCATTGGGCAGGTCGTCGTGGGAATCGACCAGGCCGCTGACCAGTGCCAGGCGCAGCGGCGTATCGAGCGCGGTCAGTACGCCGAACAAGGTCGCCAGCAGCACCAGCGCCAGGGGGGTGATCAGCGCGAATGCCGTCAGCGCCGCCAAGGCCACCGCCTGCAGGCACAGCAGAGCCTCCACGACGATCAGCAGATGGCGCTTGTCATGACGGTCGATCCAGGCGCCGACCAGGGGGCCGATCAGCAGCTGTGGCAGCAGCCCCAGGCAACTGACCAGGCCGAGCAGCGCGGCGGAATCGCTCAGCCGATAGACCAGCCAGGCCTGGGCAACCTGCTGGGCCCATAGCCCCAGGGTGGAAATGCCCTGGGCGGCGAAGTACAGGCGGAAGTTGCGATGACGCAGCGCGCGTAGGGCGTCGGGCCAGGCTCGCATGATGGCCCTCTCCAGGCTGAGCAAAGGTGCGCAGCATAGCCCGGCGCATTTGGTTGGAGCCTTGCACCGGATGGATATCTGCCTTGCCCGCAGCTCGCTGGCTCGCTGCGCGAGGCCTTCATAAGATGAACCGCAACAGGGGCGAGGCGCCCCATGAAACGCGTGCCGGTGTTGCCCGGAGGCGACCCCGGGCATGGGCGTGCGGGGTGGCTCTCGTTAACCGGGCGCGCGAGTGACCAAGAGCAATAAGAACGAATAGGTGGATCATCATGGCAGTGGACAAGGGTTTCCGCTTCACCGGCGTCGAGTGCGTCAAGTTTGCCGTCGAGGACCTGGCCGAAGCCTGCCGCTTCGCCGCCGATTGGGGGTTGTCCTACGTGCCGGCCGCCAACCCTGAGGTCAAGCTGTTCCGTACCGTGGACGGCTCGGAGGTCGAGGTGGTCGCGGCCGATCCGGCTGATCCGCGGCGTACGCCCATCGGCGGCGGCAGCGGCTTGTGCGAGCTGGTCTGGGGCGTCGAGGATCAGGCCACGCTGCAGGCGCTGGCCGACGAGCTGGGCAAGGATCGGCGCGCCGAATTCGATGCTGAGGGCGTTTTGCACAGCGTCGATGACCTGGGCATCAACCTGGCTTTTCGCATCGCCCAGCGCAAGGCCTTGCCTTACGACGTGACCCGCTATAACGCGCCGGGCAACGCCGACCGCATCAATCGCCGTGCCCCGGCTTACAAGGTGGCCAAGCCGCGTGAGATCAGCCATGTCGCCATCGGTGTGGACGATGCCGGCCAGGCCTCGCGGTTCTACATCGAGCGCCTGGGATTCCTCATCTCCGACCGCTATGCCGACCGCGGCATCTTCATGCGCTGTTCGCCGGCCGGCAACCACCACCATGTGTTCTTCATGAATGCGCGGGTGCCGGGCACCCGCTTCAATCACCTGGCCTTCAAGGTGCGCGATATCCACGAGGTGATCGGTGGTGGTCAGCACCTCGACGCCCTGGGCTGGAAAACCTTCGCCGGTCCTGGTCGCCATACCATTTCCTCGGCCTGCTTTTGGTATTTCCAGACGCCCTTCGGCGGCTCCTGGGAGTACGCCGCCGACGAGGACATCGTCACCGCCGAGTGGGAGGCACAGGACTTCGCCGCAGTCGCCCACATCTTCTCGGAATGGACCTTCGGCCTGGAGAAATCAGACGGCACCCTCAAGGGGCCGATCTCCGCCAGCAAGGAACAGAAACCCTAAACCCGCAGCTACGTAAGCCCGGTCGCACCCGCAGCGGATGCGGCACGGGCGGTCCTGGCCGCTATTCGAGGAAAACCGTGTGACCACAGCCGCTCAGACGCCCTACTGGATCGAACTGCTGCACAGCCAGGTACGACAGCTTCAAGGCAAGTACCGTACCCGCATCATCGAGGCCGGCTCCGGGCCGGCGCTGCTGTTGCTGCATGGCACCGGCGGCCATGTGGAGAACTACGCGCTGAACATCGCCGAGCTGGCCAAGTATTTCCATGTCGTCGCCCTGGATTTTCTCTGGCACGGCAAGTCGCAGACCGAGGGTTACGACCCGGAGATCATCCCCAACTTGGTCGATCAGGTGGTCGACGTGATGGATCAGCTGGGGCTGGAAAGTGCCTTCGTCGAGGGGCAGTCGCTCGGCGGCTGGGTGGCCATGCAGTTGGCCCTGCGTCACCCCGAGCGGGTGCGCGCGCTGGTGCTGACCACCACCATGGGCTATGCGCCCGATGACGGCGCCATGCCCGGCTATGTCGAGCCGGACTGGGCAAGCAACCTGCAAAGCTCCCTGGAGGTGCTGCGCGATCCCAGCTTCGACAACGTGCGCACGCGCATGGCGCGCATCCTGGCCCGCCCCGAGAGGCTTACCGATGAAGCAGTGATGGTGCGTCAGGCGCTATATCGCCAGCCGGCACTGGCCGCCGTACAGCAACAGTTCATCGCCGAATACCTGGCCGGCAACATCATTCGCAAGCACCTGGTGACCGACGCTCTGGCCCGGCAGATCCGCCAGCCGACCTTGGTTTACTGGGGCGAGCGCAACCGCACACCGCCGGCCCTGGGCGAGCATATCGCCCGCCAGGTGCAGCGAGGCACTTTCCACTGCGCGTCGGATACCGGGCACTGGGCCCAGTTCGAGAGCGCCGCCGAACACAATGACGTCGTGGCCGCCTTCCTCACGGAGCAGCTGCGCGAAGAGGAGACGCGAGCATGAGCGCAACCCCACTCAATCCGGTCGGCCGCTGGGAGGTGATCTCCTGGGAGCAGGCCTTCGACGACGGTCGCCGTGAACTGCCCATGGGCGAACGCCTGCAGGGCTTCATCCAGTACACCGAGAGCGGCCATATGGCCTGCATGATCGCCGCTGCCGAGCGGCCGAACTTCGCCAGCGGCGGGCAGTGGAACGCCAGCGACGCAGAGAAGGCCCAGGCCTACGGCAGCATGCTGGCCTATGGCGGCCGCTACGAGGTGAGCGGCGACACCATCACTCATCTGGTTGACATCAGCCTGTTTCCCAACTGGGTCGGCGGCAGCCAGAAACGCCGCTTCGAACTGGGGGCCGACGGCACCCTGACCCTCAGCGCCCGTCTTGAGGACGGAACCCCGCAAGCCCGCACCGCCCGCCTGGTCTGGCGCCGTGCAGACGCCTGATAGAGAGGAAGCCAGCATGAACAGCCAAGTGAATCCGGAAATCGGTCAGAGTGTTCAGACCGGGGCCATCGTCACCAACTACCACGACATCGGCAGCGGCGAGCCGGTGTTGTTGCTGCACGGCTCCGGGCCGGGCGTCAGCGCCTGGGCCAACTGGCGCCTGAGCATCCAGGCGCTGCAGGGCGAGTTCCGCCTGCTGGCGCCGGACCTGGCCGGCTTCGGCTACAGCCAGGTGCCCGCCGACATCCAGTATTCGCGCCAGCTGTGGCTGGAGCAGATGGTTGCCTTTCTCGACGCCCTGGGTATCGAGCGGGTCAACCTGATCGGAAACTCGTTCGGCGGCTCCATGGCCCTGGCGCTGGCCATCCACCATCCCGAGCGGGTCAACAAGCTGATCCTGATGGGCAGCGTCGGCGTGCCCTTCGAGCTGACGCCCGGCCTCGATGCGGTGTGGGGCTATACCCCCTCCGAGGACAACATGCGCGCCATCATGCGCATCTTCGCCTACGACCAGAAACTGGTCGGCGACGACCTGGTGCGTATGCGCTACGAAGCCAGCAAGCGTGCAGGCGTGCAGGAGGCCTATGCAGCAATGTTCCCGGCACCGCGTCAGCGCTGGGTGGAGGCCATGGCCCATGGCGAGGCCGAGATTCGCGGCATCGGTCACAAGACCCTGCTGGTGCACGGTCGTGACGACCAGGTGATCCCCTTGCAGACCTCGCTGACCCTGCAGCAGTGGATCGACGACAGCCAGTTGCACATCTTTGGTCGCTGCGGCCACTGGACGCAGATCGAACATGCCGCTGCCTTCTGTCAGCTGGTGGCCAACTTCCTCAGGGCCGCCTGATCGGTCCTGCGTACTCGAACAAGAACAAGGAATCCCGCTCATGGCCCTAGCAGTAAAAAAGGCGCTGATCGTCGGCGCCGGCACGGCCGGCATGTCCGCCGCCATCACCCTGCAACGTATCGGCGTCGAAGTCGAGATGATCGACGTCAATCCCAACTGGGGCGCCCTCGGCGCCGGCTTGACCATCACCGGGCCGACCCTGCGTGCGCTGTATCAGCTCGGTGTCTACCCGGACATGGTCGACGAGGCCTATGTCGGCGAAGGCATCCAGGTCTGCGACACCCAGGGCCAGCCGCTGCGCAAGCTGGCCACGCCGATGCCGGAAGGCAGCCCCACCGAGAGTAGCGGCGGCATCATGCGCCCGACCCTGCACGGCATTCTCGCCCGCCATGCGCGCGCCGGCGGCGCGCCGATCCGCCTGGGGCTGACCGTCGATGCGCTGGAGCAGGACGAGGCAGGTGTCGACGTGACCTTCAGCGACGGCAGCCGCGGCCGCTACGACATCGTGCTGGGCTCCGACGGCGTGTTCTCCAAGGTACGCGGGTTGATCTTTCCCGCCGCGCCCAAGCCCGAATACACCGGGCAGAGCTGCTGGCGCCTGTTCCTCGAACGGCCGGCCAGCGTCGAGCGGCGCACCTACTTCCTCGGCGGGCCGCACAAGGTTGGCTTCACCCCGGTATCGGCGACGCACATGTACATGTTCCTGCTCGAACGCACCCCACAGGTGTTCATCCAGCCGGAGCAGTTCCACGGCGAACTGGCCAAACGCCTGGAGGGCTACGGCGGCATTCTCGGCGAAATCCGCGAGGGGCTCGGCGAGAAGGACAACCCGGCGATCAACTTCCGTCCGCTGGAGGCTTTCGTGCTACCCGCGCCCTGGTACCAGGGGCGCGTGCTGCTGATCGGTGACTCCGCACACCCGACCACGCCGCAACTGGCTTCCGGTGCCGGCATGGGTATCGAGGATGCCCTGGTGCTGGCCGAGGAGCTGGCCCTGGCCGACAGCGTCGAGCAAGCCTACGCCCACTTTATGCAGCGCCGCGAGGCTCGCTGTCGCCTGGTAACCGAGTGTTCGATGGAACTAGGTCGTCTGGAACAGGCACGCGCCCCCGTTGAGGCGCAGACCGCTGTGGTCGAGCGTGCCTTGCTGACCTTGAGCGAACCCATCTGAGGCGGAGATCCGAACATGAGCATCGAGCACGCCCTGTTGCACGAAATCGGCGCCGAGCTGCATAACGCGCTGCGCCAGGCCGAGGCCATCGCGCCGCTAACCGAGCGCTACCCGCAACTGACCCTGGAGGACGCCTATGCCATTCAGCAGCAGCTGATCGCCCGGCGTCTGGACGATGGTGAGCGGGTGGTTGGCAAGAAGATCGGCGTGACCAGCCAGGCGGTGATGAACCTGCTGGGTGTCGCCCAGCCGGACTTCGGCATTCTCACCGATGCCATGACCGTCAACTCCGGCGAGGCGATCAGCACAGCCTCGCTGATCCAGCCGAAGGCAGAAGGTGAACTGGCTTTCGTTCTCAAGCACGACCTGATGGGGCCGGGCGTCACCGTGGCCGATGTGCTGCGCGCTACCGAAGGGGTGATGGTCTGTTTTGAGATCGTCGATTCGCGTATCCGCGACTGGAAGATCAAGATCCAGGACACCGTGGCGGACAATGCCTCCTGCGGCGTGTTCGTCCTCAGCGACCGCCTGGTGCCGGTGCAGGACGTGGATCTGAGTCTGTGCGGCATGGTGCTGGAGAAGAACGGCGAGATTGTCGCCACCGGCGCCGGGGCCGCCAGCATGGGCTCGCCAGCGGTGGCGGTGGCCTGGCTGGCAAACACCCTGGGACACCTCGGCATGCCGCTGAAGGCCGGCGAGGTGATCCTCTCCGGCTCCCTCGGGCCGATGATCCCAGTACGGGCTGGCGACAACCTGCGCGTGTCCATCGGCGGCGTCGGCAGCTGCTCGGTACGGTTCGCCTGATCCTTGGCGGGTTGCGCCCCGCTGTGACGCAGAAGGAAGGCGCGATGGCTACTAGAGGGAGGGCACTGCTCTTAGCGGCGCTACTGGCGCTAAGCGGCGGGCATGTAACCGCGAGCGAGGTGTCGGCGGACAGGCTGCAGGCGCTACGCAGCGAGAGCTGGCGCGTGCTGTCGGCGGTACTGTTGGACTACGACGCGCTGGCCGGGCAATTGGCTCTGGAGCAACGAGAACGCCAGCTGGCCAGCCTGGAGGTCATGACCTCGCTGATGAGGGCGCCGAGCCTGGCACCGCTTGCCGGCAAGTTCGCCGCTTTCGCCGATGCCTTGCAGGCCCTGGTCACAGGGGAGGGCAAGGCTTCGCCGCTGGCCATCAATCGTTTGCTCGCGGCCCAGGCTCAGCTGGAGGCCGCCGCCGAACAGTCCTATAGAGACCAGGCCGCCGGCAGTCCGGCGCTCAAGCAGCAGCTGCATCGACTCAGTCTCCGCCAGGGCCAGGTACTGGTGCTGCACCAGATGCGCCCCTACGGCGGTCTGGTCATGCACCCGCGCCTGCCGTTGAACGAGGAGGTGTTGGCCGCCCTGGATCGGCAAATCCTCGACGACATGCAGCGACTGCAGCACGACAGTGTGGCGGCAGAAGGTCAACTCGCTGCGGTGATGCGTAGCTACCGTTTCGTCCGCCCCAAATTGTTCGAGGCCGAACGAGGCCTCGCTGGCCACGGCGTCGACCATTACCTGGGCCGCAACATCCAGCGCCTGGACGAGTTTGCCGCAGGGCTCTAGTCCGCCTGCCGTGTATACCGTTTCAAGATAACTGCTATGCCATGCAGCGTCTGGCTGGCCGGTGAAGGCGGTTCGTATGCTCAACGCCACCCGGATGGTTTCGCGCGTTGCGGCGCTGGGTTTGAACGAACAACAACAATGGAGACCCTGGCATGAACCTCGTAATCAAAGAAGCGATCTTCGCCGGCATCGTTGGCGGTCTGATCGCCGCCATCCTGGCATTCGCCGTCAATCACTTCCTCGTGCCATTCCCGCAGAACGCGTTCGACAACTCGTTGGGCAACGGTATCAGCGGCTTTATCAGCGGCCTGCTGAGCGGCTTCATCGGCGTATTCCTCGCCCTCAGGAAAGTCGCCGCGCCCGCGCGTGGCTGACCGGCACGCTCCCACCTTAGAACATCGATTGGGCTCTAGTTATGAACGCTAAACGCAAAGTAGCCATCGTCGGCTCCGGCAATATCGGTACCGACCTGATGATCAAGATCCTGCGCAATGCGCAGCATTTGGAGATGGGCGCCATGGTCGGCATCGACCCGGCGTCCGACGGTCTGGCGCGCGCAGCACGAATGGGTGTCGCCACCACTCACGAAGGCGTGGAGGGCTTGACTCGCCTGCCGATCTTCGACGAGATCGACTTCGTCTTTGACGCCACCAGTGCGTCTGCTCATGTGCAAAATGACGCCTTGCTGCGGGGGTACAAACCCGGACTGCGCATGATCGACATGACGCCGGCCGCGATAGGCCCCTATTGCGTGCCGGTGGTCAACCTGGAGCAGCACCTGGCGGCGGGCAACGTCAATATGGTCACCTGTGGCGGCCAGGCCACCATTCCTATGGTCGCCGCGGTATCGCGGGTGGCCAAGGTGCACTACGCCGAGATCATCGCCTCGATTGCCAGCAAATCGGCCGGCCCGGGTACTCGCGCTAATATCGACGAGTTCACCGAGACCACCAGCAAGGCCATCGAGGTGATCGGCGGCGCGGCGAAGGGCAAGGCGATCATCGTCATGAACCCGGCCGAGCCGCCGCTGATCATGCGCGACACCGTCTATGTGCTGTCCGAGTTTGCCGATCAGGCGCAGGTCGAGGCCAGCGTCGAGGAAATGGCCGCCGCCGTACAGGCCTATGTGCCGGGTTATCGTCTCAAGCAGCGCGTGCAGTTCGACGTGATTCCCGAGCACGCGCCGCTGCACATCCCCGGGCACGGCGAATTCTCCGGGCTGAAGACCTCGATCTTCCTCGAAGTGGAAGGCGCCGCCCATTACCTGCCGGCCTATGCCGGCAATCTCGACATCATGACCTCCGCCGCGCTGGCTACTGCCGAGCGTATGGCGAAGGCGATGAACAACGCCTGAGGAGACGGACATGACTGCCAAGAAACTCTATATCTCCGACGTCACCCTGCGCGACGGCATGCATGCCATCGGCCACCAATACAGCCTGACCCAGGTGCAAGCCATCGCCCGCGCGCTGGATGCGGCCAAGGTCGACTCCATCGAAGTCGCCCACGGCGACGGCCTGCAGGGTTCCAGCTTCAACTACGGTTTCGGCGCCCATACCGACCTGCAGTGGATCGAGGCGGCCGCCGATGTGGTCACGCACGCCAGGATCGCCACCCTGCTGCTGCCCGGCATCGGCACCATCCATGACCTGAAGAACGCCTACAACGCGGGTGCCCGCGTGGTGCGCGTGGCCACCCATTGCACCGAGGCGGATGTGTCCAAGCAGCACATCGAGTACGCCCGCGAACTGGGCATGGATACCGTCGGCTTCCTGATGATGAGCCATATGCAGACCCCGGAGGGCCTGGCCCAACAGGCTAAGCTGATGGAAAGCTACGGTGCCACCTGCATCTATGTGGTGGACTCCGGCGGAGCGATGAACATGGACGATATTCGCGCACGTTTCCGGGCGGTGAAGGCGGTACTCAAGCCCGAAACCGAGACCGGCATGCATGCTCACCATAATCTGTCGCTCGGCGTGGCCAACTCCATCGCCGCGGTGGAGGAGGGTTGCGACCGTATCGACGCCTCGCTGGCCGGCATGGGCGCCGGCGCTGGCAACGCGCCGCTGGAAGTGTTCATCGCCGCCGCCGATAAGCTCGGCTGGAGCCATGGCACCGATCTCTACGCGTTGATGGACGCTGCCGACGATCTGGTGCGCCCGCTGCAGGACCGGCCGGTGCGGGTCGACCGCGAAACCCTGGCACTGGGTTATGCCGGTGTCTACTCCAGCTTCCTGCGCCACAGCGAAGTAGCCGCTGCCAAGTACGGTCTCAAGGCGGTGGACATCCTGGTCGAGCTGGGCAAGCGGCGCATGGTCGGTGGTCAGGAGGACATGATCGTCGACGTCGCCCTAGATCTACTCGCCGCCCGCGGTGTTCTGCCGACCTGACCGGCACCGGCTCCACTGATGGTGCGGGAGGCTCCTTCCCGTCACCGCGCCCGGCCCCGAGCCGGGCTTTTTTGTTGTTCTCATTGACGGCCAAGGCAATCCGCCACGAATGGAATCGTCATCGGGCATGCCATCCCTTGGTCAGGGTTGGCGAGGTCGAGTCGATCTTTGCGCCTATTTGATTGGTATGTGCTGCGACGATCCCGTCGGCGCCCGCTGCGGTCGCAAGCCGCCACTGCCGTTTGGTCTTGCGCGAGCCGCCTGCGCCGGCGCAGCCAACGTTCGGTTGAGGGGCTCCATTCTGGTGCTTCGGGCAGGATGGTGCTCGCGCCGCGTTGGTATTGACCTTCGCCATCATCCGCAGCCGGTGCATTCGAGCGCAGGGACGAGCGGCGTGCTGGTGGCCCGAGCCTAGGCTGCGAGGCCGCCGGTTACTCAGGTACGAAAACCCGCCACGGCCGCATTCAGGGTGGCGCCGACCTGTTCCAGTTCGCGTACCGAGCCCTCCAGTTGCAGGCTGGCGGCACCGCTTTGTTGGGCAATAGTACGCACTCGCTGCATGCTGTTGCCCACCTGTTCGGCGACTTGGCTCTGCTGCTCGGCGGCCGCGGCGATCTGTTGGCTCATCTGCTCGACGTGCGACACCGCCTGGCTTATCGCCTGCAGTGCGAGCGAGGTTTGTGCGGCCAACTCGACGCTGTCGCGGGTCAACGTCTGGCTACCCTGCAGACGGCTTGCTGCTTTTTCGCTGCCGCGGCGCAACTGCTGGACGATGGCGGCGATCTCCTCGGTGGACGCCTGGGTTCGCTGAGCCAGTTGGCGCACCTCGTCGGCGACTACGGCAAAGCCTCGCCCGTGTTCGCCGGCCCGCGCGGCTTCGATAGCGGCGTTGAGGGCCAGCAGATTGGTCTGCTCGGCGACTGCGTCGATCACCTCCAATACCTGGCCCACGGCGCCGCTATCTTGCAGCAACTGCTGCATGGCATCGCTGCAGCCGACCATCTCGGCGGCCAGTTGGTCGATCTTGGTACCGGCCTGGCGCACCAGTTCGTCGCCTCGCTGCGCCTGGTGCCGGGCCTGGAGCACCGCCTCGCACGCGGCGCCGGCATTGCGCGCTACATCCTGGGCACTGACGGTCATCTGCTGCATGGCGCTGGCCGTCTGCTCGGTTTCGTTGTTCTGCTGCTCGACGCCCTGGGTGGTGCGTTCGACTATCTGAACCACGCTGCTGGCCGTCTGGTTGAGCCGGGCGACATCCTCGCCGATACGCCCTACCAGCGCACGCAGGCTGTCGAGCATGCTGGCGACGCTGTTGCCGAGTTGGCCCAGCTCGTCGCGACGTTGCTGGCGCGCGAACGTTGCGCTGAGGTCGCCGGCGGCGACGCTGCGGGTCAGCTCCAGGGCCTGGTGCAGTGGCTGCACGATCAGTTGGCGGATCAGCCAGCCGGCGCCGATACCGCACGCCAGTGCCAGCAGCAGGATCAGCCCGAGCAGTTGCACGACCTGGCGACTGAGCTGCTGCCAGGCCTGTTCCTGCGCCATGGCCAAGGCCGCCAGGTGAGACTCGACCTGTTCCGCGGCAAGGCGCATGGCGCTTTGGCTGCGTCCTGCCTGCTCGCGGCTGGCGACGAAGTGGCCGAAGGCGACGCGGTACTGTTCCAGCGCCACGCTGGCCTGATCCAGCGACTCGCGCGCGCTTCCCTGCAGCTGCCGAGTCAGGCTGTCCATGTAGGTGAGCAGTTCGGTCATTCGCGTTTCCCAGTCGTCGCGGGCCGGCAGGCTGCCTTCGTGGGCGTAGTGCAGTTCGCTGTCGCGCAGCCTGGCCAGCCTGTCGAGCAGCTGTGCGGCCTGATCCAGCAACATGGCCAGTCTGGGGCTGACCGGTTTGGCTGTATCAGCCAGTTCGTTGAGCGCATCGAGCTGGTCTAGCTGCACGCCGGCGAAACGCTCGCCGAGCGACTGCGCCAGGTCTTGCATGCGGATACGGGCGTCGCGTTCGGCCTGTATGGCCTGGTCGTAGCGTTGAAACTGCGTCAGGTAGTCGCTGGCCATCGCGGAGGCGGCGACCGTCCCGGGCAATGCCTGGCGCTGGCCTTCGAGTAGCGCTGTCAGTTGCCCGAGATACTCCTCGACGTTAGCGGCGGCCTGCTGCGACAGGCTCAGCGAGAAGGTCTTTTCCGCCTCGCGCGCTTGCAACATCAGTGCGCGGGCGCCGCCGAGATCGCGGATGATCGTGCCGCGTGCTTCGAGTAGATGCAGCGCCTGGAAGGCGGTGGCCGCTACGCCGATGGTGGATAGCAGCACCAGGCCGAAGCCCAGGGACAGTTTGGCACCGACCGAGAGGTTGCCGAGCAGGCGAGTGAGCATGGTCATTTCCTTGGGCGCGATGGCATGCAGCCGCTCGCGCCTTGCCGGGGCGGGCGACCGAAGGGGGGGAGGCGGGGCCGGGCGCTCCGGCCGCGGCCCCGCAGATGCTTCAGGCCAGCAGGCTCTTCAGGTCGAAGCCAGTGTCGGCCACTTGCGTCTTGTCCGGCGAGATACCCGCCGCCAAGAGCTTGCGGCTGAGAACGTGGTCGAGCGGCTGATTGACCGAGTCGACCGCGATCAAGATCTCGTCGCGGTAGTGGAACACCGAGAAACGCCCCCGCCCCGGGTCGCCGCGAGTTACGTAGTCGGTGCAACCCAGAGACAGGCCGACCATCTGCAGCTTGATCTCACCCTGATCGCTCCAGAACCAGGGCAGGGCCTCGTAGCGAGCGTCCTGGCCAAGGATCTGTTGGGCGACGATGCGCGCCTGATCGTTGGCGTTCTGGATCGACTCCAGGCGCAGCCGGGCGTTGTCGGCGTAGCGGTTCTCGCAGGCCACGCAGTCGCCGATGGCATACACCCGCGGCGCCGAGGTGCGTAGATGGTTGTCGACCAGGATGCCGTTGGCGCAGGCGATGCCGGCGGCCTCGGCCAGCTCGCTGTTGGGCAGTGCGCCGGCACCGACTATCACCAGGTCGGCCGGCCATTCCCCGCTGGCACCGCGCACCGCGCTCACCCGGCCATGTTCGCCGAGGAAGGCCTGCACCGTGCTGCTCAGTTCGATGTCGATGCCCTTTTCGCGATGCTTGGCCGTGACGTAGGCGGAGACCTGCGGCGAAACCGAACGCTCCATGATGCGCCCGGCGGTTTCCAGTACGGTGACCTGCTTGCCGAGCTGGCGAGCGGTGGCAGCCAGCTCCAGGCCGATAAAGCCGCCGCCGACTACCACCACGGCGTTGCTTTGCGCCAGGCGCTGACGCAAGTCGCGAGCCTGGGCCAGGGTGCGCAGTCGCACCACTCCCTGTAGGTCGCAACCGGGCAGCGGCAGGGGGCGGGCGCGGGCGCCGGTGGCCAGCACCAGGTCGTCGTAGGCGAGCCGGCTGCCGTCATCCAGAATCAACTGCCGGGCGTCCGGGACGAGGGCGCTGACCCGCACGCCCAGGCGCAGGTCGATACGCTGTTGATCGTAGAAGTCGCGGCTCTGCAGTAGCAGCTTTTCCTCGACTTCGGGCGTGTCGCTGCAAATGAAGGCCTTGGACAGCGGTGGGCGGTGATAGGGCAGGTCGCCCTCGTCGCTGAGCAGGGTGATACTGCCATCGAAGTGCTGGCTGCGCAGCGCGGAGGCGAGGCTGACCCCACCGTGTCCAGCGCCAACGATAACGACATGTCTTGTCATCTTTGTTGTCTCTGTCGTTCGTAGGATCGGCCGACGGGCAGGCCGCCGGCCGGGCGTTGAATCAGTCCAGAAAGAACTGGCGCAGCAGGCGCTCCACCTCGGCCGGCGCTTCGTGGTTGCAGATATGGCCGACGCCCTCGAGCACCGCGAGGGTGGTGTATGGGTTCTGTCGGTTCATCGCCTGCATGTCCGCTACCGGGCCGCCACCGTGGTCGTGCTCGCCAGCCACCAGCAGGGTGGGCACCTGCAATTCGGCGAACTGCGCGCTGAAGTCCATCTCGATAAAGGCGCGCACATAGGCCAGGTAGCCGGCCAACGTGGTGCCCTTCATCATGCGCCGCAACAGTTGGTCTACCTGAGGGTGATCGGCGCGAAACGCCGCGCTTAGCCAGCGGTCGACGGTGATATCCGCCAGTTTGTCCATGCCCTGGACCTGCGCCGCCTCGCAACGCGCCTGCCAGAAGTCGCGACGGTCGTCTGGTTGGCGCGGACGGCAGCAGAAGGCAGCGATACGCTCGACCCGTGCGGGGTACGCCAGCCCCAGGGCCAGCGCCAGTGAACCACCAAAGCCGAGCCCGACCACGCCGGAGCGGGTGATGCCAAGCTGATCCCAGAGCTGCACCACGCCGTCGCGGATATCGTCGAATCGACAATCATGCGGCGGTTCCGGGCTGCGGCCGTGACCCCAGGGATCGAATCGCAGCACCCGGAAATGCTGGGACAGTGCCTTGGCCTGGTCTGCCCAGAAGTCGGCATCGTTACCGATGCCGGGAATAAAGGTCAGCCAAGGTGCTCCGGCTTTACCGGTGATTTCATGGTGAAAGGTCGGAAGTGTTTTCATCGTACGGACTCCTTGCGTGGCCCGAGGTTACGAAGTGGTCAGGCGGCGAGCTAGGCAAGCGGTTGGATGGCTGCTATTCGGTGTGTGCATGGCTGCCGGCAGATAACTGCGTTGCACCTTTTGCAGGTGGCTGCCGCCGGCTTTGTCCCTAAGATTGGAGCAGGCCGCCGTTCTTGCGCGGTGAACCCTAATAACAACAAGAGGCGGCAGCGGCATCTCCCTCCCGCTAGCCGTTGGAGAACAGTCATGGCAACAGTCATTCAGTCCGCGTTGGTAGTCGGCGGTGGTTTTTCCGGCATGTCGGCGGCCATTGAGATGCGCAAACGCGGTATCCACGTCGACCTGGTGGAAATCGACCCGGATTGGCGCAACTACGGCGCCGGCATCAGCATCGGCGGTCCTACGCTCAGGGCCTTTCGTACCCTGGGTATCCTCGAACGCTTCCTGCAGGAGGGTTACGCCTGCGATGGCCTAGATATCTATGCGCCAAACGGCACACTGCTGAGCCAGGTCGATACCCCGCGTATCGCCGGAGATGACGTACCGGGCAGCGGTGCGGTGATGCGTCCGGTACTGGCGCGTATCCTTGCCGACGCCACCCGTTCCAGCGGCACCGATGTGCGCCTGGGCTGTACCCTAAACGGCTTCGAGCAAGACGTAGACGGTGTCACGGTGGATTTCAGCGATGGCAACCGACGCCGCTATGACCTGCTTATAGGCGCCGATGGTCTGTATTCGCAGTTGCGCCGCAGCCTGCTGCCGGACGCGCCGAAACCGCGTTACAGCGGTCAGGGCGTATGGCGTGCGGTACTACCGCGGCCAGCGCAGATCACGCGTACCATGCTTTGGGTTGGCGATCATCTGAAGGTGGGGCTCAATCCGGTGTCGCGCAGCGAGATGTATCTGTTCGTCAACGAGGACCGCCCGCACAACGATCATGTGCCGCCCGAACAGTTTCTGACTCGCCTGAAGGCGCTACTGGAGAACTTTAGCGCCTCGGAAGTACGCGCTGCTCGCGATAGTCTCGACGAGCATTCGCTGGTGATTTTCCGTCCACTGGAGGGGCTATTGGTGGAGCAGCCCTGGTATCGCGGCCGCGTCGTACTGATCGGCGACACGGTGCATGCCACCACGCCACACCTGGCATCCGGCGCCTGTATCGGTATCGAGGACGCCATCGTCCTGGCCGAGGAACTGGAGCGCCGTGCCAGCCTGGCCGATGCCCTGCAAGCCTTCCAGCTGCGCCGCTGGGAACGCTGCCGCATGGTGGTGCATAACTCCGCGCGGCTGGGGGAAATAGAAATAAGCGGCGGCGACAAGGCCGAACACATGCGCATCATGCATGAGTCGTTCGCTGCCCTGATCCGTCCCATCTGATCTGGAGGTTCTATGTCATTGCTCAACGACCACGTGGTACTGGTGACTGGCGGCGGCTCCGGCCTGGGCCTGGGGGTGGCGCGCCATTGTCTGGCCGAGGGGGCCCAACTGGCGGTCATGGAGCTTTCGGCGGCCAAGGTTGCAGCGCTGCGCGAGGAATTCGGTGCCGACGTACTGGTGCTCCAGGGCGATGTGACCAGCCTGGCCGATCTGCGCGCCTGTCGCGAGGCCGTCCTCGAACGTCATGGCCGGCTCAATGCGCTGATAGGCACCCAGGGTATCTTCGATGGCAACGTACCCATCGCCGAGATGGCCGAGGATCGCCTCTACGCGCTGTTCGACGAAGTGCTCAGCGTCAACGTCAAGGGCTACCTGCTGTCGGCACGGGTGTTCGGCGAGGCTCTGCAGGCCAGCGGGGGCGCCATGGTATTCACCACTTCTACGGCTGCCTATGCCGCTGACGGCGGCGGGGCGGCGTACAGCGCGAGCAAGGGGGCTATACGCAGCCTGGTCAACCAGCTTGCCTTCGAGTTTGCGCCGCATGTGCGGGTCAACGCGGTGGCGCCGGCAGGCATCGCCAACAGCCAGTTGAGTGGCCCACATGCATTGGGGCTCAGCGCGCAAAAGCAGTCTGACATCCCAACCGACGCCTTCCTGTCGATGTTCCGCTCGCTGAGTTTGCTGCAGGAGCTGCCGACACCGGAGGATCACGGCCCGCTCTATGCTTTCCTGGCGTCGCGGCAGAACCGGATCATGACAGGCCAGACGGTGGTGGCCGATCAGGGCTTGCTCAACCGTGCAGTGCTCACCCGGGGGGATTAGCCCCTGGGCGTCTCACTCCCGGTTTTTCAGCAGCAGCGGTGCTTCCTGCTCGATCAATTTCTGCACTGTGCGCGTCGCCAGGGTACTGGGGCGACGCAGCGAGCTGGCCAGCACCACGCTACGCAGCAACTCGGGTTTGACGATCCGTGCCACCGAAAAACGCGGATCGTCGATGTGTTCGAACAGCCCCGAGGTAATCGCGTAGCCCCCGCCGGCGGCGACTATTTCCCATTGCAGACGGATCGAGTCGGCCTCCACGGCGCAATCGAAGTCGATGTCGTGGGTTTTCGACAGCTTTTCCAGGCGCATGCGCAACGGGTGTGGGCGCGAAGGCAGGACCAAGGGAAGGTTGCGCAGAGCTGCCAATTCCACCGTGGTCTGGGCCACCGCAGGGCTGCCCGTACGCCCCACCAGCATCAGTTTGGGCTGGGCCAGCACCGACTCGTCGGAGGATGATACGTCTGCTTCACGCAGCAGGATGCCCATGTCGATACGTCCCTCGTTGATCAGCTCCTCAAGGTGCGCACTGCTGCCATCGCACAGGTGTAGCTTGATCCTTGGGTAACGCTCCTGCACCAGCCGAAACAGTGGCCCGGCGATAGGGGCGACGGAGGACGGAAGCAGGCCGACCCGTACTTCGCCGATTGGCACGCCTCCGGAAGTCCGGATCACATCGGAGATCTCTTCCGACTCCTCCGCCAGCGACTCGATCCGCGGCAGGATCTGCTGACCGAAATCGGTGAGGGTAACGCCGCGTCCGGTGCGGTTGAACAGGCGCACGCCGCACTCCCGCTCGAGCTGGGATATATGCCGACTGATCATAGACTGCGGTACGTCCAGCGCCACTGCGGCCTGGGTCAGGCTGCCCAGCTTGGCCACCTTGATGAAGTTATGCCATTTGGGATCCAGGATCGGTTGCACAACGACTGACCTCCTGAGAAGAGATGTGGGAAATTGGAGTTGTTGGAATGCCACATTGACTCTGGATTATCCCATTTATGGATACTGCTCGACCATCCGACTAAAGCGGTCTTGGCGAGGAGAGGCTGTGTCAGAGAAGTTCGACGGTGGGGGCCGTTCAACCACTCTGCTCTGGGTCCAAAGATTGAGTGCTAAGGCCATGGCTGATAGCCATTCCTCCATATTTGCGGATGCCACGGTTGTTTGCTGCCGATTAGGTATGCACCTGGATATCGCCAGAGCCATTTCCTGCAGAGAGATTCCACCCGAGGCTTAGGGGCGAATCACCGTTTCGGTGATTCGCCCCTAAGCCGGCAACGCCAGGTTCCACAAGGGTGGGTGCTCTTGCAGATATTGTACGGATCAGGCTACCGCCAGGTTCATCTGGGTATGTTCACGACGAATGCTCGCCAGCGGGACTATGACCAGCAGCAGGGTCAGCACCACGGTCACCGCGATGCCCCATGCCGCCAGGCTGAACCCGCCCAGCGAGATCAAGCCACCGGAAATTGCCGGTCCCACGGCCAGGCCCAGGCTCAGGAAGCTGCTTGATGCGGCTACGATCCGGCCTTCGCGATCCATCGCTGCTGCCAGCCCGGTCAGGTAGCTCAGGGCATAGAAGTAGGTGATGCAGATAGTCATCACGCCCACGGTGTACATGGTCTTGGAATACTCGCCCAGCACGTAGCACAGACTGGTCGCGCCGGTCAGCAAGATCGCCAGGATCACGGGGGTGCTCAGGCCGAAGCGCTTGCCTATCATCGCCGCCAGCAGCGGCCCAACCAGGCCGACGAAGGACTGGAATGACAACAGCACACCCACCTCTTCACCGCTGTAGCCGACCATGATGCCGATTCGCTCGAC
Source organism: Pseudomonas lalucatii (assembly GCF_018398425.1). Taxonomy (NCBI): domain Bacteria; kingdom Pseudomonadati; phylum Pseudomonadota; class Gammaproteobacteria; order Pseudomonadales; family Pseudomonadaceae; genus Pseudomonas; species Pseudomonas lalucatii. The sequence goes on along the minus strand of NZ_JADPMV010000002.1, from coordinate 743,799 downwards.
GAAGGCCCAGCCCATGGTGTCGCGAGCCTGAAACACGAACATCGCCAGCATCATGCAGATCGCCGGCAGGCTCAGCAGTACATTGCCCGGGCCACTTTTCGCGACCACCGCGGCTTTGACCAGCGTTGCACGCTGCTCCATCGCCGGAATCGCCAGTAGCATCACCGCCATGGTTCCCGCCATCGCGTAGTACAGGCCGGCCAAGCCATACAGCGCCATGACCTTGGCGTAACCGAGCATCACCACGATCATCAGCAACACCGAGAGGATGTTCATATGCCCGGCAATGCGGTCTGGCTGTTTCGCACTGGCTACGCAGGCATTGCCGCAGGCCAGGGCCAGACCCGCGCCGATACCAGCCACGCAGCGCACGGCGCCCAGGGCATACAGGTCGTTCATGTGCGCACTGACCAGGTTGGCGGCAATCGCCAGCAGGGTGCCGCCCAACGCTAGGGTACGGCGCGGCGCGCGCCCCATGAACGGCGCCACCAGCAGCGAGGCGAGCATGGTGAAGCCGAACTCGGCCGACATCAGAAGCCCGGCCTGGGCTTCGTTGAGATCGAGGTCGTTGATGATGGCGCTGATCAAAAACGGCAGCGCCCACAGGCCGAGCAGGCCCACGCCATAGGCGGAACCCGCCGCGGAAAACACCAGACTCCAGCTTTCGGGCAAGGCATTGCGTATTGTTTTATTCATCGGGGTAATCCCTGATTGGCCAGTATGGCATTGCAGAAAAGGCGCGCCGGAACGACGCGCCCAGGGTATTGAGATTTAGTGCTGCAGGCTTTCGTCGACAGGCGTGCCGTCGTCGTACTGCGAGAGCCAGGTGACCATGGCGTCGCGGTAGCGAGTGAAGCCCTTGTAGTCCACCAGCTCCTGATCCAGGTCGCGGATCACGCGGTGCATGCGCTTGGCCCACTGTGGCGCGGCCTCCGCCAGCTGCTTGAGGCTGACCAGGTAAGTGCGCACCGGGAACAGCACGGCGTTGCTGCGCGGCAGGCGGTGCAGCGGTTGCAGCTCGATACGCAGGTTGACCAGCTCACCGGCGTTTTCCGGGGTGACGATGGTACGATCCGGCGCCCAGTCCGGCAGGGTCTCGGCGGAGGTTTCCAGGCGCGGGTTGACGGTGATCGACCAGTTGGTGCGGCGCACCGGGTGGCCCGGACGCAGGCGCAGCAGGAACTTTAGCGCGCGTTGCAGGATGCCCATTTCGTGCAGCTTCGGCACTGGGCCGTGGAATTCCATGAAGCTCATGCCCAGGTTGAAGCGAAGTGAGTAGTCGGCGCGCTGGGTGGCCATGCCGGCCCCCATCACCAGGGTGTCGTCACGCTCTTCGAGCAGGATGAACTCGCCCTGGGCCTGGCGGGTGATGTACTCCATAGGCTCCATCGGCAGGCTGCTGGCGTCGCCGAAGGTGAAGGTCTGGTCGATCTTCAGCGGGCGGTTGATCCAGTGCCACTGGCTGCCGTTCTTCTCCAGGGTGAAGTGCTCGGGGAAGTCCCGCGAGTAGGACTCCATCAGCAGCTCCAGCAGGTCCCACTGGGCCTCCATCATGTGCGGCAGCGCGGCATAGTGCACACCTGGCTGGCTGTCGAGGGTTTGCGCACGGTGGTGGCATTCGGAAATGTAATGCTCGTCGATATCGAACTGGGCGCGCAGCGCACCCTGGCCGAACGGCACATGGGGCTCGACGTTCATCGAGTACATGTACTGGTCTTCCGGGTACGGAAAGGGCAGGCGCAAGATGGCCTCGCGGCTGTTGCAATAGGTGAAGTCCTTGGCGTCGTCGTCGGCGTAGGTTTCGATTGGCTTGAATACGGTCATTTTTGTTTTCCTATCTCAGAGGTCTACTACCAGGCGGCTGCAGGTGGCGCGGGATACGCACGGCATGAATTTGCGTTTGCTCAGCTTGTCCTCCTCGCTGAGCCAGTCATCGCGGTGGTCCAGTTCACCGTCGAGTTCCAGCACTTCGGTTTCGCAGTAGCCGCAGGCGCCGCCGCGGCACAGGTAGGGCACCTTGTAGCCGGCCTGTTCGGCGGCTTCGAGCAGCGACTGGTCTGGGGGCACCTCGATGGTCACGCCTTGGAGGGCCAGGGTGACGCTGAACGACTGGCCACTGGAGCCCTGCTCGACGAAGCGTTCGTAGTGAATGTGGCTGTCGGTCCAGCCCAGGACGTGAGCGCTGTCGATGGTGTCGTCGATCATGCTGTCCGGGCCGCAGACGTAGACGTGGCTGCCCAGCGGGCGCCCGGCGAGAATCTGGCGGATGTCCATGCGCGCATCCTGGCCCTGTACGTACAGGTGTACGCGCGCTCCGTAGCGGGCCTGCAGCTCTAGGCCCAGGGCGGTGTGTTCCGCTCCGCGTACCGCCAGGTGTAGCTCGAAGTCGGCCTGCTTGATGTGCAGCTCTTCCATCTGCGAGTACACCGGGGTGATGCCCACGCCGCCCGCGATGAATACGTGCTGGCGGGCATGCTTGGCTAGTGGGAACAGGTTAGCCGGCTGCAGGATCTGTAACAGCGCGCCTTGTTCCACGCGGTCGTGCAGATAACGCGAGCCGCCACGTCCATCTTCGACCCGGCGTACGGCGATCTGGTAAGCGCTGGAGTCGTAGGGCGACCCCATCAGCGAGTAGGCGTTGCGGTGGGTCTTGTCGCCGTCTTCCATCACCACCACCACGTGGCTACCGCCGGAGAATGCCGGCAGGTGCTTGCCGTCCGGATCGACCAGGGTGAAACGTTTGATTTCCGGAGTAAGGGTCTCGATGCGCGCGACCCGCACGCTGAGGGTTCCGTTATGGGTGTTCATGTATCCAGCTCCTCGGCAGGTGGCAGTTCGCCCGGGACTTCGCCGTCGGCCTTGATGCCCTGGAAGGCGGCCAGACGGCGGGAGTAGTGGTCGCGCACGACCAGGTTCAGCTGGCAGCCGGGGCAGATGAACACGCGTTGGGTGACGTTCTCGGTATAGGTGTCGCAGTGCGCGCACCAGACGCGGCGTACCAGGGTGCCGCTGTGCTCGCGCAGCACTTCGTCACGATTAAGATCCACTGCGTTGGCGGCCTGCATGGCGGTGCCGATGAAGCTCTCCGAACCGCTCAGGTACAGACGGGTGCCCATGTGCGCGCTTTCCAGCAGGCGACGCAGGCCTTCGATCAGCGCATGATTGCTGTCGAACACCAGCAGGTCGTCGGCTTCCGTCTGGCGCAGCTCGGTCAGGTGGTTGTGCCCGGAGAAAGATTCGGTGGAGTAGAGCAGGGTGCTGGACTGGCGCTGGGCCGGGGACATCTCCCCGATCAGGCGCAGCATGGCCTCACCGCCGCTGCCCTGGCCCACGATCAGGTGGCGCAGGCCACCTACCATCGGTTGCAGGCGGTCATAGACCGGGCGGCTCTTGATGCCGGTGATAAGCATGGTGACTCCTCGCTGGTGAATGGCAGAGACCAAGTAGGATCTATGCCATTTTACCTATTGTTTTATATGTTTTATTTCGAGGGCAGTTAGCCCTTATTGAGATTGGGGGGGGCGCACCCCTTGTGCCAGGCCTTGTATGCCTCAATGGCGCACAAGGCTGCTGCTCAGGCTCAGTGCTTGAACATCACATGCCGCACGCAGGTGTAGTCTTCCAGGCCGTACATGGACATGTCCTTGCCGTAGCCGGATTGCTTCATGCCGCCGTGGGGCATTTCGCTGACCAGCATGAAGTGGGTGTTGACCCAAGTGCAGCCGTACTGCAAGCGCGAGGCCAGGCGATTGGCGCGGCCGACGTCGCGGGTCCAGACCGAGGAAGCCAGGCCGTAGTCGGAGTCGTTGGCGAAGCTCAGGGCCTGGGCTTCGTCGCTGAACGGAGTGACGCTGACCACCGGGCCGAATATCTCGCGCTGGACGATTTCGTCGTCCTGGCGGGCGTCGGCCAGCACGGTCGGTTCGAAGAAGTAGCCTGGGCCGGGCACGCGTTTGCCACCGGTGATCACGCGGATGTGCGGCAGTGCCTTGGCGCGTTCGACGAAGCCTTCCACGCGCTCCAGATGGTCGCGGGTAATCAGTGGGCCGAGCTCGGTTTGCGGGTCCTCCTGCAGGCCGTAACGGATGCTGCCCACGGCCGCCCCCAGCTTCTGCACGAACTCCTCGTAGACGCCTTGCTGCACGTACAAGCGGCAGGCTGCGGTGCAGTCCTGGCCGGCGTTGTAGAAGCCGAAGGCGCGGATGCCCTCGACTGCGGCGTCGATGTCGGCGTCCTCGAAGATCAGTACCGGGGCCTTGCCGCCCAGTTCCATATGGGTGCGCTTCACGCTGCTGGCGGTATTGGCAACGATGCGTGCACCGGTGGCCACGGAGCCGGTGAGCGAGACCAGGCGCACCTGCGGATGGGTCACCAGAGGTTCACCGACGCTGGGGCCCTTGCCGAAGAGAATGTTGACCACGCCGGTGGGGAACAGATCGTTGATGATGCCGGCCAGCTTCAGGGCGGTCAGCGGGGTCTGTTCGGACGGTTTGAGTACCACGCAGTTGCCAGCGGCCAGGGCCGGCGCGAGCTTCCAGGCCACCATCATCAGCGGGTAGTTCCACGGCGCGATGGAGGCGACCACGCCCAGTGGGTCGCGGCGGATCATCGAGGTGTGGCCGGGCAGATATTCGCCTCCGGCGGAGCCGTTCATGCAGCGGCTGGCGCCGGCGAAGAAACGAAACACGTCGGCAATCGCCGGAATCTCGTCGTTCAGTGCGGCCTGATAAGGTTTGCCGCAGTTCTGCGACTCAAGGCGGGCGAAGGTTTCGGCTTCGGCCTCGATGCGCTCGGCCAGCTTCAGCAGCAGCTCGGCACGGCATTTCGGCGTGGTCTGCGACCAGGCGTCGAAGGCTCGCTGGGCGGCCTGTACGGCGGCGTCCACCTGGGCGTTGCTAGCCTCGTTGATATTGACCAGCACTTCGCCGATGGAGGGGTTGTACACGGCGTGGCTGGCACCTTCACCGGCGACCAGCTGGCCGTCGATCAGGAGGTTCGTTTGCATGGCGGCTCCCTTGTGGGTTTTGTCGTTGGGGTTTAGGCCTTAAACATATGAAAACATATCTTAATGTTTGAAGGTTGCCAACCTTTTCATCGATAATTGCTCGCGAACGCGATTTCATGGGTTGGAGAGGGGGGGGAGCGACCGTATCAGTGCCCCCCTAACCTCTATAAGATGCGGAATTGAACGTTTAACCCTTTGCCCTTCGGGCTTGGTTGAACCTACTGAAGAGGGAGAGTCAATTGAGTGCCCTGAATACCGCCCGCAGCACCGCATTTATCCGCCTGCGCCAGGAAGGCCGTACCGACGAGGTGGTGCGCCGGCTGGTGGAGGCCATTGAGTTGGGGCTGTTCGCCGAGGGCCAGCAACTACCCAGTGAAAGCGAGCTGGCCCTGCAGTTGGGGGTGGCGACCGTGACGCTGCGCGAGGCGCTGGTCACCTTGCGTCAACGTGGGCTGATTGAGACGCGTCGAGGGCGCAACGGTGGCAGTTTCGTCTGTGCGCCGGTGGAGTTGCCCGAGCCGTTGTTGCTTCGGCGTTTGCAGGACATGAGCGGCCCGGACCTGCGCGATCTTGGCGACGAGCAGATAGCGATTTCCGGTACCGCGGCGCGTCTGGCGGCTCATCGCAGTTCCCGCGAGCAGCAGACGCGCATTGCCCAGCACATCGAGTCGCTGAAACAGGCCTCCACGCGCCTGGCTCGGCATCGTGCCGATGCGCGCTTTCATATCGAGGTGGCTGCTGCCGCTCAGTCGCTGCGCCTGACCCATGCCGAAATGCGCCTGCAGTCGGAAATCGGCGAGCTGCTCTGGATGGAAGCCGCCGGTGGCAGTGACGTGACCGTGATCGAACAGGAGCACCGGGCCATTCTCGAAGCCTTGGTCAATGGCGATGCGGTGCTGGCTGGAGCTCTGGCCGAAGCTCATGTGAGCCGGGGCATCAAGCGTCTGATGGCGTTGCGCCTGGAGCTGCTGGCCGACAATGAGCTGCCGAGCTGAGCTCGCTGCCTGGCCGTTGCGGTGCGAACTCGGCCCATATACGAAGCAGTGCCAGAGCATTTTGATAACAACAACGTACAAAAGAACCTGCGTGAGGAAAATGCCATGTCTGTCGTGAGCGATAACGACCCCCTTGCTGTTTGTGCCCGGCAGCTCAACAGCACGGTGGGGACCATCTTCAGCCAGGTTCGGCAACTGGTGGACGTAACGGTCGAGCTGTGGGCGCGTGTGCTAGCGGAGGGGCGTCAGCCGGCCTCGAAGGATTTGGCACTGCTGCGTCCTGCGATCGATGCGCAATTGCTGGCTACGGGCGCGTTCGGCTGTGGTGGCGGGGTGATCGTCGAGCCAGGTTGTCTGGCCGACCGCGAGATGCACCTCGAATGGTGGTACCTGGCCGATGGAGGCAAAACCCTGCCGTTACGCCCGAACTTCGACCGGCGCCGAGAGAACTTCTACGACTACACCAACATGCCGTGGTATGCCCGTCCGCGGGATTCTCGCAATAGCAGCGTCGAGGGGCCGTATGTAGATCTCTATGGCACCAACATGTACGTGCTGACCTTCACGATGCCGATCATCGTCGATGACCGTTTCATCGGGGTCGCCGGGCTGGACCTTTCACTGCACAACGTCGAGAAAATGCTGATCCGCAGTCTCATGTGCTTGGCAAACGAAGCAGTTTTGATATCTACCGAGGGCCGGATCATTGCGTCAAATACAGCTAACTGGATGGTAGGTGACCTGGCGCCCAAGTTGCTGGACCCAAGGCCCATGCAAGGCGTGCGGCTGGTGCTGGAGGAGCCGGAGGCAGGGTGGTCGCTGATTCAGTTGTCAGGCCTTCGCCATTAATTTGGTATGGGGCAGATGGGGCGTATCGCCGCCCTGATCGCTACCTTGTGGCAGGCATGAGTCCGGCTGGTCGGTTGGGCTTGGGGTCTGCTCTGTTGTTCTGATGGCGCTCCTTTGCCATGTCGGAAGCTCCTCCAAGTTAATCGTAGTGCCGCGTACTAGGCACGCGATTGGGCCAGTGGTGGCGCGGCTATTGGGTATATACGGCACGCCACGGCACCAGCTGGGTGCCGCCTCCATCCCCCGTGCAGACTGCTTCTCGGGCCAACGAAGTGCCGCCCCCTTTTATCTTGCCCTCCGCTCTTCCTCTGCCTTGGCCTGTCCCGGGTGGTTGATCAGGGTGATCAGGTTGCGTGCCGACGAGTGTCCGACCCGGTGGGCAAGGACAGTTCTGCTTGCTGGGTGGCGGCACGCGATTGCGCATGCCGAGTGCATGCAGTCGAAGGGCAGGCCGACGTGAAAGCGACCGGCTCATCGACGCGACTCCAAGCACAAGGGCTGCGCCCGACCGATTACCGCGTCGACAGGCACCGGGCCGAAGTAGCGGCTGTCGAACGACTCCGGGTTGATGGTGCTAAGCAGGAACAGTTCATCGCCAACCAGGTGCCGGCAACCTGTCCAGGCTGGCTGCGCGCGACCCTGTCGATCTCGTCGCAAGCGCCTGGCCACTAGCTCGCCATCGATGCGCACCTGGTTGCCTTGCACGCACACCTTCTGTGGCGCCACCGCCGCCACAGTCTTCAGCAGCGGCACGTTCGCCGGTAGATAGCCCCGCTGCGCTGCCAGCGTCATCGCCTCTGCTGGCAAGCGAACCAGCAGCAGATCGCCGGCTGCAACCGTGCCGGTTGGTGTGATGCGATACCAGCCGATGGGTACGCTGGCGGAAGCGTTGTAGACCAGCCATGGCGGCGAGGTTGCGAGCGCCGCCCAAGCCAGGGCAAGCAGGCTGACTGTGGCCAGCGCCAATGGCCAACGCGTGCGGCGAGTGCCCAGCCTCATGGCGCGACCTCCGGGTATTCCCGCTCCAGCACCTCGCGCAGCAGCTGCGCCACCGTCACGCCGCGGTTGAACGCCGCCAGCTTGATCCGCGTGCGCAGTGCCGGCGTCACGTCCAGCGTCAGCCGCGCGGTGTAGCGTGCGGCCTTGGCGCTGTCGACGGCGGCGCCCTGGCGTATCCAGGCCTCGGCCTGCGGATCGGCCAGCGGGCGTGCACCGATACCGATGCGCTTGCCGCTCATGTTGACCACCCCAGCAGCTCGTCGACCAGGCTGGTGACCTCGCGCGCGGCGGCGCTGTCCGGTGCCAGTTCACGGGCCAGGCGACCGGCCGCCACGCTCTCGGCGAAGACGATGCGCTGGCGTACCTCGGCCTGCAGTGCCGGTAGCGGCTGATCGGCCAAGGCGCCGCGCGCCTCGCGGCCGATCACCGTGGTGCTGACCCGGCGGTTGATGGCGAAGGCCGCGCGCAGCGTGGGCCTGAACAGCTGCGCCTCGCGGATCAGGTTGACCATCTCCGCACTGGCCCACAGGTCGTAGGGGCTGGGCTGCACCGGGACCAACACGCGGTCGGTGGCTAACAACGCCGAGCGGGCGAGGGCGGCAATGCGCGGTGGCCCGTCGATGATCAGGTGGTCGGCACGGTGGGCCAGCTCCGGCGCCTCCTGGTGCAAGGTCTCCCGCGCCAGGCCGACGGTGCCGAACAGCCGGGGCAAGCCCTGCTGGCTGCGTCGCTGCGTCCAGTCCAGGGCCGAGCCCTGGGGGTCGGCATCGAGCAGGACGACGGTGTGGCCGCGCAGGGCCAGTTCGCCGGCGATGTGGGTGGCCAGAGTGGTCTTGCCGACACCGCCTTTCTGGTTGAGCAGGGCGAGGATCATGGCCGTTTCTCCCCGGCCAAAGCGCCCCAATCAGCACCTGTCCACAATCGGGCGCTGCCCCAATAACAAGTTAGAGCTTTTAAGTTAGTTAAGTTAAGGGAGGCTGGAGGCCGCGCCAGCCGTGGCCTGCAGAGGAGTTTGTGCGCCTGATGGCACGATAGTGATGCGCCCGATAGCACGAGTCCGCTTGCGCCTGATAGCACGACTGAATTCACAGCTTTTCCCGAAGTTATCCCCGTGCCGTCTACGGCACGGCCCGGAAGCTCAGCAGTTCGGTCGAGGGACACAGGCGCACAACCTCCAGGCGATACCCCGGCAGCGACTGACGAACGGCCAGCACGCGCAGATCCTTGGCGAAGTCCGAATAGCGCGCCGAGCTCCCCGACTTGCGATACAGGTGGCGAAAGTCGAACTGCCAGCCGTCCTTCTGCTTGCCGCCGTGCTTGCGCACCAGGCGATACAGCCAGCGCTCGATGCCGCCGGTGAGGCGGAAGTAGGCCGGGTCGATGGTCAGCACCAGGGCCTGATCCAGCACCCCGCGGTAGAACCAGTCCGGCAGGATCAGCTCGATGCCCAGCGGCCGGCCATCCGCCGCGGCCAGCTCCTTCCACTCGTTGATCCAGGAGAAGCGGTGCAGGCGCCGGCCGCTGGGCGCGCGGAGCGAGGTGGCCACGCTGGTGGACTGCAGGCGATCCAGGGCGGCCTTCAGGCGCTGGTAGTCGCGCAGCGAGGTGCCGCGGCCGATGAAACGCAGGATCTGGTAGGGCGTCGCGCGCATCAACCGCGAGGTGGGGATGCCCGCATCGCACGCCTCGACCAGCTGGCTGGCCGCCCAGATCAGGATGTCGGCATCCCAGATCGTGGCGATGCCATGCTCCAACGTGCCCTCCACGCGCACCCTCACCTCGCCCGAGTGAAAGTCGATGGGCACCGTACGGCGCGACTTGGCCAGGGAGAAGAACGGGTGCGCCATCAGGTCCTGGGCGTCGCGCGGCGCCAGATCGCCCGGCAGGGCACGAAACAGCACCAGCTGCCCACTCTGCGCCGGTTGGGCGCGTACGTCGCGACTCATGGGCAAGGGCTTCACTGCTCATCATGCTGGGCTCCCGGGTGGCGGTCGAGGTACTCGGGGTCGAAGGTGGTCTCGAAGCTGCGCTCACCGGCCCAGGCCTCGAGATCGGTGAGCGCATACATCACCCGCCGGCCGAACTTGCGAAAGCGCGGTCCACCGCCGATCACCCGTTGCTTCTCCAGCGTGCGCGGCGACAGGCGCAGGAAGGCCGCGGCTTCGTTGTTGGTGAGGTAGCACGGGGCAGGGCAGGCCTGGGGCGTGAGCGCTTCACTGGCGCGCTCTACGGGTCTCAGGGCGTGGGCCGTGGGGCCGGCTTTGCGGTGCAGCGGGGCGTCGAGATCGATGGGCTGCGGGTGACGGGAAAGCTCGGGTGAGCGCGACATGGGGGTGTCCTCCGTTGACGTGGGAGGTGCACCGTGCGGCACTCGTCGTGGTTGATCATGCTGGGTTGGGTCTGGGCGAATGCGAAGGCAATAGGGGCGTGGATTGAGACCCGCAAGGTCTGGGCGCTGACCGAGTACGCCCACTTACGCGAGCGACCACCAGCCACAAGCACCTGCGTGACGAACCGAGCGCGTGGGGCTACGTAGTTACGGTTCTAAGGCTTTCTGTAAAACCTGAACTACGTATTCACGGATTTCCGTAAATCCGTAGAAGCGTAAATCCGCATCCCCACAGATCCGTAAATCCGTGGATACGGATCTACGGATTTGGGCAAAGACGTAAGACCGTAACGGTCTCAATCAACATGCGCTACAGCGCGGTTGCTCCAGGCTGATAGCCGGGGGCGCGCCTCTGTGCATCAGCCTCCTGGGTGGGGCGCGCGGGTGGCCGACAGGACAGGGGCGCAAAAAGCCAGGGCACCGGGTCGCCCCGGTGCCCATCACGCAGCCTAGCGATTCCAGAACACGTGCACCTGCTCGAAGCCGGTCTCCAGGGTAAACACGTCGCCGCCCATCTCCAGGTCGCGAGCCATGGCGCGGTAGTCAATGTACATAGCCAGGTGCGGCGGAATGCTGGTGGTCTCCTCGGTCAGTTCCTGGGCGTAGTCGGCCAGCGAGGCGTAGCAGCCGCAGTAGTCTTCCTCGGCCGCCTTGCGCGCCTGCTCCAGGTCGTTGAAATGGGCGAGCAGGGCGCCGCCGAACTCGGGGTACTCCTCGATAAAGCAAGCGATCTCGTGGGCGCTCTCCAGGCCTGCGTATTCACCGAGGCGATAGCCGTCGAAGCCCTCGAAGTCGTGGATGGCGTATTCCTCCGCCCCCTCGACCGGCGAGGCTGCCAGCATGGCGTCGACCTGCGCCCGGATGGCGTCCAGCTCCAGGGTGGCATCGATCCAGACGCCATGCAGGTGACCGGCGTTGTAGGCGGCCAGGTCGGCAACGTAGATCCTGATGTGTTCGCTCATGGCGTTCGCTCCTTGGTCTTCTGGGTTCTGCGCTTGCGCTGCGCATGAACCCCTGCCGACTAGGGCGACTAAGGCGGTGGTGAAAAAATCAGGAAAAATCGCGGAGGCTCCACCCCGCACAGCGGCAGGGTGGAAACCGTCTATTTTTCTTGATTTTGAGGGGGCAAGAACCCCTGCTTCTGTCAGCTGAGCCGGTATCAGGCCGGCTCAGCTGCTGGCCTAGAGACTCAGGGTCACATCCCTGAGCGGCTCCATCCCGCAGCGGGGGGAGCACAGGCGCTGGTGGATGCGGCTGAGAAAGCCCACTTCGAAGGCGCGGCGTTCGATGGCCCGGGGCAGGTGATCGCGCTCGGCGATCATCGCCGCCCAGAGCCAGCCGCTGCGCGGGTTGTCGAGCCAGGTCTGGGCAAAGCTGACGCCCCGGTTGAAGGCCGGACGACAGTCCGCAGCCCAGTTGATTTCCATGCCGGGATGGCCATCGTGCGGTGGCAGCAGGGTCACGACACTTTTGCTCATGACGCGACACCTCCTCGCGCTTCGGACAGCGCACGGCGGTAGAGCACGACCAACTCGTCCAGCAGGTCCAGGGCCGAGTAGGCCGCCACCCGTACACGCAGGTCATCTGGCTGAAAGCCTTCCGGCTCGGCCAGATGATCCAGCAGATTGCCGAGCATGGTCGCGCGCAATTCGGCGGCGGCCTCGACGGGCAGGGGCGAAGGTTCGGATTCGTGCAGCGGACTCGGTTGCCGCGGGAAGGGGACGATGCAGGTTTCGAACTCAGCCATGGCGCACCTCCTGGATGGAGGCGAACAACAAGACCAGAGGCCCAAGGCGGAGCTCTTGGGTAAAAAGGGGGTAGCGCATTTTCCTTATGCTCCTCGGTTTGATTAAGGAGCCGCCACCGACCGTTCTGACGCAGTATGGTGGCAGACCGTACGGGGGTCAGAAACCGGAAACCAAGGGAACCGGCCAGGCAAAAGCCTGCCCCGCACGGCCTGCCATAGAAAAGCGATAGCAGTACATCAGCGTGTCTGCTGCTCAGCTATGGCGCTACCGCGCCCTGGTTTCATCGGGTTCTGACGCCCGGCCGTGGGATTGACCACGACGGCCGAACTCTAGCCTGCAGGTTTCAGGATGGCAACATGCTGGGGCGTAGATGGTGTAGTTGGAATCTTCCTTAAGGTTGCTCGGTGGCCGGGTGGCAGGGATGGACTGCTAGATCCGTGTCCAAACATAATTTGCTAGAGGGTTCAGTTTCCATTCATAAGCCCCCGCTGTTCATGTATCCCTATCGTTCAATTGCCAACGCCACACCCTGACCGCCGCCGATGCACAGGGTGGCCAGGCCCTTCTTGGCGTCGCGCTTGATCATCTCGTGCTGCAGGGTCACCAGTACCCGGCAGCCCGAGCCGCCGATCGGGTGCCCCAGGGCGATGGCGCCGCCGTTGACGTTGACCTTGCCGGCATCCCAGCCCAGCTCCTTGCCGACCGCCAGGGCCTGGGCGGCGAAGGCCTCGTTGGCCTCGATCAGGTCCAGTTGCGCGAGGCTCCAGCCGGCCTTGTCCAGGCAGCGGCGGGTGGCCGAGACCGGGGCGATGCCCATGATCGCCGGATCGACCCCGGCGTTGGCATAGGCCGCGATGCGCGCCAGCACTGGCAGGCCCAGGGCCTCGGCCTTGGCGGCGCTCATCAGCAGCACCGCGGCGGCGCCGTCGTTGAGGCTGGAGGCGTTGCCGGAGGTGACGCTGCCGTCCTTCTTGAACGCCGGCTTGCTGCTGGCCAGGGACTCCAGGGTGGTGCCGGACCGGGGTTGCTCGTCGGTGGCGAAGGCGGTGGGCTCGCCCTTGCGCTGGGGAATCAGAATCGGGGTGATCTCATCCTTGAAGCGGCCCGACTCGATGGCCGCGGCGGCCTTGCGCTGCGAGGCGGCGGCGAAGGCGTCCTGCTCCTCGCGGCTGATGCCGTACTTGTCCACCAGGTTCTCGGCGGTGATGCCCATGTGGTAGTCGTTGAAGGCGTCCCACAGGCCGTCATGGATCATGGTGTCGAGCAGCTGGCCGTGGCCCATGCGCAGGCCGCTGCGCATGTTGGGTACAACGTGGGGCGCCAGGCTCATGTTCTCCATGCCGCCGGCGATGATGACCTCGGCATCGCCGCAGCGAATCGCTTGGGCGCCCAGGTGCAGGGCCTTGAGCCCCGAGCCGCAGACCTTATTCAGGGTCAGGGCCGGCACCGCGTGGGGTAGGCCGGCGCGGATCGCGGCCTGGCGCGCGGGGTTCTGGCCGGCACCGGCGGTGAGCACCTGGCCGAGGATCACCTCGTCGACCTCGGCGCCGTTCAGGCCGGTCTGCTCGAGCAGGCGTCGGATCACCGCGGCGCCCAGTTCGACGGCCGGAATGCCGGCCAGCGAGCCCTGGAAGCTGCCGATGGCGGTGCGGGTGGCGGCGACGATGACGACTTCTTGCATGAGTATTCCTCGCGTAGCAGGCGTTTCCTGAAACTCAGGAAGTACGTTTAGTAGGATATGGGGCTGGGCGGATGGAGTAGCCCACCATGAGTAAGGTGAGTTTCGAATACTGGGCAACGATCTCATCGATGCTCAGGGGGCCGTCTGACCGATACCAAGAACAGACGTGGGTCAGCGTATTGAACAGGATGTGGGCGAGTAGCTTTGGTTCGTCGCACTGGAACAGTCCCTCGCCGATCCCCTGTTCAAGGATGGTTCGTATCTCGTCGAGATAATTGCGGCGAGCGTGTCTGACGATGTCCAGATCTTCGCCGTAGAGGTTGCGGAGCTCCATGTTGCCAAGCACGCCTTCCTCTTTCCTGAGCAAGTGGTAGCGCACATGGAAGTCTACGAAGGCGCACAGCGTGGTGTCGGCTCCGGTATTCAGGGGCTTGGACATTCTCCATGCCCGTAGCAGTTCGTCGAGGTAGCCCAGCACCAGGCTGACCAGCAACTCCTTTTTGCCTTGATAGTAGAGATACAAGGTGCCCGGATTTACTCCGGCCTGGGTAGCCAGCTGGCGCAGGCTCATTGAATCGAAGCCGATCTTCGAGATCAGCTGAATCGCCGCTTCGCGGATGGCCTGTTCCGTCGGCCGGGCCTCTCTTAGGGCTCTGTTTGGCATGTTGATTATGCAGGTTCTTGCAGGGCAGTTTCCCGCTCGTGGAAACCCTGAAAGGACGCGAAGTTGGTGACAGGCTCGCGCGATGTTTCCATCATGTTTTCCGGTGCTTCGCGGTCTTCGTGACCCAGGGCTATGCCGCATACCAGGATATCGGTATCTGCGAGCGGTACATGCCGGCGTACGACCTGGTGGTACCAGGCGAATGCTGCCTGCGCGCAGGTGTGCAGGCCCTGACCGCGAGCGGCCAGCAGGATGTTCTGGATGAACATCCCCAGGTCCATGTAGCTACCGGTGTTGAGCCGACGGTCGAGGCTGATCAGCAGGCCGACCGGGGCGTCGAAAAAGTGGTAGTTGCGCAGCATCTGCTGGTTACGCGCCTGCAGGTCGTCGCGGGCGATGCCGAGTGTCTCATAGAGACCGAAACCCGAAGCGCGGCGGCGTCCAAGGTAGGGCTCGAACCAGTCGTCCGGGTAATAGCGGTACTCGGCGTGGTGTTGTTCCGATTGAGTGGTGGCGACCTCGAGGATATCCGTGCACAGGGCTTGTTTTGCGTCCCCGGTCAGCACATGCACATGCCAGGGTTGCACATTGTTGCCGCTCGGTGCGCGTGCGGCGACTGCCAGTATGTGCTCGACAGTGTGGCGAGGGATGCTCAAGGGCAGGAAGCGACGAACCGATTTGCGAGAGCGGATGGCGACATCTACATGCATGGATGGAGTCCTCTAATGCTGGCATGGCATGGGAGCAGATCGCTCGATCTGCTCCCGGTATCGTATCGATTGGTGGCTTACCAGAACTTGACCGTGTAGTTGACGATGAAGCGGTTCTCGTCGACGTCGGTGGTGTGGCTGCCGCGATAGGCGACGTTGCGCAGGCGCAGGCCGACGTTCTTCAACGGGCCGCTCTGGATGACGTAACCGAGGTCGATGTCGCGTTCCCATTCCTTGGCATCGGCGCCGCCGATCGTGAAGTCGTCGCCGCGGACATAGCGGGACATCAGGGTCAGGCCGGGTATGCCTACTGCTGCGAAGTTGTAGTCGTAGCGCACCTGCCAGGAGTCTTCCTTGGCGCGGAGAAAGTGATTGTAGGTCACGGTGTTCAGTGCCCAGGGGTCTGTACCGCCGCCGATGAAGGGCAGGCCGGTGTCGCCACTCTGATCCTGGTAGGCGAAGCCCAGGGCATGGCCTTGGTAGGCGAAGGTGAACATGGCGCCGAGGTTACGGTTGTCGACCGTGGTATTGCCTTCGTTGCCGCTGTCGAAGTAGCGAATATCCGACTTCAGGGTCAGCCCTTCGCTCAGCGCCAGGCTGTGCAGCAGGTTGCCGTAGTGCTGGTTGTAGTTGTCTTGCAGCTCGGCATAGAAGTAGCTGGCGGTCAGGTTCGGCTGCAGTGCATAGCTGGCGCCAGCGTAGTTGAAGCGGTCGCTGGGCTTGCCGCCGCCGACCAGTGCGCCGCCCTCGGCGAAGGCGACCATCTTCATGTCCTCGTAGTCGCTCGAGTCGCGCAGGCGGGTGCCGCGGAACTGGCCGGCGGTCAGGGTCAGCTTGTCGATATCCTTGGATACCAGCTGCGCGCCCTCGAAGGTCTGCGGCAGCAGGCGGGTGTCGTTGCGATAGGCCACCGGCAACAGCGGCTCGTGGGTGCCGACGGAGAGCACGCTCTGGGCGAGCCTGGCCTTGGCGGTCAGGCCGAGGAAACTCCACTCGTCGGCCGCCTCGCCATCCTGTTGCACCAGCAGGGCCCCGGTACGGCTGGTACCCCGGCCTGAGTCCAGCTTGATGCCGAGCAGGCCGAGGCCGTCGACGCCGAAGCCGACCGGACCCTCGGTGAAGCCCGAGTTGAAGCGCAGCATGAAGCCCTGGCCCCATTCCTCGGCCTTGTGGTTGCCGCTGGCGTTGTTGCGAAAATCGCGATTCATATAGAAGTTGCGCGTGTCGAGGCTCAGCTGGCTGTCTTCGACGAAGTCGGCGTGGGCGATCACTGGCAATAGGCAGCCGCTCAGGAGTAGCAGGCCTGGGATCGTGCGGTTGTGGTGGTGAGGAAGGTGCATGTTGTTTACCTGTAGTTGTTTTTGTTGAGAGGTTCACAAAGGGTTCAGGTGCCGCGATTGGCCGTGGCTTGCAGGGCGTGTGACGGCAGTTGCAGAGCACGTTGAAATCCTAATTTTGTCGATCATAAATAGCAACATCATTACACAAAAATGTTACTTGCATAGATGTTGCTCTTTGGGTATCCAGATCAAGATATTGAATTTAAAAAAGAAAATAACTTTAATTTTGTTTCGTGATTTTCAATTAGGTAAATTGCATTTCTTATTTTTTGGCGGGCACGAAAAAGCGGCTCCCCGTCGCCGGGGAACCGAAAGGGGCCGTTCAGTTGTCGGGAGTGGCCGAGGTGGATGTGCTCAACGCAGGTTGCGTTGCACGAATTTCTGCAGGTAGCCGACGATGCCGGCGCGGAACAGCAGCACGCAAAGCACGAAGATGCTACCGAGGATCACGCTCATCCAACTGCCCAGCACGCTGCCGCCGAGGGCGTGGTGCAACCAGACCACCAGACTGGAACCGAGTACCGGGCCGAGCAGGGTGCCGACACCGCCGAGCAGGGTCATCAGAATCACCTCGCCGGACATGTGCCAGTGTGTGTCGGTGAGGCTGGCGAACTGGAACACCACGGTCTTGGTCGAGCCAGCCAGGCCGGCCAGCCCGGCGGAGATGACGAAGGCCAGCAGTTTGTAAGCGTTGACGTTGTAGCCGAGCGACAGCGCGCGCGGTTCGTTCTCGCGGATGGCGCGCAGGATCTGGCCGAACGGCGAGTTGACCGTGCGCTGGATCAGCAGGTAACCGAATAGGAACACCGCCAGCACGAAGTAGTACATGGCCAGATCGCTTTTCAGGTCGAGCAGCCCAAGCAACTGGCCGCGAGGGACGCCGTGCAGGCCATTTTCGCCACCGGTGAAGGGCGCTTGCAGGTAGATGAAGAAGGTCATTTGCGCCAGCGCCAGGGTGATCATGGCGAAATAGATGCCCTGACGGCGGATCGCCAGCACGCCAAACAGCAAGCCGAGCAGGGTGGCGGCGAAGGTGCCGCCGAGAATGCCCAACTCTGGTGTCAGGCCGCTATAGCGGGTCAACAGCCAGCCGGTGATATAGCCACCGGTACCGAGAAACGCGGCATGCCCGAACGACAGCAGGCCGACGTAGCCCAGCAGCAGGTTGAAGGCGCAGGCGAACAGGGCGAAGCACAGCAGCTTCATCAGGAACACCGGGTAGGCGATGAAGGGCGCGACCAGGGCGAACGCCAGCAGCGCCAGGCCCAGGTGCAGCCGTTGGCGCTGGTGCGAGCGTTGCAGGGCATCTTGGAAGTGGGTCGTGGTCGTCATGCTCATGCCTCCTTGCCGAACAGGCCGTTGGGTTTGATCAGTAATACCAGCACCATCACCAGGAAGATCACCGTGGTCGCCGCTTGCGGGTAGAACACCTTGGTCAGTCCTTCGATCAGTCCCATGGCCAGCCCGGTGACTACCGCGCCGACGATCGAGCCCATGCCGCCGATCACCACCACGGCGAACACCACGATCAGTAGGTTGGCACCCATGCCCGGCGAGACGCTGTACAGCGGTGCCGCCAGCACGCCGGCGAAGGCTGCCAGGGCCACACCGAAGCCGTAGGTCACGGTGATCAGGAAAGGAATGTTGATGCCGAATGCCTGCATCAATTGCGGGTTCTCGGTGCCGGCGCGCAGGTAGGCACCGAGGCGGGTCTTCTCGATGATCAGCCAGGCGGCGAGGCATACGGCCAGGGCCGCGACTATGACCCAGGCACGATAGGTCGGCAGGTACATGAAGCCGAGGTTCAGCGCGCCGCGCAGCGCCTCCGGGGTTGGGTAGGCGTTACCCGAGCTGCCGTACAGGTTGGTGAAGGTGCCCTGGATGATTAGCGCCAGGCCGAAGGTCAGCAACAGGCTGTAGAGGTGGCTTTCGCCAGCGATTGGCCGCAGCAGGAAGCGTTCTAGGGCGCAGCCGAACAGCCCGATCAGGATCGGTACCAACAGCAGCGCGGTCCAGTAGTCGATGCCGAAGTGGCGCAACAGCAGCAGGGCGAGGAAGGCTCCGAGCATGTACTGCGCACCATGGGCGAAGTTGATCACCTTGAGTAGGCCGAAGATGATCGCTAGGCCCAGGCTGAGCAGGGCATAGAAGGCCCCGTTGATCAGTCCGAGCATCAGTTGGCCGAGCAGTGCGGCGGCCGGAATATCGAAGAGTGTCAGGTTCATGCTGTGCTCCATCCCGTGGCTTGCTCGGATGCTCAGTGGCATCCGAGCGCGCTCAGGCGGTTATCAGGATTTGTTGACCAGCTTGCACTTGCTTTCCGCCAGTGGACGGAAGGCCAGCTCGGCGGGGATGGTGCGAACGATCTTGTACAGGTCCCATTCGCCGGTGGATTCGGCGGGGGATTTCACCTGGGCCAGATGCATGTCGTAGACCATACGGCCGTCCTCGCGGATACGACCGTTCTTGGTGAACATGTCATTCACTGGGGTGGCCATCATCCGCTTGCGCACTGCTTGTGCCTCGTCGCTGCCGACATCCTTGATCGCTTGCAGGTAATGGCGGGTGCTGGAGTAGATGCCGGCCTGCACCATGGTCGGCATGCGCTTGGTGCGTTCATGGAAGCGCTGTGCCCAGGCGCGGCTTTCCTCGTCCTGGTCCCAGTACCAGCCGGTGGTCAGTTGCAGGCCCTGGGTGGCTTCCAGGCCGAGGGCATGCACGTCGTTGATGAACACCATCAGGCCGGCCAGGCTCTGGCCCGAGTCGACCAGGCCGAACTGCTTGGCGGTGGTGATGGCGTTGACCGTGTCGGACGCGGCGTTAGCTAGGCCGATGGTGTTGGCCCCGGAGCTTTGCGCCTGCAGGATGTACGACGAGAAGTCGCTGGAGGCCAGCGGATGGCGGGCCTTGCCGACCACTTTGCCGCCGGCCTCGGTGACGGTGCGCTCGACGTCGGCCTCCATGGCATGGCCGAAGGCGTAGTCGGCCGCGAGGATAAACCACTTGTCGCCGCCCTCTTTAACGATGGCCTTGGCGGTGCCGTTGGCCATGGCGTAGGTGTCGTATACCCAGTGAATGTGGTTGGGCGTGCAATATTCGTTGGTGATCGCCGAGGACGCGGAAATCGATACCAGGCCGAGTTTGTTGGACTCCTCGAGAATGCGGGTCACGGCAATGGTCACCGCGGAGGAGACCAGGCCGGCGACCATGTCGACGTTGCGTCGGTCGATCCACTCGCGGGTGGTGTTGGCGCCGACGTCCGGGCTATTACGGTCGTCAGCGCTGACCACCACGATCTTCGCGCCGTTGATCTGCCCGCCGAAGTCCTCAATGGCCATGTTCAGCGCTTCCAGGCCACCGGGGCCACCGAGGTCGCGGTAGGCGCCGGACATGTCGGCCAGGTAGCCGATGCGGATTTCCTTGTCGCTGATCTCGGCGCTGGCACTGCCTGCGGCTATCATGGCCAGGGCTGCGATCAATGGTTTTATTGTTGTTTTACGCATATCAGACTCGCTCTCTTGGGTTTTTCAGGCGCAAAGGGGCTCTCTGGCCTGGGGGTATACAAGCCGGTTACTGGTTTTTTCATGCTGCTGGTGTGGCGCTATACGCCCAGCTGTCGGTGCAGCAGATCCATCTGCCCGGGCAGTTCGGCGGCGCTGATTTCCTCGATGATCTGGCCGTGCTCGATCAGGTAGTGGCGGTCGGCCAGGGGTGCGGCGAAGCGAAAATTCTGCTCGACCAGAATGATCGTCAGGTTCTTCTCCTTGAGCTTGAGCAGTACCTCGGCGAGCTTCTGCACGATCACCGGGGCCAGCCCTTCGGTGATCTCGTCGAGCAGCAGCAGGTTGGCACCGCTGCGCAAGATGCGCGCCATGGCCAGCATCTGCTGTTCGCCACCGGAGAGGCGGGTACCCTGGCTACGGCGACGCTCGTAGAGGTTTGGGAACATTTCGTAGATCTCGTCGAGGCTCATGCCGTCGCTGCGTACGGTCGGCGGCAGCAGCAGGTTTTCCTCGACGTCGAGGCTGGCGAAGATGCCACGCTCTTCCGGGCAGTAGCCGGCACCCAGGCGCGGGATGCGGAAGGGTGGCAGGGTGGTGGTTTCCTTGCCGTTGATCATGATCGAGCCGGTACGCCGGCCGACCATGCCCATGATCGACTTGAGAATGGTGCTGCGCCCGGAGCCGTTGCGCCCGAGCAGGGTCACCAGCTCGCCGCGATGCACCTTCATGTCGATGCCGTGGAGAATGTGCGATTCGCCGTAGAAGGCGTGCAGGTTGGACAGGCGCAGCTGCTCCAGTTCCGCTATGTGCAATTCAGCCATGGGCGGCCTCCTTGCCCATATAGGCTTCGCGCACCAGCGGGTTGGCCGATACGGTGGCGTAGTCACCCTCGGCCAGCACGCTGCCGCGCGCCAGCACGGTGATGCGGTCACACAGACTGCTGACCACGTGCAGGTTGTGCTCGACCATCAGCACGGTACGGCCGACGGCGGCCTTGCGGATCAGTTCGACTACGCGCGCGACATCCTCATGACCCATGCCTTGGGTCGGCTCATCGAGCAGCATCACCTTGGGATCAAGGGCCAGGGTGGTGGCCAGTTCCAGTGCGCGCTTGCGTCCATAGGGCAGTTCGACGGTCTTGCGCGCTGCGAAGTCCTGCAGGTCGACCGCTTCCAGCAGTTGCATGGCGCGTTGGTTGAGGTGATAGAGCGAACTTGCCGGCTTCCAGAAATGGAAGGAGGTGCCGAGCTGGCGTTGCAGTGCCACGCGCACATTTTCCAGCACGCTCATCTGGCCGAATACCGCCGAGATCTGGAATGAACGCACCAGCCCCAGGCGGGCGATCCGGTTGGGCGGCAGCTTGCCGATGACCCGTCCCTGATACAGCACCTCACCACGGGTGGCCGGCAGGAAGTGGGTCAATAGGTTGAAGACCGTGGATTTACCGGCACCATTGGGGCCGATCAGGGCATGGATATGCCCTTCTTGTACCTGAAGATCGACCGAGTCGACGGCGGTGAAGCCATTGAACTCCTTGGTCAATCCCCGTGTTTCGAGGATGACATTGCTCATCGGTATGCTCTTCCTGCCAGGTGTTAGTTGTTTTTATCTAACCGGCGCCCATGCCACGTGGCATGGGGTGAACCTTTACCGCTGGGAGCGGAGGCAGGAAGGGAAGATGCGTCGAGCCCGCTATTCTTCCGGCCTGTCCGGCTGCCCGTTGCCAAGGGATACCTTGGCCAAATCGACATGCAGCTTGGTGAGAAAGTGCAGCAGGCTGACGCTGTCGTCGAAACTGAAGCCCTTCAACCCCTGCTGGTAGAACGCATAAATCCTGTCTTGCAACGATTCCCAGAATTCCCTGCCGCTATCCGTTAGTTGCACCAGGCGCGCGCGGCCATCTTCGGGATGGGGGATGCGCACCACATGGTTGTCGCGCTCCATACGCTTGAGTACGCCATCCAGGCTCTGGCGACTGACCACCAGGTACTCGGTCAGCTCATTGAACGAGATGCCCTGTTCGTATCCGCTACGGGACAGGGCACCGAGTACCGCCCATTGCACGGTGCTGATGCCCATCTCGTTCTGTACCTGCCGTTGCAGGGTGTTCCCCGTCTGGAACAGTCGGAAGAACAGTCTGTTCGGTACACCCTTTGGTTCGTGATCGGTCATTTCAATTCCTTGTTGATCCGGTAGGCACTTGTGGTTATGACAACACCCTGCCTGCCGGAGCAGACAAGGCGTCACTTGGGAACGAATTCCCGGGCGATAATATTTTTCATGATCTGTGCGGTGCCGTCACCGATCTGAAGGCCGAGCACGTCGCGCAGGCGTTGGGCGAACGGCAGGTCCTCGCCGTAACCGGTATGGCCGTGGGCCAGCAGGCACTGCTTGACGACATCGAACGCCAGCTTCGGTCCCCACCACTTGTTCATGGCCGCCTCGGCATTGTGTGGCAACTTGTTGTCCTTCAGCCACAGCGCGTAGTAGCACTGCAGGCGCGCGGCGTGCACGTAGGTCTGCAGTTCGGCCAGCGGATGGGTCAGACCCTGGAAGGCCGAGAGGCTCTGGCCGAAGGCCTGACGCTCGGTCAGCCATTGCCAGGTCTCGTCCAGCGACTGCTGGGCCAGCGCCAGGCATTGCAGGCCGATCAGCGCGCGGCTGTAGTCGAAGCCCTGCATCACCTGCTTGAAGCCCTTGCCCTCGTCGCCGAGGCGGTGGCTGGTCGGCACTTCGACGTTGTCGAAGAAGATCGAGCCGCGACCGATGGCGCGCTCGCCGGCGTCCTCGAAGCGGGTGGTGCTGATACCCGGCAGGTCCATGGGTACCAGGAAGGCGCTGATGCCGCTGGCGCGCGACTCCTGGGTGCCGGTGCGGGCAAAGACCACGGCCACGTCGGCCTGGTCGGCCATGGAAATCGAGGTCTTCTCGCCGTTCAGCACATAGACGTCGCCTTGGCGTTCGGCCTTCAGGCGCAGGCTGGCTGCGTCGGAACCGCCGCTGGGCTCGGTCAGGGCAATGCAGACGATCTTCTGCCCGGCGGTAATCGCGTTCAGCCACTCGGTGGCCAGCTCCGGCGAGGCGTGCTGGGCGATGATCTGGCCGTTGAGCGAAGCCAGCAGGGGGATATAGCCGACGTTGAAGTCACCCTTGGAGATTTCTTCGATGATGATGCCGGCGGTGACGCAGTCCAGGCCGCTGCCACCGAACTCTTCCGCGAGTTCGCCACCGAGCAGACCCATTTCGCCCATCTGCTGGATCACCGAGCGTTCGATGTTGCCGTCGCGATCGCGTTTGCGATAAGCGGGTGCCAGTACATCGGCGCTGAAGCGCGCAACGCTGTCACGAATGGCGTTCTGTTGTTCATTGAATGCGAAATTCATGTCTCTCTCCGAGCCTGGGCTGGGGCGCGCCGGCAGCGCGGGCTGCCGGCAACGGGATCACTTGTAGAACTTGCGGAAGTCTGGCTTGCGTTTTTCCTTGAACGCAGCGGTGCCTTCCTTGGCTTCGTCGGTGTCGTAGTACAGGCTCAGGGCCTGCATGCCGAGGCCGCCGATGCCGGCAATGTTCTCGCTGTCGGCATTGAACGAACGCTTGGCGATGGACAGGGCGGTCGGACTCTTCTCGAGGATCTCGTCGCACCACTTCTGCACTTCGGCATCCAGCTCTTCGTGGGGGACCACGGCGTTGACCAGGCCCCAGTCCAGTGCCTGCTGGGCGGTGTACTTGCGGCACAGGTACCAGATCTCGCGGGCGCGCTTCTCGCCGATCAGGCGCGACAGGTAGGCGGTGCCGAAGCCTGGGTCGACCGAGCCGACCTTCGGGCCGACCTGGCCGAAGATGGCCTTGTCGGAGGCGATGCTCAGGTCGCAGACGACGTGCAGCACATGGCCGCCGCCGATGGCGAAACCGTTGACGCGGGCGATCACCGGCTTGGGTACCGCACGGATCAGGCTCTGCAGTTCCTCGACCGGCAGGCCGATGATGCCGCGACCGTCGTACTGGCCGGCATGGGCACCCTGATCACCGCCGGTGCAGAACGCCTTGTCGCCGGCGCCGGTGAACACGATAACGCCGATCTGCTTGTTCCAGCCGGCGCGATTGAAGGCGTCCAGCAGCTCCATGCAGGTCTGCCCACGAAAGGCGTTGTAGCGATCCGGGCGGTTGATGGTGATGGTGGCGACACCATCGACTTCGGTGTACAGAATGTCTTCGTAATTCATCTAGATTCTCCTGGTTAGCCGGCCATGGTCAGTCCGCCGGACACGGAAATAACCTGTCCGGTGATAAAGTTGGCGTCGTCGCTGGCGAGCAGGGCGATAATCCCCGGGTAGTCTTCCGGCTGGCCGAGGCGGCGCATCGGTACCGCATTCTTGAAGGCTTCCAGGAGTTTTTCCGGGTTGCTCGAGGTGTCCGCCACGCTTTTCAGCAGGGCGGTGTCGGTCGGGCCGGGGCAGACCACGTTGACGCTGACGTTCTTGGTTGCCAGTTCGCGGGCCAGGGTTTTCGACAGGCCGACCAGGCCAGCCTTGCAGGCGGCGTACACGGCTTCGCCGGAGGAGCCGACGCGGGCGGCGTCGGAGGCGACGTTGATCACCTTGCCACCACCGGCGGCGAGGATCTTCGGCAGCACCACGTGATGCATGTTGAGTGCGCCGGTCAGGTTGATCGATATTAGCTGTTGCCACATGGCCGGTTCGGTCTTGAGGAACGGCATGAAGCGGTCGAAGCCAGCGTTGTTGACCAGTACGGTCGGTACGTCAAGGTCGTTCTCGATGGCCGCCACGGTCTCGACGATGGCGGCGTAATCGGTGATGTCGGCAGCATAAGCCTTGGCTTTGCCACCGGCTTCGCTGATCAGGTCGACGGTGGTCTGGGCGGCAGCGCCATCACGATCGAGCACCGCAACCAGGCTGCCTTCGGCGGCAAACCGCTGGCATACGGCACGGCCAATGCCGCCGCCGCCACCGGTGATGATTACGGTTTTTCCAGTAAGACCTTTCATGCAGCAGTCCTCATCTTATTGTGATTGAATTCTTGGTGTCGCCAGGCATCAGCGCTTGGCCGTGCCCAGGCGAATAGTCGCGGCCTGTTCGCGCAGCTTGAATTTCTGGATCTTCCCGGACGGGGTGCGCGGCAGGGCGGGCAGCACTTCCAGGTATTCGGGCAGGTAGTTCTTGGTCAGGCGCTGCTCCAGCAGGAAGGCCGTGATGTCTTCCAGGGTCAGACTCGAATGACCGTCGTGCAGGGTCACATAGGCGCACACGCGCTCGCCGAGGCGCTGGTCGGGGCAGCCGACCAGGGCCACCGCGGAAATGGCCGGGTGCTTGTAGAGCAGGTTCTCGATCTCCACCACCGGCACGTTCTCGCCGCCACGGATGACCACATCCTTGGTGCGCCCGGTGATGCGGATGTAGCCCTGTGCGTCGATGCGCGCCAGGTCGCCGGTGGTGAACCAGCCGTGGTCGTCCACACCGTAGAGTTCCGGGCGCTTGAGGTAGCCGACGAACAGGCTGGCGCCGCGCACCATCAGGTTGCCCTCGACGCCGCTCGGCATGAGCTGACCGTGATCGTCGATCACCTGCACCTCCATAAAGGGCAGCGCCAGGCCGTCGCTGTGGATGGCGCGCTCGGCGTCGTCCTCGGGGCGGGTCATGGTCACCGCGCCGTTCTCGGTCATGCCCCAGGCGGAGATGATCTGCGCGTTGACCGCGCTACCGGCCTTCTCCACCAGCGCCTCGGGAATCGGCGCACCGGCGGCAACGAAGATGCGCAGCGAGGCCAGCGCGTCGCGATGGCTCGGTGCGATATCAATCAGGTCGGCTAGGAAGGGCGTGGAAGCCATGGTAAAGGTCGGCTTTTCCGCCGCCGTGACCTTGACCGCATAGAGTGGGTCCCAGATGTCCTGCAATACGGCGGTGGTCTGCAGATAGATTGGCATCATCAGGCCATAGAGGAAGCCGGTCTGGTGCGCCATCGGCGAGGCCATGAAAATGATGTCGTCACTGCTCAGGTGCAGGCGCTCGGCATAGGGGCGCACGTTGCTCAGCAGGGTGTTGGAGGTGTGCAGCACGCCTTTCGGCTCGCCGGTGGTGCCGGAGGTGTAGAGCAACTGAATCACATCGTCGCCGCCCAGTCGGCGTTCGGCGAACAGCGCCCGGGTGTCGATGCGCTCTTCCCAGGGTTGCTCCAACAGCACCTGTTCGAAGCAGTTGGCGCTGTCATCGCCGCCGATCACCAGCACATGCTCAAGGTCAGGCAGCTCAGTGCGCATGCCGTGCACCATCGCCGCGTAATTAAAGCCACGGAAGCTGTGCGGGATCACCAGCACGCGGCTCTGGGCGTGGCCGAGCATGAAGGCCAGCTCACGCTCGCGGAAGATCGGCATCAGCGGGTTGAGAATCGCGCCGATGCGCACACACGCCAGGTGAAGGGCCGTCATCTGCCACCAGTTGGGCAGCTGGCAGGACACCACATCGGCTTTTTCCACGCCGAGACTGGCGAGTCCGGCGGCCATGCGAGTAACGATCCGGTCGAGCTCGCGGTAGCTCAGTGTGGTGCGTGCATCTTCGCTTACCCGGTAGGTGATCAGTGCGGCCGAGTCAGGGCTGATGGATACGGCCTGATCGAGATAATCTGTAATGATCATGTCATTCCAGGCGCCAAGCCCGACCATGGCTGAGCGGCGTTGCGGATGCATGTTTGTGCTTATATTCATTGCGTGCACCACCTTATACGGGGTAGTTCTTGTTTTGGTCGGCGATTGGCAGACCTGTCCGATGGGAGGAAGATACGCCTTAGATTTTTATTATGTCAACATGTTGTCTTTATTTTTTTCTGTGGATAGACTCGCTAGTAAGTGCCCGGAGCCCTGCAGTCGATCGACAGGCCGCACGGCCTGGTTCCGGCGGACAACGACCGATGCGGTCCACTACAGACAGATAAGCAGCAGTGGGGAATGTCATGGCCTACAACAACATCCTGATCGAACGGCATGAGAGTGTCGGTCTTGTCCGGCTAAACCGGCCGGCGGTGCACAACGCGTTGAATGGCGCGCTGATGAGCGAACTGGGCGATGCGCTGCGTGGCTTCGAGCGCGATGGCGGCATCCGCGCCATGGTGATCACCGGCAACGACAAGGCCTTCGCCGCCGGTGCCGATATCGCCGAGCTGCAGTTCAAGTCCTTCTCCGATGTCTACCTGGAAGACTTCGTGACCGCCAACTGGGAGGAGGTGACCCGCTGCCGCAAGCCGGTGATCGCCGCGGTGGCCGGGCTGGCTCTGGGTGGTGGCTGCGAGTTGGCAATGATGTGCGATCTGATCATTGCCGCCGACAACGCCTGTTTCGGCCAGCCGGAGGTCAAGGTCGGCACCCTGCCGGGAGCCGGCGGCACCCAGCGCCTGACCCGCGCGGTGGGCAAGGCCAAGGCCATGGATCTGTGCCTGACCGGGCGCTTGATGGACGCGGCCGAAGCCGAGCGCAGTGGACTGGTCAGTCGCGTGGTGCCGGCGGCCAGCCTGCTCGACGAGGCGCTGCAGGTGGCCAGGCAGATCGCGGGCTATTCGGCCATGGCGGTCAAGCTGAACAAGGAGGCGGTGGATCGCGCCTTCGAAACCACCCTGGCCGAGGGCGTGCATTTCGAGCGTCGCCTGCTGCATGCCAGCTTCGCCAGCGAAGACCAGAAGGAAGGCATGCAGGCCTTCGTGGAGAAACGCCAGCCGCTATGGAAACACCGCTGACCTCGGCCGGCGACCCCCGGCGCTTTTCATAGCGAACAGCGCCACGTAGCGCGACAACAATAAAACGCAGGCGCAAACGCTTGCAGGAGTTACCTGATGTCTTCTCCCGTACAACTGTCCCATGAAGGGGCCGTGGCGGTCATCCGCGTCAACAATCCCCCGGTCAACGCCCTGGGTCAGGCCGTGCGCGCCGGCCTGCTGGAGGCCTTCGCCGCTGCCGAGGCGGATGCCGAGGTCAAGGCCGTGGTGCTGCTCTGCGCCGGTACGACCTTTATCGCCGGGGCCGATATCCGCGAATTCGGCAAGCCGCCGCAAGCACCGTTGCTGGCGGACGTGACCCAGGCCATCGAGAATTTCAGCAAGCCTTCGCTGGCGGTGCTCCACGGCTCGGCGCTCGGCGGCGGACTGGAGGTCGCGCTGGCCTGTCACTATCGCATTGCCCGGCGCGATGCGCGCCTGGGCCTGCCCGAGGTAAAGCTCGGTTTGTTGCCGGGGGCCGGCGGCACGCAGCGTCTACCGCGAGTGGCCGGGGTGGCAGTGGCGCTGGAGATGATCGTCGGCGGTGAGCCGGTTACGGCCGCCGAGGCCGAGCGTACAGGCATTCTCGACCAGTTGTTCGATGGTGACTTGCTGGCCGCCGGCCTGGCATTCGCCGAGCAACTGCAGGCCCAGGGCGCAGGCCCACGACGCAGCGGCGAGGCTACTGTCTGTTTGACCGGCGGGGCGGATAACGCGGCCCTGCTGGAAGCCAAGCGCCGCGAAGTCCAGCGTTCGCTGCCTGGGCTGTTCTCGCCCCTGCGCTGCATCGCGGCGATTGAAGCGGCAACCGTATTGCCGTTGGTGGAAGGGCTCAAGCGCGAACGCAAGCTGTTTCAGGAGTGCTTGCAATCGCCACAGCGCCTGGCGCTGGTGCACAAGTTTTTCGCCGAGCGCCAGGCAGGCAAGATCAAAGGCCTGGATACCGCCGTCGAAACACGCCCGATCAGCTCGGTAGCGGTGATAGGGGGCGGCACCATGGGCGTCGGCATCGCCTTGAGTCTGGCTGCGGCCGGGCTGGCGGTGAAGCTGCTGGAGCTGGACGCCGACAGACTGGCCACGGCCCTGCAGCGGGTTGCCAGTACCCTGGACAAGAGTGTGCAGCGCGGCAGCCTCAGCGCGCAGGCCATGCAGCAGCGCCTGGCCCTGATCGAGGGGGTGACCGATTATGCCGCGCTGGCCAAGGTCGATCTGGCCATTGAGGCAGTGTTCGAGGATATCGCCGCCAAGCAGGCGGTCTTCGAGGCACTGGATCGGGTGTGCAAACCCGGCGCCATCCTCTCCAGCAACACCTCGTCCCTGGATCTGAACCGCATCGCCGCCTTCACACGGCGCCCACAGGATGTGCTCGGTCTGCACTTCTTCAGCCCGGCCAACGTCATGCGCCTGCTTGAGGTGGTGCGCGGCGCGCAGAGCAACGCTGCGGTGCTGGCCAGCGCCATGCAACTGGGCAAGCGCTTGAAGAAGGTCGCCGTGGTGGTCGGGGTGTGCGATGGCTTCGTCGGCAATCGCATGGCCCTGCAGTACATCCGCGAGGCCGAGTTGCTGGTGGAAGAAGGCGCCAGCGTGCAGCAGGTGGACGCCGCCCTGGGCGAATTCGGCATGGCCATGGGGCCGTTCGCCATGCTCGATATGTCCGGGCTGGATATCTGGCAGAGCATGCGTCAACGCCAGCGTGCCAGCCTGTCTGCCGGCCAGCTCTTGCCCACTCTGCTTGACCGCCTGTGTGCGGCCGGGCGCTTCGGGCAGAAGAGCGGGGCCGGCTTCTACCTGTACCCGGACGGCTCGCGCACCCCGCAACCCAATCTGCAACTCGCCGAACTGTTCGACGAGCTAGCCGACGGCGTGCATGAGGATATCGACCCGCACAGCCTGCTGCAGCGCCCGTTGTATGCGCTGATCAACGAAGGCGCGCGGATTCTCGAAGAGGGCATCGCCCAGCGTGCCAGCGATATCGACGTGATCTTCCTGACCGGCTACGGCTTCCCGGCCCATCTCGGCGGACCGATGTTTTATGCCGACCAGCTTGGCCTGGACAAGGTGCTGCAGGGTATCCGCGAGTACCAGCGGCGCTTCGGTGCCAACTGGCAACCGGCGCCCTTGCTCGAGCGCCTGGTTGCCGAGGGCAAGACCTTTACCGAGTGGGGTCAGCAAGGCTGAACCGGCCGCAGGCGGCTGGTTTTCACACCTATCGAGGAACCTGTAATGGACATCAATTACACCCCTGCCGAACTCGAATTCCGCGAGGAGGTGCGTGCCTTCGTCTGCACTGCACTGCCGGATGACATTGCCGCCAAGGTGCGCCTCGGCAAGCACCTGAGCAAGGACGACCACCTGCGCTGGCAGCGCATCCTGGCCAAGCGTTGCTGGTATGCCGCCAACTGGCCGGTGGAGCATGGCGGTACTGGCTGGAGCGTGGTGCAGAAGCACATCTTCGAAGAGGAGTGCGCCGCCTTCGGCGCGCCCCGGCTGATCTCCTTCGGCGTCAACATGGTGGCTCCGGTGATCATCAAGTTCGGCACCCAGGCGCAGAAGGATCATTACCTGCCGCGCATTCTGTCCGGCGAGGACTGGTGGTGCCAGGGCTATTCCGAGCCCGGTGCCGGCTCCGACCTGGCCAGCCTGAAGACCCGTGCAGTGCGCGACGGCGATCATTACATCGTCAACGGTCAGAAGACCTGGACCACCCTCGGCCAGCACGCCAACATGATTTTCTGCCTGGTGCGCACCGATCCCGAGGCCCAGCAGCAGCGCGGCATCTCCTTTCTGCTGATCGACATGGCGACGCCGGGCATCACGGTGCGGCCGATCATCACCCTGGATGGCGATCACGAAGTCAACGAGGTGTTCTTCGACAACGTACGCGTGCCGGTGGAAAACCGAGTATTCGAGGAGAACAAGGGCTGGACCTGCGCCAAGTACCTGCTCACCCACGAGCGCACCGGTCAGGCGGGCATCGCCCAGTCCAAGGCCGCCCTGGCCCACCTCAAGCGGGTCGCGGCAAGCGAGCTGCGTGGCGGCCGTCCGTTGCTCGACGATCCGCTGTTCCGCGCCCAGGTGGCCGAGGTGGAAATCCAGCTGCTGGCCATCGAGATGAGTACCTTGCGCATCCTCGCCGCCGCCCAGGCCGGCGGGGTGCCGGGAGCGGAAAGCTCGATCCTGAAGATCAAGGGCTCGGAAATCCGCCAGGCCATCAGCCACCTGCTGCGCAAGGCGCTCGGTGCCCATGCGCTGCCGTTTGTCGAGCAAGAGCTGGACTTCGACTATGCCGGCGAGCTGCTGCATGCCGACTACAGCGCGGCCCCTGCCGGCCAGTATTTCAACCTGCGCAAGCTGTCGATCTACGGCGGCTCCAACGAAATCCAGAAGAACATCATCGCCAAGATGATTCTCGAACTCTAAGGGAGGCCCGAGCATGGACTTCACACTCAGCGAAGAGCAGCAGATGCTGCAAGACACCGTGGTCCGTCTGGCC
This sequence comes from Pseudomonas lalucatii, assembly GCF_018398425.1. NCBI lineage: Bacteria > Pseudomonadati > Pseudomonadota > Gammaproteobacteria > Pseudomonadales > Pseudomonadaceae > Pseudomonas > Pseudomonas lalucatii. Next base: position 712,665 of record NZ_JADPMV010000002.1, on the reverse strand, counting down.
CGCGACAGCTACAGCTTCGAACAACGCGAGCAGTTCTACCGCAGCGAGCTGGGCTTCAGCCGGGCGTTCTGGCAGCAACTCGGTGATCTCGGCCTGTGCTCGGTACCGATTGCCGAGGCCGATGGCGGCTATGGTGGTAGTGGCGTGGACAATCTGCTGATCATGACCGAGCTGGGCCGCAACCTGTGCCTGGAACCCTTCCTGCACTCGCAGATTTATGCCGCCGGCCTGCTGCAGCAACTGGGTAACGACCAGCAGCGCGACGCCTTGCTGCCCCGGGTCGCCAGTGGCGAGCTGCAACTGGCGGTGGCCCTGGAGGAAGGCCAGAGCCATTACCAGCTACATGACGTACAGACCCGCGCCGAAGCCGTGGACGGTGGCTGGCAACTGTCCGGGCACAAGGTGGTGGTGATCGGCGGGTACAGCGCCGGACTGATACTGGTCTCCGCGCGTACGGCGGGCAGTCCGCTGGACGAGCAGGGCATCAGCCTGTTTCTGCTCGACCCGGCCAGTACCGGGGTGAGCCGCCGCGACTACCCCTGCATTGATGGCCCGCGGGCCTGCGATCTGCTGCTGGACAACGTATTCGTCGCCGCCGACGGCCTGCTCGGCGAGCCGGGCAACGCCCTGCCGGCTCTGCGCTATCAGCAGGGCCGGGCCATCGCCGGGCAGTGCGCCGAGGCCGTGGGGGGCATGGAAGAAGCCTTTCGCCTGACCCTCGACTACCTGAAAACGCGCAAGCAGTTCGGCGCGCCGATCGGCAAGTTTCAGGTCCTGCAGCACCGCATGGCCGATATGCGTGGCGAACTGGAACTGGCCAGCTCCATGGCCATTCTCGCTGCCTGCATCGCTGACGAGGCCGATAGCGAGGAGCGCAGCCGGCGCCTGGCCGCGGCCAAGTTCATCGTCGTGCGCGCCGCGCGTTTCATCGCCGAGCAAGCCATCCAGTTGCATGGCGGCATCGGCATGACCTGGGAATACAACCTGGCCCACCACGCCAAGCGCCTGGTCATGCTCAGCCACCAGTTGGGTGACGACGACCATCATCTGCAGGCCTACGCCGAACTACTGAAAAGCGCCTGATCAACAAGAGGACTGTTCCATGAAAGTACTGGTCGCGATCAAACGAGTGGTCGACTACAACGTCAAGGTTCGCGTCAAGGCGGACAGCAGCGGCGTTGATCTGGCCAACGTCAAGATGTCGATGAACCCCTTCTGCGAAATCGCCGTGGAAGAAGCCGTGCGCCTGAAAGAGCAGGGCGTGGCGAGCGAAATCGTCGTGGTGTCGATCGGCCCGACTGCTGCGCAAGAGCAGCTGCGCACCGCCCTGGCGCTGGGCGCCGACCGGGCCATCCTGGTCGAGTCCAGTGACGAGCTGAACTCCCTGGCCGTGGCCAAGCTGCTCAAGGCGGTGGTCGACAAGGAGCAGCCGCAACTGGTGATCATGGGCAAGCAGGCGATCGACAGCGACAACAACCAGACCGGCCAGATGTTGGCGGCACTGAGCGGTTACGCCCAGGGCACCTTCGCCTCCCAGGTGGAAGTGGCGGGCGACAAGGTCAGCGTGACCCGCGAGATCGACGGCGGCCTGCAGACGGTGGCACTGAACCTGCCGGCCATCGTCACCACCGACCTGCGTCTGAACGAGCCGCGCTACGCCTCCTTGCCGAACATCATGAAGGCCAAGAAGAAGCCGCTGGAAGTGGTCACCCCGGATGCCCTGGGCGTCGCCACCGCTTCCACCGTCAAGACCCTGAAAGTCGAAGCGCCGGCCACCCGCCAGGCCGGCATCAAGGTCAAGTCCGTGGCTGAACTGGTCGAGAAATTGAAGAACGAGGCGAAGGTAATCTAATGACTATCTTGGTTGTTGCAGAACACACTAACGCTGCCCTGGCTGCCGCCACGCTGAACACCGTTGCCGCCGCACAAAAAATCGGGGGCGACATCTATGTGCTGGTGGCCGGTGCCGATTGCGCCGCTGCCGCCGAAGCCGCGGCCAAGGTCGCAGGCGTGACCAAGGTGCTGGTGGCCGACAATGCCGCCTTCGCCCACCAGTTGCCGGAAAACGTCGCACCGCTGGTTGCCGAGCTGGGCAAGGGTTGCAGCCACATCCTGGCGGCCGCCACCAGCAACGGCAAGAACATCCTGCCGCGCGTGGCTGCCCAACTGGACGTCGACCAGATCTCCGAAATCATCGCGGTCGAGAGCGCCGACACCTTCAAGCGGCCGATCTACGCCGGCAACGCCATCGCCACCGTGCAGTCCAGCGCGGCCGTGAAGGTGATCACCGTGCGCGCCACCGGTTTCGACCCGGTCGCCGTCGAAGGCGGTTCCGCGGCTGTCGAAGCCGTGACCGCTGGCGGCGACGCGGGCATCTCGGCCTTCGTCGGCGAAGAGCTGGCCAAGTCCGATCGTCCGGAGCTGACCGCGGCCAAGATCGTCGTATCCGGCGGCCGCGGCATGCAGAACGGCGACAACTTCAAGCACCTGTACGCCCTGGCCGACAAGCTCGGCGCTGCAGTCGGTGCTTCGCGCGCCGCGGTCGACGCCGGTTTCGTGCCGAACGACATGCAGGTCGGCCAGACCGGCAAGATCGTCGCGCCGCAGCTGTACATCGCCGTCGGTATCTCCGGCGCGATCCAGCACCTGGCCGGTATGAAGGACTCCAAGGTCATCGTCGCGATCAACAAGGACGAGGAGGCGCCGATCTTCCAGGTCGCCGACTACGGTCTGGTCGCCGATCTGTTCGAAGCCGTGCCGGAACTTGAGCAGGCACTGTCATGAGCGCATTCAAGCAAATCGGTGTGATTGGCAGTGGTGCCATGGGCCGCGGTATCGCCCAGTTGTTCGCCAGTGCCGGCGTCGAGGTGCTGCTGCACGACAGCCGCAGCGAAGCCATCGAACAGGCCTTGAGCCAGAACCGCGAGTTGCTGGAGCGGGCGGCGGCCAAGGGCAAGCTCAGTGCCGAGACGCTGGCCGGCACGCTGGCGCGCATGCGGGCGGCGCCCCGGCTACAGGATCTGGCTGGCTGCGACCTGCTGATCGAGGCCATTGTCGAGAATCTCGAGGCCAAGCAGAGCCTGTTCCGCGAGCTGGAAAAGCTGGTCGGCCGCGAGGCGGTGCTGGCCAGCAACACCTCGTCGTTGTCGGTTACCCAGATCGCCAGCGCCTGCGAGCATCCCCAGCGGGTGGCCGGCTTTCACTTCTTCAACCCGGTCACCCTGATGAAGATCGTCGAGGTGGTGCGCGGTGAACGTACCGAGGCGCAGGTGATCGAGCGGCTGTCGGCGCTGGCCGAACAGGCCGGGCACTTCGTCGCGGTGACCCCGGATTCGCCCGGCTTTCTGGTCAACCACGCCGGCCGCGCCTATGGCCCGGAAGCCTTGCGCATCGTTGCCGAGGGTATCGCCACGCCGGCGCAGATCGACCGCATCCTCAAGGACAGCCTGGGCTTTCGCATGGGCCCGTTCGAACTGTTCGACCTGGTCGGCCTGGACATCTCCCATGCGGTGATGGAGTCGATCCACCAGCAGTTCTACCAGGATCCGCGCTATACCCCTTCGGCGCTGGTGCCCTCGCGACTGGCGGCTGGTCTGCTGGGGCGCAAGAGCGGGCAGGGCTTCTATCGCTATCAGGATGGTCGAGTGGTCGAGGAGTCACCGGCAGAGCAGCCAGCCGTGGCCATTGACCGGCCATTCTGGCTGGACTGCCAGGATCAGGCGCTGCGGGCAAAGATTGCCGCCGTGCTGGAGCAAGCCGGTGCCGTGCTGGAGCAGGACGCGCAGCCCAGTGCCAATGCCATCTGTCTGCTGACTCCGCTGGGTGAAGATGCCAGCAGTGTAATCGCCCGCCGGCAACTGCCGGTCGCCCGCAGCCTGGCCCTGGAAACCTTTGCCGGTTTCGACCGACGCCGAGTGCTGATGCGTCAGCCGGGGCTGGATGCCGCTGTACTGGCGCAGGCGCGGCAGGCCCTGTGTGGCGATGGTGTGCCGGTGGAAGTGATCAATGATTCCCCCGGTTTTATTGCCCAGCGGGTGCTGGCCAGCATCGTCAACCTGGGCTGCGAAATCGCCCAGCGGCGCATCGCCGACCCCGCCACCCTGGATCGTGCGGTGCAGCTGGCGCTGGGTTATCCCCATGGCCCGCTGGGCTTCGGTGACCACTACGGGGCGACGAAGATCGAGCAGATCCTGCATGAGTTGCACGACCTCTATCAGGAACCGCGCTACCGGATCAGTCCCTGGCTGCGTCGCCGCGTCCAGCTCGGCCTGCCCCTGACCACTCCCGAGGAATGAGCATGACCGCCTACATTTACGATGGCCTGCGTTCGCCCTTTGGCCGCCACGCCGGCGCCCTGGCCAGTGTGCGCCCAGACGATCTGCTGGCCAGCGTGGTGCGCGCCCTGGTGGCACGTAACCCGTTCGCTGCAGACGATTACGAAGACCTGATCGCCGGCTGCACCAACCAGGCCGGTGAGGATGCGCGCAACCTGGGTCGCCATGCAGCCCTGCTGGCGGGGCTGCCGCCTGCCGTCGGCGGCCTGACCGTCAACCGTCTGTGTGGTTCGGGGCTGGCCGCGGTGCTGGATGCTGCCCGTGCCGTGCGCTGCGGCGAAGGCGCGCTGTTTATCGCCGGCGGTGCCGAGAGCATGAGCCGTGCGCCCTTCGTGATCGCCAAGGCGGAAAGCGCCTACTCGCGCGATTTCCGCGCCTTCGACAGCACCATCGGTGCGCGCTTCCCCAATCCGCAGGTGGAAGCCGAATTCGGTGCCGATTCGATGCCGGAGACCGCCGATAACGTCGCGCGCGAGCTGGGCATCAGCCGTGAGCAGGCCGATAGCTACGCGGCGCGCAGTCAGGCGCTGTTCGAGGCGGCGCTGCAGGACGGTTTCCATGCTGGCGAAATCCTGCCGATCGAAGTGGCGCAAGGCCGAAAGCAGCCGCCAAAGATTGTCGAGCGCGACGAGCACCCTCGTCCGCAAAGTACCTTCGACGCTTTGTCACGACTGCGCCCGCTGTTCGAGGGTGGTGTGGTCACCGCCGGCAACGCCTCGGGGGTGAATGACGGTGCCGCCGCGCTGCTGATCGGTTCGCGCACCATTGGCGAGCAGTACGGCCTGAAGCCACGCGCGCGCATCCTCGCCGGAGCCATTGCCGGCGTCGAACCACGGCTGATGGGCCTGGGCCCGGTGCCGGCTATTGCCAAGGCACTGCAACGCGCCAAGCTGAGCCTGGCCGACATGGATCTGATCGAAATCAACGAGGCCTTTGCCGCGCAGGTGCTCGGTTGTGCCAAGCAGCTCGGCCTGGCCTTCGATGATCCGCGGCTGAACCCCAATGGCGGGGCCATTGCGATTGGCCACCCCCTGGGAGCATCGGGGGCGCGTCTGGCTTACAGCGCGGTGCGCCAACTTGAACGCACGGGCGGTCGTTATGCACTGGTCAGTCTGTGCATCGGTCTCGGCCAGGGCATCGCCTGCGTCATCGAACGCCTCGACAGAATAGATAGATAGAGCATTACCACCCATGAATTTGGAGCAACACCCATGACCAAAGCAAGCTTCAACTGGATCGACCCACTGCTGCTCGACCAGCAACTGACCGAAGAAGAGCGCATGGTGCGCGACAGCGCCCAGCAGTTCGCCGCCGACAAACTGAAGCCGCGGGTGCAGCTGGCCTTTCGCAACGAGCAGACCGACCCGGCGATCTTCCGCGAGATGGGCGACACCGGCCTACTCGGCGCGACCATCCCCGAAGCCTACGGCGGCAGTGGCCTGAACTACGTGTGCTACGGCCTGATTGCCCGCGAAGTCGAGCGTGTGGATTCCGGTTACCGCTCGATGATGAGCGTGCAGTCGTCGCTGGTGATGGTGCCGATCAACGAGTTCGGCAACGAGGCGACCAAGCAGAAGTACCTGCCGAAGCTGGCCAGCGGCGAATACATCGGCTGCTTCGGCCTGACCGAGCCGGACCATGGCTCCGACCCGGGTTCGATGATCACCCGGGCCAAGAAGGTCGACGGCGGCTACCGCCTGAGCGGTGCCAAGATGTGGATCACCAACAGCCCGATTGCCGATGTCTTCGTGGTCTGGGCCAAGGACGATGCCGGCGAGATTCGCGGCTTCGTCCTGGAAAAAGGCTGGCAAGGCCTGAGCGCCCCGGCGATTCACGGCAAGGTCGGTCTGCGCGCTTCGATCACCGGTGAAATCGTCATGGACAATGTGTTCTGCCCGGAGGAAAACGCCTTCCCCGATGTGCGTGGCCTCAAGGGGCCGTTCACCTGCCTCAACTCCGCCCGTTACGGCATCGCCTGGGGTGCGCTGGGCGCTGCCGAAGACTGCTGGCACACCGCCCGCCAATACACCCTGGACCGCAAGCAGTTCGGCCGCCCCCTGGCACAGACGCAACTGATCCAGAAGAAGCTGGCCGACATGCAGACCGAGATCACCCTGGCCCTGCAAGGTTGCTTACGTCTGGGGCGGATGAAGGATGAGGGCACCGCCGCGGTGGAGATCACCTCGATCATGAAGCGCAACAGCTGCGGCAAGTCCCTGGACATCGCCCGCATGGCCCGCGACATGCTGGGCGGCAATGGTATCTCCGATGAGTTCGGCGTGGCCCGTCACTTGGTCAACCTGGAGGTGGTCAATACCTACGAGGGGACCCATGACGTCCATGCACTGATCCTCGGTCGTGCGCAGACCGGGCTCCAGGCGTTTTTCTGATCATCACCTAGAACGGCTTACCAGTCGGCGTCTCCACTCAGGCTTGTACTCAAGCCTGAGTGGAGTGACTGGCGTCGTTGTGTCCAACAGCCTAGTCACAGAGGGCTTTTTGCTCGTTCTTCACCGGGGTCGGGTAGAGCGAGACCTTTTGACCAACTCATCTTCCAAGGGATGGATCGTTATGAATAACGCGCATGCATTCAGTGCCTATTGGTCGGCCCAAGTGCCTTTCGTCGCCTCCTTCGCGGTGCAGCAATTGCGTCTCTGGTTCAGCACTAATCCCTGGTTCTACGGGGATATGAGCACGGTGGTTGGTTAAAGGTCCCTGCCGAGGATTCGCCCTTGATATTAGGGTTGGTCTTTGGCAAGGCTATGTCCCAATGATGTGTTGCATTAACTAATCTGAAGGGTAGGCATCCGTTCGGGAGACCTACCCTTCATGGATACTCAAGCCTTTCACCACTGGCTGGCCCAACTGGGCCGGCTCAGCACCCAACAGAAATCCACGCTTCATCGAGCACTGCAGAGCCCGCCGGCCACAGAAGTACTCGATTGCCTGCCGGCGCTGCAGAGTTGTCCGCATTGCCAGGTCAGCGCGAAGCAGCTTGCGCCTTGGGGATGGTCGCGCGGCTTGCGCCGCTATCGCTGCCGTAGTTGTCGACGGACGTGCACCGCGCTCAGCAACAGGACTTGCCCGCCTGCACTACCCCGAGCGCTGGAAAGACTACGCCCAGGTCCTGATTGATGGGCTTAGCGTGCGCAAGGCGGCCAAGGCGTGCGGTATCAGCAAAAACACCGCCTTCCTCTGGAGGCACCGCTTCCTAGCGGCAGCGGCTGAGCATCACGCCACGCATGAGGCGGGAATTGTCGAAGTGGATGAGACGTTCTTTCTGGAGTCCTTCAAAGGCCAGAGGCAGTTGCCTCGGCCGCCCCGTAAACGAGGCGGGGTGAGCGTGACCCGCGGCACGGGTAAAGACCAGATCCCGGTGATGGTGGTGCGCGACCGGGAGGGGAATACCGCTGACTTCAAGTTGGCCAAACTCGATGCCAATCATGTGCGCGAGGCGCTGATGCCGCTGATCGACCAGGAGGCAGTGCTCTGCAGTGATGGGGCTTCGGTCTACGCCAGCTTTGCCCGAACCCAGGGCATCACCCATCGAGTCGTGCATGCCCGCCCTGGCCAGCGCGTACGCCAAGGCGCTTTCCATATTCAGAACGTCAATGCCTACCACAGTCGCTTAAAGCGCTGGATGGCTCGCTTCCATGGCGTAGCCACCCGCTACCTCCCGAATTACCTGGGCTGGCGTCGCATGCTTGAGCGTTACCAGGCGCATATTCAACCCGAATACTGCATCCAGGAGGCAGTCGGACGCACTTTGCAACAGGCTATTGGTACATAGCCTTTGGCAAACCCAAGGGGAAAGATTCAGGTAGCATACCGATTCAGCGTGATGCCCAAGTCGTCTCATGACCCTCTTAGTTAGAAACAGCCGCTGACGGTAATGATGACGGTGTTGGCTAGTAATGTTCACGCAAAATTCTTTTAGCCAAATGGGGTTAGATGGCTTGTTGATGATCGAGTGGGAGTGATCTGAACGACAAGGGCAGCCGAGGCTGCCCTTGTCGTACCTGCTTGCCGCTGCGGCGTCCCGTCCGGTCTTTCGGGTCGCCAGCGCCCATCTTTAAATGAGAAACTGTTGCAATTTATGCCCCGCGTGCCTGGGGCCGATTTCTGCCGGGTTGCCTCCGGGCTAGGGACATGAACATGGCGTTTAGCCGCAGACAGATTCTCGCCGGCCTGGCCGGGCTCGGTGTCGCCGGGCTCGGCGCCGGCGGGGTACGCTACTGGCTGGGGCGGCCGCTGGTCGCCGCCGAGTACGATTACCAATTGATCGCCGCGCCGCTGGACGTGGAGCTGGTGCCGGGGCATCTGACCCCGGCCTGGGCCTACGGCGGCCAGGCGCCAGGGGCGGAGATACGCGCCAAGCAGGGCGAATGGCTGCGGGTGCGTTTCATCAACCATCTCGAGGTGCCGACCACCATCCACTGGCACGGCATCCGCCTGCCGCTGGAGATGGACGGCGTACCCTATGTCTCGCAGCTGCCGGTGCTGCCGGGCGAATACTTCGACTACCGGTTCAGGACGCCGGACGCCGGCAGCTTCTGGTACCACCCCCATACCGCCAGCGGCGAGCAGCTGGGGCGCGGCCTGGTCGGTCCGTTGATCGTCGAGGAGCGCGAGCCGAGCGGCTTCGCTCACGAGCGCACGCTCAGTCTGAAGAGCTGGCATGTCGACGGCCAGGGCGCCTTCACCGCCTTCAGCGTGCCGCGCGAGGCGGCCCGTGGCGGCACGCCGGGCACCCTGAGCACGGTCAATGGGGTGCGCGCGCCGACCCTGGAGCTGCCGGCCGGGCAGGTGGTGCGCCTGCGCCTGATCAACCTGGACAATACCCTGACCTATCGCCTCAACCTGCCGGACGCCGAGGCGCGCATCTATGCCCTGGATGGCAATCCGGTGGCGCCGCGTCCGCTGGGCAAGGACTACTGGCTGGGGCCGGGGATGCGCATCGAGCTGGGGCTGAGGGTGCCGGCGGCGGGCGTCGAGTTGCCCCTGCGCAACGGCCCGCTGCGCCTGGCCACCCTGCGTGCGGTGGCCTCGGCCGAGGCGTCCGGCGCCTGGCCGCCGGCCTTGCCGGCCAATCCGGTCGCCGAGCCGGACCTGGCCGCCGCCGAGACCCTGCGCTTCAACTTCGAGTGGGTCGGCGCCGTGTCGGTGGGGGTGGAGCAGGGTGCCGCGCCCAGCTTCTGGCAGATCAACGGTCAGGCCTGGGACATCAACGACAAGACCTGCGCCGACCGCCCCATCGCCCGGCTGCGGCTGGGCCAGAGCTATATCTTCGAGCTGCGCAACATGACCCAGTACCAGCACCCGATCCACCTGCACGGCATGACCTTCAAGGTGCTCGCCTCCAGCCGCAAGCGCATCGAACCCTACTACACGGACACCTACCTGCTGGGCAAGAACGAGCGGGCGCGCATCGCCCTGGTCGCCGATAATCCCGGGGTGTGGATGTTCCATTGCCATGTCATCGACCATATGGAAACCGGTCTGATGGCTTCCATAGAGGTGGCTTGAACGTGCGTCAGCCCAGGATCATCGACCGCTCGCGCGACGAGCACTTCATGCGCGAGGCCTTGCTCCAGGCGAGCGCGGGCGCCGAGCTCGGCGAGGTGCCGGTGGGCGCCGTGCTGGTACAGGATGGCGTCATCATCGGGCGCGGCTTCAACTGCCCGATCTCCACCCATGACCCCAGCGCCCACGCCGAGATGGTGGCGATCCGCGCCGCGGCCCAGGCCGTCGGCAACTATCGCCTGCCCGGCAGCACCCTGTACGTGACCCTGGAGCCGTGCAGCATGTGTGCCGGGCTGATCGTCCACGGGCGGGTCGAACGGGTGGTGTACGGCGCCACCGAGCCCAAGGCCGGGGTGGCGCTCAGTCGCGGCGAGTTCTTCAGTCAGGGGTTTCTCAATCACCGGGTGCTGATCGAGGGCGGGGTGCTGGCGCAGGAGTGCAGCGAGATGCTCAGCGCCTTCTTCAGGGCGCGGCGCGGCGCGCGCTAGAACCGGGCGGCCCCGGGCGTCAGAGCGGCGGCAGTTGCTCGCTTGGCGGGTTCTTGTTGACCCCGGGCACGTGCAGGCCGGACTCGGCCACCTGGGTGCCCTCCAGCTGCGGCTGGGTGACCCAGGTGAGGATGTCGTAGTAGCGGCGGATGTTGCGCACGAAGTGCACCGGCTCGCCGCCGCGGGCATAGCCGTAGCGGGTCTTGCTGTACCACTGCTTCTGTGCCAGGCGCGGCAGGATCTTCTGCACGTCCAGCCACTTGTTCGGGTCCAGGCCCTCGGCCTCGGTGAGCTTGCGCGCGTCCTCCAGATGGCCGGCGCCGACGTTGTAGGCGGCCAGGGCGAACCAGGTGCGATCCGGCTCGACTATGCCGGCCGGCAGCTGCTCCTTCACCCGGACGATGTACTTGGCGCCGCCGTCGATGCTCTGCTTGGGGTCGAGACGATTGGACACGCCCATGGCCTGGGCGGTGCGCAGGGTCAGCATCATCAGGCCGCGCACCCCGGTCTTGGAGGTGGCGGTCGGTTGCCACAGGGACTCCTGGTAGCCCATGGCGGCCAGCAGGCGCCAGTCCACCCCCTGAATCCGGGCGGCCTCGCGAAAGTGCTTCTCGTAGAGGGGCAGGCGCTGCTGCAGGTGCTTGGCGAAGGTGTAGGCACCGACGTAGCCGAGAACATCGACATGGCCGTAGTAGCGTTCGGTCAGGCGCTTGAGGCTGCCATTCTGCTGGGCGCGGGCGAGGAAGGTGTCGATCGCCTCGAGCAGGCTGCGGTCCTCGCCGGGGGCGACGGCCCAGCCCAGACCCTGGGAGTCGCCGAAGTCGAAGGCCACCCGCACGTTGGGAAAGTACACCTGGTTCATCGCCAGTTCGTTGGAGTCGACCAGGGTCAGGTCGATCTGCCCTTCGTCGACCATGCGCAGCAGGTCGACCACCTCCACCTCGGCGGACTCGTCGTACTGCAGTTCGGGGAGCTCGGCCTTGAGCGCCGCCAGCTGCTCGGCGTGGCTGCTGCCCTTGAGCACCAGGATGCGCTTGCCGAGCAGGTCCTGGGGGCGGGTCGGGCGCAGCTGGCCGTTGCGGTAGACGACCTGCGGGGTGACCTGTAGGTAAGGCTGGGAGAAGCGCGCGATCTGCTGCCGGCCGTCGCTTGCCACCAGGCTGGCGGCGGCCAGTACCGGCCCCTTGGCTTCGCCGAGGCGGGCGAACAGCTGGTCGAGGTTGTCGGCGGTCTCGATCTGCAGCTCGACGCCCAGATCGGCGGCCAGGCGCTTGACCAGCTCGTATTCGAAGCCGGTTTCGCCGTTGCGATCCTGGAAGTAGGTGGCCGGGCTGTTGCGGGTGATCACGCGCAGCACACCCTCCGCCTGGACGCGCTCGAGGGTGCTGGGTTCTTCGACGCAGCCGCCGAGCAGCAGGAGGATTCCGATCGCTGACAGCCAGCGGGCGCAGCGGGCGCGGAACGCAGATTGGGCAAACATTAGCGCAGTATACGCAAAGCACCCGACGCGCCATATCTCGACAGCATCTGCCTTCTCTGCTAGCGCGCCGGGCGCCGTACGGCCTGCGCTACGGGTGCCGCCGTGCGCCGCTTTAGGCTAGAATGCACGGCCTCAAAGTACACCCCCTTCCCAGAGGCTGTCCCCCGATGCTGATCCTGCGCGGCGCTCCCGCCCTTTCTGCTTTCCGCCACGGTAAATTGCTCGAGCAACTGACCGGCAAAGTACCCGCTGTGACCGGACTGTATGCCGAGTTCGCGCATTTTGCCGACGTCACCGGCGTGCTCGATGCCGACGAAGAGCGGGTGCTGGCCCGTCTGCTGAAGTACGGCCCGAGCGTGCCGGTGCAGGAACCCAGCGGCCGGCTGTTCCTGACCATCCCGCGTTTCGGCACCATCTCGCCCTGGTCGAGCAAGGCCAGCGACATCGCCCGCAACTGCGGCCTGGCGAAGATTCAGCGCCTGGAACGGGGCATCGCCTACTACGTGACCGGCGAGCTGAGCGCGGCCGAGGCCGAGCAGGTCGCCGCCCTGCTGCACGACCGCATGACCCAGCTGGTGCTGGACAACCTGGAAGGCGCCGCGGCGCTGTTCAGCCACGCCGCGCCCAAGCCGCTGACCGCGGTGGACGTGCTCGGCGGTGGTCGTGCCGCTCTGGAACAGGCCAACCTCGAGCTGGGCCTGGCCCTGGCCGAGGACGAGATCGACTATCTGGTGCAGAGCTTCAAGGACCTGGGGCGCAACCCCCACGACATCGAGCTGATGATGTTCGCCCAGGCCAACTCCGAACACTGCCGGCACAAGATCTTCAACGCCAGCTGGGACATCGATGGCGAGAGCCAGGAAAAGTCCCTGTTCGGCATGATCAAGAACACCTACCAGATGCACGGCGAAGGGGTGTTGTCGGCCTACAAGGACAACGCCGCGGTGATAGTCGGGCACTCCGCCGGGCGCTTCTTCCCCGACGGCGAGACCCGCCAGTACGGCGCGGTGCAGGAGCCGGTGCACATCCTGATGAAGGTCGAGACGCACAACCACCCGACGGCCATCGCACCCTTCCCCGGGGCCTCCACCGGCTCCGGCGGCGAGATCCGCGACGAGGGTGCCACCGGCCGCGGCGCCAAGCCCAAGGCCGGCCTGACTGGTTTCACCGTGTCCAACCTGCAGATCCCCGGTTTCGAGCAGCCCTGGGAAGTGCCCTACGGCAAGCCCGAGCGCATCGTCACCGCGCTGGACATCATGATCGAGGGTCCGCTCGGCGGCGCCGCGTTCAACAACGAATTCGGCCGCCCGGCGCTGACCGGCTACTTCCGTACCTTCGAGCAGGCCATCACCACGCCGCGCGGCGAAGAGGTGCGCGGCTACCACAAGCCGATCATGCTCGCCGGCGGCATGGGCAACATCCGCGGCGAACACGTGCAGAAGGGCGAGATCACCGTCGGCGCCAAGCTGATCGTGCTCGGTGGCCCGGCCATGCTGATCGGCCTGGGTGGCGGCGCCGCCTCGTCGATGGCCACCGGTGCCAGCTCGGCCGACCTCGACTTCGCCTCGGTGCAGCGCGAGAACCCGGAAATGGAGCGCCGTTGCCAGGAGGTGATCGACCGCTGCTGGCAGCTCGGCGAGCACAACCCCATCGCCTTCATCCACGACGTCGGCGCCGGCGGCCTGTCCAACGCCTTCCCCGAGCTGGTCAACGACGGTGGCCGTGGCGGCCGTTTCGAGCTGCGCAACGTGCCCAACGACGAGCCGGGCATGGCGCCCCACGAGATCTGGAGCAACGAGTCCCAGGAGCGCTACGTGCTGGCGGTCGACGCCGCCGACTTCGAGCGTTTCAAGGCCATCTGCGAGCGCGAGCGCTGCCCGTTCGCGGTGGTCGGCGAGGCCACCGAGGAGCCGCACCTGACCGTCGCCGACAGTCATTTCGGCAACAACGCGGTGGACATGCCGCTCAACGTGCTGCTCGGCAAGGCGCCGCGCATGCACCGCTCGGCGGACCGCGAGGCCGAGCTGGGCGACGACTTCGATGCCGGCGGCCTGGACCTCGGGGAGGCCGTCAGCCGCGTGCTGCGCCACCCGGCCGTGGCCAGCAAGAGCTTCCTGATCACCATCGGCGACCGCACCATCACCGGCCTGGTCGCCCGCGACCAGATGGTCGGTCCCTGGCAGGTGCCGGTGGCCGATTGCGCGGTCACCGCCACCAGCTTCGACGTCTACACCGGCGAGGCCATGGCCATGGGCGAGCGCACGCCGCTGGCCCTGCTCGATGCCCCGGCCTCCGGGCGCATGGCGATCGGCGAGACCCTGACCAACCTGGCGGCCTCGCGCATCGAGAAGATTTCCGACATCAAGCTGTCGGCCAACTGGATGGCCGCCGCCGGCCACCCGGGTGAGGACGCCCGCCTGTACGACACCGTCAAAGCGGTCGGCATGCAGCTGTGCCCGGAGCTGGGCATCACCATTCCGGTGGGCAAGGACTCGATGTCGATGAAGACCCGCTGGCAGGATGACGGCGCCGACAAGAGCGTCACCGCGCCGCTGTCGCTGATCGTCACCGGCTTCGCCCCGGTCAGCGACATCCGCCAGACCCTGACCCCGCAGCTGCGCATGGACAAGGGCGAGACCGACCTGATCCTGATCGACCTCGGTCGCGGGCAGAACCGCATGGGCGCCTCGATCCTCGCCCAGGTGCACGGCCAGATCGGCCGTCAGGCCCCGGACGTCGACGATGCCGAGGACCTCAAGGCCTTCTTCGCGGTGATCCAGGGCTTGAATGCCGACGGTCATCTGCTGGCCTACCACGACCGTTCCGACGGCGGCCTGCTGGTCACCGCGCTGGAGATGGCCTTCGCCGGCCACTGCGGCCTCAACCTGCAGCTCGATGCCCTGGCCGATGGCCGCGAGGAGCTGGCCGCGGTGCTGTTCAACGAGGAGCTCGGCGCGCTGATCCAGGTGCGCCAGGACGCCACCCCGGACGTGCTGGCGCAGTTCAGCGCCGCCGGCCTGGGCGACTGCGTGGCGGTGATCGGCCAGCCGGTCAACAACGCCGAGGTGGTCATCGCCTTCAACGGCCAGCCGGTGTACAGCGGCGAGCGTCGCCTGCTGCAGCGCCAGTGGGCCGAAACCAGCTACCGCATCCAGCGCCTGCGCGACAATGCCCAGTGCGCCGATCAGGAGTTCGACGCCCTGCTCGAGGAGGACAACCCCGGCCTCGCCGCCAAGCTCGGTTACGACGTCAACGAGGACATCGCCGCGCCCTATATCAAGAAGGGCGTGCGCCCGCAGATCGCCGTGCTGCGTGAGCAGGGGGTCAACGGCCAGGTGGAGATGGCCGCGGCCTTCGATCGCGCCGGCTTCACTGCCGTCGACGTGCACATGAGTGACATCCTCGCCGGTCGCGTCGACCTGGACGCCTTCAAGGGCCTGGTCGCCTGCGGCGGCTTCTCCTATGGCGACGTGCTCGGCGCCGGCGAGGGTTGGGCCAAGTCGATCCTGTTCAACAGCCGCGCCCGCGACGCCTTCCAGGGCTTCTTCGAGCGCAGCGACAGCTTCGCCCTGGGCGTGTGCAACGGCTGCCAGATGCTCTCCAACCTGCACGAGCTGATCCCCGGCAGCGAGTTCTGGCCACACTTCGTGCGCAACCGCTCCGAGCAGTTCGAGGCCCGCGTGGCCATGGTCCAGGTGCAGGAGTCGGCGTCGATCTTCCTGCGCGGCATGGCCGGCTCGCGCATGCCGATCGCCATCGCCCACGGCGAGGGCCATGCCGAGTTCGCCAGCGAGGAGGCGTTGCTGGAGGCCGACCTGTCCGGCTGCGTGGCCATGCGCTTCGTCGACAACCACGGCAAGGTCACCGAGACCTATCCGGCCAACCCCAACGGTTCGCCGCGCGGCATCACCGGCCTGACCAGCCGCGATGGCCGGGTGACCATCATGATGCCGCATCCGGAGCGGGTGTTCCGCGCCGTGCAGAACTCCTGGTGCCCGGACGACTGGCAGGAAGATGCCGGTTGGCTGCGCATGTTCCGCAACGCCCGGGTCTGGGTGGACTGAGGCTGAAGGCGCGGACCCATGCCCGGTGAGTCCGCGCCGCTGTTACCCGAGGTGCGCCGGGTCGAGTCCGGCGAGACCGGGCTGCTGCGCCGTTGCGGGCGTTCGCCCGCGCTTCCCGACTGTCCCTCCGACTGTGCCGAAGGCTTGCGGCTCGAGCCTCTGCGCGAGCGGCTCCTGCTGCTGTGCCGCTGCGGCCTGTCGAGGTGCCTGCCTTATTGCGACGGCAGCCACAGTCCGCCGGCCAGTGGTTGGCACGCACGCTGGCGGCGCTTCTGGCATGGCGACTAGGCTGAACGTCTGGGCAGGTCGTCAGTCAAAGCATCGAGTTGTGATGCACGCCGTGGATTACGATTAAGGCAAAGTGCCATCATTCTGCGGTGTCCTGTTCGGCTATTCTCGATTTGCCCCAGTCGCGGAGATCTCGATGTACAAGCTGTGTTTCTATGTCCCGGAAAGCCATCTGCACGAGGTGAAAGAGGCGGTGTTCGCCGCGGGCGGCGGACGTATCGGTCAGTATGACAGCTGCTGCTGGCAGGTCCTGGGGCAGGGTCAGTTCCGTCCGCTGCAGGGCAGTCAGCCCTACCTCGGCCGGGTCGGCGAAGTGGCGCAGGTGGCGGAATGGAAGGTGGAGCTGGTGGTCGCCGACGAGTCGATTCACCAGGCGGTCAAGGCCCTGAAACAGAGTCACCCCTACGAGACGCCGGCGTTCGAGGTGTGGCGCCTGTCCGATCTGCAGTTCTAGCGGGAACCCAACGAGAAAGGCGCCGTGAGGCGCCTTTCTTCATGGCGCGCCGCGGGTCAGGGGCGAATCTCGATCAGCGTGCCGTCCTTGACCAGGGCCCACACCTCGCGCATGTCGCTGTTCTTCATGGCGATGCAGCCCTCGGTCCAGTCCAGGGTGTGGAAGAACCACTCCGGGTACTCCTCGTCCAGCGGCGTGCCGTGGATCATGATCATGCCCCCGGCCGGCACGCCCTGCTCCCGGGCCTTGGCCAGGTCGCGGGCGTTGGGGTAGGAGATGTGCAGGGACAGCTGGTACTTCTCGCTGGTCTTGCGCCAGTCGATCCAGTACAGCCCCTCGGGCGTGCGCAGGTCGCCCTCGCGCTGCTTGGCGCCGTTGGGCTGCTTGCCGAGGGAGATGCGGTAGGACTTGAGTGGTTGGCCGCGGCTGAGCAGCTGCAGCTTGCGCTCGGACTTGAGCACCAGCACCTTGTCCACGCCGGGCCCGTCCAGGGTGGTCGTGGTGCTGGCCAGGGCGGTCAGGTTCAGGGACAGGCAGAGCAGGGCGAGCAACCAGCGCATGGGGTGATTCCGGGGTCAGAGGGGTTTCCTGAAGTGCGCGCGCAAGGCCTCCAGGGGCTCGTTGCGGACCGGGTAGACGTGCTCCCGGCGGTCGGCGAAGAAACATTCTAAGGTACGGGCCACGGTCGGGAAAGCCAGCTCGGACCAAGGGATGTCGCGCTCATGGAACAGCTGGACCTCGAGACTCTCCTCGCCCACGGCGAAGTCCAGGTCGACCAGTTCGGCGCGGAAGAACAGGTACACCTGGTTGATGTGCGGCAGGTCGAACAGGGTGTAGAGGCTCAGTGCGCGGACCCGGGCGCAGGCTTCTTCCTGGGTTTCCCGGGCGGCTGCCTGCTCCAGCGTTTCGCCGTTCTCCATGAAGCCGGCGGGCAGGGTCCAGTAGCCACGCCGCGGCTCGATGGCGCGGCGGCACAGCAGCACCTGTTCGCCCCACACCGGCAGGCAGCCGGCGACGATGCGAGGATTCTGGTAGTGGATGGTGTGGCAGTGCTCGCAGACGTAGCGCGGCCGGTTATCGCCGGCCGGGACGCGCTGGGTGACGGGGCTGCCGCACTGGCTGCAGAACTTCATGCCGAATCCTCCGGGCTCATGGTCTATCTTGGCGCGCGGGCGGGGCCGGCGGCAAGCGGCCGGGCGCGGGCAGCGCCCCGCCGAACCTGTGGTGCTGGCGACGGGCTTGGGTGCCGCGCGGCTTTCATGCGATTATCCGGGGCAGAAAAACAAGCCGAGAATGCCCATGCTGGACGAGTTGCTCCACCGCGTGCGCGGTCACAGTCCGCGCCTTCTGGAGACCGACCGCAGCTTCCCCGAGGCGGCGGTGCTGGTGCCCATCACCCGTAGCGACGAACCCGAGGTGGTGCTGACCCTACGCGCCAGTGGCCTGTCCACCCATGGTGGCGAGGTGGCCTTCCCCGGCGGGCGGCGCGATCCGGAGGACCGGGACCTGATCCACACCGCGCTGCGCGAAGCCGAGGAGGAGATCGGCCTGCCGCCGGGCCTGGTGGAGGTGATAGGGCCGCTCAGCTCGGTGGTGTCGCGCCATGGCATCCAGGTCACCCCCTATGTCGGCCTGGTGCCCGATTACGTCGAATACCAGGCCAATGACGACGAGATCGCTTCGGTGTTCTCGGTGCCGTTGGACTTCTTTCGCGACGATCCGCGGGAAGTGACCCACCGCATCGACTACCTCGGGCAGAGCTGGTACGTGCCGAGCTACCGCTACGGCGAATACAAGATCTGGGGACTGACGGCGATCATGCTGGTGGAGCTGGTCAACCTGCTGTACGACGCCGGGATCGCCCTGCACCAGCCCCCCGCGCACTACATCGCACTCAACTGAATCGCACGACGAGGAGCCATCCATGAAATACCGCCTGGGGCACGCGCAAGTCGAGACCCACCCGGACAGCTGGGCGGCACCGAATGCCACGCTGGTCGGCAAGGTCAGGCTGGAGGCCGGAGCCAGCGTCTGGTTCAACGCGGTGCTGCGCGGCGACAACGAACTGATCCATATCGGCGAGCAGAGCAACGTGCAGGACGGTACGGTGATGCACACCGACATGGGCTATCCGCTGTCCATCGGCAAGGGCGTGACCATCGGCCACAAGGCCATGCTGCACGGCTGCTCGGTGGGCGACTACAGCCTGATCGGCATCAACGCCGTGGTGCTCAACGGCGCCAAGATCGGCAAGTACTGCATCATCGGCGCCAATACCCTGATCGGCGAGGGCAAGGAGATCCCCGATGGCTCGCTGGTGGTCGGCTCGCCGGGCAAGGTGATTCGTGCCCTGAGCGAGGAGCAGAAGAGGATGCTCGAGGCCAGCGCCGCCCACTATGTGCACAACGCCCAACGCTACGCCCGCGAGCTGGCCGAGCAGGAGGCATGAGTCGCGCGCCGCGTCCGGTCGCCTCGCCCTGCGTGAACATCTGCGCGCTTGACGACGAGGATATCTGCATCGGTTGCCAGCGCAGCGCCGGCGAGATCAGCCGCTGGAGCCGGATGGACGACGGCGAGCGGCGCCAGGTGCTGGCGCGCTGTCATGAGCGTGCCCGGGCCAGGGGCGTGCTGCTCTAGGTGCCATCCATTCATCGCCGCAGCCCCTTCTTATTCGCACTGCCCTAAGGAAGTCCTATGTCCCGTATCGGAACCCCGCTGTCGCCGAGTGCGACCCGCGTCCTGCTCTGTGGCGCTGGTGAGCTGGGCAAGGAAGTGGTGATCGAGCTGCAGCGCTTCGGCGTCGAGGTGATCGCCGTCGATCGCTATGCCAATGCTCCGGCCATGCAGGTGGCGCACCGCAGCCATGTTCTGGACATGCTCGACGGCGCGGCGCTGCGGGCGGTGATCGAGCTGGAGCGGCCGCACTACATCGTCCCGGAGATCGAGGCCATCGCCACCGCCACCCTGGTCGAGCTGGAGGCCGAGGGCTACTGCGTGATCCCCAGCGCCCGTGCCGCCCAACTGACCATGAACCGCGAGGGCATCCGCCGCCTGGCGGCCGAGGAGCTGGGCCTGCCGACCTCGCCCTATCGCTTCGCCGACTCCTTCGAGCAGTGCCGTGCGGCCGTGCAGGTACTGGGCTTTCCCTGCCTGATCAAGCCGATCATGAGCTCCTCGGGCAAGGGCCAGTCGTTGCTCAAGTCCATCGATGACCTGCAGGCGGCCTGGGACTACGCCCAGGCCGGCGGCCGTGCCGGCAAGGGGCGGGTGATAGTCGAGGGCTTCGTCGACTTCGACTACGAGATCGCCTTGCTCACCGTGCGCCACGCCGGCGGCACCACCTTCTGCGCGCCGGTCGGCCATCGCCAGGTCAGGGGCGACTATCAGGAGTCCTGGCAGCCGCAGCCGATGAGTGCCAAGGCCCGGGCCGAAGCCGAGCGCATCGCCCTGGCGGTGACCGAAGCCCTGGGCGGTCGTGGGTTGTTCGGCGTCGAGCTGTTCGTCAAGGGCGACCGGGTGTGGTTCTGTGAGATATCGCCGCGCCCCCACGACACCGGCCTGGTCACCCTGATCTCCCAGGACCTGTCCGAGTTCGCCCTGCATGCTCGGGCCATCCTCGGCCTGCCGATCCCGGCGGTCCGCCAGCTGGGGCCCTCGGCTTCGGCGGTGCTGCTGGCCGAAGGCGAGTCGCGCCAGGTGGCTTTCGCCAACCTCGACGCCGCCCTGGCC
This sequence comes from Pseudomonas lalucatii, assembly GCF_018398425.1. NCBI lineage: Bacteria > Pseudomonadati > Pseudomonadota > Gammaproteobacteria > Pseudomonadales > Pseudomonadaceae > Pseudomonas > Pseudomonas lalucatii. Next base: position 692,305 of record NZ_JADPMV010000002.1, on the reverse strand, counting down.
GAACCGGACACCGCCTTGCGCCTGTTCGGCAAGCCGCAGGTCAACGGCCAGCGGCGCATGGGGGTGGCCCTGGCCCGCGATGAATCGCTGCAGGCGGCACGTGACAAGGCCGCGCGTGCGGCCCGGGCGGTCAGCGTCGAGCTGTGAGCGCCTGGCGCGCGCTGCGCCGGTGCTGCCGCTGGTCGTGCCGCTGGCGCTGCACAGCCGTCGTAGGGCGCTGCGGCTGGCGCCGGCGGCGGAGCGCTGCGTGGCGTGGCCGGCGGGCAATTGCCGGGTGCGCCCCTGCGTCTGCTGGTGCTCGGCGAATCGACGGTCGTGGGTGTCGGGGTCAGCTGCCTGCGGCACGCCCTGGTCGGCTGCCTGGCCCAGGCCCTGGCCGAGCGCCTGGGGCAGCCGGTGGCCTGGCGGGCCTGTGGCGAGAACGGCATCACCGCCGCCGAGGCCCGCCGGCGCCTGCTGCCGCAGGTGCTGGATGACGCGCCGGAACTGGCGCTGCTGGTCTTCGGCGTCAACGACTGCACGGCCGTGACCTCGCTGCGCCGTTGGCAGCAGGCGCTCGGCGACATGACCGAGGCGCTGCAGGGGCGTGGTGCGCGGGTGGCGTTCAGTGGGGTGCCGCCTCTGCAGCATTTCCGCGCCTTGCCCTGGCTGTTGCGGGCATTGCTCGGGATGCGGGCGGCGTTGCTGGATGCACGGCTGCGCGAGGTGGCGTGTCGGGCGAGGGCCGACTACTGTGCGCTGGACCTGGCGTTTTCCGCCGAGTACATGGCCCTGGACGGCTATCACCCGTCCGGCCTGGGCTATCGCCTGTGGGCCGAAGGGGTGGCCGGGGCCCTCACTCCTGCGTGGGTTCCGGCTGGGTCTGCGGGCTGACCTGCCAGACCCGCACGTTTTTCACCCGGTTCTCCGAGGACTGCAGGATTTCCAGGCGGTAGGGGCCGATCTTCAGGCACACGGCGCTGTCGGGAATGCTCTCCAGGGCCTCGGTGATCAGGCCGTTGAGGGTCTTGGGGCCGTCGCAGGGCAGGTGCCAGTCGAGTGCCTTGTTCACTTCGCGGATATAGGCGGCGCCGTCGATCACCTGGGTGCCGTCTTCCTGGGGGTGGATGTCCGGGCTGCGCAGGCTGTCCTGGTTGTTGAAGTCGCCGACTATCTCCTCGAGGATGTCCTCCAGGGTGACGATGCCGATCACGTCGCCGTATTCGTCGACCACTATGCCGATGCGCCGCTTGTGCTTCTGGAAGTTGATCAGCTGGGTCGACAGCGGCGTGCTTTCCGGGACGAAGTAGGGCTCGTTGCAGGCGCCGAGCAGGGCCTCCTTGGTCAGCTGGTTGTGGCTCAGCAGGCGGGCGATCTGGCGCATGTGCACCACCCCCTCGATCTGGTTGATGTCCTCGCGGAACACCGGCAGGCGGGTGTGCGGGGTGGTGCGCAGCTGGGCGATGATGGTCTCGATGTCGTCGTCCAGGTCGATGCCGACCGCTTCGTTGCGCGGGATCATGATGTCGTTGACCGTGACCTTCTCCAGGTCGAGGATGCCCAGCAGCATGCTCTGGCGGTTCTTCGGCAGCTCGTGGCCGGACTCGCGCACCACGCTGCGCAGCTCCTCGGTGGTCAGGCTGTCGCTGCTCTTGCTGGCCGGGTCGACGCCGAGCAGTCTGAGCAGGCCGTTGCTGATCCAGCCGAGCAGCACCACCAGGGGGTAGAACAGCTTGAGCAGCAGCAACAGCGGCAGGCTGAAGGGGTAGGCGACCCGCTCCGGATGCAGGGCGGCCAGGGTCTTGGGGGTGATCTCGCCGAAGATCAGCAGCGCCACGGTCAGGCCGATGGTGGCGATGGCGATGCCGGCCTCGCCCCATAGCTGGATGGCCAGCACGGTGGCGATGGCCGAGGCGAGGATGTTGACGAAGTTGTTGCCGATCAGGATGGTACCGAGCAGGCGGTCCGGGCGGCTGAGCAGGTCGCTGACCCGCTTGGCGCCGCGATGGCCCTCCTTGGCCATGTGGCGCAGGCGGTAGCGGTTGAGGCTGAGCAGGCCGGTCTCCGAGCTGGAGAAGAAGGCCGAGCAGGCCAGCAGGAAGACCAGTAGGCCGATCAAGAAGCCGGGGTGTAGGTTGTCCACGGGGCGGGCCTAGATATGCAGGATGAATTCGCGAACCAGCTTGCTGCCGAAGTACGCCAGCATCAGCAGGCAGAAGCCCGCCAGGGTCCAGCGGATGGCCTTGTGTCCGCGCCAGCCGAGCTGATGGCGGCCCCACAGCAGCACGGCGAACACCACCCAGGCGAAGCTGGAGAGGATGGTCTTGTGCGCCAGGTGCTGGGCGAACAGGTCGTCGAGAAACAGCGCGCCGGACAGCAGCGACAGCGAGAGCAGCACCCAGCCGGCCCAGAGGAAGCCGAACAGCAGGCTCTCCATGGTCTGCAGTGGCGGGAAGCTCTTGATCAGGCCGGACGGGTGCTTGTGCTTGAGCTGGTAGTCCTGCAGCAACAGCAGCAGGGACTGGAACACGGCGATGGTGAGGATGCCATAGGCGATCACCGACAGCAGGATATGGGCGAGGATGCCGGGTTCCTCGTTGATCGGCCGCAGGGTGCCGTTGGGCATGAACTGCGCCAGCAGCACCGTCAGGCAGCCCAGGGGGTAGAGCAGCAGCAGCAGGTTCTCCACCGGCATGCGCGAGCAGGCCAGCAGGCTCAGCAGGATCACCGCGAAGGCGATCAGGCTGGCGGCATTGAAGAAGTCCAGGGCCAGGCCGCTGGCATGGTTCATCTGGGCGAACAGGCTGGCGCCATGGAAGAGCAGGGCGAGCACGCCGAGCAGGGCCAGCAGGCGTTTGTCCGGCACGGCGCGCCGGGTGAGTCGAAGGCTCTGGTAGGCAGTGGCGCCGGCGTACAGGCAGGCGGCTGCGAGGCTGGGCAGCAGAGGGTGCATAAATCCTTGTTAGGCAGGCCCGAAAGGCGCTGAGTGTGGCATACAACCGGCGCCCCACGAAAGACCGCTGGCGGTGTCGGCGCCCGGTACTCTCCGCTATAATCCGCCGCCTGCCGCAAGCTCAGCCTCGGTTCAGAAGAACCCGAAAGGAACGCGCATGTTCGAAAATCTTACCGACCGCCTCTCGCAGACCCTGCGAAACGTCACTGGCAAAGCCAAGCTGACCGAGGACAACATCAAAGACACCCTGCGCGAAGTGCGCATGGCCCTGCTCGAGGCCGACGTCGCGCTGCCGGTGGTCAAGGACTTCGTGGGCAAGGTCAAGGAGCGGGCCGTCGGCACCGAGGTATCGAAGAGCCTGACCCCGGGCCAGGCCTTCGTGAAGATCGTCCGCGCCGAACTGGAAGAGCTGATGGGCGCGGCCAACGAGGATCTCGCCCTGAATGCCGCGCCGCCGGCGGTAGTGTTGATGGCTGGCCTGCAGGGGGCCGGTAAGACCACCACGGTGGGCAAGCTGGCGCGCTTTCTCAAGGAACGCAAGAAGAAGAGCGTGCTGGTGGTCTCGGCGGATGTCTATCGCCCGGCGGCGATCAAGCAGCTGGAGACCCTGGCCGCCGATGTCGGGGTGACCTTCTTCCCCTCGGACATCAGTCAGAAGCCGGTGGCGATCGCCGAGGCGGCGATCAAGGAAGCCAAGCTCAAGTTCATCGATGTGGTGATAGTCGATACCGCCGGGCGCCTGGCCATCGACTCCGAGATGATGGCCGAGATCCAGGTGCTGCACGGCGCGATCAAGCCGGTCGAGACGCTGTTCGTGGTCGATGCCATGACCGGCCAGGACGCCGCCAACACCGCCAAGGCCTTCGCCGACGCGCTGCCGCTGACCGGCGTGGTGCTGACCAAGGTCGACGGCGATGCCCGCGGCGGTGCCGCCCTGTCGGTTCGCCATATCACCGGCAAGCCGATCAAGTTCATCGGCATGGGCGAGAAGAGTGAGGCGCTCGAGCCCTTCCATCCGGAGCGGATCGCCTCGCGCATCCTCGGCATGGGCGACGTGCTCAGCTTGATCGAGCAGGCCGAGCAGACCCTCGACCGCGAGAAGGCCGAGAAGCTGACCAAGAAGCTGAAGAAGGGCAAGGGCTTCGACCTCGAAGACTTCCGCGATCAGCTGCAGCAGATGAAGAACATGGGCGGCCTCGGCGGCCTGATGGACAAGCTGCCGCAGATGGGCGGCGTCAACCTGGCGCAGATGGGCAATGCCCAGGGCGCGGCGGAAAAGCAGTTCAAGCAGATGGAGGCGATCATCAACTCCATGACCCCCGCCGAGCGCCGCGATCCGGAGATCATCAGCGGTTCGCGCAAGCGCCGTATCGCCCTGGGTTCCGGCACCCAGGTGCAGGACATCGGGCGGCTGATCAAGCAGCACAAGCAGATGCAGAAGATGATGAAGAAGTTCACCGCCAAGGGCGGCATGGCCAAGATGATGCGCGGGATGGGCGGCATGTTCCCCGGCGGCGGTCTGCCGAAGATGTGACCCCGGCGCGCGCTCGCGGGGCGCGCGGCTGTGGGCTTGGCGTCGGCGGCGACCGGCGGCCGGAAAAAGAGATTTGCAAAAAGCCGGATAATCCTTAGAATATGCGGCCTTTCGGGCCTAGTGCCCTATGCGTGCATTTCAGTTTTGCAGCACCGACTACAGGAACGAAGTTCAATGGTAACCATCCGTCTTGCCCGTGGCGGCTCCAAAAAGCGCCCCTTCTACCACCTGACCGTGACCAACAGCCGCAATGCGCGCGATGGTCGCTTCGTTGAGCGCGTCGGTTTCTTCAATCCGGTTGCCTCGGGTGCCGAAGTGAAGCTGTCCGTGAATCAAGAGCGCGTCAGCTACTGGCTGAGCCAGGGCGCGCAGCCGTCTGAGCGTGTTGCTCAGCTGCTCAAGGAAGCTGCTAAGGCCGCTGCCTAAGCACTCCTATGAGCACGACGCCGGCACCCGCCGAGGACCTGGTTGTACTCGGCAAGATCGTTTCGGTGCATGGCGTGCGAGGAGAGGTGAAGGTGTACTCCTTTACCGATCCCGTGGATAACGTGCTCGATTACCGCCGTTGGACGCTCAAGCGCGACGGCGAGGTAAAGCAGGTCGAATTGGCCAGTGGTCGCTTGCAGGGCAAGGTCCTGGTGGCGAAGCTCGAGGGGCTCGATGATCGGGAAGTGGCGCGTACATTCGCCGGCTTCGAGATCTGCGTCCCCCGCAGCGAACTGCCGTCGCTCGGCGACGGCGAGTACTACTGGTATCAGTTGGAAGGTCTCAGGGTCATCGATCAGGCAGGGCAGTTGCTCGGCAGGATCGACCATCTGTTCGAGACCGGCGCCAACGATGTGATGGTGGTCAAGGCCTGCGCGGGCAGCCTGGATGATCGCGAGCGTCTGTTGCCCTATACGGAGCAGTGCGTGTTGGCGATCGACCTGGCGGCCGGTGAAATGCGGGTCGACTGGGACGCGGACTTCTGAACACCATGCCAGGCTTGCGTGTCGAAGTCATTACGCTGTTTCCGGAGATGTTTGCCGCCATCGGCGACTACGGCATCACCAGTCGTGCGGTGAAACAGGGGCTGTTGCAGCTGACCTGTTGGAATCCGCGGAGCTACACCACAGACCGTCACCACACCGTGGATGACCGGCCTTTCGGTGGTGGCCCGGGCATGGTGATGAAGATCAAGCCGCTCGAGGACGCCTTGCTCGAGGCAAAGCAGGCCGCGGGTGGTGAGGCGAAGGTGATCTACCTGTCGCCGCAGGGTCGTCAGCTGACCCAGTCAGCGGTACGCGCACTGGCGGAGCAGGAGGCGTTGATCCTCATCGCCGGGCGCTACGAAGGCATCGACGAGCGCTTTATCGAGGCGCACGTGGATGAAGAATGGTCGATCGGGGACTACGTCCTGTCCGGCGGTGAGCTGCCGGCCATGGTGCTGATCGACGCGGTAACGCGCCTTTTGCCTGGTGCATTAGGTCATGCGGACTCGGCCGAGGAAGACTCCTTTACGGATGGCTTGCTCGACTGCCCGCACTACACCCGCCCGGAGGTGTATGCGGATAAGCGTGTTCCCGAGGTGTTGCTTAGTGGCAACCACGAACACATCCGGCGCTGGCGCTTGCAGCAGTCCCTTGGTCGGACCTGGGAGCGCCGCGCCGATCTTCTGGATAGCCGCTCGCTTTCTGGAGAAGAGAAGAAGCTGCTGGAGGAATACATCCGCCAGCGGGACGATAGTTAACGTATCGATGACCGGCCAGGTGGCCCGTCTTAGGAGCGCAGCATGACCAACAAGATTATTCAGCAGATCGAAGCTGAGCAGATGAGCAAAGAGATCCCGACCTTTGCCCCGGGCGACACCGTCGTCGTTCAGGTCAAGGTGAAGGAAGGCGATCGTCAGCGTCTGCAGGCCTTCGAAGGCGTCGTCATCGCCAAGCGCAACCGCGGTCTGAACAGCGCCTTCACCGTGCGCAAGATCTCCAACGGCGTGGGCGTCGAGCGTACCTTCCAGACCTACAGCCCGCTGGTCGACAGCCTGGCGGTCAAGCGTCGCGGCGACGTGCGCAAGGCCAAGCTGTACTACCTGCGTGACCTGTCCGGCAAGGCCGCACGCATCAAGGAGAAGCTCGCCTAAGGCGCGTTTCCCTGCAGAAAAAAGCAGCCCTCGGGCTGCTTTTTTCGTTTCTGGGGCGGGTTTTCTGCGGCTGGCGTGGCGCGGACGGCGGGCGTTCGGGGCGCGGTGTGGCATGTATTCGTCCGGTGCGGGCCGGTATTCGCCACTGGGCCCTGCGGCGGCGGGGTGTCCGGTTTCGACCTGATCGACCAGTCAGGGCGCCCGCCGGTCCCTGCTCTTGGCCGGTGTGGCCGGGCCGGGCGCGCCAGCTGGGGTGTTGGCGGCGCGCGGCGAGGGCATGGCGGGTTATGAGGCCTGCAGGCTCTCCTGCTTGGCGTTCGCGGTATCGCTCGCCTGGGCCTCGATCAGGGCCACCAGGGTCCAGCCGGTCTGCGGGCGCAGGCTGCTTTGCGGCGTCACCACGTGCACCCAGCCCTCGCGGTCACGGGCGAACAGCAGCGTGGCGCGCGAGCCGTGCAGCGCCTGGTACTCGCTCCAAGTGAAGCTGTCGGTCAGGGTCGTGCTGTACAGCTCGGCACCCTGGGCCAGGCGGCTGGCGGCATGGGGGTAGGTCAGCGGCTGGCTGCCCAGTGGGCGGCCGCGATGCTCGTCGCTGGCGCGGTGCTTGTCGCTGCGGCGGCTCTCCTGGCCACTGGCCAGGCTGAACAGGCGGGTGTGGCCGAACTCGTGGCGAAAACGCATGCTCGCCAGGGTGTTCAGTTCGCCGGCCGGCGACAGCGCCAGCAGGTGACCGATGCCGACCAGGTCGAGGTGTGCCTCGGCGTGCTGGGAGGCGGGGTTGCCGAAGTAGGTCGGCAGGTTGTCCATGCGCGCGGCGCGGATGTTCTCCCAGCTCGAGTCGGTCAGCAGCACGCGGCAGCCGAGTTGCTGCAGGGCCTTGCCGATGGTGCGTGCCACCGGGTTGGCGCCGACGATGAGAAAGCCACTGGGAGCCGGCTCGGCGACCTTGAGCAGGCTGGCCAGGGGGCGGGCGGTGGCGCTCTGCAGCACCACGGTGCCGATGATCACGGCGAAGGTCAGCGGCACCAGCAGCTCGGCGCCGGCGTGGCCGGTTTCGCTCAGGCGGATGGCGAAGATCGCCGAGACGGCGGCCGCGACGATGCCGCGCGGGGAGATCCAGGCCAGCAGGGCGCGCTCGCGCCAGTTGAGGCTGGAGCCGAAGGTGGACAAGGCCACGTTCAGCGGGCGGGCGACGAACTGGATGATCGCCAGCAGCAGCAGGACCGCCGGGCCCAAGGCGAGCAGGGCCGCCAGGTCGAGGCGCGCGGCCAGCAGGATGAACAGGCCGGAGATCAACAGCACGCTGAGGTTCTCCTTGAAGTGCAGGATGTGCCGCACGTCCACGCCCTTCATGTTGGCCAGCCACATGCCCATCAGGGTCACGGCCAGCAGTCCGGACTCGTGCATCACCTCGTTGGAGGCGATGAATACGCCGAGTACCGTGGCCAGTACGGCGAGGTTGTGCAGGTAGTCCGGCAGCCACTGGCGTCGCAGCACCTGGCCGAGGGCCCAGCCACCGACGACGCCGAACAGGCTGCCGCAGAGGATCACCCCGGCGAAGGTGGTCAGGCTCTGGCTCCAGCCCTCGCCCTCGCCGCTGGCGATGATGAAGCTGAACACCACCACCGCCAGCAGGGCGCCGATCGGGTCGATGACGATGCCTTCCCAGCGCAGGATATTGGCCACCGAGGCCTTGGGTCGCACCACCCGCAGCATGGGCACTATCACCGTGGGCCCGGTGACCAGGGTCAGGGTGCCGAACAGCAGCGCCATCTCCCAGGTGAAGCCGAGCAGGTAGTGGGTGGCGACGGCGATCACCGCCCAGGTGGCCAGGGCCCCCACTGTGACCATGCGTCGGACCACCGTGCCGATCTCGCGCCATTCGGACAGGTGCAGGGTCAGGCTGCCTTCGAACAGGATCAGCGCCACGGCCATCGACACCATGGGGAACAGCAGGGAGCCGAACAGGGCCTGGGGATCGAGCCAGCCGAGCACCGGTCCGGCGAGAATGCCGCAGACCAGCAGAAACAGGATCGCCGGCAGGCGCAGGCGCCAGGCCAGCCACTGGCAGGCGAGGGCGGAGGCGCCGATGGTGGCGAAGGCGAAGAGGATTTGCTGTTCGTTCATCGAGAGTCCTTGAGTGCGAGGCGCTGGTCGTACTTGCCCAGGCTGTGAAAGACTAGCGCGCTTTCAGGCACCGCCATAGCTCTCTTCCATGCCCGCCATAGACCACCCGCTGATCGACCGCTTTCTCGATGCCCTGTGGCTGGAAAAGGGCCTGTCCGAGCATACCCGTGCGGCCTATCGCAGCGACCTGGCGCATTTCAACGCCTGGCTGGACGAGCGCGGACTGCTGCTGGAGCGGGTCGGGCGCGAAGCCGTGCTCGATCACCTGGCCTGGCGCCTGAACCAGGGCTACAAGGCGCGCTCCACCGCACGCTTTCTTTCCGCGGCGCGGGGCCTGTATCGCTACCTGGTGCGCGAGGGGCTGATTGCCGTCGATCCGACCCTGCAGGTGGACCTGCCCCAGCTCGGTCGGCCGCTGCCCAAGTCGCTCTCCGAGGCCGACGTCGAGGCGCTGCTGGCGGCGCCCGAACTGGACGACCCCCTCGGCCTGCGCGACCGAGCCATGCTCGAGGTGCTCTATGCCTGTGGCCTGCGGGTCAGCGAGCTGGTCGGCCTGACCCTGGAGCAGGTCAACCTGCGCCAGGGGGTACTGCGGGTCTTCGGCAAGGGCAGCAAGGAGCGCCTGGTGCCCCTGGGCGAGGAGGCCATCGCCTGGATCGAGCGCTACAGCAGGGAGGCGCGGCCGCTGCTGCTCGGTGGCAAGCCCAGCGATGTGTTGTTCCCCAGCCTGCGGGGCGAGCAGATGACCCGGCAGACCTTCTGGCACCGCATCAAGCTCCAGGCCCGGGTGGCCGGTATCGCCCAGGCGTTGTCGCCCCACACCCTGCGCCATGCCTTCGCCACCCACCTGCTCAACCACGGCGCCGACCTGCGCGTGGTGCAGATGCTGCTGGGGCATAGCGACCTGTCGACTACGCAGATCTACACCCATGTCGCCCGCGCACGGCTGCAGGCGCTGCATGCCGAACACCATCCGCGCGGCTGACTCGGCCGTCCGGCTGCCGCCGTCTGCCTTCGCGGGCTTCTATGGTAGGCTGTGCCGATCTTCGTTTGTCCGTCGCTCGACAGGAGTTTCCATGCGTCTGACCCGCCTCTCTGCGGCCGTAGCCCTCGCTCTGGCCAGCACCCTCAGCCTGGCCGCAGATCCCGACCAGGCGATTCGCCAGAACCTGCTGTCGATCCAGCCCGACATGCCGATCGAGGCCATCGCCGAGAGCCCGATGCCGGGGCTGTATCAGGTCCAGCTCAAGGGTGGGCGCCAGCTCTATGCCAGTGCCGACGGCCAGTTCGTCCTGCAGGGCTACCTCTATCAGTTCAAGGACGGTCAGGCGATCAACCTGACCGAAGAGCAGGAAAGCCGCGCCATAGCCCAGCAGATCAACGGCGTTCCCGCCAAGGAAATGGTGGTGTTCCCGGCCCAGCAGGCCAAGACCCATATCACCGTGTTCACCGACACCGACTGCGGCTACTGCCAGAAGCTGCACAGCGAGGTGCCCGAGCTCAACAAGCTCGGCGTCGAGGTGCGTTATCTGGCCTTCCCGCGCCAGGGCTTGCAGGGGGCGGCCTACAAGGAACTGGTCAGCGTCTGGTGCGCCCAGGATCGTCAGGCGGCGATGGACCTGGCCAAGGCCCGCAAGGACGTGCCCGAGGCCCAGTGCGACAACCCGGTGGCCCGGCAGTACGCCCTGGGGCAGATGATCGGGGTCAGCGGCACGCCGGCCATCGTCCTGGCCAATGGCAAGCTGATCCCGGGTTATCAGCCGGCGCCGCAGCTGGCCCAGCAGGCGCTGGAGGCCAAGTAACTACAGGCCTGTGGTCGATTGACTAATAAACGGCCGCTTCGTAATGTGCGGCTCTTTTCCACGGCCGGGGCTCGCTCCGGCCGTTTTATGCAGTGCAGATGGGGAGTTCAGTGTGAAACCGGTCAAAGTAGGCATCTGTGGGTTGGGCACCGTCGGTGGCGGTACCTTCAACGTGCTCCAGCGCAACGCCGAGGAAATCGCGCGTCGTGCCGGGCGTGGCATCGAGGTGGCGCAGATTGCGCTGCGTTCGCAGAACCCGCAGTGCGACATTACCGGTATCGCGATTACCAAGGATGTCTTCGAGCTGGTCGACAACCCCGAGATCGAGGTCGTCATCGAGCTGATCGGCGGCTATACCCTGGCCCGTGAGCTGGTGCTCAAGGCCATCGACAACGGCAAGCACGTGGTCACCGCGAACAAGGCGCTGATCGCCGTGCACGGCAACGAGATCTTCGCCAAGGCCCGCGAGAAGGGCGTGATCGTCGCCTTCGAGGCGGCCGTGGCCGGCGGCATCCCGGTGATCAAGGCGATCCGCGAGGGGCTGGCCGGCAACCGCATCAACTGGCTGGCCGGCATCATCAACGGCACCGGCAACTTCATCCTCAGCGAGATGCGCGAGAAAGGCCGCGCCTTCGAGGACGTGCTCAAGGAGGCCCAGGCCCTGGGCTACGCCGAGGCCGATCCGACCTTCGACGTCGAAGGCATCGATGCCGCGCACAAGCTGACCATCCTCGCCTCCATCGCCTTCGGCATCCCGCTGCAGTTCGACAAGGCCTACACCGAGGGCATCACCAGGCTGACCACGGCCGACGTGGGCTACGCCGAGGCCCTGGGCTATCGCATCAAGCACCTGGGCGTGGCGCGCAGCACCGCGGCCGGTATCGAACTGCGCGTGCATCCGACCCTGATCCCGGCCGATCGCCTGATCGCCAACGTCAATGGCGTGATGAACGCGGTGATGGTCAACGGCGATGCGGCGGGCTCGACCCTGTTCTACGGTGCCGGCGCCGGCATGGAGCCGACCGCCTCGTCGGTGGTGGCCGACCTGGTCGACGTGGTCCGCGCGCTGACCACCGACCCGACCAACCGCGTGCCGCACCTGGCGTTCCAGCCGGACTCGCTGTCCGACCACCCGATCCTGGCGATCGACGCCTGCGAGAGTGCCTACTACCTGCGCATCCAGGCCAAGGATCACCCGGGCGTGCTGGCCCAGGTGGCGAGCATCCTCTCCGAGCGCGGCATCAACATCGAGTCGATCATGCAGAAGGAGGTCGAGGAGCACGACGGCCTGGTGCCGATGATCCTGGTCACCCACCGGGTGGTCGAGGCGCGCATCAACGAGGCCATCGCCGCCCTGGAGGCGCTGGACGACGTGGTCGGCAGCGTCGTGCGCATCCGTGTCGAGCAACTGGTCTGAGGAGCAGAGCCATGCGTTATATCAGTACCCGCGGCCAGGCCCCGGCCCTGAACTTCGAAGAGGTGCTGCTGGCCGGTCTGGCCAGCGATGGCGGCCTCTACGTACCGGAGAACCTGCCGCGCTTCACCCAGGAGGAGATCGCCTCCTGGACCGGCCTGCCCTACCACGAGCTGGCCTTCCGGGTGATGCGCCCGTTTGTCGCCGACAGCATCAATGATGCCGAATTCAAGAAGATCCTCGAGGAAACCTACGGCGTGTTCGCCCACAACGCCGTGGCGCCGCTGCGCCAGCTGAACGGCAACGAGTGGGTGCTGGAGCTGTTCCACGGTCCGACCCTGGCGTTCAAGGACTTCGCCCTGCAGCTGCTCGGTCGCCTGCTCGACCACGTGCTCTCCAAGCGCGGCGAGCGCGTGGTGATCATGGGCGCCACCAGCGGTGACACCGGCTCGGCGGCGATCGAGGGCTGCAAGGCCTGCGCGCATGTCGACATCTTCATCATGCACCCGCACAACCGGGTGTCGGAGGTGCAGCGCCGGCAGATGACCACCATCCTCGGCGACAACATCCACAACATCGCCGTTGAGGGCAACTTCGACGACTGCCAGGAGATGGTCAAGGCCAGCTTCGCCGACCAGGGCTTCCTCAAGGGCACGCGCCTGGTGGCGGTCAACTCGATCAACTGGGCGCGGATCATGGCCCAGATCGTCTACTACTTCCACGCCGCGCTGCAGCTCGGCGGTCCGGCCCGTTCGGTGGCCTTCTCGGTGCCGACCGGCAACTTCGGCGACATCTTCGCCGGCTACCTGGCGCGCAACATGGGCCTGCCGATCAGCCAGCTGATCGTCGCCACCAACCGCAACGACATCCTGCACCGTTTCATGAGCGGCAACCAGTACGTCAAGGACACCCTGCACCCGACCCTGTCGCCGTCCATGGACATCATGGTGTCGTCGAACTTCGAACGCCTGCTGTTCGATCTGCATGGCCGCAGTGGCGCGGCCATCGCCGAGCTGATGGCCACCTTCAAGCAGGGCGGCGGCTTCAGCGTCGAGGAGGATCGCTGGACCGAGGCGCGCAAGCTGTTCGACTCCCTGGCGGTGGACGATGCGCAGACCTGCGAGACCATCGCCGAGGTCCATGCCGAGTGCGGCGAGTTGCTCGACCCGCACACCGCCATCGGCGTGCGCGCCGCCCGCGAGTGTCGGCGCAGCCTGGCAACCCCCATGGTGATCCTCGGTACCGCGCACCCGGTCAAGTTCCCCGAGGCGGTGGAGAAGGCCGGGGTCGGCCAGGCTCCGGCGTTGCCGGCGCACCTGGTCGACCTGTTCGAACGCGAGGAACGCTGCACCGTGCTGGCCAACGACCTGAAGACCATTCAGGGCTTCGTCGCCCAGCACGGCAATCGCGGCAAGCCGCTCTAAGCCTCAGGCATTGCTCTGCACAAGCCCGGTGTCGCCTCTGGCGGCCCCGGGCTTGTGCGTTTCTGCGCCCACGGCCGGCAGGGCGCGGCCCGGGCGGCTAGGCTCAGAATGTGCTGATGCGAGGTGGACCATGATTCGGCAGCGGGATGACCTGCCGCCCCAGGTGCAGGCGGCATTGCGACAGGGGCGCAAGATCGAGGCGATCAAGCGCCTGCGGGAAGAGCGCGGGCTGGGTCTGCAGCAGGCCAAGCAGGACGTGGACGCCTACCTGCGCGCCCACCCCGAACTGCACGGGGCGGGGCGCCCGGCCCGGCACCGGCATGGCCTGACGTTCTGGCTGCTGCTGAGCCTGCTGCTGGGCGTGGTTCTGCTGCTGTTCAGTCGTCGGCTCTAGCTAGCCGGACAGCAGCCAGTAGGCCAGGCCCATCAGCAGGATCAGGGTCAGCCAGACCAGCGCGTTCAACCTGCTGGAGGCCACCACGCCGGGGCCGCGCAGGGGGATCGGCGGGTTGTCCTCCAGGTAGCGCTCGATCTGGGCCTCGGCCTCTTCCGTAGCGATGCTCCGGTGCGCGCGCAGCAGCGCGATGGCCTTCTGCCGCTGACCGGCGCGCAGGGCGCGGGTCACGTCCTCCGGCAGCGCGTGTTCGGCCTGCATCCAGCCACTCCCGGCCGCCGTCAGATCGCGCCGTTGCGACGCAATTCGGCGACCTGTTCATAGTCATAGCCTAGCTCGGCGAGCAGGGTCTCGGTGTGTTCGCCGAGCTGCGGCCCGATCCACTCCGTCGATCCCGGTGTCTCCGACAGCTTGGGCACTATGCCCGGCATCTTGAACGGCGTGCCGTCCGGCAGCTTGGCGCTGAGGAACATCTCGCGGGCGAGAAACTGCGGGTCGTTGAACATGTCTGCGGCGCTGAAGATGCGGCTGGCCGGTACCTCGGCCTGGCTCAGGGTCGCCAGCACCTGCTCCAGCGGCAGGGCGCCGACCCAGCGGTCGATCACCCCGTACAGCTCGTCGCGGCGCGCATCGCGGCCGTCGTTGCTGGCCAGTTGCGGGTCGTCGGCCAGGTCGTCGCGGCCGATGGCGCGCATGAAGCGCTGGAAGATGGCGTCGCCGTTGGCGCCGATCTGCACATGGCGGCCATCGGCGCTGGTGTGGATGGAGGAGGGGGTGATGCCGGGCATGATGTTGCCGCTGCGTTCGCGGATGAAGCCGAACACGTCGAACTCCGGCACCATCGACTCCATCATGGCGAACACCGCCTCGTACAGGGCCACATCCACCACCTGGCCCTGGCCGCCGCCCACCTCGCGGTGGCGCAGGGCCATCAGCGCGCCTATCACCCCCCACAGGGCGGCGATCGAGTCGCCGATGGAGATGCCGGTGCGCACCGGCGGGCGGTCCTCGAAGCCGGTGATGTAGCGCAGTCCGCCCATGGACTCGCCCACCGCGCCGAAGCCCGGCTGGTCCTTCAGCGGCCCGCTCTGGCCGAAGCCGGACAGGCGCACCATCACCAGCCCGGGGTTCAGTGCGTGGAGCACGTCCCAGCCCAGACCGAGCTTCTCCAGCACCCCGGGGCGAAAGTTCTCGATCAGGATGTCGGCCTCGGCGAGCAGTTTCAGCAGCACCTCGCGACCCTGCTCGTGCTTCAGGTTGAGGGTGATCGAGCGTTTGTTGCGCGCCTGCACGAACCACCACAGCGAGGTGCCCTCGTACAGCTTGCGCCACTTGCGCAGGGGGTCGCCGCCGTCGGGCGACTCGACCTTGATCACCTCGGCGCCGAATTCGGCGCAGATGCGCGCGGCGAAGGGGCCGGCGATCAGGCTGCCGAGTTCGATCACTTTCAGGCCGGCGAGGGGTTTGGCGGCGTGCATGTTGGCTCCGTGGACAGTTGGCTGCGCCTAGCCTATTCGATTGTGCGCGGCCGGGGGCGCGCCGGGCGGAAAATTTACCGCGGCGGCGGTGGTCGATGCGTTTGCGGCGGGAGGCGTTGCCCGGCCTGGGCTGGAGGTCGATCGGTCGCGCCCGGCTCGCCGCCTCCGGCACGGCTGCGCCAGGGTGCCCGGCTTGACGAACCGGCGGGGTTTCACCTACACGAGGGGGCAGGGGCCATGGGCTCGCAATGCACTCAAGCCGTCGGGAGTACGCATGCCACTGCGCAACGCCGTCCAGTTGATCACCTATCCCGACCGCCTCGGCCGCAACCTCGGCGAGCTCTACCAGCTGCTCGACGGGCGGCTGGGCGATGCCCTGGGCGGCGTGCACATCCTGCCGCTGTACCCGTCCAATGCCGACGGCGGCTTCTCGCCCTTGACCCATATGGCGGTGGACCCGCGCTACGGCGACTGGGCGGACGTGGAGCGCATCTCGGCGCGCTTCGACCTGTGCGTCGACCTGATCATCAGCCATATCGCCGACGAGTCGCCGCAGTTCCTCGACTTCCTCGCCCGGGGCCAGGCATCGCCCCATGCCGAGTTGTTCGTGCAGGTCGACAAGCTGGGCGAGATCGCCCTGGAGGACCTGGCGAAGATCCATATCCGCAAGGAGAAGGAGCCCTTTCGCCGGGTGCAGCTGGCCGATGGCAGCCAGTGTCGGGTCTGGTGCACCTTCACCGAGCGGCAGATCGACCTGAACTACGAGTCGCCGCAGACCTACCGGTTGATGGAGGAGTACATGGCCTTCCTCGCCGCGCGCGGGGTCAAGCTGTTCCGCCTGGACGCCTTCGGCTACACCACCAAGCGCATCGGCAGCAGCTGCTTCCTGGTCGAGCCGGACGTCTACCGCATCCTCGAATGGTTTCGCGAGACCGGCGCCAAGTACGGCGCCGAGATGCTCCCGGAGGTGCACGACCACATCAGCTACCAGTACGCCATCTCGCGGCGCGGCATGCGCCCCTATGCCTTCGCCCTGCCGCCCCTGGTGCTGCATGCCTTCCTCGCCGGCAACGGCCGCTACCTCAAGCAGTGGCTGCGCATGTGCCCGCGCAACCAGATCACCGTGCTGGATACCCATGACGGCATCTGCATTCCCGATGTCGAGGGCGTGCTGCCGGAGGCGGAGATCCGCTACCTGGTCGACGAGGTCTCGACCCGCAGCGCCGATCCGATCATGCGCCGCTCGGCGGTCAACGTGCACAGCGTCGGGGCCATCTACCAGTTGACCTGCACCTTCTACGAGGCGCTGATGCGCAACGACGAGGCCTATATCGCCGCGCGGGCCATCCAGTTTTTTGCCCCGGGCCTTCCCCAGGTCTACTACGTCGGCCTGCTGGCGGGTTGCAACGATTTCGAGCTGGCCGAACGCAGTGGCGAGGCGCGCGACGTCAATCGCCACTACTACGGCCTGGCCGAGGCGCAGGAGGCGCTGCAGCGGCCGGTGGTGCAGCGCCTGCTGGCGCTGATGCGCTTTCGCTGCCGGCACCCGGCCTTCGACGGGCGCTTCGAGCTGATCCAGTCCGGCGACAGCAGCCTGGCGATGGCCTGGCGCCACGGCCAGCACCATTGCCGGCTGCAGGTCGAGCTGAGCACCAGCCAGGCGATCATCCATTACCTGGACCCCGAGGACGGTAGCGAACGGCAGATGCGTTGCTGACGCGCCGGCCCGGCGGTGGCCGTTTCGGGTTAGACTTGCGGCCTTTTCGCCCAGCCAAGAAGCCCGCCAATGGCCCTGCCGTCCACCACCTACAAGATCGACCTGAACCTCACCGATATCGACCGCAGCGTCTACCAGAGCCTGCGTTTCACCGTCGCTCGCCATCCCTCGGAAACCGAGGAGCGCCTGGCCGCGCGGCTGATCGCCTATGCGCTGTTCTATCACGAGCAGCTGGCCTTCGGTCGTGGCCTGTCCGATGTCGATGAGCCGGCGTTGTGGGAGAAGAGCCTGGACGACCGGGTGCTGCACTGGATCGAGGTCGGCCAGCCGGACAGCGAACGCATCACCTGGTGCTCGCGGCGCACCGAGAAGTTCAGCCTGGTGGCCTACGGCAACCTGCGGGTGTGGCAGACCAAGGCGCTCGACCCGGTACGCAGCCTGAAGAACATCAACGTCGTCGCGGTGGGCCAGGAGGCCCTCGCCAGCCTGGCCCTGGACATGCCGCGGGCGCTGAGCTGGAGCGTGATGATCAGCGACGGCGAGCTGTTCGTCACCGACGAGCGCGGCCAGCACGAGATCCCCCTGGAGTGGCTGGTCGGCGACCGCTGATCGCTTTCGTGGGGTGGCTGCCGCTGTTTGCCTCCACCGGCTTCCGGTGGAAATCGCAGCGCGGTTTACCGCCCCACGGTTTGTTTGCATAGAACAGATACTGGAACCCCGATGCGTATCGAACCCCGCCCGCTGCCTGAAACCCTGCCCGACCTGGGCGATCTGCCGCCGCTGCTGACCCGTCTCTACGCCGCCCGCGGCGTGCAGTCGGCGGCCGAGCTGGACAAGGGCCTGGCGCGGTTGATTCCCTACCGGCAGCTCAAGGGTATCGAGGCGGCGGTTGCCCTGCTGGTCGAGGCCCTGGAGCGGCGCCAGCGCCTGCTGCTCGTCGGCGACTTCGACGCCGACGGCGCCACCGCCAGTACGGTCGGGGTGCTGGGCCTGCGCCTGCTCGGTGCCGCCCAGGTCGATTACCTGGTGCCCAATCGCTTCGAATACGGCTACGGCCTGACCCCGGAAATCGTCGCCGTCGCCCTCGAGCGCCAGCCGCAATTGCTGATCACCGTGGACAACGGCATCTCCAGCGTCGAGGGCGTGGCGGCGGCCAAGGCTGCCGGGCTCAAGGTGCTGGTCACCGATCACCACCTGCCCGGCCCCGAGCTGCCGGCGGCCGACGCCATCGTCAACCCCAATCAGCCGGGTTGCGAATTTCCGAGCAAGGCCATGGCCGGGGTCGGCGTGATGTTCTACGTGCTGCTGGCCCTGCGTGCGCGGCTGCGCGAGCTGGACTGGTTCGCCCGGGCCAGCGTGGCCGAGCCGAACCTGGCCGAACTGCTCGATCTGGTGGCTCTGGGCAGCGTGGCCGACGTGGTGCCGCTGGATGCCAACAACCGCATCCTGGTGCATCAGGGCCTGGCGCGCATCCGCGCCGGCCGGGCCCGGCCCGGGCTGCGGGCGATCCTCGAGGTGGCCGGGCGCGACCCTGGGCGCATCAGCTCCACCGACCTGGGCTTCATCCTCGGGCCGCGCCTGAACGCCGCCGGACGCCTGGACGACATGAGCCTGGGCATCGAATGCCTGCTGTGCGAGGACGAGGCGCTGGCGCGCGACATGGCGGTACAGCTGGACCAGCTCAACCAGGACCGCAAGGCCATCGAGCAGGGCATGCAGCGCGAGGCCCTGGCCCAGCTCAAGGAGCTGCCGGTGGAAAGCCTGCCGTTCGGCCTGTGCCTGTTCGAGGCGGACTGGCATCAGGGGGTGATCGGCATCCTCGCCTCGCGCCTGAAGGAGCGCTACCACCGCCCGGCCATCGCCTTCGCCGATGCCGGCGCGGGCGTGCTCAAGGGCTCGGCGCGCTCGGTGCCGGGTTTGCACATCCGCGACGCCCTGGATGCGGTGGCGGCTCGCCACCCTGGGCTGATCAGCAAGTTCGGCGGGCATGCCATGGCCGCCGGGCTGTCGCTGCCGCAGGAGCACTTCGGCGCTTTCGCCGTGGCCTTCGATGCCGAGGTGCGCCGCCAGCTCTGCGAGGAGGACCTGACCGGGCGCCTGCTGTCCGATGGCTGCCTGTCGGTGGAGGAGTTCCACCTGCCCCTGGCCAAGGAACTGCGTCATGCCGGGCCCTGGGGCCAGCATTTCCCCGAGCCGCTGTTCCACGGCCTGTTCCAGATCGTCCAGCAGCGCGTGGTGGGCGACAAACACCTGAAGCTGGTGCTCAAGACCGAGTGTGGCGGCCGCACCCTGGACGGCATCGCCTTCAACGTCGACCGCGAGGTCTGGCCCAACCCGATGGTGCGCTGGGTCGAGCTGGCCTACAAGCTCGACGTCAACGAGTACCGCGGCCAGGAGAGCGTGCAGCTGCTGGTGGCGCACCTGGCGCCGCGCTGAGCGGCGCTGCCGGTATGAGCCTCAGCCCTGCCCGCCGTCCAGGCGGGGTGCCGGGGTGCCGGGCAGGCCGGCGCCGTCGGCCACGATGCGTTCGTTGAGCTCGCTCCAGCGCGAGAGCATCCGTGGCGACTGACGGGATTTCTGTTGCGGCGACTTGGCCAGGAAGATGCCGTGATGGTTGAAGGCGTACACCGGCAGCAGGTCGCCGCGCTCGGCGGCAGGCCTGATGTCGCGCTCGAGGTTGTCGAGGACCAGTGGCTGGGCGTTGGGGGTCGGGTAGTAGGTCAAGACCATGTGCGCCTGATTGCGGCTCAGGGCCTTGACGAAGGTCAGGCGCAGCTTGTCGCTGGGCACGCCCATGCGCACCAGGGTGAAGTACTTGCCGATGGCGAAGTCTTCGCAGTCGCCGCGGCCGCGGGTCAGGGTCTGCAGCGGCGTCGCCCAGTACTCTTCCTCGCCCCAGATGTCGAGATCGTCGCCGAACGCCACGGCATTGTTGATGAAATCGTTGACCGCCTCCAGCTTGCTGCGCTCGTCCGCGTCACGCCCCCGGGCGATCAGGATATGCCAGCTGGTCAGGCGGGCCTCGGCGATGGCCGAGCCGAGGGCGGATGTCGGCTCGGCGCGACCGGGGCCGGCAATGGCGCACAGCAATGTCGCCAGCAGGATGCGCAGATAGCGGAGGGCAGGGGCGTGGAGCTTGGGCGGCCGGTTTTGTGTCATGGTCGGGACTACTGCTGGGCTGTCGCTGATCCATAGCCTGCAACCGGGTTATTCTTCTGGTGCGCCATCTAAACGGCGTCAATTACTGATCGGATTATGCTGTGATGCTAGCCAATATCGGCGCGTGTGCCTCGGCGAATCCGACGAACTGTCGCCGGGTATCGCCCTGCTCGGCGCAAAGGGGCGGGGTGGGCTGTCGGCGCCGCCCGACTGGGGTATACTCGTCGGCTTTTCGAAAGTTTGACCTGCGAGTGCCGCCTGCCATGGAAATCAACCCGATCCTTAACAGCATCAAGGACCTGTCCGAGCGCACCCAGACTATTCGGGGGTATCTTTGACTACGATCACAAGCATGATCGTCTGGTCGAAGTAAACCGCGAGCTGGAAGACCCGAACGTCTGGAACGACCCGGAATACGCCCAGAACCTGGGGCGTGAGCGCGCCTCCCTGGCGCTGATCGTCGAGACCCTCGATGACCTGGGCGGCAGCCTGGCCGACTCCCGCGACCTGCTGGAGATGGCCGCCGAGGAAGGCGACCAGGGCGCCGTCGACGACGTCGCCGTCGAGGTCGCGCGCCTGCGCGGGATCCTCGAGAAGCTGGAATTCCGCCGCATGTTCAGCGGCGAGATGGACCCGAACAACGCCTACCTGGACATCCAGGCCGGCTCCGGCGGCACCGAGGCCCAGGACTGGGCCAACATGCTGCTGCGCATGTACCTGCGCTGGGCCGACAAGCGTGGCTTCGACGCCACCATCATGGAGCTGTCCGCCGGCGAAGTGGCGGGCATCAAGGGCGCCACAGTGCATATCAAGGGCGAATACGCCTTCGGCTGGCTGCGCACCGAGATCGGCGTGCATCGCCTGGTGCGCAAGAGCCCGTTCGACTCCGGCAACCGCCGCCACACCTCGTTCACCGCGGTGTTCGTCTCCCCGGAAATCGACGACAACATCGAGATCGAGATCAACCCGGCCGATCTGCGCATCGACACCTACCGCTCCTCCGGGGCCGGCGGTCAGCACGTCAACACCACCGACTCGGCGGTGCGTATCACCCACGTGCCGACCAATACCGTGGTCAGCTGCCAGAACGAGCGCTCCCAGCACGCCAACAAGGACACCGCCATGAAGATGCTGCGGGCCAAGTTGTACGAGCAGGAGATGCAGAAGCGCAACGCCGCCTCCCAGGCCCTGGAAGACTCCAAGTCGGACATCGGCTGGGGCCACCAGATCCGCTCCTATGTGCTCGACCAGTCGCGGATCAAGGATCTGCGCACCAATATCGAGCGAAGCGATTGCGTCAACGTGCTCGACGGCGATATCGACGAGTACCTCGAGGCCAGCCTGAAACAGGGGCTGTAACACTCACGCCATGCAGGTCGGGCCGCGTCAGGCCCGACGAGCGGCGCTGCATGCGCGTAGCAGGCCGGCCCAGAGGCCGGATGTTGGGCATCGCTGCGCTCAGCGCCAACCTAGGGTTACAGGAATAGACGACAGACCATGAGCGACCAACCTCTCGACCACGACCAGCACGAACTGCAACAGGAAGAAAACAAGCTGATTGCCCAGCGCAAGGAAAAGCTCGCCGCCTTGCGCGAGCAGGGCAATCCCTTCCCCAATGACTTCCGCCGTACCTGCTACTGCGCGGACCTGCAGAAACAGTACGTCGACGCCTCCAAGGAGGCCCTGGCCGAGGCCGCCATTCCGGTCAAGGTCGCCGGGCGCATCATGCTCAACCGCGGCGCCTTCATGGTGATCCAGGACATGAGCGGGCGCATCCAGCTCTACGTCAACCGCAAGACCCTGCCGGCCGAGACCCTGGAAGCGGTCAAGCACTGGGACCTGGGCGACATCATCGCCGCCGAGGGCACCCTGGCCCGTTCCGGCAAGGGCGACCTGTTCGTGGAAATGACCGAGGTGCGCCTGCTGACCAAGTCGCTGCGCCCGCTGCCGGACAAGTTCCACGGCCTGACCGACACCGAGCAGCGCTATCGCCAGCGCTACGTCGACCTGATGGTCAACGAGGAGGTGCGCCACAGCTTCCGCGTGCGCTCCCAGGTGATCGCCCATATCCGCAACTTCCTCATGCAGCGCGACTTCCTCGAAGTGGAGACGCCGATGCTGCAGAGCATCCCCGGCGGCGCCGCGGCCAAGCCGTTCGAGACCCACCACAACGCCCTGGACATGCAGATGTTCCTGCGCATCGCCCCGGAGCTGTACCTCAAGCGCCTGGTGGTCGGCGGCTTCGAGAAGGTCTTCGAGATCAACCGCAACTTCCGCAACGAGGGCGTGTCGACCCGGCACAACCCCGAGTTCACCATGCTCGAGTTCTACCAGGCCTACGCCGACTACGAAGACAACATGGACCTGACCGAGGAACTGTTCCGCGAGCTGGCCCTGCTGGTGCTGGGCAGCACCGACGTGCCCTACCAGGGCAAGGTGTTCCACTTCGGCGAGCCCTTCGCCCGGTTGTCGGTGTTCGACTCCATCCTCAAGTTCAACCCCGAGATCAGCGCGCAGGACCTGCGCGACATCGACAAGGCCCGTGCCATCGCCAAGGCGGCCGGCGCCAAGGTGCTGGGCTTCGAGGGCCTGGGCAAGCTGCAGGTGATGATTTTCGAGGAGCTGGTCGAGCACAAGCTGGAGCAGCCGACCTTCATCACCCAGTACCCCTTCGAGGTGTCGCCGCTGGCCCGGCGCAACGACCAGGACCCGAGCGTCACCGACCGCTTCGAGCTGTTCATCGGCGGCCGCGAGATCGCCAACGCCTACTCCGAGCTGAACGATGCCGAGGACCAGGCCGAGCGCTTCATGGCCCAGGTGGCGGACAAGGACGCCGGCGACGACGAGGCCATGCACTACGACGCCGACTTCGTCCGCGCCCTGGAGTACGGCATGCCGCCGACCGCCGGCGAGGGCATCGGCATCGACCGTCTGGTCATGCTGCTCACCGATGCGCCGTCGATTCGCGACGTGATCCTCTTCCCGCACATGCGCCCGCAGGCCTGATGCACGAAAACAAGCCGCCTCCGGGCGGCTTTTTTGTCACCGGCGCGTGGCATTATCCTAGAGACTGAACAGCGCAGCCGAAGTCAGTACGATCGCGCAGGAGGTTTGCCCGTCGTGTCCCATGTGCCCGTTCCAGAAAATGCCGCCCGCGTGGCCAGCGCCGTCGCCGAAAGCGTCCAGTACCTGGGGCGCAAGGCCAGTCGGCAAGGCAGCGAACAGCGCCGCCAGGCGATCCTCGACGCGGCCATGCGCATCATCGTGCGCGAGGGCGTGCGTGCCGTGCGCCACCGCGCGGTGGCGGCCGAGGCGGGCGTGCCCCTGTCGGCCACCACCTACTACTTCAAAGACATCGACGACCTGATCACCGATACCTTCGCCCAGTTCGTCGAGCGCAGCGCCGCCTATATGGCGAAGTTCTGGAGCAGTACCGAGGGCGTGCTGCAGGAGCTGGTCGGCAATCTGGACGGCACCCCCGAGGCGCGCCGCCACCTGGCCGACGAGATCGCCCGCCTGGCGGTGGAGTACGTGCGCTACCAGTTGGTCAATCGCCGCGAGCACCTGCTCGCCGAGCAGGCGTTCCACCAGGAGGCATTGCTCAATCCGGGCCTGCACGAGCTGGTGCGCGCCCACGGGCAGATCCTCTCCCAGGGCGTCATCCGTTTCTTCCAGGTGCTCGGTTCGCACCAGCCGGAGCAGGATGCCCAGCTGTTGACCGCGATCATCCGGCGCATGGAGTACCAGGGCCTGCTCGACGGCGTCGAGCATCTGGACAACCAGGGCATGTTGGCCATTCTTAAACGCTATATGCACTTGGTGCTGGGGCTCTGAGCTCGTTCGCCGAACCGGCACGGACTCCGGGCGAGCGACTGTGTTATACGCTTAAGTTATAAATGGGGCATGGCCTCGCACCGAACCCCGCCGCGGCGGGGTTTGTCTTAAAGGAAGGGCCGCTGGGGCCGACCGGCGCGATGCCGAAGCGTTTCACAAGGAGAGCGTAATGAGAGCCTGGCGTATGGTGGTCGCCTTGTCCTTCCTGCTACTGAGTGGCTGCCTGGTCACGTTCAAGGACCCGATCCCGGCCAACGAGGCGGCGCCCATACCGCTGCTCGGCGAGTGGGCGCGCACCAACGAGTGGGGCGAGCGGCTGTTCCTGCGCATCAGCCGGGCCGGCTCCAACGTCTACAAGGCCGAGACCTACGTGGACGACCCGGAGAACCTCGACAGCCTCAAGCAATACGGTTTCACCGTGGCCCACCATGGCCGCCGCTGGTACCTCTCGGTCGGCCTGCCGAAGCGCATGGGGGCGAACTTCGCCATCGCCGGGTTCGAGCTGACCACCGGCAACGAGCTGCTGCTCTACAGCCTGGATGTCGACCGCATCCTCCAGGAGCTGGAGCAGGGCGTGCTGGAGGGCGAGGCGGTGGAGACCCCGCAGGGCGAGGGCGCCCTGATCACCAGCCCGCTGGAGCAGGTGTTCGCCTACCTCGACGACCCGGCCAATTCGGACGTCTTCGTCGAAGTCGCGCGCTACCAGCGCGTCGGCCAGTAATTCGCCCCGCTCCCGGCGAGCGGGCGCCACAACGAGGAATCAATGAACAGTCTCAACGAGCTGGGTGACTACCAACTGACGGTGCGCGGGCTGTCCGACCGCATCGTCGAGGCGCAGACGCCGATCCGCGTGCTGGATGCGGTGAAGTGGGACGACACCATCCGCGCCGACTTTCTCAAGCACAAGGGCAAGCAGCTGCCGGCGGTGGATCGCGACTACTATGCCGGGCGCCCGCTGGCGTTCGACACCGCGGCGAAGAAGCTGGAATTCCAGAACATCGAGCGCGACATCACCCGTCAGCTCGGCCAGTTCAACCCGGTCGGCCAGATCATGCGGCGCATGTGCCGCGAGTACCGCATGGTCATCCGCATGCTCGAGGCGCGCGGCACCGAGGATTTCGGCCTGATCTCCCAGGACCTCTACGGCGCGGCGTCCGACGCCTTCCACGCCGGCGACCCGACCCTCTCCGACCTGGGGTTGATGTTCTCCGAGTTCCTGAACAACATCGACCGTCGCGGCGACCTCGAGGACGAGCCGAAGAACCTCTGCGCCAAGCAGGCGGTCGATCTGCTGCAGCATCGCCTGAACAAGGTGTTCGGCGAGGCGGAGGAGACCATCCGGGTGTTCGAGTCCGACGGCATCCTCGCCGACGCGGCGGCCGGCGCCGACTACATCAAGATCCGCACCGACGCCAAGTTCAACGAGCGCGACGTCAAGGCCCTGGAGGTGCACGAGGGCCTGGTGCATGTGGCGACCACGCTGAACGGACAGAACCAGCCCATCTGTACCTTCCTGGCCAAGGGGCCGCCCTCGTCCACCGTGACCCAGGAGGGCCTGGCGATCCTCATGGAGGTGATCGCCTTCGCCTCCTACCCGACCCGCCTGCGCAAGCTGACCAACCGCACCCGCGCCATCCACATGGCCGAGGAGGGCGCCGACTTCCTCCAAGTGTGTGGCTTCTACCGCGAGCAGGGTTTCAGCCTGGAGGACAGCTACAGCAATGCCAGCCGCGCCTTTCGCGGATCGTCCCCGACCGGACTACCCTTCACCAAGGACCTGTCCTATTTGAAGGGTTTCATCATGGTCTACAACTACATCCAGCTGGCCGTGCGCAAGGGCAAGCTGGAGCAGATTCCGCTGCTGTTCTGTGGCAAGACCACTCTTGAGGACATGCGCACCCTGCGCCAGCTGGTCGACGAGGGCCTGGTGGTGGCGCCGAAGTACCTGCCGCCGCAATTCAGCGACCTCAACTCGCTGTCGGCGTGGA
Source organism: Pseudomonas lalucatii (assembly GCF_018398425.1). Taxonomy (NCBI): domain Bacteria; kingdom Pseudomonadati; phylum Pseudomonadota; class Gammaproteobacteria; order Pseudomonadales; family Pseudomonadaceae; genus Pseudomonas; species Pseudomonas lalucatii. The sequence continues at coordinate 666,380 of NZ_JADPMV010000002.1, read as the reverse complement.
TGTGTTTCTCCAACTTCCTCAACCATCTGAGCCTGGACCGGATCGAGGCCGACTACGCCAATATCCTCTAGGCGCCCGGTTCAGGCGGGGTGCGCCCGGCCTGAGTTTCGCGCTCGACGCGCCTGACCCTGCGGGCAGGCGCTCGCTCTCATCGGCAGGAGTCTCGAATGCCCAGCCACCCGCTCGATTACGAAATCCTCGGCACCGCGGCGCAGAGCGTGGAAATCATCCTCGACCCGGGCGAGACGGTGATCGCCGAGGCCGGGGTAATGAATTACATGACCGAGGGCGTGCGCTTCGAGACGCGGATGGGTGACGGTTCGGCGAGCGGGGTGCTGGGCAAGCTGTGGGGTGCCGGCAAGCGCCTGCTCACCGGCGAGTCGCTGTTCATGACGCATTTTTCCAACGCCGGCGCGCGGCCGGCGCGGGTGGCTTTCGCCGCGCCCTATCCGGGGACCGTGGTGCCGATCCAGCTGGCCGAAGTGGGTGGCCGGCTGATCTGCCAGAAGGACGCCTTCCTCTGCGCGGCCCACGGCACGGCGCTCGGCATCAGCTTCAACAAGCGCCTGGGCGCCGGTTTCTTCGGCGGCGAGGGCTTTATCCTGCAGAAGCTCGAGGGCGACGGCCTGGCCTTCGTGCATGCCGGCGGCACGGTGATCCGCAAGGAGCTGCACGACGAGACCCTGCGCCTGGACACCGGCTGCCTGGTGGCGTTCAGCGCGGGGATCGACTACGACATCGCCCTGGCCGGCGGCCTGAAGAGCATGCTGTTCGGTGGCGAGGGCATCCTCCTGGCGACGCTCAAGGGCAGCGGAACCGTGTGGATTCAGAGCCTGCCGTTCTCGCGCCTGGCCGAGCGCGTGTACGAGGCGACCTTCAAGGCGCGTGAAGAAGTACGCGCCGGAGGCAAGTGAGGCGGCGCTGCTGGTTGCTGGCCGTGCTGCTCTGCCTGCACGGCTGCAGCGAACTGCTGTTCTATCCCGAGCGCGGCCTGCCGTTCACCCCGGCCAAGGCGCGTCTGGACTACCAGGACGAATACCTGAGGGCCGCCGACGGCACCCGTCTGCATGCCTGGTGGCTACCGGCCAAGGCCGGGGTCGAGGTCAGGGGCACGGTGCTGCACCTGCACGGCAATGGCGGCAACCTGGCCAGCCACCTCGGCGGCATCTGGTGGTTGCCGGAGCAGGGCTACCAGGTCCTGATGCTGGACTACCGCGGCTACGGCCTGTCCGAGGGGGCGCCGAGCCTGCCGGCGGTGTACCAGGACCTGGAGGCGGCCTTCGCCTGGCTGGAGCGCGCCCCGCCGGTCCGCGACAGGCCGCTGTACGTCCTCGGCCAGAGCCTGGGCGGCGCCCTGGCCGCCCATTACCTGGCCGAGCGGCCGCGGCGGCGCGCCCAGCTGAGCGCCCTGGTCCTCGACGGCGTGCCGGCCAGCTACCGCGAGGTCGCCCGCCATGCCCTCGGCACCAGCTGGCTGACCCGGCCGTTGCGCACGCCGCTGAGCTGGCTGGTGCCCGATGGCGACAGCGCCATTCACGTGATGCCGAAGCTGGTCGGGCTGCCGCTGCTGATCTTCCACAGCATCGACGATCCGCTGGTGCCCCTTTCCAACGGCGAGCGCTTGTATCAAGCTGCGCCCCCGCCGCGGGTGTTCCAGCCGACCCGTGGCGGCCATGTGCAAACCTTTGCCGACCCGGACTGGCGCCAGGTGATGCTGCGTTTCATGCGCGACCCGCGGGGCTTCGCCGGCCTGCGCCACCTGGCGGACATCCCCGATTCTGAGAGCCCACAATGAGTGAACGCGAGCCTATTCCCCTGATTCTCACCGCCATCGGCAGCATCTGCGCCACGGTCGCCGTGCTCTGGTACTACGGTTACCTGCATATCGCCAAGCCGCAGGACGCCCTGCTGCTGGCCGACTTCACCATGCTCAAGACCGTTCCCGGCGAGGACTACAAGGTCTCGCTCAAGCCGGCCAACCAGGTGGCGCAATGCGTCGATGGCGTGCTGGTGCTGTTCGACCTGGAGCAGAAGGGCCTCACCGGCGTGCTGGTGGACAACCGCAAGCAGGCGGTGCGCTGCCTCGGCGAGCAGACGCCGGCGGCGCAGTAGGCGCGCCGCGTCGCCGGCTCAGTGCTCGGCGCTGCCCTGCTGCTGCTGCAGCTCGCGCAGGTACTTGCGCGATAAGGCGAGAAAGCGCGGCGTCGGACCGATGTCCTCGTAAAGGGGATCGCCCTGCTCGTCGGTGGCCACCACCTGGCTGCCCTTGACGTATGGCAGGCTGGCCTCCAGCTCCTCCAGCGCCGCGCCGATCAGCTCGCCCAGCAGTTCTTCGGTATGGTGCTTGGGGTACATCTCGGTCAGCGCCGCCAGGCGCGCAGCCGCCTCCAGGTCGAGATGGATCTGATAGGTGTTGCGGGTCAGGCGGCCCTTCGAGTTCTGTTCCCAGTGATGGACAAGTTCGCGGATTTTCATAACTACCTCGTCCCTTGCCTAGTGTGGCTAGGCGGTTGTGCAATCCAGTGACGGGAGCAAGTCGTTTCGGGCTCGCCCTACCTCTAGACTAGACCGCTCGCGGCCGACAGGGGGGCGCCGCTGTCGCGCGCTTGTAAGAAGTTGCCGCGCTGGGCACTCTTGGTGCAATTCCCGGAGGAGGAAGGATCATGACGGAAATCGACGCGCGCCTGCGCGAGGACGTGCACCAGCTCGGCGAGCTGCTGGGCAACACCATCAGCGCACAGCTGGGCGCTGCCTTCCTGGGCAAGATCGAGCGCATCCGCAAGGGCGCCAAGGCGGCGCGGCGTGGCTCGGCCGCCGGCGCCGAGCAGCTCAGCGAGAGCCTCGACGGGCTCGACGACGACGAGCTGCTGCCGGTGGCGCGGGCCTTCAACCAGTTCCTCAACCTGGCCAATATCGCCGAGCAGTACCACCGGGTGCGGCGGCGGGGCAGCGACGAGCCCGAGCCCTTCGAGTCGCGGGTGCTGCCCGAGCTGTTGCAGCGCCTGCAGGCCGGTGGCCACGAACCCGCGGCGCTGGCGCGCCAGCTCGGCGGCCTGGAGATCGAGCTGGTGCTGACCGCCCACCCGACCGAGGTGGCACGGCGCACCCTGATCCAGAAGTACGATGCCATCGCCGCGCAGCTGGCGGCCCAGGACCACAGCGACCTGTCCGCCGCCGAGCGCGAGCAGGTGGCCCAGCGCCTGCAGCGGCTGATCGCCGAGGCCTGGCATACCGAGGAGATTCGCCGCAGCCGGCCGAGCCCGGTGGACGAGGCCAAGTGGGGCTTCGCGGTGATCGAGCATTCGCTGTGGCAGGCGCTGCCGAACTTCCTGCGCCAGGCCGACCATGCGCTGCACGCGGCCACCGGCGCGCGCCTGCCGCTGGACGCCGCGCCGATACGCTTCGCCTCCTGGATGGGCGGCGATCGCGACGGCAATCCCAATGTCACCGCGCCGGTGACCCGCGAGGTGCTGCTGCTGGCGCGCTGGATGGCCGCCGACCTGTACCTGCGGGATATCGATCAGCTGGCGGCCGAGCTGTCCATGCAGCAGGCCAGCGAGGAGTTGCGCGCACGGGTCGGCGACAGCGCCGAACCCTATCGCAGCCTGCTCAAGCAGCTGCGCGAACGCCTGCGGGCGACCCGGGCCTGGGCCCACGATGCCCTGCAGGGGCCGCTGGCGCCCTCTGCCGCGGTGCTGCAGCACAACGACGAGCTGCTCGAGCCCTTGACGCTGTGCTACCGCTCCCTGCACGCCTGTGGCATGGCCGTGATCGCCGACGGTCCCTTGCTCGACTGCCTGCGCCGCGCGGTGACCTTCGGCCTGTTCCTGGTGCGCCTGGACGTGCGCCAGGACGCCAGCCGGCATGTCGCGGCGCTGGACGAGATCACCGACTACCTGGGCCTGGGGCGCTACGCCGAGTGGGACGAAGAGGCGCGCCAGGCGTTCCTGCTGGGCGAGCTGGACAACCGCCGGCCGCTGCTGCCGGCGCACTTCGAGCCCAGTGCCGAGACCGCCGAGGTGCTCGCCACCTGCCGCGAGGTGGCGGCGGCGCCGGCGGCCTCCCTGGGCTCCTACGTGATCTCCATGGCCGGCGCGCCTTCCGACGTGCTGGCGGTGCAGTTGCTGCTCAAGGAGGGCGGGCTGTTGCGGCCGATGCGCGTGGTGCCCTTGTTCGAGACCCTCGCCGACCTCGACAACGCCGGGCCGGTGATCGACCGCCTGCTCGGCCTGGAGGACTACCGCGCGCGCCTGCAGGGTCCCCAGGAGGTGATGATCGGCTACTCCGACTCGGCCAAGGATGCCGGCACCACCGCGGCGGCCTGGGCGCAGTACCGCGCCCAGGAAGCCCTGGTGCAGGTCTGCGCCGCCCACGGCGTCGAGCTGCTGTTGTTCCACGGCCGCGGCGGCACGGTCGGCCGCGGCGGCGGCCCGGCCCACGCGGCGATCCTGTCGCAGCCGCCGGGCTCGGTGGCGGGGCGCTTCCGCACCACCGAGCAGGGCGAGATGATCCGCTTCAAGTTCGGCCTGCCGGACATCGCCGAGCAGAACCTCAACCTCTACCTGGCCGCCGTGCTGGAGGCCACCCGGCTGCCGCCGCCGACCCCGCAGCCGGCCTGGCGCGAACTGATGGACCGGCTGGCCGCCGACGGCGTCAGCGCCTACCGCGGCGTGGTGCGCGAGCACCCGCAGTTCGTCGACTACTTCCGCCAGGCCACCCCGGAGCAGGAGCTCGGCCGCCTGCCGCTGGGCAGCCGGCCGGCCAAGCGCCGCGAGGGCGGGGTGGAGAGCCTGCGGGCGATTCCCTGGATCTTCGCCTGGACCCAGACCCGCCTGATGCTGCCGGCCTGGCTCGGCTGGGAATACGCCCTGGCCAATGCCCTGAAACGCGGGGAGGGCGAGCTGCTCGGGCAGATGCGCGAGCACTGGCCGTTCTTCCGCACCCGCATCGACATGCTGGAGATGGTCCTGGCCAAGGCCGATGCGGCGATCGCCCGACTCTACGACGAGCGGCTCGTGCAATCGGATTTGCGACCCCTGGGTGAGCATTTGCGCGACCTATTGTCGCAGGCGGTGGCCGCGGTGCTGGGCTTGACCGGGCAGTCGCACCTGCTGGCGCACAGCCCCGAGACCCTGGAATTCCTCAGCGTGCGCAACACCTATCTGGACCCCTTGCACCTGCTGCAGGCCGAGCTGCTGGCCCGCGCCAGGCAGCGTCAGAATGAGGCCGACAGCCCTCTGGAGCAGGCCTTGCTGGTCAGCGTCGCGGGGATCGCCGCGGGCTTGCGCAACACCGGCTGAGACGCCCGCCGAAGCCCTCTGTGCGGGCCCCGGCAGGGGCTTGCAGGGGGCGTCTCAGGCGCTCTTCGGCGCCCCTCGGCCAGGCCGCCGCCTGCGACTTTCGGCGGCTTGTGCGCCGGGGGTGCGCTGTGTATCTTGATCGGCCTTCTGGCAGTCAGGCACCCGTGCGCAGTGCTGCCGAAACCATTCTGAGATTGGCCCCACGAGGCGAGTCCGACGATTTCTATTTAAATCTTGAGGAGCACATCGATGCGCGTGATTCTGCTGGGGGCGCCCGGTGCCGGTAAAGGTACCCAGGCTGGCTTCATCACCAAGAAGTTCGGCATTCCGCAAATCTCCACCGGCGACATGCTGCGCGCCGCGGTCAAGGCCGGCACCGAGCTGGGCCTGAAGGCCAAGAGCGTCATGGATGCCGGCGGCCTGGTCTCCGACGATCTGATCATCAACCTGGTCAAGGAGCGCATCGCCCAGGCGGACTGTGCCAACGGCTTCCTCTTCGACGGTTTCCCGCGCACCATTCCCCAGGCCGAAGCCCTGAAGGACGCCGGCGTGAGCATCGACCACGTGGTCGAGATCGCCGTCGACGACGAGGAAATCGTCAGCCGCATCGCCGGCCGCCGCGTGCACCCGGCCTCCGGCCGCGTCTACCACACCGAGCACAACCCGCCGAAGGTCGCCGGCATCGACGACGAATCCGGCGAGGAACTGATCCAGCGCGACGACGACAAGGAAGAGACCGTGCGCCACCGCCTGTCGGTCTATCATTCGCAGACCAAGCCGCTGGTGAGCTTCTACCAGCAGCTCGCGGCGGCCGAAGGCACGCCGAAGTACAGCGCGGTGGCCGGCGTCGGTTCGGTGGACGAGATCACCGCCAAGGTCCTGGCCGCGCTCAGCTGAGTCGCCAGTCGCCTTGCAACAACGGCCCGCTTGCGGGCCGTTGTCGTTTCTGCAAGTGGCGCGCCGGAGTCACTGAGCGTCGTTCACAGAACAGCAACCTTGCTCGCCTAAGCTAGCCTCCGTCTTGGTCTAGACCACGGAGGGATGGTCATAGACCTTAAGTCTTTACCCATGCTAAGGAAGAGAGCGCATTTAATGACCGAGAAAACAGCAAAGAGTGCTATCTGGTTGGGCCTTGCGCTAGCGCTGGCGGGGAGCCCTGCGGCGTTCGCCGATGCCAAGGCGCAACCCAAGGCAGACTGCGCAGTCGCCGAGTTCGCCATGGGGCTGCGCTTTCAGCAGCAGTCGGCGGAAGTTCAGGCCCTGCAGCTGCAGGCCTACAACATCGCTACGCTGAAGCTGGATGCTGCAGTAGCCGCCGCGAAAGATCCGTCGAAGTTGGCCATCGTTACCGACCTGGATGAGACCGTCATTGATAACAGCGCACTGTTGGCGCGGGACCTTGCCAACTGCCACACCTATGACGCCTGGGACACCTGGCTGCCCTGGGAACGAGACGGGACTCCGCGGCTGATCCCCGGCGCCAAGCAGTTCCTGCAGCACGCCGACAGCCTGGGCGTGACCATTCGCTACATATCGGACCGTGCCGACGAGCAGAAGCCACACACCCTGGCCACCCTGAGCAAGCTCGGTCTACCCCAGGTGTCGGCGCAAAGCGTGCTGCTGCTGGGGCCGCCCAAGGTCGAGCGGCGCGCCATCGTCAGTGCCGATCATCAGGTCGTGTTGTTGCTGGGCGATACGCTGCATGACTTCGATGGGCGTTTCCGCAAGACGCCGCTGGCCGAGCAGCGCGCGACCGTGGCCGCCGAGGCCGACAAGTGGGGCGCCGAGTGGATCGTCTTCCCCAATGCGAGCTACGGCACCTGGTCCGAGGCGCCTTTGCAAGCCTGGGAAGCAAAGACCGTCATCGAGCCCTGGTAAATCGCTGTTTGCAGTGCTTGCGCCGGGCCGTTGTGGCCCGGCGCGTGCCTGTTGCCCGGCTGGCCCGTTCGCGTGACAGACGCGAACTCACGTGATTGCGCTGGAAAAAAAAGCCTCAAGCCGTTTTAATGCCGCTCCTTCTCGTCACCTGCCCGAACGTAATGACTACTCTCCTGGCTCTGGACACCGCCACCGAAGCCTGCTCCGTCGCCCTGCTGCACGACGGCGAGGTATTCAGCCACTACGAAGTGATTCCGCGCCTGCACGCCCAGCGCCTGCTGCCGATGATCAAGGCCCTGCTGGAGGAGGCGGACGTCGCCCTGTCGGCGCTGGACGCGATCGCCTTCGGCCGCGGCCCCGGCGCCTTCACCGGGGTGCGCATCGCCATCGGCGTGGTCCAGGGTCTGGCCTTCGCCCTGGACCGCCCGGTGCTGCCGGTGTCCGACCTGGCCGTGCTGGCCCAGCGGGCGCTGCGTGAGCACGGCGCGCAGCAGGTGGCCGCTGCCATCGACGCGCGGATGGACGAGGTCTACTGGGGCTGCTACCGGGCGCAGCAGGGCGAGATGCGCCTGCTCGGCGCCGAGGCGGTGTTGCCGCCGGAACTGGCCGGCCTGCCGCGCGACGCCGCCGGCGACTGGTTCGGCGCCGGCACCGGCTGGGGCACCCATGCCGTGCGGCTGCCGGCGATGCTGGGCGGCCAGGACGGCGCCATGCTGCCCCACGCCGAGGACCTGCTCGGCCTGGCGGGCTTCGCCTGGGCCCGCGGCGAGGCGCTGCCGGCCGACCAGGCGCAGCCGGTGTACCTGCGCGACCAGGTCGCCACGCCCAAGGCGCCGCAGTAGTCGACCTCCCGGCTGGCGGCGGCTCGATTGCCAAGCCGGGGCTGCGGCGGTAGATTGGTCGAATCCCACACAGTTGGCCAAGCGGCCGAGCAGTAACTGATGCGCATCGACGGCTCCATCGCTCCCTACTCGCCAGATCGCGGGCCCCGTTCGGGGACTGCGGTCACGCCCTATCGCGAGGCGCAGCGGGAAGTCGAGGCGCGTCGCGAGCAGGCGGCCGCCCCGGCCAGCAGCCAGGGCTTCGAGCAACTGCCGCAGTTGCGCCGGGTACAGGCCAGCAGCGGCGGCAGCGACAACCTGCAGTCGCGCGCCGAGGACTCCGGCTACCGGCCGGCCCTGAGCAGCCGCGCCGCCCAGGCCATCGCCAGCTACAGCAGCACCGCCAGCTTCGCCAGCGAGCCCGACGCGCAGCAAGTGCTGGGGCTCGACCTCTACGCCTAGTGCTGCCCTATTTCCTCGGCTGCCCGTCCTGGAGCGAGCCGGCCTGGCGCGGCTCGCTGTACCCGCAGGACGCCCGCCCGCGAGACTTCCTGCCGCGCTACAGCCAGCTGTTCAATGCCGTGGAGGGCAACACCACCTTCTACGCCAGCCCCGCGGCCGATACCGTGGCGCGCTGGGCCGCGACCATGCCGGCGCAGTTTCGTTTCTGCGCCAAGCTGCCGCGGGACATCAGCCATGGCGGCGACCTGCGCGCGCAGCTGGGCGCCAGCGACGCCTTCCGCCGGCTGCTGGCGCCCCTGGGGGCGCGGGTCGCGCCGTTCTGGCTGCAACTGCCGGCGAGCTTCGGTCCGCCGCGCCTGGGGGAGCTGGCCGCCTTCGTCGAGCACTGGGCGGATGCCGACCTGGCGGTGGAGTTGCGCCACCCGGCGTTCTTCGCCAGGGGCGAGGAGGAGCGAGCGCTCAACCGCCTGCTGCAGGGACGCGGCATCGAGCGCATCTGCCTGGACTCGCGGGCGCTGTTCAGCTGCAACTCGGACGACCCCGCCGTGCGCCACGCCCAGGCGAAGAAGCCGCGCCTGCCGGTGCGCCCGACCGCCTTCAGCCAGGCGCCGCAGCTGCGTTTCATCGGCCACCCGGAGCTGGCGGCCAACGATGCCTTCATGGCGCCCTGGCTGGACAAGGTCGCCGCCTGGATCGAGGCGGGGCGCACCCCCTATGCCTTCCTGCACACCCCGGACAACCGCCTGGCGGCGCAGCTGGCGCGGCGTTTTCACGCCCAGTTGAGGCAGCGTCTGCCCGGCCTGGCGGCGCTGCCCGAGCCGAGTTCGTCAGATACTCGAGCGCAGCTTGCGCTGCTCTGAGGCCGGTCTCTAGTACTCCACCTCGACGGCGCCGGTGACCCGGGTGCAGCAGCTCAGCACGAAGCCCTCGGCGATTTCTTCCTCGCTGATGCCGCCGTTGTGCTCCATGGCGGTCTCGCCGCTCACCACGCGCACCTTGCAGGTGCCGCAGATGCCCATGCCGCAGGCCTTGGGAATGGTCAGGCCGGCACTGGCGGCGGCCTCGTAGAGGGTGCTGCCGAGTTCGGCCTGCACCGACTTGCCGGAGTCGCTGAAGGTCACCCAGTGGCTGGCCTGGGGCTCCTCGCTCAGGGCCACCGCGGCCTGTTCCTCGGCGGCGGCGATGTCCTCGTCCGGCGTCGCGCCGAAGGACTCCTCGTGGTAGCGGGTCATGTCGTAGCCGGCTTCGCCGAGCAGGCGCCGCACCGCGCGCATGTAGGGCGCCGGGCCGCAGCAGAACACCTCGCGCTCGAGGAAGTTCGGGGCGATCAGCTGCAGCATCTCGCGGCTGAGGAAGCCGCGGTAGCCGCCCCAGATCTGCCCGGTCTCGTTGCGTTCGCAGATCAGGTGCAGCTTGAAGTTGTCGATGCGCGTGGACATGTAGTCCAGTTCTGCGCGGTAGATGATGTCGGCGGGGGTGCGCGCGCTGTGGGCGAACACCATGTCGACCTCGCTGTTGGTGTTGAAGAACCAGCGGGCCATGGACATCACCGGGGTGATGCCGACGCCGCCCGAGAGCAGCAGCACCTTGTCGGCCGGGTAGTCGATGCAGTTGAACTGGCCGACCGGGCCGTGCACGGCGATCAGCTCGCCTTCCTTGAGGTGTTCGTGCAGCCAGTTGGATACTCGGCCGCCGGGCACGCGCTTGACCGTGATGGAGAAGCTGTAGGGAATCGACGGCGCGCTGGAGATGGTGTAGGAGCGCAGCACCTGCTCGCCGTCGATCTCCAGCTCCAGGGTGACGAACTGCCCGGGCTTGAAGAAGAACAGCACCGGCTCCTGCATGCTGAAGCAGTAGGTGATGACGTCCGCGGTCTCGCGGATGACCTTGAGGCAGCGCACCAGATGGCGGCCGTTGGCCCAGGTCTGGGTGCTGACCGGGTTGAGGTATTCACTGCTGGTGAGGCTGTGCATGGGCGTTTCTCGGCGATAGGCGAAGCCCCCTCGCCGGCGGTTGCCGGGAGGGGACTGTCGATCTAGGGGGAGCGGCCGCGGGTGCGGCCGGGAGAGGCTGGCGTCAGGACAACTGGATCCAGGTGGTCTTCAGCTCGCAGTACTGATCGTGGGCGTAGATCGACTTGTCGCGGCCGCCGAAGCCGGACTGCTTGTAGCCGCCGAACGGGGTGCAGATGTCGCCCTCGGAGAAGCAGTTGACCGACACGGTGCCGGCGCGGATGGCCGCCGACATGCGGTGGGCGGTGTTGATGTTGGCGGTCCACAGCGAGGCGGCCAGGCCGTAGCAGGTGTCGTTGGCGATGGCGATGGCCTCTTCTTCGGTGTCGAAGGCGATCACCGCCAGCACCGGGCCGAAGATCTCCTCCTGGGCCACCGAGGCGGCGTTGGAGTCGGCTTCGAAGATGGTCGGGGCGACGAAATAGCCGCCGCTCTCCGCATGCAGGCGCACACCACCGGTGACCAGCTTGCAGCCCTCGGCCTTGGCCTGCTCGATATGCCCGAGGACCTTGGCCATGTGCGCTTCTTCGATCAGCGCGCCGAGGCGTACGCTCGGGTCCAGCGGGTCGCCGGTGGCCCAGTCTTGCAGCTGGCTGAGCATTTCCTCGAGCAGCGCGTCCTTGAGCGAGCGATGGACAATCAGCCGGGAGCCGGCCGAGCAGTTCTCGCCCATGTTCCAGAAGGCCGCGGCGAGCACGTTGCCGGCCACCGCCGAGAGGTCGCCGGCATCGCCCATGACCACCTGGGGGTTCTTGCCGCCGCACTCGAGCACCACGCGCTTGAGGTTGCTCTTGGCCGAGTACTCGAGGAACAGCCGGCCGACCTCGGTGGAGCCGGTGAAGGCCGCCAGGTCGATGTCCGGGTGCAGGCCGATGGCCTTGCCGGCGCTGTGGCCCAGGCCCGGCACCACGTTGAGCACGCCGGCCGGGATGCCGGCCTGATGGGCCAGCTCGGCCAGGCGCAGGGTGGCCAGGGAGGTCAGCTCGGCGGGCTTGAGGACCACGCTGTTGCCGGTGATCAGCGCCGGGCCGAGCTTCCAGCCGGCCATCATGCAGGGGAAGTTCCACGGCAGCACGGCGCCGACCACGCCGATCGGTTCGCGGCGGATCATGCCGACGTTGCTCGGGCTGGACGGCGAGATGGCGTCGTACAGCTTGTCGCCGGCCTCGGCGTGCCAGCGGATGGTGTTGGCGGTGTCGGGGATGTCGATGCCGTAGCACTCGCCGACCGGCTTGCCGGCCTCCAGGGATTCCAGCACCGCCAGCTCCAGGCGGTGGGCGTCGATCAGGTCGGCGAACGCCAGCATGATCGTCTTGCGCTCGGCCGGCGCCAGTTTCGACCAGACCCCGGCGTCGAAGGCGGCGCGGGCGGCCTGCACGGCGGCGTCGACGTCTTCGGCGTCGCAGGCGGCCACCTCGGTGATGACCTGGCCGGTCGCCGGGTTGAGGGTGGCGAAGGTGGCGCCCGAACGGGCGGCGACGAAGCGGCCGTCGATGAAGGCCTGGTTGCGGTATTCCAGGCGCTCGAGCTGCTGGTCGATGGCGCTGCGGGTGAGGGCGTCGGTCATTGTTGTTCTCCTGAAGGTTGGGGCAGTTTCAGAGTTCCACGCCGGCGGTCCACTCTTTCCAGGCGAGGGTGGAGCGCACGCCGATCCCGAGCAGGGGTTCGGGTGGATTGCGGCTGGGTTTGGGCTGTTCCAACATGATGCTCAGCAGGTCGCTGTCCATCCCCAAGGCGTACTCGGCGATCAACTTGCCGGAGATGGTGCCGCGGGTCAGGCCCAGGCCGTTGCAGCACACCGCGCTGAATACGCCGGGGGCGATCTCGCCGAACACCGAGCCGGCGTTGCGCGAGATGCACAGGGCGCCGCCCCAGGTGTATTCGAAATCGACCTCCGGGAGCATCGGGAAGCGCCGCGCGAAGGAGGTGCGGTGGGCCTTGAGTACCCGCTGCAGGGTGCCGGCCGAGGCGTTCACCTCGGGGTTGTAGGTGAAGGAGTTGCGCACGCAGATGCGCCCATTGGCCAGGCGCCGCACCGTGGAGCCCAGCGGGTCGGCCGGGATCAGCCCCCAGCTCTGCTCGCCGCCCAGGCGCGCCTGCTCCTCGGCGGTCAGCGGGCGGGTCATGCTGCCGTAGGTGTACACCGGCAGCAGGCGGCCCTTGAGGCCCAGTTCGCCGAAACTCGCGGCATAGGCGTTGTTGGCCAGCACCAGGCGCGGCGCCTGCACGCAGCCCTGGGCGGTGGTCAGGCGGTGCGGCTTGCCCACCTCGATGTCCAGCACCGGGCTGTCCTCGAACAGCCGCACGTTGGCCGGCAGGCTCTGGCCCAGGCCGCGCGACAGCGCCGCCGGCTGTACCAGCACGGCACCCGGGGCATGCAGGCCGGCCTGGTAGAAGTCGCTGCCGGTGACGGCCTTCATCTGCTTGGCATCGAGCAGCCGATAGGGCTCGCCGAGGGCGCTCAGGCCCTTGGCGAAGGCTTCCAGGGCCTGGCCGCCGCGCTCGTTGGCCGCGCCATGCAGCTTGCCCTGCTCGCGCCAGTCGCAGTCGATGCCGTGGCGCTGGACGATCTCGCGGGTGTAGTCGATGGCGCCGCGGCTCAGGCGGATGATCTTGTGGTCGGCCTCGTGACTGCTGGTATAGCTGTGCGAGGTCAGGTCGTGGGGCAGGTCGACCATGAAGCCGGAGTTGCGCCCGGCGGCGCCGAAGCCGACGCGCTTGGCGTCGATCAGCACCACCGAGGCCTCGGGCTGCAGTTCGGCCAGGCGGCGGGCGGCGGCCAGGCCGGCGTAGCCGGCGCCGAGCACCACCCAGTCGGCCTGTACGGTGCCGCGCAGCGGCGTGCTCGGCGGCGGTGGCGGCAGGGTCTCGTACCAACCGCAGCGCCCATCGTCCTGGGGCAGGAAGTTGCAGTGCAGTTGCATAGGGAGTGCCTCCACGGTCAAAGGGTTAGCCGCGATGGGCGATCAGTTGCTCATAGGTCTGCTTGAAGGCGGCCTTCTCGGCGTCGTTCAGCGGCAGCAGGGGGCGGCGGGTGACGCCCACCGGCAGGCCGGCCAGCTCGCAGCCGTGCTTGATGTACTGGCAGAACTTGCCGCCGCCCTCGAGCAGGTTGAGCATCGGCAGCAGGCGCTGGGCCAGCTGGCGACCCTTGAGCATGTCCTGCTCGACCACGCAGGCCTGGTACAGCGCCACGTGCTCGCGGGCGAGGAAGTTGGAGGCGCCGCAGACCCAGCTGCGCGCGCCCCAGGTGAAGAACTCCAGCACCTGGTCGTCCATGCCGCAGCTGGTCTGCAGCTGGTCGGCGTATTCCTGGGTCAGGTGGTGCATGCGCTCGATCGAGCCGGTGCTCTCCTTGATCGCCTGGAAGTTCGGCCGGCCCTTGAGGGCGTCGATGAACTCGAAGCTCATCGGCGTGCCGGTGCGGGCGGGGAAGTTGTAGAGCATGATCGGCATGTCCAGGGCGTCGTCCACGCACAGGGCATGGGCCAGCAGTTCTTCCTGGGTCGGCTGGCAGTAGTAGGGCGCGGCCAGGAGAATGCAGTCGAAGCCGGCGGCCTTGGCGTAGCGGCCCAGGTCCAGGCTTTCCTCGGTGCTGGTGGCGTTGATGCCGGCCATCAGGGTGATGCGGCCCTTGGCCTGCTCGGCGACCGCGTCGAACAGCTGCTTGCGCTCGGCGTTGCTCAGGGCGTAGTACTCGCCGGTGGTGCCGCCGATGATCAGGCCGTGCACGCCGTCGCCGATCAGGCTGTCGATGACCTCGCGCAGGGCGGCGAAATTGATCGCCCCGTCCTGGTTGAAGGGCGTTACCACGGGAGTCCAAATGCCATCGAAGTTCATGCGATCACCTGATTGTAAGAGGTTGAATGTGTGGTCGATTTCGGGAAAAGGTTACGGCCGTTCGGCGCCGGGCAATAAGCAACATTTAGGGCCGTTAATTAATAATCAAAGGTTATGGATTGGCCGCGAGGGGGAATCGCGCCCATAAAAAAACCTGCACTCGGCAGGTTCTTGTACGGGGTGAAGGCGCAGGCCTGAAAGTTCAGCTGGTCTTTCGCGGCTTATGGATAACCGGGTGTAGTGGCTGACAATAACCTGTCGTTATCAAAGTTGTTCCATCAGCCAGTCGCGCAGTCGGCAGCAGGCCTCGTCGTCTTCCTTGTCCTCGCTGAAGGTCAGGTAGTGCAGGCTTTCCTTGTGCACCACTTGCTCCTCCACCGGGCGTACCAGCTGGCCCTGCTCGACCAGGTGGCCGACCAGGTGGTGCCAGCCGAGCGCCACGCCCTGGTGGTTGAGCACCATCTGCACCAGCATGTTGTAGTCGTTGGCGTTGAAGAAGTGCGGGCTGTCGCTGCCGCGCGCCTCGATGTCGACGTCGTGGAAGGCCAGCCAGACGCCCCAGTCGACGTGCTCGGCCACCTGCGAGCGGCCGTAGGGGCTGAGGTTGAGCAGCACGCTGTCGCGCAGCCCCGGCAGGCTGCGCAGCTCGGGATGCTGCTCCAGGTAGCGCGGCGTGCACACCGGGTAGATGACGTCGTGGAACATCGGCAGGCTGCGGTAGCCGGCGCGGATCTTGGCCATCTTGGTGATGAAGATGTCCGGGCGCACGCCGGGTTCCATGGACAGGAAATTCTGCGTGGTGATCAGGTTGAGGTCGATGTCCGGGTTGGCGCTGAAGAAGCTCGGCAGCCGCCGCGACAGCCACAGCGCGGAGAAGGCCGGCGAGCAGCACAGGGTCAGCACCCGCTTGCCGACGTTCTGGCTGCGGATGCGCTCGGCCGCCTGGGCGATGTTGACGAACGACAGCTGGGCGGCATCGAAGAAGATGGCGCCGGCGGCGGTCAGCTCCACGGCGCGGCCGGCGCGCTTGAACAGCTCGGCGCCCAGGTAGGTCTCCAGTTCGCGAATCTGCCGGCTGATCGCCGCCTGGGTCACGCACAGGGCCTCGGCGGCGCGGGTGAAATTCTGGTACTTGGCCGCCGCGACGAAGGACTTCACGGCGCGCAGGGAGGGCATCTTGATCAGCGTCTGATCGGGTTCGGTGTGTTTAACCATAACGGCAGGTATTCAATTTCCTGAATAAAAAGTCGGTTCTGCCGACTATAGCCCCGCTCTAGACTTTCAACAGTGCCAAAACGGCGTTGCTGGCTGCATTCGGGCGCGTAAGTTATCCGAAAGCGCCTGCTGGATCATCCGGTTAAGTGTTGGAGTGCCGATAAAGTGAATAACAAAGCCAAGGTTGCAGAACTCATCCAGCAGCGCAAGCCGCGTCATGCGCTGCCGACCGCGCTGTACAGTGACCTCGAGGTGTACCGCCAGGACCTGGAGCAGATCTGGCACAAGGAATGGATCTTCGCCGGGCACACCTTCGAACTGGAGAAACCGGGCCAGTACCTGACCCTGCAGATCGGCGACTACCCGGTGGTGGTGGTGCGCGGCGGCGACGGCCAGATCCGCGCGCTGCACAACGCCTGCCGCCACCGCGGCTCCAAGGTCTGCAGCGAGGCCAGCGGCAAGGTCGCCAAGCTGGTCTGCCCCTATCACAAGTGGACCTTCGACCTGGACGGCAAGCTGCTGTTCGCCGGCAACATGGGCGTGGACTTCAACAACGCCGACTACGGCCTCAAGGTCGCCCACTGCGAGGTGGTCAACAGCTACATCTACGTCTGCGTGGCCGAGCAGGCGCCGGACTTCGAGAAGTTCCGCGCCGCCTTGTCGCCCTTCATCGCCCCGCACAACCTCGACGACTGCAAGGTGGCCTTCGAGTCCAACCTGGTGGAGAAGGGCAACTGGAAGCTGGTGTTCGAGAACAATCGCGAATGCTTCCACTGCGACGGCACCCACCCCGAGCTGATGAACTCCTTCGTCGAGAACCTCTCGGTGGCCGGGGTCGGCGGCGACGAGGACCCCGAGCTGGTCGCCCACTGGGACAGCTGCGAGGCCGGCGGCCTGCCCAGCCGCCTGGTGATGGACGAGCACGGCCAGTTCCGCATGACCCGCATACCGCTGTCGTCCGGCGCTGTCAGCTACACCATGAACGGCAAGCCGGCGGTGAACCGGCGCCTGGACCGTAGCGGCGTGGAGAACATCGGCGCGCTGCTGTACTTCAACTACCCCTCGACCTGGAACCACTTCCTCGGCGACCACGCCCTGAGCTTCCGCGTGCTGCCCCAGGGGCCCAACGAGACCCTGGTGACCACCAAGTGGCTGGTGCCCAAGGATGCCCAGGAAGGCCTCGACTACGACCTGGAGACCCTGACCCGGGTGTGGCTGGCCACCAACGACCAGGATCGCCGTCTGGTCGAGGGCACCCAGGCCGGGGTCAACTCGCCGGCCTACGAGCCGGGGCCCTATTCCTCCATCGCCGAGAACGGCGTGTGCCAGTTCGACGACTGGTACTGCGCCACCATGGCGCGCAAGCTGGCCGACTGACGCGGCTCAGCACGTACCTGGCGGCCCCGCATAACCCTCGAGGATAGGCGGGGCCTATGCTTGTCCGATTCTCGATCAGCAGGTATCCCCATCATGCACAGCGCGCCTCCCCTGGTACTGAATGACGGCTATGCCAGGGGCTTCGTGCTCGTGCTGCTGTCGGCCTTCTGCTACGGCCTGCAGCCGCTGTTCGCCCAGTACGCCTATGCCGGCGGCGCCGACCCGGTGGGCCTGCTGCTGGTGCGCTTCGCCATCGCCGCGGCGATCCTGCTGCTGTTCCTGCGCCTGCGCGGGATGCGCCTGCCGCGCGGGCGCCTGGCCGGGCAGAACCTCTTGGTGGGCATCGGCTACGGCCTGGCGGCGCTGGGCTACTACAGCGCCAGCCGCAGCACCTCGGTGAGCCTGGCGGTGATCCTGATGTTCTCCTTCCCGGCCTTCGTCACCGCCCTGTCCATCGCCTACCTGGGCGAGCGCACCAATGCGCTCAAATTGCTCAGCCTGGTGCTGGCCCTGGGCGGCGTGCTGCTGGCCACCGGCCTGAGCCTGCGCGGCAACCTGACCGGGGTGCTCTGGGCGCTGTTCTCGGCCCTGAGCTACGGCGCGGCGATCGTCTACGGCACCCACAGCATCCGCCACGAGCAGCCCTTGGCCTCGGCGGCCATGGTGCTGCTGGGCTGCGCCCTGACCTTCGCCGTGGCCGCGCTGTGCTGGGGGGCGTCCACGCCGTCCGGGGCACCGGCCTGGTGGTCGATGCTGGGCCTGGCGTTGTTCGCCACCATCCTGCCGGTGGCCTTCTTCCTCGCCGGCTCGCCGCTGATCGGCCCCTCCGCGGCCTCCACCCTGTCGACCCTGGAGCCGGTGGTGGCGGTGACCATCGCCGTGCTGCTGATCGGCGAACAGATCAGCACCGGCATGCTCGGCGGCGGTTTGATGGTGGTGATCGCGGCGATCATCCTGTCGCGCCAGGGCGGCACCTTGCCGGAGCCCGCGTTGGTGCCGGTGCCGGTACCCGAGGAGCCGGACGAGATTCTCTAGGGCTCGCATCGCCGCGCCGGAGCCTTGCCTACGCAAGCAGGCGTCTTATCGTTTTCTTGCACGGGGAAGATGACCGCGATGCAAATACAGCCCGATCGATGTGAAACGAGGCGTGTGGCCTTCGTGCTGGTGCCCGGGTTCGCCTTGACCTCCTTCTCCCTGGCCATCGAAGCCCTGAGTGTCTCCAATTTCCTCTGGGGCTCGGCGGCATACGACTACCGCCTGTACAGCGGCGACCTCGATCCGGCGGTGACCGAGGTCTGTACGTCAAACGGCGTGCCGATCAAGGTCTCCGGGCACTGTAGCGAAATCGAAGACTGCAACCTGCTGTTCATTTGTGCCTACGAGAAGGCCGCTGGCTATGAGAGCGCTGTGCTCTTCGCCAAGCTGAAGGCGCTGAAAAAGAAGGGCTGCATATTCGCCTCCCTGTCGAGCGGCAGCTTTATCCTGGCCAGGGCGGGGGCTCTCGGCGACCAGCGCTGTACGCTGTTCGGTGAACAGATGGCGACCTTCAAGGAGCTCTATCCCACTGTGCCGGTGGATGAATGCATCTACACCGTGGGCGATGGGGTCTTCACCTGTCAGGGCGGAACCACGGCGCTCGACATGCTGCTCTACATCATCGGTCAGGACCATGGCGCCGAGTTCGCCATCAAGGTTTCCCATCAGTTCTGCCAGGACAGAATCAGGACGCGGGATGAAATACAGAATATTCGCCGCTATCTGGAGTTGAGAATGAAGTCGCCCTGTCTGGGGGCGGCCATCGAGTTGATGGAAAACAACATCGAAGCGCCACTGTCCATCGAAGTCCTGTCCGGCAAGATTGGTGCGACGGTGCGCACGCTGGAGCAGGTGTTCCGCATTCACGAAAACACCACACCGGTCAATTACTACCTGCAACTTCGATTGAAACATGCCAGGAGCATGATCGAGGACACCCGGCTACCCATAGCCACTGTCGCCCAGGCGACGGGGTTCGCCTCGCAGAGCTATTTCACCAAGCGCTTCAGGGAAGCCTACGGCTTTTCTCCGACGCGCTTGCGCGGCGACAAAAAATTATAAAATTCTTCGGCTTTGTTATATCTCCGCGCTGTCGGTAAGCGGAAGCTAGTGACTAAGGAGATGCTGAAATATTCCCTGCTTCCCGAAGTTATTTCGCCTGTAGCTGCAAGGTTGCTGGTCTGTATTCTTCGCAGGTCGGGCTTTTCAGATTATCCCTGAATTCATTTCGACGACCTTCAGGTGCAGCACATGACGCAAGTAATCGAAGAATGCCTTTCCAGCAAGTCGACTTCCTTCAGCGAGATCCCCGTTGTGGATATCGGGCCCTTGTTGGACGGCAGTGATGCACAGTCGGTGGCCGCTGAAATTGGCAATATCTGTGAGAACATCGGTTTCCTGTATATCAAGAATCACGGCGTCTCTTCTTCCCTGATAGAAGATGTGTATCGACTCTCGCGAAAGTTCTTCGACTTGCCCTTCGAGGTCAAGAATCAGCTGAACATCGTCAATTCCGGGCAGACGTTGCGCGGCTATATTCCGATGTATGGCGAGAACGTCGACCCCCAGAACACCAAGGACTTCAAGGAGTGCTTCGACTATGGTCGGCACGAAGAGCAGGTCTCGCCGTTCTTCGGCCCCAACCTGATGCCGGAGGAAGTCCAGGAATTCAAGCAGGTCATGGAGACTTATCATGAGGTAATGCTCGGGCTGGCGCGCAAGCTGATCAGCGCCATTGCCCTGAGTCTGGACCTGCCGGCGGATTACTTCGAGAAGCTGCAGAAGAAGCCGATCACCATTCAACGCCTGCTGCATTACCCGCCGCAGTTCGGCAATATCACCAAGAAGGAAATCGGTATCGGCGCCCACACCGATTACGGTTTTCTGACCATCCTCTCGCAGGATTCGAACGGCGGCTTGCAGGTGCAGAACAGAAACGGCGAGTGGGTCAGCGCGCCGCCCGTGGCGGATACCTTTATCGTCAACATTGGCGACCTGGTACAAACCTTCACCAATGACCGCTATATCTCCACCATGCACCGGGTGATCAATACCAGTGGGGTGGATCGTTATTCGGTGCCGTTCTTTATCGACCTGGATTTCGATGCGGTGGTGGATGTGGTGCCGAGCTGCATCAGCGCGGACCAGCCGAGCAAGTACCAGCCGTACACCAGCGGCCAGCACAAGTATAAGCGCTTCGTCGACAGCTACACCCACTTGCAGGATGTGGCTATCGGCGGCTAAGGCAGCGTCTTGGATATTCTGGTGCGTCGGTAAAGGGACTGGAGTGATTGACAGTGGATCACGCCAGCCCCTTTAGATTTCAGCGAGCGAACTGTCTCAACTGCCGTATACTTCTAGCCGAACAGTCCAGTTTCATTTGCAACAACATCTATAACTTGATGCATGGCGCCGGCACGCGCGCTCCTACAATGGAGCCAAAGGCACAATGTAAAGGGCGTCGCCTTGCCTGCAATGGTTAGGAATTTCTGGCTACTCCCATGACTACACCCATCGCGCTACCGTCACTTTGCATGGAAAAGGGAAGCGATGTGCAACACTCGGCAAATCCAGCCTCTGTCAGTGCCGATTTAATCTGTTGCTCTGAAAATCCATACCCTTTTTCGCCCTCGTCTTTGAACCAATCCCACTGCACCAGGCAACCATCCTTGTTAAGCAATTGTTTCAATAGCTTAAGCGTTTCTACGTAATCCGGTACGAAGGCCAGTGCCGAGGACGCCACGACAAGTCCAAATTTTGGTGACAACAGACTATTGTCGTTGATCAGCTTTTGGTCTAGTTCTGATGCGATTGTTGCAACATTGTTCAGGCGCTTGTTTTCGAGTACTGAAATCATCTTTTGCGAAGGATCGAGAGCCACCACTGAACTTGCTGTCTTTGACAACTTTTCGGTAAGCAAGCCTGTGCCGCAACCAAAATCAAAAATGCGACATCCCTTTAGTTTTGCAGTATTTTCCAAGGCAAGGTAGGCGTTATTCGCATAAGCAATGACGGCTTCATTGCTATCCCACCCTACTGCGTATTCATCCCAACCTTCACTCATTCTCAAAAACTCTCTTGTCTATCTGATTTTTACTAAAGCTTGGTAGCGGGGCGGGGTTTAATTCGTCCTAGTGAGCGAAGCGAACGATTTGAGTGCTGTAAAGGACGCTCCCCGCACCACCTTCTATACCCGCAATGGTGGTATCTGATAGCTGGGAGTGAGGCGATGAAGCGCATAGTGGTTGATCTGGCCAAGTCCGTTTACCCAGTTGCCGAGCGTGTCCGTGCCGGCGCGGTAAGTCAGTGCAGGCAGCTGAGTCGTGAGGCGTTTCGGCGATATATACAGGAGCAGGCCGGACTGGTCGAGTGACTGACGGACCTCGTGACACTGCCCGTAGGGTGGGTTAACCACGCAGCGGCGTAACCAACCATGGCGTCGGCCGGGCGGCCCCGTGCTCGAACGGCAGGCAGCCAGAAAGAAGAGGGACGCATGACGGTTTGACCGTCATGCGTCCCCAGTGCCCATCGGCGGTTTAGGCCAGGCGTTTAGAGGTCCTTGACCAGCCGCAGGGCGTCGTAGATGGCCGCATGGGTGTTGCGCGCGGCCACCGCGTCGCCGATGCGGAACAGCTGGAACTCGCCGGCCGGGTTGTCGTCGCGGGTCTGCGGCTGGCCGACGATCAGGTCGGCGTATTCGACCGCGCCGAGGTTGCGCGAGTAGGGCTTGAGTTCCAGGTACAGCTCGTCCATCGGCAGGGTGCCGTGGTTGACCACCACCTGGTCGACGTGGCGCTGTTTGCGCACGCCGCCGTAGTCGCTGTCGATCTGCGCCACCAGGGTCTGGCCTTCGCGGGCCACCGAGGCCAGGCGGTAGGTGACGGTGAAGGTGGTGTCGAGCTTCTGCAGCGAGCGCATGTAGGGCACCAGGTTCATCGCCATGACTTCCGGGGCGAAGCTGCGGTCCGGGGTCATGATCTCCAGCCTGGCGCCGCTCTGGGCGATCAGCTCGGCGGCCTGCAGGGCGGTGTGGTCGCCGGCGTCGTCGAACAGCAGCACGTTCGTGCCCGGCTTGACGTCGCCGGAGAGGATGTCCCAGGCCGAGACCACCAGTTCGTTGCCGGCGCTGAGCACTTCGCTGTGGGGGTAGCCGCCGGTGGCGATGATCACCACGTCGGGCTGCTCGGCGCGAATGCTCTCGGCCTCGGCCCAGCTGTTGAAGCGGAATTCCACACCCAGCGCCGTACATTGCTCCATGCGCCAGTCGATGATGCCGAGCATCTCGCGGCGGCGCGGGCTGCGGGCGGTCAGGCGGACCTGGCCGCCGGGCTGGTCGGCCGCCTCGATCACCAGCACCTGGTGGCCGCGTTCGCCGGCCACCCGGGCCGCCTCCAGGCCGGCCGGGCCGGCGCCGACGATCACCACCTTGCGCCGCGCGGCGGCCTGGGCAATCTCGTGGGGCATGGTCGTTTCGCGGCCGGTGGCGGCGTTGTGGATGCAGTAGGCCGCGCCGCCCTGGTAGATGCGGTCCAGGCAGTAGTTGGCGCCGACGCAGGGGCGGATGGCTTCTTCGCGGCCCTCGATCAGCTTGCGCACGATGTGCGGGTCGGTCATGTGGGCGCGGGTCATGCCGACCATGTCGACCTTGCCGGTGGCGATGGCGTGGCGCGCGGTGGCCACGTCCTGGATCTTCGCCGCGTGGAAGGTGGGGAAGTCGGTGGCGGCGCGGATCTGCCCGGCGAAGTCCAGGTGCGGCGCGCTGGCCATGCCCTGGATCGGGATGACGTCGGTGAGGCCGGCGTCGGTGTCGATGTGGCCGCGGATGATGTTGAGAAAATCCACCATGCCGCTGTCCTTGAGGCGGCGCGAGATGTCCAGGCCGTCCTCGGCGCTGAGGCCGCCGCTCAGGGCCTCGTCGGCGGTGTAGCGCACGCCGACGATGAACTGGTTGCCGACCCGCTGGCGCACGGCCTTGAGCACGTCGAAGGTGAAACGCAGGCGGTTGTCCAGGGAGCCGCCGTAGGGCGCGTCCAGCTCGTTGGTCAAAGGCGACCAGAACTGGTCCATCAGGTGGCCGTAGGCCTGCAGCTCGATGCCGTCGAGGCCGGCGGCCTGCATCCGCTCGGCGGCGTCGG
Organism: Pseudomonas lalucatii; assembly: GCF_018398425.1. NCBI lineage: Bacteria > Pseudomonadati > Pseudomonadota > Gammaproteobacteria > Pseudomonadales > Pseudomonadaceae > Pseudomonas > Pseudomonas lalucatii. Next base: position 643,305 of record NZ_JADPMV010000002.1, on the reverse strand, counting down.
CGTAGTCCTTGATGATGCGTTCGATGTCCCAGTCTTCGATCTGCTTGGGGAAGGCGCGGTGCGCCGCCTCGCGGTTGTGCGAGGGCGACACCACCGGCAGCCAGTCGCCCTTGTCCCAGCGGGTGCGCCGGCCCAGGTGGGTCAGCTGGATCATCACCGCGGCGCCGTGCTCGTGGCACTCGTCGGTCAGGTCCTTCATCCAGCCGACCACCTCGTCCTTGTAGGCGAGGATGTTGTTGAACACCGGCGGGCTGTCGCGCGACACCGCCGCCGAGCCGGCGGTCATGGTCAGGGCCACCCCGGCCTTGGCCCGTTCCACGTGGTAGGCGCGGTACAGCGCCTTGGGCATGCCGTCCTCGGGGTAGGCCGGCTCGTGGGAGGTGGTGATGATGCGGTTGCGCAGGGTCAGGTGCTTGAGCTGGTAGGGCTGGAGTAGCGGGTCGTTGGACATGGTCTGGGCTCCACGCAGGGAAGGGCTCGGGTGGCTGTTCGGACTTAATGTACATGAGTGTCTATTTCGTGGGCCAGGATGTACATTTACCCGGGGCGCGGATGTCGCTCTCGACTACTTCCTGTCGCAGGCAGTGGCTTATACAGAGCGAATTCGACTGTTCTAGAGGCTTTAACTGTTCATTGTGGAATATCCACTGGCGATGCTGCTCGAGGCTGAATGTACATCCATGTCATTTTTACCAACGTGCCTGGACATTCCGCTTGTGCCGGGGGGCGGGCGGCCGCTAGGATCGGGCCATGACTACACAGAGCAAATCCACCGAGAGCGGCTGGCGCGGCTCGGCCGAGGGCTGGTTGCAGGCCGCCTACGACAGCCTGGTCGAGTCCGGCGTCGAGGCCGTGCGCATCCAGCCACTGGCGAAGAAGCTGAACCTGTCACGCACCAGCTTCTACTGGTTCTTCAAGGACCGCGAGGAATTGCTGGCGGCGCTGCTCGAGCGCTGGCGGGCGAAGAACACCGGCAACCTGGTCAGCCAGGCCGACGCCTACGCGGAAAGCATCGCCGAGGCCACGCTCAACGTGTTCGACTGCTGGCTGAATCCCGCGCTGTTCGACTCCCAGTTCGAGTTCGCGGTGCGCAGCTGGGCGTTGCAGGAGGCCAGGGTGGCGGACGCGGTCGAGGTCGCGGACCGGGCGCGGCTCAAGGCGCTGAGCGGCATGTTCGAGCGCTTCGGCTACGAGCCCATCAGTGCCGATGTGCGCGCCCGATCCACCTACCTGACGCAGATCGGCTACATCAGCATGAACACCCGCGAGGATGCGCTGACGCGCATGCAGCGCATCCCCGAGTACGTGAAGATCTTCACCGGGCAGCTGCCGCAGCCCCGCGAGCTGGAGCGCTTCTATGCCCGCCACGGCTATGGGGTGCAGGCGCCGACCCTGGTGGCGCTGGGGGCGAAGAGTCCGCTGCTGGGGTAGCGCCGCGTACTTGAGCGAGCAAAGGAAAACACCCTGTGGAGAGCAAGAATCTAGGGTGGATGGCCGCTGCCATCCAGCATGGCGGGCAAGCCTTCGGCGTTGCCCTTGCTTGAATGAACGGCCTTGCGCCGTAGGGGAGGAAAAATGGCACAGGCAATGACGTTCGGCATCATCGGTGGCGGTGGCTGGCTGGGGCGCGCCATCGGCGGCGCCATGCTCGAGAAGGGCGTGCTGGCGCCCGCCGGGCTGATCCTCTCCAGCCGCAGCGGGCGCATCGAGGGCTTCGCGGCCTGGCCGGGGGTGCGGATGACCCGGGACAACCGCGAGCTGGCGGCCAGTGCCGACATCATCGTGCTGTCGGTGCGTCCCGAGCAATTCGCCGACGTGCATATCGACGCCGCCGACAAGCTGGTGATCTCCTTCATGGCCGGGGTCTCGGTCGATACCCTGAGCGCCCGCACCGGCAGCCGCCGGGTGATTCGCGCCATGCCCAACGCCGCGGCCGAGATCGGCCAGTGCTACACGCCCTGGTTCGCCACGGAGGCGGTGAGCGCCGCCGACAAGGCCTTCACCCAGGCGATGTTCGAGGCCTGCGGCGGCGCCGACGAGGTGGCCAGCGAAGCCGACCTCGACTACCTGACCGGCCTGGTCGGCTCCGGCGCGGCCTATCCGGCGCTGCTGGCCGAGGCCATGCTCGGCCATGCCCTGGCCCGGGGCATTCCCCGCCAGGTGGCCGAGAACGCGGTGCGCGGCGTGGTGGTCGGCGCCAGCCAGCTGCTCGGCCGTGACGGCATGCCGCCGGCCGCGATGGTCCAGGCCATGCTCGACTACCGCGGCACCACGGCCGCCGGCCTGCAGGCCATGCTCGACGCGGGCTTCGGGCGGGCCGTCGAGGCCGGGCTGGACGCGGCCGAGACGGCGGCGCGGCGCATGCAAGCCGAGTATTCCGCGCCCGCGGAATGACCCCGCCCACAGCCCTTGGACCCGCCTGCCGGTTGCCGCGGCGGGCGGTGCGCGCCTGGGCGCTTGACCGCGTCGCGTCGGCCAATCGATAACATCAGGTTATTGTCTTGGCCGAACAAATGTCGTTGGACGCTCGGCCGCCCAAACTCTAACTTGAACTCACCCCGCGACACTCTTTGCAGGCCGTCGTCAGGGGGCATATTCACGGTGATCCAGGCACTTAGCGGCCGGCGGCAACTTCTCCGAAGTTCAGCGCTGGCGGGACGACTTCGCCCTGGATAAAGCGCCGGCAGGCGCCGCCCAGTTGATTATTCACAGACTTATAAGAAGAGGGCGCAATGACCCAAGTTGACGAGATACTTTCGGTCAAGAACATATTCAAGGTATTCGGCGCGCAGCCGGAAGTGGCCATGGATATGTTGCGCAAGGGCGCCGACAAGAACGAGATATTCCAGAAGACCGGCCAGGTCGTCGGCGTGTTCGACGCCAGTTTCTCGGTCAAGCGCGGCGAGATCTTCGTCATCATGGGCCTGTCCGGCTCGGGCAAGTCGACCATGGTGCGCCTGTTCAACCGGCTGATCGAGCCGACCTCCGGCAGCATCCACCTCAACGGCCGGGAGATCACCGGGCTGTCCGACAAGGAGTTGCTCGAGGTGCGGCGCAAGGAGATGGGCATGGTGTTCCAGTCCTTCGCCCTGATGCCGCACATGAGCGTGCTGGACAACGCCGCCTTCGGCCTGGAGATCTCCGGGGTCAGCGAGCAGGAACGCAAGGCGCGGGCGGTCGAGGCGCTGCGCCAGGTCGGCCTGGCCGGGCACGAGAACAGCTACCCGCACCAGCTGTCCGGCGGCATGCAGCAGCGCGTCGGCCTGGCCCGGGCGCTGACCAACGACCCGACCATCCTGCTGATGGACGAGGCCTTCTCCGCCCTCGACCCGCTGATCCGCAGCGAGATGCAGGGCGAGCTGATCCGCCTGCAGGCCGAGCAGCAGCGCACCATCATCTTCATCTCCCACGACATCGAGGAGGCCATCCGCATCGGTCACCGCATCGCCATCATGGAAGGCGGGCGGGTGGTGCAGATCGGCACGCCCCAGGAACTGCTGTGCAACCCGGCCAACGACTATGTCGAGGCCTTCTTCAAGGGTTTCGACAGCTCCCGGGTGCTCAAGGCCGGCGACGTCGCCGAGCTGGACCCGGCGTCGGTGTGCCGGGTCAACGGCCAGGTGCCGCCCTTCGCCGCGGGCGTGCCCTTCGGCTACCTGGTCAACGAGCAGGACAAGCTGCTCGCCGTGGTCGACGCCGAACGCCTGCGCGACGGCGCCGAGGCCGGGCGCATCGACCAGCTCAAGCTGGACTGCCACCAGCCCATCTACACCGACACACCGCTGCACGACGTGCTGGATATCGTCGCCGAGGTGCCGTACCCGGTGCCGGTCATCGACCAGGCCGGCGCCTTCAAGGGCACCATCTCCAAGAGCTTGCTGCTGCACACCATGAGTCGCCACTGAGCGGCGGACCGTCGACCCGGCATGCGCCGCAACTTCACAGAATAGGTAACCACGATGTCAGAGTTCAGCCTCCTCGACCCCTTCCAGACCTTGACCATCCCCCTCGGCGAATGGGTGGAGAGCACCCTCAATTACCTGGTGCACAACTTCCGCGACTTCTTCCGCGCCATTCGCTGGCCGATCGACCAGGTGCTCAACGGCTTCGAATTCATCCTGCAGAGCATTCCGCCGACCATCGGCATCCTCCTCGCGAGCCTGTTCGGCTGGCAGATGGCCGGGCCGCGCATGGGCCTGCTGTGCGCCGTGACCCTGACCCTGCTGGGGCTGATCGGGGTCTGGTCGGAGTCCATGACCACCCTGGCGCTGGTGCTGACCTCGGTGTTCTTCTGCGCCCTGTTCGGCGTGCCCCTGGGCATCCTCTCGGCCCGCAGCGACCGCCTGGAGAAGGTGGTGCGGCCGGTGCTCGACGCCATGCAGACGCTGCCGGCCTTCGTCTACCTGGTGCCGGTGGTGATGCTGTTCGGCATCGGCAACGTGCCCGGCGTGCTGGTGACCATAGTGTTCGCCGTGCCGCCGCTGGTGCGCCTGACCAACCTGGGTATCCGCCAGGTGCCGGACGACAAGATCGAGGCGGCCCGCGCCTTCGGCTGCACCCCGCGGCAGATGCTGATGCGCGTGCAGCTGCCGCTGGCCGCGCCGACCATCATGGCCGGCGTCAACCAGACCCTGATGCTGTCGCTGTCGATGGTGGTGATCGCCTCGATGATCTCGGTCGGCGGCCTGGGGCAGATGGTCCTGCGCGGCATCGGCCGCCTGGACATGGGCCTGGCCACGGTCGGCGGCGTCGGCCTGGTGCTGCTGGCGATCTTCCTCGACCGCCTGACCCAGGCCATGGGCGAGCGCAGCAACGCCGACCCCAGCCTGCGCTGGTACCACAGCGGCCCCGTCGGCCTGCTGCTGGGCCTGCTGGGCAGCCGCCCGGTCAACACCAAAGCCCGGGCCTGAGGCCTGGTTGCTGAACCGAATCGAAATACCCGACGAACAACAAAACCCAGAGGTAGATGACGATGAGTTTCGAAAAGCGTGGCTTCACCCAGAAGGTCCTGCACTGCGCCGCCGTGGCGTCCCTGAGCCTGTTGCCACTCTATGGCCAGGCCGCGAGCGCCGAGAAGCCCGGGGAGGGCGTGGAAGTGACGCCGATCTTCCCGAGCATCGCCGAGGAGCGCTTTCGCGGCGAGGTGGCCATGGCCGGCCTGCGTGAACTGGGTTACGAGGTACAGGAGCCCAAGGAAACCGAATACGCGGCGATGATGCTGGCGTTGTCCTACGGCGATGCGGACTTCTCCGTGCACCTGTGGGACAAGCTGCACGACAACTTCTACCAGAAGGTCGGTGGCGACGACACCCTGGTCAAGGCCGGCGACGTGATCCCCGGCGTGCTGCAGGGCTACCTGATCGACAAGAAGACCGCCGAGGCGCACAACATCAAGTACCTCACCGACCTGAAGAAGCCGGAGATCGCCAAGCTGTTCGACACCAATGGCGACGGCAAGGCCGACCTCACCGGCTGCAACCCGGGCTGGGGCTGCGAGCTGGTCATCGACCACCACATGAAGGCCTATGACCTGGAGAAGTCCGTCAGCCACAACCGCGGCTCCTACTTCGCCCTGATGGCCGATACCATCGCCCGCTACAAGGACGGTCAGCCGATCCTCTACTTCACCTGGGTGCCGCAGTGGATCGCCGGCGTGCTGGTCGAGGGCCAGGACGTGGTCTGGCTGGAGGTGCCGCACACCGACCTGCCGGACGGTAACAACAGCGTCAACACCAGCTTCCAGGGCAAGAACCTCGGCTTCGCCGTGGATGAGGTCAAGGCCGTGCTGAACAAGGACTTCGCCGAGGAGAATCCGGCGGCCCTGAAGTTCCTCTCCCTGGTGCAGATCACCACCGACGACGAGAGCGCGCAGAACCTGAAGATGCAGAACGGCGAGAACAGCGCCAAGGATATCGAGCGCCACGCCGCCGAGTGGGTCGCCGCCCACCGCGAGACCTTCGACGGCTGGCTGGCCGCCTCCCGCGCCGCGGCCAACTGAGTCCCGGACTCAGCCCAGAGAGCTTTTTTGGCGCCCGAATGGGCGCCTTTTTTTCCCCTTTGATTCGAGCCTCGTCTGTGGAGTAACCGCATGTCGCTCTATTCGTTCGTCCGTGATTTCAGTTTCAACCAGGCCCCGGCCCATACCCGTGGGCTGCTGCAGACCTGCCTGCTGGACATTCTCGGGGTCGCCGCCGGCGCCCGCGACAACCAGACCAGCCAGATCCTGCGCCAGTACGCGGTCAACCACCATCCGGCCGGCGCCCTGGCCAGCCGCCTGCTGTTCGACGGCCGCGCGGTGCACCCCCTGGGCGCGGCCTGGGCCGGCGGCTTCAGCGTCGACAGCCTGGATGCCCACGAGGGCCACTTCACCTCCAAGGGCCATGCCGGCGCCACCGTGGTGCCGGCGCTGCTGGCGCTGGTCGATGCCTGCCGCGAACAGGGCCGGGCGATCAGCGGCGAGGAGCTGCTCAGCGCCCTGTGCATCGGCTACGAGACGGCGCTGCGCGCCGGCGCCGCGCTGATGGCCATCGCCCCCGAGTACCACGCCTCCGGCGCCTTCTCCGGGCTCGGCGTGGTCTGTGGCGGCGCGCGCCTGCTCGGCCTGGACGAGCAGTGCTTCCGCCATGCCCTGGGCATTGCCGAATACTTCGGCCCGCGCTGCCCGATGATGCGCCTGGTCGATCACCCCTCGATGCTCCGTGACGCCCACGGCGCCGGCGCCCATGCCGGGCTCAACGCCCTATTGCTGGCCCAGGCCGGGGTCACCGGGGCGCCGGCCGAGACCGTGGAGACCAGCGCCGTGGCCGCCCAGTGGCACGACCTCGGCCAGCGCTGGGAGATCGACGCCCAGTACTTCAAGCCCTGGCCGGTGTGCCGCTGGGCGCAGCCGGCGCTGACCGCGATGACTGCGCTGCTGGCCGCGCACCCGCAGATCACCGGCGAGGCCATCGAGCGCATTGAGGTGGAGACCTTCCACGAATCCATGCGCCTGCAGGGTCATACCCCGGCCAACGCCGACGAGGCCCAGTACGCCCTGGCCTTCCCCCTGGCGGCCCTGGTGGCCCGCGGCCAGGTCGGCCCGCTGGAGGTGACCGGCGAGGCCATCCACGCCGCCGACATCCTCGCGGTCAGCCGGCGCATCGAGATCGTCGAGGCCGACGACCTGTCGGCGCGCTTCCCCAATGAAATCCTCTCGCGGGTGAAGGTGGCGCTCAAGGATGGTCAAGGCTTCACCAGCCCGGTCACCGCGGCCAAGGGCGACCCGGCCACCGCCATGAGCGCGGCGGAGTTCAGCGCCAAGTTCCACCTGCTGGCCTCGGTCAGCCTCAGTGACAGCCAGTGCCAGGCCATCGAGCAGGCCGTCGCCGCGCTGCCGGCCAGCGCCGACTGCTCTGTTCTATTTGATCTGCTGTTCCAGACCGACGTCGCGCAAGCGCCGGCGGGTCAACCTCACCCCATGGAGGTCGCCCTATGAAGTTCGTCGGGAAGGTCACCCTGATCACCGGCGCCGCCGGCGGCGTCGGCCAGGCCCTGGCCCTGCTGTTCGCCCGCGAGGGGGGGCGGCTGATGCTGTCCGACCGCGACGAGGCCGGCTGCGCGGCCATCGCCGACAAGGCCCGCGGCCTGGGCGCCGAGGTCGCCTACCTGGCCGGCGACCTGCGGCAGAAGAGCTACTGCGAGGCCCTGGTCAGTGCGGCGGTGGAGGCCTTCGGCGGCCTCGACATCGTGCTCAACAACGCCGGCATCATCCCCCGCGGCACCATCGAGGAAACCAGCGACGAGATGTGGTTCGACGCCATGGGCGTCAACCTCAACGCGGTGTTCTACATCTGCCGCGCCGCGATCCCGCACATGAAGGGGCGCAAGGGCGCCGCTATCGTCAATACTTCTTCGGTATGGGGTGTGTATCCGGGGCCGGGGCATGTCGCCTACTGCACCAGCAAGGGCGCGGTGGCGGCGCTGAGCAAGAACCTCGGCCGCGACTGCGCGCCCCTGGGCATCCGCGTCAACGCCGTGTGCCCCCACGAGATCAATACGCCGATGATCCGCACCGGCTTCGCCCGTCGTGGCCTGGACCCGGACCAGGCGGTCGAGGAGCTGAACAGGAGCGTGCCCCTGGGGCGCATCGCCGAGCCGGAGGACATCGCCGACGTGATCGCCTTCCTGGCTTCCGACGAGGCCCGCTACATCGCCGGGGAGACCCTCGAGGTCACCGGCGCCAAGCCGGTATCCGGCTAAGGAGACGAACATGATCCTCACAGGCAAGAACGTGGTGGTAACCGGCGGCGGTCGCGGCATCGGCCGCGGCATCACCGAGAAACTCCTGGCCGCCGGCGCGCGGGTGCTGGTGGCCCAGCGCCAGGCCCTGGATGCCGGGCTGGCGGGCAATCCCGAGGTGTTCTTCGTCGCGGCCGACCTGGCCGAGCGCGGCGCGCCGCGGCTGATTGCCGAAGCGGCGCAGGAATGCCTGGGCGGCGCCGATGTGCTGGTCAATAACGCCGGCTTCATGGTCGAGCAGCCGATCGACGTGATGAGCGAGGAGGACTGGGACCACATGCTGGCGGTCAACCTGCGCGCGCCGGTGTTCCTCGCCCGCGAGCTGCTGTGGCAGATGCGCCAGCGCGGCCACGGCAGCATCGTCAACATCGGCTCGATCGAGGGCATGGGGGCCAATCCCATGCACGCCGCCTACTGCGCCTCCAAGGCCGGCCTGCACGGCCTGACCCGGGCCCTGGCGGTGGACCTGGGCAGCGATGGCATTCGCTGCAACGCCATCGCCCCGGGCTGGATCGACTCGGACCTGAGCGATGCCTACCTCAACGCCCAGGACGACCCGGTCGGGGCGCGCAAGGGCCTGCTGGCCCTGCACCCGGTGGGGCGCACCGGCACGCCGCGGGACGTCGGCGGCGCGGTGGTGTTCCTCGCCTCGGACGAGGCGGCCTTCATCACCGGGCAGGTGCTGGTGGTCGACGGCGGGCGCACCGCCAAGCTGCCGCTGCCGTTCTAGGGCCCAGGCCGCGGCGCCATTGCACCCCGGGTGTCGGAAATAGACACCCGGGGCGCGCGCGCCTGTAATAGAGTGCGCGTCTCAGGCCGGCTGAGCGGGGCCGGCCCAACAGATTTCAGTTCTGGAAGGCCTGGCATGTCCGACGACCTGACGGTGCTGGTGGTGGATGACGAACTCATCACCCGCGAGTGCCTGTGCAACTATTTCGCCGAGGAGCGCTACCGGGTGCTGGCCGCCGCCACGGCGGAGGAGGCCGAGCAGATCCTGGCGCGCGAGGCGGTGGACCTGATCCTGCTGGACATCCGCATGCCGGGCAAGGATGGCCTGACCCTGACCCGTGAGCTGCGGGTGCATTCGGAGGTCGGCATCATCCTGATCAGCGCCCGCCAGGACGCCGTCGACCAGCTGATCGGCCTGGAGTGCGGCGCCGACGATTACGTGACCAAGCCCTTCAACCCGCGCGAAATTCTTGCCCGGGCCAAGAACCTCTGCCGTCGCGTGCGGCTGACTCGCGCCCAGGCGCCGAGCCAGGTCGAGGCGGAGCTGCTGCGGTTCGACGAATGCACGGTGGACCTGGGCCTGCGCCAGGTCAGCGACCGCGACAACCAGGTCAGCCCGCTCACCGCGGGCGAGTTCCAGTTGCTCAGCGTGCTGTTGAGCAACATCGGCAAGACCATGAGCCGCGACCAGCTGCTCGACCAGATGCGCAACCGCGAGTGGGCACCGAACGACCGCACCGTCGACGTGCTGGTTGGTCGTCTGCGCCGCAAGCTCAGGGATGACCCGGCCCACCCGCGGATCATCCTGACGATCCACGGGGTCGGCTACCTGCTCGCGACCAAGGCGTTGCAGTCCCGGTGAAACGCGCGGCGCTCGGGCTGCTGCTGTGCCTGCTGGCCCCGGCGGCGATGGCGCGCGAGCTGCTGGCCTGCGGTCATCCGTCCTATCCACCGGTGTCCTGGCATTCCCAGGGTCAGCTGGTGGGCCTGGCGCCCCAGGTGGCGCGCGAGCTGTTCGCCGAGCTGGGCCACGAGGTGCGCCTGCTGGTGCTGGGCAACTGGAAGCGCTGCCTGCTGGAGGTCAAGCAGGGCCGCGTGGATATAGTGGTGGCGGCCTACCGCACGCGCGAGCGCGAGGCCTGGATGGGCTTCAGCCAGGCGCCGCTGGTGGCCGACCCCATCCTGTTGTTCACCCGTCGCGACCGACCGGTGCGCTTCGACGACTGGGACGACCTGCGCGGGCTGACCGTCGGCCTGTTGCTCGGTGACAGTTTCGGCGAGCGCTTCGACCAGTTTGCCGCTCGGCACCTGAATATCGAGTGGGTCTCCAGCGGCGAGCAGAATTTCATCAAGCTGGCCCAGGGGCGCATCGACTTCATGCCGGTCGGCCTATACAGCTGGACGCTGCAGAACCGTCGCTTCGGCTACGACCAGCTGATCGTCCAGCAGCCGGGCGAGCTGGTCACCGAACACTATTACCTCGGCGTGCGCCGTGAACCCTCGCTGCTGGCCCTGTTGCCGCACCTCGACCAGCGTCTGCGCGAGCTGGCCGAGGATGGCACCCTGCGCCGCCTGGACGAGCACTACAGCGCCCGCTACCTCGCCGAACCCCACCGCATGCCCAGCCTCTATGACCCAGCCCCCTGAAAGCCGATGGCGCAAACTGCTCACCTATCGCCAGGAGCACCCGCTCGGCTACCGCATGATGGGCTACGTGCTGGTCAGCAGCCTGCTGTTCGTGGTCCTGTCCACCGCCATCCAGGCGGTCATCGAGTACCGCCGCGAGATGCGGGTGATCGAGCAGCGCATCGAGCTGATTCGTAACGTCTATCTGGGCAGTCTGGCCAAGAGCATCTGGGACGTCGACCAGGAGCAGTTGCGCCTGCAGATGCGCGGCATCCTCGACTTCCCCGACATCAGCGCGCTGACCCTGGAGGACGCCGACAGCGGTGAGAGCCTGCTCCTGCACGCGGGGCCGAAGCCCGCTGGGCGCACCGCCGAACACCGCTTCGCGTTGCGCCACGAGACGTCCCTGGGTCCGCGCAACCTGGGCCAGCTGGTGGTGCATACCGATCTGGGCGCCGTCTATGCTCGCCTCGGCCGCAGCGCCCTGACCCTGTTTCTCGGCCAGACCCTGACCATCTTCCTGGTGGTGCTGGTGGTCATGCTGATCTTCCAGCGCCTGGTCACCCGTCACCTGGAGAGCATGGCCCGCTATGCCCGCAGCCTGGGCAGCGGTCCGCGCGATGCGCCGCTGCAGCTGGAGCGTCAGCCAGCGGCGCGCAGCGACGAACTCGATGCGGTGGCCGAAGCGCTCAACGACATGCGCCTGGCGATCAACCAGGACATCGACCGCCGCGAGCGTGCCCACGAGCAACTGCTGTTCAGTCGCGAGCAGTTGCGCCGCAGGGTCGAGAAACGCACCCGCAGCTTGCGCCAGGCCAAGGAGGCGGCGGAAGCCGCCAGCCAGGCGCGCTCGCAGTTTCTCGCCGGCATCAGCCACGAGATTCGCACCCCCATCAGCGGCATCCTCGGCATGACCCAGCTGCTGGCCCACACCCGCCAGACCGAACAGGCTCGCGGCTACCTGCAGGCCCTGCGCCAGTCCGGCGAGAACCTGCTGGCGATCCTCGACGGGGTGCTCGACTACGCCAAGCTGGAGGAGGGCGGTTATGTGCCGGAGGAGCAGCCGTTCGATCTGCGGCAGTTGCTCGAGGAGCAGATCCTGCTGGCCGAGGCCCAGGCTCAGAACAAGGGATTGCGGGTCAGCTGCCGGATCGAGTCGACGCTGCATCCCTATTACCACGGCGCCGCCGGCTGTCTGCGTCAGGTGCTGTCCAACCTGCTGAGCAATGCGCTGAAGTTCACCGAAAAAGGCAGCATCGAGCTGCGGGTTGGCGCGAGCGAGCGCGGTGGCCAGCACCTGCGTTTCGAGGTGTGCGACACGGGCATGGGCATCGGCACCGAGCAACAGCGGCGGATCTTCGAGCGTTTCACCCAGGCCGACGAGAGCATCACCCGGCGCTTCGGCGGCACCGGCCTGGGTCTGGCCATCTGCCAGAAGATGGTCCTGGCCATGGGCGGAGAAATCGGTGTGCACAGCGTTGAGGGCACGGGCAGTACCTTCTGGTTCGAGGTGGCGCTGAGCCCCGCCGAGGCGCCGTCGCAGCAGTCAGTAGCCGACGCTACTCCCGTGCAGCTGGCCAGTCTGAGTCTGTTGCTGGTGGAGGACACACCGATCAATCAGCAGGTCATCCGCGGCCTGCTCGAGCACGCCGGGCATCTGGTGCAGCTGGCCGCGGACGGCGAGCAGGCCCTGGCGGTGTGCCGGCAGCAGGCCTTCGACGCGATCCTGATGGACATGCACCTGCCGGGGATGAGCGGTATCGAGGTGACCCACGCCATTCGCACCGCCGGCGACAGCCTCAACGCCGCCACCCCGGTTATCGCCCTGACGGCCAGCGTCGGCGTGGCGGACATCAGGGCCTATCAGGCCGCGGGCATCGATGCGGTGCAGGCCAAGCCGCTGCAGCTCGAGGCCTTGCAGCAACTGCTGGCGCGCCTGTGCGAGCAGACGTCGGGCGCGGCCTGCCCTGCACCATCGGTGGAGCAGTCGGGGGTCGATCTGCAGCTGCTGGGCATGCACCGACAGGTGTTCGGCCGGGCTCGCCTGGCCACCCTGTTCGAGCAGTTCGAGGAGCAGGCCGCGGCTGTGCTGGCGCAGCTGGAGCAGGCCCTGCAGCTGGACGATCTGTACGAGGTCGGCGAGCTGGCGCACAAGTTGGCCGGCAGCTGCCAGACCCTCGGCCTGGTCGCGGCGGCCGAGCTGGCGCAGGCACTGGAAGACGGCAGTCGGCAGGACGAGGGTGCGGGCTGTCCGGCGCTGCTGGCCGAGTTCAAGCGCGTGCTGCGCCGTTCCCTGGCCAGCGCCCGCGAGGCCTGCGAGGGCTGAACCCGCCCGGGTGCGGCGCCGGCCACGCAACAGGGCCGGGCGTCGATGACGGCCGGCCCTGCGGGTGGCGGTTGCGGCGGGGCTTGGCCCGCCGATTGGCTCAGTCGGCCGCGGCCACTGCGCGGTAACCCGGTTCGGCCGGCTCGAACACCTGCACCGCTTCACCCAACTCCTGCCAACTGGCGCGCTCCTGCGCGCTGGCCTTGGGCGAGAACCAGCCCAGGTAGGCGTAGGCGATGCCGATCAACGGCGACAACCAGCAGGCGAAGGCCAGCGGAATGTACAGCAGGTTCTCGAAGTTGCCTTCGCCGACGGTCAGCCCCAGGGAGGCGATGACGATGGCGCCACCGGCGTTCCAGGGCACCAGCGGCGAGATCAGGGTGCCGCCTTCCTCGACCGCGCGGGACAGGTTGAGGGTCGAATAGCCCTTGCCGCGATAGGCCGGGGCATACATGCGTCCGGGCAGGGCGATGGACAGGTAGGGGTCGCCGGCGACCAGGTTGGTGGCGACCGAGGTGCCGATGGCCGAAGCCTGCATGCTGCCGAAGCTGCGGGTGCGCTTGAGCACGGCCTCGACAATCACCTCCAGGCAGCGGGTGCGCTCCAGTGCGCCGCCCAGGGCCAGGGCGATCATCACCAGGGTGATGACCCAGGCCATGGACTGGATGCCGCCCCGGTTGAGCAGGCTGTCGATCGCCTTGATGCCGGTGTCGATGCTGTAGCCGCTCTGCATGAAGCTGAACACCTCGTGCAGGCTGGCGCCCTGGTAGACCATGGCGAGGATGCCGCCGGTGACTGCGCCGGCGAACAGCGAGGGCAGTGCCGGCATCTTCTTCAATGCCAGGCCGATGACCAGCACGGCGGGCAACAGCAGCACCCAGCTCAGCTCGAAGTTCTGCGCGATGCCGTTGGTGATCTGGTCGATCTTGCTGGCGTCGACGTCCTGGCCGCCAATCAGGTGGAAGCCCGCCAGCAGGTAGATGACCAGGGCGATGAGCATGGCCGGAACGGTGGTGGGCAGCATGTTGCGGATGTGGTCGAACAGGTTGACCCCCGTAACGGCCGGGGCCAGGTTGGTGGTGTCCGACAGTGGCGAGATCTTGTCGCCGAAGAAGGCGCCGGAGACCACGGCGCCGGCGGTCCAGTACATCGGCACGTCGAAACCTGCGCCAATACCCATCAAGGCCAGACCGACGGTGCCCACCGTGCCCCATGAGGTGCCGAGCGACACGGACACCACCGCGCACATCAGCATGGCGACGGCAAGGAACAGCTCGGGCGAGAGCAGTTTGAGGCCGCCATAGATCATCAGCGGTACGGTGCCGCTGGCGATCCAGGTGCCGATGATCATGCCGACCACGATGAGGATGCCGATGGACTGCAGGCCGATGGACACCACGTGCAGCGAGCCTTCTTCGATGTCCTTCCAGCGGTAGCCCTGGAACCAGCCGATCAGCGCGGTGATGGCCAGGCCGATGGCCAGGGGAACGTGGGGGGTGAAGTCGCCGTAGTAGAAGAGCTGGATGCCGAGTACCCCGAGCGTCAGGACGATGGGGATCAGGGCGAGGATGAGAGACGGTCGATTGTTGTCGTTGCGGTTCACGTGCTTCCTCCAGGGGCGATCGCCTTGCGAAGCCGGCGATCTTTTTTGTAGTTCTTGGAGGATTCAACCTAGCAAGCCGATGTGAACCGCCTTGCCGCGTGCTGTATCAGCTTGTAATGCGCCCGTTACATGTCATTTACATCGACATTTTTTTCGCGGAATGGCCGAGGGAGCAGGGTATGCTGACGGCCTCCGCGCCCCGGCAGCACTGGGACGCGGGCCCGCATAACTAGAATAACCACATGGCTTAGCGTCTGACCGGGTTGTGAGATGAGATCGTCCTTCGAGAGCGTATTGAAGAACAAGAATTTGGCCCACCTCGACAAGATGGTCAGCGCGGAGCCTTCGCTGCCGCCCCGTCGGGTGGCCTTCGTGCTGCAGGAACACTTCTCGATGATGGCCTTCACCGGCGCGGTGGACGCCCTGGTCACCGCCAACCTGATGTGCTCGACGCCGCTGTTCGAGGTGCTGGTGGTCGGCGCCAGCGAGCTGGTGGTCAGCGACCTGGGCATCGCCATCTCCGCAGGCTGCCAGCTCGCCGAGCTGGAGGAGAAGCGCCTGGATATCCTGGTGGTCTGCGGCGGTTTTCGCGTGCGCCTGCAGGGCGAGCCGCTGCTGCGCGCCAAGCTGCGCTCGGCCGAGGCCGCCGGCGCCGTGCTCGGCGGGCTGTGGAACGGCGCCTACTTCATCGCCGAGGCCGGCCTGCTCAACGGCTACGAGTGCGCCTTCCACCCGGACGGGCGGGCGATGATGGCCGAGCTGTTCCCCCAGGTTAAGCTCTCCAGCCATGCCCATGTGGTCGACCGCGAGCGGATCAGCTGCGCCGGCGCCAACAGCTCCCTGGGCATGATGCTCGAGGTGGTGCAGCGCAGCGGCGGCGCGCAGCTGGTCAGCGCGGTGGAGGAGGTGCTCAGCTGCGACAAGATGCGCGAGGTGATGGACGTGTCGGTGGTGGCGGTGGACTACGACCCGACCCTGCCCCAGGCCCTGAAGCTGGCCCTGGAACTGATGCACGCCAACATCGACGAACCCCTGGTGGTGGATGAGATCGCCGAGTGCGTGGGCATCTCCCGGCGCCACCTGGAGCGCCTGTTCTGCCGCCACGTCAACGCCACCCCGTCGCGCTACTACCTGGAACTGCGCCTGACCCGCGCGCGCCAACTGCTGCAGCAGACCAACAAGTCCATGGCCGAGATCGCCGTGGCCAGCGGCTTCGTCAGCATCTCCCACTTCCGCCGCTGTTTTCGCGAGTTCTTCGATATCGCTCCGGGCAAGTTCCGCGCGGCCAAGCAGCCCGGTCGCTGAAGCGACTCAGCGGCCGCCTGCTGGCGGCAGCTCCGGCAGTGACGGGGGCGCCGCGACCCGGCCGCAGGCCTCGCAGGCGTCGGCCAGTAGGGCCAGGTGCAGGGGATCGACGCGCCGCGGGTCGGCCTGGAGGCGTTCGCCCAGCTCCAGCTGCAGGCGGGCGAGGAAGCGCCCATGTTCCGGGTCCGGCTCGACGCCCTCGGCGCCCTGCGGCTGCGCGTCGTCGGCGCCGGCCCGCGCCGCCAGCGCCAGCGGTCCGGGCAGCAGGCGGCTGAGCAGCAGCTGGAAGTCCACATAGCCGCGCACCTGCGCCGCACTGCTGGGGCTGGACGGGGCTGCCGCCGGCGGGCAGCGAAGGATGCAGGGGCGCAAGGCCGGTGAGCATGGCGAACTCGCTGCGGCTGGACGGGGGCGGGTCTGGCAGAATGCCGGGCCCAATTGGTTATCGGCCGCCGCGCGGCCGAGTTGAACGGTATCGAGCGTGATTGCCATGAGTGACGAACAGCCCACCGCCCGCATTCGCATGGAGGCCCTGGCCACCCACCTGGACGAGGCCGCCGCGGCCTGGGCCGCGCGCCTCGGCCTGCCGCTGGCCGGCGAGGCCGAGTTCGCCCTGCAGCTGGGCGAGGCGGGGCTGCAGCTGGTCGAGCTGGGGCCCCAGGCCCCGGGGCCGGTGCGGGTGGATTTCGTCGAGGGCGCGCAGGCCCATCGCCGCCAGTTCGGCGGCGGCAGCGGGCAGATGATCGCCAAGGCCGTGGGCATGCAGCCGGGCGTGCGCCCGCGGGTGCTGGATGCCACCGCCGGCCTGGGCCGCGACGCCTTCGTCCTGGCCAGCCTGGGCTGCGCGGTGACCCTGATCGAGCGCCAGCCGCTGATCGCCGCCCTGCTGGAAGACGGCCTGGCGCGGGCCGCCGCCGATGCCGAGGTGGCGCCGATCGTCGCGCGCATGCGCCTGCTGGCCGGCAACGCCATCGAGCTGCTGGCGGCCTGGCCGGAAGAACCGCCCCAGGTGATCTACCTCGACCCGATGTTTCCCCACCGGGACAAGAGCGCCCTGGTGAAGAAGGAGATGCGCCTGTTCCGGCCCTTCGTCGGCGACGACCTGGATGCCCCGGCCCTGCTCGCCGCAGCCCTGGAGCTGGCCAGCCACCGGGTGGTGGTCAAGCGCCCGCGCAAGGCACCGGCCGTCGCCGGCGCCAAGCCCGGCTATGTCCTGGAGGGCAAGTCCAGCCGCTACGACATCTACCCGAAGAAGTCCCTGGGCAAGGCCTGATCAGTCGGGCCGGTAGGCCCGCATGAACATCGCCACCACCTTGGCGATGTGCGCTTCGGCGTCCGCCCCCTGCTGCGGTTCGCCGCAGCCGATCAGCAGGCGGAAGTTGGCGCCGCCCTTGACCAGGCAGAAGAACTGGTCGGCCGCCTCCAGCGGCTCGTCGATGCGCAGCTTGCCGGCGCGGTCGGCCTGACGCAGCAGGTGCTCCATCTCCTGCAGCACGCGCTGCGGCCCGGCCTCGTAGAAGATCCGCGACAGCTTGGGGTCCTGGGCGCCCAGGCTGACCATCACCCGGTGCAGCTCGATCGATTCGCGGCTGTTGATCAGGCGATGGAAGCCGCGGGCGATGTTCAGCAGCACGCTGTCGAGCGGCGCGTCGTCCCCGAGCTCGAACAGCAGTTCGGGCAGCTGTTCCTGGCACTTGGCCTTGATCGCCGCGGAAAACAGCGTCTCCTTGTCGGTGAAGTGGCTGTACACCGTCAGCTTCGACACCCCGGCTTCGGCGGCGATGGCGTCCATGCTGCTGCCGTCGTAGCCCTTGCTGAGGAACAGGTTCTTCGCCGCATCGAGGATGGCCTGGCGCTTGGTGAGGTCTTTCGGGCGGCCGGGGCCGCTGGGCGGCAACATTTGCTTAGGCATTGGTGGCTTTTAATACTGGACTGGCGAGTTTGCTATTTTTACTATACCCGGCAGTACAAATATTCCAAACCTTGGCGAAAGGTCTTCGATCATGTTGCGTCATGTCCTGTCCGTTACAGTGCCCGCCAGTTTAATCGCCCTGCTCGCCGCCTGTGGCAATGGCGAGCCGGTGGCGTCGACCATTCGTCCGGCCCTGGTGGTCCAGCCCCAGCCGGCCGCCGAGCTGACGGACAGTTACCCCGGCGAGGTGCGCGCGCGCCTGGAGCCGGAGCTGGCGTTCCGCATCGGCGGCAAGGTGAGCAAGCGCCTGGTCGAGGTCGGCGACCAGGTCAAGAAGGACCAGCCGCTGGCCGAGCTGGACCCCCAGGACGTGCGCCTGCAGCTGGAAGCCATGCGTGCCCAGGTCGCCGCGGCCGAGGCCAACCTGCGCTTGGTGCGCGCCGAGCGCGACCGCTACCAGAAGCTGCTGGCCCGCCAGCTGGTCAGCCGCTCGCAGTACGACAATGCCGAGAACCTGTTCCGCTCGGGCGAGGCCCGCCTCAAGCAGGTCAAGGCCGAGTTCGACGTGGCTCGCAACCAGGCCGGCTACGCGGTGCTGCGCGCCTCCCAGGACGGCGTGATCGCCCGGCGCATGGCCGAGGTCGGCCAGGTGGTGGCGGCCGGGCAGGGCGTCTTCACCCTGGCCGCCGACGGCGAGCGCGAGGTGCTGATCAGCCTGCCGGAGCAGGCCTTCGAGCGCTTCAGGGTCGGCCAGGCGGTGCAGGTCGAGCTGTGGTCGCAGCCGGGCCAGCGCTTCCCCGGACGCATCCGCGAGATGGCCCCGGCGGCCGACCCGCAGTCGCGCACCTTCGCCGCCCGGGTGGCCTTCACCCAGGGCCAGGTGCCGGCCGAGCTGGGGCAGAGCGCCCGGGTGTTCATCGCCCATGACGGCGAGGTGGCGCTGGCGGTGCCGCTGTCGGCGCTGAGCGCCGAGCAGGGACGGCCCTACGTCTGGGTGGTCGACCCGAACGACGCGACTCTCAAGCGCACGCCGGTGCGCATCGGTGCCTATGGCGAGGGCAGCGTGCCGGTGCTCGAGGGCCTGCAGGCCGGCGACTGGGTGGTGGCCGCCGGCGTCCAGGTGCTGCGCGAGGGCCAGCAGGTGCGCCCGGTCGACCGCGACAACCGTGCGGTCAAGCTGGCGGCCAAGGAGTAGTCCCCATGGGTTTCAACCTCTCCGCCTGGGCGCTGCACAACCGCCAGATCGTCCTCTACATCATGCTGCTGCTGGCCGTGGTCGGCGCCCTGTCCTACACCAAGCTGGGGCAGAGCGAGGACCCGCCGTTCACCTTCAAGGCCATGGTGGTCAGCACCAACTGGCCGGGGGCGACGGCCGAGGAGGTGTCGCGTCAGGTCACCGAGCGCATCGAGAAGAAGCTGATGGAGACCGGCGAGTACGACAAGATCGTCTCCTTCTCGCGGCCCGGCGTGTCCCAGGTCACCTTCGTCGCCCGCGATTCCATGCATTCGGCGGACATCCCCGAGCTCTGGTACCAGGTGCGCAAGAAGGTCGGCGACATCCGCCACACCCTGCCCCAGGGCGTCCAGGGGCCCTTCTTCAACGACGAGTTCGGCACCACCTTCGGCAACATCTACGCGCTGACCGGCGAGGGCTTCGACTACGCCGTGCTCAAGGACTACGCCGACCGCATCCAGCTGCAGCTGCAGCGGGTCAAGGACGTCGGCAAGGTGGAGCTGCTCGGCCTGCAGGACGAGAAGATCTGGATCGAGCTGTCCAACACCAAGCTGGCCACCCTCGGCCTGCCCCTGGGGGTGGTGCAGCAGGCGCTGGACGAGCAGAACGCGGTGAGCACCGCGGGCTTCTTCGAGACCGCCAGCGACCGCGTGCAGCTGCGGGTGAGTGGGCGCTTCGAGTCGGTCGAGCAGATCCGCGACTTCCCCATTCGGGTGGCCGAGCGCACCTTCCGCATCGGCGACGTGGCCGAGGTCAAGCGCGGCTTCAACGATCCGCCGGCGCCGCGCATGCGCTTCATGGCCGAGGACGCCATCGGCCTGGCGGTGTCGATGAAGAGCGGCGGCGACATCCTGGTGCTGGGCGAGGCCCTGGAGGGCGAGTTCGCCCGCCTGCAGGAGACCCTGCCGGCGGGCATGCAGCTGCGCAAGGTGTCCGACCAGCCGGCCGCGGTGAAGACCGGCGTGGGCGAGTTCGTCCAGGTGCTCACCGAGGCGCTGATCATCGTGCTGCTGGTGAGCTTCTTCTCCCTGGGCCTGCGCACCGGCCTGGTGGTGGCGCTGTCGATCCCCCTGGTGCTGGCGATGACCTTCGCCGCCATGTACTACCTGGACATCGGCCTGCACAAGATCTCCCTCGGCGCCCTGGTGCTGGCCCTGGGCCTGCTGGTGGACGACGCGATCATCGCGGTGGAGATGATGGCGATCAAGATGGAGCAGGGCTACGACCGCCTCAAGGCGGCAAGCTACGCCTGGAGCAGCACCGCCTTTCCCATGCTCACCGGCACCCTGATCACCGCCGCCGGCTTCCTGCCGATCGCCACCGCCCAGTCCGGCACCGGCGAGTACACCCGCTCGATCTTCCAGGTGGTGACCATCGCCCTGGTGGTGTCGTGGATCGCCGCGGTGGTCTTCGTGCCCTACCTGGGCGCCAAGCTGCTGCCGGACCTGGCCAAGCTGCATGCGGCCAGGCACGGCGGCAGCGAGCAGGGCCACGATCCCTACGCCACGCCCTTCTACCAGCGCGTGCGGCGGCTGGTGGGCTGGTGCGTGCGCCGGCGCAAGACGGTGATCCTGCTGACCCTGGCCCTGTTCGTCGCCGCCATCGCGCTGTTCCGCTTCGTGCCGCAGCAGTTCTTCCCGGCTTCCGGGCGCCTGGAACTGATGGTCGACTTCAAGCTGGGCGAGGGCGCCTCGCTGAGCGCCACCGAGGCCCAGGTCAAGCGTTTCGAGCAGCTGCTCGCCGAGCGCGAGGGCATCGACAACTACGTGGCCTACGTCGGCACCGGCTCGCCGCGCTTCTACCTGCCCCTGGACCAGCAGCTGCCGGCTGCCAGCTTCGCCCAGTTCGTGGTCCTGGCGAAAAGCATCGAGGACCGCGAGCAGATCCGCAGCTGGCTGATCGACACCCTGAACCAGGAGTTCCCGACCCTGCGCACGCGCATCTCGCGCCTGGAGAACGGTCCGCCGGTGGGCTACCCGGTGCAGTTCCGCGTGTCCGGCGAGCACATCGACGAGGTCCGCGCCCTGGCCCGCCAGGTGGCGGACAAGGTGCGCGACAACCCCCACGTGGTCAACGTGCACCTGGACTGGGAGGAGCCGAGCAAGGTGGTGCGCCTGAACATCGACCAGGAGCGCGCCCGCGCCCTGGGGGTGAGCACCGCCGACCTGTCGCGCTTCCTGCAGAGCTCGCTGACCGGTGCGCCGGTGAGCCACTACCGCGAGGGCAACGAGCTGATCGAGATCCTCCTGCGCGGCACTCCGGGCGAGCGTCAGCAGCTGGGCCTGCTGCCGAGCCTGGCGGTGCCCACCGACAGCGGCCGGCGGGTGCCGCTGGCGCAGGTCGCCCTGCTCGAGTACGGCTTCGAGGAGGGGGTGATCTGGCACCGCAACCGCCTGCCGACCGTCACCGTGCGCGCCGACATCTACGGCAAGGAGCAGCCGGTCAGCCTGGTCAAGCAGATCCTGCCGACCCTGGAGCCGATCCGCGCCACCTTGCCGGACGGCTACCTGCTGGACGTCGGCGGCACGGTGGAGGACTCGGCCCGCGGGCAGAAGTCGGTGAACGCCGGGGTGCCGCTGTTCGTCGTGGTGGTGCTGACCCTGCTGATGCTGCAGCTCAAGAGCTTCTCGCGCTCGGCCATGGTGTTCCTCACCGCGCCGCTGGGGTTGATCGGCGTGACCTTGTTCCTGCTGATCTTCCGCCAGCCGTTCGGCTTCGTCGCCATGCTCGGCACCATCGCCCTGTCCGGGATGATCATGCGCAACTCGGTGATCCTGGTCGATCAGATCGAGCAGGACATCGCCGCCGGCCTGGATCGCTGGCAGGCGATCATCGAGGCCACGGTGCGGCGCTTCCGGCCCATCGTGCTGACCGCCCTGGCGGCGGTGCTGGCGATGATCCCCTTGTCGCGCAGCATCTTCTTCGGCCCCATGGCGGTGGCCATCATGGGCGGCCTGATCGTCGCCACGGCCCTGACCCTGCTGTTCCTGCCGGCGCTGTACGCGGCCTGGTTCCGGGTCCGGGAGGACGAGCCGCAGCCGGGCTGAATGGGCGGCGCGGTTGTCGCCACGCCAGACGCCAGCGTCTGGCTTGTTCATGGCGCTGGCTTTCCTATTGGGCGCTCGGCTGCCGGGTCACGTCGGCATGCACTCCGGCCCGGGGCCTGGCGCCGCGCACTGCTGCAGCCAGTCGATGAACAGCTGCAGGCGCATGGGCAGCGGCTCGCGCGCCGGGTGTACCAGGTAGTAGGCGCAGCGCCCGGGCGGGCTGAAGCCGCCGAGCGGCAGCAGCAGTTCGCCGCGGGCGATGCGCTCGCGCACCAGCTGGTAGCGGCCCATGGCAATGCCGGCGTGGTGGCTGGCGGCCAGGGCGCAGAGGTCGGAGCGGTCGAAGCTGAGGCTGCGCCGCGGCAGCTCGAGCGCCGGCGTCTGCTGCGCCGCCCACAGTCGCCACTCGGCGTCGAAGGCGGCGTCGTCCCAGGCCTGGGCGTCGTGCAGCAGGGTGCAGTGGCGCAGGTTGCCGGGGTCGTCCAGCAGGCCGTGCTGGCGGGCGTAGGCGGGGCTGCACACCGGGGCGAGGCGCTCGTCCATCAGCCGCCGGGCGACCAGGCCGGGGTACTCGCCCTGGCTGTAGCACAGGGCCAGGTCGATGTGCTGGCTGCGGAAATCGATGCGGGCATTGCCCACCCGGATATCCAGGGCGATCTGCGGGTGGCGGCTGGTGAACTCGGCCAGGCGCGGCACCAGCCAGCACTCGGCGAGGGAGGGCCGCACGTACACCGTCAGCGGCCCGGCGACCTGCGCGCCCGGGGCCTGCTGCAAGGCCTCGCGCAGTTCGCCGAGGGCCGCCTGGAGGATGGCGAAGATGCGTTCGCCATCCTCGCTCAGGCGGATCTGCCGCGGCAGGCGCTGGAACAGGCGCAAGCCCAGGCCCCGTTCCAGGCGGGCGATGCGGTGGCTGACGGCGCTCGGGGTCAGGCACAGCTCCGCGGCGGCGCGGGCGAAGCTCAGGTGCCGCGCGGCGGCCTGGAAGGTGTAGAGGTTGGCGAACTGGCTGCTGTTGAGCCCGGCGCCGAGGCGCGGTGGCAGGTTCGGCATGGCGGCATCCTCGTGACGGCGGGCAGGCGGGCTCAGGCGCGCTCGGCCTGCAGCAGCCCCCGGCCCTGGTTCAGGTAGGCGGCCATCTCCGCCTCGGGCACCATGCTGCCGCCGGTGGCCCACACCAGGTGGCAGGCCCGGGCCAGCCGCGCGGCTGTCAGGCCCAGGCGCGCGCGATAGCCCTGGCGCTCGTCCAGCACCCGGAGCATGCCCGGCATCCCGGCCAGGGCCGAGGGCTCCAGGCGCAGGCCCTCGCGCTCTTCCAGCAGCGCCAGGAGGCGGAACAGCTCGTCGTCGTCGACCGTGTAGTAGCCGTCGATCAGCCGCTGCAGGGCGCGGCCGACGAAACCGGACGGGCGGCCGACCGCCAGGCCGTCGGCGGCGGTGCGGTTGTCGATGCCGAAGTCCTGCACCGCCAGCCGCTCGTGCTGGCCGGTATGCACCCCGAGCAGCATGCAGGGCGAGTGGGTCGGCTCGGCGAACAGGCAGTGCACCGTGTCGCCGAACGCCAGCTTGAGGCCGAAGGCCACCCCGCCGGGACCGCCGCCGACGCCGCAGGGCAGGTAGACGAACAGCGGGTGTTCGGCGTCGACGCGGATGCCGGCGGCGTGCAGCTGCTCTTTGAGGCGCTCGGCGGCCACCGCATAGCCGAGGAACAGGTCGGGGGAGTTCTCGTCGTCGACGAAGTGGCAGAGCGGGTCGGCGTCGGCCTGGCGGCGTCCCTCGGCCACCGCGACGCCATAGTCGCTGGCGTATTCGACCACCGTGACGCCATGGGCGCGCAGCTTGTCCTTCTTCCACTGGCGGGCATCGGCCGACATGTGCACCGTGGTCTGGAAGCCCAGGCGCGCGCCGATGATGCCGATCGACAGGCCGAGGTTGCCGGTGGAACCGACGGCGATCCTGTGGCGGCCGAAGAAGGCCCGCGCCGCCTCGCCGTCGAGCGTCGCGTAGTCGTCCTCGAGGCCCAGCAGGCCGGCGCCCAGGGCCAGCGTCTCGGCGTGCTTGAGCACCTCGTAGATGCCGCCGCGGGCCTTGATCGAGCCGGAGATCGGCAGGTGGCTGTCCTGCTTGAGCCACAGCGCCCCGGCGAGCTCCAGGCCGTGGCGCTCGGCCAGCGCCGCCTGCATCTGCGCCAGGGGGCGGAGCGGCGACTCGATGATGCCGCCACTGGCCGCGGTCTCGGGGAAGGCCCGGGCGATATAGGGGGCGAAGCGGGCCAGGCGTGCGCTGGCATCATGCACGTCGGCCCGGCTCAGGCCGACATCGCCCAGGGCCTCGGCGGCCGGCGCAATCGCCGGGTTGAACCAGCTGAGGGGTTGCAGCGCGATCAGCTGGGCGATCAGCGGATAGTCCTGGCACCAGGTGGCGAGCGATTTGCCGAGCGGCATGGCGGAATTCCTCGAGGATGGCCCGTGCGGGGCCGGGAGTTCGGGGCGGCGGAGCGGCCCTCTGTGGACCCTATTAAACGCAGCGAGGCGGTCCCTGGCAAAGGATGCCTGTTCAGCTCATGGGTGATATGAGGTCAGCCATGGGCGCAGTGAAAAGCCCGGCGAAGGCCGGGCTTTTCACTGCGCGTCGGTCGCCGCTACAGCGCGCCGAAGACCTTCTTCGCCAGGCTGGTGGCCGCCCCCGCCGGGTTCTGGCGGATGCTGGCTTCCTGCCGGGCGATCATGGCGAACAGGCCGTCCAGCGCCTGTTCGGCGACATAGCCTTCGATGCTGGCGTTCTTCGCCTCGAGCATGCCGAAGTTCGCCGCCTGGCCGGCGAAGGCGTTGTACTGCTGGGCGAGGCCGACCCGGTCGGTGGCCTGCTTGACGATCGGCAGGAAGCGCGCGCGAATCTGCTCGCGGCTGCTGCGGTCCAGGTACTGGGTGGCGGAGTCCTGGGGGCCGCCGAGGATGCCCTTGGCGTCCTCCACGGTCATCTTCTGCACCGCGTCCACCAGCAGCGCCTGGGCCTCGGGCACGGCGGCCTCGGCGGCGCGGTTCATGCTCAGCTCCAGGGCCTCGACCTGGCTGCCCATGCCCATCAGCTTCATGGTCTTGGCCGCCTTGCCGAGGTTGCCCGGCAGCTCGATGCGTACCGCCGGGTCGTCGCTGAAGCCGCCGGGGGCACCCAGTTGCTTGACCGCCAGCTGGGCACCCTGGATCAGCGCATCCTTGAGGCCGCCGCTGGCATCCTGCTGGGTCAGGTCGGCGAGCGACAGGGCGAAGGCGCTGGCGGACAGGGCCAGGCCGGCGACCAGTGTGGAGAGGCGCAACATGGGGCGTTCCTTATGCGGAGGTCATGGGTCGAGCTTAGCGGAGCGGCGTGCCGGCGCAAACCGGCACGCCGGCCCGCCGCGCCGTGCGGCGAGTCAAGGGCGTTCCGGCTGCTCGCCGCGTTCCTGCGCCACCTGGCGGATCGACAGGCGCAGCTCGGCCGGCAGCACGCGCTTGGCGGCGCCTTCGACCAGCTCGCCGAGCTTCGGATGGTGGCCGAGCTTGCCGGCCGCGTCCTGCAGCAGCACGCCCTGGTCCTGCAGGGTCTGGATGAAGTGGCGGAACAGGCTCTTGTCGAAGAACTCCGGGGCATTGAGGCCATGCAGGATCGACAGGCGCTGGGCCATCACCGTGCACAGGTCTTCCAGTTCCTCGGCGCCGATCAGGTTCTGCCCGGCGTTGAGCAGCAGGGCGATGGCCATGTAGAAGCGCTGCAGGGTCTGGGCGATGGCCCGCGACAGCAGGGTCAGCAGGACGAACTGGCGTGAACTCGGCGCCGGCCGCACATAGACGTCGCCTTCTAGCCTGAGCAGGCCCTGCTCGACGAAGGCGGCCAGCCACTGATCGACCACGGTCTCCAGTTCTTCCGCTTCCCAGCGGATGAACAGCTCGGCCTGCAGGTAGGGGTAGAGCGCCCGGGTGAAGCTCAGGATCTGCTCGCGGCTGATCCGCGCGCTGCTCTGGAAGAAGCTCGCCAGCAGCGCCGGCAGGGCGAAGATGTGCAGCACGTTGTTGCGGTAGTAGGTCATCAGCACCGCGTTGTGCTCGTCCAGGTAGAGGATCTTGCCCAGGGCGTCGCGCTGTTCGGCGACCAGCGCCATGCCCTGCACATAGTCGATCAGCGCCTGGCCGTCGCCCTCCGGCAGGGTGCAGTGTGGCGAGTAGGGCACGGCGCGCAGCAGTGCCAGGTAGAGGTCGAGCACCCGCGCCAGGGCGGGTTCGTCCAGGGCCAGCTTGCTGGTGGAGAGCAGCGCCAGGGCCACCAGATTGACCGGGTTGACCGCCGCCGCCTCGTTGAGGCGCTGCGCCACCCGCGCGCCGAGGCGCTGGGTGGCCTGGTTCAGCCAGGCCGGGCGGAACTGCCCGGCATAGTCCTGGGTACGCCAGTCCGGCTGCTGCTGGTCGAGGAACTCGGCCAGCTTGAGCGGCTCGCCGAAGTTCACCCAGACCTGGCCGAAGCGCTGCTTGAGCGCACCGATGACCTTGAAGATGTCGAAGATCGACTCCTTCTTCTTGCTCGCCCCGCGCAGCTCGCCCAGGTAGGTGCGGCCCTCCAGCACCCGCTCGTAGCCGATGTATACCGGCACGAAGACCACCGGCAGGCGGTGGCTGCGCAGGAAGCTGCGCAGGGTGATGGCCAGCATGCCGGTCTTCGGCTGGAGCATGCGCCCGGTGCGCGAGCGCCCGCCCTCGACGAAGTACTCGACCGGGAAGCCCTTGCTGAACAGGGTGTAGAGGTATTCGTTGAACACCGCGGTATAGAGCGGGTTGCCCTTGAAGCTGCGGCGCATGAAGAAGGCCCCGCCGCGGCGCAGCAGGCCGCCGATCATCGGCATGTTGAGGTTGATGCCGGCGGCGATGTGCGGCGGCGTCAGGCCGTGGCGAAACAGCAGGTAGGACAGCAGCAGGTAGTCGATGTGGCTGCGGTGGCAGGGCACGTAGATCACCTCGTGGCCCTGGGCGACGTCCTGCACCCCTTCGATGTGGTTGACCCGGATGCCGTCGTAGATCTTGTTCCAGAACCAGCTGAGCACCAGCTCGAGGAAGCGGATGGCGGTGTAGGCGTAGTCCGAGGCGATCTCGTTGCCGTAGCGCAGGGCCTGGGCCTCGGCCTTGTCCGGCGCGATGTGCTCGCGCTCGGCCTGTTCGGCGATGGCCTGGCGTACCAGCGGGCCGTGCACCAGGCCCTTGACCAGGTTGCGCCGGTGCGAAAGGTCCGGGCCGATCACCGCGGCCTTCTGCTGGCGGAAGTGCACCCGCAGCATGCGCTGGACCATGCGCAGGGTGCGCTCGTGGCCCTTGTCCTGCTCCACCAGCGCGCGCAGCTGGATGGGGGCGGAGAACTGCACCCGGGTCTTGCGCCCGAGCATGAGGATGCTGACCAGCCGGCGCAGGCGCCCGGTGACCGCCCAGCTGTCGGCGAACAGCAGCTTCCAGGCACTGGTCTCGCGGTCCGGCGACTGCCCCCAGAACACGCTGACCGGGACGATCTGGGCATCGTCGACGGCCTGCTGGCTCAGCGCCGCGACCAGGCGGGCCAGGGTCGGCGAGCTGCCGCGCTTGTCCTGGCGGCCGAGCCAGTCCGGCTCCGGAGTCAGGTAGAAGAAGGCCGCCGGCTCCTGCAGATCACCGACCCGGACCGGCAGCACCGGGCGCGGCAGCCCGGCCTTGCGGCACTCCGTATCGACCACCGCCAGGTCGCTCAGCGACGGCTGCTGCAGGACGAAGAACACCGGCTTGCTGCGGTCGAGCCTGAGGCCGAAGGCGGACTGGTTGATGGTTTCCGAGCGTACCCAGAGGTACAGCAGGCGGCGCAGGGTGCCGAACACGAAGCGGTGGAACGGGGAGCGGGTCATACGGGGTCTGCTGGCTGGGTTAAAACGAGCACTTGCTCGGGAAGGGCGCTAGTGTGCCGCAAGGGCGGGCGGCGGGCAAAACGTCTTGGCCCAGGCCAGGCCCGCCTGACGGCGGGGGGACAAGGCGGGAATCAAGGTTTACCTGTGGTTGTGCTGAGAGCAAAGCACTGTCGGAACAGGCGAGTCCTGCAGCGGAGCAAGGCCGATAACAATGCTGATCTTCGCGATCGTTTGAACGCTTGGTCCCCGCTGCGCGAACTACAGAGTGGCCGGGGCATGACTGCCCACAACAGGCCGGATATACGAATGCAACCGCACTGACGACAGGCTTGAAAAGCGATTGCTCACTGCTTGTGGGGAGTGTCCATATACCACTAGTTAGGAGATTGTCGAAGTAGGTGCCATATGCTACCTCCCAAAACAATAGTGGCAGTTGGAATCGCCGCGATTCCTGCAGATAATAGGTGTCGCTTTGAACTGCTTAGTTCTGGCTTTCCCGTCTTTTTAACAAGGCATGATTTGCATAGCAGATAAAAAATGAAAGCTCCTGCAGTCTGCTGTGTTATAGGGTAGAGTTTAAGAATTGTATCTCCCGAATAGTGCGTAAATTTATAATTTAGGATGGATGCCAGAAGGAGTAAGCCAACGCTGGTTAGCCATGCAAGGCTTGTATATCCGACTAGAGGAAAAGAAGTAACGTTGAGTCGGATGGAGTTGGCTGATCTGTTTATAATAAATACTGATATCGATAATATTAAAGCTAGTAGTAAATAGAATAGAAAAAGCGGAACTGCCATCATGGATAGCCAGCCAACGATACCTAGTGTAAACACTTGTATCTCCTGATGTTTGGTTAAGGGGGCTTTAGCCCGTCCCAGTGAGCGAGGCGAACGATTTGAATCACATGTTAGAGGCTGTGCGCACATAGTGATTTTCTTTGATGGTGAGCTGCTAATAAGTTAGTGGATAGTAGGAGAAGTGGGGCTCCACCAAATAGAAGAAATAAAGGAGAAAAATGAGATGTCGCCTCGGGCAGTTCAATTAATTTTAAGCTGATTGGTCGTGAGTAAGTTAAGAGAAATGCGAGATGAATTAAGACGATGCTGGCTCCAGCAATATTGCCCAATGTAACCCATTTGGGATATCTGCGGGCTAAAGGTGGGTAAAAAAGATACGCCCACCATAGAGAGTGCCAGCCCCACCAACCAAGAGCGATAACGATTGAGGCTAACAAAGTGGTTGCTAGACCTTTAAGGAGTTTAAAGACGGACTCGGAGGCCGCTAAGGTTTCGATAGTTTCGGGTAGATGTGTTACGGCAGCTAGGGTGATAATTATCCAGCCCAGCAAGCAAGGAATCGAGAGTATGGCAAAGAGTGTCTGTAGCCAGCGTACTGCTCGCATGTTTCCCTCTAACGGAACTGTAGAAAAACCCCAAAAACACCTCGCTCCTCGGTCCTCACCGCACTTTTCTGAAGAAGTCGGGTAGGTATCGAGGTGCGGTGTTTTTTGGGCTGTTGAGGTTGTTTGGGCCGTCCTGTGACCTGCGTCGGGGCACTGGAGGGTCTCAAGGCTGCTCTGCGGGGTGAGCCATTCATGCCCAGGCTCCGCGATTCGCCAGTTTTTCGATGTTGTGGGTGATGCAGTAGAGCTTCCACTGGCCATCCACCTGTTCCCGGCCGCGCAGGCTGAAGCGGTCCAGGCGCTTGTTGTGGCGCAGGTTGCCGAACACCGGCTCCACGGTGGCGAAGCGCCGGGTGATCATCCTGCGGCCGGCGTCGCTGTCGATGCGCCGACGCATGCGGATCAGGGCATTGTCCGGCTCGGCCTTCGGCAGGAAGAAAGCTACTTGCCGCGCAGCAGTTTTCTCCGGCGTGCGCAGGCACTGCTGGCGTTGCAGGCAGCTCAGGCAGTCGCGCAGCGCGCCCTTGAACTTGATCGCCGGCTGGCCCTTGATCAGGCAGTGATTGCCGTTGCCGTACAGCGTTTTGCCGGCCGGGCAGATGCAGGTCTTATGCTGCGGATCGAAGTGGAAGTCGGTCGGGGTGTAGCAGCGGCTGCTGACAGGCTTGGCGCTTTTGTCCCACAGCGGGTCAGGCTTCTCGGTGTGGCGTTCCTGCCCGGCATAACGCTCGTCTCGCTTGCGGTAGCCGTTGTCGGGAATGAAGGCGGCGATGCCATCGGCCTCCAGTTTCTCCAGCGCCTTGCGGCTGTGGTAACCGGCGTCGGCGGTATAGCAGGTGCCGGCGTTGCGCAGTGGGGCTGTCGCTTCGATGACAGGTTCGAGCAGCGCCTGCTCCGAGCCGGTGCCATGGGCCTGGGCATCGACGATGATCTGCGCCTTCTCATCCACGGTGGCGACCCCGGTATAACCCTGGATCACGCCCTTGCCGGTGGCCATCTTGGCCGACTCGTTATCGGTGCGGTTGGACAGGTTGACCCGGCCCTTGGCGCCCTTACGATCCTCGGGGTTGTCCTGGAGCCAGGCGCGCAACTGGCGTGCATCGGCCTGCAGCCGTTCTAGCTTACGGGCCGCTCGCGCCTCTTCGGCCTCGGGCTGCTTATCGCACTGGCGCTGCCGTTCGATCATGGCCGCAGCGGCCCTTTCCATCTTCTCGGCCTGGCGCAGGAAGTCTGCGCGGGTGCCGCTCCTGGCCTTGCTGGCGTTGCTCGGCAGTTTGACCCCGTCGATGGCGAACATCTCGCGGCCGATCAGACCCTGGCGGTCGCAGACCGCGAGCACCTGGGCGAACAGCTTGGCGGCCAGCTCGCCCATGCGGGAAACGAACTGGGCGAGGGTGGTGAAGTGCGGCTGGCTGTCGCCGGACACCGCCATGAATAGCACATGCTCGCGGCACGCCGCTTCCATCTGGCGACTGCTGATGATGCCGCGGCTGTAGGCCAGCAGGACGATCTTCAGCAGCACCGCTGGATCATAGGCCGGGGCGCCTTCGACGCTGTTGCGGTAACGGCCGTGGAAGTCGGACAGATCCAGTTCGTGATCGACCAGGTAGCACAGGGCGTGCTCGAAGGTGCCAGGCAGCAGCTGCTTGTCGAAGTCGATTGGGAGCAGTTTCAGTCCCTTGTGAACGGCCTTGAACCGCGGCATCGCCC
Source organism: Pseudomonas lalucatii (assembly GCF_018398425.1). Lineage (NCBI taxonomy): Bacteria > Pseudomonadati > Pseudomonadota > Gammaproteobacteria > Pseudomonadales > Pseudomonadaceae > Pseudomonas > Pseudomonas lalucatii. Next base: position 612,244 of record NZ_JADPMV010000002.1, on the reverse strand, counting down.
CGCACCTCCCTGCGATTGAATGAGCTGGAGATCATCAGCCAGCGGATTGGGGGGCAGTAGGCTTTTCTACAGCCTCAACGTTTGGTTAAGGGGCCGGCTTTAGCCGGTCCCGAGTGAGCGAAGCGAACGGCTTGAACCACATGTTATACGCCTGCCTGCACGGTGGCCTTGAATTTTGGCCATTGGTTATAACCGATGCTTGGGTTGTTTGCCTCTAGCTCTTTAATAAGCTCCACCTCTTTCAGATTTACTTCCTTTTCGGTTGCCGTTTCTGATTCCCAGAGGATTTGCTTGCGAACTGTAAAGTCACGCATTTGTTCAGCGGTAAAGTCACGTTCAATTAGTTTGCTGTTGGCGCTGCCAAAATAATTTAGCGTTCCGGTCAGGTCTTTGTCGACGTAAATTTTGCCATTTGGGTACGTGATTTTATAAATGACTTTCATGGGCAGCGCCGGTGCTGGATGGCAAAGGTGTATAACTATAAATAGACACCTACTGGTGCATAACTTTCCGAACGGGACTGGTGGATAACCTTCCTTGTCATATCTCTGTTCCCTGTCTAGGCTGGTGTTTTCCCGGTCAGGATGACCGATTGGGGAGGTTATACACCATGGACGGCAAGCCTCGTCTGCTCGAGCAGATGCGTGAGCGAATTCGGCTCAAACACTACTCCATCCGTACCGAGTGCGTCTATTGCGAGTGGGTAAAGCGGTTTATTCGCTTTCACCAGTATCGTCATCCCCGGGATATGGGCGCTGCCGAGGTGGAGGCCTTTCTTAGCGAGCTGGCGGTTAAGCGTAATGTTTCGGCATCCACGCAGAATCAAGCCTTGGCCGCTTTGCTGTTTCTTTATAAGGAGGTGCTGGCGCTCGACTTGCCCTGGCTGGCCGATGTCGTAAGGGCGAAGAAGCCGCAGCGGTTGCCCGTGGTCTTGTCGATCGAGGAGGTGCGTCGAATCCTGGCGGCGCTCGACGGCGAACTCTGGCTGGTTTGCAGCCTGCTATACGGCACAGGCATGCGTCTGATGGAAGTGCTGCGCTTGCGGGTCAAGAACGTGGACTTCTCGCGCCGCGAAATCCTCATACGCGATGGCAAGGGCATGAAGGATCGCGTCACCATGCTGCCGCAGCGTTTGCTGGAGCCCCTGCTTCGGCACCTGGCCGTGGTGCGAGCTATCAGACCGTTGAAAAACTACCTGCGTTGGCAATACTGCGTTAAAAGCGGCCTAAAAATGCTCATTTACAGCACGTAAACTCCGCTTTTTCGGCCGTTTTTGCCTTGTCTTGCCTGCCTCGCCTACGTTTTTCAACGGCCTGCTACCTATAGGGCCGAGCTGGAACAGGGGCGTGGTGATGTCTGGCTACCTTTGGCGCTGACGCGCAAGTATCCACGAGCGCCGGTGGAGTGGGGGTGGCAGTATGTGTTCCCGGCATCCGGGTTGTCGGTCGATCCTCGCAGCGGGGCGGTGCGGCGCCATCATCTGGATGAGAAGCGCGTTCAGCGGCGTTTCAAGCGCGCGGCCGGGGAAGCCGGCATCGTCAAGCAGGTCTCGCCGCATACCCTGCGCCATTGCTTTGCCACGCACCTGCTGGAAAGCGGCCAGGACATCCGCACCGTGCAGGAGTTGCTGGGGCACTCGGATGTGAAGACCACCATGAGCTACACCCATGTGCTCAATCGCGGTGGGTTGGCGGTGTCGAGCCCGTTGGATCGTTAAACGCCACTGTTGGCGGCGGTAACCTCCGGTAAATTTCCGAGGCCGCTGTCCGGTTGCAATCCCGGCATCTGTCTTCTTATAGTGCGGCGGCATTTTTGCAGGCCTGGCTCGTGCCCACGAGCGGCGCGCCAGGCTTTACCGCAATGGTGAGAGGCCATGATCGAGATAAACAACCTGACCAAGCGTTTTGCACAGCACTGCGCGGTGGACGACCTGTCCTTCCGCGTCGAGCCGGGCGAGGTGTTGGGCTTCCTCGGCCCCAACGGCGCCGGCAAGTCCACCACCATGAAGATGCTCACCGGCTTCCTCGCGCCGACCTCCGGCAGCGCCAGCATCCTCGGGTTCGACATCCAGAAGGACACCCGCCAGGCCCAGCGGCAGATCGGCTACCTGCCGGAGGGCGCGCCCTGCTACGGCGACATGACGGTGCGCGGCTTCCTCGAATTCATCGCCGAGATCCGCGGCTTTCGCGGCACGCAGAAGCGTGAGCGCGTGGCCCGGGCGGTGGCCCAGGTGGAGCTGGACAAGGTCCTGGGGCAGTCCATCGAGACCCTGTCCAAGGGCTTCAAGCGCCGCGTCGGCCTGGCCCAGGCGATCCTCCACGATCCGCGGGTGCTGATCCTCGACGAGCCCACCGACGGCCTCGACCCGAACCAGAAGCACCAGGTGCGCAAGCTGATCCAGGGCCTGGCCCGGGACAAGATCGTCATCATCTCCACCCACATCCTCGAGGAGGTCACGGCGGTGTGCACCCGCGCGCTGGTGATCGCCCAGGGCCGGCTGCTGGCCGACGGCACGCCGCTGGAGCTGGAGAGCCGCTCGCGCTACCACCAGGCGGTGACCCTGGTCGCCGAGGAGCCGCTGGACCAGGCCGCCCTGGCCGCCTTGCCGGGCGTCGCCGGGGTGGAGGAGAACGCCCGCGAGCATGGCCTGAGCGTGCTGGCCAGGCCGGGCGAGGTGATCTTCCCCCAGGTCAACGGGCTGATCGCCGAGCGTGGCTGGAAGGTCAAGGAGTTGAACGTCGAGCGCGGGCGCCTGGACGAGGTGTTCCGCAGCCTGACCCGTGGGGAGGTGGTATGACGCAGTTACCGGTGATCTGCAAGCGCGAGCTGGCGAGCTATTTCGCCACGCCGCTGGCCTATGTCTTCATCGTGATCTTCCTGGTGCTGTCCGGGGTGTTCACCTTCTACCTGGGCGGCTTCTTCGAGAGCGGCCAGGCCAGCCTCGCGCCGTTCTTCAACTTCCACCCCTGGCTGTACCTGTTCCTGGTGCCGGCCATCGCCATGCGCCTGTGGGCCGAGGAGCGCAAGTCCGGCTCCATCGAGCTGCTGATGACCCTGCCGATCAGCCGCTTCGAGGCGGTCGGCGGCAAGTTCCTCGCCGCCTGGGCGTTCACCGGCCTGGCGCTGCTGCTGACCTTCCCGATGATCGTCACGGTCAACTACCTGGGCCAGCCGGACAACGGCGCCATCCTCACCGGCTACCTCGGCAGCTGGCTGCTGGCCGGGGCCTACCTGGCGATCGGCTCGTGCATGTCGGCGCTGGCGAAGAACCAGGTGATCGCCTTCATCCTCGCCGTGGGCCTGTGCTTCCTGTTCATCGTCAGCGGCTTTCCCATGGTGCTCGATGCCTTCAGCGGCTGGGCGCCGCAGTGGCTGGTGGATGCGGTGGCCTCGCTGAGCTTCCTGACCCGTTTCGAGGCCATCAGCAAGGGTGTGATCGACCTGCGCGACCTGCTGTACTTCCTCACCCTGATCGCCGCCTGGCTGGCCGCGACCGCGGTGGTCATCGACCTGAAGAAAGCCGACTGAGGGCCCGTGCCGATGAAAAAGCTGATGTATTCCAGCGCCGGGCTGGTGCTCATCGCCCTGGCGTTTCTCGCCTTCAACCTGGTCGCCGGCCTGAGCCTGAGCGGCGCCCGCCTGGACCTGACCGAGCAGCGGCTCTACACCCTGTCCGCCGGCACCGAGCAGATACTCGGGGGCCTGGAGGAGCCGATCGAACTGAGCTTCTTCTATTCCGACGGCCTGGCCAAGGACCTGCCGGCGCTGCGCACCTACGCCAGGCGCGTGGAGGAGATGCTCAAGGCCTACCAGCGCGTGGCCGGCGACAAGCTCAGGCTGCGCCTGATCGACCCCGAGCCCTTCTCCGAGGACGAGGACAAGGCCGCCGAGTTCGGCCTGCAAGGCATTCCCCTGCAGCAGGGCGGCGACTCGATCTACTTCGGCCTGGCCGGCAAGAACGCCCGCGGCGACACCCAGGTCATCCCGTTCTTCGCCCTGGACCAGGAGGAGTTCCTCGAGTACGAGCTCAGCCGCCTGGTGCAGAGCCTGGCCGAGCCGGAACGGCCGGTGGTCGGCGTGCTCTCGGGGCTGCAGATCAACGGCGGCTTCGACATGCTGGCGCGGCAGCCGACGCCGCCATGGATGGTCATGGAGGAGATCCGCCAGCTGTTCTGGATCGAGAGCCTGAAGGGCGATATCGACCAGATCCCCGAGCAGGTCTCGGTGCTGCTGCTGGTCCACCCCAAGCAGCTGCCCGAGCAGACCCTCTACGCCATCGACCAGTTCGTCCTGCGCGGCGGCAAGCTGCTGGCCTTCGTCGACCCGTTCAGCGAGGCCGACACCCAGGCCGAGATGCCCGGCGAGATGGTGATCGACAAGTCTTCGGACCTGGCGCCGCTGTTGCAGGCCTGGGGGCTGCGCCTGCGGCCGGGCCAGGTGCTCGGCGACGGCGCCTACGCCATGTCGGTGAGCATGGGCCAGGGCCAGCGGCCGGTGCGCCATGCCGGCTGGCTGAGCCTGCCGAAGAACGCCCTGGATGGCGAGGACATCGCCACCGCGGCGCTGGAGAACCTGACCGTGGCCACCGCCGGCCTGCTCGAGCCGCTGGAGGACGCCAGGACCACCTTCGTGCCGTTGATCCAGAGCTCGCCCTATGCCATGCCCTTCGACGTCAAGCGCTTCGCCCTGCTGCAGGACCCGGAGGAGCTGATCCGCGAACTGCAGCCGACCGGCGAGCGCTACGCCCTCGCCGCGCGCATCAGCGGTCCGGTGCAGTCGGCCTATCCCGACGGCATCGAGGGGCGCAAGGACGGTCTCAAGCAGGCGGACAACATCAACGTCATAGTGGTGGCCGACACCGACCTGCTGACCGACCGCATGTGGGTGCAGGTGCAGGATTTCTTCGGCCAGCGCATTCCCCAGCCCTGGGCCGACAACGCCGGCTTCGCGATCAACGCCCTGGACAACCTGGCCGGTTCCGAGGCGCTGATCAGCGTGCGTTCGCGCGGTCGCTTCAGTCGCCCGTTCGAGGTGGTCGAGAGCCTGCAGCGCGAGGCCGAGGTGCGCTTCCGCGAGAAGGAACAGGCCCTGCAGGCGCGCCTGGCCGACACCGAGCAGAAGCTCGCCGCGCTGCAGCGCAGCGACGACCCGAGCCAGGCCCTGGAGCTGACCCCGGAGCAGCAGGCCACGGTGCAGCAGTTCCTGGCGGAGAAGCTGAAGATCCGTAAGGAGCTGCGCGAGGTGCGCTATCAGCTCAACGCCGATATCGAGGCGCTGGGGCGGGCCCTGAAGTTCGTCAACATCGCCCTGGTGCCGTTGCTGCTGACCCTCGGCGTGCTGGCGCTGTGGCTCTGGCGGCGCCGCCGGCAGGCGTGACGGCGGCTCCGAACGGGCCCCGCGCCTTGCCCCGGAATAACGCTGCAAGCCTTGTCCCGTATGGCCTGCAGCCCTGCCAAAAAAGTGCTTTTCAGCTCCCGGGCTTGCTTTATACTCCGGGAGCGGTCGTCGTCAGGACGTCCCGTGCCATTGCCGCCGCAGGCCTGGATCGGCTCGCTGCGGCTCGGCCTGGGGCATCGTTCGCGGCGCGCCCTCGAAGCGCCTTTACGGGACAATAAAAACTGCGAGTTGGAGACAGTGGTAATGGCTGATCGTGAGACAGGAACCGTCAAGTGGTTCAATGATTCCAAGGGTTATGGCTTCATCCAGCGCGAGAGCGGCGCCGACGTGTTCGTGCACTACCGCGCCATCCGCGGCGAAGGCCACCGCTCCCTGGTCGAAGGCCAGAGGGTCGAGTTCGCGGTGACCCAGGGCCAGAAGGGCCTGCAGGCGGAAGACGTTTCCGCGCTCTGAACCGTACCCGCTATGAAAAAGCCCGTCATCGACGGGCTTTTTCGTTTCTGCGGCCTGGCCCCGCGGCTCAGCCGGTGCGCCAGGTGATCTCCTCGACGCCCTCGGCGCTGATGCGCAGCCAGCGGTCGGCCTGTTCGTCGCTTTCCTCCTCCTGCCAGCCACCGGGGGCGCAGCGTACCTCGACCTGCAGCGCGGCGAAGGCCGCCTGGGCGCAGGCCAGGTCGTCCGCCCAGGGCGTGGCGTCGCTCTCCAGGTAGAGGCTGTGCCACTTGCCGACCGCCTTCGGCAGCCAGGTCACCGGGATGTCGCCGGCGCGGCATTTGAAGGTCTGGCCCTTCTGCTGCCAGGGCGTGCAGGGGCCCAGCGCCTGGCCCAGCCAGTCGGCGACGGCCTGATGCTCGGCATCCTTCAGGTAAATCTCGATATCCGGTTGGCGCATGGGGCAGGTCCCTAGAGTTTCTCGATCCAATCGTAGCGTATGGCGACGGTCACCTCGAACGGCGCGGCGATCACCGCGTTACGCCGCTCGGCACTGGCGCGCCAGCCGTGGGGGGTCATCGCCAGCAGGTCGGCACGGGCCTCGGCACTGGCCAGCGGCAGGGCGAAGCGCAGGGTCTCGCTGTGGGCCAGGCGCAGGCCGTCCGGGATCAGGTCCAGGTGCTTCTGATCGTCGTAGTCGCGCACCTGGTCATACAGCTTCTGGCGCAGCTCCAGCAGGTGCTCGCGGCTCGGCCCCATGCGCAGCAGGCCGCCGCCGGGGGCGAGCAGGCGCCGGGCTTCCTGCCAGTCGAGGGGGCTGAACACGCTGGCCAGCAGCTGGCAGCTGGCGTCAGCCAGGGGAACCCGGGCCATGCTCGCCACCAGCCATTCGAGCTGCGGGGCGCGCTTGCAGGCGCGCTTGATCGCTTCGCGGGAGATATCCAGGGCATAGCCCTCGGCCTGGGGCAGGGCCTCGGCGAGCTGCGCGGTGTAATAGCCTTCGCCGCAGCCGATATCCAGCCAGCGCTCGGGCGCCTGGGCTGCGGCCAGTTCGGCCAGGCGCCGGGCCAGCGGGGCATAGTGGCCGCCCTCGAGAAAGCGCCGCCGCGCCTCGACCATGGCGGCGTTGTCGCCGGGGTCGCGGCTGTTCTTGTGCTGCACCGGCAGCAGGTTCAGGTAGCCCTGGCGCGCCCTGTCGAAGCGGTGGCCGGCCGGGCAGGCCACGCCGTTGTCGACCGCGCCCAGGGCGCCCTGGCAGAGGGGGCAGCTGAGGCTCATGCGAGCAGCTTCACCAGGGTCTGGTAGTAGATCTCGGTCAGCACGTCCAGGTCGCTGGCCAGCACCCGTTCGTTGATCTGGTGGATGGTCGCGTTGACCGGGCCGAGCTCGACCACCTGGGTACCCAGGGTGGCGATGAAGCGGCCGTCGGAGGTGCCGCCGCTGGTGCTCGGCGTGGTCTCGCGGCCGGTCACCGCCTTGATGCTGGCGGCCACGGCATCCAGCAGGGCGCCGGGTTCGGTGAGGAACGGCAGGCCGGACAGCGCCCATTCCACGTGGTAGTCCAGGCCATGCTTGTCGAGGATGGCCTCGACGCGCTTCTGCAGGCCCTCGACCGTCGACTCGGTGGAGAAGCGGAAGTTGAAGATCGCCCGCAGCTCGCCGGGGATGACGTTGGTGGCGCCGGTGCCGGAGTTGAGGTTGGAGACCTGGAAGCTGGTCGGCGGGAAGAAGGCGTTGCCGTCGTCCCAGTGCTCGGCGGCCAGCTCGGCCAGGGCCGGGGCGGCCAGGTGGATGGGGTTCTTGGCCAGGTGCGGGTAGGCCACGTGGCCCTGCACGCCGCGCACCGTGAGGGTGGCGCCGAGGGAGCCGCGGCGGCCGTTCTTCACCACGTCACCGACCAGCGAGGTGCTCGAGGGCTCGCCGACGATGCACCAGTCCAGGCGCTCCTGGCGCGCCGCCAGGCGCTCGATCACCGCCTTGGTGCCGTGCTGGGCCGGGCCTTCCTCGTCGCTGGTGATGAGGAAGGCGATGCGCCCCTTGTGCCTGGGATGGTCGGCGACGAAACGCTCCACCGCGATGATCATCGACGCCAGGCTGCCCTTCATGTCGGCGGCGCCGCGGCCGCAGAGCATGCCCTGTTCGTCGATCAGCGCCTCGAACGGCTGGTGCTGCCAGGCCTGCAGCGGGCCGGTCGGCACCACGTCGGTATGCCCGGCGAAGCACAGCACCGGACCGTCCTGTTCGCCGTGGCTGGCCCAGAAGTTGTCCACCTCCTCGATGCGCATCGGCTCGACCGCGAAGCCGACGGCTTGCAGGCGGCGCATCATCAGTTCCTGGCAACCCTCGTCGAGCGGGGTGACGGAGGGGCGGCGGATCAGGTCGCAGGCGAGCTCCAGGGTGGCGGAGAGGGCGGGGGAGGGGGCAGTCATTGCGGCTCCAGGGCGGCGTCTAGCGGAAAGGCCGCCATCTTAAAGCAAAATGGCCGCCATGGGCCGCCGCCCGACACCGCAGGTCGGGCCGGCGGCGCCGGTGGCAGGAGGGTGTCGGCTGCGCTGGCGGCAGCCCCGGCCCGGGCCGTTATAATGCGCGCCTGCTCGAGTTCAGGCTGTTGCGGTGGGTAAATGCCGTTCGACGATCAACGTTTTGCCGGAATCGCCCGGCTGTATGGGCGCGAGGGCGCCGAGCGCCTGCAGGCCGCCCATGTCGCGGTGGTGGGCATCGGCGGCGTCGGCTCCTGGGCGGCGGAGGCGCTGGCCCGCTCGGGGGTGGGCGAGATCTCGCTGTTCGACCTGGACGACGTCTGCATCAGCAACACCAACCGCCAGGTGCATGCCCTGGACGGCGCGGTCGGCCAGGCCAAGGTCGAGGCCATGGCGGCGCGCATCCGCGCCATCAATCCGGCCTGCGTGGTGCACGCGGTGGCCGACTTCGTCACCCGCGAGACCATGGCCGAATACATCACCGAGCAGCTCGACGCGGTGATCGACTGCATCGACAGCGTGGCCGCCAAGGCGGCGCTGATCGCCTGGTGCAAGCGGCGCAAGATCCAGATCGTCACCACCGGCGGCGCCGGCGGCCAGGTCGATCCGACCCAGATCCAGATCGCCGACCTCAACAAGACCTTCAACGATCCCCTGGCGGCCAAGGTGCGCTCGGTGCTGCGCCGCGAGTACAACTTCTCGCGCACACCCGGGCGCACCTACAGCGTGCCCTGTGTGTTCTCCACCGAGCAGCTGCGCTACCCCAAGCCGGACGGCACGGTGTGCCAGGCCAAGGGCTTCGTCGGCGAGGGGGTCAAGCTCGACTGCGCCGGCGGCTTCGGCGCGGTGATGATGGTCACCGCCAGCTTCGGCATGGCCGCGGTGGCCAAGACGGTGGACAAGCTGGTGGCCGGTGCGCGGCGGCCGGCCGAGCGGGTGGCGAAAGCGCCCTAGTCCTGGGCGCGCTGTTCGGCCAGCTGGCGCATGCGCTGCAGCACGGCGTTGAGGCCGTTGCTGCGCGAAGGCGAGAGCTGGCGCGCCAGGCCGAGCCGGTTGAACCAGTCCGCCAGATCCACCTCGCCGAGCTGGCTGCTGGTCAGGCCCTCGACCCGCGCCAGCAGCACGGCCAGCAGGCCGCGCAGCAGCCGGGCCTCGCTGGCCGCGCGAAAATGCCAATGGCCATCCTGCACCTCGCCCACCAGCCAGACCTGGCTCTCGCAGCCGTGCACCCGGTGGCTGTCGTCGCGTTCGTCGGCCCGCAGCGGCGCCAGGCGTTCGCCCCAGTGCATCAGCAGGCGCGCGCGCTGTTCCCAGCCGGGACACCGGGCGAAGGCCTCCAGTGCCTCCTGGGCGCCGCTGGGAAGGCTCATCGCAGCAGCTCCAGGGCGCGGTCGAGGGCGGCGAAGAAGCGCTCCAGGTCCGCGCCGTCGTTGTACAGGCCCAGGGACACCCGCACGGCGCCGGCCAGGCCGAGCCGCTGCATCAGCGGCATGGCGCAGTGATGACCGGCGCGCACGGCGATGCCCTGCTCGGTCAGCAGCTGGGCCAGGTCGGCGTTGTGCACGCCGTCGACGACGAAACTGGCCAGCGCCACCCGCGGCGCGCCGAGCAGCTGAATGCCGTCGCGGGCCGCCAGGCCGGCGAGCAGCTTGGCGTGCAGCGCCGCCTCGTGGCCGGCCACGGCGGCGCCGTCCAGGCCGGCCAGGTAGTCGAGGGCGGCGCCCAGGGCGATGACCCCGGCGATCGGCGGCGTGCCGGCCTCGAAGCCCAGGGGCGCGGCGCGGAATTCGGCGTGCTGGTAGTCGGCCAGCTGCACCATCTCGCCGCCGAACTGCCAGTGCGCCAGGCGCTGCAGCGCCGCCGGGCGCCCATAGAGCATGCCGACGCCGTCCGGGCCGTAGAGCTTGTGGCTGGAGCAGACGTAGAAGTCGCAATCCAGCGCCTGCAGGTCGTGGTGGCCGTGCACCACGCCCTGGGCGCCGTCGACCACCGACAGCGCGCCCCGGGCCTGGCCCAGGGCGATCAGTTCGCGTAGCGGCTGCCAGACACCCAGTACGTTGGACAGCTGGCCGAGGGCCAGCAGGCGGGTACGCGGGCCGATCAGCGCCGCGGCCTGTTCGAGGTCGATCCGGCCCCGCTCGTCCAGCGGCAGCACCACCAGCCTGAGGCCGCGGCGCTTGGCCAGCTGCTGCCAGGGCAGGAGGTTGGCATGGTGCTCCGCGGCGCCGAGCGCTATCTCGTCACCGGCCTGGAACTCGGACTCCAGGCCGTAGGCCAGCAGGTTGAAGGCCTCGGTGGCGCCGCGGGTGAAGACGATCTGGCTCGGCTCGGCGGCGTTCAGCCAGCGTGCGACCTGGCCGCGGCTCGCCTCGAAGGCGCGGGTGGCGCGCTCGCCCGGCAGGTGCTGGGCACGGTGCACATTGGCCGCACCGCCGGCGTAGTAGCCCTGCAGGGCGTCCAGCACGGCTTGTGGCTTCTGGGCGGTGGCGGCGCTGTCCAGGTAGGTCTGGCCTTCGGATTCGAGGGCCAGGATGCCGGGAAAATCGGCGCGCCAGGGGGAGTTCAGGGACATGGGCTTGGGCACTGCTGGGAAATGTGCTGAGTATAAATGCACAGGCCGGGCATAAGCCCGGCCTGTGCATGATCGCACGCGCTCGGTTCGCAGGGCGGATGACGGCGCGGCCGCATTCGCCAGGCTGAACTCAGTTGTGCGCGTGCAGCGCCTCGTTCAGTTCGATCGCCGACTTGTGGCTCTTGCACTCCACCGCGCCGCTCTGCGAGTTGCGGCGGAACAGCAGGTCCGGCTGGCCGGCCAGCTCGCGGGCCTTGAGCACCTTGACCAGCTGGCCCTGGTCGTCGAGCAGCGCGACCTTGGTGCCGGCGGTGATGTACAGGCCGGACTCCACGGTGTTGCGGTCGCCCAGGGGGATGCCGATGCCGGCGTTGGCGCCGATCAGGCAGCCCTCGCCCACGGAGATGACGATGTTGCCGCCGCCGGACAGGGTGCCCATGGTCGAGCAGCCGCCGCCAAGGTCCGAGCCCTTGCCGACAAAGACCCCGGCCGAGACCCGGCCCTCGATCATGCCGGGACCCGCGGTGCCGGCGTTGAAGTTGACGAAGCCCTCGTGCATCACCGTGGTGCCCTCGCCGATGTAGGCGCCCAGGCGCACCCGCGCGGTGTCGGCGATGCGCACGCCGGCCGGGACCACGTAGTCGGTCATCTTCGGGAACTTGTCCACCGAGAAGACTTCCAGCAGCTCGCCCTTCAGGCGCGCTTCCAGTTGGCGCTCGGCCAGTTCGGCGAGGTCCACGGCGCCCTGGCTGGTCCAGGCGACGTTGGGCAGCAGCGGGAAGATGCCGGCGAGGTTGACGCCGTGGGGCTTGACCAGGCGGTGGGACAGCAGGTGCAGCTTGAGATAGGCCTCGGGGGTGCTGGCCGGCGCCGCGTCTTCGGCGAGGAAGGTGGCGACCAGCGGCTGGTGGCTCTCGGCCAGACGGGTCAGCAGCTTGGCCTGGACGGCGTCGACGCCCTTCAGGGCCTCGGCCAGTTCGCCGGCCTGGCTGGTGGTGAAGGCGATGGCCTGGTTGCCGCCGTTGTAGCCGAGCTTGTCGGCGGCCTTGGCGACCAGTTCGGCGGCCGGGTTGAGCAGGGGCTGCGCGTAGAACACTTCCAGCCAGGCGCCCTGGCGATTCTGGGTGCCGACACCGAAGGCGACGCTGAAGAGTTGGGTGGACATGGGTTTTCCTCTTGCTGAATAGGGTGAGTCAGGCGGGTCGGCGGCTGAGCAGCAGACCCAGGCCGGCGCTGCCCAGCAGGGCGGCGCAGCCACGGTTGAACAGGTGCCGCGCCCGGGGCGCGGCGAGCAGGCGGCCGAGCTGCAGCCCGGCCAGCGCGTAGAGCAGCACGGCCAGCCATTCCAGCAGCAGGAAGGCCAGGCCGAGGGCTGCGAACTGCGGCGTCACCGGCTGCTGCGGGTTGATGAACTGCGGCAGGAACGCGGTGAAGATCAGGATGGCCTTGGGGTTGCCGGCGGCGACCCAGAACTCCTGGCGACACAGCGCCCAGGTCGGCCGACGTGGCGCGCTGCCCTGGCCGTCGAGCGCCACCGAGGAGGCCCGCCACAGCTGCAGCGCCAGCCAGAACAGGTAGGCCGCGCCGAGCAGCTTGATGGCGAGGAACAGGCTTGCCGAGGCCTGCAGCACCAGGGCCAGGCCGGAGGCCGCCAGGGCGATCATGCCGGCGAACGCCAGCAGCCGCCCGCCGGCGGCCAGGCAGGCGACGCGCAGGCCCTGGCGGGCCGCGTTGTGCAGCGACAGCAGGTTGTTCGGCCCCGGCGCCAGGTTCAGGGCGAAGCAGGCGGGCACGAACAGCAACCAGGCGATCTCCATGGCGGTGCTCCGAGACTCAGGACAGCGCCGCAGCGTAGCGCTCGGGCTTGAAGCCGACCAGGGTCTTGTCACCCAGGTCCAGCACCGGACGCTTGATCATCGAGGGCTGGGCCAGCATCAGTTCGATGGCCCTGGCCTGGTCGAGATCGGCCTTCTGCGCCTCGTCCAGTTTGCGGAAGGTGGTGCCGGCGCGGTTGAGCACCGTCTCCCAGCCGTGCTCCGCGCACCACTTCTCCAGGTTGCCGCGGTCGATGCCGACCGCCTTGTAGTCGTGAAAGGCATAGTCCACGCCGTGCTCGTCGAGCCAGGTGCGGGCCTTCTTCATGGTGTCGCAGGCTTTGATGCCGTACAGGGTCTTGCTCATGGTCACAGGCTCTTCACGAAGTCACGGATGCGTTCGGCGGCCTCGATGCACTCGGCCAGCGGCGCGACCAGGGCCATGCGCACGCGGCCGGCGCCCGGGTTGACGCCATCGACGCTGCGCGACAGGTAGGAGCCCGGCACCACGGTGACGTGCGCGCGGGCGAACAGCTCGCGGGTGAAGCTCTCGTCGTCGCCCGGGGTCTTGGCCCACAGGTAGAAGCCGCCGTCCGGGCGCTGCACCTCCAGCACGCCGTCGAGGATGGCCAGCACCGCGTCGAACTTCTCGCGGTACAGGGCGCGGTTGGCCCGCACGTGCACCTCGTCGTTCCAGGCGGCGACGCTGGCCAGCTGGGTCTGCACCGGCATGGCGCAGCCGTGGTAGGTGCGGTACAGCAGGAAGGCCTTGAGGATCTCGGCATCGCCGGCGACGAAGCCCGAGCGCAGGCCCGGCAGGTTGGAGCGCTTGGACAGGCTGTGGAACACCACGCAGCGTTCGAAGTCGCTGCGGCCCAGCTCGGCGCAGGCGCTCAGCAGGCCGGCCGGCGGGTGCTGCTCGTCGAAGTACAGTTCGCTGTAGCACTCGTCGGCGGCGATGACGAAGTCGAACTCGTCGGCCAGGGCGATCAGTTTCTTCAGGGTCTCCAGCGGGATCAGCGCGCCGGTGGGGTTGCCCGGCGAGCACAGGAAGAGGATCTGGCAGCGCTGCCAGATGTCCGCCGGCACCGCCTCGAAATCCGGGTTGAAGCCGTGTTCTTCCAGGCACGGCAGGTAGTGGGGCTGGGCGCCGGCGAGCAGGGCCGCGCCTTCGTAGATCTGGTAGAAGGGGTTGGGGCTGACCACCAGGGCCTGCTCGTCGCGCCGGACCACGGCCTGGGTGAAGGCGAACAGCGCCTCGCGGGTGCCGTTGACCGGCAGCACGTGGCGCGCCGGGTCGAGCCAGCCGTCCGGCAGGCCGAAACGCCGGCCGCACCAGGCGGCGATGGCCTCGCGCAGCGCCGGCAGGCCCAGGGTGGTCGGATAGACCGCCAGCTGGTCGAGGTTGGCGCTCAGGGCCTCGGCGACGAAGCTCGGCGAGCGGTGCTTGGGCTCGCCGATGGACAGGGCGATGGCCGTCTTCGCGCTGCTCGGCTGGGCGCCGGCCAGCAGGGCGCGGAGCTTCTCGAAGGGGTAGGGCTGCAACTGGTTCAACGCATGGTTCATGGCAATTTCCTGGTACTGCTAAGGCTGCCGACGGGCCGGGCTGGGCGCCGTGGCGGTGCAAGGCTGTCGGTCAGATACTGATTCGGTTCGGCTCGCTCAGCTGCAGGTTGGCCTCGGTGAGCTGGGCGACGATGGTCTCCTGCAGGCGCAGGCACAGCGCCGGATCGGACAGTGGCTGGTTGTGCGCATCGGTGACGAAGAACACGTCCTCCACCCGCTCGCCCAGGGTGGCGATCTTGGCATTCTGCAGCGACAGGTCGAAGTCGAGGAAGATCCGCCCGAGCCGCGCCAGCAGGCCGGGGCGGTCGGGGGCGGTCAGCTCGAGCACGGTCACCGGGCGCTGGGCGTCGTTGTAGATGGTCACCCGCGGGGCGAAGGCGAAGTGCTTGAGCTGGCGCGGCACGCGGCGCTGGATGATGCTGGGGTACTCGTCCGGGTTCTTCAGCGCGTCGATCAGGCCCTGGCGGATCTGCTTGATCCGCGCCGGATTGTCGCCGATCGAGCCGCCTTCGCCCTCCAGCACTATGTAGGTGTCGAGGGTGAACTGGCTGGTCGAGGTGAGGATCCGCGCGTCGTGGATGTTCAGGTTGAGCTGGGCCATGGCCGCCACGGTCACGGCGAAGAAGTCGTGCTGGTCCTGGGCGTAGATGAAGATCTGGGTGCCGCCCTCGAACTCGCGCTGGGTGGTCTCCTTGATCAGCACCAGGGGGTTGCCGTCGTTGGGGTGCTGGAGGATCGCCTCGGTGTGCCAGGCCACGTCGCCCGCCGTATGGCGCAGGAAGTAGTCGTCGCCGAGCTGCGACCACAGCTGTTCGGCGTCGTCCTGGTCGGTGCCGCCGCGCACCAGGATGTCCAGCGCCGCGCCCTGGGTCAGGCGGATCTGCTCCTCGCGCTCCAGGCGGTTTTCCAGGCCGCGGCGCAGGGCGCGCTTGGTCTCGGTGTAGAGCTGGCGCAGCAGGCTGGCGCGCCAGGAGTTCCACAGGCTCGGGTTGGTGGCATTGATGTCGGCCACGGTGAGCACGTAGAGGTAGTCCAGGCGGGTCTGGTCGCCGACGAACTGGGCGAAATCGTGGATCACCTGGGGGTCGGAGAGGTCCTTGCGCTGGGCGGTGGTGGACATCGCCAGGTGCTGCTGGACCAGCCAGACCACCAGCTTGGCGTCCCAGTCGGGCAGGTGGTGACGGACGCAGAAGGCCTCGGCATCCACCGCGCCGAGCTCGGAGTGGTCGCCGCCGCGGCCCTTGCCGATGTCGTGGTAGAGCCCGGCCAGGTAGATCAGCTCGGGCTTGGGCAGCTTGGCGATCAGCTTGCTGGCCAGGGGGAACTTCTCCGCCAGCTCCGGCCACTTGAACTTGCGCAGGTGCTTGATCAGGTTGAGGGTGTGGGCGTCGACCGTATAGATGTGGAACAGGTCGTGCTGCATCTGCCCGACTATGTGGCCGAACTCCGGCAGGTAGCGGCCGAGGATGCCGTAGCGGTTCATCCGCCGCAGGTTGCGGTGGATGCCCTGGCCGCTCTTGAACAGCTCGATGAACAGGCTGGTATTGCGGATGTCGCTGCGGAACTCGTCGTCGATCAGGTGGCGGTGGTCGCGCAGCAGGCGGATGCTGTCGGCGCGCACGCCCTTGATCTCCGAGTGCTGGGCCATCAGCACGAAGATCTCCATGATGGCGAACGGGGTGCGCTTGAACACGTTCGGGTGGGTCACCTCGATGTAGCCGTCGCGCAGCTGGAAGCGGCTGTTCAGCGGGGTGGCCGGCGCGCTCTCGCCGGCGCGCAGGATGACTTCCTCGAAGTGCTGGTTGATCAGCTCGCTGAGCTCGGCGATGGCCATGACCACCCGGTAGTACTTCTGCATGAAGCGCTCGATGGCGCCCTTGCTGTCGCCGCCCTCGAAACCGAGCAGGGCGGCGATCTGGCGCTGGTGGTCGAACAGCAGGCGGTCCTCGGCGCGGCCGGCGAGCATGTGCAGGGCATAGCGTACCCGCCAGAGGAACTCCTGGCTGGAGGCCAGCAGGGCGTATTCGCTTTCCAGCAGGAAGCCCTGGCCGACCATGGCGTGCAGGTTCAGCGTGCCGAAGTGGCGGCGGGCGACCCAGAGGATGGTCTGGATGTCGCGCAGGCCGCCCGGCGAGCCCTTGACGTTGGGCTCCAGGTTGTATTCGGTGTCGTTGTACTTGCGGTGGCGGCCGCGCTGCTCCTCGCGCTTGGCCAGGAAGAACTGCTTGCTCGGCCACATCCGCTCGCTGCTGGTGACCTCCAGCATGCGCTGGCGCAGGGCTTCGGGCCCGGCGATGGTGCGGCTTTCCATCAGGTTGGTGATCACCGTCAGGTCGGCGCGGGCCTCCTCGGCGCACTCGTCGATCGAGCGCACGCTCTGGCCGACCTCCAGGCCGATGTCCCACAACAGGGTGAGGAACTGCTCGATCGGCTCGCGGAAGGCCTCATGGTCGTCGCCACCCAGCAGGATCAGCAGGTCGATGTCGGAAAAGGGATGCAGTTCGCCGCGGCCGTAGCCGCCGACCGCCAGCAGGGCGATCTCGGCATCCTCGGGCCAGGCCAGGCGCCGCCAGGCCTCGCAGAGGATCTGGTCGACGAACCAGGCGCGGTCCTCGACCAGCCGGCGCACTTCGCGCCCGGCGCGAAAGCGCGCGTCGAGCACGTCGTGGGCACGGCGAATCGCCTTCTTGAAGGCGGCGATGGGACTGGCCTTCAAGGCCAGTTCGGCCTGGAACTGGCCGCGGTCGAACAGTTCCGGATCTACCTGCGGCATGCAGCTGTTTACCTGTGTGGGGGCGTCGGCTCAGGCCGAGGTGCGCGCGATGGTGTCGTCGCCGCGCAGGGTGAAGATCTCGTAGCCGTCGGCGGTGACCAGGATGGTGTGCTCCCACTGCGCGGAGAGCTTGCGATCCTTGGTGATGGCGGTCCAGCCGTCACCGAGCAGGCGGGTCTCGGGGCGGCCCTGGTTGATCATCGGCTCGATGGTGAAGGTCATGCCTTCCTTGAGTTCCATGCCGGTGCCGGCGCGACCGTAGTGCAGCACCTGGGGCTCCTCGTGGAACACCTTGCCGATGCCGTGGCCGCAGTACTCGCGCACCACGGAGAAGCCGTTCTTCTCGGCGTGCTTCTGGATCACCTCGCCGATATCGCCGAGGCGGGCGCCGGGGCGGACCAGCTCGATGCCCTTGTACATGCACTCCTGGGTGATCTTGGCCAGGCGCTCGGCCCACTCCGGCACCTTGCCGACCATGAACATCTTGCTGGTGTCGCCGTGGTAGCCGTCCTTGATCACGGTGACGTCGATGTTCAGCACGTCGCCGTCCTTCAGCGGCTTGTCGTTGGGGATGCCGTGGCAGACCACATGGTTGATCGAGGTGCAGATCGACTTGGGGAAACCCTTGTAGTTCAGCGGCGCGGGAATGGCCTGCTGCACGTTGACGATATAGTCGTGGCAGATGCGATCCAGTTCGTCGGTGGTCACGCCGGGCTTGACGTACTCGCCGATCATTTCCAGCACCTCGGCGGCCAGGCGGCCGGCCACGCGCATTTTTTCGATCTCTTCGGGCGTCTTGATGGTGACGGTCATGCGGTCTCTCTCGGCGCGCGTCGGCGCAAGGCAAAAAAGGAAAGAGCGGATTCTAACAGAGAAGGCGACGTGGGGCGGCACGCGGTAGGCGGCGGACTGGCGCTATTGTCGGGCGCGTGCCGTCTCCTTGTAGCTTATGGGGCGTTGTTGTGGTATAAAACGCGCCGCTTTCAGGGCCGTGGGCCCGAAGGCACAAACCCACACACGTATCGACACGGTTTCCTGGGTGCCCGCAAGGGTTGGAAATTGGGATGCGTGGAGGCCTAACCCGACTTATTAAGGAACTGTCATGTCCCAAGTCAATATGCGCGATATGCTGAAGGCCGGTGTGCACTTCGGCCACCAGACCCGTTACTGGAACCCGAAAATGGGTAAGTACATTTTCGGCGCGCGCAACAAGATTCACATCATCAACCTGGAAAAGACCCTGCCGATGTTCAACGACGCGCTGTCGTTCGTTGAGAAACTGGCTGCAGGCAAGAACAAGATCCTGTTCGTCGGCACCAAGCGTTCCGCTGGCAAGATCGTGCGCGAAGAAGCCGCTCGCTGTGGCTCGCCGTTCGTCGATCACCGCTGGTTGGGCGGCATGCTGACCAACTACAAGACCATCCGTGCTTCGATCAAGCGCCTGCGCGACCTGGAAACCCAGTCCCAGGATGGCACCTTCACCAAGCTGACCAAGAAAGAAGCCCTGATGCGCACCCGTGATCTGGAGAAGCTGGATCGCAGCCTGGGTGGTATTAAGGACATGGGCGGCCTGCCGGACGCGCTGTTCGTGATCGACGTCGACCACGAGCGCATCGCCATCACCGAAGCCAACAAGCTGGGCATCCCGGTCATCGGCGTAGTCGATACCAACAGCAGCCCGGAAGGTGTGGACTACATCATCCCGGGTAACGACGACGCCATTCGCGCCATCCAGCTGTACATGGGCGCCATGGCCGACGCCGTGGTCCGTGGTCGCAGCAATGCCGGCGGCGGCACCGACGAGTTCGTCGAGCAGGCCCCGGCTTCCGAAGCGGCTGAAGGCTAAGCGGTAAGCTCTAGCGTTACTCGCTGCGCAAAAAGGGGGCTAGGCCCCCTTTTTGCCACTCACAGAATTAATCGCCCGGCCTGACGGGTGAAGTGGTTGAAGACCTATCCAAGAGGATTCGAACATGGCAGAGATTACTGCAGCCCTGGTTAAAGAACTGCGCGAGCGTACCGGCCAAGGCATGATGGAGTGCAAGAAGGCCCTGGTTGCCGCCGGTGGCGACATCGAGAAGGCCATCGACGACATGCGCGCCTCCGGCGCCATCAAGGCCGCCAAGAAGGCCGGCAACATCGCCGCCGAAGGTTCGATCGCCGTGCGCGTCGAAGGCGGCCGTGGCCTGATCATCGAAGTCAACTCGCAGACCGACTTCCTGGCTCTGCAGGACGACTTCAAGGCCTTCGTCAAGGACAGCCTGGACGAAGCCTTCGAGCAGAACCTGAGCGATGCCGCTCCGCTGATCGCTTCCCGCGAATCCGCCCGCGAGGCGCTGGTCGCCAAGTGCGGCGAGAACGTCAACATCCGTCGCCTGACCGCCGTTTCCGGCGACACCGTCGGCGCCTACCTGCACGGCCACCGCATCGGTGTCCTGGTGGTCCTGAAGGGCGGCAACGACGAGCTGGCCAAGCATGTTGCCATGCACGTGGCCGCGTCCAACCCGGCTGTCGTCAGCCCGGACCAGGTTTCCGAAGAGCTGGTTGCCAAGGAGAAGGAAATCTTCCTGCAGCTCAACGCCGAGAAGATCGCCGGCAAGCCGGAAAACATCGTCGAGAACATGGTCAAGGGCCGTATCAACAAGTTCCTCGCCGAAGCCAGCCTGGTCGAGCAGGCGTTCATCATGGATCCGGAAGTCAAGGTCGGTGAGCTGGTGAAGAAGGCCGGCGCCGAGATCGTTTCCTTCGTGCGTTACGAAGTAGGCGAAGGCATCGAGAAGGCCGAGACCGACTTCGCTGCCGAAGTCGCTGCTCAGGTTGCTGCCAGCAAGCAGTAAGCCGGTCTAGCAGTCTACTCAGGCTGTTGCCCCGAAGAGGCTGCCCGCTCGCGCGTGCGGCCTCTTTTTCGAAGTGGGGCGGCGATCGGTCTGGGGACGGAGTCGCGGTGTTCGGCACCAAAGGCTCGGGGCGTGGTCCAACCGCCCAGTTACTGCGGGCAATATGTGCCCGCGCAGAATTCAAACGCCGCAGGAGAGACTGGTAATGGCTCAGCAGGTGAGTGGTCGTCAACCGCGCTATAAGCGCATTCTGCTCAAACTTAGCGGCGAAGCGCTGATGGGCTCGGAGGACTTCGGCATCGATCCCAAGGTGCTCGATCGCATGGCCCTGGAAGTCGGCCAGCTGGTCGGTATCGGTGTGCAGGTCGGCCTGGTCATCGGCGGCGGCAACCTGTTCCGCGGCGCGGCCCTGAGTGCGGCGGGCATGGATCGGGTGACCGGCGACCACATGGGCATGCTGGCGACCGTGATGAATGCCCTGGCCATGCGCGACGCCCTGGAGCGTTCGAACATTCCGGCCATCGTCATGTCGGCCATCTCCATGGTCGGGGTGACCGACCACTACGATCGGCGCAAGGCCATGCGTCACCTGAAGACCGGCGAGGTGGTGATCTTCGCCGCCGGTACCGGCAACCCCTTCTTCACCACCGACTCGGCGGCCTGCCTGCGGGCCATCGAGGTCGATGCCGACGTGGTATTGAAGGCGACCAAGGTCGATGGCGTATACACTGCCGACCCGTTCAAGGACCCGCATGCCGAGAAGTTCGAGCGCCTGACCTACGATGAGGTGCTGGACCGCAAGCTGGGGGTCATGGACCTGACGGCCATCTGTCTGTGTCGCGATCACCAGATGCCGCTGCGTGTATTCAATATGAACAAGCCTGGCGCCCTGCTCAACGTGGTAGTCGGTGGCACCGAAGGCACTCTGATTGAGGAAGACAAGCAATGATCAACGAGATCAAGAAAGACGCCCAGGTGCGCATGCAGAAGAGCCTGGAATCCCTGGCCCATGCCTTCAGCCGTATCCGCACCGGGCAGGCCCACCCCAGCATCCTCGCCGGCGTCATGGTGCCCTACTACGGTACCGACACGCCGATCAATCAGGTCGCCAACGTGACCGTGAAGGATTCCCGTACCCTGCAGGTGGTGGCCTTCGAGCGCAACATGCTGGCGGCGGTGGACAAGGCGATCCAGAGTTCCGGCCTGGGTTTCAATCCGACCAACCTGGGTGAGCTGCTGCTGGTGAGCATGCCGGCCCTCACCGAGGAAACCCGCAAGGGCTTCACCAAGCAGGCGCGCGATGCCGCCGAAGATGCCCGGGTGGCCGTGCGCAATATCCGTCGCGACGCGCTGAGCCAGTTGAAGGACCTGGTCAAGGAAAAGGAGATCAGCGAGGACGAAGAGCGTCGCGCCGCCGACGAGGTGCAGAAGCTCACGGACAAGTTCGTGGCCGAGATCGATGCAGCGATGAAGCAGAAAGAAGCGGATCTGATGGCCGTCTGACGGCCAGGATATCGTGATGGACAAGACCAGCCGCGGCGGCCAGTTAGCCGTGCCACGACACGTGGCGATCATCATGGATGGCAACAATCGCTGGGCGAAGAAGCGCCTGCTGCCCGGCGTGGCCGGGCACAAGGCGGGCGTCGATGCGGTGCGTGCGGTGATCGAGGTGTGCGCCGAGGCGGGGGTCGAGGTGCTGACCCTGTTCGCCTTCTCCAGCGAGAACTGGCAGCGTCCCGCCGATGAGGTGGGGGCGCTGATGGAGCTGTTCCTCGGTGCCTTGCGTCGCGAGGCGAAGAAGCTCGACGACAACGGCATCAGCCTGCGCATCATCGGCGACCGCTCGCGCTTCCATCCGGAGTTGCAGGCGGCCATGCGCGATGCCGAGGCGCAGACCGCCGGCGACAAGCGCTTCATCCTGCAGATCGCCGCCAACTATGGCGGCCAGTGGGACATCGCCCAGGCCGCGCAGCGCCTGGCGCGCGAAGTGCAAGGCGGCCATCTGCGCCCGGAGGACATCACCCCGCAACTGCTGCAGGGCTGCCTGGCCACCGGCGATCTGCCCTTGCCCGACCTGTGCATCCGTACCGGTGGCGAGCATCGCATCAGCAATTTCCTGCTGTGGCAGCTGGCCTACAGCGAGCTGTATTTCTCCGACCTATTCTGGCCGGACTTCAAGCACGAGGCCATGCGCAAGGCGTTGGCCGATTTCGCCAGGCGCCAGCGGCGCTTCGGCAAAACCAGTGATCAGGTCGAAGCCGAGGCGCGTGCTTAATGCTTAAACAACGAGTGATGACCGCGCTGGTGCTGTTGCCCATCGCGCTCGGCGGCTTTTTCCTGCTCGATGGCGCGGCCTTCGCCCTGTTCATCGCCGCGGTGATCGGCCTGGGGGCCTGGGAGTGGGCGCGCCTGGCCGGTTGCGCCGGGCAGCTCCAGCGTGTCGCCTATGCTGCGGTGGTCGGCCTGCTGCTGCTGGGTCTCTACCGGCTGCCCCAGCTGGCGCCTTGGGTGCTGGCGGTCGGCGTCCTCTGGTGGCTGCTGGCGACCCTGCTGGTGCTCGGCTACCCGGCGAGCAGTCGCTATTGGCAGGGCATGCCGGCGAGGTTGGCGATCGGGCTGCTGATTCTCCTGCCGGCCTGGCAGGGGCTGGTGCTGTTCAAGCAATGGCCACTGGCCAACGGCCTGATCCTGGCGGTCATGGTGCTGGTCTGGGCGGCGGACATCGGCGCCTATTTCGCCGGCAAGGCCTTCGGCAGGCGCAAGCTGGCGCCGCGGGTCAGTCCGGGCAAGAGCTGGGAAGGCCTGCTCGGTGGACTGGCGGCCAGCCTGCTGTTGACCCTGCTGGTCGGACTCTATCGCGGCTGGGGCGGCGGCGAGCTGCTGCTGGGCCTGGGTGGCGCGGCCCTGGTGGTGCTGATCTCGGTGGTCGGCGACCTGACCGAGAGCATGTTCAAGCGTCAGGCCGGCATCAAGGACAGCAGCAACCTGCTGCCCGGCCATGGCGGCGTGCTCGACCGCATCGACAGCCTGACCGCGGCCGTGCCGGTGTTCGCCGTCCTGTTGTGGCTGGCGGGCTGGGGCGTGCTGTGACGCGGCCGCAGCAGATCACCGTGCTGGGGGCGACGGGCTCCATCGGCCTCAGTACCCTCGATGTCATTGCCCGGCATCCCGAGCGCTATCAGGTCTTCGCGCTGTCCGGCCATAGCCGTCTCGCCGAGCTGGAGGCGCTGTGCCTGATCTACCGGCCGCGTTTCGCCGTGGTGGCCGATGCCCGCTCGGCCAGTCACCTGCAGCACGGGCTGCATGCCGCCGGCCTGGCCACCCGGGTGCTCAGCGGGGAGCAGGGCTTGTGCGAGGTGGCCGGGCATCCGGAGGTGGATGCGGTGATGGCCGCCATCGTCGGCGCCGCGGGCCTCAAGCCGACCCTGGCCGCCGTCGAGGCCGGCAAGAAGGTGCTGCTGGCCAACAAGGAGGCGCTGGTGATGTCCGGCGCGCTGTTCATCCAGGCGGTGCGCCACAGCGGGGCGGTCCTGCTGCCGATCGACAGCGAGCACAACGCGATCTTCCAGTGCCTGCCGGGCGACTACGGGCGTGGCCTGCAGCAGGTCGGGGTACGGCGGATCATGCTGACCGCCTCCGGCGGTCCGTTCCGCGAGACGCCGCTCGAGCAGCTGGCGGAGGTCTCTCCGGAGCAGGCCTGTGCCCATCCCAACTGGTCGATGGGGCGCAAGATCTCGGTGGACTCGGCGAGCATGATGAACAAGGGCCTGGAGTTGATCGAGGCCTGCTGGCTGTTCGACGCCCGGCCCGAGCAGGTCGAGGTGGTAATTCATCCGCAGAGCGTGATCCATTCGCTGGTCGACTATGTCGACGGCTCGGTGCTGGCGCAACTGGGTAACCCGGATATGCGCACGCCCATCAGCCATGCCCTGGCCTGGCCGCAGCGGATCGACTCGGGGGTGGCGCCGCTGGACCTGTTCGCCGTGGCCCGCCTGGATTTTCAGGCGCCGGACGAGCAGCGCTTTCCCTGCCTGCGCCTGGCCCGCCAGGCGGCCGAGGCGGGCGGCACGGCACCGGCCATGCTCAATGCGGCCAATGAGGTGGCGGTGGCGGCGTTTCTCGAGCGGCGGGTACGCTTTCCCGAGATCGCGGGTATCATCGACCAGGTGCTGAACACGGAGCCGGTGGTTGCGGTCGAAAGCCTGGAAACGGTGTTGGCGGCCGATCAGCAGGCACGTCAACTGGCCAGCCAATGGCTGAGTCGCCGCGGTTAAGCGGCGCGGAGAAGCCCTATGAGTACGCTGTATATGATTGTCGGCACCCTGGTTGCGCTCGGGGTGCTGGTGACTTTCCACGAGTTCGGTCACTTCTGGGTGGCGCGGCGTTGCGGGGTCAGGGTCCTGCGTTTCTCCGTCGGCTTCGGCACGCCGCTGCTGCGCTGGCACGATCGCCAGGGCACGGAGTTCGTGATTGCCGCCATTCCTTTGGGCGGCTACGTCAAGATGCTCGATGAGCGCGAGGGCGAGGTTCCGCCCGCGCAGCTCGAGCAGTCGTTCAATCGCAAGAGCGTGCGCCAGCGCATCGCCATCGTCGCCGCCGGCCCGCTCGCCAACTTCCTCCTCGCGCTGCTGTTCTTCTGGCTGGTGGCCATGCTCGGCAGCGTGCAGGTGCGGCCGGTCATAGGTGCCGTGGAGGATGGCAGCCTGGCGGCCGGCGCCGGCTTGCGGGTGGGGCAGGAGATCGTCGCGGTGAACGACGAGCCGACCACGGGCTGGGCGGCGGTTAACCTGCAGCTGGTGCGTCGCCTGGGCGAGAGCGGGTCGCTGCCGATCACCGTGCGCGAGCCGGGTTCCACGGTCGGCACTCCGCGGCAGGTCGAGCTGGTCGACTGGCTGCAGGGCGTCGACGAGCCGGACCCCATCGCCGCCCTGGGCATCCGGCCCTGGCGTCCGGCGCTGGAGCCGGTGCTGGCGCAGCTGGACCCCGAGGGGCCGGCCAGGGCCGCCGGCCTGCAGGTCGGCGACCGCATACTGGCCTTGAACGAGGAGGCGCTCGAGGACTGGCAGCAACTGGTCGACCGCGTGCGGGCCTTGCCGGCCCAGCCGGTCAGGCTGTTGATCGAGCGTCAGGGGCGGCGGCAGGAGCTGTCTCTGACGCTGGCCGCACGCGGTGAGGGCGAGGCGCGCAGCGGCTATCTCGGCGCTGGAGTGGAGGGGGGCGAGTGGCCGCCGGAAATGCTCCGCGAGATCAGCTTCGGCCCCCTGGAAGCGGTCGGTCAAGCGCTGTCGCGAACCTGGAGCATGAGCCTGCTGACCCTTGATTCGCTGAAGAAAATGCTGTTCGGCGAGCTCTCGGTAAAAAACTTGAGCGGGCCGATAACCATTGCTAAAGTGGCGGGCGCTTCGGCTGAGTCGGGCCTGGGGGACTTCCTGAACTTCCTCGCCTACCTGAGCATAAGTCTGGGGGTTCTCAATCTGTTGCCAATCCCAGTGCTGGATGGGGGGCATCTGCTTTTTTATCTGGTCGAGTGGGCGCGCGGTCGTCCGCTGTCGGAACGGGTGCAGGGTTGGGGGATGCAGATCGGCATCAGTTTGGTGATAGGGGTGATGTTGCTGGCCCTGGTCAACGACCTTAGTCGTCTGTAATCGCTACTGAATTACAAATCTGTCGCCTCGAGCGACAGATTTTTTATTGTCAGTTGGAATAAGAAAGGACTTCATGAAACGTCTGCTGCTACCTGCGGTGCTTGCCGCATTGATGATCGCCGAAGTTCACGCCGAGTCCTTCACCATCTCCGATATTCGCGTCAACGGCCTCCAGCGGGTTTCCGCCGGCAGCGTGTTCGGCGCCCTGCCGCTCAACGTCGGCCAGCAGGTCGATGACCGCGGCCTGGTGGAAGCCACCCGCGAACTGTTCAAGACCGGTTTCTTCCAGGACATCCAGCTCGGTCGCGATGGCGACGTACTGGTCATTACCCTGGTCGAGCGGCCGTCGATCTCCGGCATCGAGATCGAGGGCAACAAGGCGATCACCAGCGAAGACCTGCTCAAGGGGCTCAATCAGTCCGGCCTGGCCGAAGGCGAGATCTTCCAGCGCGCGACCCTCGAGGGCGTGCGCAACGAGTTGCAGCGCCAGTACGTGGCCCAGGGCCGCTACTCCGCCGAGATCGAGACCGAGGTGATCCCGCAGCCGCGCAACCGCGTGGCGCTGAAGATCAACATCAACGAGGGCTCGGTCGCCGCCATCCAGCACATCAACGTGGTGGGCAACAGCGTCTTCCCCGACGAAGACCTGATCGACCTGTTCGAACTGAAGACCAGCAACTGGCTGTCGTTCTTCAAGAACGACGACAAGTACGCCCGCGAGAAGCTCTCCGGCGACTTGGAGCGCCTGCGTTCCTACTATCTGGACCGCGGCTATATCAACATGGACATCTCCTCCACCCAGGTGTCCATCACCCCGGACAAGAAGCACGTCTACATCACGGTCAACGTCGATGAAGGGCAGAAGTACAGCGTCCGCGAGGTGAAGCTGTCCGGCGACCTGAAGGTGCCGGAAGAGGACATCCGCGCGCTGCTGCTGGTCAAGGAGGGCCAGGTGTTCTCGCGCAAGGTGATGACCACCACCTCCGAGCTGATCACCCGCCGCCTGGGCAACGAGGGCTACACCTTCGCCAACGTCAACGCCGTGCCCGAAGCCCATGACGAAGACGACAGCGTGTCGATCACCTTCGTCGTCGACCCGGGCAAGCGTGCCTATGTCAACCGCATCAATTTCCGCGGCAACACCAAGTCGGAAGACGAGGTGCTGCGCCGCGAGATGCGCCAGATGGAAGGCGGCTGGGCCTCGACCTACCTGATCGACCAGTCCAAGACCCGTCTGGAGCGTCTCGGCTACTTCAAGGAAGTCAACGTCGAAACCCCTCCGGTGCCGGGCACCGACGACCAGATCGACGTCAACTACAGCGTCGAAGAGCAGGCCTCCGGCTCCATCACCGCCAGCGTCGGCTTCGCCCAGAACGCCGGCCTGATTCTCGGCGGCTCCATCAGCCAGAGCAACTTCCTCGGCACCGGCAACAAGGTCAGCGTCGGCCTCAACCGCAGCGAGTACCAGACCAGCTACAACTTCGGCTTCGTCGACCCCTACTGGACCCCGGACGGCGTCAGCCTGGGCTACAACGCCTTCTACCGCACCACCGACTACGACGAACTGGACACTCAGGTCTCCAGCTTCGCGGTGGACAGCCTGGGCGCCGGCCTGAGCATCGGCTACCCGATCAGCGAGACCTCGCGTCTGACCTACGGCCTGACCGCCCAGCAGGACACCATCAACACCGGGGTCTTCACCGTCGACGAGATCTTCAAGTTCATCGATCAGGAGGGCGAACGCTACCTGAACTTCAAGGCCTCCATCGGCTGGTCGGAGTCGACCCTCAACCGCGGTGTGCTGGCCAACCGCGGTCATTCCCAGAGCCTGGTGTTCGAGACCACCATCCCGGGCAGCGACCTGTCGTTCTACAAGCTCGACTACCGCGGCCAGGTCTTCAAGCCGCTGAGCGATACCTACACCCTGCGCCTGCACACCCAGCTGGGCTATGGCGAAAGCTACGGCTCGACCTCCGAGCTGCCGTTCTACGAGCACTACTACGCCGGCGGTTTCAACTCGGTGCGCGGTTTCGAGGACAGCAGCCTGGGGCCGCGCAGCACCCCGAGCAAGGGCACCAACCCAGGGACCCAGCTCGATCCGGATCAGGACCCGCTGCCGTTCGGCGGCAACGTGCTGGTCCAGGGCGGGGTGGAGCTGCTGTTCCCCATGCCTTTCGTCAAGGATCAGCGCTCGCTGCGCACCGCGCTGTTCTGGGACGTGGGCAACGTCTTCGATACCAACTGCGGCAGCACCCAGACCAGTTGCCATGGCATCGATGCCGGCGAGCTGGCCAGCTCCGTGGGCGTCGGCCTGACCTGGATCACCGCCCTCGGCCCCCTGAGCTTCAGTCTGGCGATGCCGGTGGTGAAGCCGGACGACGCCGACACCCAGGTATTCCAGTTCTCCCTCGGCCAGACCTTCTAAGCGGCTGGCCTTCGAACACCAACAGTTTTGCAGGAGTGCATCGTGCGTAAGTTGACCCAACTGGTTCTGTTAAGTGCCGCCCTGCTGGCTACCCCGGCCTTCGCCGAGATGAAGGTGGCTGTTCTCAACTATCAGATGGCCCTGCTCGAGTCCGACGCGGCCAAGCGCTACGCCGTGGACGCGGAGAAGAAGTTCGGCCCGCAGCTGAACAAGCTCAAGACCCTGGAGGGCGATGCCAAGCGCATCCAGGATCGCCTGGTCAAGGACGGCGAGAAGATGCAGACCGCCGAACGCGAGCGTCTGGAGCTGGAGTTCAAGCAGAAGGCCCGCGACTTCCAGTTCCAGTCCAAGGAGCTGAACGAGGCCAAGGCCGTCGCCGACCGCGACATGCTGAAGAAGCTCAAGCCGAACCTGGACAAGGCGGTCGAGGAAGTGATCAAGAAGGGCAACTACGACCTGGTGCTCGAACGTGGCGCGGTGATCGATGTCAAACCCCAGTTCGACATCACGCTGCAGGTCATCGAGCGCATGAACCAGCTGCGTTGATCATGAAGCCCGCCCTGTACACCCTCGGCCAGCTGGCCGAGCGCCTCGACGCCAGCCTGCGGGGCGACGCCGACAAGCCCGTGCGCGGCCTGGCGACCCTGCAGGAGGCCGGGGCGGATCAGTTGAGCTTTCTCGCCAACCCGCAGTACCGCAAGTACCTGGGCGACTGTAAGGCCGCCGCGGTGCTGCTGACCGCCGCCGATGCCGAGGCCTACGAGGGTGACGCGCTGATCGTCGCCAACCCCTATCTGGCCTACGCGGCGCTGTCCCACCTGTTCGACCGCAAGCCGCAGGCGGCTGCGGGCGTGCACCCGACGGCCTCGGTTGCCGCCGACGCCCAGGTCGATCCCACTGCCAGCATCGGCGCCTATGCCGTGGTCGAAAGCGCTGCGCAGATCGCCGCCGGGGTGACCCTGGGCGCGCACTGCGTGGTCGGCGCGCGCTCGGTCATCGGCGAGGGCGGCTGGCTCGCGCCGCGGGTGACCCTGTATCACGACGTGCGCATCGGCAAGCGGGTGGTGATCCAGTCCGGGGCGGTGATCGGCGGCGAGGGCTTCGGTTTCGCCAACGAGAAGGGCGTCTGGCAGAAGATCGCGCAGATCGGCGGGGTGGTCATCGGCGACGACGTCGAGATCGGCGCCAACACCACCATCGACCGCGGCGCCCTGGCCGACACCCTGATCGGCAATGGCGTCAAGCTGGACAACCAGATCATGATCGCGCACAACGTGCAGATCGGCGACAACACCGCCATGGCCGGCTGCGTCGGCATCTCCGGCAGTACCAAGATCGGCAGGAACTGCATGATCGCCGGCGGCGTCGGCATGGTCGGGCATATCGAGGTGTGCGACGGCGTGTTCGTCACCGGCATGACCATGGTCACCCGCTCGATCACCGAGCCCGGCGCCTATTCCTCCGGCACGGCCATGCAGCCGGCCGGCGAGTGGAAGAAGAGCGCGGCGCGCATTCGTCAGCTCGACGACATGGCGAGGCGTCTGAAAGAACTGGAAAAACAGCTGGCCGCCGTGACCTCGGGCGGCAATGCCTCATCTGATGCCTGAGCCGGCGCTGCCGCGTTCCCCTCTTTTTACTACAGGCTTCTCTGGACATGATGGACATCAACGAAATTCGCGAATACTTGCCGCACCGCTATCCGTTCCTGCTGGTGGACCGGGTCGCCGAGCTGGATGTTGAAGGCAAGCGCATTCGTGCCTATAAGAATGTCAGCATCAATGAGCCGTTCTTCAACGGGCACTTCCCCCAGCATCCGATCATGCCCGGTGTGTTGATCATCGAAGCCATGGCCCAGGCGGCGGGCATCCTCGGGTTCAAGATGATGGACGCCCGGCCTGCCGATGGCACGCTGTACTACTTCGTCGGCTCGGACAAGCTGCGTTTCCGCCAGCCGGTGGTGCCGGGCGACCAGTTGCTGCTCGAGGCCAAGTTCCTCAGCGCCAAGCGCAGCATCTGGAAGTTCGAGTGCAAGGCCAGCGTCGACGGCAAGGAAGTTTGTTCGGCCGAGATCATCTGTGCGGAACGCAAACTATGAGTTTGATTGACCCTCGCGCCATCATCGACCCCAGCGCCAAGCTGGCCGACGACGTGGTCGTCGGCCCTTGGTCGATTGTCGGGGCCGATGTGGAAATCGGCGAGGGTACGGTGGTCGGGCCCCATGTGATACTCAAGGGGCCGACCCGGATCGGTAAGCACAACCGCATCTATCAGTTTTCCTCGGTCGGCGAGGACACTCCCGACCTCAAGTACAAGGGCGAGGCGACGCGCCTGGTGATCGGCGACCACAACGTGATTCGCGAGGGCGTGACCATTCACCGCGGCACCGTGCAGGACCGCAGCGAAACCACCATCGGCAATCACAACCTGATCATGGCCTACGCCCACATCGGTCACGACAGCGTGATCGCCAACCATTGCATTCTGGTGAACAACACCGCGCTGGCCGGCCACGTCCATGTCGACGACTGGGCGATCCTCTCCGGCTATACCCTGGTGCATCAGTTCTGCCGCATCGGCGCCCACAGCTTCTCCGGCATGGGCACGGCCATCGGCAAGGACGTGCCGGCCTATGTCACGGTCTTCGGCAACCCCGCCGAGGCGCGCAGCATGAACTTCGAGGGCATGCGTCGGCGCGGCTTCAGCAGCGAGGCCATCGCCGCCCTGCGCCGGGCGTACAAGACGGTGTACCGCCAGGGGCTGACGGTCGAGCAGGCCCTGGCCGAGCTGGCCGAGCCATCGGCGCAGTTTCCTGAGGTCGCGGTGTTCCGCGACTCCATCCAGGCGTCCAGCCGCGGCATCACCCGCTAATCCCATGGGCCAGTCATTGCGCGTCGCCCTGGTGGCCGGCGAAGCCTCGGGCGACATCCTCGGCTCCGGCCTGATGCGGGCGCTGAAGGCACGCCATCCGCAGATCGAGTTCATCGGCGTCGGCGGGCCGCTGATGCAGGGCGAAGGCCTGAAATCCTACTTTCCCATGGAGCGCCTGGCGGTCATGGGCCTGGTCGAGGTGCTCGGCCGCCTGCCGGAACTGCTGGCCCGCCGTCGGCGCCTGCTGCGCGACCTGGTCGACGCCAGGCCGGACGTGTTCATCGGCATCGACGCGCCGGACTTCAATCTCGATCTGGAGCTCAAGCTGCGCCGGGCCGGGATCAAGACCGTGCACTACGTCAGCCCCTCGGTCTGGGCCTGGCGGCAGAAGCGCGTGCTGAAGATTCGCCAGGCCTGCGACCTGATGCTCTGCCTGTTTCCCTTCGAGGCCCAGTTCTACGACGCCCAGCAGGTGCCGGTGCGTTTCGTCGGGCATTCGCTGGCCGATACCATCCCCCTGGAGGCCGACCGCGAGGCCGCCCGCGAGGCCCTGGATCTGCCGCTGGACTGCCCCGTGGTGGCCCTGCTGCCCGGCAGCCGGGGCGGCGAGGTGGCGCGTCTGGGCGGGCTGTTCCTCGATGCGGCGTCGCGCCTGCGGGCCCTGCGCCCCGGCATCCGCTTCGTGCTGCCGAGCGCCAGCCCCGAGCGCCGAGCCCAGCTCGAGCAGTTGCTGGTGGATCGCGACCTGCCGCTGACCCTGGTGGACGGCCGCTCCCACGAGGTGCTGGCCGCCTGCGATGCGGTGCTGATCGCCTCCGGCACCGCGACCCTCGAGGCGCTGCTGTACAAGCGGCCGATGGTGGTGGCGTACCGCGTGGCGCCGCTGACCTACCGGATACTCAAGCGCCTGGTGAAGAGCCCCTACATCTCCCTGCCCAACCTGCTGGCCGAGCGCCTGTTGGTGCCCGAGCTGATCCAGGATGCGGCCACGCCGGAGTCCCTGGCCCAGCATCTGGCGCCGTTGCTGGAGGACGGCGAGGTGCAGACCGAGGGCTTCGACCTGATCCACCGCGCCTTGCGCCGCGACGCCTCGGCCCAGGCCGCCGAGGCCGTGCTGGAACTGGCCGGGCGCGCCTGATGCAGCTCGGGCTGGACTTCACCCAGGTGCAGGAGCTGGTGGCCGGCGTCGATGAGGTCGGGCGCGGCCCGTTGTGCGGCGCGGTGGTCACCGCGGCGGTGATTCTCGATCCGGCGCGGCCGATTCTCGGCCTGAACGACTCGAAGAAACTCAGCGAGGCGCGTCGCGACAAGCTCTTCGAGGAGATTCGCGAAAAGGCCCTGGCCTGGTGCATCGCCCGCGCCGAGGTCGAGGAAATCGATCGACTCAACATCCTTCAGGCCACCATGCTGGCCATGCAACGCGCGGTGGAAGGCCTGAGCGTCACCCCCAGGCTGGCGCTGATCGACGGCAATCGCTGCCCGCGATTGCAGGTGCCCAGCGCCGCGGTGGTCAAGGGTGACAGCCAGGTGCCGGCGATCGCCGCGGCCTCTATCCTGGCCAAGGTCAGCCGCGACCGTGAGATGCAGCGGCTCGACCTGCAGTATCCCGGCTACGGCATCGCCGGGCACAAGGGCTACCCCACTGCGGCCCACCTGGAAGCCCTGCGGCGCCTGGGGCCGACCCCCATCCATCGGCGCTCCTTCGCCCCGGTGCGTGCCCTGCTGGAGCCCTAGGGGCGCCCCGCGACGCGCGTCTCTGGCCTTTATCCCCGGGCCCGGTACAATCCGGGCCTTGTCGTTTTCGTGTTCTGCATAGGCTTGCCATGACCGTTTCCTTCGTCCACCTGCGTCTGCACTCCGAGTACTCCCTGGTCGACGGCCTGGTGCGGGTCAAACCGCTGATCAAGGCGACCGCGGGTGCCGGCATGCCGGCGGTGGCGATCACCGACATGAGCAACATGTGCGCCCTGGTGAAGTTCTACAAGGCGGCCATGGGCGCCGGGATCAAGCCGATCTGCGGCGCCGATATCTGGCTGGCCAGCCCGGACGAGGACGGCCCGCTGAGCCGCATGACCCTGCTGGCGATGAATGCCAAGGGTTATCGCAACCTCACCGAGCTGATCTCCCGCGGCTGGATGGAGGGGCAGAGCAACGACCTGGTGATCATCCAGCGGGACTGGGTCAAGGCCGCCGCTGAGGGCCTGATCGCCCTGTCCGGGGCCAAGGAGGGCGAAGTCGGCCAGGCCCTGCTCGAGGACGATCTGGCCGAGGCCGAAGCCCGGCTGCGCGAGTGGCAGGCGGTGTTCCCCGGGCGCTTCTACCTGGAGGTGCAGCGGACCAACCGGGTCGGCGACGAGGAGCACCTGCACGGCGCCGTGGCCCTGGCCGAGCGCATCGGCGTGCCGCTGGTGGCGACCAACGACGTGCGCTTCATCAAGCAGGAGGACTTCGCCGCCCACGAGACCCGCGTGTGCATCGGCGAGGGACGCTCCCTGGATGACCCGCGGCGCCTGCGCACCTACTCGGACCAGCAGTACCTGAAGACCCCGGAAGAGATGCGGGAACTGTTCAGCGACCTGCCCGAGGCGCTGGAGAACTCCGTGGAGATCGCCAGGCGCTGCAACATCGAGGTCCAGCTCGGCACCTACTTCCTGCCGAACTTCCCGATTCCCGACGGCATGACCATGGACGAGTACTTCCGCAAGGTCTCCTTCGACGGCCTGGAAGAGCGCCTGGCCGTGCTCTTGCCGCCGGACACCCCGGACTACGCCGCGAAGAAACAGGTCTATGTCGACCGCCTGAACTTCGAGCTGGACATCATCATCCAGATGGGCTTTCCCGGCTACTTCCTGATCGTCATGGACTTCATCCAGTGGGCCAAGAGCAACGGCGTGCCGGTCGGCCCCGGCCGGGGCTCGGGTGCCGGCTCCCTGGTGGCCTACGTGCAGAAGATCACCGACCTCGACCCGCTGGCCTACGACCTGCTGTTCGAGCGCTTCCTCAACCCCGAGCGGGTGTCGATGCCCGACTTCGACGTCGACTTCTGCATGGACGGCCGCGACCGGGTCATCGACTACGTGGCCGAGAAGTACGGGCGCAATGCGGTGAGCCAGATCATCACCTTCGGCTCCATGGCGGCCAAGGCGGTGGTGCGCGACGTGGCCCGGGCCCAGGGCAAGTCCTACGGCCTGGCCGACCGCCTGTCGAAGATGATCCCCTTCGAGGTCGGCATGACCCTGGAGAAGGCCTACGAGCAGGAGGAGGCGCTGCGCGACTTCCTCAAGGTCGACGAGGAGGCCGCGGAGATCTGGGAGATGTCGCTCAAGCTCGAGGGCATCACCCGCGGCACCGGCAAGCACGCCGGCGGCGTGGTGATCGCGCCGACCAAGCTCACCGACTTCTCGCCGATCGCCTGCGACGAGGAGGGCGGCGGCCTGGTGACCCAGTTCGACAAGGACGACGTCGAGGCCGCCGGCCTGGTCAAGTTCGACTTCCTCGGCCTGCGCACCCTGACCATCATCAAGTGGGCGATGGAGACCATCAACCGCGAGCAGGCCAAGAAGGGCCTGGAGCCGCTGAACATCGACTTCATCCCGCTGGACGACAAGCCGACCTACGCGATGCTGCAGAAGGCCGAGACCACCGCGGTGTTCCAGCTCGAATCGCGGGGCATGAAGGAGCTGATCAAGAAGCTCAAGCCCGATTGCCTGGAAGACCTCATCGCCCTGGTGGCGCTGTTCCGTCCCGGTCCGCTGCAGTCGGGCATGGTGGACGACTTCATCAACCGCAAGCACGGCCGCGCCGAGCTGGCCTACCCGCATCCGGACTACCAGTACGAGGGGCTCAAGCCGGTGCTGGCGCCGACCTACGGCATCATCCTGTACCAGGAGCAGGTGATGCAGATCGCCCAGGTCATGGCCGGCTATACCCTCGGCGGCGCCGACATGCTGCGCCGCGCCATGGGCAAGAAGAAGCCGGAGGAGATGGCCAAGCAGCGCGGCGGCTTCATCGAGGGCTGCGCCAACAACGGCATCGACGCGGACCTGGCGGGCAACATCTTCGACCTGGTGGAAAAGTTCGCCGGCTACGGCTTCAACAAGTCCCACTCCGCCGCCTACGGCCTGGTCTCCTACCAGACCGCCTGGCTCAAGGCCCACCACCCGGCGCCGTTCATGGCCGCGGTGCTGTCGGCGGACATGCACAACACCGACAAGGTGGTGACCCTGATCGAGGAATGCCGCAGCATGAAGC
Organism: Pseudomonas lalucatii; assembly: GCF_018398425.1. Lineage (NCBI taxonomy): Bacteria > Pseudomonadati > Pseudomonadota > Gammaproteobacteria > Pseudomonadales > Pseudomonadaceae > Pseudomonas > Pseudomonas lalucatii. The sequence goes on along the minus strand of NZ_JADPMV010000002.1, from coordinate 577,187 downwards.
TGCGCCTCGATGCGCCGGACGTGAACACCTCCGACTTCAAGTTCACCGTCAACGACGACGGTCGCATCGTCTATGGCCTGGGCGCGATCAAGGGCGTCGGCGAGGGACCGGTGGAGGCCATCGTCGAGTCGCGCCAGGACGGGCCGTTCAAGGACCTGTTCGACTTCTGCTCGCGGGTCGACCTCAAGCGCATCAACAAGCGCACCCTCGAGGCACTGATCCGCAGCGGCGCCCTGGACCGCCTGGGGCCGCACTTCCACGACGAGCTCAAGGCCTACCAGGCCAACATCGACCGCAATCGCGCGGTGCTGCTGGCGGCCATGGAGGAGGCGGTGCAGGCGGCGGAGCAGACCGCCCGCAGCCATGACAGTGGCCACATGGACCTGTTCGGCGGGGTGTTCGCCGACACCGAGACCGACGTCTACGCCAACCACCTGAAGGCCCGCGAGCTGACGCTCAAGGAGCGCCTGAAGGGCGAGAAGGACACCCTCGGCCTGTACCTCACCGGCCACCCGATCGACGAGTACGAAGGCGAGGTGCGGCGTTTCGCCCGCCAGCGCATCGTCGACCTCAAGCCGGCGCGCGACAGCCAGACGGTGGCCGGGCTGATCGTTGCCCTGCGGGTGATGAAGAACAAGAAGGGCGACAAGATGGGCTTTATCACCCTCGATGACCGCTCCGGGCGGATCGAGGCCTCGCTGTTCGCCGACGCCTTCGCCGGCGCCCAGGCGCTGCTGCAGACCGATGCCCTGGTGGTGGTCGAGGGCGAGGTGAGCAACGACGATTTCTCCGGCGGCCTGCGCCTGCGCGCCAAGCGGGTGATGAGCTTGGAGGAGGCGCGCACCGGCCTGGCCGAAAGCCTGCGCTTGAAAGTCGCCGGGGCGGCCTTGAAGGGCGACCGCCTGCGCTGGTTGGCCGAACTGTGCAGTCGCCATCGCGGCGCCTGCCCGATCACCCTGGACTACACCGGCGATGCCGCCAAGGCCCTGCTGCAGTTCGGCGAAAGCTGGCGCATCGACCCGGCCGACAGCTTGATTCAGGCATTGCGTGACCAGTTCGGGCGAGACAACGTCTTTTTGCACTACCGCTGATAGACGAGGCCCAGCCTCGCCAGTTGGCCCGACACGCTATTGGGTGTCGACCTCGATGCGCCCGATCCCTTAAGGTAGGGCGCGAAACGGATACAGCTCCCCGGCCGCTTGGCCGTCGACGCAAGACGGATGACTATGAACCCGAATTTTCTCGATTTCGAACAGCCGATCGCCGACCTGCAAGCCAAGATCGAAGAGCTTCGCTTGGTGGGTAACGACAACGCGTTGAACATCAACGAAGAGATCGCCCGCCTGCAGGACAAGAGCAGCGCCCTGACCGAAAGCATTTTCGGCAACCTGACCAGCTGGCAGATCGCTCAGCTCGCCCGTCATCCGCGCCGCCCCTATACCCTGGACTACCTGCAGCACATCTTCACCGAGTTCGACGAGCTGCACGGCGACCGGCATTTCTCCGACGACGCCGCGATCGTCGGCGGTGTGGCGCGTCTGGACGGCGAGCCGGTGATGGTCATCGGCCACCAGAAGGGCCGCGACGTGCGCGAGAAGGTGCGCCGCAACTTCGGCATGCCGCGCCCGGAAGGCTATCGCAAGGCCTGCCGCCTGATGGAAATGGCCGAGCGCTTCAAGATGCCGATCCTCACCTTCATCGACACCCCCGGCGCCTACCCGGGCATCGATGCCGAGGAGCGCGGGCAGAGCGAGGCGATCGCCTGGAACCTGCGGGTGATGGCGCGGCTGAAGACCCCGATCATCGCCACGGTGATCGGGGAAGGCGGTTCCGGCGGCGCCCTGGCGATCGGCGTCTGCGATCGCCTGAACATGCTGCAGTACTCCACCTATTCGGTGATCTCGCCGGAAGGCTGCGCCTCTATCCTGTGGAAAACCGCGGAGAAGGCGCCGGACGCGGCCGAGGCCATGGGCATTACCGCCGAGCGCCTGAAGGGCCTGGGCATCGTCGACAAGGTGATCGCCGAGCCCCTGGGCGGCGCCCACAGCGACCCGGCCGCTGCCGCCGAGTCCGTGCGCCAGGAGTTGGCCTCCCAGCTGTCCAGCCTGAAGAAGCTCGATGCCACGGAGCTGCTGGCCCGCCGCTACGAGCGCCTGATGAGCTACGGCATCGCCTAAATGAGCCTGCACGCCAGGGTGCTGGAGCGTCTGGCGCCTTGGCGCGATGCGCCGGCCTGGCGCGTCGCCTTCTCTGGTGGCCTGGACTCCACCGTGCTGTTGCATCTGTTGGCCCGCCTCGCGCAACGCGAGGCCCTGCCGCCGATTTCCGCCATCCATGTGCATCACGGCCTGCAGGCCGCGGCCGACGCCTGGCCGGACCATTGTCGGCGGCAGTGCGAGGCACTGGGTATTCCCTTGCATGTGCAGTCGGTCGCGGTGGTGCCGGGGGCGAGTCTCGAGCGTGCCGCGCGGGACGCCCGCTACGGGGCGTTCACTGCGCTGCTCGGTGCCGGTGAGGTATTGCTCACGGCCCAGCACCGCGAGGATCAGGCCGAGACCCTGTTGTTTCGCCTGTTGCGCGGTGCCGGCGTGCGCGGCCTGGCCGGCATGCCGGCGAGCCGCGCCTTGGGGCGGGGGCATCTGCTGCGGCCGCTGCTCGACTGCGCGCGCAGCGAACTGGAGGCCTATGCCGCCGAGCACCGCCTGTCCTGGGTCGATGATCCGTCCAATGCCGATGGCCGCTTCGCCCGCAACTATCTGCGCCACCAGGTCATGCCGCTGCTGCGGGCGCGCTGGCCGCAAGCCGAGCGCACCCTGGCGCGCAGTGCGCGGCATCTGGGTGAGGCGGCCCAGTTGCTCGATGAGTTGGCGCAGCTGGATCTGCAGGCGGCGCAAGCGCCCAGCCCGCTGGCCTGGCTTTCGCTGCCGAGCCTGGCTCTGGCGCCATTGCGCAGGCTGAGCACGGCGCGCCTGCGCAATGCCCTGCGTTACTGGCTGCGTGAGCTAACGCCGATGCCGGATGCCGAGCATTGGGCTGGCTGGCAAGCTTTGCTCGAGGCGGCCGACGATGCCGCGCCGATCTGGCGCCTGGCGGGCGGCGAGCTGCACCGGGCCGACGAGCGGTTGTGGTGGTTGGCCGGTGACTGGTTGCTTACACCCCCATGCCCGATCCTGACGCTCGAGAGCGAGAAGTCGCTGACCTTGCCGGGCAATGGCTATGTACGCATCGAGGGGCATTTGCCGGGGCAGGGCGACTGGCGCCTGGCCTACCGCCAGGGCGGCGAGCGCATGGCGGTGGCGGGGCGCGGCCACCGCGACCTCAAGCGCCTGCTCAACGAGCGCCGGCTGCCGGCCTTCGTGCGCGGCCGCCTGCCGTTGCTGCTGTGTGACGGCGAGGTGCGGGCGGTGGCCAATCTGCCGGGCCTGGACGGTGCCGCCGACGGCAGCTGGCGGCTCGCCTGGCGGCCGCCGGTGTGCGATCCAGGTTTGAGCTGATAGGGCCTTTCCGGTAGACTACGCTCCCGTCTTATCCGAGCTTTTGCTGACTCCCTTTCCTCGCGAAAACCGGAGTCGGTGACGGCTTGCCAATTGCGGCGTAGCCGTAATTGGGGGCTTCGGCCTTCCTTCGCTTTCCCCGGCGGCGCTGACCGCTTAAACGCAGACTTCTAGGGTTTTTCATGACGCGCTACATCTTCGTCACGGGTGGTGTTGTTTCTTCTTTGGGGAAAGGCATCGCCTCGGCTTCATTGGCGGCCATCCTGGAGGCGCGGGGCCTGAAGGTCACGATGCTCAAGCTGGACCCCTACATCAACGTCGATCCGGGCACCATGAGCCCGTTCCAGCACGGCGAGGTGTTCGTCACCCACGACGGCGCCGAGACCGACCTGGACCTGGGTCACTACGAGCGGTTCATCCGCACGACCATGACCCAGAACAACAACTTCACCACCGGCCGCGTCTACGAAGACGTGCTGCGCAAGGAACGCCGTGGCGATTACCTGGGCGCCACCATCCAGGTGATTCCGCACATCACCGACGAGATCAAGCGGCGCATCATCAAGGGCGCCGGCGATGCCGACGTGGCCATGGTCGAGATCGGCGGCACGGTCGGCGATATCGAGTCGCAGCCGTTCCTCGAGGCGATCCGCCAGCTGCGCGTGGAAGTGGGCGCCAAGCGCGCCATGCTCATGCACCTGACCCTGGTGCCGTACATCGCCACCGCCGGCGAGACCAAGACCAAGCCGACCCAGCACTCGGTGAAGGAACTGCGCTCCATCGGCCTGCAACCGGACGTGCTGATCTGCCGCTCCGACCACCCGGTGGACGTCTCCTCGCGGCGCAAGATCGCCCTGTTCACCAACGTCGAAGAGCGCGCGGTGATCAGCCTGCAGGACGTCGATACCATCTACAAGATTCCCTCGGTGCTGCACGCCCAGGGCCTGGACGATTTCGTCGTCGAGCGCTTTGGCCTGGACTGCGGCGGCGCCGACCTGTCCGAGTGGGACCGCGTGGTCGATGCCAAGCTGAACCCCGAGCATGAAGTCAACATCGCCATGGTCGGCAAGTACATGGAGCTGCTGGATGCCTACAAGTCGCTGATCGAGGCGATGAGCCACGCCGGCATCCAGAACCGCACCAAGGTCAACCTGCGCTACATCGATTCCGAAGACATCGAGAACCAGGGCACCGGCCTGCTCGAGGGCGTCGATGCCATCCTGGTGCCCGGCGGCTTCGGCCTGCGCGGCGTGGAAGGCAAGATCAAGACCGTGCAGTACGCCCGCGAGAACAAGATCCCCTACCTGGGCATCTGTCTCGGCATGCAGGTCGCGGTGATCGAATTCGCCCGCAACGTGCTGGGCTGGGCAGACGCCAACTCCACCGAGTTCGACAGCAGCGGCAGCCACCCGGTGGTCGGCCTGATCACCGAGTGGCAGGACGCCACCGGCGAGGTCGAGCAGCGCAGCGCAAGCTCCGATCTCGGCGGCACCATGCGCCTGGGCGCCCAGGACTGCCAGCTGGAAAGCGGCTCCCAGGTGCGCCAGTGCTACGGCCAGGACGTCATCGTCGAGCGCCATCGCCATCGCTACGAGGTCAACAACAACCTGCTGCCGCAGCTGATCGAGGCCGGCCTCAAGGTCACCGGACGCTCCGGCGACGGCGCCCTGGTGGAAGTGGTGGAGGCCCCCGACCATCCCTGGTTCGTCGCCTGCCAGTTCCATCCCGAGTTCACCTCGACGCCGCGCGACGGCCATCCGCTGTTCAGCGGCTTCGTCAACGCCGCGCTGGCCCAGCGTGCGAAGAAGGCCTGAGGACATGACCCAGAAGACCATCCGCGTCGGCGCGATCGAGATCGCCAACGACAAGCCCATGGTGCTGTTCGGCGGCATCAACGTCCTCGAGTCCCGCGAGCTGGCGCTGCGGGCCTGCGAGGAATACGTGCGGGTCACCGACAAGCTCGGCATTCCCTACGTGTTCAAGGCCAGTTTCGACAAGGCCAACCGTTCCTCGGTGGCCTCCTTCCGCGGCCCGGGCCTGGATGAGGGGCTGAAGATCTTCGAGGAGGTGAAGAGGACCTTCGGCGTGCCGGTGATCACCGACGTCCACGAGCCCCATCAGGCGCAGCCGGTGGCCGAGGTGTGCGACATCATCCAGCTGCCGGCCTTTCTGTCGCGGCAGACCGACCTGGTGGTGGCCATGGCCAAGACCGGCGCGGTGGTCAACATCAAGAAGGCCCAGTTCCTCGCCCCCCAGGAGATGAAGCACATCCTCGCCAAGTGCGTGGAGGCCGGTAACGACCAGCTGATCCTCTGCGAGCGCGGTACCTCGTTCGGCTACAACAACCTGGTGGTCGACATGCTCGGCTTCGGCATCATGAAGCAGTTCGACTACCCGGTGTTCTTCGACGTGACCCATGCCCTGCAGATGCCGGGCGGGCGCAGCGACTCTGCCGCCGGACGACGGGCCCAGGTCACCGACCTGGCCAAGGCGGGCATGAGCCAGGGCCTGGCCGGCCTGTTCCTCGAGGCCCATCCGGACCCGGATCAGGCCAAGTGCGACGGCCCCTGCGCCCTGCGCCTGGACAAGCTGGAGCCCTTCCTCACCCAGCTCAAGCAACTGGATGAACTGATCAAGAGCTTTGCGCCGATCGAGACCGCCTGACCTGGCGGTGTTCCATTGGTGAGATTTTTGTATACAATTTTGCTTTCCTGTCGGTACATTTGTGCGCTCGTGCCTCGGCCCGTGCGCATGCGCTGCCCAGTCCGGCGCTAACCTGTTCGTCAACTATTGGAGTGCTCAACGCAATGGCAAAGATCGTCGACATCAAAGGCCGTGAGGTTCTCGACTCCCGTGGCAACCCGACCGTGGAGGCCGATGTGATCCTCGAGGGCGGCATCATCGGCAGCGCCTGTGCGCCGTCCGGTGCCTCCACCGGTTCGCGCGAGGCGCTGGAACTGCGCGATGGCGACAAGAGCCGTTACCTGGGCAAGGGCGTGCTCAAGGCCGTGGCCAACATCAATGGGCCGATTCGCGACCTGCTGCTGGGTAAGGATGCCATCGACCAGTCCGCCCTGGACCGCGCGATGATCGACCTGGACGGCACCGAGAACAAGGCCAGCCTGGGCGCCAACGCCATCCTCGCCGTGTCCCTGGCCGCCGCCAAGGCCGCCGCCCAGGCCAAGGGCGTGCCGCTGTACGCGCACATCGCCGACCTCAACGGCACCCCGGGCCAGTACTCCATGCCGGTGCCGATGATGAACATCATCAACGGCGGCGAGCACGCCGACAACAACGTCGACATCCAGGAGTTCATGGTCCAGCCGGTCGGCGCCAAGACCTTCTCCGACGCCCTGCGCATGGGTACCGAGATCTTCCATCACCTCAAAGCCGTGCTCAAGGCCCGTGGCCTGAGCACCTCGGTGGGCGACGAGGGCGGCTTCGCGCCGAACCTGGCGTCCAACGAGGACGCCCTGGCGGCCATCGCCGAGGCCGTGGCCAACGCCGGCTACAAGCTGGGCGAGGACGTCACCCTGGCCCTGGACTGCGCCTCCAGCGAGTTCTACAAGAACGGCCAGTACGACCTGGCCGGCGAAGGCAAGCAGTTCGACGCCGCTGGTTTCGCCGACTACCTGGCCGGCCTGACCCAGCGCTACCCGATCATCTCCATCGAAGACGGCATGGACGAGTCCGACTGGGCCGGCTGGAAAGTGCTGACCGACAAGATCGGCGAGAAGGTGCAGCTGGTCGGCGACGACCTGTTCGTCACCAACACCAAGATCCTCAAGCGCGGCATCGACGAGTCCATCGGCAACTCGATCCTGATCAAGTTCAACCAGATCGGCTCGCTGACCGAGACCCTGGAAGCCATCCAGATGGCCAAGGCCGCCGGCTACACCGCGGTGATCTCGCACCGCAGCGGCGAAACCGAGGACAGCACCATCGCGGATCTCGCCGTGGGCACCGCCGCCGGCCAGATCAAGACCGGCTCGCTGTGCCGTTCCGACCGCGTATCCAAGTACAACCAGCTGCTGCGCATCGAGGAGCAACTGGCCGGTCAGGCGGCCTACCGTGGCCGCGCCGAGTTCCGTGGTTGAACTCAGTCGTGGTAAAAGAGGGGCGGCGCGAGTCGCCCCTCTTTCGTTCGGATACCCTTCGCCCTATGCGTAGCCCCTATTGGTTGTGGTTGGTCCTGGTCGTACTGCTGGCGGGCCTGCAGTACCGCCTCTGGGTGGGCGAGGGCAGCCTGGCCCAGGCGACCGAGCTGAAGCGGCAGATCGCCGAGCAGCAGGGGGAGAACCGGCGCCTGCTGGAGCGCAACCGCATCCTCGAGGCGGAGGTCCTGGAGCTGAAGAAGGGCATGGAAACCGTCGAGGAGCGCGCCCGACACGAGCTCGGCATGGTCAGGGAGGGCGAGACCCTCTATCAGCTGGTCGAATGAGTGCCGCCATGCTTCCTCCTTTCTGGGTCCTGATCCCGGCCGCCGGCGTCGGCAGCCGCATGCGCGCCGACCGACCCAAGCAGTACCTCGAGCTGGCCGGCAAGACCATCCTCGAACACAGCCTGGCCTGCTTTGTCGACCATCCGCAGTTGCGCGGTCTGGTCGTCAGCCTGGCCGGCGACGATCCCTACTGGCCGACCCTGGCGTGCGCCTCGGATGCGCGAATTCGGTGCGCCGCGGGCGGCCGCGAGCGCGCCGACTCGGTGCTGGGCGGTCTGCAGCGGCTGACCGAGCTGGGCGCCGCGGAGCAGGACTGGGTGCTGGTGCACGATGCGGCGCGCCCCAACCTGGCGCGTGACGACCTGGACAGGCTGCTCACCGAGCTGGCCGCCGATCCGGTCGGCGGGCTGCTCGCCGTGCCGGCGCGCGACACCCTCAAGCGTGCCGGTGCCGACGGTCGGGTGCGGGAAACCGTCGACCGGGCGGCGATCTGGCAGGCCTACACGCCGCAGATGTTCCGCCTCGGCCAGCTCTTTCGCGCCCTGTCCGACGCGCAGGTGGCCGGCGTGGCGGTCACCGACGAGGCCTCGGCCATCGAGTGGGCCGGGCTGGCACCGCGCCTGATCGAGGGACGTGCCGACAACCTCAAGGTCACCCGGCCGGAGGACCTCGACTGGCTGCGCCGGCACTGGGCGGACAAGGGCTGAACGGCTCTCGTAGGCCAGGTTGGCCGTCAGCGGCCTAACCCGTCTTAGAACGGGCTCGCTCGATACTCCGCGCGCTGCGCCATGCCTGCCTTGAGGAAGTCCACCAGCTGCCGCACCTTGGGCGACAGGTGGCGCTGCTGCGGGTAGAGCGCCCAGACCGCGGTGTTCGGCGGCTGCTGGTTGGCCAGCAGCGACACCAGGGCGCCGCTGCGCAGGTGCTCCAGCACGTAGTAGTCCGGCAGCTGGCACAGGCCGAGGCCGCGCAACGCCGCGTCGAGCACCGCCTGGCCGCTGTTGCAGCGCCAGTTGCCCTGGACCCGCTGGCTCGACTCGCGGCCATCGAGCTGGAAGCTCCAGATCTCCGAGCTGCCGATCAGGCAGTTGTGCCGGCCCAGTTCCGACAGGCTGTGGGGGCGGCCATAACGCTGCAGGTAGGCCGGCGCCGCGCACAGGTACATCTGCCGCGGCGCCAGGCGTGTGGCCACCAGGCGCGAGTCCTGCAGGCGACCCAGGCGGATGGCCAGGTCGAGGCCCTCCTGGACCATGTCCAGGGTGCGGTTGCTCAGCTCGATCTCGACCCGCAGTTGCGGGTGGCGGCTCATGAAGTCGGTCACCAGCGGCACGATGAAGCGCTCGCCGTAGGCCACCGCGCAGGTCATGCGCAGCAGCCCCTTGGGTTCGCTGCCCAGGTCGCCGACCGCGCGCAGCGCCTCCTCGCGGGCATCCTGCAGGCGCTGGCAATGCTGCAGGAAGGTCTGCCCGGCCTCGGTCAGCGCCACCCGTCGGGTGCTGCGGTAGAACAGGCGGGTCTGCAGGCGCTCCTCCAGGCGGGCGATCTGCCGGCTGACCTGGGAGGACGACAGGCCCAGGCGTTCGGCGGCGGCGGTGAACTGGCCGCACTCGGCGACCGCGACGAACTCGTCCAGGCCTTCCCAGCGGTTCATCTAAAGGCTCCTCACGGGATTAGCATTCCCGCGATTCTAGGCGAGGGCAGGGCCTATTGTCCCTGGCTGGCAATAATCTTTTGCTGGTTGGCCGATTATTCACTGGAAGTCGCTGATCTATACTTTCCGCCTTCGTTGTAATCCGCTGGAGAGCGATCATGATCAAGTCCCGTGCTGCCGTGGCCTTTGCCGCCAACCAACCGCTGCAAGTCGTCGAAGTGGATGTCGCGCCGCCCCAGGCCGGCGAAGTGCTGGTGCGCATCGTCGCCACCGGTGTCTGCCACACCGACGCCTACACCCTGTCCGGTCAGGATTCCGAGGGCGTGTTCCCCTGCATCCTCGGTCACGAGGGCGGTGGCGTGGTCGAGGCGGTCGGCGAGGGGGTGACCTCGGTCAAGGTGGGCGATCACGTGATCCCGCTGTACACCGCCGAGTGCGGCCAGTGCAAATTCTGCAAGTCCAACAAGACCAACCTGTGCAGCTCGGTCCGCGCCACCCAGGGCAAGGGCCTGATGCCGGACGGCACCACGCGCTTCTCCTACCAGGGTCAGCCGGTCTACCACTACATGGGCTGCTCGACCTTCTCCGAGTACACCGTGCTGCCGGAAGTCTCCGTTGCCGTGATCCCGAAGGAAGCACCGCTGGACAAGGTCTGCCTGCTGGGCTGCGGCGTCACCACCGGCATCGGTGCGGTACTCAACACCGCCAAGGTCGAAGAGGGCGCCACCGTGGCGATCTTCGGCCTGGGCGGTATCGGCCTGGCGGCGATCATCGGGGCGAAGATGGCCAAGGCCTCGCGCATCATCGGCATCGACATCAACCCGGCCAAGGAGGCCGTGGCCCGTGAGCTGGGTATGACCGAATTCGTCAATCCCAAGGACCATGCCAAGCCGATCCAGGACGTCATAGTCGAGATGACCGATGGTGGTGTGGACTACAGCTTCGAGTGCATCGGCAATGTGCAGCTGATGCGTGCGGCGCTGGAGTGCTGCCACAAGGGCTGGGGCGAGTCGACCATCATCGGCGTGGCGCCGGCCGGTACCGAGATCAGCACCCGTCCGTTCCAGCTGGTCACCGGGCGCGTCTGGCGTGGCAGCGCCTTCGGTGGCGTCAAGGGCCGCACCGAGCTGCCGAACTACGTGGAGAAGGCGCAGAAGGGCGAGATCCCGCTGGACACCTTCATCACCCACAACCTGCCGCTGGACGAGATCAACCAGGCCTTCGACCTGATGCACGAAGGCAAGAGCATCCGTACCGTCATCCACTTCTGATTGCTTGGGGTGGGTGCCGCTTTCGGCATCCACCCTCCAGTGGTGGGGCGCGCGTGGCGCTTCTCCACCCTACGGAGACTGTCATGACCTTGGAAAATATCTCCTGCCAGAAGAGCTTCGGCGGCTGGCACAAGCGCTATCGGCACCACTCCAGCACCCTGAGCTGCGACATGGTATTCGCCGTTTACCTGCCTCCGCAGGCCGAACAGGGCGCCAAGCTGCCGGTGCTCTACTGGCTGTCGGGGCTGACCTGCACCGACGAGAACTTCATGCAGAAGGCCGGCGCCCAGCGCCTGGCGGCCGAGCTGGGGCTGATCATAGTCGCGCCGGACACCAGTCCGCGCGGCGACGATGTGCCCGGCGACCCGGATGGTGCCTGGGACTTCGGTAAGGGCGCCGGTTTTTATCTCAACGCCACCCAGGAGCCCTGGGCTCGGCACTACCGCATGCACGACTACGTGGTGCAGGAGTTGCCGGCCTTGATCGAGGCCAACTTCCCGGTCTCGGACAAGCGTGGCATCAGTGGCCATTCCATGGGCGGCCATGGCGCGCTGGTCTGTGCCCTGCGCAACCCGGGCCGCTACCAGTCGCTGTCGGCCTTCTCGCCGATCAGCAACCCGATGAACTGCCCCTGGGGCGAGAAGGCCTTCTCCCGCTTCCTCGGCGAAGAACGCTCGCGCTGGCGCGAATGGGATGCCTGTGCGCTCATCGCCGAGGCCGCCGAGCGTTTGCCGATCCTGGTGGACCAGGGCGACCGCGACGACTTCCTCGAGGGCCAGCTCAAGCCCGAGGCGCTGCAAGGCGCCGCTCAGGCCGCCGGGCATCCGCTGACCCTGCGTCTGCAGCCGGGCTACGACCACAGCTACTACTTCATCGCCAGTTTCATCGACGACCACCTGCGTCATCATGCCGAGGCCCTGCGCGGCTGAGGCCAGCCTGGCGGCCGATAGTCCTGTAGAATCACGCCCTGAATTTTCAGGGCGTTGTTCTTTATGCGTATTGGTCACGGCTACGATGTGCACCGCTTCGCCGCGGGTGATTACGTCACCCTCGGCGGCGTGCGGATTCCCCACAGGTTCGGGTTGCTCGCCCACTCCGATGGCGACGTGTTGCTGCACGCGCTGTGCGATGCACTGCTCGGCGCGGCGGCGCTGGGGGATATCGGCCGGCACTTCCCCGACACCGATCCGCGCTTCAAGGGCGCCGACAGCCGCGCGCTGTTGCGTCACGTGCTCGGCCTGATCCGGGCCAAGGGCTGGGCAGTCGGCAACGTCGACGCCACCATCGTCGCCCAGGCGCCGAAGATGGCCCCGCACATTCCCGCCATGTGCGAGCGGATCGCCGAAGACCTGCAGGTCGGCCTGGAGCAGGTCAACGTCAAGGCCACCACCACCGAGAAGCTCGGCTTCACCGGTCGCGAGGAAGGCATCGCGGTGCATGCCGTGGCGCTGTTGGTCGCGCTATGACCGAGCTCGAACTGCTGGGGCCGCGGGCCCACGGGCCGGCCTGCGGGAGCGCCGTACTCAAGGCCAGTGCCGAAGACTTCCAGGTCGACGAGGTGCTGGATATCCCCCTGGCGGGCGAGGGCGAGCACCTCTGGCTGTGGGTGGAGAAGCGCGGCCTGAATACCGAGGAGGCCGCCAAGCGTATCGCCCGCGCCGCCGGCGTGCCGTTGCGGCTGATCAGCTATGCCGGCCTCAAGGATCGCCAGGCCCTGACTCGGCAGTGGTTCAGCCTGCACCTGCCGGGCAAGGCCGACCCGGACCTCGGCGGCGCCGAGGGCGCGGAACTGGCGATCCTCAAGCGCGTGCGCCATTCGCGCAAGCTGCAGCGCGGCGCCCACGCGGCCAACGGTTTCATCCTGCGCCTGACCCGGCTCAGCGCCGACACCGCGGCGTTGGAGCGGCGCATGCAGCGGATCGCCGCCGCGGGCATCCCCAACTATTACGGCGCGCAGCGCTTCGGTCACGAGGGTGGAAACCTGGCCCATGCCCGGCATTTCGCGGCGGGCAACAGCCTGCCGGAAAAGCGTAACGTGCGTTCGCGGGTGCTCTCGGCGGCGCGCAGTTACCTGTTCAATCGCACCCTCGCCGCGCGTGTGGCTGCCGGCAGCTGGAACCAGGCGCAGCCCGGCGACCTGCTGGCCTTCACCGACAGCCGCAGCTTCTTCATGGCCGGCGCTGCGGAGTGCGGCGACCCGCGGCTGGCGGCGCTCGACTTGCATCCGACCGGTCCGTTGTGGGGCGTCGGCCCCTCGCCGTCCGGCGGCGCCATCCAGCAACTGGAGCAGGAGTTGGTCGGCGACGACGGCGTCCTGGTCGATTGGCTGGCAGAAGCGGGCCTGCAGCACGAACGGCGCATCCTGCGCCTCCCCATCGGCGGTTTGACGTGGCATTATCCCGAGCCTGACATTCTGCAACTGGAATTCGTCCTGCCGGCTGGATGCTTCGCCACCGCACTGGTGCGCGAGCTCGTCGATCTACTGCCGGCGGGGCAGACGGATAACCCATGCGTATTCTGATTTCTAACGACGACGGCGTGGCGGCGCCCGGCCTCGCCGCGCTGCACGCCGCGCTGCTCGACTATGCCGACTGCACGGTGATCGCCCCCGATCAGGACCGCAGTGGCGCCAGCAGCTCGCTGACCCTGGACCGCCCGCTGCACCCGCAAACCCTGGCCAACGGCTTTATCAGTCTCAACGGCACGCCCACCGACTGCGTGCACCTGGGGCTGAACGGCCTGTTGCCGGAGCTGGCGGACCTGGTGGTGTCGGGCATCAACCTCGGCGCCAACCTGGGCGACGACGTGCTCTATTCGGGCACCGTGGCCGCGGCCCTGGAGGGGCGCTTCCTGCTGCGCCCGGCGTTCGCCTTCTCGCTGTTGTCGCGGACGCCGGACAACCTGCCCACCGCCGCCTATTTCGCGCGCAAGCTGGTGGCCGCCCACGAACGTCTCGACCTGCCGCCGCGCACCGTGCTCAATGTCAACGTGCCCAACCTGCCCCTGGAGCAGATTCGCGGCATCCAGCTGACGCGCCTGGGTCACCGCGCCCGGGCGGCAGCCCCGGTCAAGGTGATCAACCCGCGCGGCAAGGAGGGCTACTGGATCTCCGCCGCCGGCGCGGCCGAGGACGGCGGGCCGGGGACGGATTTCCATGCGGTGCAGCAGGGCTACGTATCGGTGACTCCGCTGCAGCTCGACCGTACCTTCAAGGAGGGCTTGAACGGCCTGCAACCCTGGCTGGAGACCTTGCTCTGATGAACCGCGAACAGGACGACCTGCACCGCCGCGGCATCGGCATGACCTCGCAGCGCACCCGCGAACGACTGATCCAGCGCCTCTACGAGGAGGGCCTGTCCAACGCCCGCGTGCTCGAGGCGATCCGGCGCACGCCGCGCCACCTGTTTGTCGACGAGGCCCTGGCACACCGGGCCTATGAAGACACCGCCTTGCCGATCGGCAGCAATCAGACCATCTCCCAGCCCTATATGGTGGCGCGCATGAGCGAGCTGCTGCTGGCGGCGGGGCCGCTGGACAAGGTGCTGGAGATCGGTACCGGCTCCGGCTATCAGACCGCCATCCTCGCCCAGCTGGTCGAGCGGGTGTTCACCGTCGAGCGTATCCAGGGGCTGCAGGACAGGGCCAAGGAGCGTCTGAGCGAGCTGAACCTGCGCAACGTGGTGTTCCGCTGGGGCGACGGCTGGGAGGGCTGGCCGGCGCTGGCCCCCTACAACGGCATCATCGTCACCGCGGCGGCCTCCGAGGTGCCGCAGGCGCTGCTCGAGCAACTGACCCCGGGCGGGCGCCTGGTCATCCCGGTCGGCGCCGGCGATGTGCAGCAGCTGCTGCTGATCGTCCGCGAGGAGCACGGCTTTTCCCAGCATGTGCTGGATGCCGTGCGTTTCGTGCCCCTGCTCAACGGGCCGCTGGCCTGACCTTTCGCGTAACTGGATGGACCCATGAACAAGCATTTCCTGCTCTATGCCAAGGGCATCGCCATGGGCGCCGCCGATGTGGTGCCGGGCGTCTCCGGTGGCACCGTGGCCTTTATCAGCGGCATCTACGATGAGCTGTTGCGCTCGATCGCCAGCGTTCCGGCAGCCGCGGCCCTGCTGCTGCGGGGGCGCATCGGCGGCGCCTGGCAGGCGGCCAATGCGACCTTCCTGCTGGTGCTGCTGGCCGGCATCCTCACCAGCGTCGTCAGCCTGGCGCGGCTGATCAGCTATCTGCTGGTCGAGCAGCCGATCCCGGTCTGGTCGTTCTTCTTCGGCTTGATCCTGGTCTCCTCGCACATAGTGGCGCGGGAGATTCGGCGCTGGAACTGGAGTCGCGGACTCAGCTTCGTCCTCGGAGCGGCCTTCGCCTACTGGATCACCGTGGCTTCGCCGATGCAGTGGGATAGCGATCCCTTGAGCCTGTTCCTGGCCGGCGCCATCGCCATCTGCGCGATGATCTTGCCGGGGGTGTCCGGCAGCTTCATCCTGGTGCTGCTGGGGCTCTATCCCTTCGTGCTCGGGGCGGTCAAGAGTCTGGATGTCGGGGTGTTGGCACTCTTCGCCAGCGGCTGCCTGGTCGGCCTGGTGAGCTTCGCCAGCCTGCTACGCTGGTTGCTGGTGCGCTGGCGCGACCTTGCGTTGGCGTTCCTCACCGGGCTGATGCTCGGTTCGCTGAACAAGATCTGGCCGTGGAAGGAGACCCTCAGCTGGCAGACCAACCGTCACGGCGAGCAGGTGCCGCTGTTGCAGGCCAATCTGTCGCCCGGGCGTTTCGCCGAAGTCAGCGGCCAGGACCCGCAACTGCTGCTGGCCATCCTCCTGGCGCTGGCCGGCGTGCTGCTGGTGCTCGGCCTGGAGTGGTTGGCCGGGCGCCCCCAGCAAAACCCTGGCTGCGCCGATTAATTACGGCACAATACGCGCCAACAGCCCCAGCCAGTAGCCAGATGAGGAAGACCCGGGTGAGCTCCACTGCCATGCCATCGCGAATTGCCCGCAGCAGCGTTCGCTGCCTCCTGAGTGGCCTGGTGCTGGGGGCACTGCTCAGCGGTTGCGCCAGCCCGCCGCCGGGAGGGGTGCAGGTGGTCGACCGTAACCAGCGCGGTGCCGGCGCGCTGCAGCAGCGAGCGACCGTGACCAGCGGGCAATACGTCGTGCGCCGTGGCGATACCCTCTATTCGATCGCGTTTCGCTTCGGCTGGGACTGGAAAGCCCTGGCCGCCCGCAACGGCATCACGGCGCCCTACTTGATCCGGGTGGGCCAGGTGATTCGCTTCGACGGCCAGCGTTCCACGCCGCCGAGCCCCGTGGTGCGGGCCGTGCCTGCGCCGGTTGTGGTGACGCCGATCAAGCCGGCGGCGCCCGTTCCGTCGGCGCCGCCGCCGGTGCGCAGTGCGCCGGCGACAGCGGTGCAGGCCACGCCGGTACAGCCGGTGCAGCGTTCGGCAACGGGCTGGGCCTGGCCGTCGCAAGGGGCGGTAATCGGACGTTTTTCTTCAAACGGCAGTTTGAATAAAGGCATTGATATCGCCGGGGAATTGGGCCAGCCTGTTTTAGCTGCGTCTGATGGCTCAGTGGTGTACGCCGGGAGTGGTTTGCGGGGCTACGGCGAGTTGCTGATCATCAAGCACAGCGATACCTACGTCAGTGCCTACGGACACAACCGCAGGCTGTTGGTACGGGAGGGGCAACGGGTCAAGGCGGGACAGACGATTGCCGAGATGGGCTCTACGGGAACCGATCGGGTGAAGCTTCATTTTGAAATTCGCCGCCAGGGTAAGCCTGTAGATCCATTGCAATACCTGCCGCGTCGCTGATCGGTCGCCAGCCTGTTCCCTTTCGTGGGTGCCACGGGCTCAAGTGTAGCCAAGGATCCAGGCGACGCTCGGGCTTGCTGTCGAACTCAGCAAGGAGCAACCACCATGGCTCTCAAAAAAAAAGAAACGCCGGAGTTTGACGTCGACGATGAGGTTCTCCTGATGGAGCCCGGCATTGTTCTGGACGGCGGGTCAAATGAGGAGAAGCCAGCGCCGGCTTCTCGCTCCAAGGCCAAGAATTCCACCAGCAGCAAGCAGCACAAGTACATCGACTACACCCGGGCGCTCGACGCCACTCAGCTGTACCTCAACGAAATCGGCTTCTCCCCCCTGCTGACTCCCGAGGAGGAGGTGTTCTTCGCGCGCCTGGCGCAGAAGGGCGACCCCGCCGGGCGCAAGCGCATGATCGAGAGCAACCTGCGGCTGGTGGTGAAGATCGCCCGGCGCTACGTCAACCGGGGGCTGTCGCTGCTGGACCTGATCGAGGAGGGCAACCTCGGCCTGATTCGTGCCGTGGAGAAGTTCGACCCCGAGCGCGGCTTCCGCTTCTCGACCTACGCCACCTGGTGGATTCGTCAGACCATCGAGCGGGCGATCATGAACCAGACCCGCACCATTCGCCTGCCGATTCACGTGGTCAAGGAGCTCAACGTCTACCTGCGGGCCGCTCGCGAGCTGACCCAGAAGCTCGATCATGAGCCGTCGGCGGAGGAGATCGCCAACCTGTTGGAGAAGCCGGTGGGTGAGGTCAAGCGCATGCTCGGCCTGAACGAGCGAGTGTCCTCGGTGGATGTGTCCCTGGGCCCGGATTCCGACAAGACCCTGCTCGATACCCTGACCGACGACCGCCCGACCGACCCCTGCGAACTGCTGCAGGACGACGACCTGTCGCAAAGCATCGACCAGTGGTTGTCGGAGCTGACCGACAAGCAGCGCGAAGTGGTGGTGCGCCGATTCGGTCTGCGCGGTCATGAGAGTTGCACCCTCGAGGAGGTGGGTCAGGAGATCGGCCTGACCCGCGAGCGCGTACGGCAGATCCAGGTCGAGGCGCTCAAGCGCCTGCGGGAGATCCTGGAGAACAATGGCCTGTCCAGTGATGCGTTGTTCCAGTGAATTGAACGCTCCTCAAAACCCGGCCTCGGCCGGGTTTTTTGTGTGCGTTCGTGTAAGTCAGCGCTTACAGGCGCTGTAAGTCATTGCGGGAATGTGCCGCGGGCTGGTGGCTCTCCGGGGTAGGGTTGTTTTTATAAGTTTTTGATTTGATTGATATTTAAATTATTCTTTTTGCGATCTGCTGTGGGCCTGTAGGGGCCCTATGGACTTGTCGGCAGCCCGGAAAACGCTAATATCACACCTGTGTCGAGGGATAGACACGGGTCGCTAAGGACGGTGGCCAGGACAATCGCCGGATGCGATTTCATCAGGACGATGAGTGGGAAATAAAGGGAATAGGGACAAAAGAGTGGGCGGGTTATCCCGCCCCTTTTTTTGCCTGCAGGAAAGCAAAAGACCCGCACGAGGCGGGTCTTTTTATGGGCGCTGGAAAGGTTTCAGCGTTCCAGGTGCTGCAGTTTGTCCTTCACGCCATCCCACTCTTCGGCGTCGGCCAGGGCGTCCTTCTTCTCGGTGATGTTCGGCCAGACCTCGGCCAGGTCGGCGTTCAGCTCGATGAATTCCTGCATGTCCTCCGGCACCTCGTCCTCGGAGAAGATCGCCTGGGCCGGGCACTCCGGCTCGCAGAGGGCGCAGTCGATGCATTCGTCCGGGTGGATCACCAGGAAGTTCGGGCCTTCGTAGAAGCAGTCGACGGGGCAGACTTCCACGCAGTCGGTGTATTTGCACTTGATGCAGTTGTCGGTAACGACGAAGGTCATGGCTTGATTCTCTCCTCGGGCGGCAGCCTGGCCCCGTCTATAGCTGGGCTTGCAGGCGTTCGTTATTGGCCGCGGCTCAGGCTTTAAACCGGGCAGTCATAAAAATGGCCGCGATTCTAACAGCTTGTACGGACCTGCGTTAGATGCGTGTCTTCCATGTATATAACAGTTCCAGTGCCTTGCGCGGCGTTAGATCATCGGGATTGATCCTCGACAATTCCTCCAGCAGGGGATGCGGCAGGCTGGCAAACAGGTCGCTCTGCAGGGGGGCGCTGGCCTGTCCGGGTATTGGCGCTGGCGGCTCGTGGGGCAGGCTGGTGGTTTCCAGGCGCGCCAGGTGCTCGCGGGCGCGGCCGATCACCTCGCTGGGCACGCCGGCCAATTGCGCCACCGCCAGGCCATAGCTCTGGCTGGCCGGGCCGGGCAGCACGTGATGGAGGAATACGATGCGCTCGTTGTGCTCGGTGGCATTGAGGTGCACGTTGGCCACGATCGGCTGGCTCTCCGGCAGCACGGTCAGTTCGAAGTAGTGGGTGGCGAACAGGGTGTAGGCGCGCAGCTTGGCCAGTTGTTCGGCAGCCGCCCAGGCCAGCGACAGGCCGTCGAAGGTGCTGGTGCCGCGGCCCACCTCGTCCATCAGTACCAGGCTGTGTTCGCTGGCGTTGTGCAGGATGTTGGCCGTTTCGCTCATCTCCACCATGAAGGTCGAGCGGCCGCCGGCCAGGTCGTCGCTGGAACCGATGCGGGTGAAGATGCGGTCGACCGGTGACAGCTCGCAGCTGGCCGCCGGGACGAAACTGCCGATGTGGGCGAGCAACACTATCAGCGCCGTCTGGCGCATATAGGTGGACTTACCGCCCATGTTCGGCCCGGTGATGATCAGCATGCGCGTGGCATCGTCGAGGCGCAGGTCGTTGGCCACGAACGGCGTGGTCAGCACCTGCTCGACCACCGGATGGCGGCCCTGCTCAATGCGCATGCAGGGCTCGTCGACGAAGCGCGGGCGGTTGAGGTCGAGCGTCAGCGCGCGCTCGGCCAGGTTGCTCAGCACGTCCAGCTCGGCCAGGGCGGCGGCGCTGTCCTGCAGCGGCGCCAGGTGTGCGATCAGCAGCTCCAGCAGGGCCTCGTAGAGCATCTTCTCGCGGGCCAGGGCGCGGCTCTTGGCCGACAGCGCCTTGTCCTCGAACTCCTTGAGCTCGGGGGTGATGAAGCGCTCGGCGCCCTTGAGGGTCTGCCGGCGGATGTAGTCGGCGGGGGCCTGTTCGGCCTGCTTGCTCGGTAGCTCGATGAAATAGCCGTGCACGCGGTTGTAGCCGACCTTGAGGTTGGCCAGGCCGGTGCGGGCCTTCTCCCGGGTTTCCAGGTCCATCAGGTACTGGCCGGCGTTCTCGCTCATCGCCTGCAGCTCGTCTAGCTCGGCGTCGTAGCCGGTCTTGAGTACGCCGCCCTCGCGGATCACCGCCGGCGGATTGTCGATGATCGCCCGCGCCAGCAGGTCCGCCAGCTCCGGGTAGGTGCTGACGCTGGCGGCCAGTGCGTTCAGGTGCGGCGCCTCCAGCTGGCTCATCGCCTGCTGCAACTGCGGCAGCGCCGCCAGGGCGTCGCGCAGGCGGGCCAGGTCGCGCGGGCGCGCGTTGCGCAGGCCGATGCGGGCGAGGATGCGCTCCAGATCGCCGATTTCCTTGAGCTGCGGCTGCAGGGTTTCGAAGCGATAGTTTTCCAGGAAACAGGCGATCGACTCCTGGCGCGCCTCCAGCACCGCACGGTCGCGCAGCGGGCGATTCAGCCAGCGGCTGAGCAGGCGGCTGCCCATGGCCGTCTGGCAGCGGTCGACCACCGACTGCAGGGTGTTGTCGCGGCCGCCGGCCAGGTTGATGTCCAGCTCCAGGTTGCGCCGGCTGGCGCCGTCGAGGATCACCGTGTCGTCGAGGCGCTCGTGGCGCAGGCTGCGCAGGTGCGGCAGGGCGGTGCGCTGGGTCTCCTTGGCGTAGCCGAGCAGGCAGCCGGCGGCGCCGATGGCCAGGGTCAGGTTCTCGCAGCCGAAGCCCTTGAGGTCCTGGGTGCCGAACTGCTGGCACAGGCTCTTGTGCGCCGAATCGCGCTCGAAGTCCCAGGGCGCACGGCGACGGGCACCGCGCCGCTTCTCGGCCGGCAGGCCCTGGGGCCAGTCGTCCGGGATCAGCAGCTCGACCGGATTGAGCCGTTCCAGTTCGGCCAGCAGGTTTTCCCAGCCCTTGATCTCCAGCACGCTGAAGCGGCCGCTGGTGATGTCCAGCACCGCCAGGCCGAACAGGCGCTCGTCGCCCAGCACGGCGGCCAGCAGGTTGTCGCGGCGCTCGTCGAGCAGGGCCTCGTCGCTCACCGTGCCGGGGGTGATGATGCGCACCACCTGGCGCTCCACCGGGCCCTTGCTGGTGGCGGGGTCGCCGACCTGCTCGCAGATCACCACCGACTCGCCGAGCTTGACCAGTTTGGCCAGGTAGCCCTCGACCGAGTGGAAGGGGATGCCGCACATCGGGATCGCCTGGCCAGCCGACTGGCCGCGGGCGGTGAGAGTGATGTCGAGCAGCTTGGCGGCCTTCTTCGCGTCCTCGTAGAAGATCTCGTAGAAGTCGCCCATGCGGTAGAACATCAGCTGGTCCGGGTGCTGGTTCTTCAGCTTCCAGTATTGCTGCATCATGGGGGTGTGGGCGCTGAGATCGCTTTGGCTCATCGTTCTGGACTGTCCGGCTGAATCGCAAAAGCGCCTAGTGTAGGGTATCCCCCTTGCCCGTTTCACCCCGGAGTGTCGATGACTGTGGATGATCGCGAACTGACCCGCCTGGCCGCCGAGCTGGGGGCGCGGCTGCTGGCCACCAGGGAGCAGGCGAGCGCGGCCGAGTCCTGTACCGGCGGCGGCATTGCCGAGGCCATAACCCGGATTCCCGGTAGCTCCGCCTGGTTCGAGGCCGGCTACGTGACCTATTCCAATTCGCAGAAGAGCAAGCAGCTGGGCGTGCCCGAGGAGCTGTTCGCCAGCGTGGGCGCGGTCAGCCGCGAGGTGGTCGAGGCCATGGTGCGTGGCGCCCAGGCCGCCAGTGGCGCCCGCTATGCGGTGGCGGTCAGCGGTGTGGCCGGCCCTGATGGTGGCTCGCGGGAGAAGCCGGTAGGTACCGTCTGGCTGGCCTGGGGCGACGGTGGGCAGTTGTTCAGCCAGCGCCGGCAGTTCGCCGGCGATCGCGCGGAAGTACGCCGACAAACGGTCAAGGCCGCCCTAGAGGGGCTGCTGGACCTGTTGGCAAAAGAAAATCCGGGGGCGGGGTAGGCGGGCGACTTGCCCTATGGAATAATACTGTCTACTTATACAGTTGTTGGCCGTCAGGCCCTCTTGATCACGTGAGGACTTCAATGGACGAGAATAAGAAGCGCGCCTTGGCGGCTGCCCTGGGGCAGATCGAAAAGCAGTTCGGCAAGGGCGCGGTGATGCGCATGGGCGACCACGAGCGCCAGGCGATTCCGGCCATCTCCACCGGCTCGCTGGGCCTGGACATCGCCCTGGGTATCGGCGGTCTGCCGAAGGGGCGCATCGTCGAGATTTACGGTCCGGAGTCCTCGGGCAAGACCACCCTGACCCTGTCGGTGATCGCCGAGGCACAGAAGCTCGGCGCCACCTGCGCCTTCGTCGACGCCGAGCACGCGCTGGACCCGGACTACGCCGGCAAGCTCGGCGTGAATGTCGACGACCTGCTGGTGTCGCAGCCGGACACCGGCGAGCAGGCCCTGGAGATCACCGACATGCTGGTGCGCTCCAACGCCATCGACGTGATCATCGTCGACTCCGTGGCGGCCCTGGTGCCCAAGGCGGAAATCGAAGGCGAGATGGGCGACATGCACGTGGGCCTCCAGGCGCGCCTGATGTCCCAGGCGCTGCGCAAGATCACCGGCAACATCAAGAACGCCAACTGCCTGGTGATCTTCATCAACCAGATCCGCATGAAGATCGGCGTGATGTTCGGCAGCCCGGAGACCACCACCGGCGGCAATGCCCTGAAGTTCTACTCCTCGGTGCGCCTGGATATCCGCCGCACCGGCGCGGTCAAGGAAGGCGACGAGGTGGTCGGCAGCGAGACCCGGGTCAAGGTGGTGAAGAACAAGGTGGCGCCGCCCTTCCGTCAGGCGGAGTTCCAGATTCTCTACGGCAAGGGTATCTACCGTAACGGCGAGATCATCGACCTCGGCGTGCAGCTCGGTCTGTTGGAGAAGTCCGGCGCCTGGTACAGCTACCAGGGCAACAAGATCGGCCAGGGCAAGGCCAACTCGGCCAAGTACCTGGAGGACAATCCGGATGTGGCGCGCACCATCGAGGGCCTGATCCGCGAGAAGCTGCTGGTGTCCAGCACTCCGGCCAAGGCTGCGGTCGAAGACCGGGCCTCCGCCGAAGTCGACGCCTGAGTTAATCGTTGGACGATTGCGCAGCAGGCCCTAGAGCATGTCGGTGATCCTGGATAACCCGCTGGCCGTGCGCCGTGCCGCCATGGACCTGCTGGCGCGCCGCGAGCACGGGCGGGTCGAGCTGGCGCGCAAGCTGCGCCAGCGTGGCGCCGCCGCCGAGCTGATCGAGGCCGCCCTCGACCGCCTGGCGGAGGAGGGCCTGCTGTCCGAGGCGCGTTACCTGGAGAGCTTCATCGATCATCGCGCGCGGGCCGGTTACGGGCCGCAGCGGATTCGCGAGGAGTTGACGCAGCGGGGGCTCGCCCGACCGCAGGTCGAGCAGGCGCTGCGCGACAGCGGCATCGATTGGGCCGAGCGGCTGCAGGACACCTGGCGGCGCAAGTTCGCCGGCAAGCAGCCTGGCGACGCCCGCGAACGTGCCCAGCAAGGGCGCTTCCTCGCCTACCGTGGATTCTCCCAGGAGGCGATAGGACGCCTGCTGCGCGGCATCGAAGACTGAGCGCTGCAAGCGCCTGCCCTCCTCGACGGTCACTGGCCCCGGGTTCTGGTCGAAGAGCGCCGCGGCGCGCGCGATATTGATGTTCCAGCCTGGGGCGCCAGATGGCTTCGAGCCGGTTGCCTGCCAGCGGCCGCCCGGGCTGCGGCGTCCCTCCGGCCCGGGGCAGTGATGGCCGCTGGCAGCGCTCAGGCGTTCGGTGCCCAGCTCTGCGGCAGGTTGATGTAGTTCAGTAGCTCCCTCAGGCGGCCGTGGTCGCGGCCGTTGAAGGCGAAGGCCAGGCGCGTGAGGTGGCAGAGCTCCGGTTCGTCACGCTCCAGATCGGACGGCGGCTGTTGCTGGAAGCCGCCGCTCTTGCACAGGTCGGTGTAGTCCTGGTTCAGCCGGTGCATGGCCTCATCGTTGAGCGGGTGAGTGAGGCGGATGACGAAGAGTCCCTTCAGCCAGCGACTGGAGTGGAAGTTGCGATAGAACCGGGCAATCTCCTCGGCGGCCTCGTCGGCGCTGTGCACCAGGCGCATCAGATTCAGGTCGCTGGGCAGGATATAGCCGTGGCCGAGCAGCTGTTTCTCGACAAACTCCAGGTGGTCGCGCCAGTAGCTGCCCCCCGGCTGATCGAGCAGCACCACCGGCACCAGGGGGCTCTTGCCGGTCTGGATCAGGGTCAGTACTTCCAATGCCTCGTCCAGGGTGCCGAAGCCCCCGGGGCAGAGCACCAGGGCGTCGGCCTCCTTGACGAAGAACAGCTTGCGCAGGAAGAAGAAGTGGAACGACAGCAGGTTGCCGCTGCCCTCCACCGTGGCGTTGGCGCCCTGCTCGAAGGGCAGGGTGATGTTGAAGCCCAGGCTGTTCTCCAGGCCGGCGCCTTCGTGGGCGGCGGCCATGATGCCGCCGCCGGCCCCGGTCACCACCATCAGGTCGTAGCGCGCCAGGGTGGCGCCCAGTTCGCGGGCCAGTCGATAGACCGGGTGGTCGACCGGGGTGCGCGCCGAACCGAATACCGTGACCTTGCGCCGGCGCTTGAACTGCTCCAGCGTGCTGAAGGCATGCTCCATTTCGCGCAGGGTCTGCAGCATGATCTTGGCGTCCCAGCGGTTGCGGTCGGCCTGGGCCATGCGGATGACCGTGATGAGCATTTCCCGGTACAGCGGCAGGTTGGGGCTGTCCGGCGGCACCGCCAGGGTGGTGAGCTCCTCCACCTTGCTGGCCAGGTCGATGCCGCTGGTCTGGAAGTGTCGCGACAGGTAGTCGTCCGATTCGTAAGGCATGGTACTTCCCCTTTTTCGAATACGGGCCGAGTCGTTTCGGTTCCCTGATGCGCCCGGCCCTGCTCAAGAGTATGGCCGGGTCGGGACGCTTTTGGGCGGGCCGCGCTGCTTAGGGGGGGGCATAGCGCAGGAGGGGAACGGCGCGCGTGGTGCTACAGGGCGATCTGCTCGCCGGGTTCGGGGATGTTGGCGAGCCAGTTCAGGCGTTCGCGCAGCACCTGCTGCAGGACCTGCGACTTCTCCAGCTCGCCGTGTACCAGATACAGCTCCGGGTGGTGCTTGAAGTGGCTGACCCAGTCGAGCAACTGCGCCTGCCCGGCATGGGCGGAGAAGCCGCCGAGGGTATGCACCCGGGCCTTCACCGCAATCCGTTGGTGCAGCACCTTCACCGTG
Source organism: Pseudomonas lalucatii (assembly GCF_018398425.1). Classification (NCBI taxonomy): domain Bacteria; kingdom Pseudomonadati; phylum Pseudomonadota; class Gammaproteobacteria; order Pseudomonadales; family Pseudomonadaceae; genus Pseudomonas; species Pseudomonas lalucatii. Next base: position 552,059 of record NZ_JADPMV010000002.1, on the reverse strand, counting down.
GCGGCGCCATCGACTATGGCCCGGCCGGTAGTGCCGCCGGCCTGGAAGCCGGGGAACACCAGATGGCAGTCACTGCGCCAGAGGTTGTGCTTGAAGTGGTGAACGATGCGTCCGCCGTTGCACATGCCGCTGCCGGCGATGATGATCGCGCCGCTCTTGACCCGGTTGATCGCCATGGACTCCTCCGGTGTCGGCGTGCAGCGCAGAATCGGCAGCCAGTCCTCGATGCGCTTGATGTGTCTGGCCTCGATCTCCGCCTGGTTGCGCTGGGCGAACTGCTGGTGATAGCGGGCGTAGATGGCGTTGGCGCGGATGGCCATGGGGCTGTCGAGGAAGACCGCCCGTTGCGGCAGGCGACCTTCCTGGTAGAAACGCCCCAGGTAGTAGATCAGGTCCTGGGTGCGGCCGACGGCGAAGGCGGGAATCAGCACGTTGCCGCCGTCGCGGTGGGCCTGCTGCAGGATGTCGGCCAGCTCCTCGAGGGTCTCGCTGCTGTTGCGGTGGTCGCGGTCGCCGTAGGTGGATTCGAGCAGCACCAGGTCGGCGCGCTCCAGCGTGGTCGGCGCGCGCATCAGCGGGGAGCAGGTATTGCCCAGGTCACCGGAAAACACCAGGCGACGGGTCAGGTGGTGGTCCTGCACATCCAGTTCGACTATCGCCGAGCCGAGGATGTGTCCGGCATCGTGGAAGGTCAGCTGTACGCCCTTGGCCACCTCATGGGCGTTGCCGTAGGGCAGGGGGTGGCGAAGGCCGAGGGTCCGCTCGGTATCTTTGGTCGTGTACAGCGGCTTGACCGGCGGTTTGCCTTGGCGCACCCGCCATTTGCTTTCCCATTCGGCATCCTTTTCCTGGATGTGCGCCGAGTCCAGCAGCATCAGTTCCATCAGTTCGCTACAGGCCTCGGTAGCGAAGATCGGGCCGCGGTAGCCCGAGGCCACCAGGCGTGGCAGCAGGCCGGTGTGGTCGAGATGGGCATGGGAGACGACCACGGCGTCCAGGCTGGCGGGATCGAAGGGGAAGGGGGCGCGGTTGCGATCCTCCTCCTGCCGGCGGCCCTGGTGCATGCCGCATTCGAGCAGCACGCGCGCGCCATCGCGGCTCTCGATCAGGTAGCAGGAACCGGTGACCTGGCGAACGGCCCCGAAGAAATTGAGTAGCGCCATGGGAGTACTCCTTGGGCGTGCCGGAGGGGCACGGTCACAGGTTGCGCCGGGGCGGGGCCGCGGGATTTGATCCAGATCAGCGCGAGCCCGGATCGGCCGGCGCAAAGGCGCCATGGCGCAAGGGGTGTGCCGCCTTCCGCTGCGCTACTCGAGGTGTGCCTGTGGGGTCTAAAGACTAGTCGGGCTGGCGCTCGGGCACCTGCCGCTCATTCGCGCGATGGCCGGCGGCGAGTGCCAGGCTGCGCTCACGGCAGGTTGCAATCGGCCTTGGCGAAGCGCTCGCTGGTCACCGGGCGGTTGCTCCGGTACTCGCTGAACTGGTAGCGCAGCACCGCACCCTGGGCCAGCAGGCGGCGGTAGCCGGCATTGCCGCACACGCTATCGGCCAGTTGCGCCCTTACCGTGTCGGGATTGCCGCGCATCTGTGCGGCGTGGCCGGCCCGTACGCTGAGGTGGTTGATCAGCTCGTTGCCCTCGACGGTGTAGCCGCGGTCGAGGATGTCGGCGTTGATGGCCCGCGGCGAGCCCTGGCTGCTCTGCCGGGCGACCTGCTCCAGCATCCGGGTCAGCTCGTGGTCCTTGAGCGAGGCGGCCTGGGCGTAGAAGGGCAGGCACAGGGCGAGGGTCAGGGCGGTGGTGCGCAACATGAAGAACTCCGGAAGCGATTGGTGCGTTGGACCGGCAGGGTTCGGCAGAGGTTCAGCCTACTACGCCTGCGGTCATGCGAGGGCGCCGATGAGCCGCGTGCTTTGTTAGACTGCCGCGCCTGTCGATCCGGGGTCCCGTATGCCGTCCTTCTCTTGCCGCAAGGCGCCCTGTTCATGAGTCACGCCGTTGCCCGATTGCGTGCCGCCCGCCTTGCGCGCAGCGTGAAGCCCTTTGTCGCGCGCGGTTCCCGCGCCATCCGCTGCCCGCGTTGCCGGCTGGTGCCCAGTCATTGCCTGTGCAGCTGGCGCCCGCGGGTCGAGGTGCAGTCGGCCATGTGCCTGCTGATGCACGATGTCGAGGCGCTCAAACCGAGCAACACCGGCTGGCTGATCGCCGACGTGGTGGCCGATACCACGGCCTTCGGCTGGCTGCGCACCGAGGTCGACCCGGGCTTGCCGGCGTTGCTGGCCGAGCCGCACTGGCAGCCCTACCTGGTGTTTCCCGGCGAGTATGCCGCGCCCGAGCGGGTGGTCAGCGAGGTCGACGTGGCGCCGGGCAAGCGGCCGCTGTTCGTGCTGCTCGATGCGACCTGGACCGAGGCGCGCAAGATGTTTCGCAAGAGCCCTTACCTAGACAGCCTGCCGGTGCTCAGTTTCAAGCCGGAGCAGTTGTCGCGCTATCGCCTGCGCCGCTCTACCCGCGGCGAGCACCTGTGCACCGCCGAGGTCGCCGCACTCTGCCTCGAGCTGGCCGGCGACCGGCGCGCCGGCGAGGCGCTGGGCGCCTACCTGGATGTGTTCAGCCAGCACTACCTGGCGGCTAAAGGGCAGCGCGCGATCGATCCGCAGGATCCGCTGCATCAGCGCCTGCTGCCGTTTCTGTGAGCGCCGGCAGCGGCGGCAGCTGGCGCGGCCAGAGCTGGGCCAGCAGCATGCCGCCGAACATCAGGGCGCAGCCGAAATAACCACGCAGCTCCAGGGATTCACCGAGCAGCAGGGCGCCGGCGATGGCGGCGAACACCGCCTCCAGGGAGAGGATGATCGCCGCGTGGGAGGCGATCGCATGCTTCTGCGCCACCACCTGCAGGGTGAAACCGATCGCCACGCCGAACAGGCCGCCGTAGAGAATAGCCGGGCCGGCGGCGATGATCGCGTCCAGGCGAATCTCCTCGAACAGCACGGCCAGCAGCAGGCTGATCAGCGCGCAGGTGACGAACTGCACGGCGGCCAGGCGCAACGGGTCGTGACGGCCGGCGAAGAAACCCACCAGCAGCACATGCACACCCCAGACGCAGGCGCCGGCCAGTTGCAGCCAGTCGCCGGAGGCGACCTGGAAGCCTTCGCCGACGCTCAGCAGGAACATGCCGACCACCGCCAGGCAGGCGCCCAGCCAGATGCCTAGGCCGGTCTTGTGGCCGATCAGCAGGCCCAGCAATGGCACTATGATCACGTACAGGCCGGTGATGAAGCCGGAGTTGGTGACGCTGGTGAACAGCAGGCCGACCTGCTGCAGGTTGATGCCCAGGGCCAACGCCAGGCCCATCAGGCCGCCGCCGAGCAGCAGTTGGCGATTCACCGGGGGGACCGGGGCGTCGGCAGAGCGACGTTGCAGGATGGGCAACAGCGGCAGGAGAATCAGGGCGGCCAGGGCAAAGCGCAGGCCGCTGTAGAGGAACGGGCCGATCGAGTCCATGCCCAGACGCTGGGCGACGAAGGCCGAGCCCCAGATCATGGCGGTCAGGAGCATTAACAGGTCGGCGCGCAGGGCTTCCTTTCGCATGGAGCGATCCTTATGGGGGCAAAGGCGCAGACTGTGCCGCAAAGCTGCGCGCTTGACCACCCCGGCGTCGCTCGGCATGCTGGGCGCCGCCTCGGGCGCCCGCGCGGCCGAATCGCCGTCCCGGGGCAAGGCCCGGACTGCCGCCGGGTGCCGCCCGCCACGCCTGTTGTAGGCGCCGCCCTGGCTACTCATATAACAAGAACAGGATCTGCCGATGGCTACCTATGAAATCCTGATTGCCGACGATCATCCGTTGTTTCGCAGCGCCCTGCAGCAGGCGCTGACCCTGGGCCTGGGCCCCGATGTACGGCTGGTGGAAGCCGCCAGCATCGCCGAACTGGAGGGCTGCCTGACGAGCAAGGCGGACTGGGACCTGGTGCTGCTCGACCTGAACATGCCGGGGGCCTACGGTTTCTCCGGTCTGGTGTTGCTGCGCGGGCAGTACCCTCAGGTCCCGGTGGTGATGATCTCGGCTCAGGAGGACGCCGCCGTGGTGGCGCGCTCGCGGGAGTTCGGCGCCAGCGGCTTCATCCCCAAGTCCAGCTCCCTGGAGACCATCCAGCAGGCCGTGCGCCAGGTGCTCGACGGCGATGTCTGGTGGCCCGCGCAAAGCGAGGAGGCGGCGGCCGTTTCGGCCGAGGCCAAGGCCGCCAGCGAGGGCCTGGCCAGCCTGACGCCGCAGCAGTTCCGGGTGTTGACCATGGTCTGCGAAGGGCTGCTGAACAAGCAGATCGCCTACGAGCTGAGTGTCTCCGAGGCGACCGTCAAGGCCCATGTCACGGCGATCTTCCGCAAGCTCGGGGTACGCACCCGCACTCAGGCGGCCTTGCTGCTGCAGCAGCTGGAGTCCATTCCGAGCGGTAACCCCGGCTAAGCCAGGTTCGGCAGGACGATCTCGTCGCTGCGCCTGGCCCCGGCGGTCATGGCGCGGCACAGCTCGAGGAATTCGCGCATGGCGGCGGTCTGGTACTTCTGCTTGTGCCAGATGAAGTAGAACTGCCGGCGCAGGTCCAGGCTCGGCGTTTCCACGGGCACCAGGCTGCCGCGGCGAAAGGCCTCGCGCAGGGCCAGGCGCGAGATGCAGCCGATGCCCAGGCCCGACTCCACGGCACGCTTGATCGCCTCGGTGTGTTCCAGCTCCAGGCGGATATTCAGCGAGCTCGGGTGGTGGCGCATGGCCTGGTCGAAGGTCAGGCGGGTGCCGGAGCCCTGCTCGCGGAGAATCCAGGCCTCGTGCGCCAGCTCCTCCAGGCTCGCCTCGCCGCGCTGCGCCAGGGAGTGCTGCGGCGCGCAGAACACCACCAGCTCGTCCTCGACCCAGGGCTGCACCTCGATGTCCGGGTGCTGGCAATCGCCCTCGATCAGGCCGAGGTCCAGCTCGTAATGGGCGATCTGCTGCACCACATGGGCGGTGTTGTGCACCTGCAGGCGCACCCGGCACTCGGGGTGACGCTGCATGAAGCTGCCGATCAGCAGGGTGGCCAGGTAGTTGCCGACGGTCAGGGTGGCGCCCACGTCCAGCGAGCCGAAACCGCTCTTGCCGGCGAGCAGGCGTTCGATCTCCTTGGCCTGGTCGAGCAGCGCCACCGCCTCGGGCAGCAGCTGGCGGCCGAGGGCGTTGAGGCGCAGGCGCTTGCCCGAGCGGTCGAACAGCTGGCAGCCCGACTGCCGCTCCAGCTCGCTCAGCGAGGTGCTGGTGGCCGACTGCGACAGGGCCAGCGCCTCGGCGGCACGGGAGACGCTTTCCTGCTGGGCGGCGATGACGAAGACCTGGAGTTGCCTAAGAGTAAATCGCATATCTATATAACCGATAACCTATATCATAATAATCCACTTAACAGATATTCTGCGCCCGCCTAGAATGCCGCGCAATCACCCGCTTCGGGTCACCGCGTCTCTGAGGAAGCCAGCATGAGTAACCTGAACGTCGAGCGTGTGCTCAGCGTCCACCACTGGAACGACACCCTGTTCAGTTTCAAGACCACCCGCAATGCGGGGCTGCGGTTCGAGAACGGCCAATTCGTGATGATCGGCCTGCAACAGGACAACGGTCGCCCGCTGATGCGTGCCTACTCCATCGCCAGCCCGAACTATGAGGATCACTTGGAGTTCTTCAGCATCAAGGTGGCCGACGGCCCGCTGACCTCCAAGCTGCAGCACCTCAAACCCGGTGACGAGCTGATGGTCAGCCGCAAGCCCACCGGCACCCTGCTGCTGGACGACCTGCTGCCGGGCAAGCACCTCTACCTGCTCAGCACCGGCACCGGCCTGGCCCCCTTCATGAGCGTGATCCAGGACCCGGAGACCTACGAGCGCTACGAGAAGGTGGTGCTGGTGCACGGCGTGCGCTACGTCAACGAGGTGGCCTACCGCGAGTTCATCACCGAGCACCTGCCGCAGAACGAGTACTTCGGCGATGCCCTGAAGAGCAAGCTGATCTACTACCCGACCGTGACCCGCGAGGAGTTCGAGAACCAGGGCCGCCTGACCGACCTGATGCGCAGCGGCAAACTGTTCCGCGATATCGGCCTGCCGCCGATCAATCCGCAGGACGACCGCGCGATGATCTGCGGCAGCCCGAGCATGCTCGACGAGACCAGCGCCGTGTTGGACGGTTTCGGCCTGAAGATCTCGCCGCGGCTGGGCGAGCCGGGCGACTACCTGATCGAGCGCGCCTTCGTCGAGAAGTAGAGCGCACGCGCCACAGCAACAAAAAAGCTCGCCGACGGCGAGCTTTTTTGTTGGGCGCTGATTCGCTGTGAGGGTGCCTGGCCGGGCGACGCTAGGGCCCGGCGAGGGCCGCAGCGGGCGTCGAGGCGATGTGGAAGGCGTTGCCGCCGCGCTTTTTCGCCTGGTACATGGCGCTGTCGGCCTGCTGCAGCAGTTGCTGCATATCGCCGCCGTGCTGCGGATAGAGCGCCACGCCGATGCTGGGCGGGACGCACAGGGCATGCGGGCCCAGGTCGAAGGGGCGGCCGAGGGCCTGGCGGATCTTCTCTGCGACCGTCGCGACCTGCTCCGGCGAATGGATATCTTCGAGCAGCACCACGAACTCGTCGCCGCCCAGGCGCGCGATCGTGTCCGTCTCCCGGACGCAGTGCTGCAGGCGTTCGGCGACCCTCTGCAGCAGTCGATCGCCGATGGCGTGACCGCAGCTGTCGTTGACCTGCTTGAACCCGTCCAGGTCGAGGAACAGCAGCGCCAGTTGCGCCCGGTCGCGGTGGGCGCGGGCCAGGGCGAGCTGTACACGGTCGTGCAGCAGGGTGCGGTTGGGCAGTCGCGTGAGTTGGTCGTACTGCGCCATGAACTGCAGGCGGCCGAGCATCTGCTGATGCTCGACGGCGGCGGCGACCTGGGTCGATACGTACTGCAGCAGTTCCTTGTCGCGCTCGCCGTAGTGCAGGGCTTGGTCATGACTCTGCACGATCAGGGCGCCGATGGTGCCCTTGCGCGAGTTCAGGGGCACGCCCAGCCACCGCGGCGTAGCGCCGTCGCCGGCCGGCTTCGGCGAATGCAGCAGGGGCTGCCCGCTACGGATGAGCGGCGTGCTGAGCGCGAGAGGATCCGCTTGCGGCGATGCCGCCTCCTGCGGGCTCTGGTAGGCGACGCTCAACTCGGCACTCTGCTCATCGCGCAGCACGACGGTGAAATGGCTGGCCGGCAGCAGATCGCCGACGATCCGGTGCACCTGCTGAAACAGACCGCGCAGGTCCTCGGCGGAGTGCGCCGCCTCGGAGAGGGCATAAGCGGCCGCCAGCATCGACTCGCTGCGCTTGCGTTCGGTGATGTCGCGGGCCACGGCGATGCGCACCTGCTCCTCCTCAGACCAGCGCGCCGACCACATGATGTGGATGATCCGGCCGTCCTTGCGCACATAGCGGTTCTCGAAGTGCGGCTTGCTGATGCCGGCCATGACTTCCGCGGCCGTTTGCAGGGTCATGGCGCGGTCTTCGGGCAAGACCAGGTCGATCATGGGGCGGCCGACCAGTTCCTCGGGGGTATAGCCGAAGATGTGCTCGCCGGCCGCGCTGACGAATACGAAGTGCCCTTCTCGATCGACGACGCAGATGGCATCGAGCAGGAGGTCGATGACATTGCTGCTCGGTAGGTAGGGCGGTTTTTTCATCGCTCGATCATCGCGTTCTGGCTGCTGGGTATCGGCTGGGGAGGCGATACGCACAGGCGCGTGGACATAGAGCAACCTTAGACGCCGGCCCATGGCAGTGGAAGCAATACTTCCGGGAAAGCCTGCAGGCGCGCTGAAAAGGGGCCTGGGCGGCGCGGTGGAACCCACGCCGCCGCGCCCTCGAGGGCCTGCCTATGAGCCGAAGCGCTGGCCGGACACGGCCGGGTGGTAGATCGGCTGCACCTTGTTGCCGGCCGGGTCGAGCAGGTGGAAGCTGCGCGCGCCGTCGCCATGGTCGAAGGGGCGGTCCAGCAGGGGCACGCCCAGGGCCTTGAGGTACTGGTACCAGGCCTCCAGCTCCTCCACGCTGTCGACGATGAAGCCGAAGTGGTCCATCGCCTGCTGGCCCTGGCTGTCGCCACGGGCGCGGCCGAGGGAGAGGTTGTCGTTACCGCAGGTCAGGTAGACCAGGTCCTGGCTGGCGCGGTGCAGCACCTGCATGCCGAGGACATCGACGTAGAAGCGTTCGCAGGCCTCCAGGTCGCGAACCTGCAAGGCCAGATGGCGCAGGCCGTTGAGACGGCCGGGACGTTCGAGCATTGATGTGTACTCCGTTTTGTATACAATTAGCGACAAATATAAGACAAAAGGATCGCTCCGTGTACTGCTTGCTGCTCAAGACCCGACTCAAACCCGGCTGCTTCGACGCCTTCATGGCGGCCATGGGCGTCAACGCGGCGGCCTCGGTACGCGACGAACCGGGCTGCCTGACGTTCGACGTGCTGCGCGATCGCGGCGATCCCCAGCTGGTGTGGCTGTACGAGGTCTATGTCGACGAGGCGGCGTTCGCGGCGCATCTGCGCAGTGCGCACTTCCTCGCCAGTCGGCCGCTGGTCGAGCCGCTGATCCTCAGCCAGGAGGCCATCGAGGCGGACGCACTGGCGCTCAATCCGGCTCGCTGAGCGGCCGGGCTAGGCGTGCCGAGCGGCTTCGACCACTTCCAGCACGCAGATCCGTCCGGGCTGGGGGTAGTGCCAGCGCACGTCGACATCCCAGAAGGCGGCGCCGTAGCGCCGCTGCGGTGACGGCAGCTGGTAGGCGGGGCGGGGGTCCTGGGCCAGGCATTGCTCGATCAGCGCGACCAGCGGCTCCCCCAGGCGCCGCTCGTGGGCCTGGGCCTGGGCCAGCGCCGGTGCCAGCCAGTCGACGGCAATCGGCCGCGGCGCGTCGGCGGCGATGGCGTTGACGGCCTCGCCGACGCAGTCGGCATAGGGCACGTAGGGCTTGATATCCAGCACCGGCGTGCCGTCCAGCAGGTCGATGCCGGACAGCCAGAGCCGGCCCGGCTCGACCCGATCCAGCTTGACCACCGACTGGCCGATGCCGTTGGGCCTGTGGGTGGCGCGGCTGGCGAACACGCCCAGCGACTGGTTGCCGCCCAGGCGCGGCGGGCGTACCTTCAGCCGCGGCTTGTCCTCCAGCGCCTGGTGGAACAGGAACAGCAGCCAGACATGGCTGACCTGCTCCAGGCCTTGCACCGCGTCGCCCTGGTCGAAGGGCGGCAGCAGTTCCAGGACCCCGCGGGCGGCCGGCGCCAGGTGCGGCTGACGCGGGATGGCGAACTTCTCCTTGAAGCAGGAGCGGACGAAACCTATGGGCGATACGCTGTAGGACATGGGGCTGGGGTCGACGGCGGCGGGGCCGTCCATCTTACCTGCTGCACGCCGCGGCCTTAAGCGCGGTTAGGCGAGCAGCAGCGCGGTGCCCCCGGCGATCAGCAGCAGCCCGGTGCAGCGCCCGAGCCAGAGGCCCAGGGGCAGGGTCTTCTCCAGCAGCACATAGGCGCCGATAGCCGCCACCCACAACAGGTTCATCACCCCTGCGACGAACAACAGGCCCATCAGCGCCCAGCAACAGCCCAGGCAGTAGGCGGCATGGGCCAGGCCCATGCGCCAGCCGCCGCCGATGCCGGGCCGCCAATGGCTCAGGAGGAACGCCACCGGCCCCCGGCAGTGGGCCAGGCAGGCGGCCTTGGTCGGCGACCACTGGTAGGCGCCGGCGGTCAGCAGCAGCGCGGCCGCGAGCCAACGATTGTTGCTGCGCAGTTGCGGGTCGAGCAGGGCGAGTTGCTCCAGGCCCCATTGCAGCGCGGTGGCGAGCAGGCCGAACGCGGCCCATAGCAGCAGATAGGCCAGGCAGAACAGCAGCAGGGCCAGCCGGCGCTCGGGCGGGTCCAGGTACCTGCGCAGCATCTGCTGGTACAGCAGGAACATCGGCAGGGCGCCGGGCAGCATCATGCCGACCATCATCACCGCCCACATCGCCAGCATCAGCAGGGCATCCCGGGCGGCCCAGGGCATCGGCATGGCGGCCATGGCCAGCATGCTACCCGTCGCGGCCATGTCCTCGGCCATGCGCAGCAACAGCCACCAGGCCATCCCCGTCAGTAGCAGCAGGCACAGCAGGCACAGCCACTGCTCGCGCCGCAACGGCCAGCGGGGCAGTCGCCGGCGCGGCGACTCGGCGGGGCCCTCGGGAAGCTCGAGCGACTTCAGCGCACCACCCCCTGCCCGGTGAAGTGCAGGCGGGCGAAGTGGCCGTGGCCCTGCTGCGACTGGATCTTGATCGCGCCCTTGGTCTGGTAGCTGCCGCTGGCCATCTGCGCCTCGGTGAACTCGAAGCCGTTGGGCAGCACCAGGCGGGCTTCCTGGGCCTGGCCGCTGACCGGGTTGCGAATCGGCTCACCCGTCACCTCCAGTACGCCGGGAATGCGGGTGTGGGCTTCGCGCTTATCGACATCGACGCTGAACTCGATCGGCACGTATTGCGGCGCGTAAACCTCGCTGAGGGTGCTGGCGAACACCGAGAAGACGGTGGCGCCGGGTTCGGTGTCCTCGCCCGTGAGAATCCGCAGCAACGCCTCGCGCTGCGCGGCGCTGGCCCTGTCGTCGATGAACAGCTGGCAGCGGCCGTTGCCCTCGTGGATGGCCCTGGGCCAGGCGAAGGTGCCGACCCAGCACAGGCCGTCCAGGCGGACGTCCTGGTGGTGACCTTGGTCGATGCGCATCGACACCACGGCCTCGCAGTTGCCGTGGCTGGGCAGCGCGCTGAATTGACAGGGGCAGCCCCAGTTGCAGTTGCAGGTAGCAAACTCGACGCCCTGCATGCGCCAGTCAGCCATGCTCATGGCTATCCTCCCTGCCGCGCTAGCGGCACTAGGTGAGATAACCCCCCAATTTAAAGGTTAGCAATGGCATGGCGGGCGGCGGGGAAGGCGGACTAACGGGCGTCCGCCCGCCAGGGGCGCGGCGCTCAGCCGCGCAGGCGCAGGGTCAGGCCCCTGAGGAAGTTGCGCAGGAACTGGTCGCCGCAGGGGCGGTAGTTGCTGTGGCCGAACTTGCGAAACAGCGCGCTCATCTCCGGTTTGGACACCGGGCAATCGACACTCTGCATGATCGCGTGCATGTCATCTTCCTTCAGCTCGAAGGCCACGCGCAGCTTCTTCATCACCATGTTGTTGGTCACCGGCAGCTCGAAGGGCTGCGGCGGACGGTTGTCGTCCTTGCCGCGCTTGAAGTACACCAGGCCGTCGAGGAAATGCGCCATCAGCTCGTCGTCGCAGGCCTGGAAGCCCTCCTCGTCGTCCTTCTTCAGCACGGCGCCGACCCGGTCTGCCCCGACCTGCAGGCCGCTGAGCTGGATGATATCGGCCATCTGCGCGTCGCTGAGGTCGAGGCTGTAGCGCAGGCTGCGCAGTACGTCGTTGTTGAGCATGGGGACATCCTGGGAAATAAGAGGGGGCCGCGGCGGTCTGCGCCGCGGCGACAGCGGTGTGACTAGAAGCGTTCCTTGGCGGCCAGGTAGCGCCACTGGCCGGCGGGCACCTTGGCCATCGGCACGCCGCCGATGCGGATGCGCTTGAGCCCCAGCACCTTGAGGCCGACGCTGTTGCACATGAACACGAGCTGCCCGGGCTGGGGGTTCTTCAGGGCGAAGCGCAGGCGGGTCTCGTTCTGCCAGCTGACCTTGCAGGGCGGCAGCGGCGCGCCATTGAACGTCAGGCCGTGATTGAGGCGCTTGAGCTGGGCCGGGCTGAGCTGGCCGTCGACCTCGACCACGTATTCCTGCTCCAGCTTGCTCAGGTCTTCCCTGAGCTTGCGCTCGACGCGCCAGTCCTGGGTCAGCACATGCAGGCCGTCGGCGCCGGCCTGCAGCGGGATGCAGGGGGTCAGGCGGGCGAAATGGCCGTTCAGCGGGCGCAGGCCGGAGGCGTCGTCCGCCCAGTGGTTCGCCACGCCCAGGGTTGCGGCGGCGCTGCTCGGGGCGTGCCCGCTGGGCACATGCAGCAGCAGGGTGGCCGGCTCGAGTGGTGCGGCGACGGCATCCGGGAGCAGTTCGACCCGCTGATCCAGCACCTTGAACTGCGGCTCGTCCACCACTTCGCCGTCGACCAGCACCCAGCCGCCCTGGATATACAGCTCGGCCTCGCGGCGCGAGCAGCCGACCAGTTCGATCAGGCGCTTGGACAGGCGAATGGGGTCGGTCATGGCGGGCTCGGCGGCAAGGGGAGGGTGGCCATTGTAACCGCCCGGGGCGGCGGCACGCGGATAAAAAAACCGCTCCGAGGAGCGGTTTTCGGACTGCCGGTGGCTCAGCCGCCGAGATAGGCGTCGCGCACCTTGGGGTTGGTCAGCAGCTCGTGGCCGCTGCCCTGCATGACGATCCGCCCGTTCTCCAGCACATAGCCGCGATCGGCCAGCTTGAGGGCCTGGTTGGCGTTCTGCTCGACCAGGAAGATGGTCACGCCATCCTTGCGCAGCTGCTCGATGATGTCGAAGATCTGCTGGATGATGATCGGCGCCAGGCCCAGGGAGGGCTCGTCGAGCAACAACAGCTTGGGCATGCTCATCAGCGCGCGGCCGATGGCGAGCATCTGCTGTTCGCCGCCGGACATGGTGCCGGCGCGCTGGCTGAGGCGCTCCTTCAGGCGCGGAAACAGGTGCAGCACCTTGTCCAGTTGCGCCTGGAAGTCACCCTTGTTGGTGAAGAAGCCGCCCATCACCAGGTTTTCCTCGACGGTCAGGCGGGCGAACACCCGACGCCCCTCGGGGACGATGGCGATGCTCTTGCGCATGATCTCCGGGGTGTCCTGGCCGACCAGTTCCTCGCCCTGGTAGCGGATGCTGCCGCTGCTCGCCTGCGGGTTGCCGCACAGGGTCATCAGCAGGGTCGACTTGCCGGCGCCGTTGGCGCCGATCAGGGTGACGATCTCGCCCTGGCGGACCTCGACGCTGACGTCGTGCAGCGCCTGGATCTTGCCGTAGAAGGTGGAAACCTTGTCGAAAGTCAGCATGGCTCAGGCCTCCCCCAGATAGGCTTTGATCACGTCGGGGTTGTCGCGGATCTGCTCCGGCGTGCCGTCGGCCAGGGGGGTGCCCTGGTTGATCACGTAGATATGGTCGGAAATGCTCATCACCAGCTTCATGTCGTGCTCGATCAGCAGCACGGTGACGTTGTGCTGGTCGCGCAGCATGCGGATCAGCGCCTTGAGGTCGTCGGTCTCCTTGGGGTTGAGGCCGGCAGCCGGCTCGTCGAGCATGAGGATGCGCGGCCGGGTCATCATGCAGCGGGCGATCTCCAGGCGGCGTTGCTGGCCGTAGGCCAGGGTGCCGGCCGGGCGATTGGCGAACTCGGTCAGGTTGACCTGTTCCAGCCAGTGGGCGGCGTATTCCATCGCCTCGCGCTCGCTCTTGCGGAACGCCGGGGTCTTCAGCAGGCCGGCAATGAAGTTGGTGTTGAGGTGACGATGCTGGGCCACCAGCAGGTTCTCCACCGCGGTCATTTCCTTGAACAGGCGGACGTTCTGGAAGGTGCGCACCACGCCCTTGTGGGCGATCTTGTGGCCCGGCAGGCCCTCGATCTGCTCGCCGTTGAGGCGGATGCTGCCGCTGGTGGGCTGGTAGAAACCGGTCAGGCAGTTGAACACCGTGGTCTTGCCGGCGCCGTTCGGCCCGATCATCGACACCACCTGTTTCTCGTTGACCGACAGCCCCACCCCGTTGACGGCCAGCAGGCCGCCGAAGCGCATGGACAGGCCGCTTACTTCTAGGATCGGGCGGCTCATGGTTTCAGCTCCAGGTGCGGGCGCTGCATGGGCAGCAGGCCCTGCGGACGCCAAATCATCATGAATACCATCAGGGCACCGAACATCAACATGCGGTACTCGCTGAATTCACGCATCAGCTCGGGCAGCAGGATCATCACCACCGCGGCGAGGATGATGCCCAGCTGCGAGCCCATGCCACCGAGCACGACGATGGCGAGGATGATCGCCGACTCGATGAAGGTGAAGGACTCCGGCGTCACCAGACCCTGGCGCGCGGCGAAGAAGCTGCCGGCGAAACCGGCGAAGCAGGCGCCGAGGGTGAAGGCCGACAGCTTGATCACGGTGGGGTTCATGCCCAGCGCGCGGCAGGCGATCTCGTCCTCGCGCAGGGCCTCCCAGGCACGGCCGATCGGCATGCGCAGCAGGCGGTTGATCACGAACAGGGTCAGCAGCACCAGCAGCAGGGCGATCAGGTAGAGGAAGATCACCTTGTTGATCGACTGATATGCCGTGCCGAAGAACTCGTGGAAGGTCTGCAGGCCCTCGTCGGCGCGGCGCTCGAAACTCAGGCCGAACAGGGTCGGCTTGTCGATGTTGCTGATGCCGTTGGGACCGCCGGTCAGCTCGGTCATGTTGCGCAGCAGGATGCGGATGATCTCGCCGAAGCCCAGGGTGACGATGGCCAGGTAGTCGCCGCGCAGGCGCAGCACCGGGAAGCCGAGGATGAAGCCGAAGAACGCCGCCATCAGGCCGGCGATCGGCAGGCACACCCAGAAGCCCAGGCCGTAGTAGTGCGACAGCAGCGCGTAGCTGTAGGCACCCACCGCATAGAAACCGACGTAGCCCAGGTCCAGCAGGCCGGCCAGGCCGACCACGATGTTCAGGCCGAGGCCGAGCATCACGTAGATCAGGATCAGCGTGGCGATGTCCACCGCGCCGCGGCTGCCGAAGAACGGCCAGGCCAGGGCGATGAGGATCAGCGCCAATACTGCCCAGCGCTGGGTGGTCGGTTGGGTGAGGAAGTCGCTGGCCTGGCTGGGCACCTTCGGCAGCCTGGGCGCACTGGACCAGGCGGCGCCGATCCGGTCGCGCAGCAGTTGCCAGAAGAACATGGCGATGGCGCAGGCGGCGATGGTCCAGAGCACGGCCGGGCTGGCGCCCTGCACCTGCAGGCTGATGCCGACGGTGGTCAGCTTCAGGCCGATCACCGGGTAGGCCACGGCGATCACCAGCAGGGCGCTGAAGAAGGCGGTCTTGAGGTTACTGCGAATAGACGGGTTCATACCTTTTCAACCTCCGGACGGCCGAGGATACCGGTCGGGCGGAACAGCAGGACCAGCACCAGCAGGCTGAAGGCCACCACGTCCTTGTACTGGTCGCCGAAGATATCGGCGCCGAAGGCCTCGGCCACGCCCAGGACCAGGCCGCCGAGCATGGCGCCGGGGATGCTGCCGATGCCGCCCAGGACCGCGGCGGTGAAGGCCTTGATGCCGGCGAGGAAGCCCAGGTGCGGGTTGATCACGCCGTACTGCATGCCCAGCAGCACCGCGGCCACGGCGGCCAGGGCGGCGCCGATGACGAAGGTCAGGGCGATGATGTTGTTGGTGTTGATGCCCAGCAGGTTGGCCATCTTCAGGTCTTCGGCGCTGGCGCGGCAGGCGCGGCCGAGGCGCGAGCGGGCGATGAACAGGGTCAGGCCGACCATCGCCAGGAAGGTGACGACGAAGATCAGCACCTGGGTATAGGAGATCACCACCCCGTTCATGGTGCTTTCGCCGAACACGAAGTTGCCCGGCAGCGGGTTGGGAATGGCCTTGTCCTTGGAGTCCTGGGCCAGCAATACCTCGTTCTGCAGGAAGATCGACATGCCGATCGCGGAGATCAGCGGGATCAGGCGGTTGCCGCCGCGCAGCGGGCGGTAGGCGACCCGTTCGATGCTGTAGCCGTAGGCGCTGCAGACGATGATGCTGGCGGCGAAGCCGGCGATCATGACCAGCGGCAGGCTGTCCAGGCCGAACATGGCGAGGGCGGTGATGGCGATGAAGGCTACGTACGAGCCGATCATGTAAACCTCGCCGTGGGCGAAGTTGATCATGCCGATGATGCCGTAGACCATGGTGTAGCCGATGGCGATCAGGGCATAGGTGCTGCCAACGGTCAGGCCGTTAACCAGCTGTTGCAGGTAGTGATAAAGATCAGGCATTGCCTAACTCCTGGGTCAGCACGCACGGCGGCGCTTGTGGCGCAGCATGAGACCGGAATTCTTCCAATAAACAAAACCCACTGCGGCTGCAGTGGGCTTTGGGTTCAGGCGGGACGCTTACTTGGCTTCGGACTTGGTACCGTCCTGGTGCCACTCGTAGACCACGAAGCTGAAGTCCTTCAGGTCACCCTTCTCGTCGAAGGCCAGGGTGCCGGTCGGGGTGTCGAAGCTGTTGGCGCGCAGGGCCGCGGCGACCTTGGCGGTGTCGGTGTCGCCAGCCTTGGCGATGCCTTCGGCGATGACCTGCACGGCGGCGTAGGCCGGGAACACGAACGGGCCGGTTGGGTCTTCGTTCTTGGCCTTGAAGGCCTCGACCAGCGCCTGGTTCTTCGGATCCTGGTCGAAGGACTTCGGCAGGGTCACCAGCAGGCCTTCGGAGGCCGGGCCGGCGATGGCGGAGATTTCCTTGTTACCCACGCCTTCCGGACCCATGAAGCGGACCTTCAGGCCCTTCTCCGACGACTGGCGCAGCAGCAGGCCCAGTTCCGGGTGGTAGCCGCCGTAGTAGACGAAGTCGACGTTGGCCTGCTTGAGCTTGGAGATCATCGCCGAGAAGTCCTTGTCGCCGGCGTTGATGCCTTCGAACAGGGCGACGTTCACACCCTTGCCTTCCAGGGTCTGCTTGACCGCGGTGGCGATGCCTTCGCCGTACTGCTGCTTGTCGTGGATGACCGCGACGTTCTTCGGCTTGACGTGGTCGGCGATGAAGTTGCCGGCGGTCGGGCCCTGCAGGCTGTCCAGGCCGATGGTGCGGAACACCAGCTCGTAGCCGCGGGCGGTGATGTCCGGGCTGGTGGAGGCCGGGGTGACCATCAGGATGCCTTCGTCTTCGTAGATGTCGGACGCCGGCTGAGTGGAGCTGGAGCACAGGTGGCCGATGACGAAGCTGACTTCGTCGTTGACGATCTTGTTGGCTACGGCCACGGCCTGCTTCGGATCGCAGGCATCGTCGTAGACCACGCCTTCGAGCATCGCGCCGTTCACCCCGCCGGCCTTGTTGATCTGCTCGATGGCCATCTTGGCACCGATGAATTGCATCTCGCCGTACTGGGCGACCGCGCCGGTGACCGGACCGGCCATGCCGATCTTGATGGTATCGGCCGCGACCGAGTAGCTGGCGACGCCGGCCATGGCCATGGCGGCAAACAGTTTGGAAATCTGCTTAGTAGCCTTGTTCATAGTGCTCCACTCTTATGGTTCTTCATTGTTGTAGTTCTGGCGGCCAAAGCTGCAGAACCGGGTCGTATCCCCGGCTGTACCCCCGGCAACTGTACCGGCGCAGTGTAGAGCGCCGGTTCGCGCCTTGAAAAGCTGGCTGCCAGGGGCAAAACAGCTGGGTGTCGCTTAAGTGCAATGAATGTATAGAAAAGCGGCGTGCCTCGACAGCCCCGGACAACGTCGGGCGCGCTTGCCTGAGCGGCGACCGGCGCTATCATGGCCGCCGACTGAAATCCGGCTTCCCTGACAGGCACACCATGACTGAACAACCTAGCACCCTCTATGCCAAGCTGCTTGGAGAAACTGCACCTATTCGTTGGCAGGAGCTGCAGCCGTTCTTCGCCCGGGGCGCGCTGCTGTGGGTCGAAGGGGCCGAGGATCTGGTCGCCGTGGCCGAGGCCGTGGCCGAAAATGACCAGTCCCGAGTCGCCGGCTGGCTGCAGGGCGGCCTGCTGCGCAAGGTGGACGATGGCCTCGCCGAAGAGCTGCTGAGCCGCGACCCCCAGCTATGGGCCGTGGTGGTGGCGCCCTGGGTGCTGGTGCAGGAGCGCGCCGCGCGCCCGGCCTGAGGGCGGGCCGCGGACGGGCGATGGCGGCAGAGCGGGCGGCGAGCGACTATGCTCGGAGCTGATCCGCAGGAGGAGCGCCGCCATGTTCGAACCCGGCCATCTGCATCGCGTCAATCCGGTCGCCACGGCCGACCAGCCCAAGTACAGCATCGACCTGCACTACGAGGTGCGCCAGGACCCGGTGGAGGGGCCGATGCTGCATATGCGCATGCACGGCGAGGTGGCGGGCCAGGCGTTCGAGGAGGAGTTCGAGCTGCACCGCGACACCGCCTTCAATTTCGCCAGCGTGGCCAGCCGCATCGCCCGCAAGCACGGCCTGCCGGCCGGCACCAGCCTGCTGCTGCGCGATCATCAGGAGTACGACCACATGTTCGCCGACATCCGCGCCAAGCTCGGTAGCCATACCGGCGACCCGGTGAACCTCGACCACCTGGAGAAGGACGGGCTCTAGCGGCTAGCCGCTGACCCAGCGTTGCCGCGCCCAGGTGCTGAGGGCGTCGACGCCCAGTACCAGAACCAGCATGGCCAGGATCACGCTCGCCGCCCGGGCCTCCTGGAACAGGCTGAGGTGGACGTAGAGCATCTGGCCCAGGCCGCCGGCGCCGACGAAGCCCAGCACGCTGGCCATGCGGATATTGTTCTCCCAGCGATACAGCGAGTAGGCCAGCAGTTGCGGCCAGACCGCCGGCAGGGTGCCGTAGCAGAAGGCCACGAGCGCGCCGCCACCGCCCAGGCGGATGGCCTCGGCCGCCGTCTTCGGGGTGTTTTCCAGGGCCTCGGCGAACAGCCGGCCGAGCACGCCTGTGGTATGCAGGGCCAGGGCCAGGGTGCCGGCATTCGGCCCGAGGCCGGCGGCCAGCACCACCAGGGCCGCCCAGACCAGCTCCGGGACCGCGCGCAGGGCATTGAGCAGCAGGCGTGCGCCGCCGTGCGCCAGCCAGCCCAGGCGCCCTGCGGCCGGCAAGGCCAGCAGCAGGCCGAGCAGCACCGCCAGCAGGGTGCCCAGGGCCGACATGGCCAGGGTCTCGATGGCGCCGCTGCCGATGGCCCGCAGGTGCGCGGCGGTGAAGTCGGGGCGCAGGAATGCACCGGCGTAGCTGGCCATCTGGCTCGGGCTGTCGCCGGCGAACAGGCCGGCGAGATCGATGCCCAGGTAGGCGAACGATGCCAGCACTGCCGCCGCCACGCTCAGCAGCAGCCCGAGATTGACCAGTCGCCGGGACAGGGGCGGGTTCATAGCAGCCTCGCGCGCAGCAGGCGGCTGAGCTGGTCGGCCAGCAGCACCAGGGCGAGGAAGCACAGCAGCATGCTCGCCACCTCGGCGCCGGCGAACATGCGCATCGACAGGTCGATCTGCTGGCCCAGGCCACCGGCGCCGACGAAGCCCATCACCACCGAGGCGCGGATCGCACATTCCCAGCGATAGACCGTGTAGGAGAGCATCTCCGCCGCGGCGTTGGGCAGCACGCCATAGGCGAAGGCGGCCAGGCGCGGGCTGCCGGCGACCAGCAGGGCGCGGCCGGGGCGCGGGTCGACCGACTCGAAGATCTCCGCGTAGACCTTGCCGAGCATGCCGCTGTAGGTGATGGCGATGGCCAGCACGCCGGCGGTCGGGCCCAGACCCACGGCGCGCACGAACAGCAGGGCCCAGACGATCTCCGGCACGCTACGCATCAGGATCAGCACGGCCCGCACCGGCCAGCGCAGGGCCTGTGCCCAGGCGCTCGGCCGGCCGCCGCGGTGCAGCGCCGACAGCGACAGCGCGCGGCTGGCCAGCAGCGCGCCGGGAACCGCCAGCAGCAGGGCCAGGGCCATGCCGGCCGTTGCGATGGCCAGGGTTTCCAGGGTGGCCCGGCCGAGGAGCTGGAGGAATGCACCGTCGTGGGCCGGTGGCCAGAAGTCGCCGAGGAAGCGCCCCATGTTCGCGGCGTTGTGGTCGTCGAACAGCACGCTAAGGTCCAGCTCGCTCATCTGCAGCCCGGGCCACAGCAGCAACAGGGCGAGCAGGGTCAGGGCCAGGCGCGGCAGGGCGGCCGGGTCGCGCGGGGCCGACTTCAGCATCGCGGAATCTGCACGCGCGACGGCAGCGGCGTTGGCGAGGCGGGTGCGGCCTGCAGTTGTTCGTTGGCGTACAGGGCGTCCAGCTGGGCCTGCTGGATCGCCGCCGGCGGCAGGTCGAAGACGATCCTGCCGTCGCGCAGGCCGATGATCCGCGGGAAGTGCGCCAGGGCCAGGTCCACCGCGTGCAGGCTGGCCAGCAGGGTCATGCCGCGGCTGGCCGCCTCGTGGTTGAGCACGCTCAGGGTATGCACGGCGAGCAGCGGGTCCATGGCCGACACCGGCTCGTCGGCGAGGATCAGCTCGGGCGCCTGGTACAGCGCCCGGGCGATGCCGACGCGCTGCAGCTGGCCGCCGGACAGCTGGTCGCAGCGTTCGAAGAGCTTGTCGCCCAGGTCGAGGCGCGCCAGGGCGGCCTGGGCGCCCGCCATGTCGACCGGGTGCAGCAGGCTGAGCAGGCTCCTGGCCAGCGACCACTGGCCGAGGCGGCCGGCCAGCACCGCGGTGACCACCCGTTGGCGCGGCGGCAGTGGCGGCGCCTGGTGAATCAGGCCGATGCGCGCGCGCAGGCGCTGGCGCTGGCGGGCGCCGAGTTGCCAGGGGTCGTGCCCGAGCAGGCTGAGCTCCCCGCCGCTGGGGCGCAGGCCGGTGGCGAGCAGGCGCAGCAGGCTGGTCTTGCCCGCGCCGGAGGGGCCGATGATGGCCAGCCGTTCACCGGCCTGGACCTGCAGGTCGATGTGGGCGAGGGCGACCCGGCCGTTGGCGTGGGCCAGGCCCACGCCTTCGAGCCTCAGGCTCACTGCAACAGGCCGGCCGCGCGGGCTGCTTCCTCGATGCCTTGGTAGTTCTGCGCCTGGGTCTCGATGAAGCGGCTGGCGGCCTGCAGGTCGAGGATCGCCTTGTGCTCGGGATTGGCCGGATCGAGGGCGAGGAAGGCGGCCTTGAGCTTGTCGCGCAGGGCCGGGTCGAGGCCGCCGCGCACCGTCCAGTTGTAGTCGTAGTAGGGCGGGGTGGTGGCGATCACCCGGACCTTGTCGCTGTCGACCTTGCCGGCGGCGACCAGCTTGTCCCACACCGAGGCGTTGAGCACGCCGCCGTCGGCCTTGCCGGCCTGGACCCAGGCGGCGGTGGCGTCGTGGGCACCGGAATAGGCGATGCGGCTGAAGAAGTCCTCCGGCTGGATGCCGTCCTGCAGCATGAAGTACCGCGGCATCAGGCTGCCTGAGGTGGAGGACACCGAGCCGAAGGCGAAGGTCTTGCCCTTGAGATCCTGCAGCGAGTGCACGGCCGGGTCGGCGCTGATGATCTTGCTGGTGAACTTCTCGTCCTCGGCGCGCTGCACCAGGGGAATGGCGTCGCCGCTCTTCAGGCGGACCTGGACGAAGGTGAAGCCGCCCAGCCAGGCCATGTCGATGCGCTCGGCGGCGAGGGCTTCGACCACTGCGGCATAGTCGGTCACCGGGACGAACTCGACCGGCATGCCCAGCTGTTGCTCGAGGTAGGCGCCGAGGGGCTGGAACTTGCGCAGCAGTTCGGTGGGGGCTTCGTCGGGGATGGCCGAGACCTTGAGGACGTCGGCGGCTTGGGCGAACAGGGACGATACGGACAGGGCGAGGCCGGCGACGAGCGCCAGGGTGTTGTTGAGCTTCATGGGTTCTCCGGTTCAATAGCGGGGAAAGCGCGGCGGATTATAGGGACAAGTGCGATTCTTCGCAGCTTCCAATAACTGACTTCGCGGTTAACATGGGGCTTTCCTCTGGACTTCAAGGAGCCATGCATGACCGCCTCGCTGCCAGCCATCGCCTTCGCCGGTATCGGCCTGATGGGCCTGCCCATGACTCGCCGTCTGCTCGCCGCCGGCTACCCGCTGCGGGTGTGGAACCGTTCGCCGAACAAGTGCGCGCCGCTGCTGGAGCAGGGCGCGCGCCTGGCGCAGACGCCTAAGCAGCTGTGTGAGGGTGCCGAGGTGGTGCTGCTGTGCCTGGCCAATACCGCGGTGGTGCGCGAGGTGGTGTTCGGTCCCGGCGGCATTGCCGAAGGCGCGAGGCCGGGGCAGCTGCTGGTGGACATGTCCAGCCTGGAGCCGGCGGCGACCCGCGAGATGGCGGCCGAGCTGGAGCGGCGCTGCGGCATGCGCTGGGTGGATGCGCCGGTCTCCGGCGGCACCGCCGGCGCCGAGACCGGCAGCCTGGCGATCATGGCCGGCGGCCGGGTGGCGGATGTCGAGCGGGTGCGGCCGATCCTCGCCCACCTGGGCCAGCGCCTGACGCGCATGGGCGAGGTGGGGGCCGGCCAGGTGACCAAGGCGTGCAACCAGATGATAGTGGCCTGCAATGCCCTGGTGATCGCCGAGGTGGTGGCCCTGGCCGAGCGCGCCGGGGTCGATGCCGGCCTGATCGCGCAGGCCCTGGCCGGCGGCTTCGCCGACTCCAAACCGCTGCAGATACTCGCACCGCAGATGGCCGCCAGCCAGTTCGAGCCGGTCAGGTGGCATGTGCGCACCCTGCTCAAGGACCTCGATACCGCGGTCAGGCTGTCCCACGAGAGCGGCTCGGCGACGCCGCTCAGCGGCCTGGCCGCGCAGCTGATGCGTCTGCACGGCAGCCGGGGCAACCTGGAGCACGACCCGGCGACCCTGGTCGAGCTGTATCGGGCGGGCCCGGCATGAGGATCGCCGCCAACCTGTCGCTGCTGTTCGCCGAGCTGCCGCTGCGCGAGCGCATCGTCGCCGCCGGCGCGGCCGGCTTCGACGGCGTGGAGATCCAGTTTCCCTACGAGCTGCCGGCCATCGTCCTGAAGGAGGCGCTGGAGCGCGCCGGCCTGCCCCTGGTGCTGATCAACCTGCCGGCCGGCGACCTGATGCGCGGCGGCGCCGGCCTGGCCGCGGTACCGGCGCGCCAGGACGAGTTCGACGCGGCGCTGGAGCAGGCGCTGAGCTACGCGGCGATGACGCGCCCGGCCTGCGTCAACGTGCTGCCGGGGCGCCTGGCCGAAGGGGTGGACCGCGCGCAGGCGCTGGCGACCCTCGCCGGCAATCTGCGGCGGACCGCCGAGGCCTTCCGCCTGCTGGGCATCGGGGTGCTGGTGGAGGCGATCAATCCGCTGGACATGCCGGGCTTCCTGATCAATACGCCGCAGCAGCTGGACGAGCTGCTGCGAGCGGTCGCGCACCCGAACTGCCTGGCGCAATACGACCTCTATCACATGGCCCGCCAGGGCATCGACCCGGTGGCGGGCATCGAGCGGTTGGCCGGGCGCATCGGCCATGTGCAGTTCGCCGACTGCCCGGGTCGCGGCACGCCGGGCAGCGGCGGCCTGGACTTCGCCGCGGCGCTGGCGGCGCTGCGCGCCTCGGGCTATCGCGGTTGGCTGGGGGCGGAGTACCGGCCGGGGGCGGCGGGCACGGCGGCGGAACTGGGCTGGTTGGCCGAGTGGCGCGCCAGCCGTTTATGACGAGGCTTGCGGCGCGGGCGGGGCGTAGCATTCGATGCGGTTGCGGCCGCGCTGCTTGGCCAGGTAGAGCACCTGGTCGGCGCACTGCATCAGTTCGCGCAGGCTCTGTCCTGGTCGCCACTGGGCCACGCCGAAGCTCGCGGTGACGCCGATCTGCTCGGTCACCGGGGTGGCGGCCACCAGGATGCGCAGCTTCTCCGCCATCACCGCCGCGTGTTCGAGGTCGGCATGGGGCATGAGGATGATGAACTCTTCGCCGCCCCAGCGGCACAGGCAGTCCGACTCCCTCAGCTGCGCCTTGATGCGCTGGGCGACGGCGCTGAGCACGCGGTCGCCGGTCTCGTGGCCATGCTGGTCGTTGACCGTCTTGAAGCGGTCGATATCGAAGAAGATCAGGCACAGGGGCAGGTCGTAGCGCGTGGCACGCTTGATCTCCTGATGGGCGACCTCTTCCAGCCGCAGGCGGGTCCAGAGCCCGGTCAGGCGGTCGGTGCTGGCCAGTTTCTCCAGTTGCAGGTTGCTGTCGCGCAGCTCCTGCTCGGCCTGGCGCCTGGCGCCGATTTCCAGGCGCAGGCGCTTGGTCAGGTGGGCGAAGCGCAGGGCGACGCTGCCCAGCAGCAACAGCGCCAGCGCGGCGCCGCCGAGCACCTGGTAGAGCAGGCGATGATCGGTCTGCGCCGGGCCAAGGTAGAGGAAGCCGTCCAGGTCGCCGGAGCCCCTGGCCATGCCCAGTTCGACGTAGCTGTTGGCGATGGTCTGCCAGCGTCCGGGGTTCATGTGCCCGAGCTGGACCAGCTCGGGCATGATCAGCTTCTTCAGCTCCTGGGCCTCGAAGCGCAGGTGCTCCAGGCTCTTTTCCGGGGCGTAGCGCCGGTGGATCAGCTGCACGCTTTCCTCGATGTTGTCCAGGGCGTACTGCCAGCCCCTGAGGCTGGCCTGGGTGAAGGCCTCGACCTGTTGCGGGCGGTCCCGCAGCACGGCCTCGCGGGTGGCCAGCACATCGTTGTAGAAGTTCACGCCGTATTCGCGCGGGTTGATCAGGCGATAGGGGATCTGCTGCTGTTGCAGCCAGAACGGCTCGTTGGAGGTGTAGCCGTTGTAGGCGTCGGTGTGGCCGTCGACCAGGTCCAGGGGATCGAAACTGGGGGGGCTGACTTGCAGGCGGTCGAGGTCGAGGCCTTCGCGCAGCAGGGTGAGGCGCAACTCGGCGCTTTCCGGTGGGTCGAGCAGCATCACCCGCTTGCCGGCCAGGTCCTGGGGGGCGTAGATGCCCGAGTCGGCGCGGACTATCCAGACCACCGGCGAGGACTGCATGATCGCCGCCAGCGCCACCACCGGCTTGCCCTGCATGCGGGCGATGACCAGGCCGCTGTTGGCGATGGCGAAATCGACCTCGCCGTCGAGCAGGGCCGCTATGGGCTTGGCGGCCTGGGGGCCGCCCGGGAGAATCTCCACCTCCAGCCCGGCTTGCCGATAGAAGCCCTTCTCCAAGGCCATGTAGTAGCCGGCGAACTGGAACTGGTGCAGCCAGCGCAGTTGCAGGCGCAACTTGTCCGCCGCCAGGGGCTCGGCCGGCCACAGCAGCTGTGCGAGGAGCAGGCCGAAGCCCAGCCACAGCGAGCAGCGGGTCAGATGGGGTAGGGGGCGAGCTGGCTGGCTGACAAAGGGTACTGACATGAAGGCCCGTCGCCGATATGGCTTTTTGATATCTGTTATGAACATGGACAGCGAACGCCGCCGCGTCAAATGGCAAATGTTCAGCGACAGTTCGACAGCAGGGGCAGGGCTTCGGCACCGCCCGTGTGCTGGCGGAGGAATTCCAGCAGCTGCGCCAGCGGCAGGGGCTGGCTGAGCAGGTAGCCTTGCAGGTAGTCGCAGCCGTGCTCGTGGAGGAAGGCCAGCTGCTGAGCGGTCTCGACGCCCTCGGCGACCACCTTGAGGTGCAGGGTGTGGGCCATGCCGATGACCGCCTGGATGATCTCCATGTCCTGGCGTGAGGTGGGCACGTCCTGGATGAAGGAGCGGTCGATCTTCAGGGTGTCGAGGGGCAGGCGCTTGAGGTAGGCCAGGGACGAGTAGCCGGTGCCGAAATCGTCGATGGACAGGCTGACGCCCAGTTCGCGAATCTGTTGCAGCAGGCCGGCGGCCCGGTTGATGTTGCCCATCAGGGCGTTCTCGGTCACCTCCAGTTCCAGGCGTTGGGCCTCCACCCCGCCGTCGGCGAGGGCTTCGCCCACCTCCTGCAGCAGCTCCGTGCGACCCAGGTTGAGCGCCGAGCAGTTCACCGCCACCCGCAGCTGCGGATAGCCGGTCTCGTCCAGCAGGCGCAGGTCGCGGCAGGCGCGGCGCAGCACCCAGGCGTCGAGCTCGGCGATGAAACCGTTGGCCTCGGCGATACCGATGAAGCGTTCCGGGGTGAGCAGGCCGTGCTGCGGGTGCTGCCAGCGCACCAGGGCCTCGAGCTTGCTCACCTGGCCGTTGCCCAGATCGAGAATCGGCTGGTAGTAGAGCAGCAGGCCCTGGTCCCGTTGCAGCGCGCCGCGCAGCTCCTCCTCCAGTTGCAGTTCGAAGCTGGCCTTGGTCTTGAGTGGCGTGCTGAAGAACTGGGCATTGTTGCGCCCGCTGCCCTTGGACTGGTACAGCGCCAGGTCGGCATGCTTGAGCAGTTCCTCGCAGCTCTCCCCGTCCTTGGGGAACAGGCTGATGCCGATGCTGGAGGTCATCACTATGCTGCGTCCGGCCAGGACCACGGGCTCCTTGATGCGTTGCAGCAGGCGTTGCGCCAGGTGCCGGGCCTCCTCGTTGTCGTTCAGGCTGGCGACCACGCAGAATTCGTCGCCACCGAAGCGGGCCAGCACGTCGTTGTCGCGCAACACGCCGTGGACCCGTTCGGCGAGCACCCGGAGCAGCTCGTCGCCGGCGGCGTGGCCGAGGCTGTCGTTGATGCGCTTGAAGTGATCGATGTCGAGGAACATCACCGCCAACGGCGTGCCCCGCTGCCGGTGCGCCTGCATCATCTCGGACAGGGCCTCGTCCAGGCCCTGGCGATTGAACAGCTCGGTCAGCGAATCGAACTGGGCGACCTGCTGCAGCGAGGCGCGGGCCAGGTCGAGCTGGTCGATCAGGCTGCTGACCTGCAGTTGCTCGCGGGCCTTGTGCTCCTGGGGCCTGTCGCCCCAGGCCGCCCAGAGGCCGGCGCCGATGCTGAGCAGGGTGACGCATCCGACGATCAGCGCCAGTTGCGCGGCGTTGGCGGCCCCCTGCATCTGCAGGGCGCTGCCCATGGGCAGCGCCAGGGTCAGTGCCGCCGTCCCGACGAGATGCATCGCGACAATGGCCAGGCCCAGCAGCAGGGCCGCGGCGCCCTTGCGTGGCCAATGGCGCTCGGTGCCGCCCTGGAGCGCGCGCTGCTCGAGCAGAAAGGCGGCGAAACAGCAGGCGACGGACAGGACGATGGACAGCGCCAGCAACCAGGGCTGCAGGTAACTGGCGGCGCCGGAGTGCATCGCGCTCAGGCCGCCGTAGTGCATGGCCGTGACGCCGAGACCGAAGCACAGCGCCGCCAGCGCGCAGCGCCGGCCGTCCAGTGGCTTGCCCGCGAGCAGGTGCAGCGCCAGCAGGGCGGGAAAGAAGGCATACAGCAGCGAGGCCAGGGTGGCCGGCAGGTCGTAGCGAACGGCGACCTGGGTCTGATAGGCCAGCATGGTGATGAAATGCGCCGACCAGATGCCGCCCGCCAGACTCAGGGCGCCCATCCAGCACCAGAGGTTGCGGGTGCCCGGGCGCTGGCAGCGCCGGGCCCGTTCGACCATCTCCAGCGCGGCATAGGCTGCGGCGCAGGCGACTGCACAGGCCAGCAGAACCAGCCAGGGGGAGTGGGCGGCCTGGAGGATCAGCTGGCCACCCGGCGGCAGCTCGGAGGTAAAGCGAAGATGTAGCCAATCCATAGCCGGCGTGCTCCCTGCTCCAATCGGCGAAGTGGTCGCGCTCTGCGGTCAGTATAGTGAGGGAGGCTGTCCGACAAGCGGCAATGGCGGTGCGGCGGCGAGTATTTGGTAATGACCATTATTGCCATTTGTTTCGAACGCTGTCCGCGCCAGCCTGGGCCACAAAAAAGGCCCGTGATTGCGGGCCTTCGTTGCGCCGGCGCCGGCCTCAGCCGGCCACCAGCACGCGGATCGCCTCCAGGCGCAGGGCGGCCTTGTCGAGCATGGCCAGGCCCTGCTCGCGCTGCTGGCGCAGGGCCTGCAGCTCGCTGTCGCGCACGCTCGGGTTGACCGCCTGCAGGGCGCTCAGGCGGGCCAGCTCCTCGTCGACTTCGGCGGTCAGGCGGCGCTTGGCTTCGGCGACCCGCTCGGCGTGGCGCGGCGTGATCTTCTCCTCGCCGTTGTTGATCAGCGGGCTCAGGGCATCGCGCTGGGCCTGGACGAACTTGTTGGCGCTGGCCCGCGGCACGCTTTCCAGCTGGTCGTTGAGGGTCTCGAAGGCGACCTTGCTGGCCAGGTCGTTGCCGTTGGCGTCGAGCAGGCAGCGCAGCGCCGCCGGCGGCAGGTAGCGGCCCAGCTGCAGGACGCGCGGCGCCACCACCTCGCTGACGTACAGCAGCTCCAGCAGCACGGTGCCGGGCTTGAGCGCCTTGTTCTTGATCAGCGCCACCCCGGTGTTGCCCATCGAACCGGAACGCACCAGGTCCATGCCGCCCTGCACCATGGGGTGTTCCCAGGTGAGGAACTGCATGTCCTCGCGGGCCAGGGCCTGGTCGCGGTCGTAGGTGATGGTCACGCCTTCGTCACTGCCGAGGGGGAAGCTGGCGTCCAGCATCTTCTCGCTGGGGCGCAGGATCAGGGCGTTCTCCGAGTGGTCCTCGCTGTCGATGCCGAAGGCGTCGAACAGCGCCTCCATGTAGATCGGCAGGGCGAACTGGTCGTCCTGCTCGAGGATTGCCTCGACCAGGGCCTCGCCCTCGCCGGCGCCGCCGGAATTGAGCTCCAGCAGGCGGTCGCGGCCGGCGTGCAGCTCGCCTTCCAGGCGCTCGCGCTCGGCGCGGGCCTCGTCCACCAGCTGTTGCCACTGGTCGTCGTCGCCGCCTTCGAGCAGCGGCAGCAGGCGGGCGCCGAACTGGTGCTGCAGGGCGTTGCCGGTCGGGCAGGTGGCGAGGAAGGCATTCAGCGCCTGGTGGTACCACTGGAACAGGCGCTCCTGCGGGCTGTTCTCCAGGTAGGGTACGTGCAGCTGGATGCGGTGCTTCTGGCCGATGCGGTCGAGACGGCCGATGCGCTGCTCGAGCAGATCGGGGTGGGCCGGCAGGTCGAACAGCACCAGGTGGTGGGCGAACTGGAAGTTGCGGCCCTCGCTGCCGATTTCCGAGCAGACCAGCACCTGGGCGCCGAACTCCTCGTCGGCGAAGTAGGCGGCGGCGCGGTCGCGCTCGAGGATGCTCATGCCTTCGTGGAACACTGTGGCGGGGATGCCCTTGCGCACGCGCAGGGCGTCTTCCAGGTCCATGGCGGTCTCGGCATGGGCGCAGATCACCAGCACCTTGAACTTCTTGAGCATTTTCAGGGTGTCGATCAGCCACTCGACCCGTGGGTCGAAGCGCCACCAGCGCTGTTCGTCGTCGATCTCGCTCTGGGCCTGGTAGCTGACTTCCGGGTAGAGGTCCGGGTGCTCGCCGATCGGCAGCTCCAGGTACTCGTCCGGGCTCGCCAGCGGGTAGGGGTGCAGCTCGCGCTCGGGGAAGCCCTGCACCGCGGCGCGGGTGTTGCGGAACAGCAGGCGGCCGGTGCCGTGGCGGTCGAGCAGCTCGCGCACCAGGCGCGCGGCGGCGTCCTGGTCGCCGTCGTTGACCGCGGCCAGCAGGCCTTCGCCTTCCAGGCCGAGGAAGTCGTGGATGGTGCGGTGTGCGCGGGTCGACAGCTGGCCCTTGTCCAGCAGCTCCTGCACCGCCTCGGCCACCGGGCGGTAGTGGGCGCTCTCGGCGCGGAAGGCCTCGAGGTCATGGAAACGGTGCGGGTCGAGCAGGCGCAGGCGGGCGAAGTGGCTGTCTTGGCCGAGCTGCTCCGGGGTGGCGGTGAGCAGCAGCACGCCGGGAATCACGCCGGCCAGCTGCTCGACCAGGCGGTATTCCGGGCTGGCCTGCTCCGGATGCCAGACCAGGTGGTGGGCCTCGTCGACCACCAGCAGGTCCCAGCCGGCTTTGAGCAGCGCGTCCTGGGCCTTCTCGTCCTCGCGCAGCCATTCCAGGGCCACCAGGGCCAGCTGGGCGTCCTCGAAGGGGTTGCTGGCGTCGCTCTCGATGAAGCGCTCGGCGTCGAACAGGGCGACCTCGAGGTTGAAGCGCCGGCGCATCTCGACCAGCCACTGGTGCTGCAGGTTCTCCGGTACCAGGATCAGCACCCGACTGGCGCGGCCGTTGAGCAGCTGGCGATGGATCACCAGGCCGGCCTCGATGGTCTTGCCCAGGCCCACCTCGTCGGCCAGCAGCACCCGCGGGGCGATGCGGTCGGCGACTTCGCGGGCGATGTGCAGCTGGTGGGCGATGGGTTGCGCGCGCACGCCGCCCAGGCCCCAGAGCGGCGACTGCAGCTGGCGGCTGGTGAACTCCAGGGTGCGGTAGCGCAGGGCGAACCAGGGCAGCGGGTCGATCTGCCCGGCGAACAGGCGGTCGCTGGCCAGGCGGAACTGGATGAAGTTCGACAGCTGGGTTTCCGGCAGGCTGATGCTTTCGTGCTGGCCGTTGAGGCCGTGGTAGACCAGCAGGCCGTCGATGTCCTCGACCTCCTGCACGGTCAGCTTCCAGCCCTCGAAATGGGTGATCTCGTCACCCGGGGCGAAGCGCACGCGGGTCAGCGGGGCATTGCGCGCAGCATACTGGCGGGTCTCGCCGGTGGCCGGGTAGAGCACGGTGAGCATGCGGCCTTCCTGCATGAGGATGGTTCCCAAGCCCAGCTCCGCTTCGCTGTCACTGATCCAGCGTTGCCCCGGTTCGTATTGCGCCATGCCTGTCTCCCGCGTGAAAAAGCCGGCTATGGTAACGGAACGTCGGGCCCAGGCCAAAGGCGCAATGGCGTGCCCCGGCACTTAACGCCGCCACCCGAGTCGAAAGTGTAGTTAGGCTGTCCTCAAGCCGGCGTTGCGGTGGCCGATAGCCTGACCAAAGGAGGGCGTAAT
Organism: Pseudomonas lalucatii; assembly: GCF_018398425.1. Taxonomy (NCBI): domain Bacteria; kingdom Pseudomonadati; phylum Pseudomonadota; class Gammaproteobacteria; order Pseudomonadales; family Pseudomonadaceae; genus Pseudomonas; species Pseudomonas lalucatii. Next base: position 521,506 of record NZ_JADPMV010000002.1, on the reverse strand, counting down.
AACGTGCTACCCCCCATCCCCCACAGCCTGGCGCCGGTCACCGTGCAGCAGGACGCGATCAAGCCCAGGCCCGAGGTGCCCCCGGTGACCCCGGCGCAGGAGAGTGCCAAGGAGAGCGCCCTGAGCCTGGACAAGCGCCACCCGCAGGAGACCGAGGAACTGCTGCGCGAGGAGCAGCGCCGGCGCCAGCGTCGCGGCTATACCCCCGAACAGCTGGCCAAGGGCGAGGTGGACGAGGCCGCCGACGAGCTGGACGAGGAGCCGCCGCGCCAGGGCCTGTGGGTGGATGTGCAGGTCTGAGCCGCGCACAATGCCCGGCAGCGCCCGTATCCGCGTCGATGAGCCGCCCGTGAACCTCTTCCCCGACTCCCCCCTGCAGTTGCCCGATGCCTGCCTGGACTTGCGCCCCGACTGGCTCGAGCCGGCCACGGCCGAGCGCTGGCTGCGCCAGCTGCTGGCCGAAACGCCCTGGCAGCAACCCCGGCTGCGTCTGTATGGCCGGGAGCTGACGGTGCCGCGGCTGGTCGCCTGGTACGGCGATGCCGGGGCCTGCTACCGCTACTCCGGCCTGACCCACCAGCCGCTGCCCTGGACGCCGCTGCTGGCGCAGATCCGCCAGCGCCTGCAGGCCGCCGTGGGGCAGCCGCTCAACGGCGTGCTGCTCAACTATTACCGCGACGGCAACGACTCCATGGGTTGGCACAGCGACGACGAGGCCGAGCTGGGCGCCGATCCGCTGATCGCCTCGCTCAACCTGGGCGGCAGCCGGCGCTTTGACCTGCGCCGCAAGGGCCAGGCGCGGATCGAGCACTCGCTGCTGCTGACCCACGGATCGCTGCTGGTCATGGCCGGCCCGACGCAGCATTATTGGCAGCATCAAGTGGCGAAGACGCGCCGCCCCTGTGCGCCGCGCCTGAACCTGACCTTTCGCTTAATCCGGTCGACTCCATGAGCAATGACGAAAAACTGATCGATTTCGGCGCCGAGCGCGACAAGCGCATCCACGACCTCAACGACAAGCGGCTCAACGAGATGCGCGAGAAGTTCGAGCAGGTGTTGCCCTTGACCCAGGGCAAGAAGAAGTCCCGGGGCAAGTCTAAGAAGCGCTGAACCATCGTGCTGGACGCCCGCTCCCTTGACCCGGGTCAATCTTGTGTGTCCCCCTGCTTTCTCCCCCCTCGCATCCGTTGACCTGGGTCAAGGACCGCGCCGCCGCCCCTGTTACCTTGGCGCCATACCCGCCAAGGTCAACGCAGGAGGCCAGCATGTTCATCGATGTGGTAGTTCTCGCCGGAGTCGGCACCGTCGGTCTGATGCTGGCGTTCTTCGCGGGCGTCGGTTACTTCATCTGGAAGGATTCGCACAAGCGCAAGCAAGGCTAGCGTTTGCGGCGTTACAGGCACGCAAGGCAATTCGGGCGACCATGGGTCGCCCTTTTTTTGTGCCTGAGAAAGTCGCTGCCTGGGCCTGGCGCTAGTCCAGGCGCTTGTTCACCCGCAGCACCGCCACGCTCAGCATCAGCAGGGTGAACAGCAGCAGCGCCAGCATCTCCGTCCACAGTTCCAGGAGCCCGGCGCTGCGCAGCATGATGCCGCGCGCCAGGCGCAGGAAGTGGGTCAGCGGCAGCAGCTCGGCGAACCACTGCGCCGCCTTGGGCATGCCGGCGAAGGGGAACATGAAACCCGACAGCAGGATCTGCGGCAGGAAGGTGAAGAAGGCCATCTGCATGGCCTGGAACTGGGTCCGCGCCAGGGTCGAGAGGAACACCCCCAGGGCCAGGCTGGCGACGATGAACAGCAGCGCCGCGCCGTACAGCTCGAGCAGCGCGCCACGCACCGGCACGGCGAACAGCAGGCGGCCGACCAGCAGGATCACCGTCACCTGGATCAGGCCGATGCCGACGAAGGGCAGCACCTTGCCCAGGGTCAGCTCCCAGGGCGACAGCGGCGTGGCGATGAGCATCTCCAGGTTGCCGCGCTCGCGCTCGCGCACCAGGGCGATGGCGGTGAACATCACCAGGGTCATGGTCAGGATCACGCCGATCAGCCCCGGCACCGTGTTCAGTGCGGCGCGCCGCTCGGGGTTGTACAGGTTGACCAGCTCCAGCGCCGGGCGGCTGTCCCAGCCCGGCGGCGCGTACAGCGCCAGTTGCCGGGCCGAGGCTTGCACGCTCTGGTCCGAGCCGTCCACCACCAGCTGCAGCGGCGGCCGGTCCTGGCGCTGCAGGCGCGCCTCGAAGTCCGCCGGCAGCACCAGGGCGGCGCTGATCCGGCCCTGGCGCAACAGCTCGTCCAGCTGTTGCGGGCTGCTCAGCCGATGACGCAGGTCGAGCACCTGGCTGGCGCCGATCTCGGCGATCACCTCGCGCGAGCGGGCGCTGTCGGCCTGGTCCAGCACGGCGGCGCCGATGCCGCGCACGTCCATGTTGATGGCATAGCCGAACAGCACCAGTTGCAGCAGCGGGATGCCGACGATCATGGCGAAGGTCAGGCGGTCGCGGCGCAGCTGGCGCAACTCCTTGCTGACGATCGCGGCCAGGCGGCGCAGGTTCATGGCCGGGCCTGCAGGGGTTGGCGGGTGACGGTGACGAAGACGTCCTCGAGGTTGCCGGGGGCGTCCTGCAGGCGCGCCTCGATGGCTTCGGCGTGCAGACGTTGGGCGATGGCCGCGCGGCCATCGGCGCTGGCCACCAGCACCCGCAGGGCGGCGCCGATCTGCGCCATGGCCAGCACCTGCGGGCAGTCCTGCAGGGCGCGTTGGGCCTGGCGCGGCTGGGCGCACTGGATCAGCAGCGGGTGGCCGGGCAGGGCGTCGAGCAGCTGGCGCGGGCTGGCGTCGGCCACCAGGCGACCGGCGTCGAGGATGCCCAGGCGGGTGCAGCGCTCGGCCTCGTCCATGTAGTGGGTGGACACCAGCAAGGTGGTGCCGGCCTCGGCCAGCTCGAACAGCGAGTCCCAGAATTCGCGGCGCGACTGCGGGTCGACCGCGCTGGTCGGCTCGTCCAGCAACAGCAGGTCGGGCTTGTGCAGTACCGCGCCGGCCAGGGCCAGGCGCTGCTTCTGCCCGCCGCTGAGGGTGCCGGCCAGCTGCCGGCGGCGGTCGGCCAGCCAGTAGCGCTCGAGCAGTTCCTCGATGCGCGTCCGGGCGGCGGCCTTGCCCAGGCCATGCACCGCGGCGAGGAACTGCAGGTTCTCCAGCACGCTGAGGTCCTCGTAGAGGGAGAACCTCTGGGTCATGTAGCCGATGCGCCGTTTCAGGGCCTCGGCATCGCGGGGGATGCGGCAGCCGAGCACCTCGATCTCCCCGGCGCTGGGCAGCAGCAGGCCGCAGAGCATGCGGATGGTGGTGGACTTGCCGGAGCCGTTGGGGCCGAGGAAGCCGAACACCTCGGCGCGGCGTACCTCGAGGTCGAGCCCGTCGACCGCCAGCAGGTTGCCGAAACGCTTGCTCAGGCCGCGGCAGCGGATCACCGGTTCGGCGCTAGTCATGGCGGCGCTCGGCTTGCAGGGGCAGGCCCGCCGGCAGGCGCCGGGCGGCGTCGCCCTGCAGGCGCAGTTCGCCGCGGTACATCAGGCGGCTGGCGTCGTCGCCGCTGAGGGCGAAGTAGGGGGTGAAACTGGCCTCGCTGCGCAGGCTGCTGACGGTGGCGGCGAAGGCCGGCTCGACGCCTTCGACCCTGACCTGCATGGCATCGCCCAGGGCGATGCCGGCGCGCCGGCTGGCGGGCACGTAGACCCGCGCGTAGGGCTGCTCGCCCACCAGCAGGCTGACCAGCTCGGCGCCGCGCGGCGGCTGGTCGCCGGGTTTGAAGGGCAGGGCGTCGACCCGGCCGGCCCGCGGGGCGCGCGCAGGCTCAGGCGTTCGCGGTCGACCTGCAGCAGGGCGAGGCGGGCGCGGGCGGCCTGCAGGGCGGCGGCCGCCTGCTCCAGCTGTTCGGGGCGGGTGCCGTTGCTCAGCTCGCGCAGCCGGGCCTCGGCGTTGCGGCTGGCGGCGCGGGCCTGGTCGCGGTCGGCGCGGGCGCCGTCCAGTTCGGCGAGGGCGACCAGGCCGCGCCGGTGCAGGGTGGCGATACGCTGGAAGCCGCGTTCGGCCTCGAGCTGCGCGGCGCGCTCGCGCGCCAGGGTCGCCTGGGCCGCCTCGAGGGTTTCCAGGCGCGCGCCGTTGCTCAGCTCGCGCAGCCGCGCCTCGGCCAGCGCCACTTCGGCTCGCGCCTGGGCGATGCGCGCATCCTGGCGCCGCGGGTCGAGTTCGAGCAGCAGCTGGCCGGCCTCGACCCGGTCGCCCTCGGCGACGTGCCAGCGCAGGATGGGTTCCGAGGCCTCGGCGGGCAGGCCGATGCGGTCCCATTCCAGGGTGCCGAGCAGGGCCGCGTCCCGTGGGGGCTCGCAGCCGGCGAGGCCGATCAGCAGCGACAGGCAGACGAAGGCTTTGCGCATCTCAGGCCTCCATGCCCCGTTCGAGCAGGGCCAGGGTGTGGGTGACCAGCGTCTCGTCGCCGATCTGCGGGTTGGCGAAGATGCCGCGCCACAGCGGTGCGGCGGCGTAGGGCAGCATGGTCAGGCCGATCAGCGAGACCACCAGCAGGCGCGGGTCCAGGTCCGGGTTGAGGGCGCCGCGGGCTGGGCGGCGGCGAAGCGCCGGGCCAGCGGCAGGGGGATCAGCGGGGCGATGCGGCCGAGCAGCTGGGCGCGCAGCGTGCCACCCTCGCAGAGGATCTCGCGGACCCACAGCGGCGGAATCCAGGGGTGCTGGACCACCACCGCGCTCAGGCCGCGGACGAAGCACTCGACCTGGGCGCGGGGGGCGTCGCCGGCCTGCTCCAGGTCCTCGGCGACGCCGCGCAGCAGCGGCAGGAAGCGCTCCTCGACCATGGCCTCGACCAGGCGCTGCTTGTTGCCGAAGTAGTAGTTGATCAGCGCCGGGGTGACCCCGGCCTGCGCGGCGATGGCGCGCAGGCTGGCGGCCTCGATGCCGGCGTGGGCGAAGGCCTGGACCGCGGCGTCGAGCAGGCGTTCGCGCTGCAGGGTCGAGTCGCCGCTGGGGCGGCCGGGGGTGCGGGGGCGGGCCATGGGGGCTCCGGGCGTTTAATTAATTATCAGATTAATTAATTAAACGAGCGACTGGGAGTTTTCCGCCGAGCGGTGGTCGCGAGGTGTCTCGGCCGGGGCGAGGGAGGGCGGCGGTGGCGCGACGACCGGCCGGGGCCGGTCGCCCGCTCGGGGCTCAGCGGGTGCCGAGGAAGTCGCGCTTGCCGATGGCGACGCCGTTGTGGCGCAGGATGGCGTAGGCGGTGGTGTAGTGGAAATAGAAGTTCGGCAGCACGTGGTCGAGGAGGAAGGCCTGGCCCAGGAACTGGGTCTCCTTGTCGCGGCGCTTGAGGGTCACGGTGCGCGCCTCGCTGCCGTCCAGTTGGGCGGAGCTGACCGCCTGGAGGAACTCCAGGGTCTTGCCGATGCGCGCCTGCAGCTCGGCGAAGCTGGTTTCGTCGTCGGCATGGCTGGGGGCTTCGACGCCGGCCAGCAGGGCGACGCCGGCCTTGGCGCTGTCGCAGGCGATCTGCACCTGGCGCACCAGGGGGAACATGTCGGGGGCCAGGCGGGCGTTGAGCAGCACGCTCGGCTCGATCTTGCGCGCCTCGGCGTCGCTGGCGGCGAGGCCGAGGATGGTCGACAGGTTGTTCAGCTGGCGGACGAAGACCGGAATGGAGGCGTGGTACATGGACAGGGACATGGGATTCTCCAGGGAGGGGGACGGCTCGGGAAAGGTAAACCGCCAGTGTGACGCCCCGGCGGGTGAGCCCGGCGCGCTCGGCGAGCGCCCGGGCCGCGGTGTCAGCCGATGCTGATCGGCGGCAGTTCGGTCAGTTGCACGGTCTGCTGCTTGCGCGGGGCGAGGATCTCGGCCTCGCCGTCGACCACCAGCTCGTCGCACTGGTTGAACACCCGGGTGGCGATGCGCACGCGGAACTTCGGCAGCTTCTCGAGGATTTCCAGGCGCACGGTGAGGCGGTCGCCGAGCTTCACCGGGGCGGTGAAGCGCATCTGCTGGCCCAGGTAGATGGTGCCGGGGCCGGGCAGCTCGCAGGCCACCGCGGCGCTGATCAGGGCGCCGCTGAACATGCCGTGGGCGATGCGCTCCTTGAACATGGTGGCGGCGGCGTATTCGGCATCCAGGTGCACCGGGTTGCGGTCGCCGGACAGCGCCGCGAACAGCTGGATGTCGCGCTCCTCGACGGTCTTGCTGTAGCTGGCGGTCTGGCCGACTTCCAGGGCTTCGTAGGGGGTGTTGCTGGTCTGGCTCATGGGGTCTCCTTGGCGGGGCGGGTGCGTGGTCGGCTGCGGGCCAGGGCCCCGTCCAGCCAGCCGATCAGATAGGCGGTCACCTCGTCGCGGTTGCGCTCGTTGAGCAGCTCGTGGCGGGCGTCCGGGTAGATTTTCAGTTGCACCTGCTCGAGGCCGGCCTGGCGCAGGGCGTCGGCCAGGTGCTGCAGGCGCTTGCCGGCGCTGACCGGGTCCTGGGCGCCGCCGATCACCAGCAGCGGCAACTGGCTGTCGATCTGGGTCAGCTGCTGCGGCGGGGTGATCTGCTGCAGGCCGCCGAGCAGGTCGAGCCACAGCTGGTTGGTGCAGCGGAAGCCGCACAGCGGGTCGTCGATGTAGCGGTCGACTTCCTGCGGATCGCGGCTGAGCCAGTCGAAGGCGGTACGGTTGGGCTTGAAGGCCTGGTTGAACGAGCCGAAGGACAGCAGGTCGATCAGCTTGCTGTGGCCGTGCGGGCCCTGGCGCCAGCGCTCGAAGCGGGCGACCGCGCGGGCCAGGCGGTAGAGCCAGACCGGCTGGTAGTTGGAGCCGGAGAGGATCGCCCCGTGCAGGCTGCTGCTGTGGCGCATCAGGTAGGCCTGGCCGATGTAGCTGCCCATGCTGTGGCCGAGCAGGAAGATCGGCGCGTGCGGGTGGCGCTGGCGGATGTGGTGGTTGAGGCAGGCCAGGTCGCCGACCGCCAGGCTCCAGCCGTTGTCGTCGGCATAGTGGCCGAGCCGCCCGTGGCGGGCGGTCTGGCCGTGGCCGCGCTGGTCGTGGGCGAACAGCTCGTAGCCGGCGGCGGCCAGCGCCGCGCCCAGGCGGGCGTAGCGGCCGCTGTGCTCGGCCATGCCGTGGGCCAGCATGACCACCGCCTTGGCCGGTTGTGCGCAGAACCAGCGGTTCACGTACAGGGGCGTCGCATCGCTGCTGTTCAGCCAAAACGCTTCGTGGTGCATGGCGAGTCCTTGAGCCTGCGGGAGTCGGGCATTGTAGAGGCAGGGGACAGGCTTTCCCAGTCGATCCGCAGAAGGAAGATTCACGCGGTCAATGACGCCGGTGCAAGTGTTTGCGCCCCGGACCATAGCTGCTAACGTCGCCTGAGCGCCTTGCATGCCTTGGCCGGCCTCCAGCCATGGTCCGCTCGGCAGGGAATCCATCTCGGGGAAGAGGAATAACAACAATGCAGCCTGATTTCTGGAACGACAAGCGCCCGGCCGGCGTACCCACCGAGGTCGACCTGAACGCCTACAAGTCGGTGGTCGAGGTGTTCGAGCGCTCGTGCAAGAAGTTCGCCGACCGCCCGGCCTTCAGCAATCTGGGCGTGACCCTGAGCTACGCCGAGCTGGACCGGCTGTCGGCCGCCTTCGCCGGTTACCTGCAGAAGCACACCGACCTCAAGCCGGGCGAGCGCATCGCCGTGCAGATGCCCAACGTCCTGCAGTACCCCATCGCCGTGTTCGGCGCCATGCGCGCCGGGCTGATCGTGGTCAATACCAACCCGCTGTACACCGCCCGCGAGATGCGCCACCAGTTCCAGGACGCCGGCGTGCGCGCGCTGGTCTACCTGAACATGTTCGGCAAGCTGGTGCAGGAGGTGCTGGGCGATACCCAGATCGACTACCTGATCGAGGCGAAGATGGGCGACCTGCTGCCGGGGCCCAAGGGCTGGCTGGTCAATACCCTGGTGAAGAAGGTCAAGAAGCTGGTGCCGGACTACCGCCTGCCGCAGGCGGTGCCGTTCAAGCAGGCGCTCAAGCAGGGCCATGGCCATGACCTCAAGCCGGTCAAGGTCGGCCACGAGGACATCGCCGTGCTGCAGTACACCGGCGGCACCACCGGGGTGGCCAAGGGGGCGATGCTGACCCACGGCAACCTGGTGGCCAACATGCTGCAGATCGATGCCTGCCTGTCGCAGCTCGGCGAAGACGGCGCGCCGCTGATGAAGCCGGCCCAGGAGATCATGATCGCGCCGCTGCCGCTGTACCACATCTATGCCTTCACCGCGAACTGCATGTGCATGATGGTCAACGGCAATCACAACGTGCTGATCACCAATCCGCGCGACATTCCCGGCTTCGTCAAGGAACTGGGCAAGTGGCAGTTCTCCGCGCTGCTCGGCCTCAATACCCTGTTCGTCGCGCTGATGGATCATCCCGGGTTCAAGAACCTCGACTTCTCCCATCTCAAGGTGACCAACTCCGGTGGCACCGCCCTGGTCAAGGCCACCGCCGAGCGCTGGCAGGCCATCACCGGTTGTCCGGTGGTGGAGGGCTACGGCCTCACCGAGACCTCGCCGGTGGCCAGCACCAATGCCTACGGCAAGCTGGCGCGCCTGGGCTCGGTGGGCGTGCCGGTGCCGGGCACCGCGTTCAAGGTGATCGACGACGAAGGCAACGAGCAGGCCCTGGGCGAGCGCGGCGAGCTGTGCATCCAGGGCCCGCAGGTGATGAAGGGCTACTGGCAGCGCCCGGACGCCACCGCCGAGGTGCTGGATGCAGACGGCTGGTTCAAGACCGGCGACATCGCGGTGATCGACCCGGATGGCCATGTGCGCATCGTCGACCGCAAGAAGGACATGATCATCGTCTCGGGCTTCAACGTGTACCCCAACGAGATCGAGGACGTGGTCATGGCCCATCCCAAGGTGGCCAGCTGCGCGGCCATCGGCGTGCCCGACGAGAAGTCCGGCGAGGTGGTCAAGCTGTTCGTCGTGCCGCGCGGCAGCGACCTCAGCGTCGAGGAACTCAGGGCCTACTGCAAGGAAAACTTCACCGGCTACAAGGTGCCCAGGCAGATCGTCTTCAAGGACGCCCTGCCGATGACCCCGGTCGGCAAGATCCTCCGTCGCGAGCTGCGCGATATCGCCTGACCCAGGCCGGCCGGGCCGCCCCCCTCCCTCCTGCGAGACCGATGGCCCGCCCGGCGCTCAGCGCCTGGGCGCCTGTCCCTGTTGCGCCCTGTCGGACAATCCGGCAGTCGGGCCAGAAAATGACCGTTTATCAAGCTCTGGTATCATCAGTGACCACTATGCCGGTGTCGGGTGCTAGGCGGCCTCCGGCAAAGCTGCTACTCTCGGGCCGCTTTTGGCCGCATGTACGGCACTCAAGCAGGCAAACACACACAACAAACCACCGTCTTCGCGCGGTGAAGATCAGCTGTTGCTTAGGAGTGGGCTTCCATGACCGATAACTTCTGGAAGGACAAGTATCCCGTTGGGATAGCTGCCGAGATCGATCCGGATCAGTACCCGAACATTCAGGCGGTACTGAAACAGTCCTGCCAACGCTTCGCCGACAAGCCCGCCTTCAGCAACCTCGGCAAGACCCTGACCTACGGCGAGCTGTACCAGCTGTCGGGTGCCTTCGCCGCCTACCTGCAGCAGCACACCGACCTCAAGCCCGGCGACCGCATCGCCGTGCAGCTGCCCAACCTGCTGCAGTATCCGGTGGTGGTGTTCGGCGCCATGCGCGCCGGCCTGGTGGTGGTCAACACCAACCCGCTGTACACCGCCCGGGAGATGGAGCACCAGTTCAACGACTCCGGCGCCAAGGCCCTGGTGTGCCTGGCCAACATGGCCCACCTGGCCGAGCAGGTGGTGCCCAAGACCGGGGTGAAGACGGTGATCGTCACCGAGGTCGGCGACATGCTGGCGCCGCTCAAGCGCCTGCTGGTCAACAGCGTGGTCAAGTACGTGAAGAAGATGGTGCCGGCCTACAAGCTGCCGCACGCCGTCAGGCTCACCGAGGCCCTGGCCCAGGGCCGCGGCCGGCCGGTCGCGGAGGCCAATCCGGCCAGCGGCGAGCTCGCCGTGCTGCAGTACACCGGCGGCACCACCGGGGTGGCCAAGGGCGCGATGCTGACCCACCGCAACCTGGTGGCCAACATGCTGCAGGCCCGGGCGATGATGGCCGCGAACCTGGAGGAGGGCCGCGAGATCATCGTCGCGCCGCTGCCGCTCTATCACATCTACGCCTTTACCTTCCATTGCATGGCGATGATGCTGATCGGCAACCACAACGTGCTGATCACCAACCCGCGGGACCTGCCGGCCATGGTCAAGGACCTGGCCAAGTACCGCTTCAGCGGCTTCGTCGGCCTCAACACCCTGTTCGTCGCCCTGTGCAACAACGAGGAGTTCCAGAAGCTGGACTTCTCCTCGCTGAAGATCACCCTGTCCGGCGGCATGGCCCTGCAGCTGGCCACCGCCGAGCGCTGGACCCAGGTGACCGGCAGCCCGGTGTGCGAAGGCTTCGGCATGACCGAAACCAGCCCGGTGGCCTCGGTCAACCCGATTGCCAACATCCAGATGGGCACCATCGGCATTCCGGTGCCCTCGACCCTGTGCAAGGTGATCGACGAGGCCGGCAACGAACTGCCGCTGGGCTCGGTGGGCGAGCTGTGCGTCAAGGGCCCGCAGGTGATGAAGGGCTACTGGCAGCGTCAGGAGGCCACCGACGAGATCCTCGACGCCGAGGGCTGGCTGAAGACCGGCGACATCGCGTTGATCCAGGAAGACGGCTACATGCGCATCGTCGACCGCAAGAAGGACATGATTCTGGTGTCCGGCTTCAACGTCTACCCGAACGAGCTGGAGGACGTGCTGGCGACCCTGCCGGGCGTGCTGCAGTGCGCGGCCATCGGCGTGCCGGACGAGAAGTCCGGCGAGGCGATCAAGCTGTTCGTGGTGGCCAAGCCCGGGGTGACCCTGACCAAGGAGCAGGTCATGGAGCATATGCGCGCCAACGTCACCGGCTACAAGGTGCCCAAGGCCGTGGAGTTCCGCGACGTGCTGCCGACCACCAACGTCGGCAAGATCCTGCGTCGCGAGCTGCGCGACGAGGAGCTGCAGAAGCTGAAGAAGGCCAGCTGACTCGCCACGTCGCCGGCTGCAGAACGCCACCCTCGGGTGGCGTTTTTTATGCGCCGGTGTTTTCCTCCAGGGCGCCGCGCAGCCAGGCGCAGAAACCGCGGGTCAGCGGGCTGCGCTCGCTGTCGCGGTGGATCAGCCAGGCCCAGCTGGGGCCGCGCACGCGCTGCTCGGCCAGGGGCTGCAACAGGCCGCAGGCTTGGGCCTGCTCGGCCAGCAGCTGGCTGACCAGGGCGATGCCCAGGCCCTGGCAGGCGGCGTCCAGCAGCAGGCCGGGGTCGGAGAAGTTCAAACCGTGGCCCTGCTGGCCGACGTCGACCCCGGCTTCCACTTCCCAGTGACTCCAGTCCATCTCCCGCTCGCCGTGCAGGGTGCTGCGCGCGGCGGCGGGCATCTCCAGCAGCCTGGGGTGGCAGGCCGGGTAGAGGCGATCGCGCAGCAGCACCCGGAAGCTGCACTCGGCCTGGGCGGCGATGTCGTCGCGCACGGCGATGTCGATGGTCTGGCTGGCCATGTCCGGTGCCTCGTCGGTGGTGAACAGCCACAGATCGATCTCGGGGTGGCGACGCTGGAAATCGCCCAGGCGCGGCAGCAGCCAATGGCGGGCGAAGGCCGGCGTGGTGTTGACCACCAGCTGGTTGGGCTTGCGGTACTGCTCCAGCCGGCGAATGCCCACGGCCAGTTGTTGCAGCAGCGACTGGGTGGTGCTGAGCAGGTCGTAGCCGGCGTCGGTCAGGCTGACGCTGCGGCCGCTGCGATGGAACAGCGGTTGTTCCAGATAGCCTTCCAGGCTGCGGATCTGCTGGCTGATGGCCGATTGGGTGAGGTGCAGTTCTTCGGCGGCCTTGTGGAAGCTGCCCAGGCGGGCGGCGGCTTCGAAGCCGCGCAGGGCGTTCAGCGGCGGCCAGTGCTTGAGCATGTTTGATAAGTCCTTCTAATCATTTGTGGGCAAAATCCATCGTTTGTTCTGTGATTTTTAGAGGCCTAGCATGGGTGTCATGGCCGCTTTGGCGGTTTTCAGTGATAACAACTACTTAACTGAAAGGCACTCGTCATGCAACAGAACGACACGCAGCAGAACGCCTGGTACATGCCGGCCGAATGGGTTTGGCACGCCGCTACCTGGATGGTCTGGCCGCATAACCAGGCGCTCTGGGAGAACACCTGGGGGGTGACCCTGGCCCAGGTGCAGGCCGACTTCGCCCGGGTGGCCAACGCCATCGCCCGCTTCGAGCCGGTCAGGCTGGTGGTCGATCCCAGCGCCCTGGCGTCCGCCCGGACGCTGTGCGGGTCGGGTGTCGAACTGGTCGAGCTGGCGGTCAACGACAGCTGGTGCCGCGACAGCGGGCCGAGCTTCGTCTGCCATCCGCAGCTGGGCCTGGCCGGGGTCAGCTGGCGTTTCAATGCCTGGGGCGGCAAGTCGGCCCATGACCTGGACGAGAGCCTGGCCCGACGTGTGCTCAACGGCCTGGGCCTGGAGTGTTTCGGTACGCCGCTGGCCAACGAGGGCGGCGCCATCCATGTGGATGGCGACGGCACCCTGATCACCACCGAGTCGGTGCTGCTCAATCCCAATCGCAATCCTGGCCTGAGCAAGGCCGAGATGGAGGCCATCTTCGCCCGCCTATTGGGCGTGCAGAAGACCATCTGGCTGCCAGGCGATCCCGACCATGTCACCGGCGACATGACCGACGGCCACGTCGACGGCGTCTGCGCCTTCGCCCGACCCGGCGCGCTGCTGGTGGACGCCACCCATGAGCAGTCCTCGACCTATGCCGAGGTGGTGCGCGAGAATCGCCGCGCCCTGGAGCTGGCCACCGATGCCCGTGGGCGCCGGTTCGAGCTGCTCGAGCTGTTTGATGCCAGCGATGCGCTGGACAGCACGGCCGAGGTGTTCTGCGCCTCCTACACCAACTTCTACATCGCCAACGGCGCCGTGATCATGCCGGCCTACGGCATCGCCGCCGATCGGGTGGCCGCCGAGACCCTGGCCATGGCCTTCCCGGGGCGTGAAGTGGTGCCGGTGCGGATCGACCACCTGGCCCATGGCGGCGGCGGGGTGCACTGCATCACCCAGCAACAGCCGGCCTGGCCGCTGAAGGGGTGAGGGGCATGAGCAAACTGTGCATCGCCACCACCCAGTTCGCCTGCAGCTGGGAGCTCGGACGCAACCTCGACCAGGCCGAGCGGCTGGTGCGCCAGGCGGCCGCCCGGGGCGCCCAGGTGATCCTGCTGCAGGAGCTGTTCGCCACGCCCTATTTCTGCATCGAGCAGGACCACAAGCACCTGGCGCTGGCCGAGGAGTACGGCAACAGCCGGGTGCTCAAACGCTTCGCCGTCCTGGCCCGGGAGCTGGGCGTGGTCTTGCCGCTGTCCTGGTTCGAGAAGGCCGGCAATGCCTATTTCAATTCCCTGAGCGTGGCCGACGCCGACGGTCGCTTGCTCGGTGTCTACCGCAAGACCCATATTCCCAACGCCATCGGCTATCAGGAGAAGGAGTATTTCAGCCCCGGCGACACCGGTTTCCGGGTCTGGGACACCGCCTTCGGTTGCCTCGGGGTGGGCATCTGCTGGGACCAGTGGTTCCCCGAGACCGCCCGTTGCCTGGCCCTGCAGGGCGCCGAGGTGCTGCTGTTCCCCACCGCCATCGGCTCCGAGCCGGGGGCCGCGGCGCTGGATTCGCGCGATCACTGGCAGATGTGCATGCGGGGCCATGCCGCCGCCAACATCCTGCCGGTGGTCGCCGCCAACCGCGTCGGCCGCGAGGTGGCGAGCAACGACCCCGAGCTGGCGATGAGTTTCTACGGCTCCTCGTTCATCACCGATCACAAGGGCAAGACGCTGGTCGAGGCCGACCGCGATTCGACCGGCATGCTGGTGCAGACCCTGGATCTGCCGGCCATGCGCGAAGAGCGCCTGACCTGGGGCATCTACCGCGATCGTCGCCCGGAGATGTACGGCCCCCTGCTGGGCCTGGACGGTCGTCAAACCCATGTGCGCTGGACGGCGCGAGGAGTTCACGATGAATAAGCACAGCAAACCGCTGGCCGCGTTGGCCCTGGGCCTGGGGCTGCTGAGCCAGCCGCTGCTGGCCGAGGAGAAGGTGCTGCACCTGTACAACTGGGCGGACTACTTCGCCGAGGACACCCTGACCAAGTTCACCGCCGAGACCGGCATCCGCGTGGTCTACGACCTGATGGACAGCAGCGAAACGCTGGAGGCCAGGATGATGTCCGGCGGCAGCGGCTACGACCTGATCTTCCCCGGCGACACCGTGGCCGAACGGCTGATGCGCGCCGGCGCCCTGCAACCGCTGGACAAGGCCAAGCTGACCGAACTGGAGGACATCGAGCCGGGCCTGCGGGCGCTGCACGCGCAGTACCCCAAGTCCCGCGATGCCACGGTGCCTTACACCTGGGGCACCATCGGCCTGACCTACAACGCCGAGATGATCCGCCAGCGCGCGCCGGGCGCGCCGGTGAACAGTCTGGACATGTTGTTCAAGCCGGAGCTGGCGGCCAGGTTCGCCGACTGCGGGATCTCCCTGATCGACTCCCCCGACGAAGTGCTGGCGGTGGCGCTGCACTACCTGGGGCGCGACCCGCGCAGCGCCAAGCCTGAGGACCTGGAGGCGGCGCAAGCCCTGCTGATGCAGCTGCGCCCCTATGTGACCAAGCTGCAGTCGCAGCCGGTCACCGATCTGGTCAACGGCGACCTGTGCCTGTCGCTCGGCTACAGCGGCGACATGACCCAGGCCCAACGCACGGCAGACGCCGCCGGCAAGCAGGTGGACTTCCAGTACCGCATCCCCAGCGAGGGCTCCGCGGTGTGGATGGACACCATGGCGATCCCCGTGGACGCCAAGCATCCGGAGTGCGCCTACGCCTTCATCAACTTCGTCATGCGCCCGGAGCACATGGCGGCCATCTCCAACTTCACCGGCTACCCCACCTCCAACGCCAAGGCGCGTGCCGCCGTCGACCCGCAGATGCGCGACAACCCGGACATCTACCCGAGCGAGGCCAGTTACGCCCGGCTGTTCCCCGGCAAGGACATCCCGCAACGCGACATGCGTGCGCGCATGCGCACCTGGACCAACTTCAAGACCGCCACCGCGCAGTAGTTCGCGCCAGTGCGGCGGTGGCACCGATATCGAAGGATGAGGCTTTTTATGCGAGTTGTTCCGAGTCTGACCGGCCTGCTGATGCTGGCCAGTTCCGCCCTGCAGGCCGCCGAGCCGGCCGCCAGGCTGTTGCACAACGGCAAGGTCTACACGGTGAACGAGCAGCAGCCATGGGCCAGCGCCCTGGCCATCGCCGAGGACGGGCGCATTCTCGCCGTGGGCGATGGCCAGGCGCTGCAGGCCTATGTCGACGCGCAGACCGAGCGGGTCGACCTGCAGGGGCGCCTGGTGCTGCCGGGTTTCCAGGATACCCACGCCCATGTGCTGGATGCCTCCTCGCAGGCCCAGGGCGATTGCACCCTCAGCCCCGGGGATGGGGTGGAGCGGTGGCTGGAGCAGCTGGAGGAGTGCAACGCCGAGGACGAGGGCGACTGGCTGGTGGGTTGGGGCTTCGCCCTGCATAGCCTGCTGGAGGAGGACGAAGCCCCGCGCGACCTGCTCGACGCCGTGGTGGCGGACCGCCCGGTGACCCTGATGGAGGAGACCTCGCACGCCTACTGGCTCAACTCCAAGGGCCTGGAACTGGCCGGCATCGATGCCGACAGCCCCGACCCGGTCGGCGGTGTGATCATGCGCGACGAGGGCGGTCGGCCCACCGGCCTGGTGCTGGACAATGCCGGCGACCTGGCGCTGGACCAGGCCCTGCCGCCGTCCAGGGCGCTCGCAGAGGTCTATTATCAGGCGGTGCTGACGGGCCAGGACCAACTGGCCAGCAACGGCATCACCTCGGTGGCCGATGCCAGGGTGTTCTGGCGCCGGGGCCATCTCGAGGCCTGGCAGAAGGCCGCCCAGCGCGACGAACTTAAGGCGCGCACCGCCCTGGGCTTGTGGGCCTATCCGTCGCTGGACGACGAGCAGCAGCTGGCCGAACTCAAGTCCCTGTATCGACCCGGCGATGCGCACAGCCTGCTGCGGGTCAACCAGGTCAAGTTCTACGTCGACGGCATCATCCACAACACCACCGCGCGGCTGCAGCAGCCCTATCAAGAAAGCCTGCCGGGGGTCGAGCCCAAAGGGCTGTACTACTTTGGTCCCGAGCGGTTGCGACGCTATGTCGGCGAGCTGTCCGAGGCTGGCTTCGACATGCATATCCATGCCATCGGCGACCAGGCGGTGGGCGATGCCCTGGACGCCATCGAGGCCGGCGGCGGCCAGGGGCGGCACCGCCTGACCCACGTCGAGCTGGTGGACCAGGCCGACCTGCCGCGCTTCAAGCAGCTGGATGTTACCGCCGACTTCCAGCCAAGCCGTTACTTCGCGCCGCCTTTCCTCAAGGACAACGAGCCGCTGATCGGTCAGCGCGCCTATCGACTGCTGCCGCTGGGCCAGCTGCATGACAGCGGCGCGCGGGTCACCCTGAGTTCCGACTGGGACGTAAACCCCTTGTCGCCCCTGGGCATCATGCACAACGCCCTGAGCCTGGGCGAGCGCAGCCTGCCCAGCCTGGAGGCGGCGGTGCGCGCCTACACCCTGGACGCCGCCTACAGCCTGCGTCAGGAGCAGCACACCGGCTCGCTGGAAGTGGGCAAGCAGGCCGATCTGGTGGTGCTGGACCGCGACATCTTCCAGCTGCCGCTCGCGCAGCTCGGCAAGACCCGGGTGCTCTGGACCCTGCTCGGCGGCGAGGAGGTGTTCCGCGCCACGGGCTTCTGACGGTATCGGGTCGAGGCCGGGGTCGTGTCGGCTTGGGCGCATGGGGCCGGGAAATCTGCGACAATCGCCGGCTAATTTTCCCGCTGGGAGCGGGCGCCGTTGGCGTCCCCTTCAGCCCGACTGCATCACGGCCCCGATGACCGACCAGACTCCCGCCTTCGACCTCCTGCTGAAGAACCTCGATCAGGCGCTGATCGCCGACCGTCACCGCCTGCGTCGCCAGCTGCATGAGCTGCGCAAGCCGGCGACCCAGGATCAGGCCAAGCTGGCGCAGTGGCTGGAGCGCTTCCAGGCCTCCGTCGCCAAGGTCGAGGCGCGTCGCCTCAGCGTGCCGGCCATGCGCTACGACGACGCCCTGCCGATCGCCGCCAAGCGCGACGAGATCAAGGCCGCTATCAGCAAGCATCAGGTGGTGGTGATCGCCGGCGAGACCGGCTCGGGCAAGACCACCCAGCTGCCGAAGATCTGCCTGGAGCTGGGCCGCGGCACCCACGGCCTGATCGGCCACACCCAGCCGCGCCGCCTGGCCGCGCGCAGCGTGGCCACCCGGGTGGCCGAGGAGATCGGCACGCCGCTGGGCGAACTGGTGGGCTACCAGGTGCGCTTCGAGGACCAGAGCAACGAGCGCAGCCTGATCAAGCTGATGACCGACGGCATCCTGCTGGCCGAGACCCAGCACGACCGCTTCCTCGACAAGTACGACACCCTGATCGTCGACGAGGCCCACGAGCGCAGCCTGAACATCGATTTCCTGCTCGGCTACCTGAAGACCCTGCTGGCGCGCCGGCCCGACCTCAAGCTGATCATCACCTCGGCGACCATCGACCTGGAACGCTTCTCCCAGCACTTCGGCGGCGCGCCGGTGGTGGAGGTGTCGGGGCGCACCTACCCGGTGGAGACCTGGTACCGGCCGCTGACCGCCGAGCAGGACGAGGAGGGCAACCGGGTCGAGGAGGACCTCTCGGTGGACCAGGCGATACTCGCCGGCCTCGACGAGCTGGCCGCCTTCGAGCGCAGCGAGGGCAAGCGCCCCGGCGACGTGCTGGTGTTCCTGCCCGGCGAGCGGGAGATCCGCGACTGCGCCGAGGTGCTGCGCAAGGCCAACCTCAGGCACACCGAGGTGCTGCCGCTGTATGCGCGGCTGACCCCGGCCGAGCAACAGAAGATCTTCCAGCCCATGGCCGGGCGCAAGATCGTCCTGGCCACCAACGTCGCCGAGACCTCGCTGACCGTGCCGGGCATCCGCTACGTGATCGACAGCGGCACCGCGCGCATCAGCCGCTACAGCTACCGCGCCAAGGTCCAGCGCCTGCCCATCGAGGCCGTGTCCCAGGCCAGCGCCAACCAGCGCAAGGGCCGCTGCGGGCGGGTCGAGCCGGGCATCTGCATCCGCCTGTACAGCGAGGAGGACTTCCTCGCTCGCCCCGAATTCACCGACCCGGAGATCCTGCGTACCAACCTGGCCGCGGTGATCCTGCAGATGCTCCACCTGCGCCTGGGCGAGGTCGACGCCTTTCCCTTCATCGAGCCGCCGGACGGCAAGGCCATCAGCGATGGCTACACCCTGCTGCAGGAGCTCTCGGCGGTCAGCCGCGACGGCCAGCTGACCCCCCTGGGCCGCCAGCTGGCGCGCCTGCCGGTGGACCCGCGCATGGGCCGCATGGTGCTCGAGGGCGCCAAGCAGGGCAGCCTGGAGGAAGTGCTGATCATCGCCAGCGCCCTGTCGGTGCAGGATGTGCGCGAGCGCCCGTCCGACCGCCAGCAGGCCGCCGACCAGGCCCACGCCCAGTGGAAGGACGTCGATTCGGACTTTGCCGCCCTGATCAACCTGTGGCGCGGCTTCGAGGAGCAGCGCCAGGCCCTGGGTTCCAACGCCCTGCGCAGCTGGTGCCGGAAGAACTTCCTCAACTACCTGCGCCTGCGCGAGTGGCGCGACGCGCACCGCCAGCTGACCCTGATCAGCCGCGAGCTGCAGCTCAAGGCCAAGGCGCCGGAGGGCAAGCCGGCCAAGCCGGAGCCCGGCAAGGGCCCGGACGCTGCCCGCGAGTCCGCCAAGGCCGTCAAGGACGAGGCCCAGCAGCGCAGCATCGACTACGCCAAGGTACACAAGGCCATCCTCAGCGGCCTGCTCAGCCAGATCGGCCAGAAAACCGAAGACGGCGACTACCTCGGCGCGCGTCAGCGGCGCTTCTGGATTCATCCCTCCTCCGGCCTGGGTAGAAAGAAACCCAGCTGGCTGATGACCGCCGAGCTGGTGGAGACCAGCAAGCTGTTTGCGCGCATGGTGGCGAAGATCGAGCCGGACTGGATCGAGCCCCTGGCCGGCCACCTGATCAAGAAGAATCACCTGGAGCCGCACTGGGAGAAGAAGCGCGGACAGGTGGTGGCCTACGAGCAGATCAGCCTCTACGGCATGATCGTGGTCGGCCGTCGCCCGGTGCACTACGGCCCGATCGACCCGGTGGTGTCGCGCGAGCTGTTCATCCGCGAGGGCCTGGTCGGCGGCGAGATCCACTCCCGCGCCCGCTGCCTGTCGGCCAACCGCCAGCTGCTGGAAAAGCTCGACGAGCTGGAGGCCAAGGCCCGGCGGCGTGACATCCTGGCCGACGAGGAAACCCTGTTCGCCTTCTACGAGGCGCGCCTGCCGGCCGACATCTACCAGACCGCCAGTTTCGACAGCTGGTACAAGCGCGAGAGCGCCGGCAATGCGCAGCTGCTGATCATGCGCGAGGAAGACGTGCTGGCCCGCGACGCCCGCGAGGTCACCGCCGCGCAATACCCCGACAGCCTGCACCTGGGCGAGCTGCAACTGCCGTTGTCCTATCACTTCGAACCCAATCATCCGCGCGACGGCGTCACCCTGCGGGTGCCGGCGCCGCTGCTGCCGCAGCTGCCCGGCGAGCGCCTGGAGTGGCTGGTGCCGGGCCTGCTGGAGGCCAAGTGCGTGGCCCTGGTGCGCAACCTGCCCAAGGCGGTGCGCAAGAACTTCGTGCCGGTGCCGGACTTCGTCGGCGCGGCCCTGGCCAAGATCGCTTTCGCCGAGGGCAGCCTGCCCGCCGCCCTGGGCCGCGAGCTGCTGCGCATGACCGGGGTGCGCGTGGCCGAGGAGGCCTGGACCGATGCCGCCGCGCAGATCGAGGGCCACCTGCGCATGAACATCGAGGTGGTCGACAGCCATGGCAAGCCGCTCGGCGAGGGGCGCGACCTGGCCGAGCTGTGTGCCCGCTTCAGCGAGGCCAGCCAGGCCGCGCTGGCCCTGCCGAAGACCGAGAAAGCCCAGCAGCCGGTGCAGGCCAAGGCCTTCGCCGAAGTGGCCGAGAAGGCCCAGCAGAAGGTCGCCGGGCTGTCGATGACCGTCTACCCGGCGCTGGTGGAGGAGGGCGGAGAGGTCAAGGAAGGGCGCTTCCCGACCCAGGCCGAGGCCGAGTTCCAGCACCGCCGCGCCCTGCAGCGCCTGCTGTTGCAGCAACTGGCCGAGCCGGCCAAGTACCTGCGCGGCAAGCTGCCGGGGCTGACCGAGCTGGGCCTGCTGCACCGCGAGATCGGCCGCATCGAGGCGCTGGTCGAGGACATCCTCCTGGCCAGCCTGGACAGCTGCATCCTCGAGGGTGAAGCGAGCCTGCCCCGCGACGGCGCCGCCCTGGCGGCCCTGGCCGAGCGCAAGCGCGGCGACTGGACGGCCCACGTCGAACGCCTGGCCCGCCTGTGCCTGGAAATCCTCAAGCTGTGGCACGGCCTGCAGAAACGCTTCAAGGGCAAGATCGACCTGGCCCAGGCCATGGCGCTCAACGACATCAAGCAGCAGCTCGCCAACCTGGTCTACCCGGGCTTCGTGCGCGAGACGCCGGGCGAGTGGCTCAAGGAACTGCCGCGCTACCTCAAGGCCATCGAGCAGCGCCTGGACAAGATCGGCGCCCAGGTGCAGCGCGACCGGGTGTGGAGCGGCGAGCTGGCCGGCTACTGGGAGCAGTACCAGGCGCGCCTGGGCAAGCACCGCCAGGAGGGCAAGCGCGATCCGCAGCTTATCCAGTACCGCTGGATGCTCGAGGAGTATCGGGTGTCGCTGTTCGCCCAGCAGCTGGGCACCAAAATGGCGGTATCGGACAAGCGCCTTAGCAAGCAGTGGAGCGCGGTCGAAGCCTGACCGCGCCAGGAGTACTAGATGTTCGAAATCCAGCCCATGAACCCCGAGCACTACCGCCAGCAGACCCGCCGCAGCACCCTGCTGATCGTGGCCCTGTTCCTGCTGCTGGCGATGCTCTGCGCCACGGCCAGCAGCCAGCTGTTCGGCACCCCCGGCGGCGACAACTTCAAGTGGAACCTGATCGGCGTGCTCGCCGGCCTGGCCCTGACCGTCGCCTTCGTGCGCCTGCAGCTATGGTCGCGCCCGTTCATGGCGGCGGCGGTGTACGGCTGGCGGCTCAAGCGCAGCCTGATGCGCGTGACCAACCAGATGCACCGGGTCAAGGCCGGGGTGGCGGCCGGCGACGAGAGCGCCATGAAGCTGCTGCGTTTCTATCACCTGGGCCTGACCCAGATGCACCAGCTGGACGGCAACAGCAGCGAACTCGGGCAACTGGTGCGCGAGATCGACGCGCACCGCGAGGCCATGGCGCAGCGCGGCCTGGACCCGCAGCAACAGCGCCTCGACCCGGCCTGGCTGGAGGCGGTCAAAGGCTGCCAGTGAGCCGCTGGCGCTCGCTGATGCGCGGCCATCGCGCGGCTCAGCAGGCCTGTCGAGGGGGCTCTTGGTGGGGCTCACCCTGATCTAGTTAGTCTGGATCGTCGGCAGCCGGCCGAAAGAACAAAATCGACTCCGCACGGCCGAGCGCAGAAGTAGGTGAGCAAGGCAATGTTGTCCACTCGACGTGGTCCTCAAGTTCGCGCCGGGTGGATGGTTGTCCTCTGGAAAGCCACGTAATGCTTTCCCGCAGTATCAGCGAAACTGCCCGTCGAGGAGCTTAAACTGCGCAAAAGTAAAACAGAAACTTACTAACTGGGTTCTCTTTTAGCCTTGCGTTGGCCGTGATAACGATCAGCCCAACACACTGCATTTCACTCGACGACATTCTCGTCATCAGTCGTGGCATAAGTTTTACTAATGCCAGTCATTAGCCTGTAAGCGGTTTACAGCCCTATCGGCGCTGGGCATCATCAAGTGCTTAGCCATTCGTAGACATAAATAAAAATAAGAGCGTCTGCCGCCAGCGCTAGCCGGCACGGACGCGATTGCACTATCAAAAAACCTGCCCAAAGCCAAAGCATCGCCGCAACTCAGCAAGCGTCCGCTATTCAATGCGCAATATCGGACGTCAGGTCAGATGGAGGGATATGTCCGTTGCCAGACTGAGGAACATGAACCTACAGCCCCACGGAGGATAACTGGGACTTTCTTTCCAGCCACTATTAGGTCATGAAAAACACAATAACAAGGACTCATCCAACACACTCTTGCGAGGAAAGCCCATGCTCTCCAATGAACGTCTAGATGCTCTTATCGAGCAGAGAGGCATATTAAAAGGGTTGAATCCGACCCTTGGTATAACCGCCATCACCATGATTGTGTTTTTCATGCTGTATGCGATCTTGCTCGGCAAGACGGCCAGCGAACAGTTTCTTGGACTGAAGACCTGGATCGAAAGCACCTTGGGCTGGTACTACGTGCTGATGATGTTTCTGGCCTTCGTGGTTTGCATGTACATCACCTGCTCGCGCGTCGGCAAAATACGCCTCGGGCGCGATGACGACAGGCCAGAATTCAGCAATTTCGCCTGGTTCTCGATGCTTTTCGGCTGCGGCACCGGCGCCGCCTTGCTGTTCTTTGGCGTGTCCGAGCCGATGATCCACTTCGCCAGCGACTGGAGCGGCGGCAACCCCTTCCTCAGCCATGAGGTGAAGTCAGCGGTTGCGGCCTTCTTCGACGCCAAAAGGATCGCACTGGAGCAGGGACTGTTGCCCGGCGACGAAGGGTTTCCGGTTCCCAGCGACCTGGTCGCCGAAGCCGCGGCCGGCGGCATCAAGCTGACCATTTTCCACTGGGGCACCATCGCTTGGGCCATGTACGGCATCGTCGGCGTATCGCTGGCGTACTTCGCCTTCCGCAAGGGCCTGCCGCTGTCGATGCGCTCGGCGCTCTATCCGCTGATCGGCGACAGGATCTATGGTCCGATCGGACATACCGTCGACATCCTGACCGTATTCGGCACCATCTTCGGCATCTCCACGACGCTCGGACTCGGCGTCGAGCAGATCGGCGCCGGCCTGATCTCGCTCGGCCTGCTGGAGGAAAGGTCCCAGACCGTCACCGTACTGTCGATCGTCCTGATCACCGTCGTCGCGACGCTCTCGGCGACCAGCGGCGTCGCCAAGGGCATCAAGCAGCTGTCGACGCTGAATTCCTGGATCTGTATCGCGATACTGTCCTACTTCATGCTGGCCAGCGACACCAACTACCTGATCGCCAGCTCGGTCACCGCCATGGGGGATTACCTCTCCGACGCCGTCTCGATGACGCTCTGGACCGCACGCAGCCCCGAAGAGCGTACCTGGCAGGGCGGCTGGACCATCTTCTACTGGGGCTGGTGGATCGCCTGGGCTGGCTTCGTCGGCATGTTCATCGCGCGCATCTCCCGCGGCCGCACCATCCGCGAGTTCATGCTCGGCGTGATGTTCATCCCGTCGGTAGTGGCCCTGGTCTGGTTCGGCGTGCTCGGTTCCGCGGGCATCAACGAAGCCATCTACGGCACCGACATGAGCATCTACGATGCCGCCGTCAACAACTGGGACTATGCCGGCGCCTTCTACAACATCTTCGATGTGCTGACGCCGGGTATCACCGCAACAATCGCCAAGGCCGCGGCACTGGGCGTGGTGGTTATTTTCTTCGTCACCTCTGCCGATTCCGGCACCCTGGTGCTGGGCCGACTGCTGGCGTTCGGCCGTCGCCCGCCGGTGCAGCAGCGCATCATATGGGGTTCGGTACTGGGTGGAGTGACGCTGATCCTGCTGCTCGTCGGCGGAGACCAGGCCATGAAGTCGCTGCAGGCGGCGTCGATCGCCGGCGCTCTGCCCTTCACCTTTGTGCTGCTGGCCATGATAGCGGGGCTGGTCAAGTCGCTGCGCGAGGACAGTGAAACCATGGTCGACAGCGAGGAGCACATCAAGCGCATGATCGAGCGGGAGGTCGCCGACCTGTCATAGCGTGGTGAGGAGCCCTTTCGGGGGCTTCGGGATTCTTCCGCCTCGGCCGACACTGGGCAAGGAAGTCGAGCCGGTCATTGGCCCTTGAGTGCTTCGCCTAGTTCGCCCCCTCGGCCGCCTTGCCGCCTACCCCGCGCCGGCCAATGCCCGGCGGGCGGCGCTTGATCGGCTGCGATTTGACGATCGACGTGCTGGTCTGCGCCTTGTCGGCGATGCGGTCGAGAATATGGTCGAGCTGGTCGATGGAGCGCAGGTAGAGGCGCGCGATGAAGCAGTCATCGCCGGTGACCTTGTCGCACTCGCAGAACTCGGCGGTGTCTTCGATCAGCTTCTGCACCGGGTGGAGCATGCCCGGCAGCGGCTTGATGCGCACGATCGCCTGCAGCTGGTAGCCCAGGGCCCGCGGGTCGATCTCGATGGTGAAGCCGCGGATCACCCCGCGCTCCTCGAGGCGCCGCACGCGCTCCGAGGTGGCGGGGGACGACAGGCCGACCTGGCCGGCCAGCGCCTTGAGGGAGATGCGCGAGTCCTGCAGCAAGGCGTCGAGAATTTTCTGGTCGAGAGAGTCCAGCATTATCCGTTTCTCCGTTATGTTGAGGATTTGCCTTTTATAATTAGGTTTTTGTTGTATATGGCCTAATTTACGTCATGTGAAATGGATGCTGTGCATAATATCTTAGCCTCTGACAACTGACGGAGGTGCTCCATGAACAGCAAGGCGCGTGGCTCGGTCGAAATGACCGCGGCGATGATGATTTCCGGAACCATAGGCTGGTTCGTCCTCTATTCCGGGCAGCCGGCGATGGATGTGGTGTTCTGGCGCTGCGCCATCGGCGCGCCGGTGCTGCTGGCGGTGTGCGCCGCCCTGGGGCTGCTGCGGGGCCACCTGACGCCGCGCCTGCTGGCCTTCGCCGCGCTGGGCGGGGTGGCCATCGTGCTCAACTGGCTGCTGCTGTTCGCCGCCTACCCGCGGGCCTCCATCTCCATCGCCACGGCGGTGTACAACACCCAGCCGTTCATCCTGGTGGGGCTCGGCGCGCTGTTCCTCGGCGAGCGCCTGACCGCGACCAAGCTGATGTGGCTGGGCCTGGCCTTCGCCGGCATGCTGCTGATCGTGCAGGCCAAGCCGAACGCCGGCTATATCGGCAGCGACTACCTGGGCGGTATCCTCCTGGCCCTGGGCGCGGCCTTCTTCTACGCCCTGGCCGCCCTGGTGGCGAAGAAACTCAAGGGCACGCCGCCGCACCTGATCGCGCTGATCCAGGTCTGCGTCGGCACCCTGATGCTGGTGCCCTTCGCCAACCTGGCGCAACTGCCGACCAGCGCGTCCAGCTGGGGCGCGCTGGTGACCCTCGGTGTGGTGCACACCGGGCTGATGTACATCCTGCTGTACGGCGCGATCCAGAAACTGCCGACCCACCTGACCGGAGCGCTGTCGTTCATCTACCCGGTGGTGGCGATACTGGTGGACTTCCTGGCCTTCGGTCATCAGCTGCAGCCGCTGCAGCTGCTGGGCACCGGCGCCATCCTGCTGGCCGCGGCCGGCATGACCCTGGGCTGGTCGCTGCGCAGGGTGCGAGTGCCGGTGGCGGGCGAACGGGTCAGCGCGTGACCTGGGGGCAGGGGCGCGGGGCCGGGATCGGGTCGGCGCCGCTTGGCAGGTAGGCGGCGCGGCTGGCATGAGGCGGCCGTCGCCGACTCCGGCCGGGCTCAATCGTCGTCATAGTCGCACTCGACCTCTTTCTTGAACTCGTCGTGCTTGGCTTCGACCTTGACCCGGCAACCGCGCTCCCAGTATTCGTCCTTCCACTTGCCGGGGCGCCAGAAGGCGCCGTGGCCGTGGGGGCACTTGATCTCTTCCTTGAAGTCGCCGTCGTCGAACTCGCGCTTGACCCGGCAGGGACCATCCCAGAACTCCTCCTGCCACTCCTCCTCCGCGTGCCGATGATCGGCCTGCGCCGGGCTCATCGCGCCGCCGAGCGCTGCGCACAGCAGCCAGAGCCCCAGCCGTTCTTTCAAGTCCATCCCAACACCTCCACCTCAGAAGACACCACCAGCCTGCCTGGGATACGACAGCGCCGGGCGCGACTCTATCCATGTCGAGCGCGGCGCGCGCTGCGGGCAATGCTTCAGTTCAGCCGATAGCGGGCCAGCTGCTCCGGGTCGAGCAGGCGCATGTTGTGCGGTGCGATGCGCTGCATCTCCTCGGCCAGGCGGCCGGGGATGTTCATCTCGCGGAAGTAGGCGCTCGGACTGTAATGCTCGCCCCGGTGGACGGCCTGGGCCTGGGCCGAGTCGCCGCCGGCAAAGGGCGGGCGGTGCAGGCCGACATGGCCGCGCACGGTCTTCTTGTGGCCGGCGGCCAGCAGGTAGATGCAGCTGCCCTGGCAGACGCCGCGGCGGGGCACCAGCACGTCGAAGCGGGTCTCGCGCAGCAGGCGGCCCATGCGCATGGCTTCCGGGGCGCTGCCGCCGATGCTGTCCAGCAATACTATCCGGCGCTCGTAGCGCCCGGGGTTGGCCCGCAGGCCCTTGAGCAGGGCTTCGTAGTCGCCGGGGGCGATGTCCTCGGAAATCCGCGCGGCCAGCACCGTGCCGAGGCGCTTGTCGTAGGCGGCTTCGACCTCGACCCTGGCCTGAAGGGCGGACGAGCACAGCACCGTGAGGCAAAGGAGTGCGGCCTGGATAAGCGGGGTGCGCATGGCGTGCTCTGGTCCTGGATGAAGGCGGAGCGCAGAAGATACTCGCAGGCGCCGGTCGGTGCATCCGCCGGCCCCGAGCCATGCTCGAGTACAGGGGGCTTTTCCGCGGCGGGGGCAGCGGCTATGGTGCGCGTTTCGACCCCTCGGTAAAGGAACACCCGATGAGCCTGCATGGCGACTACGACCCGCAGAACATCTTCGCCCAGATTATTCGCGGCGAGGCCCCCTGTTTCAAGCTGTACGAGGACGACGAGGTGCTCGCCTTCCTCGACCTGTTCCCGCAGTCCCTGGGCCATACCCTGGTGATCCCCAAGCGGGTGGCGGCGCGCAACCTGCTGGAGATCGACGCGGACAGCCTGGGCACGCTGATGGCCGCGACCCAGCGCCTGGCCCGGGCGCTGGTCGACGAGCTTCAGCCGGCCGGGGTGCAGGTGGCGCAGTTCAACGGCGCGCCGGCGGGGCAGACGGTGTTCCACCTGCACATGCACATCATCCCGCGGTATGCCGGCCAGGGCCTGGGCATCCATGCGGCGAACAAGGCCGATCCGGCCGAGCTGGAGGCGCTGCAGGCGCGGTTGGTCAAGCGCATCGGCGCCTGAGCGGCGCTGCTCAGCGGGCGCGCAGGGCCCGCTGGTTGGACAGGTAGATGTTGTCGGCCTGCGGTATTTCGCCGGTTTCCAGGGCCGTCAGCCAGTCGCCGGTGCTCAGTACCGCGGCGAAGCCGGTGTGCATGACCACGCAGAACACCCGGTGGATCTCCTCGGCCGTGGCGCTGCCCATGGCGTTGCTGTAGGCGGGCGAGCCTGCGGCGTCGTGCAGCAGCTCGACCTTCCAGCCCTCCTGGTGGGCCTGGCGCACGGTGGAGTCGGCGCAGTTGTGGGTCATGTAGCCGACCACGCTGAGGGTGTCGATCTGGTGCTGGCGCAGGTAGGCGGCCAGGTCGGTGCCGGCGAAGGCGCTGGCCATCCGCTTCTGGATGAAGTGGTCGCGCGGACGGTTCGCCACCAGTGGATGCAGCTCGGCGTTGTGGCTGCCGCTGGCGAAGATCGGCGCGCCTTCGGGCAACAGGTGCTGAATGACGATCACCGGGATGCCGGCGGCGGTGGCGGCGTCCATGGCGGTGGCGATATTGGCCATGGAGTGCTCGATGGGCGGATATTCGATAGGCAGGTTGCCGCTGACGTATTCGTTCTGCACGTCGATGACGATCAGGGCGCGTTGCGGTTGCTGGTGCATGGCGGGTTCCTCTAAGGAGTGGGGGGCTGATTGTTCGCCTGCCCCGTGGTTATCCGTGAGTGGCCCGAATGCCAGCTTGCGTTAAGATCGGGCCAAGTCGCCTGCTCCGGAGCAACGCCATGCCTGCCCATCGTATTGCCGTGGTCGCCTTCGACCGCATAACGCCTTTTCACCTCTCCGTGCCCTGCCTGGTGTTCGGCGATTTAGGCCCGGGCAAGAATCCATATGAGTTGCGGGTGTGCGCGGCGCAGGCGGGCATGCTGAGCACCACGGCCGGTTTCGACCTGCAGGTGGCCCATGGCCTGGAAGCGCTGGAGTGGGCGCAGACGGTGATAGTGCCGAGCTGGCACGACCCGGCCGAGCGGCCGCCGCAGCAGTTGCTGGATGCACTGGTGCGGGCCCATGAGCGCGGCGCGCATCTGGTCGGCCTGTGCCTGGGAGCCTATGTGCTGGCCGAGGCCGGCCTGCTCGACGGGCG
The DNA here is from genome assembly GCF_018398425.1 of Pseudomonas lalucatii. Lineage (NCBI taxonomy): Bacteria > Pseudomonadati > Pseudomonadota > Gammaproteobacteria > Pseudomonadales > Pseudomonadaceae > Pseudomonas > Pseudomonas lalucatii. The sequence goes on along the minus strand of NZ_JADPMV010000002.1, from coordinate 492,885 downwards.
CGCCGCCACGACCCACTGGGCCTGGGCCGAGGATTTCGCCGCGCGCTTCCCGCGGGTGCGCCTGAACGCCGAGGTGCTGTACCTGGAGGACGGTCAACTGTTGACCTCGGCCGGCACCGCCGCGGCCATCGACTGTTGCCTGCATTTGTTGCGTCGCCAGCACGGCGCCGAGGTGGCCAGCGGGGTGGCGCGGCGCCTGGTGGTGCCGCCGCATCGCCAGGGCGGCCAGGCCCAGTTCATCGAGCAACCGCTGCCGGCCAGCCAGCGAGACGATCGCCTGGTGGGGCTGCTCGACTGGCTGCGCGCCCATCTGCACCAGCCGCATAGCCTGGACAGCCTGGCGCAGCGGACATGGTCGAGTCGGCGCAGCTTCACCCGGCATTTTCGCCAGCTCACCGGCTGTACCCTGGGCGACTGGCTGTTGGCCGAGCGCCTGGCCCTGAGTCAGCGCCTGCTGGAGGGCAGCGAGCAGTCGATCGAGGCCATCGCCGGCCTGGCGGGTTTCGGCTCGCCCGTGTCGCTGCGCCAGCACTTCGGTCGGGCGTTCGGCGTGTCGCCGAGCGGCTACCGGCAGAGTTTTCGCGGGCGCTAGCCTGCATCCCGGCTTGTGCGTTGGCGCCACCCTGCCAATACTCAGGCGGTACTACTCGTGCCCATGGAGGGCTCCATGCGATTGATCTACGCAGTACTGCCGTTGCTGGCCTTGGCCGGTTGCTCATCCGTCCCGGTCGACCCGGAGAATGTCCGTCAGGTTCCCGGCGAGCGTCTGCTGGCCTATCAGCAGGCCGTCGCCGGCAGTGGTGAGCTGGTGGTCGAGCGCGACCTGGGCATGCTCGGCGGCGGCTGCTACGTGGCGGTGCTGGTCGACCGCAAGGTGGCGGCACGCATCGGCATCGGCGAGCAGGCGCGCTTCCAGGTGCCGGCGGGCACCCGGGTGCTGGGCATCGGCATCGACGAGCAGGACGACACGCTGTGCGGCATGGGTCGCCTGCGCCGGGAGCTGGCGGTGCCGGTGACGCCGGGGCAGCGCCAGCACTTCCGCATCGTCAGCGAGGCCAAGAGCGGCTTCGATATCCGCGCCCTCGCGCCCTGACCGGCGCGCCGCGTCGTGGCGGGTGCTCGGCACCCGCCGGGGATGGTCACCTAAACTTGGGTTATGGCCACTCCTCTTCCTCGGACCACGCGCCAGGCCGGCGACCGGGCCTCGATCGTGACCCTGACCCTGAGCCCCGCGCTGGACATCGCCACCCAGGTGCCGCGCCTCTGCGCGGACGCCAAGTTGCGCTGCACGCCGCCGATCTACACGCCGGGCGGCGGCGGTATCAACGTCGCCCGGGCCATCCACGCGCTCGGCGGTCGCGCCCTGGCGCTGTTTCCCGCCGGCGGCGCCAGCGGCCAGCAACTGGTGGAGCTGCTCGACGCCGAGGGGGTGGCCAACCGGCCCCTGGCCATCGCCGAACGGACCCGCGAATGCCTCAACGTGCTGGAGCAGGCCGGGGCCCAGCAGTACCGCTTCGTGCTGCCCGGCGCGCGCCTCAGCGCGGCCGAGCAGACGCAGTTGCTCGAGGCCGTGGCGGCCTTGCCCGGGCCGGAGTACCTGGTGATCAGCGGCAGCCAGCCGGCGGGGCTGGCGGCCGACTTCCTGCCGCGCCTGCTGCGGGGCGCCGCCGGGCGCGGGGTGCGCTGCATCCTCGACAGCTCCGGCGAGGCGTTGCGCCTGGCCCTGGCGGCAGGCGGGCTGTTCATGATCAAGCCCAACCTCAACGAGCTGAGCAGCCTGGCCGGCGAGGCGCTCCTCGGTCCGGAGCGGCTCGCCGGCTTCGCCCATGAACTGGTGGACGGCGGGGGTTGCGACTATGTGCTGGTGTCGCTCGGCGCCCAGGGCGCGCTGTTGGTCGGCCGGGAGCTGAACGAGCGCCTGGCCGCCCCCAGCGTCCGGCGCCGCAGCACGCTGGGCGCCGGCGACAGCCTGGTGGCCGGGGTAACCCTGAAGCTGGCGGCCGGTGCGCACTGGCGCGAGGCGCTGCGCTACGGCGTGGCGGCCGGCAGTGCGGCGATCAGCGGCGAGGGCGGCGCGCTGTGCCGACGCGCCGATACCGAGCGGCTGTTCGCCCGGTTGCAGGCCCTTGGCTGAGCTCGCGGTCGGCGCTGGTCGCCGCGCCGTTCAGCGGCTCTTGCCGAAACTGGCCAGCTGATCGATCAGCAGGTTGAGGACATGGCGACGGGTGACGACGCCGAGCACCTTGCGCCTGTCGTCGATCACCGGGTAGCTCTTGGGTTTCTCCCCCAGCATCTGCTGGGCCAGTTCCAGCGGATCGTCATCGAGCCGCACGCACAGCACATCGGTGCGCATGATGTCGCGCACGGTGGCCACGCGCTGGTTGTGGTAGACCACCTGGAGGCTGACCTGCAGGCATTCCTGTTCGGAGATCCAGCCCAGCAGCAGGCCTTCGCCGTCGACCACCGGGCCGCCGAGCATGGCGTTCCTCATCAGTCGGGCGGACGCGGCCACCACCGGCATGTCCGGATGGATCACGGCGAAGTCTTTGCTCATGCAGCGGGCGATAGAGGCAGAAATCACAGGGCTACTCCAGTTTGCGGCGGGTGCTCTGGGCAGGCGCCGTCAGGGCAAGGGTGTGGGGCCCGGGGCGGTCCTTCACGCGGCCGTCGCTGGCGCCGGGGAGGGCGATGCGCCTGGGCACCGGGCCAAAGCAAGTTCCAGGCCGCGCTGGCCGAGAGGCGCTGAGCCGGCTGCCGGCGCGGTTTGCGGGCGCCGCGCCGGGCGCAGGCATGCTGCACCATGGTGCGGGAACGCCATTTTGGTGCGCCCTGGCCTCAAGGCGCGCGCCGGGCCGGCGGTTCGGGATTCGCCCTCGCTCGGCGTACATCGAGGGAACTCGCCCTGGACAGGGCAGTCGGAGGTCCGGCGCGCCGCGACCGTCCGCGCCAGATGCCGCGTGCGCTGGACCGGTTGCGGCATGCCGACGCGCGGCGGGTGGGCGCCAGAGGGCGGCTGCTCTGGCTTCTCCCGGCGCATTTCATTATTGTGGCGCCCCGCCAAAAAGCCCGAGTAATCAATATGTTGGAAAATAACCTGAGTCAGTTGGAACAGCTCGTCGGCGACCTCGTTCAAGAGAACAAGGCGCTGCAGGAGGCCAATGCACAGTTGCGCAGCGAGCTGAGCCAGTTGCAGGAAGAGAATGACGGCCTGCAGCTCAGCGCACTGGAGCAAGAGGAGCTGCACAGCGCCACGGCGGCGCGCATTCAGGCCCTGGTCGCGCTGGCCACCGGCAACGCCAGTCCGAGCCCCGCCCAGGCATGAGTCCGGAGGGGGAGGCGGTCAGCGTCATTTCCGTTCTCGGCAATGACTACAGTATCAAGGCGCCGGTCGGCAAACAGCAGGCCCTGAAGGACTCGGCGCAGCTGCTCAAGAGCCTCCTGGCCGAGACCAAGGCCGCTTCGCCATCGCTGATGGGCGACAGGCTGCTGGTGCTGACGGCCCTGAAGCTCTGTGCCCAGCAGCTCGAGCTGGAGCAGCGCCATCGCCAGGACATCGAGCATCTCGAGGAGCGGGTGAGCACCAGGGTCGCGGGGATCGCCGGGTTGATCCGCCGCCCCTGAGCCTTCGGACCCAGGCATCGGCCGCGGGTCCGCTCGCCCCGGCGCAGCGCTCGGATACTGCCAGGCGCACGCTCGGGGGCCGCTTCGCGGGGCTCACATTTCGATGATTTCCGCCAGCTCTATGCTGCCGCCGGCCGCCAGGATCGGGCATTTTCGCGCATGCCCGATAGCCGCTTCGAGGGATGTCGCCTCGATAAGGCTATAGCCACTGGCCGGGTTGCTCCCGCCGTTGCTGGTCACCGAGCCATCGCTGTTGACGGTGCTCGACAGACCGACCGGGTTGCCGGGATCGACCGCCGCGCTGCCCATGGCGCCGAACCAGTCTTCCCAGGCCCGCATGACCCGAACCACCTCATCCGGGGCCTGGGGTTTGCTGCCACCGTGATAGACGAACAGATACTTGGCCATCTCGATTCTCCTCCTGACCTGCACAGGCGCCGACGCCGGCTGCGGACGCTGCGTACATGCCCTGGTCGAATGGCCGCGGGTCGAATCGACAGGCGACGACCACGGGTCGACCAGGCGCTGGCCCTGGCCGGCACGCGGCGAGGCATCGGCTGGGCGGTGGAGGGTGATCGACGGCGCTTCGGCGGCGACCGGCAGCGTACAGGGCCCGCCTGGCGGCGGGGGCAGAACCGTACCCTGCGGATCAGCCTCTGCGCGGCATCGAGGCGCGGTCCGCATGGCTATGCCGATTTGGCGGTCACCCACATCGTGATCGTTGCGCGAAAGACAACCTCACCCCCCTGGTCCTTGACCTCGACCCCCACCCTGTAGTCGCCGGGTGCCGACCAGTCCGGTCGGGATTCGGGTGTGGCGACCGCGGTCAGGTCGGATGTGGCCTTCTTCAGGTATTCGACCGTCATGCCCTTGGGTATCCAGCGGTGCGTGCGGGGGACCGTCACCTCGGTCATGGTTCCACCGGCCAGCTCGGCCATGTTGCACATGGCGATGGCATGCACGGTACCCAGGTGGTTCAGCACGGCACGGCGCTTGCGGATCGATACTTCACAGTACTCGGGCCTCAGCGCCACGAACCTAGGGCGTATGCTCCCAAAGTACGGAGCCTTGAAGCACAGGAGCCTGGAGAAGGCCCATTTCCCCCCCGGCTTGCCGGAGAACTGTTGCCAAATTGCCAATGTGCCTGTACTCATCGACCCGTGCCCCATGCAAGATTAAGAATATTATTCTAGAGTTATTTTCTATTACTATGTCAAGTCAGGATTACTCGGCCGCGTTGGCGGCCCTGGAGCGCGTCGAGCCCGGCGATCGCAGGTCGAACAAGCGGCACATCATGGCGTGTGCGCTGGCGTGTTTCGACGAAATGGGCCTCGAGTCCACCAAGATTGAGGACATTCGGCAGCGCGCCGCAAGCAGCATCGGCTCGATCTATCATCATTTCGGCAATAAGGAGGGCCTTGTCGCGGCCCTCTACTTCGCCGCGCTGGACGATCAGCTGGCCCTGGTGCAGCCCCGCATACAGCTGGCCTCCACGCCGCGTGAGGCGGTCGAGGCGTTGATCCGGACATACCTGGCCTGGGTGGAGCAGCAGCCGGAATTGGCCCGCTTCATCTTTCACGCACGCCATGCGGTGGCGTCGGGGCCGCGCAAGGACGACCTGCTCGAGCGCAACCAGCGCCGTTACGGCGCCTTGCTCGAGTGGTTGGGCAAGGGGGTCGAGGCCGGGGTGATCCGCAAGCTGCCCCGGGAGGTCTATGCCTCGCTGCTGATCGGCCAGGCGGAAAACTACTGCCGCGCCTGGCTGTCGGGGCGGGTCAAGGGGGCTCCCACTGTGCATGTGGATATCTTCGCCGATGCCGCATGGCGGTCGATTGCCGAGGGCGTGACCGGCTAGCCCGCAGGGCTCGCGTGCGGGGGAGGCGGCGGAAAATGCGGTGCCGGGGGAGGGCGCCCGCAGGAGCGCCGAGCCGGTCGTCTATAGCCGCCCCTCGCGGCGCAGGCGGCGCAGCACCCAATGGCGGTAGCACCAGGAGAGGAGCGGCCTGAGGCCGGGCAGGCCGAGCAGCCAGGCCAGCGGGCGCAGGACCGCGGTGCGCCGCATCAGCAGGATGTAGGCGTCCAGTTCGCGATGGATGTGGCCTCGCTCGTCCTGCACATGCAGCTCGGTGAGGGCCCGGTAGGGGTCGATGCCGAGGGCGCGCAGCAGCTCTTCCCGACCGGTGATATCCAGCCATTCCACGCCGGCGTCGTTCCGGTTGAGTTTCTCGTAGCGGCGGCGGTCGGCCACGCAGCGCGGGCAGGCGCCGTCGTAGTAGATCTTGAGTCTGGCCATGGCCTTGGCCTGTCGCAGGGGCTTGATGTCAGTCTAGCGGGGAAGGCGGGGCGGGGAGAGGGCCCCTTCCTGCGACGGGGAAGGGGCTGGGGCGATCTAGATCAGTTCGGCCCACATGTCGTATTCGTCGGCGTCGACGATGCGCACCCGCACCTTGTCGCCGGGGCTGACCTCGGTGCTGGCGATGAACACGCTGCCGTCGATTTCCGGGGCATCGGCGTAGCAGCGCGCCACGGCGCCCTGGTCGTCGACCTCATCGATCAGCACCTCCATTTCCTTGCCGACCTTGAGCTGCAGGCGCGCGGCGCTGATGGCCTGCTGGTGGGCCATGAAGCGCTCCCAGCGCTCCTGCTTGATGGCGTCCGGTACCGGGTTGTCCAGCAGGTTGGCCGGGGCGCCGTCCACCGGCGAGTACTGGAAGCAGCCGACGCGGTCGAGCTGGGCCTCGGTCAGCCAGTCGAGCAGGTACTGGAAGTCCTCTTCGGTCTCGCCGGGGAAGCCGACGATGAAGGTGGAGCGGATGGTCAGCTCCGGGCAGATCTCGCGCCAGGCCTTGATGCGGGCCAGGGTCTTGTCCTCGAAGGCCGGGCGCTTCATGGCCTTGAGCACCTTGGGGCTGGCGTGCTGGAAGGGGATGTCCAGGTAGGGCAGCAGCTTGCCGGCGGCCATCAGCGGGATCAGCTCGTCGACGTGGGGGTAGGGGTAGACGTAGTGCAGGCGCACCCACACGCCCATGGAGGACAGCGCCTCGCACAGTTCGGTCATGCGCGTCTTCACCGGCCGGCCGTTCCAGAAGTCGGTCTTGTACTTCATGTCGACGCCGTAGGCGCTGGTGTCCTGGCTGATCACCAGCAGTTCCTTGACCCCGGCCTTGACCAGGCGCTCGGCCTCGCTGAGCACTTCGCCGACCGGGCGACTGACCAGCTTGCCGCGCATCGAGGGGATGATGCAGAAGCTGCAGCTGTGGTTGCAGCCTTCGGAAATCTTCAGATAGGCGTAGTGGCGCGGGGTCAGCTTGACGCCCTGGGGCGGTACCAGGTCGATCAGCGGGTTGTGCTCCTTGCTCGGCGGCACCACCTCGTGCACGGCGTTGAGCACCTGCTCGTACTGCTGCGGGCCGGTTACCGACAGCACGGACGGGTGGACGTCGCGGATCGCGCCTTCTTCCACGCCCATGCAGCCGGTGACGATGACCTTGCCGTTCTCCGCGATGGCCTCGCCGATCACGTCCAGGGACTCGGCCTTGGCGCTGTCGATGAAGCCGCAGGTGTTGACCACCACCACGTCGGCGTCCTGATAGGTCGGCACGACCTCGTAACCTTCCATGCGCAGCTGGGTCAGGATGCGTTCGGAGTCCACCAGGGCCTTGGGGCAACCCAGTGAAACGAATCCGACTTTTGGCGTGGCAGGGGTGGACATGCGGCTGACCTCGGGCTTTGGAGGATGGGCGCGTAAGGCGCCATTGATCAAAAAGTGCGCAATTCTAGCGGCGGATCGCCGGCTTGACCAGCGTCGCGAGCGATTGTGCGTGGTGGCTGGCCATGGAGGTCGGTTTGGGCGGGCATGGGCAGTTGGCCCGGTAGCATGGGCGCCTGCCGCGGTGAGCGTCGGACTGGTCGCGCTGAAACGAAAAAGGCCACTCGTTCGAGTGGCCTTTTCGGGTATTTGGTTGCGGGAGCAGGATTTGAACCTACGACCTTCGGGTTATGAGCCCGACGAGCTACCAGACTGCTCCATCCCGCGGCGGCCATTCTATAGTTTAGAGACAGGCTGTCAACCTTTAGTTCGGTAAAAATCGTTTTCTGTTCAGACGCTTAGCGCTTTGTGACAGTGGGATTACGGATGCTGGCCGCGCCAGGCGGGCGTTTGCGAGGGGATTCGGCTGGCGGAGCCCGGCATTTATCGGTTTCGCTGTCGGCCGGCGTAGCCGATGGGGTTGCCCCTGGGCTAGAGTCCGTGGCCATTACGCGGGAGAATCTACTTGGCACCCGTAGGCTAGCTAGGCCGGCGGCACACCGGCGCCCGCTTGCGCATTCGGTCGCTCGATCGCCGCACGGGGCGGCCCGGCGCGGCCATACGTCACACTGTTCCAGGCCCGCACATGACCACCCGCAAGATCATCCACGTCGACTGCGACTGCTTTTATGCCGCCATCGAGATGCGCGACGACCCGAGCCTGGCGCGCAAGCCGCTGGCGGTGGGCGGGGCGGCGGACCGTCGGGGGGTGATCGCCACCTGCAACTACGAGGCACGCGCCTACGGCGTGCGCTCGGCCATGGCTTCCGGGCATGCGCTGAAGCTGTGTCCGGACCTGCTGATTGTCAAGCCGCGGATGGAGGTGTACAAGGCGGTCTCCCGGCAGATCCACGCCATCTTCCGCGACTACACCGAGGTCATCGAGCCGTTGTCGCTGGACGAGGCCTATCTGGATGTCTCCGCCAGCCCGCATTTCGCCGGCAGCGCCACGCGCATCGCCCAGGATATTCGTCGGCGGGTCTCCCGGGAATTGCATATCACCGTGTCGGCCGGGGTGGCGCCGAACAAGTTCCTGGCCAAGATCGCCAGCGACTGGAAGAAGCCCGACGGCCTGTTCGTGATCACCCCGGAACAGGTCGAGGGGTTCGTCGCCGAGTTGCCGGTAAGCAAGCTGCACGGGGTCGGCAAGGTGACCGCGGACAAGCTCGCGCGCCTGGGCATCCACCGCTGTGCGGACCTGCGCGAGTGGCCCAAGCTGCGGCTGGTCAAGGAGTTCGGTCACTTTGGCGAGCGTCTCTGGGGGCTGGCCCGGGGCATCGACGAGCGCCCGGTGCAGACCGACAGTCGGCGGCAGACGGTGAGCGTGGAGACCACCTACGACCAGGACCTGCCGGACCTGTCGGCCTGCCTGGAGCAACTGCCGACGCTGCTGGATGAGCTGGCCAGGCGCATGGTGCGGCTGGACGCGAGTTACCGGCCGGACAAACCCTTCGTCAAGGTCAAGTTCCACGACTTCACCCAGACCACCCTGGAGCAGGCCGGCGCGGGCCGCGACCTGGACAGCTACCGGCTGTTGCTGAGTGCGGCCTTCGCCCGCGGCAACAGGCCGGTACGGCTGCTCGGCGTTGGGGTGCGGCTGCACGATCTGCGTGGCCGCCATGAGCAACTGGAGTTGTTCGCGCCCTAGGCTGGATGGCGCTCTTCACATCCACGATCACGGTTCGCTGGTGGAAAATATTTCGCAGTTTTCCACCCTACGGCCTGTTCGCGCGACGCTTTGCCCATCCACCCTTGGGGGAGGCGGGCAGGCTGCGCTAGCTAGCCCTCGGCCGGCGACAGGCGCAGCGGCTTGCCGCTCTCGGGCCACAGACGCAGCTGCTCGAGGGGCGAGACGTCCCAGCGCTGCACCTTGCCCAGGCTGTCGAGAAAGCGTGCTTCCTGCTCCATCAGCGGCGCCGCGCACTGTCTGCGGGTGCTGCCGGCATCGGCGAAGCTGAGCCGCTGGCCTTGCAGGCGATAGCGGGCGAACCAGTGGTTGCAACCGGCGGTGCCATAGGCGCGGCCGTCCTCGCCGAGGGTCAGGGTCGGCTGGCTGTCGTCGAGCGCGGGGCGCTCGCCGAGCCATTCGATCCGGTAGGCGCGCTCGGTTTCCAGCTGCAGTGGGGCGCTGGCGCAGCCCAGCAGGCTGGCGCCGAGCAGCCCGGTCACCAGGGTGCGGGCCATGCGCCGGCCTACGGACACTGCGGGCACAGGTGACGGCCGTCCTGGCTGCGCCAGCCCAGTTCGCGGATGCGCGCTTCGGCGGCCGGGGCCTGGGCCTTCTTGCCGAGGGCGGCGTCCACGGCGAACTCGAAGTCGAGCTGGCGGGCACAGCCGTCGCACTTGACCTGCCAGTTGAAGATCGCCAGCTCGCCGAAGGCCGGGCCATGGGCGACCGCGACCCACTGACCGCGCGGGTTGATTAGGTGGCGCACCTTGTCCACCTGCAGGCGCATGCTCAGGTCGCGGCTGCCCTTGAGGGTGACCAGCAGGCCGTCACCGCCGTGGATCGAGCCGCCGTTGCCGGTGACCTGGTAGCGGCCCGGCGCCAGGGCGCGGCACTCGATCAGGGTGTGCTCGGGGTTGAGCAGGTTGTAGCGAAAATCGTGTTCGGCCATGGCTCCTCCAAAATAGGCGCGAATGCTATCACGGGCCGGGGTGGAGCCGATTGACCGGCGAGCCGTCGGCCCAGGCGGCGATGTTGTCCAGGGTGGTGCCGGCGATGGCCGTCAGCGCTTCCTGGGTGAGGAAGGCCTGGTGGGCGGTGACGATGACATTGGGGAAGGTCATCAGGCGCGCCAGCACATCGTCCTGCAACGGCCGGTCGGAGCAGTCCTCGAAGAACAGCTCGGCCTCTTCCTCGTAGACGTCCAGGCCGAGGTAGCCGAGCTGGCCGCTCTTCAGTGCGGCGATCAGTGCCGGGGTGTCGATCAGCGCGCCGCGCCCGGTGTTGATCAGCATCGCCCCGGGCTTCATCTGCGCCAGGCGGGTGGCGTCGATCAGGTGGTGGCTGCCCTCGTTCAGCGGGCAGTGCAGGCTGATGATATCGCTCTCGGCGATCAGTTGATCGAGTTCCACCTGCTGGCCGCCCAGTTGCGTCAGATCCGCCACCGGGAAGGGGTCGTAGACCTGCACGCGGCAGCCAAAGCCGGCCATGATGCGGGCGAAGACCCGGCCGATAGTGCCGCAGCCGACGACGCCGACCCGCTTGCCGTGCAGGTCGAAGCCGGTCAGCCCGTGCAGGGAAAAGTCGCCCTCGCGGGTGCGGTTGAAGGCACGGTGGATGCGCCGGTTCAGCGCCAGGATCAGCGCCACCGCGTGTTCGGCCACCGCGTGGGGGGAATAGGCCGGCACCCGTACGGCCTCGAGGCCGAGTTGCTGCGCGGCGTTCAGGTCGACGTGGTTGTAGCCGGCCGAACGCAGGGCGATCAGGCGCGTGCCAGCGGCGGCCAGGCGCTGCAGTACCGGCGCCGAGAGGTCGTCGTTGATGAAGGCGCAGACCACCTCGCAGTGCTGTGCCAGGGCGGCGGACGCCAGGCCCAGCCGGGCCTCCTGGAACTGCAGCTGCCAGCCCGGCCGCAGGTTGGCGGCGCGAAAGCTGTCGCGGTCGTAGGGCTTGCTGCTGAACAGGATGATGCGCATGGTGGCTCCTCGCTGCCGGGCTCGCCTGCGGCGTTCGAGTGCAGCTAGGCGCTGACCCGGGCTTCGCTGGCCAGCCGTTCGATCGCCGCGTCCAGTTCGTCCAGGGCATCCTGGGCGGCGGGGTCGTTCTGCTTCAACAGGGTCTCGCTGCGCTGGCAGGCGGCGCGCAGTTGCGGCACGCCGCAATAGCGGGTGGCGCCATGCAGGCGATGGACCCTCTCGATCAGCGCGTTGCGCTCGCCATTCTCGCGGGCCTGGCGAATCGCCTGGCGGTCGCCCGGCAGGCCGGCCAGCAGCATGCCCAGCATGTCGGCGGCCAGGTCGGCCTTGCCGGCGGCCAGGCGCAGGCCCTCGGCGTCGTCCAGCACGCTGGGCAACGCCGTGTCGGCATCCGCCTCGGCGGTGCGTTCCGGGCCCTGGCGGCGCAAGGCCAGGCCGGTCCACTTGAGCACCACCTGGGCCAGTTGCCGCTCGCTGATGGGTTTGCTGCGATAGTCGTCGAGTCCGCTCTGTAGCAGGGCGCGGCGCTCGTTGGCCAGGGCGTGGGCGGTCAGGGCGATGATCGGCACCGGCGTGCGCAGGTGCTCGGCCTCCCACTGGCGAATCGCCTCGGTGGTCTGGCGGCCGTCCATGCTGGGCATCTGCACGTCCATGAAGATCAGGTCGAAGCTGTCCTGCCGGGCCAGCTCCAGGGCCTTCTGGCCGCCGTCGGCGCTGCTCACCACGGCGCCCATGTCTTCCAGCAGGGTGCGCACCAGTAGCAGGTTGGCCGGGTTGTCGTCGACGCAGAGAATCCGCGGCGCCCGGCCGGGGGCCGGCGGATCGGTTTCCCGGCGCAGTGGCAGCCTGGGGCTGATCAGCTCGGCCAGGGTGCGTTGCAGTTTGCGGGTGCAGGCGGGCTTGGCCTGCAGCTGGCTGTAGGCGTCGGGCAGGGCCTCGTGATAGAGCGCCTGCTCTGTGGTGGGGCAGAGCACCACGGTCTTGCAGGCCAGGTGCTGCAGATCCCAGATGCGCTGGCCGAGGCGTTCCGGCGGCAAAGCCTGGGCGGTGACGCCGAGCACCGCCAGCTGGATCGGCTGCTCGCCGTGGCGGGCGCTGTCGACCGCGGCGAGCAGGCTGTCGAAGTCGGCGAAGGCGCTGACTTTCAGGCCGCAGTCCTCCAGCTGGTGCTGCAGGGCCTGGCGTGCCAGCTCGTGGCTTTCCAGGATGGCCGCGCGGCGACCCAGCAGGGGCGGGCGTGGCAGGTCCTCGGCATCGTCGCGGGCTTTCGGCAGGCTCAGGCTGACCCAGAACTCGGAGCCTTCGCCGGGGGTGCTGTCGACGCCGATCTCGCCGCCCATCTGTTCGATCAGGCGCTTGGAGATCACCAGGCCCAGGCCGCTGCCGCCGGCCTGGCGCGACAGCGAGTTGTCGGCCTGGCTGAAGGACTGGAACAGGGCCCGCAGGTCTTCGCTGGACAGGCCGATGCCGGTGTCCTGCACGCTGATGCGCAGCTGGGCGCGGTCGGCGCTCTCGTCCTCGAGCATGGCGCGCAGGACGATGCTGCCCTCGCGGGTGAACTTGATCGCGTTGCTCACCAGGTTGGTCAGCACCTGCTTGAGCCGCAACGGGTCGCCGACCAGCGACAGCGGCGTGTCGCGGTAGACCAGGCTGAGCAGCTCCAGCTGCTTCTCATGGGCCGCCGGGGCGAGGATGGTCAGGGTGTCCTGCAGCAGGTCGCGCAGGTTGAACGGGATGTTTTCCAGGACCAGCTTGCCGGCGTCGATCTTGGAGAAGTCGAGGATCTCGTTGATGATCCCCAGCAGGCTGTCGGCGGACTTCTCGATGGTGTCCAGGTAGTCCTGCTGGCGCGGGGTCAGCTCGCTTTTCTGCAGCAGGTTGGTGAAGCCGAGGATGCCGTTGAGCGGGGTGCGGATCTCGTGGCTCATGTTGGCGAGGAACTCGGACTTGATGCGGCTGGCCTCCAAGGCCTCCTTGCGCGCGAAGTCCAGCTCGATGTTCTGGATCTCGATGGTCTCGAGGTTCTGCCGCACGTCCTCGGTGGCCTGGTCGATGCTGTGCTGCAGCTCCTCCTGGGCACCGTGCAGGGTCTCGGCCATGCGGTTGATGCCGGCGGCCAGCTCGTCCAGCTCATGGCTGCCCAGCGGCGGCAGGCGGGTCTCCAGATGGCCGTCCTTGAGCAGGGCGACGCCGTGTTTGATGCGCCGCAGCGGCTCGTTGATGCTGCGGCTCATGCGCAGGGCGAGCAGGGCGGTGACGCTCAGTCCGGCGGCGATCAGCAGCAGGCTGGCGAACAGGCTGCGGTAGCCGCTGAGCAAGGTGCTGTGGTGCGACAGCTCCAGTTCCACCCAGCCGAGCAGGCGGCTGGCGGTGGCGCCGGGGGGCGCGCCGGTCAGGCTCAGGTGCTGCCCAAACACCGGCAGCAGGAAGCGCGTGGCGTCCTGGTTGCTGCGCCGAGCCGCCTGCAGCTCGCCGCCGACCGGGGGGGCGTTGAGCATGCTGGGGCCGGCATGGGCCAGGTGTCGGCCCTCGGCGGCGAGGAAGCTGACCGCGCGGACATCCGGCTGTTCCAGGGCCTGGTTGGCGATGCGCAGCAGCAGGGCGGCGTCGCCGCGCTGCAGGGCGGGGGCGGCCAGGGGCGCCAGCTGTTCGACGACCAGCTCCCCGCGTTGCAGCAACTGGGCTTGCAGTCCCGACAACTGCACCCAGGTGAAATAGCCGCCGAGCACCAGCGCCAGCAGGCTGGTCGGCAGCAGGGTGAGCAGCAGCACGCGGCCCTTGATGCCTAGATCCTTGAACACTCGCTTCCTCCCCTCTGGCTGATCGCCGTCCGCAAGTCGCCAGTGTAGCGGCTGGTCTCGGGCGAATGACAGTGCCGCACGGGCCCGCACGGATCATCGCCGGGTTAGGGCTGCCGCCGGTTTGCCGTTATCATGGGGACCCCTTCTGCCGTCTGGATTCGATCGACGCCATGACCCTGCAATTTCCCACCATTGCCGATTGCGTCGGCAACACCCCGCTGGTGCGTTTGCAGCGCCTGCCGGGTAGCACCTCCAACACCCTGCTGGTCAAGCTGGAGGGCAACAACCCGGCCGGCTCGGTGAAGGACCGCCCGGCGCTGTCGATGATCACCAGGGCTGAGTTGCGCGGCGATATCCGTCCCGGCGATACCCTGATCGAGGCCACCAGCGGCAACACCGGCATCGCCCTGGCGATGGCGGCGGCGATCAAGGGCTACGAGCTGATCCTGATCATGCCGGACAACATGAGCGCCGAGCGCAAGGCGGCGATGACCGCCTACGGCGCCGAGCTGGTGCTGGTGTCGCGCGAGGACGGCATGGAAGGCGCCCGCGACCTGGCCGAGAGCCTGCAGCGCGGCGGGCGCGGCAAGGTGCTCGACCAGTTCGCCAACGGCGACAATCCCGAGGCCCATTACAGCGGTACCGGCCCGGAGATCTGGCGCCAGACCCAGGGGCAGATCAGCCATTTCATCAGCTCCATGGGCACCACCGGCACCATCATGGGCGTGTCGCGCTACCTCAAGGAGCAGAACCCGCAGGTGCAGATCGTCGGCCTGCAGCCGATGGAAGGCGCGTCGATTCCCGGCATCCGCCGCTGGCCCCAGGAATACCTGCCGAAGATCTACCAGGCCGAGCGGGTCGACCGCATCGTCGACATGCCTCAGCGCGAGGCCGAGGACTGCATGCGCCGTCTGGCCCGCGAGGAAGGCATCTTCTGCGGGGTGTCTTCCGGCGGCGCGGTGGCGGCCATGCTGCGCCTGTCCCGGGAAGTGGAGAACGCGGTGATGGTGGCCATCATCTGCGATCGTGGCGACCGTTACCTGTCCACCGGCGTGTACGACACGCCCCACGACTGATGGCCAGGAAAAGCGGCGGGCTGCGCTTCCAGCCCAGCGGCGGCGCCCGTGCGCCGCAGGTGCCGGTGGGCAAGAAGCAGCGCCTGAGGATCGAACGCCTGGCCAACGATGGCCGCGGCATCGGCTTCGTCGACGGGCGTACCTGGTTCGTCAGCGGCGCCTTGCCCGGCGAGGAGGTCGAGGCCCGGGTGCTGGGCGCCCGCAGCCAGGTGGTCGAGGCCCGCGGCGAGCGCATTCTCGACGCCAGCGCGCAGCGCCGTGCGGAGCCCTGTGCCCACGCACGCACCTGCGGCGGCTGCAGCGTGCAGCATATGCCCCATGGCGAGCAGCTTGCCCTGAAACAGCGCATGCTCGCCGAGCAGCTCGGTCGTCTGGCCGGGCTCGAGCCGGAACAGTGGGCGCCGCCGCTGGTCGGTCCCGAGTTCGCCTACCGCCGCCGCGCGCGCATCGCCGTGCGCTGGGACGCCAGGGCCGCGCGCCTGGACGTCGGCTTTCGCGCCGCGGCCAGCCAGGACATCGTCGCCATCGCCGACTGTCCGGTGTTGGTACAGCCCTTGCAGCCGATCCTGCGCGCCTTGCCGGCCGTGCTGGGCAGCCTCGACAAACCCCAGGCCATCGGCCATGTGGAGCTGTTCCGGGGCAGTGCCAGCGCCATCCTGGTGCGCCACACCGCGCCGCTGGACGAGGCCGACCTGGGCCGCCTGCAGGCCTTCTGCGTGGCCCACAAGGCGCAGCTGTGGCTGCAGGGCGGCGGTGCGCCGCACCCCTTCGCGGAGGGCGTCAGCCTGGGCTACCGCCTGGAGGCCTGGGACCTGCACCTGGGCTACCGGCCGGGTGACTTCGTCCAGGTCAATGCGCCGGTCAACGAGGCCATGGTCGCCCAGGCCCTGGACTGGCTGGCGCCCCGGGCGGACGAGCGGGTGCTGGACCTGTTCTGTGGACTGGGCAACTTCGCCCTGCCGCTGGCCCGCCGGGTGCGCGAGGTGGTCGCGGTGGAAGGTGTGGCGGCGATGGTCGAGCGGGCCGCGGAGAACGCCGCGAGCAATGGCCTGGACAATGTCCGGGTGGTGCGCGCCGACCTGGCCGAGCCCTGGACCGCGGCCGACTGGGCGCGGGGCGGCTTCGCCGCGGTGCTGCTCGACCCGCCGCGCGACGGCGCGCTGCAGGTGGTTCGGCAGATCGGCGCCCTGGGCGCGCAGCGGCTGGTCTACGTGTCGTGCAATCCGGCGACCCTGGCGCGTGACAGCGTCGAGTTGGTGCGGCAAGGTTACCGGCTGCGGCGTGCCGGCATCCTCGACATGTTTCCGCAGACCGCCCATGTCGAGGCGATGGCCTTGTTCGAGCGGCCGTAGTCGGCGAGGCAACGGATCAACAGGCCCTGGGCAGGGATGGGTGGCGGACGAAGCCCCTTGGCTTTGCCGCCTTTTGTCCTTATCTAGGGTGTGCAGCGGAGGTGCAGGGACTGCATCTTCAGTGGTTAAACCGACCGGCTCGGAGAAGGCGGCGACTGTTCGGCACGCCTGGCGCGGGCCGTGAGGGAAGGTAAGCAATATGGTTCAGGTAAGGGCGCACCAGCCGATCAACGATGACGGCAGCATCAACCTCGAGGCCTGGCTGGATCACGTGCTCAGCGTCGACCCGGCGCTGGAGCGCGAGGCCCTGCGCGAGGCCTGCGAGTTCGCCCGCGAGGCCGAGCAGCAGGCCAATGCCGCACAGAATCTGTGGGCCGAGGGCGCCTCCAGCTTTCGCGCCGGCCTGGAGATCGCCGAGATCCTCGCCGACCTCAAGCTCGACCAGGACTCCCTGGTCGCCGCGGTGATCTACCGCGGCGTGCGCGAGGGCAAGGTGACCCTGGCCGCCGTGCACCAGCGCTTCGGCCCGGTGGTGGCCAAGCTGATCGACGGCGTGCTGCGCATGGCGGCGATCAGCGCCAGCCTGAACCCGCGCGACTCCCTGGTGCTCGGTTCCCAGGCCCAGGTGGAGAACCTGCGCAAGATGCTGGTGGCCATGGTCGACGACGTGCGCGTGGCGCTGATCAAGCTGGCCGAGCGCACCTGCGCCATTCGTGCGGTCAAGCACGCCGACGACGAGAAGCGCCAGCGGGTGGCCCGCGAGGTGTTCGACATCTATGCGCCGCTGGCCCATCGCCTGGGTATCGGCCATATCAAGTGGGAGCTGGAGGACCTGTCCTTCCGCTACCTGGAGCCCGAGCAGTACAAGCAGATCGCCAAGCTGCTGCACGAGCGCCGCCTGGACCGCGAGCAGTACATCAACGACGTGATGAGTCACCTGCGCCAGGAGCTGGACGCCACCGGCATCGAGGCGGACATCAGCGGCCGGGCCAAACACATCTATTCGATCTGGCGCAAGATGCAGCGCAAGGGCCTGCAGTTCAGCCAGATCTACGACGTGCGCGCGGTGCGCGTGCTGGTGCCGCAGATGCGCGACTGCTACACCGCGCTGGGCATCGTCCACACCCTGTGGCGGCACATCCCCAAGGAGTTCGACGACTACATCGCCAACCCCAAGGAGAACGGCTACCGCTCGCTGCACACCGCGGTGCTCGGCCCGGAGGGCAAGGTGCTGGAGGTGCAGATCCGCACCCACGCCATGCACGAGGAAGCCGAGCTGGGCGTGTGCGCGCACTGGCGCTACAAGGGTACCGACGTCAAGTCCGGTTCCAACCACTACGAAGAGAAGATCTCCTGGCTGCGCCAGGTGCTCGAATGGCACGAGGAGCTGGGCGACATCGGCGGCCTGGCCGAGCAGCTGCGCGTGGACATCGAGCCGGACCGGGTCTACGTATTCACCCCGGACGGCCACGCCATCGACCTGCCCAAGGGCGCCACGCCGCTGGACTTCGCCTACCGGGTGCACACCGAGATCGGCCACAACTGCCGCGGCGCCAAGATCAACGGGCGCATCGTGCCGCTCAACTACAGCCTGCAGACCGGCGAGCAGGTGGAGATCATCACCAGCAAGCACGGCACGCCGAGCCGCGACTGGCTGAACAGCAATCTGGGCTACGTCACCACCTCGCGGGCGCGGGCGAAGATCGTCCACTGGTTCAAGCTGCAGGACCGCGACCAGAACGTCGCCGCCGGCAAGGCCATGCTCGAGCGCGAACTGGGTCGCCTGGCGCTGCCGCACGTGGACTTCGACGCCCTGGCCGAGAGGGCCAACCTGAAGACCGCCGAGGACCTGTTCGCCTCCCTCGGTGCCGGCGACGTGCGCCTGGCCCACCTGGTCAATCTGGCCCAGCAGCTGGTCGAGCCGGAGCGCGGCAGCGAGCAGCTCGAACTGATCCCGCGCAAGGCCCTGGGCTTTCGGCCGGGCAAGCGCGGCGACATCCAGATCCAGGGGGTCGGCAACCTGCTGACGCAGATGGCCGGCTGCTGCCAGCCGCTGCCGGGCGATCCCATCGTCGGCTACATCACCCTCGGTCGCGGCGTCAGCATCCACCGCCAGGACTGCGCCTCGGTGCTGCAGCTGGCCGGCCGCGAGCCGGAGCGGATCATCCAGGTCAGCTGGGGGCCGGTGCCGGTGCAGACCTACCCGGTGGACATCATCATCCGCGCCTACGACCGCTCCGGCCTGCTGCGCGACGTGACCCAGCTGTTGCTCAACGAGAAGCTCAACGTGCTCGCGGTCAATACCCAGTCGAACAAGGAGGACAACACCGCCTCGATGTCGATCACGGTAGAGATTCCCGGCCTGGACGCCCTGGGACGCCTGCTCGGACGCATCTCGCAGCTGCCCAACATCATCGAGGCACGCCGCCTCCGCGCCTCCTGAGCCGCGCCGGCCTGCCCCGCAGGCCGGCGCCCACCGTACCGGAAACCGCCATGTACCAACTCGACGACCTGCTGCACCTGATGGCCCGCCTGCGCGACCCGCAGTACGGCTGTCCCTGGGATCTGAAGCAGTCCTACGCCAGCATCGTGCCGCACACCATCGAGGAGGCCTACGAGGTGGCCGACGCGATCGAGCGCGGCGACTTCGCGCACCTGCCCGGCGAGCTGGGCGACCTGCTGTTCCAGGTGGTGTACTACAGCCAGCTGGCCCGCGAGGAGGGACGCTTCGCCTTCGCCGAGGTGGTCGACGGCATCACCCGCAAGCTGCTGCGCCGGCATCCCCACGTGTTCCCCGATGGCGACCTCTATGGCGCGCCGGACGCCGCCAGGCTGGAGGAGGCCGCGGTCAAGCAGCGCTGGGAGGAACTCAAGGTCGAGGAGCGCGCCGAGAAGGCCGCCGCGCCGGAGCAGTTGTCCCTGCTCGATGACGTGCCCCAGGCCCTGCCGGCCCTGAGTAGGGCGGCCAAGCTGCAGAAGCGTGCGGCCCAGGTCGGTTTCGACTGGCCCGAGGCGCTGCCGGTGGTGGACAAGGTGCGCGAGGAACTGGACGAGGTGCTCGAGGCCATGAGCGAGAACGATCCCGAGGCGATCACCGAGGAGCTCGGCGACCTGCTGTTCGTGGTTACCAACCTGGCCCGTCACCTCAAGGTCGATCCGGAGGCGGCCCTGCGCGCGGCCAACGGCAAGTTCGAGCAGCGCTTTCGTTTTATCGAGCAGGCCTTGCGCACAGCGGGCCGGGCCATCGAAGATTGCGCCCTGGAAGACCTGGATGCGCTCTGGGGGGAAGCCAAGAAAATGGAAAAGCGCGACAGGCCGTCGGCCTGTTAGGCGGACCTGCGCTCCGCTCATCGGCGGGCATCGGCCCGCTCCCTGTTCAATGTTCGTCGGTTAAAGGTAGGTTATGGCTCTTTCACTACGCGACCAGTTGCTCAAAGCCGGGCTGGTCAACGAGAAGCAGGCCAAGCAGGTCAGCAAAGAGAAGCAGAAGCAGAAGCGCCTGGAGCACAAGGGCCAGGCCGAGAAGGATGAGACGCAGAAGCTCGCCGCCCAGCAGGCCATGGCCGAGAAGGCCGCCCGCGACCAGGCGCTCAATCGCCAGCAGCAGGAGAAGGCTGAGCAGAAGGCCCGCGCCGCGCAGATCAAGCAGCTGATCGAGGTCTCGCGCCTGCCCAAGCTGAACACCGAGGACTATTACAACTTCGTCGACGACAAGAAGGTCAAGCGCCTGTCGGTGAACAAGCTGATGCGCGACAAGCTCAGCTGCGGCTCGCTGGCCATCGTCCGCCATGGCGGCGGCTACGAGGTGATTCCGCGCGAGGCGGCGTTGAAGATCCAGGCCCGCGATGCCCAGCGCGTGGTCCTGCTCAATACGCCGACCGAGGCGCCGGATGCCGACGACCCCTACGCGGCCTACCAGGTGCCGGACGACCTGATGTGGTGACGGACGCCTGGACCTGAGCCGGGCGAGCCCCGGCTTTTTTCTGGGCGCGGACTCTGCGCCTAAGCTGTCGGGGGAGTGTCGCGCGCCTGGGATGAAGGAGCCGGAAATGGACGAGTATCTGCCGCTGAACTGCGATCTCTACGGCTATCTGGAGATCGCCTGTCTGCATCGTTACCGGTTGCGCATCGAGCTGGTCGATGGCGAGTGCCTGGAGGCCGAGGCGCTGACCACGCAAACCACGGTGGACAAGGAGGAGTTCCTGCTGGTGCGCGCCGTGGCGGGTGAGCGGCGCCTGCGTCTGGATCGTCTGCTGGCGATCACCCCGCTGACCCCGGGGGCCAGCTTCGCCCGGGTGCTGCTGAACGCCAGTCGTTGCTGAGGGCATAAAAAAGCCGGGCAGTGCCCGGCTTCTCGGTGTGGCAAGCCGCTCAGTCGCGGCGGCCCTGTACCGGCTTGCCGTCGACCGTGCCCTCGTCGAGCATGATCTGGTACTCCTTGCCGTCCTTCTCCACCTGGTGCAGGCGCACCAGCAGGTAGCTCCAGTCCTTGGCGAACCAGAGGATGGTCTTGCGCTTGCTCTGGGTCGGGTCGCGCACCCGCTCGACCTTGATCGCATCGATCAGTCCGGCGCGGGTGCGCACGGTTTCCTCGCCCAGCACGCGGAAGTCGTAGGTCTCGATCTCGTCGCCGTCGACCACCTGGTAGCTCATGCTCTGCTTGCCGGCGGCGACGTCGTGCTGCAGCACCAGTTGGTAGGTCGACTTGTCCTGCAGGCCGCGGTTGAGCGGGAAGCGCACCGGCGTGCCGCGGTCGCTGCCGATCACTTGCTTGGCGCTCCAGTCGAAGTCCTGTTCGACCACCTTGCCCTTGCCCAGCCCGCTGCGTTCGAAGCGATAGGTCTGTGGCAGGAAGGCGCCGTTGTCGACGCGGAAGGTGCTGGTCTCGCTGAGGCTGGCGACCAGCATGGAGGCCTCGAAGTTGAGCTGCCAGCGGCCGTCGTCCAGCGCCTGCAGGCCGCGTTCGGCCGAGCCGCTGACCGGCACCTGCTTCCAGTCGGCGGTATAGCTGGCGGAGAACGGCTGCAGCTCGACGGCGAAGGCCGGCAGGCAGAGTAGGGCGAGGGCGAACGTTAAGGCGCGACGCATGGTGTCTCCTAGGTTCGGAAGAGGTGGCCAGTGCTCGGAAGCGGCTGCCCGTCGAGCATTGCCCCTTGTTCGCCAAGGTGCAAGCGGCCCTCGGCGAACCAGCGCACGGCCAGCGGATAGATCAGGTGTTCCTGCTCGTGGACCCGTTGCGCCAGGCTGTCCGGCACGTCGCCCGGCCGCACCGGGATCACTGCCTGTACGACCAGAGGCCCGCCATCGAGTTCCTCGGTGACGAAGTGCACGCTGCAGCCGTGCTCGGCATCGCCGGCCTCCAGCGCCCGCTGATGGGTGTGCAGGCCCTTGTACTTGGGCAGCAGCGAGGGATGGATATTCAGCAGGCGCCCGGCGTAGTGGCGGACGAAGCCCGGGCTGAGGATGCGCATGAAGCCGGCCAGCACCACCAGTTGCGGCGCGAAGGCGTCGATGGCCTCGATCAGCGCCTGGTCGAAGGCTTCGCGGCCGTCGAAGGCCTTGTGGTCGAGGAGTCGGGTGGCGATGCCGGCGGCCCTGGCCCGCTCCAGGCCGTAGGCGTCGGCGCGGTTGGCGATCACCGCGCAGATGCGCGCCGGCTGATCGCCGGCCCGGGTGCTGTCGATCAGCGCCTGCAGGTTGCTGCCGGAGCCGGAGATCAGCACCACGACATTGCAGTGGGCCATCAGTGGGTTTTCAGATTGTTCAGTTGAACCTGGGCGGCGCCTTCGCCGGCGGCGGCGATCTGGCCGATGACCCAGGGTTGCTCGCCCGAGGCGCGCAGGTTGGCCAGGGCGCTTTCGACCTGATCCTGGGCCACGCAGATGACCATGCCGACGCCGCAGTTCAGTACGCGGTGCATCTCGTGCTCGTCGACGTTGCCCTGCTCCTGCAGCCAGTCGAAGACCGCCGGGCGCTTCCAGCTGGCCACGTCGATCACCGCCTGGGCACCCTGCGGCAGCACCCGTGGGATGTTGTCGAGCAAACCGCCGCCGGTGATGTGGGCCATGGCCTTGACCGCGCCGGTGTCCTTGATCAGCTTCAGCAGCGGCTTGACGTAGATGCGCGTCGGCGCCATCAGCAACTCGGTCAGCGGCTGGCCGCCCAACTGGATGGTGGTGATGTCGGCGCCGGAGACCTCGATGATCTTGCGGATCAGCGAGTAGCCGTTGGAGTGCGGGCCGGAGGAGGGCAGGGCGATCAGGGCGTCGCCAGTGGTGACTTTCGAGCCGTCGATGATCTCGGCCTTCTCCACCACGCCGACGCAGAAACCGGCCAGGTCGTAGTCCTCGCCCTCGTACATGCCGGGCATCTCGGCGGTCTCGCCGCCGACCAGGGAGCAGCCGGCCAGCTCGCAGCCGGCGCCGATGCCGGTGACCACGGTGGCGGCCACGTCGACGTTGAGCTTGCCGGTGGCGTAGTAGTCGAGGAAGAACAGCGGCTCGGCGCCGCACACCACCAGGTCGTTGACGCACATGGCGACCAGGTCCTGGCCGATGCTGTCGTGCTTGTTCAGGTTCAGCGCCAGGCGCAGCTTGGTGCCGACGCCGTCGGTGCCGGACACCAGCACCGGCTGCTTGTAGCCGGCCGGGATCTCGCAGAGGGCGCCGAAGCCGCCCAGGCCACCCATGACTTCCGGACGGGCGGTGCGCTTGGCCACGCCTTTGATGCGTTCGACCAGGGCTTCGCCCGCGTCGATGTCTACGCCTGCGTCCTTGTAGCTGATGGAGGGTTGCTTGCTCATAGATCCAGGCCTTTGAAGGGGAATTCGGATGGGCACCGGCGCTGCAGCGGCCGGCCTGCGAAGGCGCGCGATTTTATCAGGCTTGCCGGGCAGCGGCCAGCCGAGCGGCGCCGCGGTTGCCGGGGCGCGGGCGGCTGTTTAAGGTATAGGGCACCGTGTGCCGCCTGCCAGGCCGTTGCGCGCCGCCTTCCGTCCGTCGAGAGCCCGTCCCATGCGCCTGATCGCCCGCCTGTTAGTCCTGTGCCTGCCGCTGCTGAGCCTACCCGGCCTCGCCGCGACCCTGGGCGACCTCTATCAGGTGCGCGAACCGGTGGCCAGCCAGCAGCCGGAGGAGCGCGATGCGGCCCTGGCGCGCGCCCTGGAGACCCTGGTGCTGCGCCTGACCGGCAGTCGCGATGCGGCGCAGAGTCCGGCACTGGCCGAGTTGCGCAAGGACCCGCAACAGATCGTCAGCCAGTACGGCTACGAGGGCGACAGCCTGCTGGTGGATTTCGACCCGCTCAGTACCGATCGCCACCTGCGTCAGGCCGGACTGGCCCTGTGGGGCGCCAACCGGCCGGCGATTGTCGCCTGGTGGCTGAACGAGGGCATCGGTGGCGCCAGCCTGGTCGGCGATGGCCAGGACAGCGCCGCGGCGCTGCGCCGGGCCGCACAGCACCGCGGCCTGCCACTGCGCCTGCCGCTGGCCGACCTCGGCGAGCAGCTGCTGGCGACGCCCGACAGTCTCGGCGCCAAGGACCCCGAGGCGCTGCGTGCAGCCTCCGAGCGCTATGCCGCCGATGCCCTGCTGGCGGTGCAGGCCCGTGAGGTCGATGGCCAGTGGCAGGCGCAGTGGCGCCTGTGGCTGGGCGATGGCCGCGAGCAGGGCAAGGCCCTGGGGGCCGACCCGAATGCCCTGGCCGATGCCGTGTTCCTGGCGGTGAGCGAGCGCCTGGCACCGCGCTTCGTGGTGGCCCCCGGCGCGGCCTCCAGCCTGACCCTGGAAGTCCAGGGCGTCGATCTGGCGCGCTATGCCGAGCTGCAGCGCACCCTCGAGCCGCTCGGCGCGCAGCTGAGCCGGGTGCAGGGCGATCGCGTCGTCTACCGGATCAACGCCAGCGCCGAACAACTGCGTGCGCAACTGGGCCTGCTGCGCCTGCAGGAGGTAGCGGCCGATAGCGTGCCGGTCGATGCCGGCCAGCCGCCGGCGCCCCAGGTGATTCCGCGCACCGAAACCCTGCGCTTTCGCTGGTAGACTCTCGCCCCGCCGAGTGTCGGCCCGAACCGCCCGCCGCGTCTGTGTATGTCGGTTGGTGGGCGCGACAGGCTGGCGCAGCGGGCACTCTGGCGGCCGTGGCCGAGTTCCCGGCAACCCGTTTCGCCAAATGAGGGCAGAGGATGATCGATTCACGTCGCTGGCTATGGATGGCTGGGCTGTTGCTGCTCGGCTGGTTGCTCTATCTGTTGCACCCGATTCTCACGCCCTTCCTGATCGGGGTGCTGTTGGCCTACCTGGGCGATCCCATGGTCGACCGCCTGGAGCGCTGGAAGCTGTCGCGCACCTGGGGGGTGATCCTGGTGTTCGTGCTGTTCGGCCTGATCTTCGCGCTGATGCTGCTGGTGCTGGTGCCGATGCTCGGCAAACAGTTGCTGCGCCTCTATGAGCTGACCCCGCAGATGCTCGACTGGGCGCAGCACCAGGCCCTGCCCTGGGTCCAGGCGCAGCTGGGCCTGGGCGACGGCTTCTGGCGCTTCGACCAGCTCAAGGCTGCGTTGTCCGGGCATCTGGGCAAGACCACCGACATCCTCGGCCTGGTGTTGTCGCAGGCCACTGCCTCGGGCCTGGCGCTGGTGGCCTGGCTGGCCAACCTGCTGCTGATCCCCGTGGTCACCTTCTACCTGTTGCGCGATTGGGACCTGATGCTCGCCAGGCTGCGCGGACTGCTGCCGCGCAGTCGCGAGGGGCTGGTGGTGAAGCTGTTCGGCGAGTGTCATGAGGTGCTCGGCGCCTTCCTGCGCGGCCAACTGCTGGTGATGCTGGCGCTGGGCCTGCTCTATGCCGCCGGCTTGATGCTGGTGGGCCTGGAGCTGGGTCTGCTGATCGGCCTGCTGGCGGGGCTGGCCAGCATCGTGCCCTACCTGGGGGTAGTGGTCGGGATCGCTGCGGCGCTGGCGGCGGGCCTGTTCCAGTTCGGCGTCGAACCTTACCCGCTGCTGGCCATCGCCGCGGTATTCACCGTCGGCCAGTTGCTCGAAGGCATGCTGCTGACACCCTGGCTGGTGGGCGACCGCATCGGCCTGCACCCGGTGGCGGTGATCTTCGCGATCATGGCCGGCGGCCAGCTGTTCGGCTTCAGCGGCGTGCTGCTGGCCCTGCCGGTGGCCGCGGTGATAATGGTTTTGCTGCGTCATGCCCATGATTTCTATAAACAATCAGACACCTACGGTTTCGTGGCACCACCTGATTGATTTTTAAGGTTTTTCTTTTTCGGCTTGGTCGCAGGTGTCGAAGAAGTGTCGAAACCGTCCAGCGGGTTGAGCTTCAGCGCATCGCGCAGATGGGAAGGCGACAGGTGCGCATAGCGCATCGTCATGGTCAGCGAGGCGTGGCCGAGAATCTCCTTTAGCGTGAGGATATTCCCGCCACTCATCATGAAGTGAGACGCGAAGGTGTGGCGCAGCACATGCGAACACTGGCCTCGCGGCAGGGCGATGCCCGAGTGTGCGACGGCAATACGAAAGGCCCGGCTGCAATCGGTGAAGCGTCCGTGATCGTCCAGATAGGCCGTAAGTCGCTGCTCCAATGCCTGGCTAATCGGAATGACCCGCAGGCGCTTCGATTTGGTGTTGGTGAAGGTCACGGTCTGATGGCGGATCAGATCGCGGGTCAGCCCCTGAGCCTCCGACCACCTGGCCCCCGTCGCCAAACACACCTCAGCAACCAGGCGCACACAGCTGGAGCGGCTGCTATCCAGGGCGTCGAGCAGCTGGGGAATCTGCTTTGCCGTCAGGTACGACAGCTGCCGTTCCTGGAACTTGAGTGGCTTTACCTTGGCGAGTGGGTTCGGGTAGTCGATGTCACCCAGGCGGTGCAGCTCGTTGAACACGGCTTTGAGATAGGTGAAACGGTTGTTGATCGACTTGGGGACGGCCCCGGCCTCTAGCTCCCGCCGGCGCAGCTCGACGAGGTGGGCCCCAGTCAGCTTGGTCCCGAGCGGATCGCCCAGGCGCTGACACATAAGCAGAAGGGTGTTCGTGCGACGCCTGCCACTGGTGATCGAATGCCCATGCAGATCGTACCAGCGCTGGACCAGTTCGGAGAGCTTGCGGCGATCCTTTGGCTTGGGGTTCCAGTTGGTCGGCTGGATCATCGCGGCGCGCTTGGTGGCTTCGAAGCGTTGGGCCTCGGCCTTGGTCTTCACGGTCTTGCGGAAGCGCTTGCCCTTGATGGGCTCTACATCGACCCGCCAGCGGCCGTCTGGTAGCTGCTCAATCGCCATCAGACCGCACGCCCCCACCTCACCTGTCGTTCCTCGAGCAGGTCTTTGATGTGCCGGTAAATGTCCCGTTCAGTCTTTTCCTTGGCCGCGTAGTGATCCCGTATAACGGGCCAACAGTCCCATTGTTTTAGGGTGGAGAACGCCTTTTTTGCGCCCACCCGCTCCCTTGCCAGTAGGCTTACGAAGTTTCCCAGGAACAGCTCCACGTTCTTGCCCGAGAAGCCCCGCGACGTCTTGTAGTAGCGCTTGTACTCGGTCTGATCGAGCAGGGAGTCCACCGGCAGATCGACCCGCACGTCATCGCGAATCAGGGTCCAGATCGCCTCGAAATGACCAGGGCGAGCCAGCAACTTGAACTGCCCCAGGCCATAGCGCCACAAACCGTCCAAGTGGCCCGAGAAGGCGGCAAACGAGCGAGTGTCGATGGCCTCACCCGTCCGCACATCAATGGAGCCGCTGGCGAACTGCTGGATGATCGAGTGGTGATAGCGCAGCTCCACCCGCCACACGTCTTGCTCCGGGTCGTAGTTGTTGGGGTCGTCTGCGTCGAAGCTGTCGCGCCGCTTCCAGACGCTTTCCCAGTAGTCGAGCTTGTCGGTGGCGCGGGCCTGTTCGGTCTTGTTGTAGATGGCCAGCTGCACGCCACCGGCCGAACCGAACATGGACGTTTCCCCGCGGCCGTAGACGCTCGACTTGGTGGCCCAGCTGACCTCACTGATGCCCGAAATATCGCGGTGCGTGCGGGCCTTGCAATGCATGCGGGCGACCAGATCGGCGGGCGGCGTCCAGCCTTGCAGGTCCAACGCCAGATGAACCGCGCACTGGTTGATTTCCAGGTGGCTCAACACGGCGTCGGCGTAGTGGTCCAGGTGCTCTTGCAGACGCTCCGGCGACAGGGCGTCGATGGCGTGGGGCGACACCTCGATTTTCAGGTGCGGGCCGATGTTGTCGAGCTTGGCGTTGAAGTTCTTCACCAAGAGGATGATGCCCAGGTCGGCGTTCTGCAGTTTGTACTGGTAGCCCGAGTCACGGCCGACACGACCGGAGTGCCAGCGCTGGTCGGCAAAGTCGACCATGACTCCTGGCGTTTCGAACAGCGCCATGACTTCCGGGCGGATCATGCCCCGGTACAGCTGACGCACCGTGTCGACGCCGCAACGCAGCAGGCGGACTTTCGACAGGTCGGTGATCTTGGCGTTGCCCCGCTCAACGAACAGGCGGCCGGTTGGGCTTTCGAAGCCATCGACGTTTAACCGAATCTGATCCTTTGCTTTCATTTTTCAGTTCTCCAACATTGACCAGTACTGGCCTGTTCATTTGGTATTTATCTGACGTGTTACAGGGACGTCAGCTGGCGGGCGGCGCACCTGCGCGCTCGTGCCTCGCGCACACCTGTGCCGCCGCGCCCGCAGCTGACGCTTTCATCTATCCCGATGGCTGACTGCTGATTGCCCGGCGGCACGGCGACTACCCCGCTACTCCAGGGCGCGGCGAGAATCAGCAGCAAAAGAAGTCCGAGCAGGACTGGGCGAGCATCCGGCAGGGCCGGAAGGTGCAGCAGGCGGGGGCGATCAGCGAGGGAGACAGGGGCTTGGCGCGGGTGCTGGGCAGAGGCGAAGCACACCAAGGGCTCTGCCCTTGTCATCCCGCTCTTGCCGCCGAGGGCTCGGGAGCGCGGGGCGGAAAAGCTGCCCCTTGCTCCCACGGATAGGCTGTTCATGGCCGTGGTGCGTCAAGGGTGCGCTGCGCCCGTGCTTCCGTTCGCCGGAACGATGGAGCTGTTCCGACGAGCCGGGAGCGCGGCCCTTGACCCAGCCTGGTTAGGACGGGCGATACGGCCCAGTACGTTGCCGGAACCGTGCCGGTCGCGGTACCGCATCGCCCGAATGGTTCGGATGGTGTTGAAGAAAATTTCGGTCGGAAAATCGGTGCTGTCGTTGAAGGGAACAGTCAGGAAATAGCCATCCTCGTAAACACCTTCGACGGGCAACACCACGCCAACGATGTGCTTGAAACGCCAGATGGCTTCCGGGTCATCGTCCCACACCAACTCCACAAGGACGGCTTGACCGATGTAGCCAAGAGCGGTGGCTGCATCCAGGGCAACACATTGGCTAGACATGGCTGTAGTCCCCCTCTTTGAAGGCGGTCTTGCCCTTGAGCAGGTCTTCACGCAGGCGAGCCAGGTTGACCATGCGGAAGTCAGCCAGCTTCAGGCTGGGGATCGTTCCGTTGTCCACCCAGCCAATCGCCTCCTCGACCGATATGCCGCTCATTTCGGCGAAGGTGATGACGCTACAGAGGTCCAGGCTCTCATCGGCTTTGCTCATGCCAACCACTCCTTTTCCAAAAGTTGCTGGGTCAGCAGTGCCACGTTGACCATGACGTGCTTACCTACCTTGTGTGAGGGGATGTAGCCGTTACGAATCCAGCCCCATACGGTGTTGTGGTCGTCGGCCATGCGAATCCAATCCGCGAACTCGCGCCAGGGCAGAACCGGCGGGGTCGGGAGCAGGCCTTTCGGAGTGAGGTTGCTTTCTTCCAAGTCCATGGGCTTTCCTGCACTATGTTGGTCTTTGTTGGGCTAGTAATATGGAATATGTCCATATGGAAATCATCCATAAACTCTGCAGATATGGCAATAGTCCATACGATTGTCTTTGACAATGAGCACCCGAATGCTTGATAGAGCCCTTGAATTGCTTGAGACGACGAGCCTCAAAGACCTTGCTGAGGTAAACAGCAAGGAATACGTGAGGTGGCAAAGTATTAAGCGAGGCAAGGCGAGGATTAGTGCGGAAGAAATTGAGCAGCTCGGGACGCTGTACCCGGGCTATCGCTGGTGGCTGATGACTGGTGAGGTTATGCCGGATAAAGGCCAGACCAGCCCCGAATACGACGAAGCCAACCGAAACTTGACCAGTCAACACGCGGGATAGCAATCACAACGGAAGTGACTAGGCGCTGGTACGCCCGAGGGACAAGGGAGAGGGAAAGTGAAGGCTGATTGGAACGACGCCCCCGACTACATACGAACAAATCCCCGCAGACGTAATGCCGTGGCATGGTTCATCCCAGGAATCATCGGCACATGCGTCACGCTGGCCATGCTCCACGCAGCAGGCTCGGCTTTCCTGAAAGGCACAGTGCAGAACCTGGCCAACAAGAACACCCATTCCAGGCCAGCCCCGGTCGCCGAGATTACTCGGCCAGAACCAGTAGCAAGCAAGGACTGGGACAGAATTGTCGAAGAACAGGCAAGGCGCGACCAGCAAGCTCAAGCCAGCCCAGCTCCCGGCCAAGCCGAAGTGGCGAACGCCCCACCCAAGCAAACCGTATTCAACGATAACAACTACATCCCGCGCGGCGCTAACAACGTAGTTAGCTTCACCGAGCCACCTAGCCCAGTTGAACAGCCAAAGCCAGCTGCAAAAATGAAGGTCACCGTCATCAAGCAAACGCCGAGCATGAAGGACCGTGCCTGCTGGCCGCACAAAGAAGGCAGCATCGAGCGCAGAAACTGTAGAGCAAGTATTGGCTTGAATTATAGAGACTAGGTGGTAGCTATTCTAACGGTTTGGTAAAGGAGCGGGCTTTAGCGCGTTCCAGTGAGCGTGACGAGCGATTTGAGTGCCAGCTGCTACGGTTGCTCACACACTTTCGTTTGTGATGGTTCTTGCTATGTGTCCTAAAAGCAGTAGTGCAAATACTTTGTCTTTTAACTGGTTGATGACAATTGCTCGTGCGTTTTCGGTCGTAAGGTCAGCTTCTATTTCGCTCCATGCAGCGGCTTTTTCTTCTTCAGTATGGTACTGAGTGCCGTTCAGCCATATACGAAGTAAAGAACTATCAAATAGTGGCTGTTCTCCGATGGATACCTGCATGAAGGCTGCTAATTGTCCATGGTCGAATATATGTTGCAGTTCTTTCAGGTGGTTTGAGAAGCGTTTATTTTTAAAGCATCTACCCAGGGTGGCGCGAACGGCTCCGAAAGAAGCGGGCTCGTTATGGAGGATCAATGGTCGTAGCACATGTAATAGTTCGTACAGTTCGGCGTTGGAATAGCTTTCGGCGTTAAATTTCATTTCACCTGCTTCCCATTTTATGCCGGATATTTTAGGGATTCCTCGGCGAATAAGGCTGCATTCCGTAGCGCGGTCAAGGTGAGATAAGAATTTGGTAAGTATTTTCCAGTCGGAGTCGGAGACCTCGCCGCTTAAGGTATCCAGAATCGTGCCATCATCGCTTCGCTCTTCAAGTCGGATAGTGGGCATATAGATACCTTAGGTCGAACTAGGCAACGTTTGATTAAGGGGGCGGGCTTTGGCCCGTCCCAGTGAGCAAAGCGAACGATTTACCAGTTTGTTAGGTACTCTAATCAAGTTGAACTATTGCGCTCTTTTAGAGTGCTGTTATCGCTTTTGGATTCGCTTTACAGACCAAGAGTATTGCGTAAAGAAAATATCCGAACGCAGCTTTGCCATTGCGGATTTTTCAGCATTGGATTCACTTTCGGCGTCAACGGTATAGCTTTTGCTCATTGTGCCAGACTGCCTGCTACCAATAAGTTCAACCAGATATTTTGACATGTTCACTCCATTATTTAAGTTGGTCACGCTTTTGTTCTTGCCAATAACTGATAAGGCTCACCATCTCTATTCACGAGAGTTAGGCATGCTTTCTTGTGGATTCGTAGGTGTCTAGCTTAGCTTCCAGTTCTGAAATTTTTTGATGAACTAGATCTACGACTTCAGCTGGTGATTCAAAGTATTTGTCTTTTCCAAATTTCAGAAATACTTCTATGTCATTACTTTGAAATGGATAAATTCCTCTGAATGCTTTTGTTAGCAGATCGATGCACATATCAATTGCTCTCGCTCCGGAGTAATCTATTTCACCCACATCGGCCCTGAGGCCATATTCAATGCGCTCCCTTTTGGGTATATCCCAATATCGTTCCTTGCAGATGCCGGTTCGGTCGAATAGGTCTCTAAGGCGCATTGCGTAAATGCTAGGAGCTGCACTTTGGTTGATTTCAGAAAGTGAGGTTACTTGAATGTTCGTTAGATTTGCAGCTTCAATTGCGCCACTTTGAAAGCCTGACTCTGATAGTAGGATTCCCCTGTCAGCACCTACATCAGAAACTATTTCTCTTAGTGCGAGCACGTGCAGCTTGTTTACCGGTGTTTTCCAGTACTTACACTCTACAACCCAAGTGACGTCGAACCCTACATAATGTGATGTTACTAGTACGTCCACGTCATGACTGGTTCTCACACCTTTTACCGGTACGTCTGTGGATGCATTTAGACCTAAAGTGCGGAAGTATTCCGCTGCGTCCTCTTGGTATTTCTTCCAGGCTTTCATTGCGAACCTTTGTGAACTTGCCTAGCTATTAATTAGGTGATACTGCTGTCGTATAACAACCTTCCAGGTGTCCGATAGCGTTCCCTGCCATGCACTAAGCTATTGAAGTGCATACCTGTCCAAACGGTAAACAGGACACAGGCAGGACAGAAAACGGCTTGAGACAAGATCGGGTGTGAAACGGATACGACACCGTGATGGCTAGACGCTACTGATAGGGGCTACGGCTGTCTAGCACGCGTGTCGAAAAAGTGTCGAAAACACAGGCCGGCAATGGCCCTCAAAGCCCAAGGGCGGGCAGGCAAGGGCTAGGAAGGCCCAGCAAAGACATGCGTTATCCATCAATGACTTAGGGCGCAGAAGGCTATAAACTTTCCGCTCTTTACGGAGAGTCCGCCAGCGGCTCCGACGAACCGCCGAGTCCTGCATGACGCCCATTCAATTGCCATTAGGCGTTCGTCTTCGCGATGACGCCACCTTCGCCAACTACTATCCGGGGGCCAACGCCGCCGCGCTGGGCTATGTCGAGCGCCTGTGCGAGGCCGAGGCAGGCTGGACGGAGAGCCTGATCTACCTGTGGGGCGGTGCCGGCGTGGGCTGCAGTCACTTGTTGCAGGCGGCCTGCCTGCGTTTCGAGCAGCGCGGTGAGCCGGCGGTCTACCTGCCGCTGGCGGAAGTCGTGGCCTACGGCCCGGATCTGCTGGACAACCTCGAACAGTGCGAGCTGGTGTGCCTCGACCAGCTGGATGCCGTGGCCGGCCGCAGCGACTGGGAGGAGGCCCTGTTCCACCTGTTCAACCGCCTGCGCGACAGCGGCCGGCGCCTGCTGCTGGCCGCCGCCCGGTCGCCGCGGGAGCTGCCGGTCGCGCTCCCCGACCTGCAGTCGCGGTTGACCCTGGCCCTGGTCTTCCAGCTGCATGAACTGTCCGACGAGGACAAGCTGCGCGCCCTGCAGCTGCGTGCCTCGCGTCGCGGTCTGAACCTGAGCGACGAGGTCGGCCGCTTCATCCTCACCCGTGGCGAGCGCAGCATGAGTGCGCTGTTCGAGCTGCTCGAGCGCCTCGATCAGGCCTCGCTGCAGGCCCAGCGCAAGCTGACTATTCCCTTCCTGAAGGAAACCCTGGGCTGGTGATGGCCGCGCGGGCGCCGAGGCGCCGGCGGTGTTGCAGGCCCGGTCGGGGTGGCGGGCGATCGCACTGGTCAGCTTTCCCCGGCCAGCTTGCGGTTGTACTGGAAGCACCAGCGGGTATACATCAAGGCCGCGCAGAACAGGCTGAGGCTCAGCAGGGTTTCCAGCCAGCCGAACAGCGCCTTGGATGGGTCGAAGGCGGCCAGCACGCCCTGGATGAAGTACAGGTTGACCACGAAGCAGGTCCAGGCGTGGGTGCGGGCATGGCCGAGGATCAGGCCCGGGGCCAGCAGTAGCAGCGGCGTCAGCTGAAAGGCCAGGATCACCCACAGCAGCTTGTCCGGCAGCTCGGCGAACGCCAGGTTCCACACCAGCAACAGCAGGGTCAGGGCGAGGAAACTGAGCAGGCTGATGGCGCGGCTGATCGCCAGGCGCGGCTTCAGCCAGGCCAGGGCGGGCAGGGGTTTTGCGGTTCTAGCCACGGGTGCCCTCCAGTTTCTGCGCGATCCGTCCGAGGCGTTGGCCGAGGGCGCGGCACAAGGCGATCTCATGTTCGTCGAGGGCCCGCTTGCCGTCGGCGCCGGCATGGTGGCTCGGGCCATAGGGCGTGCCGCCGCCGCGGGTCTCCAGCAGGGCGGACTCGCTGTAGGGCAGGCCGGTGATCAGCATGCCGTGGTGCATGAGCGGCAGCAGCATCGACAGCAGGGTGGTTTCCTGGCCGCCGTGCAGGCTGGCGGTGGAGGTGAAGACGCCGGCCGGTCTGCCGACCAGGCCGCCACTGAGCCACAGGCTGCTGGTGCCGTCGAGGAAGTATTTCAGTGGTGCGGCCATGTTGCCGAAGCGCGTCGGGCTGCCCAGGGCCAGGCCGGCGCAGTGCTTCAGGTCGTCGAGGCTGACATAGAGCGCGCCTTCGTCGGGGATATCCGGCGCGACGGCTTCGCATTCGGTGGACACCGGGGCGACGGTGCGCAGGCGTGCCTCCAGGCCGCTCATCTCGACGCCGCGGGCAATCTGCCGGGCCATTTCCGCCGTGGCGCCATGGCGGCTGTAGTAGAGCACCAGAATGTAGGGCGGGTTCAAGGGAGCAGCTCCAGCACCTTCTCCGGCGGGCGGCCGATCACCGCCCTGTCGCCGGCGATCAGAATCGGCCGTTCGATCAGCTTGGGGTGCTTGACCATGGCCTCGATCAGCTGCGCCTCGCTCAGGTCGGGCGAGCCCAGATTGAGGCTGCGGTATTCCTCTTCGCCGCTGCGCAGCAGCTGGCGGGCGCCGATGCCCAGCTTGTCCAGCAGCGCCTGCAGCTGCGCGGCGCTGGGCGGGGTTTCCAGGTAGCGCACGATGCTCGGATTCAGGCCGCGCTCCTCAAGCAGTTGCAGGGCGCCGCGGGATTTCGAGCAGCGTGGGTTGTGGTACAGGGTCAGGTCGGTCATAGGAGTTCGCATCTCGAGTCGAGTGGCGGCTATTCTAACCGCGTAGGGGCGCGAGTCAGAACAGTACGACACTGGGCTGGGCGGGTCAGCTTAGCTAAGGAGAGGGCATGGGGCAGCGTTTCACCGATTGGCTGGAGTTCTGGCGCTTCCTCCTGCAGCGTTTTTTCGCCGATCGCGGCGCCAACAACGCCGCGGCCCTGACCTACACCACGCTGTTCGCCGTGGTGCCGATGATGACCGTCACCTTCTCCATGCTCTCCGCCATACCGGCCTTCCAGGGGACGGGCGAGCAGATCCAGAGCTTCATCTTCCGCAATTTCGTACCTTCGGCCGGCGAGACCGTGCAGGGCTACCTGCGCGACTTCACTGCCCAGGCGCGGCAGTTGACCTGGGTCGGTGTCGTGGTGCTGGCGGTCACCGCGTTCTGGATGCTGGTGACCATAGAGAAGGCCTTCAACACCATCTGGCGGGTGCGCCAGGCGCGTCGCGGGGTATCGAGCTTCCTGCTGTATTGGGCGATCCTCAGTCTGGGACCCATCCTCCTAGGGGCCGGCTTTGCCATCAGCACCTATATCGCCTCGTTGTCGTTGATCTCCGGGCCCGATGCGCTGCTCGGCGCGCAGACCCTGCTAAGCCTGATGCCCCTGGTCTTCAGCGTGGCGGCCTTCACCCTGCTCTATGCCTCGGTGCCCAATGCCCGGGTGCCGCTGCGCCATGCCCTGATGGGAGGGCTGTTCACCGCGGTGCTGTTCGAGCTGGCCAAGGCCCTGTTCGGCCTGTATGTGCGGCTGTTTCCCGGCTATCAGCTGATCTATGGCGCCTTCGCCACGGTGCCGCTGTTCCTCCTGTGGATCTACCTGTCCTGGTTACTCGTGCTGCTGGGCGCCGAGTTGGTGTGCAACCTGGGCAATACCCAGCAATGGCGACGGCGAGCCGTGCCGCGCTTGCTGGTGGTGCTGGCGATTCTGCGGGTATTCCACGAGTGCCAGCAGTCCGGGGCGAAGGTCTACCACCGCGATCTGCAGCGCCAGGGCTGGCCCCTGCCTGAACACGAGTGGGAGGAGGTGCTAGCGTTTCTCGAGAGCCAGCAGCTGGTCGCACCGACCGGCGCAGGGGGCTGGGTGTTGAGTCGTGACCTGGCGCACTACAGTCTGCAGCACTTGCTGAGTCACAGCCCCTGGCCATTGCCGCGACTCGGCCAACTGCCGGCGCAACTGGATGAGCCCTGGTATCCGGCGTTGCGCAGTGCGCTGGAGCGGCTGCATGAGGAGCAGGCCACGCTATTCGGCGAAAGCCTGGCGGATTGGCTGCATACGCCACGGGAGTGACGCAAAACGTCAGTTTGCGGCGTGGCGATGGTGTGATTCGCGCTCGAGAGCGCCCGAATCCATAGGGTCGTGGGGTGGCATGCTTCTGGCATTGTTACCGCCATGCTGCGATCGTGCTGCCAGGCGGTCGGGGATTGTCTGAGAGGAAAGACGAGCAATGACGACCAAAGGCAAGGTGATCCATCTCTCCCGGCGCGCGCCTGAGGAGGCGCTGGAGCGCCTGAATCGGATTACCGGGTTGCGCTTCGCACGCTGGCCGGAGTCGCTGCGACAATCGCAGGAGCGCGCCGCGCCGGCCGAACCGCTGCAGGCGCTCGAGGGCGCCGGAGGGCGCGGGCTGGAGTCCGCTTAGGCCTGGCTGCTCGCCAGCGCCTGGCCGTGGTCGTTGCGCGCGAGCTCGACCGCCTGGACGAACAGTTCCTCGACCACCAGGCTTTGTGCCGGCACTGCCGAGCGCAGCCGCACCTGCATGTCGTCTATCCTGTGCCTGACCGCCAGGCGGGCGATGCCGGAGAGCAGGATCTTGCCGTGTGCATTGACCTTGCCGTGGTCCACAGCGACTTCGCGGCGTTTGTCGCCATCGCGGTAACCGATCAGCAGGGAGACGGGCAGGTTGGCCAGTCCTGGCAGTTGCAGCCAGGTGGCGACATTGTACTCGGCGACACGCCCTTCGTAGGGGGTGACCTGTAAGCGGGCAACTTCGACGATGCGTGCCGGCACCTGGCCGATCAACTTGTCGTGGGCTTGGGTCATGGTCGCTGTCTTCCAGGCTGATGGCGGGTGAATCAAGCTGAGGCCCGGAAGTATAGGCAGGGTGGCGCGGCGATTCTGTGCGCTTGGCCGCCGCAGGGCGTGATCGCTCTCGCAGTTTCTCGCGCCTCACACCACCTGCAGCGGGTGGCGCGTGACGGCCAGGGTGCTGAGGTTGGCGGCCGGCAGCAGCAGGCCCCTTTGGTTGTTCGCGCCGGGCAGCTGCAGCCAGAGGTTCTCCCCTTCGTCGAACTGATCGCTGGGCAGCCACAGGCCGTGGTGCCAGCCATTGCCTGGCGCCGGGG
Organism: Pseudomonas lalucatii; assembly: GCF_018398425.1. Classification (NCBI taxonomy): domain Bacteria; kingdom Pseudomonadati; phylum Pseudomonadota; class Gammaproteobacteria; order Pseudomonadales; family Pseudomonadaceae; genus Pseudomonas; species Pseudomonas lalucatii. The sequence continues at coordinate 455,995 of NZ_JADPMV010000002.1, read as the reverse complement.
TGCTCTGCAGTACGCCCGGGTGGGTTTGTGCGCTTGGCGCACGGCGTAGCCAGGCCGGGCGCGGCAGGCCCTTGAGGTAGCGCAAGCCCAGGTGCAGGCCCTCCTCGTTGATGTGGCGCCAGCGCACCAGTCCCAGGGTCGGAGTGCTGCCGGTCAGCAGCAGCGCCAGTTGGCCGACGGACAGCTGCACGGCGAGGTCCGGGTTGCACAGCAGGCGTGCGCCACCGGGGCTGGCATCGAGCATCTGGACCGGGGCGAGTGCTGGACGATGTTCCAGGAGCTGGGCGTGGATGGCCGTCAGGCCGACGACCAGGTTGCACGGGACGATCTGTTCGGCGCGGGGATGACGGCGTTGCTGGCGGCCGAGCCAGTGGTGCTGAACCTGTTCCAGCAGCCGTCTTTCCTCGGCGCTCTGCAGGGGGGCCGGTTCATGCAGGGCGACCAGCAGGGCGCCCAGTTCGAAGTGGCGCCGATAGGCGATGTCACCATCGGGCGCCTGGTCGTAGCCGAGGCAAGCCTGTGACTCGGTGAGGTCGACTGTCGGGCCGGCGGCATCCTCTTCGTCCCAGGGCAGCAGGCGCGGCAAGCCAGCCAGGCGGGCCAGGGCGCCGAAGAGCCGGAAACACTCGCCTTCGGCAAGATGGAAGGGATTGCTCAGGGCCAGTAACAGCATCTGCTGATAGAGGCCGCGCAGGGTGTTGGCCGGCTGTGGGGTGAAGGTCACCGCGACCGGTTCGTCCAGGCACTCCTGGTGTTCGCCTATCCAGTACAGCAGGTGGCTATCGCGCCACAGATGGGGGGGCGGCTCATGGTAGCGCTGGTAGTGGCGCAACAGGCTCTGGGCATGGAAGTGCTGGGCCATGTACAGGCACCAGGCCAGGTGCGGGCGGGAAGGCTGGTGGCCTTGCAGTATCTGGAGCAGCAGGCGCTTGAAGCCGCCGGCCAGCTCGCTGCACAGGTGCGCGAAGAGTGCTGGCGGCTGGGTGTCGGCACCGTAGATACCGGCAAAGTGGCGGAACTGGTCGCTGAAGCTTTGCAGCGCGCGTTGCCTTTCGAGTAAGGTCATGGCACTGCGGTTGAGCCTGAACAGCAGGCCGAGTACCAGTTGCAGCCCCGTCTCGTGGGGTTGCAGGCGGGCCTGCGCCAGCTGCTCGTTGAGGTCGGCTAACGAGGCGGTGGCGTTGTCGAGGATGTCCGGCACCTCCAGGCGCAAGGCATCGAGCGTCATATCAACCCTGAGCGGACGAGGATCGAAGGCATGGGAATGCGACTCCAGGCTGTCATGCGAACTGTTGTGGGGCTCTGTGCTTGCCTGATCCTGGCAAGCTGCGCTGAAGACATCGGTGTCGACCAGCATGGACGAAAGGTAGCGGCTGAGCAGCTGGAAGGCCAGTGGTTGGTGATTAATTACTGGGCGGAATGGTGTGCGCCGTGCCGCAGCGAGATTCCCGAGCTGAACGCCCTGGCCAGACAGTTGCACGATCGGTCGGTGAGGGTGGTGGGGGTGAACTTCGATGGCCTGCAGGGCGCGGAACTCAGTTCGGCTGCGCAGGCGCTAAGTATCGAGTTCACGGTGTTGCAGCAGGATCCGGCCGCACGCTACCAGTTGCCCCGCAGCGAGGTCTTGCCAGTCACCTACCTCGTCGATGACCGTGGCCGGCTGCGCGAGCGCTTGCTGGGGGAGCAGACCGCCGCCGGGCTGGCGGCTCACCTGGATAGGTTGCGTGGAGGAGAGTAGGGCTATGGCGCAGATATGTGTGCACGGCTACGTCAGCGGCCGGGTGCAGGGCGTGTGGTTCCGCCAGAGTACCGTCGAGCAGGCCGAACGCCTGGGCCTGCAGGGCTGGGTGCGTAATCTAGAGGATGGTCGGGTCGAAGTGCTGGCCGAGGGCGATGAGCCTGCGGTGCGGGCCCTGACCGCCTGGCTGGAGCATGGGCCGAGCGGTGCCCAGGTGACTGCCGTCGACTTGCAGGAACAGCCCCTGCAGGGCATCGCCGGGTTTGTCTTGCGACGTTGAGCGCCGGGTTTCGCGCCTGCCGAGGCGTCGATGATGCTCAGGGTTTGACGTACCAGAAGTCGTGCCAGAATCCGATCACCTTGGCGGGATAGCGCTGCTGGCCGAGGCTGCCGTTGTAGCGTGCCAGGGCGCGACTGAGATTGCCGTTTTCCTTGCGCAGATAGAAGCTGAGGATGGTGCAGCCATACCTCAGGTTGGTGGCGTTGTCGGTGAGGTTGTCCTGCGGCCGGCCGAGTTCGCCTTTCCAGAACGGCATGACCTGCATCATGCCCTGGGCGCCGGCGGCGGAGAGGGCGAAGCGGTCGAAGTGGCTTTCCGCGTGGATCAGGGCCAGCACCAGGTCGGGGCGCAGTCCGGCCCTGCTGGCCTCGCGGTGGACCAGACGGAGCAGGGCGAGGCGTTCGCTGGCCGCGGGGATGTAGCGCCGCAGGCGGGTGGACATGTCCATCAGCCAGACTTCGGCGTCGAAGCGATCCTGAAAGCTGTCGGCTTCGGCGACGGTGCGCTGCAGCAGTTCGCGCAGCTCGGGTTCCGGGGCCTGGCGCAGGGCGGCATGGCTGGACGAGCACAGCCATGCCAGCAACAGCAGCAGGCTCAGGCGCAGGGCCATGTCCGCTTCAGTCGGCGCCGGGGTCGGCGACCAGGCGTCCGGCATCTCGCGTCAGGGCTTGCAGGAAGCTCTCCTGCAACTCCGGGTCGTTGCGGCTCAGTTCGATCAGACTCTGCTCCAGTTCGCTGGCTTCTTCTTCCAGGCCCAGCTCCGACAGGCGCTTGACCCGGTGCACCCATTGCGACACGTCGTCGTCTTCCAGGTCGTCGTAGATCAAACCATGCGCTTCCTGCAGCTTGCCGCGCAGGGTGCGGCTGACCAGCAGGGTCGCGTCCGCCCGGGCGGCATCCTGTGGGTCTTCGACTTGCAGCTGCAGGGTGCCGATCCGGCTGGCGTCCTGCTCGGCGAACGGGCTGTCGAGCAGATTGAGGCGCAGGACGCCGTTGCGGTCGGTCAGCAGCTCATGGCTCTGCTCCGCGGCCCTGACCAATACCGGGCGCTCGGCCCAGGGCAGGCTCGAGTATTCCAGGCGCGCGTCCTGGCGCTGTTCCTCGAGGCTGGCGAGGTTCTGCTGTGAGCGGCCGTTGGACTCGACGTTCATCGCCGGGTTGAGGCCGGCGAAGCCGTAGCTGATCCAGTCCTTGGTGGCGCTGTCGGGCAGGCGGCCGAGCATCACGACGTTGAGCACATTGGCGCCGATACCGGCGACCAGGGCCATCGCACCGAGCGGCACTTCATAGAGCTCGCGCCACGGCTGGTAGGGCGTGTAGCGGTCGTAGCGGCGGGTGACCTCGAAGGCGGTGACCTCGAAGGTCTTCTGTTCCTGTATCCGCACGCGACGTTGCGGCAGTTCGAGCACGCCAGGCTCGCCGACATCGATCTGCAGGCTGTGGGCCAGCAGTTTGCGCTCGATGCGCTCTTCATGTTCGCTGCGCTGCGGCAACTGGTTGGCGCAGCCACTGATAAAGACAGCGCCGCAGAGTGCGGCGCCGACGAGGCGGAGGGAGCTTCGCTTGAACATGATGGCTCTTGGTAAGGGCTGAAATCAGCGGCTGATGCGTGCCTGGATAAAGGACAGGATGTCGCCGACGGGCACGGCCTGCGCCTCGGTTTCCTGGCGGCTCTTGTATTCCAGATTGCCGTCGGCCAGGCCGCGATCGCTGACCACGATGCGGTGCGGGATGCCGATCAGCTCCATGTCGGCGAACTTGATGCCCGGGCTGGTCTTCTTGTCCCGGTCATCGAGCAGCACCTCGTAGCCGGCGGCGCTGAGTTCGGCATACAGCTTGTCGGTGGCCTCGCGTACCGCCTCGGTTTCGTAGCGCAGCGGTACCAGGGCGATGTGGAAGGGCGCCAGGGCGTCGTTCCAGAGGATGCCGCGCTCGTCGTTGTTCTGCTCGATGGCGGCCGCCACCACCCGCGACACGCCGATGCCGTAGCAACCCATGGTCAGGGTGACCGGCTTGCCGCTCTCGCCCAGTACCTGGCAGTTCAGCGCTTCGCTGTACTTGGTGCCGAGCTGGAAGATGTGTCCGACCTCGATGCCGCGCTTGATCACCAGGGTGCCCCTGCCGTCGGGGCTGGGGTCGCCGGCCACCACGTTGCGCAGGTCGGCCACCGCCGGCAGTGGCAGGTCGCGCTCCCAGTTGACGCCGAAGTAGTGCTTGTCGTCGATATTGGCGCCGATGGCGAAGTCGCTCATCAGGGCGACCGAGCGATCGACTATGCAGGGCAGCGGCAGGTTCAGCGGCCCCAGCGAGCCGGCGCCGGCACCGATGGCGGCGCGCAGCTCGGCTTCGGAGGCCATGGTCAGGGGGCTGGCGACCTGCTCGAGATTGGCGGCCTTGATCTCGTTCAGCTCGTGATCGCCGCGGATGATCAGGGCGATCAGGGTGCCGGGCTCGGCACCCTGCACCACCAGGGTCTTGATGGTCTTCTCGATGGGCAGGTCGTAGCCTTCCACCAGGTCATTGATGGTCTTGGTGTTGGGGGTGTCGACCAGGCGCAATTCTTCGGTCGCGGCCCCGCGTTCGGTTTCCCGCGGTACGGCTTCCGCCTTCTCGATGTTGGCGGCGTAGTCGGAGCTGTCGCTGAAGGCGATGTCGTCCTCGCCGGACTCGGCCAGGACGTGAAACTCGTGGGAGCCGGTGCCGCCGATCGAGCCGGTGTCGGCCTGCACGGGGCGGAAGTTCAGACCCAGGCGGCTGAACACGTTGCAGTACGCCTGGTGCATGCGGTCGTAGGTTTCCTGCAGCGAGGCCTGGTCCGCATGGAAGGAGTAGGCGTCCTTCATGATGAACTCGCGTCCGCGCATCAGGCCGAAGCGCGGACGGATCTCGTCGCGGAACTTGGTCTGGATCTGGTACAGGTTGATCGGCAGCTGCTTGTAGCTGTTCAGCTCGTTGCGCGCCAGGTCGGTGATCACTTCCTCATGGGTCGGGCCGGCGCAGAAGTCGCGGCCGTGACGGTCCTGCATGCGCAGCAGTTCGGGGCCGTACTGTTCCCAGCGGCCGGACTCCTGCCACAGTTCGGCTGGCTGAATGCCCGGCATCAGCACTTCGAGCGCGCCGGCGGCGTTCATTTCCTCGCGCACCACCTTCTCCACCTTGCGCAGCACACGCAGGCCCATCGGCAGCCAGGTGTAGAGACCCGAAGCGAGTTTGCGGATCATCCCGGCGCGCAGCATCAGCTGGTGGCTGATCACCACGGCGTCGGAAGGGGTTTCTTTGAGGGTCGAGAGCAGGAACTGACTGGTACGCATGATTGGCCGTTATGTCGGTTGCAAGGGCGTTTGATAGGTCGGCATTGTACGGTGCCTGTACTGTGGCGTACAGGATGCCGGCATGAGCGGGGAACTGGGGAGGTGATTATGGCGATGACGGCGCAAGAGGTTCAGGCGCTGATCCGGGCGGGGTTGCCGATGGCCGAGGATATGGGGTTGTGCATCGACCGGCTGGACGACTCGGGGGTGCTGGCGCGGGTACCGTTTCACGGCCGGCTGGTGCGCCCGGGCGGCACGATTTCCGGCCCGACCATCATGGCCCTGGGCGACGCGGCCATGTACGCGGTGGTGCTGGGGCGCCTGGGGCGGGTGGAGATGGCGGTGACCGCGAACCTGAACATCAACTTCCTGGTCAAGCCCAGGCCGGTGGACCTGCTGGCCGAGGCGCGCATTCTGCGCTTGAGCCGGCGTCAGGCGGTGTGCGAGGTGTCGCTCTACTCGGCCGGCAGTGAGGATGAGTTGGTGGCTCATGTCACCGGGACCTATGCGCTGCCGCTAGCCTAGGTTGCTCGGGGGAGGCAGAAAAGAAAAAGCCCGGCAGAAGCCGGGCTTTTCTTAATGCCTTGCTAGCGAACTAGCTCGGTCTTACAGCACGCTCAGCGGGTACTCGACGATCAGACGGAAGTCGTTCACGTCGGAGCTGTAGTGTGCATTCTGGGCACCGTTGGCGCGCCAGACGGCGTTACGCACGCGGAAGGAAAGGTCCTTGGCGGCGCCTTCCTGGATCACGTACTTGGCTTCGATGTCCCACTCGTGCTCTTTGCCTTCGCCGGCACCGGCGATGCCGGTTTCGATGTTGTCACCGGTGATGTAGCGGGTCATGAAGCTCAGGCCCGGTACGCCGTAGGAGGCCATGTTCAGGTCGTAGCGAGCCTGCCAGGAACGCTCGTCCTGACGGTCGAAGTCGGAGAACTGAACCGAGTTGGACAGCCAGATGGTGCCGTTGCCGTCGATGCCGTAGGCATAGGCGCTGTCGCCGGAGGAGCGCTGGTGGGCCAGGGTGAACTTGTGCGCGCCCATGGAGTAGGCAGCAGCCAAGCTCCAGATCTTGTTGTCGATGTCGCCGGACAGCTTACGACCTTGGTCGTTGGTCTTGTAGGCGTTGAAGTCGAAGTTCAGGGCCTGCTCGGCTGCCAGAGGCAGGTTGTAGTTCAGGTTGATGTACTTCTTCTTGAAGTGGTCTTCCACGTCGGACGCGTGGATGGCACCGCTGAAGTTGTCGGTGAAGCTGTAGCTGGCACCCACGATGTTGGCTTCGTTGAGGCCAAAGGTGTCGCGGTCGGTGCTGGTCTGGCTGCTCAGGGCGGTGAAGCGGCCGGCGGTCAGCTCCAGGCCTTCGATTTCGTTGCTGGTCAGCAGGGTGCCGGTGGCGACTTCCGGCAGGATGCGGCTGTCGTCGGTGGAGAATACCGGGCTGCCAACGAACTGGTTGCCGTGCTTCAGAACGGTGTCGGAAATGCGGAACTTGATGGCGCCGCCTACTTCGCTCTGGGTGTCATCGGCGCTGCCGTCGCCAGTCTTGTCGAACTGACCGGTGCCGAAGCGGCCCTTGCCGCTGTCCAGCTTGATGCTGCTCAGGCTGTGGGCGTCGAAGCCTACGCCGACGGTGCCTTGGGTGAAGCCGGATTCGAACAGCAGGCGGATGCCCAGGCCGGTCTCTTCGCGGTAGCCGTTGTCGCCAGTGCCGGCGGTGTTGGCGGCGCCGTTACGGAAGTCGCGGTTCTGGTAAAGAATACGGTTGAAGATGTTGAAGCTGCTGTCTTCAACGAAACCCTTGGATTCGGACTGGCTAGAGGCGAAAGCCATTTGGGTGGTGCCCGCGGCGACTGCCAGGGCGATTACGCTCCACTTCATCACTTGCATCGTGACTGCTCCTTTGGTTTAGAAGAGTTGCGCTGCCCATGTAAGTTGTTGTATGGGCGGCTCTTTCTTTTTGTGTCGGCGCTAACTTATAGCACGCGGTCAAAGTTGGCGATAGTTGCAATCTATTCGTTGCGCTTTCATCACGGGGGTGTCGCAAATGCCCATGATGCATGTCGCAATTCTGTAGATTTTCGCTTGCGCTCCTTAGCGTCGACGTATTCTTCGGTGTCCGGTTGTGAAAACCGGGGTCTTGCAGGTCTGCCGTGGGGCATTCCGGGCAATGGCGTAGCGTATAGCAAGAGTCGTGCTCAAAGTGCATGTCGTGCCTGGGGCTCTGATGATTTTGTCTTGCTGCAGTTGTCGATATGTTGTGAATTGGCGCCATTGTCGCCCTGTAACTGAGGTTTTGGGGCTATTTCGTCTGTGTGGGTAGTGTTTTGCGGTCATCCGCGGGTGTGGAGGGAGTGCTGTTATGTCAGGCCCGGGTGGCATGGGGCGGTAACGTGGGCGCAACTTTCATTACGGGAAGAAACAGCGGGTGTGCCCTGTGGCTGGGGTGTGGTGTCCTCGAGGGCGGGATGAGTCCGCTGCGTTTCCAGCGTATCCTGGCGGGCTTTCTCCGGCCGTGCCTGGCCGCCGGCGGTAGCGCTAAGCTGTTGTTATTGATAGGTCAAATGGGAGAGGTGGTATGTTCGTCTTGGATTCGCGGTTGCAGCAGGATGCGTTGCCTCTGGGGGATTTCCCCCTGTGCCGCCTGTTGTTGATGAACGATGCGCATTACCCGTGGTTCATTCTGGTGCCGCGTCGCGAGGAGGTGAGCGAGCTGTTTCAGCTGGATGCCGAGGATCAGCGGATGCTCTGGCAAGAAACCACGCTGCTGGCCGAGACCCTCAAGGATACTTTTGCCGCCGACAAGATGAATGTCGCGACCCTGGGTAACTTGGTCAGTCAGCTGCACATGCACGTTATCGTGCGCCGCCGCAGCGATGCGGCCTGGCCCGCGCCTGTATGGGGCAGGCACGCGGCGCAGCCGTATAGCGGGGACGAGGTGGCGGCGATCAAGGCTAAGTTACGCTTGGTGTTGACCGACGACTTCCGTTTCGAGGAATGAGCGATGAGTCTAGAGGAGCGCGTTACCGAGCTGGAAAGCCGGCTGGCATTCCAGGATGACACTATTCAGGCACTCAATGATGAGGTGGTTGCACAGCAGCGCTTGCTCGAGCGCGTGCAGTTGCAGCTCGAGGCCTTGGCCAGGCGTCAGGAGGAGATCAATGGGCAGTTCGACATTGCCGAAGATGGCGGGGCGCCCCCCCATTACTGATGGCTGATGAATAAAAAGCCCGCTTTCTGCGGGCTTTTTATTGCTTGTCGAATCAGCGGCGGGTGGGTGGGGCGGCTATCACGTCCTCTGCCTGCAGGCCTTTGTCGCGTTGCATGACGGAGAACTCGACGCGCTGGCCTTCGACCAGTACCCGATGGCCTTCGCCGCGGATGGCGCGAAAGTGCACGAAGATATCGTCGCCCGAATCGCGGGAGATGAAGCCGAAGCCCTTGGAGGTGTTGAACCACTTGACCGTGCCGGTTTCCCGGTCGCCCGAACTTTCTGGCGAACTGGTGTCGCGATGCTGCAGGCGCAGGTTGGTGCCCAGGTGCAAGCCTACTGCGAGCAGTGCGCCGAGCAGGCTGAACAGGGTGGCTGGCTGGTTGGCGATCAGTGCCAGGGGGGCAAGCAGGATCAGCGCCTGCAGCAGGGTGGCGAGGATCAGTATGGCGGAGACCAGATTCTGCAGCTGGTGACGCAGGCCTGCGTGCCAGATGGGTAGCTGTGGCGCCAGGAGCAGATTGAGCAGGCCATACAGGGCGAGGCAGAGCGCGTCTGGGTGTTGCAGGAACGGCAGCGAAGCGCTGTCTAGGGTGGGGGTCAGGGACAGCAGCAGGGCGGCGACGCCCGTCAGGAGGTGGACGATTTTCAACATGCTCGATGAACTCACTATAAAGGATGCGCGAGGAAGAGCCGGCGCTGCACGCTTGGCCGTGGTAGGAGGGGCGTTGAAGATGCGTGCAGGGTCGGCCTATGCGTCGCTCCGAGGCTTCGGGTCGGCGCACAGGGCGTATTTAACCGCAAAGGGGGGGAGGCACTCAAATCAGGCGCTGAGCTCGGCCTTCGTGGGGCTGGGGCGAGCCTGGTTGCGGCCATTGCGCTTGGCCTGGTAGAGCGCGTCATCAGCCCGGGTGAGCAGGCTCTCCACGGTGTCTCCAGCCTCGGCGAGAGCGAAGCCGAAGGAGGCGGTGATGCTGTCGAGGATCTGGTCGGTGCGTCTGGCCTTGATGCGCAACGATTGGATCTTGATGCGCAGCTGTTCGGCGAAGGCGTGCGCGCTGGCGAGGTCGTGGCACTCGCGCAGGATGATGCAGAACTCTTCGCCGCCATAGCGTGCCGCCATGGCGCGTGGCGGTAACAGGTCGCGCAGGAGTTGGCCGACGTGCTGCAGGACCCGGTCGCCCAGCGGGTGGCCGTACTGGTCGTTGAACTGCTTGAAGTGGTCGATGTCGAGCATGACCAGCGCCAGGCCCGGATGGCCCTTGTTCAGGGCCTGTTCCAACAGGCGGGTAAAGGCATGCCGGTTGAATACCTGGGTCAGGCTGTCCAGGGTGGCGGCCAGGTGGGCGCGCTCGAGCTGGCTGCGCAGGTGCTGAATCTCGTCCTGGGCGGCGCGCAGGCGGTAGAGGAATTTTTCCTGTTGATCGTGCATCTGCTGGGTGCTCTGTTGCAGGTCGTTGAGCACGTTGGGCAGGTCGTCGACAAAGGGTTCCTGGAGCGCCGCGAGGCCCTGCTCCAGGCTGATCTGGTAATTGCGGCCGCCCTGGACGCTGAGCGAGACATCGCTTTCGATGTCGTCGACCAGTTCGATGATCTGCTGCTGGCCGGCGCGGGCCTCTTCGAGCTCGCCGCGGATGATGTAGTCGCGAAAGAGCTTGGCGGCGGTCTCAGTTGGGAAGCTGTCGAAGTCCTTGGTGATCTTGTCCAGTCGGCGAGTGAGCTCGGGTTCCGTGCCCTTGCTGTAGGTGTACCAGAGTGCGTAGTGCATGGGGTTGGGCGGGATGTCGTGGCGCATCATCAACGGCACGGCCTGTTTCAGCAGGGCGGCAGATTCGCGCGTATCCTCCGGAAACATCTCGATAATGCTGGGGGCTCTGGTTGGCTGGTTCATGCACGTCACTGTGGCCAGTTGCGAATCGCCAAAGCATAGAACAAGCGCCTGCCGTGCGCCTAGCAAAAGGCGCCCGCTTAGAGCGGGCGGTTGCTTGTGGTCGGGGATGATTCTAGGCGTCGAGCAGGCTGCGCAGCATCCAGGCGGTCTTCTCGTGCACCTGCATGCGCTGGGTCAGCAGGTCGGCGGTGGGTTCGTCGCTGACCTTGTCGAGTAGCGGGAAGATGCCGCGGGCGGTGCGTACGACCGCCTCCTGACCTTGCACCAGTTGCTTGATCATGTCCGGTGCGCTCGGCACGCCCTGTTCTTCCTTGATCGAGGACAGGCGCGCGTAGGCGGCGTAGGTGCCGGGTGCCGGGAAGCCCAGGGCGCGGATGCGTTCGGCGATCTGGTCGACGGCCAGTGCCAGTTCGGTGTATTGCCCTTCGAACATCAGGTGCAGGGTGTTGAACATCGGGCCGGTGACGTTCCAGTGGAAATTGTGGGTTTTCAGGTACAGGGTGTAGGTATCGGCGAGCAGGCGCGACAAGCCTTCGGCAATCGCGGCGCGGTCTTGCTCGGCTATTCCGATGTTGATTTCCATGCCATTGCTCCTCTCGATTGGCGTCGGGCGGGCTCGCCCAGAAAAGAGCCACAGCCTAGCACGGGGGGCGCGCTGCACGATCGGGGGTGTATCAATGGCCGTGATAGAGCGACAGCATTGGGCGGCGGGTTAGCGGTGGCCCAGTTCGGGTTCTTGCTGCAGGGTGCGGTTGAAGATGTCGACCCAGTGGGCGCTGAACTGGCTGCCGGCCAGTCCGTTGATTTCCAGGATGGCGCGTAGCAGCGGGCGTTTGCTCAGGGTCTGATGGGCGCGCTCATGGGTGCGCGCATCGAAGGTGTCGACGATGTTGAGGATAAGCGCCCCTGGACGGATTTCACCTTCCTTGAGGCCCTTGGGGTAGCCGCTGCCATCCGCGTGTTCGTGGTGTTGCAGGGTGATTTGCGCCGCGCTCATCCAGTCGGGCATGGGCTTGAGCATCTCGTGGGCGACGCTCGTGTGCGATTGCATTTGTCGGCGCTCTTCGTCCGTGAGGCGTGACTTCTTGTGCAGGATGGCTAGGGGCAGAAAGGCCATGCCCAGATCGTGCAGGCATACGGCGGCCGCCAGCTGGGTCGGTGTTTCGGGGTTGCCGCCGAGGCGGTTGATGGTCAAGGCCAGGTCCAGCAGGCGCATGCCGCGCCCCTGCCAGTAATGGGAGCGGCGTTCGCTGGCCTGCATCAGTTCCAGAAAGAACAGCAGGTCGGCATCGAGTGCCAGGCCGTGGCGCTTCGCCAGCTCGGCGGCCGGCAGGTCGTCGGTCGTGGCGGGGGCGGGCAGGCTGGTGCTGGGGTCGAGTTGTTCGAGCAGGGCGCGGCGCACGCTTGTCTGGCGCTCCCGTGGCGCGGCGGCCAGGGCGCTCAACGCCTGGCCGAGGGCGTCGACCTGTTCGTGGCTCAGGCGTGCGGCGGGGCCGCCATGGGCCTGCTCGAGCAGCTCCTTCAGGTGGTCCAGGCTGAGCAGCAGGATGTCGCCGAGCAGGCTGTCGAAGTCCAGTTGTTTCTGGCGCAGGCGGTCGAGCACATCCTCGAGTGCCTGGGGTAGCGGTATCAGCGCGCCGAGGCCGACGATGCCGAGGTTGCCCTTGAGGGTATGCACCTGACGGAACAGGTTGCGCAGGCGCTCGTCATCGTCCGGCGCATGTTCCAGTTCGATCAGCAGTTGTTCGCTGCGCTGGAACTGCTCGGTGGCTTCCTGGCGGAAATCCTCCAGCTGGTCGGGGCTCAGTTCGGCGGTGCGGGGGGTGGCCATATGCGATCTCCGGCGGGACTGGCACTGAGTATAGAAAGGCTTGGTGCGGTCGCGCGGGGAGGCGGCTGCACGTGGCGGCCTAACCATATATAATCTCGCGCTTTGCCGCGGTATTCCGGCTGATGGCCCCCGGGCAGGGGCGCCGATGGTCGATTGCTGGCCCGCCGGGTGGTGGATACGCAGAGCATGCTGCGTTTTTCCGCCGGCGCGGCCTGCCGCGAAGCCGGTTAAGCATGCCGCAAGCGTTGCGGTCCGACGAATTCAAGACTCAAGAGAAGCGACTACCACCATGATGCGCAGCCATTATTGCGGCCAACTGAACGAGAGCCTGGACGGCCAGGAAATCACCCTTTGCGGTTGGGTGCACCGCCGTCGTGACCATGGCGGGGTGATCTTCCTCGATATTCGCGACCGTGAAGGTCTGGCCCAGGTGGTGTTCGACCCGGACCGTGCCGAGACTTTCGCCACGGCCGACAAGGTGCGCAGCGAATACGTGGTCAAGCTCACCGGCAGGGTGCGTCTGCGCCCCGCCGGCGCGGTCAACCCGAACATGGCGTCCGGCGCCATCGAGGTGCTGGGTTACCAGCTGGAAGTGCTGAACGAGGCGGAGACCCCGCCGTTCCCGCTCAACGAATACTCCGATGTCGGCGAGGAGACCCGCCTGCGCTACCGCTTCATCGACCTGCGTCGCCCGGAGATGGCCGAGAAGCTCAAGCTGCGCTCGCGCATCACCACCAGCATCCGCCGCTACCTGGACGAGAACGGCTTCCTCGACGTGGAAACGCCGATTCTGACCCGCGCCACCCCGGAAGGTGCGCGCGACTACCTGGTGCCCAGTCGCACCCATGCCGGCAGCTTCTTCGCCCTGCCGCAGTCGCCGCAGCTGTTCAAGCAGCTGTTGATGGTGGCCGGCTTCGACCGCTACTACCAGATCGCCAAGTGCTTCCGCGACGAAGACCTGCGCGCCGACCGCCAGCCGGAGTTCACCCAGATCGACATCGAGACCAGCTTCCTCGATGAAGCTGACATCATGGGCATCACCGAGAAGATGATCCGCCAGCTGTTCAAGGAAGTGCTGGATGTGGAGTTCGGCGAGTTCCCGCACATGAGCTTCGCCGAGGCCATGCGCCGCTACGGCTCGGACAAGCCGGACCTGCGCATCCCGCTGGAACTGGTGGATGTGGCCGACCAGCTGCAGCAGGTCGAGTTCAAGGTCTTCAGTGGCCCGGCCAACGACCCGGCCTGTCGCGTCGCCGCGCTGCGGGTGCCGGGCGGGGCGAGCATGCCGCGCAAGCAGATCGACGACTACACCAAGTTCGTCGGCATCTACGGTGCCAAGGGCCTGGCCTATATCAAGGTCAACGAGCGCGCCAAGGGCGTCGAGGGCCTGCAGTCGCCGATCGTCAAGAACATCCCGGCGGAGAATCTCGAGGTGATCCTCGATCGCGTCGGCGCGGTCGATGGCGACATCGTGTTCTTCGGCGCCGACAAAGCCAAGATCGTCAGCGAGGCCCTGGGCGCGCTGCGCATCAAGCTGGGCCACGACCTCAACCTGCTGACCTGCGAGTGGGCGCCGCTGTGGGTAGTCGACTTCCCGATGTTCGAGGAAAACGACGACGGCAGCCTGACTTCGCTGCACCATCCCTTCACCTCGCCGAGCTGCAGCGCGGCCGAGCTGGAGGCCGGTCCGGCGACCGCGCTGTCGCGCGCCTACGACATGGTGCTCAACGGCACCGAGCTGGGCGGCGGCTCCATCCGTATCCATGACAAGGCCATGCAGCAGGCGGTGTTCCGTGTGCTCGGCATCGGCGAAGACGAGCAGCAGGAGAAGTTCGGCTTCCTCCTCGACGCCCTGAAGTTCGGTGCGCCGCCCCATGGTGGCCTGGCCTTCGGTCTCGATCGCCTGGTGATGCTGATGACCGGCGCCCAGTCGATCCGCGAGGTTATCGCCTTCCCGAAGACCCAGAGCGCCGCCTGCGTCATGACCCAGGCACCGGGCGAGGTCGACACCAAGGCCCTGCGCGAGCTGCATATCCGCCTGCGCGAGCAGCCCAAGGCCGAGTAAGCCCTGCCGACAGGAGCCTGGTGATGCCAGGCTCCTTGGTTTTGGGCGTTACCATTCTGAATCGAAGCAAGATGGAGTGAGTTATGGCTGGTCATTCCAAATGGGCCAACATCAAGCACCGCAAGGGGCGTCAGGACGCCAAGCGCGGCAAGATCTTCACCAAGATCATTCGTGAGCTGACCGTGGCGGCCAAGAGCGGTGGGGTGCCGGCGGACAATCCGCGTCTGCGCCTGGCGGTGGACAAGGCACTGACCGCGAACATGACCCGCGACGTCATCGACCGGGCCATCGCCCGCGGTGCCGGCACCAACGAAGCCGACAACATGATCGAGCTGAGCTACGAGGGCTATGCGCCGAGCGGCGTGGCCATCATCGTCGAGGCCATGACCGACAACCGCAACCGCACCGCCGCCGAAGTGCGACATGCCTTCAGCAAGTGCGGCGGCAACCTCGGCACCGACGGCTCGGTGGCCTATATGTTCGAGCGCAAGGGGCATATCAGCTACGCCCCGGGCGTGGACGAAGAGGCTCTGATGGAGGCCGCCCTGGAGGCGGGTGCCGACGACGTGGTCAGTGGCGAGGACGGTTCGGTCGAGGTCTACACCCCCTTCAGCGATTTCCATGCGGTCAACGAGGCCCTGGCCGAGGCCGGATTCAAGGGCGACGAGTCCGAGATCGCCATGATCCCCTCGATCGCCGCGCCTATCGAGGATCTGGAGACCGCACAGAAGGTGATCAAGCTGATCGACATGCTGGAAGACCTCGACGACGTGCAGAACGTCTATCACAACGCCGAGATTTCCGACGAGATCATGGAGCAGCTTGGCTGAGCGCACCGGATCGGGCGGCCGGAAGTTGTCGGGTGAGGGTTGCCCAGGCGCTTCCGGCTTTTTTATGGGGGGGTGCCGGGTGACTGTGCGCGGTGCTGCCCCTATACTCGCGGGCTGGATAAATAGACAGTATTGCGGCCGGCTCTGATAGGCGGCGTGGAAGGCAGGGCATGACACTGATACTCGGCATAGACCCCGGCTCGCGCATCACCGGTTATGGCGTGGTGCGCGACACGGGGCGCAACTGCGAATATGTCGCCTCCGGTTGCATCCGTACTGGCGACGGCGCCTTGCCCGAGCGCCTGCAGGCGGTGTTTCGCGGCGTGCGCGAGGTGATCGAGCGCTATGGCCCGGTCACCATGGGCATCGAGCAGGTGTTCATGGCGCGCAACGCCGACTCTGCGCTGAAGCTCGGCCAGGCGCGGGGTGCGGCGATCCTCGCCGGGGTCGAGGCGGGGCTGGAGGTGGCCGAATACACCGCCACCCAGGTCAAGCAGGCGATCGCCGGAACCGGTGGGGCGGACAAGGAACAGGTGCAGATGATGGTCATGCACCTGCTCAAGTTGGTGCAGAAACCGCAGATAGACGCCTCGGATGCCCTGGCCATCGCCCTCTGCCATGCCCATCACCGGCAGAGCCTGATTCCCCATGGCCTGTCCGGCGCCAAGCGGCGCAGCGGCCGCCTTCGCTTGTAACCTGACTCAAGGAAAATTGTGGTGATCGGACGAGTGCGCGGCACCCTGGCGGAGAAGCAGCCGCCCCATGTGATTGTGGACGTGAACGGCCTGGGCTACGAGCTGGAGGTGCCCATGACCACGCTGTACCGCCTGCCCTCGGTGGGCGAGCCGCTGACCCTGCATAGCCATCTGGTGGTGCGCGAGGACGCCCATCTGCTCTACGGCTTCTTCGAGAAGCGCGAGCGCGAGCTGTTTCGCGAGCTGATTCGTCTCAGCGGCGTCGGGCCCAAGCTGGCGTTGGCGCTGATGTCCGCTCTGGAGGTCGACGAGCTGGTGCGTTGCGTGCAGGCCCAGGACACTTCCGCCCTGGTGAGGGTCCCGGGCGTCGGCAAGAAGACCGCCGAGCGCCTGCTGCTGGAGCTCAAGGGGCGCTTCAAGGCCTGGGAGGCGGTGCCGGGCATGGCCACGCTGGTGGTTGAACCTCAGGGCATCGGCGCAGTCTCAAGCGCGGAGCATGACGCGGTCAGCGCGCTGATCTCCCTCGGCTACAAGCCGCAGGAGGCCAGTCGCGCGGTTTCAGCCATCAAGGAAGAAGGGCTGAGCAGTGAAGATATGATCCGTCGTGCGCTCAAGGGCATGATCTAGCCGGCGTGCCAGTGGGTGCCGGGCGGCCCGGAGGTTCGTCGGCATCTCACTGGCGCAACTTGATTTGCCGCCGCCCTGCGTCCAGTGTGGCCAGTCCAGCGCCTGGCACGGCGGCCGCTGTGAATCCCCACTCTATTTCCGAGCCAATTCCGAGACAGAACCGCAGATGATAGAAGCCGACCGCCTGATTACCGCCAGCCCGCGCGATCGCGACGAGCAGGTGGATCGCGCCATCCGCCCGCTAAAGCTGGCCGAGTACATCGGCCAGCCGAGCGTGCGCGAGCAGATGGAGCTGTTCATTCAGGCGGCCAAGGGCCGTGCGGAAGCGCTCGATCACACCCTGATCTTCGGCCCGCCGGGCCTGGGCAAGACCACCCTGGCCAATATCATCGCCCAGGAGATGGGCGTGTCCATCAAGAGCACCTCCGGCCCGGTGCTGGAGCGTCCCGGTGATCTGGCGGCGCTGCTGACCAATCTCGAACCGAATGACGTGCTGTTCGTCGATGAAATCCATCGTCTGTCGCCCATCGTCGAGGAAGTGCTGTACCCGGCGATGGAGGACTTCCAGCTCGACATCATGATCGGCGAGGGGCCGGCGGCGCGCTCGATCAAGCTCGACCTGCCGCCCTTCACCCTGGTCGGCGCCACCACCCGGGCCGGGATGCTGACCAATCCGCTGCGCGACCGCTTCGGCATCGTCCAGCGCCTGGAGTTCTACAGCGTCGAGGACCTGGCGACCATCGTCGCTCGCTCCGCCGGTATTCTCGGCCTGCCGATCGAGGCCCAGGGCGCCTTCGAGATCGCCCGGCGCGCTCGGGGTACGCCGCGCATCGCCAACCGCCTGTTGCGCCGCGTGCGCGATTTCGCCGAGGTGCGAGGCAAGGGCGAGATCACCCGGCAGATCGCCGACCTGGCGCTCAATCTGCTGGATGTCGACGAGCGCGGTTTCGATCACCAGGATCGCCGCTTGCTGCTGACCATGATCGAGAAGTTCGACGGCGGGCCGGTCGGCGTCGACAGTCTGGCGGCGGCGATCAGCGAAGAGCGTCACACCATCGAGGACGTGCTGGAGCCCTACCTGATCCAGCAGGGTTACATGATGCGCACCCCGCGGGGGCGGGTGGTGACCCGTCACGCCTATCTGCACTTCGGCCTGAATACCCCGAAGCGCATGGGCGAGGCGCCGGTGGCGGACTTATTCGAAGACGGTGGCGCGTGAAAAAATACTTGCTGCCCCCGATTGGCAAGAACAGGAGCTGGGACTAGAGTATGCGCGCGCAAAACGGAGTTCAGCCGTTCGCCCATCGTTGTCGTGTCTACTACGAGGACACCGATGCCGGCGGCATCGTCTACTACGTCAATTACCTCAAGTTTATGGAACGGGCCCGCACCGAGCGGCTGCGCGACCTGGGCTTTGCCCAGTCGACGCTGGCCGGTGAGGGCCTGTTGTTCGTCGTGCATTCCAGCGAGGCGCGCTATCACGCGCCGGCACGCCTGGACGACGAACTGCTGGTGAGCGCCGACGTGATCGAGTTGAACCGTGCCAGCCTGCGTTTTCGTCAGCAGGTCAGGCGGGCGGCGGATGATGTGCTGCTCTGCGAAGGGCAGTTTTTGGTGGCCTGTGTGCGTGCCGACAATTTGAAACCCCGGGCCATTCCCGAGACGCTGCGAGCGGCCTTCGCCGAGCCGGGCGGTACGGGTCCCTCTAGAGCAGGAGAGTAAGCGTGGAAGCCAACGCCGTTGACCACATGTCGATGTGGAGTCTGATCAGCAACGCCAGCCTGGTGGTGCAACTGGTGATGCTCACCCTGGTGGGCGCCTCGGTCACTTCATGGGTCATGATTTTCCAGCGCAGCACCCTGTTGCGCGCGGCCAAGAACGCCCTGGACATGTTCGAGGAGCGCTTCTGGTCCGGTATCGACCTGTCCAAGCTGTATCGCCAGGCTGGCAGCAACCCGGACCCGGACTCGGGCCTGGAGCAGATCTTCCGCGCCGGCTTCAAGGAGTTCTCCCGCCTGCGCCAGCAGCAGGGCGTCGACCCGGATGCGGTGATGGACGGCGTGTCGCGGGCCATGCGCGTGGCCATCTCGCGGGAAGAAGAAAAGCTCGAGCAGAGCCTGCCGTTCCTCGCCACCGTCGGCTCCACCAGTCCCTACATCGGCCTGTTCGGTACCGTGTGGGGCATCATGAACTCCTTCCGCGGCCTGGCCCAGGTGCAGCAGGCCACCCTGGCCACCGTGGCCCCGGGCATCGCCGAGGCGCTGATCGCCACGGCCATCGGCCTGTTCGCGGCGATTCCGGCGGTCATCGCCTACAACCGATTCTCCGCCCGCGGCGAGATGCTGATCGGTCGCTACTACACCTTCGCCGACGAGTTCCAGGCGATCCTGCACCGCAAAGTGCATACCACCGACGACTAAGCCTCAGGCGTTCAGGATAGGTTTCAGGCCATGGCCAGAATTCGCAATAGACGCAAGCCGGTCGCCGAGATGAACGTGGTGCCCTACATCGACGTGATGTTGGTGCTGCTGGTGATCTTCATGGTGACCGCGCCGATGCTCAACCAGGGGGTCAAGGTCGACCTGCCCAAGGTCAGCAGCGAGGTGCTGCCGCAGGACAACAACGCCCAGGTGCTGACCATCTCGATCAAGGCCGACAAGTCCTACTACTGGAACATGGGCAGCGAGGTGGACGTCGACACCGTGCAGGATCAGGCGCTGAGCCTGGACGAGATGGTCAGGGCGGTGACCGCGATCCTCAATCAAGGCCGCAGTCAGGGCAAGCAGGTGCAGGTGTTCGTGCGTGGCGACAAGGCGGTCGACTATGGCTCCGTGATGGCGGCGATGAGCGGTTTGCAGCAGGCCGACGTGGGCAACGTCGGGCTGATCACCGAGGCGCCCTGATGCAGCAGCGTGAGCGCTCTCCTTCGGAAAGCCTGTTCTGGCCGGTGGTGTGGGCCGTGGCGCTGCATGCGCTGATGTTCGCCATGCTGTTCGTCAGTTTCGCCTTCGCCCCGGACTTGCCGCCGGCGCGGCCTATCGTCCAGGCGACCCTGTACCAGTTGCAGTCGCAGAGCCAGGCGACCACCCAGACCAACCAGAAGATCGCCGGCGAGGCGAAGAAGACCGCTGCGCCGCAGTACGAAACCGAGCAGCTGGAGCAGAAGAAGGCCGAACAACAGAAGCTGGCGCAGGCCGAGCAGCAGAAGCAGGCGGCGGCCAAGGCTGCGGAACAAAAGAAGGCCGAGGACGCTCGAAAGGCGGAAGCGGCGAAGAAGGCCGAGGCGGCCAAGGCGGCCGAGCAGAAGAAACTGGCCGACATCGCCAAGAAGAAGGCCACCGAAGAGGCCGCCAAGAAGAAGGCGGCCGAGGACGCCAAGAAGAAAGCGGCGGAAGAGGCCAGGAAGAGGGCTGCCGACGAGGCGAAGAAGAAAGCGGCGGCCGAGGCGGCGAAGAAGAAAGCCGCCGAGGACGCCAAGACGAAGGCCGCGGAGCAGGCGCGCAAGGCGGTCGAGGACAAGAAGGCGGCGGCGTTGGCCGAGCTGCTCTCCGATGACGTGCAGCACCAGCAGGCGATGGCCGATACCCATGGCGACCAGGTCGCTGGTAGTCTCGACGACCTGATCATCAAACTGATCAGCGAAAATTGGCGCAAGCCCATGTCCGCGCGCCCCGGCATGAGTGTGGAGTTGTCGATCGAGATGTTGCCGGACGGCACGGTCACTAACGCCAGCGTTACCCGTGGTAGCGGCGATGCTCCCTTCGACTCTTCAGCAGTGGCGGCGGTGCGCAGTGTTGGGCGCATCCCGGAGATGCAACAACTCGATCGCGCCACTTTCGACCGGCTCTACCGGCAGCGGCGTGTGATCTTCAAACCGGAGGATTTAGGTCTGTGAACACCCTGATGCGTATCGTCCTGTTGGGCCTGGCCATGTTGGCCGGCGGCGTACAGGCGGCTGACCCGTTGGTGATCACCAGCGGAACCGATCGGGCGACGCCGATCGCCGTGGTGCCCTTCGGCTGGCAGGGCGGCAGCGTGCTGCCCGAGGACATCGCCGAGATCGTCGGCAACGACCTGCGCAACTCCGGGGTGTTCGAGCCGATACCGCGGCAGAACATGATCAGCCTGCCGAGCCAGGCCAGCGAGGTCATCTACCGTGACTGGAAGGCCCTGGGGGCACAATACGTGCTGGTCGGCAGCATGGTCCCCGCCGGCGGTCGCCTGCAGGTGCAGTTCGCCCTGTTCAACGTGGCCACCGAGCAGCAGGTGCTGACCGGCAGCGTCGGCGGCGGCACCGATCAGCTGCGCGACATGGCGCACCATATCGCCGACCTGGCGTTCGAAAAGCTGACCGGGGTCAAGGGCGCGTTTTCCACGCGCATGCTCTATGTCACCGCCGAGCGTTTCGGGGTGAACAACACCCGCTACACCCTACAGCGCTCCGACTACGACGGCGCGCGCGCGGTGACCCTGCTGCAATCGCGCGAGCCGATCCTGTCGCCGTCGTTCGCGCCGGACGGGCGCCGCATCGCCTATGTCTCCTTCGAGCAGAAGCGCCCGCGCATCTTCGTCCAGCATATCGATACCGGTCGGCGCGAGCAGATCACCAACTTCGAGGGGCTCAACGGCGCACCGGCCTGGTCGCCGGATGGCAGCCGCCTGGCCTTCGTGCTGTCGCGCGACGGCAACCCGGAGATCTATGTCATGGACATGGGCTCGCGCCAGCTGCGCCGGGTGACCAATCACTATGCGATCGATACCGAACCGTTCTGGGGCAAGGATGGGCAGACCGTCTACTTCACCTCCGACCGTGCCGGCAAACCACAGATTTATAAAACCAACATCGCCAGCGGGGCGGTGGATCGGGTGACCTTCGTCGGCAACTACAACGCCAATCCGAAGCTCTCCGCCGATGAAAAGACCCTGGTGATGATCCATCGCCAGGATGGTTTTACCGTGTTCAAAGTAGCGGCCATGGATCTGGTTCGCGGTGGGGCTCCACGCATCCTTTCTGACACCAGTTTGGATGAGTCCCCCACTGTTGCGCCTAATGGCACCATGCTAATCTACGCCACCCGCCAGCAGGGTCGGGGAGTCTTGATGTTAGCGTCCATCAACGGACGCGTGAGGCTCCCTCTTCCTACCGCTCAAGGCGAAGTTCGAGAGCCTTCCTGGTCCCCCTACCTGAACTGATGCGGCGTTGTTGTACCTTTAAACTTTTGCTTAACACATTGGGGTTACATGATGGAAATGCTGAAATTCGGCAAGTTTGCTGCTCTGAGCCTGGCTCTCGCCGTGGCCGTTGGTTGTTCCTCCAAGGGCGGCGACGCTGCTGGCGAAGGTGCGGTAGACCCGAACGCGGGCTACGGTGCTAACACCGGTGCCGTAGATGGCAGCCTGAGCGAAGAAGCCGCTCTGCGCGCTATCACCACCTTCTACTTCGAGTACGACAGCTCCGACCTGAAGCCGGAAGCCATGCGCGCTCTGGACGTTCACGCCAAGGACCTGAAAGGCAACGGCGCTCGCGTCGTGCTGGAAGGCCATGCCGACGAGCGCGGCACCCGCGAGTACAACATGGCTCTGGGCGAGCGTCGTGCCAAGGCCGTTCAGCGCTACATGGTGCTGCAGGGCGTTTCCCCGGCTCAGCTGGAACTGGTTTCCTACGGCGAAGAGCGTGCTGTTGCCACCGGCAACGACGAGCAGTCCTGGGCTCAGAACCGCCGCGTCGAACTGCGCAAGTAATTCGCCATGCGTAGCTGCCGCCGTGCTGTAACCGTTTTGGCGCTCGCCCTGCCGCTCGCGGCCTGGGCCGAGGTTCCTGTGGTGGATAACGATGCTGCCTACGGCAGCAGTTATCCGCCGGCCGGTTACGGCGCGTCCGGCGCCTACGTCGGGGGAGGGGCGCAAGCCCCTGCCTCGGCGCAGGGCATGATGTTCACCCAGCTGCAGCAGATGCAGCAGGAAATCGCGCAACTGCGCGGGCTGCTCGAGGAGCAGCAGTACGAAATTCAGCGCTTGAAGCAGGAGAGCCTGGAGCGTTACCAGGACCTCGATCGGCGCTTGAGCAGTGGTGCGGCCGGTGCTGCGACCACCCAGAATTCCCCGTCCGACGGCGCATCAGGTGCCGGCGGCGTTCCCCAGTCCCCCATTGGCCAGGCGCCTGCCGCCAGCGGCCCGGCCGATCCGGAGAAGGAAAAGCTGTTCTATGACGCTGCCTTCGACCTGATCAAGACCAAGGACTTCGACAAGGCCAGCCAGGCCTTCGGCGCCTTCCTGCGTAAGTATCCGAACAGCCAGTATGCCGGCAATGCCCAGTACTGGCTGGGCGAGGTCAACCTGGCCAAGGGTGACTTGCAGGGGGCCGGCCAGGCCTTCGCCCGGGTCAGTCAGGCCTATCCGCAGCATGCCAAGGTGCCGGACTCCCTGTTCAAGCTCGCCGATGTCGAGCAGCGCCTGGGCAATACCGACAAGGCCAAGGCCATTCTCCAGCAGATCATCGTCCAGTATCCGGGCAGCTCGGCCGCCCAACTGGCCCAGCGGGATCTGCAGCGCTTGCCTTAGAAGTTGAATCGCCGATCAAGAAAACCCGCGCCTGGCGCGGGTTTTTTCGTTAGAATCGGCGCCCCCTTTCCCGCAACGGAGGCGGATGGCCTGTCTAGCCGTCACGCCCGTGGCTGATATGCAAGAAACCCTGCGAATTACCGAGATTTTCTACTCGCTGCAGGGGGAGACGCGCACCGCCGGCTTGCCGACCGTGTTCGTACGCCTCACCGGCTGTCCCCTGCGCTGCCAGTACTGCGACACCGCCTATGCGTTCAGTGGCGGCGAGATCATGAGCCTCGACGCCATCCTCGAACAGGTCGCCGGCTATAGGCCGCGCTATATCTGCGTGACCGGCGGCGAGCCGCTGGCGCAACCCAACTGCATCCCTCTGCTCGAGCGCTTGTGCGACGCCGGCTACCAGGTGTCCCTGGAGACCAGTGGGGCGCTGGATGTGTCCGCGGTCGACCCGCGGGTGAGCAAGGTGCTCGACCTCAAGACACCGGGCTCGGCGGAGGTGGCGCGCAATCGCTACGAGAACATCGAGTGGCTGACGCCCAACGACCAGGTCAAGTTCGTCATCTGTTCGCGCGAAGACTATGACTGGGCGGTGTCCAAGCTGATCCAGTACCGGCTGGACGAGCGTGCCGGCGAGGTGTTGTTCTCGCCCAGCCATCACGAACTGGATGCGCGCGCGCTGGCCGACTGGATAGTGGCCGACAACCTGCCGGTGCGCCTGCAGATGCAGTTGCACAAGATTCTCTGGAACGACGAGCCCGGCCATTGAGTGCACAGTGCGGTCGCGCCTGGCTGACAACGAGGAGTAATCCATGAGCGAGAAGAAAGCCGTCATCCTGCTGTCCGGCGGTCTGGACTCGGCCACCGTGGTGGCGCTGGCCAAGGCCCAGGGCTATGCCTGCTACAGCATGAGTTTCGATTATGGCCAGCGGCATCGGGCCGAGTTGCAGGCGGCCGAGCGGGTCGCCCGGCAGCTGGGGGTGGTCGAGCACAAGGTGATCGGCCTCAACCTCAACGGCATCGGCGGCTCGGCCCTGACCGACAGCAGCATCGAGGTGCCGGAGTCGCCTAGCGAAGGCATCCCGGTCACCTACGTGCCGGCGCGCAATACCGTGTTCCTGTCCCTGGCCCTGGGCTGGGCCGAGGTACTCGGCGCGCGGGATATCTTCATCGGCGTCAATGCGGTGGATTATTCCGGCTATCCGGATTGCCGTCCCGAGTTCGTCGAGGCCTTCGAGCGCATGGCCAACCTGGCGACCAAGGCCGGTGTCGAGGGGCAGGGCTTCCGCATCCAGGCGCCGTTGCAGAACATGGGCAAGGCCGAGATCGTCCGGGCGGGGCTGCGCCACGGCGTGGATTACGCGCTGACCGTGTCCTGCTACCAGGCCGACGAGGATGGCCGCGCCTGCGGCAAATGCGACAGCTGTCGTCTGCGTGCGGCGGGGTTCGTCGGGGCCGGCGTCGCCGATCCCACCCGGTACTTCTAAAATAGTTTCTCGCGGGTGTTGAATTCCTGAATTAAATCAGTATTATACGCCTCGCGTTGGGTCGTTAGCTCAGTTGGTAGAGCAGTTGGCTTTTAACCAATTGGTCGTAGGTTCGAATCCTACACGACCCACCAACCTCCTTCCTCGTAACACCTCCCCGTATTCCCGTCCTGTCCTGTCTGCACTCGCATCTTGCTCCGGCGGGTATACTAGAACTCCGCTCTGAATAGACGTGCACAGGGCCCGATGATATGACGCAGATTTCCGAACGCCTCCTGGTTCAAGCGCATCTCGACGCCAAGCAGCCGAAGCCGCTGACGCCCGAGGAAGAAGCCTTCTACCGCAGCGAGATCGCCGCCGAACTGAAGAAGCAGAACGCCGTGCTGGTCGCGCATTACTACTGCGACCCGGTGTTGCAGGCGCTGGCCGAGGAAACCGGCGGTTGCGTCTCCGACTCCCTGGAAATGGCCCGTTTCGGCAATCAGCATGCGGCGCAGACCGTGCTGGTGGCCGGGGTCAAGTTCATGGGCGAGACGGCGAAGATCCTCAACCCGGAAAAGCGCGTGTTGATGCCCACCCTGGAAGCGACCTGCTCCCTGGACCTGGGCTGCCCGGTGGACGAATTCGCCGCGTTCTGCGACCAGCATCCGCAGCGCACCGTGGTGGTCTACGCCAACACCTCGGCGGCGGTGAAGGCGCGCGCCGACTGGGTGGTGACCTCGAGCTGCGCGGTGGAGATCGTCGAGCACCTGATGGACAACGGCGAGAGCATCATCTGGGCGCCGGACCAGCATCTGGGGCGTTACATCCAGAACAAGACCGGGGCCGACATGCTGCTGTGGGACGGCGCCTGCATCGTCCACGAGGAGTTCAAGGCCAAGCAGCTCGAAGACATGAAGGCGTTGTATCCGGAAGCCGCGGTGCTGGTGCACCCCGAGTCGCCGACCGCGGTGATCGAGCTGGCCGATGCGGTGGGCTCCACCAGCCAGCTGATCAAGGCGGCGCAGACCCTGCCGAACAAGACCTTCATCGTCGCCACCGACCGCGGCATCTTCTACAAGATGCAGCAGCTGTGTCCGGACAAGGCGTTCGTCGAGGCGCCGACCGCCGGCAACGGCGCGACCTGTCGCAGCTGTGCGCACTGCCCGTGGATGGCGATGAACACCCTGGAGCGCACCTTGGCCTGCCTGCGCGAGGGCAGCAACGAGATCCATGTCGATCAGGCGCTGATTCCGCGAGCGATCAAGCCGCTCAAGCGCATGCTCGACTTCACCCAGGCGGCGCGCCTGAAGCTGGCCGGCAACGCCTGAGGGCAGCCGCCAGACAGCAAAAAAGCCCGGAGTGTCCGGGCTTTTTGCTGTCTGGCGTATGGCTAACGGCTAGCGCAGCATCTGTTCGATCATGCGCTGGTCGTCGATCAGTTCGCGCTGGCGCGCGTCGATTCGCGAGGCCAGCTGGAAGTTGTTGCTGGCGCGACGCTTGGCGAAGTCGAGCTGTTCGATGGCCTGATCGAAATCGCCGACCAGGGCGAAGAACTCGGCGCGGGCCTGGTGCAGGCCGATGGTGTTGCCGCTGAGGCCACGCACTTCGGCGACCAGGTACCAGATGTCGGGGTCCTTCGGTCGATCCTTGAGCAGCTCGTCGAGGGCCTGCTCGGCATCCTGGATGCGCCCCTGTTTCATCAGCAGGTCGACCCGTGCCTGCTGCAGGGGATAGTTGCTCGGATACAGGGCGCGCAGGCGTTCGACGCGGCTCTGGGCTTCGGCGAGTTGCCCGGAGGCCATGTCCAGCTCGATCTGGGCGAGGTTGTAGGTGGTGTCGTTCGGGGCTTTCTGCAGCAGCGGCTGCAGGCTTTCGCGGGCCTGCTTGTGCTGGCCGCCCTTGATCTGGGCGAGGGCCAGGCCGTAGCGTGCGGCATCGAGCTCGGGGTTCTCCTGGAGCATGCTGCGAAAACGCTTGGCGGCCAGGCCCGGGGTGTCCTCGTAGATCAGGCTGACCCGGGCGCGCATCAACTGGTAGCGCAGGCTGTCCAGGTTGCCGCCGGCCGCGTATTGCTCGGCGCGGTTGCGGGTGTCGGCGATCCGCGATTCGGAGACCGGGTGGGTGAGGAGGAACTCCGGCGGCTTGCGATCGTAGCGGTACTGGCGCATCAGGCGCTCGAACATGCTGGGCATGGCGCGGGGATCGAAGCCGGCCTTCTCCAGGTTGACCAGGCCGATACGGTCGGCTTCCTGCTCGTTCTGCCGGGAGAAGCGCCGCTGTTCCTGAATCGCCGCCGCCTGGGTCGAGGCGATGGCGGCGATGCCCACGTCGCCGGCCCCGGCCGCGGCCGCCACGATGCCGGCGAGCATGGCCGCCATCACCGGCACCTGCATGCGCTGCTGGGCCTCCAGGCCGCGGGCGAAGTGGCGTTGCGACAGGTGCGCCAGTTCGTGGGCCATGACCGAGGCGTACTCGGCCTCGGTCTGGGCATAGAGGAACAGGCCGCCGTTGACCCCGATGATGCCGCCGGGGGCGGCGAAGGCGTTGATCTGCGGGCTGTCGAGCAGGACGAACTCCAGGCGGCGGTCCTGCAACTGGCTGGTCTCGCTCAGGCGGTACACGCTGCTCTCGACGAAGTCCTTGAGCTGCGGGTCGGCCAGCTGACTGACCTGGCCGCGGAGCAGGCCCAGCCAGGCCCGGCCGAGCTGGTGTTCCTGCTGGGGGGAGACCAGGGCCGAGCTGGCGTCGCCGAGCGACGGCAGGTCGCTGGCCGTGGCGGGCAGGGCGAGCAGGCAGGCGAGCGTCAACAGGGTGGGGCGCAGAAGATTCATGCACGGGGCTCTTGGCGGACAAAGCCGATACTGTAGCCGCGCGGGCGTTCGCCTGGCCAGGGCTGTGCGGGCTTGGGTATCCTAGGGGATCATTTCGGAGGTTTGCATGAACGATACGCCAGAATGGCGCGGGGCCTACGACACGGAACTGGACGCCAGCGGCCTGAACTGCCCGTTGCCGCTGCTCAAGGCCAAGCTGGAACTGAATAAACTGGCCAGTGGCGCGGTGCTCAAGGTCATTGCCACGGATGCCGGCTCGCAGCGCGACTTCCGTGCCTTCGCGTCGCTCGCCGGGCACAGTCTGCTGCACGAAGAGGTGGACGACGGGGTCTATCGCTACTGGTTGCGTAAAGCCTGATGCAGTGTCTGCACGGGCGTTCTCGATTTAAGGAATCCTGATGGTCAAGGTGTTGCGCGACTGGCTGCATCGCTACTTCTCCGATGAGCAGGCCGTGGTGCTGGCGGTGCTGTTGATCCTCGGCTTCGCCGTGGTTCTGACCCTGGGCGGCATGCTGGCGCCGGTGCTCACCGGGCTGGTGCTGGCGTTTCTGATGCAGGGGCTGGTCACGGCTCTGGAGCGCCTGCGTCTGCCGCCCTTGGCGGCGGTGTGGCTGGTGTTCACCCTGTTCATGAGCCTGCTCGGGCTGTTCCTGCTGGTGTTGCTGCCGCTGCTGTGGCGGCAGCTGAGCAACCTGTTCAACGAGCTGCCGCGCATGCTCGGCGAGTGGCAGGCGCTGTTTCTGCTGTTGCCCGAGCGTTACCCCAACCTGATCAGCGACGCCCAGGTGCTGCAGCTGATCGAGACGGTGCGCGGCGAGCTGGGTCAGTTCGGTCAATGGGCGCTGTCCTTCTCCCTGGCCAGCCTGCCGTTGCTGGTCGGCATCATGATCTACGTGGTGCTGGTGCCGATCCTGGTGTTCTTCTTCCTCAAGGATCGCCAGGTGATCGGAGCCTGGCTGCGCGGCTACCTGCCGCGCGAGCGCGCGCTGATCACCCAGGTGGCGCAGGAGATGAACCAGCAGATCGCCAACTACATCCGTGGCAAGTTCATCGAGATCCTCATCTGCGGCGGGGTCACCTATGTCGCCTTCGCCGCGCTGGGGCTCAACTACGCGGCCTTGCTGGCCCTGGCGGTGGGCCTGTCGGTGGTGGTGCCCTATATCGGCGCGGTGGTGGTGACGGTGCCGGTGGCGTTGATCGCCCTGTTCCAGTGGGGGTTGAGCGATCAGTTCCTCTACCTGATGGTGGTCTACGGGGTGATCCAGGCGCTGGACGGCAACGTGCTGGTGCCGTTGCTGTTCTCCGAGGCGGTCAACCTGCACCCGGTGGCGATCATCTGCGCGGTGCTGCTGTTCGGCGGCTTGTGGGGATTCTGGGGGGTGTTCTTCGCCATCCCCCTGGCTACTTTGTTCAAGGCGGTGCTCAGCGCCTGGCCGCGGCGCGAGCCGCAGCTCGTCGGGGAGTAAAGAAAAAGGCCGCATCGAGCGGCCTTTTTTCTGGCTGGCGTGGGCGCTCAGCCCTGGTTCAGCGCCTGGGCCGCGGCGAGCACGGCATCGACATGCCCGGACACCTTCACTGCGCGCCACTCCTGGCGCAGCACGCCGTCCCGGTCGATCAGGAAGGTGCTGCGGTCGACGCCCAGGTATTCCTTGCCGTAGAGCTTCTTCAGTTTGATCACCTCGAACAGCTGGCAGAGGGCCTCGTCTTTGTCCGAGATCAGCTCGAAGGGAAAGGCCTGCTTGGCCTTGAAGTTCTCATGGGATTTCAGGCCGTCGCGGGACACGCCGAAGACCAGGGTGTTGGCCGCCTGGAAGGCCGGGTACTGGTCGCGAAAGCCCTGGCCCTCGGTGGTGCAGCCGGGAGTGCTGTCCTTCGGGTAGAAATAGAGCACCACCTGCTGGCCCTTGAGGGCGGACAGCCGGACCTGCTGGTCGCTGGTGGCCTGGGCCTGGAAATCGGGAACGGCTTGGTCGAGGGACACGGCCATGGTCGGGCTCCTTATGGATTCTGCGGGCGCCAGGGTTCGATCAGGGCGTCGAGGTTCAGGGCGTCGGCGAAGTCGAGGAACTGGTCGCGCAGCCAGCTGATCTGGGTGCCGGCCGGCAGGGTCACGGTGAGGGTGGCATTGAGCATGGTGCCGCCGGTCTGGGGCGCCTGGTAGGTGTCGCAGGTGAGGTTTTCCAGCTCGACGTGATGGTCGATGAAGAACTGGCACAGCTCGTTGAGGATGTCCGGGCGGTACACCGAGCTGACGTAGGCCACGTAGGGCAGGGCCTGGGGCCGGTTGTTCGCGGCGCCGCTGCGGATCACGTTGACCGAGAAGGCGTGTTTCTTGGCCAGCGCGGGCAGGCTCGACTCCAGGCGCGCCAAGGCGTCCCAGTTGCCGGAGACCTGCAGGACCAGAGCGCTGAACTCACCGTGGCGGCTCAGGCGGGTGCTGACCACGGCGCAGCGGTTCTCATGGCTGGCGCGGCACAGCACGTTGGTCAGCTCCATGGCGTTGGGGCCGAGTGCACTGATGACGAGGAATTGTTCGCGAACTGGGGGGGTGGACATGCAGCCTTCCTAAAACGATGAGCGTTCGGCCCGCGGGCGCGGTACCGAGCAAAGCCGGAAGGGTAGCGAAAAGCGCCGCCCAGGGGAATGCTCGGGGCGCAGGGCGGGGTCGAAAAGCCGCGGCCGACGCCGAACGGCCGCTCGCCGGCGGCCTTGTCCTTCGCTTGTGCAAGGCAGGTGGCGCCAGTACCATTACGGCTCTCTTTTTCCAGCAGGAGCGGTTGCATGATTGCGGGCAGTATGGTGGCACTGGTCACGCCCATGGATGCGCAGGGCAGTCTCGATTGGGACAGCCTGAGCAAACTTGTGGATTTCCACCTGCAAGAAGGCACCAACGCCATCGTCGCGGTCGGCACCACGGGTGAGTCCGCCACGCTGGAAGTGACCGAGCACATCGAGGCGATCCGCCGCGTGGTGGATCAGGTCGCCGGGCGCATCCCGGTGATCGCCGGTACCGGCGGCAACTCCACCCGCGAGTCGGTCGAGCTGACCCGCGCGGCCAAGGACGTGGGCGCCGATGCCTGCCTGCTGGTCACCCCCTATTACAACAAGCCGACCCAGGAAGGCCTGTACCAGCACTTCCGCCACATCGCCGAGGCGGTGGCGATTCCCCAGATCCTCTACAACGTGCCGGGCCGCACCGCCTGCGACATGCTGCCGGAGACCGTGGAGCGCCTGGCGAAGATCGACAACATCATCGGCATCAAGGAAGCCACTGGCGACCTGCAGCGTGGCCAGGACGTGCTGGACCGGGTGAGCAAGGACTTCCTGGTCTATTCCGGCGACGACGCCACCGCCGTCGAGCTGATGTTGATGGGCGGCAAGGGCAACATCTCGGTGACCGCCAACGTCGCCCCGCGCGCCATGAGCGACCTGTGCGCCGCGGCCATGCGCGGCGACGCGGCCCTGGCCCGTGCCATCAACGACCGCCTGATGCCACTGCACAAGGCGTTGTTCATCGAGTCCAACCCGATCCCGGTGAAGTGGGCCCTGCACGAGATGGGCATGATGCCGGAGGGCATCCGCCTGCCACTGACCTGGCTCAGTCCGCGCTGTCATGAAACGCTGCGTCAGGCCCTGCGCCAGTCCGGCGTACTGGTTTAATCGAGGAAATACTACGCATGAAGCGACTGGCCGGACTCTCTGCACTTGCCCTGATCGTCTCCAGCACCAGCGGTTGTGGCTGGCTCTGGGGCGAAGATGGTTACTTCCGTGATCGTGGCAGCGACTACCTCACGGCGCGGCAAACCGCCCCCATGCAGCTGCCGGCGAATGTCGAGGCCAAGCGCCTCGATCCCTTGCTGCCGGTGCCGCAGCAGGTGGCGAGCAGCACGGCCGAGGGCGAGTTCGAGGTGCCGCGTCC
This sequence comes from Pseudomonas lalucatii, assembly GCF_018398425.1. Classification (NCBI taxonomy): domain Bacteria; kingdom Pseudomonadati; phylum Pseudomonadota; class Gammaproteobacteria; order Pseudomonadales; family Pseudomonadaceae; genus Pseudomonas; species Pseudomonas lalucatii. The sequence goes on along the minus strand of NZ_JADPMV010000002.1, from coordinate 424,745 downwards.
GCAGTCCCTGGCCGTGCGCGGCGAGATCAGCGAGTTCAGCCTGCAGAAGAGCGGCGAGTCGCGCTGGCTGGTGGCGCAGCGCGTGCCGGCGGAAGTCTGGCCGGTGGCCCGGCAGTTCTTCGCCGACAACGGTTTTCGCATCGCCGAAGAGCGTCCGCAGACCGGCGAGTTCAGTACCGAATGGCAGCGTTTCGACGAGCTGACCAGCGCCATGGCGCGCCGTCTGAGCGGCGGTGCCGGCTCGGCGGCAGGTGTCGAGACCCGTGTGCGGGTGCGCATCGAGCCTGGCGTGCAGCGCAATACCAGCGAGATCTTCGTGGTCAGCGCCGAGCGCCCGGCCGGCAGCAGTGCCGAGGTGGCCTTCAGCAACCGCAGTGCCAATCCGGCCCTGGATGCCACCCTGCTCGACGAGCTGCTGGCGAGCATGGCGCGCAGCGCCGAACAGGGTGGTTCGGTATCCCTGCTGGCCGCGCGCGACTTCGACGCGCCGAGCCGGGTCAGTCTGAGCGAAGACGGCAACGGCAACCCGGTGCTGAACCTCGGTGCCGACTTCGACCGTGCCTGGTCCGGCGTCGGTCGCTCCCTGGAACTGGCCGACGTGCGCATCGACGACCTCAACCGCAGCCTCGGCGTGTACTACATCAACCTGGCCGAAGGGACCAAGGTCAAGGGCGAAAAGCCCGGCTTCTTCGGTTCGCTGCTCGGCGGTGAGCCGGACAAGGAAGAGATCGAGGCCCGTGCCGAGCGCTATCAGGTGCGCCTGACGCCGGTCGGCGACAGCGTCCAGGTCACCGTGGAGAAGGATCTCAACACCGTGGCGCCGGCCGATGTCGCGCGCAAGGTGCTGGGCCTGATCCAGGAAAATCTCGGCTAGAAACCGAACCACCGTGCCGGTCCGCAGATGCGGGCTGGGCGAAGACCGATAGGCGAAACCCCTCAGGTTTCGCCTGTTTCGTTTGCTAAAGGCGGAAATCCCGATATGACCACTCCTGCGACCCTGAGCCTGAAGAAGATCTACTCGGGCAAAGTCCGCGATCTCTACGAAATCGATGACCAGCGCATGCTGATGGTCGCCACCGACCGCCTCTCGGCCTTCGACGTGATCCTCGCCGAGCCGATTCCGGACAAGGGCAAGATCCTCACGGCGATCTCCAACTTCTGGTTCGACAAGCTGGCCGATGTGGTGCCCAACCACTTCACCGGCGACCGCGTCGAGGACGTGGTGCCGGCGGCCGAGCTGCCGCTGGTCGAAGGCCGTGCCGTGGTGGCCAAGCGCCTCAAGCCGGTGGCGGTGGAGGCCATCGTGCGCGGCTACATCGTCGGCTCTGGCTGGAAGGAGTACCAGAAGAGCGGCACCGTCTGCGGCATCCCCTTGCCGGCAGGCCTGCAGGAGGCCGCCAAGCTGCCGCAGCCGATCTTCACCCCCTCGACCAAGGCCGCGGTCGGCGATCACGACGAGAACATCTCCTTCGCCCAGTGCGAGGCGATCATCGGTGCCGAACTGGCCGCCCGGGTGCGCGACACCGCCATCGTCCTGTACAGCAAGGCGGTGGAGTACGCGGCCACTCGCGGCATCATCATCGCCGACACCAAGTTCGAGTTCGGCCTGGACGAGGACGGCACCCTGACCCTCATGGACGAGGTGCTGACCCCCGACTCCAGCCGCTTCTGGCCGGCGGACAGCTACGTCGAGGGGCGGAACCCGCCGAGCTTCGACAAGCAGTTCGTGCGCGACTGGCTGGAGTCCACCGGCTGGAACAAGCAGCCGCCCGCGCCGGCGGTGCCGGCCGATGTGGCGCAGAAGACCGCCGACAAGTACCGCGAGGCCTTGACCCGGCTGACCGCTTGAGCGGCCGTGTCATGCCCCTGTCAGGCCGAGTGGATTTCGCAAGCATCTGAAACTGTGCGAAAAAATCGCCAAGTGGGCTTCGCCAAAGGCGCATGTGCTGTTATCATGCGCGCCGCCACGGGAAGATGCCGGAGTGGCCGAACGGGACGGATTCGAAATCCGTTGTATCAGCGATGGTACCTAGGGTTCAAATCCCTATCTTCCCGCCATATCGAAACACCTAAGCCCCTGTATTTCTTAGAGAAATCAGGGGCTTTTGCATTTCTGGGCCAGGGCACTGCCGAAAAAGTGTCGAAGACTTTTCCCCGGCCCAGGCCTCATCGCGTCCCGCAGGTGATCCGGCGATAGGTGCGCATAGCGCATGGTCATCGTCAGCGAGGTCTGGCCGAGGCTCTTCTGCAGCGTCAGGAAGTTCCCGCCGTTCATGATGAAGCGTAACGCGAAGGTGTGGCGCAGCACGCGGGCCGACTGCCCGGCCGGCAACGCCAGGCCCGATGCCTTCACCGTCTTATCGAGGCCGTTCAGGCAATTGGCAAGCAGACCCTGCTGGCTGAAGTGGGCCTTTAGCTGCTGCTCCAGTTCCGCGCTGATCGGGACAGACCAGTTGGGGGCACGGGCGAGGCTAGTGGCTGAGTCACTAGCCACCGAGTTGCGCGCGGTCATTCCCTACTCGGGTAGGTACGCCTCGTATATTGCTGTACATTCGTTCAAGTGACCCGCAATCCCCATAGGAATTATTGGCATGAGCCAGGAAACGCGAGCTTCTCGCCTCGAGCCGGAACTGCGCAAGGCGCACTTGGTCAAGGCTACGCTGGTGTGCCTCAAGCGCCATGGTTTTCAAGGCGCCTCGATCCGCAAAATCTGCGCCGAGGCAGGCGTATCGGTAGGCCTGATCAATCACCACTACGCGGGCAAGGATGAACTAGTGGCGGAGGCTTATCTGACCGTCACCGGACGGGTGATGAGTCTATTGCGCGAGGCCATAGACGCGGCGGCCCCCAGCCCGCGCGCGCGACTTTCGGCGTTTTTTCGCGCATCGTTTTCTGGCGAGGTGCTCGACCCGCAGTTGCTGGATGCCTGGCTGGCCTTCTGGGGAGCGGTGAAGACGGCCGAGGCGATCAACCAGGCTCACGATCACTCCTATGGCGAGTATCGGGCGATTCTGGCCCAGGCACTGACTCAGCTCGCCGAAACGCAGCGCTGGGCCGATTTCGACGCGGACCTGGCGGCCATCGGTCTCAGCGCGCTGCTCGATGGGCTGTGGCTGGAGTATGGCCTCAATCCCGCTACCTTCAGCCCGGAGCAGGGCATACAGATCTGCGAGGCCTGGGTCGATGGCCTGCAGGCGGGCGGCTTTCGACGCCGCCTCTAGTGGATTTCCAATGCTGTTGATCATGTGTTCAGTCGTGGCTACATTGACCGAGGCGTTTGATCGCCGGCTTCATTCAGAATAACTCCAAGAATTGGCTGCGCTCAGGCGTGGCGGGGACAACTAATGGCGGCGACACCCTGTGTGCTGATCGTCGATGACGATCCGGTGATCTGCGAACTGCTGGCATCCTACCTGCAGCGTGCTGGCTACCATGTGTACTGCGCCGAAACGGCGGAACAGGCCGAGACCTGCCTGGCGGACAATCCGGTGGACCTGGTGATGCTGGACATTCGCCTGCCGGGCAAGGATGGCCTGACCCTCACCCGCGAACTGCGCGTGCGTTCGGAAGTCGGGGTCATCCTCATTACAGGGCGCGATGACGAAATCGACCGCATCGTTGGCCTGGAATGCGGCGCCGACGATTACGTGGTCAAACCGTTCAACCCGCGCGAACTGGTGTCGAAGGCGAAGAATCTGGTGCGCCGCGTGCGCCATGCCCAGACCTTGCAGCCGCAGACGGAGGTGCGCCAGCTGAAGCATTTCGGCGGCTGGACCCTGGACGTGGACAGACGCCGGCTGGTGGCCGTCGATGGCAGCGAGACCCTGTTGACCCAGGGCGAGTTCCAGCTGCTCAGCGTGCTGCTGCGCAATGCCGGCCACACCCTGAGCCGCGACCAATTGATGGACCAGATCCGCAACCGCGAATGGTTGCCCAACGACCGTTCCATCGACGTGCTGGTCGGCCGACTGCGGCGCAAGCTGCACGACGATCCGGGCGACCCGCAGCTGATCATCACCATCCACGGTGCCGGCTACCTGTTCAGTGCCGCGGTCAGCAGCCAGCCATGAGCCCGCTTCGGGGTCTGGCGCCCCTGCTGGCCGGCCTGGCGCTTGCTGGTGCGAGCGTGGCGGCGCCCGCGCCGGTGCGCTACTGCGACCATCCGGTCTATCCCCCGATATCCTGGACGGACGCCCATGGCACGGTACAAGGACTGGCGCCGAGAGCGGTGCGCGAGGTGCTCGGCGCTCTGGGCCTGCCCGTCGAGGTGGTGGTGCTGGGTAACTGGAAGCGTTGCCTGAGCGATGCCGCAGAGGGCCGGGTCGACCTGGTGATTGCTTACCGCTCGGCCGAGCGCGAGCGTAGCCTGCTGTTCAGCCGGGAGCCCCTGCTGCGCGAAGAGGTGTCGGTGTTCTACAACAGGCGCAAGCCGCTGGCAGTCACCCGCCTCGAAGACCTGGCGCAGTATCGCGGCGGTCTGTTGCTCGGCGAGAGCTATGGTCAGGCCTTCGATGCGTTCGTCCAGGCCCATGGCAATGTCGAGTGGGTGGCCAGCAATCAGCAGAACTTCGGCAAGCTGATTCGCGGGCGGATCGACTTCATCGCCCATGAACGACGCACCGGCAAGCTGTACCTGGAGCACCTGCCGGGCGCCGACGAGATCGAGGTGCTGCCGCTGACCCTGGCGGTGGACCATCTGTATTTCGCCGTGTCGAAGCGCTCGCCGTTGGCCGCGCGGATGGCGGATATCGATCGCCAGTTGCAACTCCTGGTCAGCGATGAGCGCGTCGCGCGCTGGCTGCGGGAAAGTGAGCTGGGCTACCGGGCACTGCAGTCCCGCTCGGCGGAGCAACCGTGAAGTCCTGGGCGGTGTCGCCCGCGGGCGAGCTGTCGCGGCGCCTGCTGCGCTTCATCCTGCTGTTCAGCCTGTGCTTCACCCTGCTGGCCAGTGCCGTGCAGCTGCACTTCGAGTATCGCCGCGAGATGCAAGGCATCGCCTCGCGCCTGGAGCTGATTCGCAGTGGTTATCTGGCGAGCATCGAGCGTAGCCTGTGGGACCTCAACCAGGCGCAGTTGGATGTGCAGCTGCGAGGCCTGGTGGACTTTCCCGATATCGCCTGGGTGCACTTGCGCAGCGCCGACTTCGACCTGCTGCAAGGCCAGCCGCTGCCTGCTGAGGCGGCACGCATCGAACGCTTTGCGCTGAGCTATCGCCTGGACCAGGCTCAGCCACGCGCGCTCGGTGAGCTGGAGGTGGGCGTCGATGTGGCGGCGGTGCACCGGCGCCTGTACGCCAGCGGGTTGACCAGCCTGCTTTGGATGGCGTTGTTCATCTGCGGCCTGGCCATCACCCTGTCCTGGGTCTTCCACCGTCTGGTCACCCGTCATCTGTTGGCCATGGCGGCTTTCTCCCGGCGGCTCGCCGGCGGCGAATGGCAGACCTCCCTGCGCCTGGAGAAAGGCCATGGGGCGGCGGAAGACGAGATCGACGCGGTGGCCCATGCCCTGGACGAGATGCGCCAGGCGATAGTCGAGGACATGCAGCGACGCGAGGCCGATCACCTCGCCCTGCAGGACAAGAAGGACGAGCTGCAGAAGATGGTCGAGCAGCGCACCGCCAGCCTGTACCGCGCTAAGGAGGAGGCCGAGGCGGCCAACCTGGCCAAGTCGCGCTTTCTCGCCACCATGAGCCATGAGCTGCGCACCCCGCTCAACGGCATTCTCGGCATGGCCGAGCTGCTAGGCGAGGCGCCTTTGGGCGAGCTCGAGCGGCGTCGCCTGCAGGCCTTGCACAAGGCGGGCGATGGCTTGCTGGCGCTGATCGATGACCTGCTGGACTTCGCCAAGCTGGAGGAAGGCGAGGCCAGGGCGGAGTCGGTGGTGTTCTCCCTGCGGCAACTGCTCGAGGACGTGCTCACCCTGCTCGAGCCCCGTGCCCAGGCCAATGCGACGCAGCTGGTGGAGTGCCTCGATGGCGGCCTCGGCGACTACTTCGAGGGTCCCGAGCAGTTTCTTCGTCAGGTGCTGACCAACTTGCTGGCCAACGCGATCAAGTTCACCCGGGCGGGGCGGGTGCAATTGCGCGTGCAGCTGCTGGGGCAGGAGTCCGCGCGCCAGTGTCTGCGTATTGAGGTGCAAGACAACGGTATCGGCATTCCCGAGGCGATGCAGGCGCGGATTTTCGAGCGCTTTGTGCAGGCCGACGAGCAGGTGGCGCGGCGTTACGGTGGCGCCGGGCTCGGTCTGGCGATCTGCAAGCGCCTGGTGCAGAGCATGGGCAGCGAGATCCGGCTGCACAGTCGCGAAGGGCAGGGCAGCCGCTTCTGGTTCGATGTCTGGTTGCGGCAGGCGCCGCCGATGGAGCGAGCTTGCCCGGTGTCCGAGGCAGCCGTCGCCGCCAGCGGCCATGTGCTGGTGGTGGAGGACGTCGAGCTGAACCGCGAGGTGGCGCAGGGCCTGCTGGAGCGCGAGGGGCATCGGGTGAGCTTGGCCGAGGATGGCGAGCAGGCCCTGGGCCAGACCCGGGCCACGGCCTTCGACCTGGTCCTGCTCGACGTGCAGTTGCCGGGACTGGATGGCGTCGAGTTGTGCCGGCGGATTCGTCAGGATTCCCAGGGGCTCAACCGGCACACGCCGATCTTCGCCTTTACCGCCAGCCTGCAGCCGGCCATGGTGCAGCGCTATCTGGATGCCGGCATGCTCGGGGTAATCGCCAAGCCCATTCAGCTGTCTGCCTTGCGCCAGGCCCTGGCCGGCGTGGCGCCGCGCGAGATGCCGGTAGCGGGCGAGGCGCTGCTCGATCCGCGTGTGCTGCGCGCCCACCGCGAGGCGCTGGGTGCGGGCAAGCTCGCCCAGCTGCTGCGCCTGCTGCAAGGCAGCCTGGAGCAACAGGGCGCGCTCTTGCTGGCGGCCCTGCAGGCGCTGGATTACCCGGAAATCGCCGGCACTGCCCATCGCCTGGCCAGTGCCAGTGAATCGCTCGGCGGGCGGCCACTGGCGGCCTTGTTGCGTCAGCTCGAGGTGGCCGCCGGGGCGCAGGTCCAGGCGCAGTGCCTGGATCAGCTGGCTCCCCTACGCCAGCTGCTCGGCGCTACTCAGCAGGCGTTGAGTCAGGCGCTGACGGAGTTGTAACAAGCTCGTTACCACTTCTTACATCTTCTTTCTCCCTGTTCAACGGGGCCTTACATCGCTTGCCAATAATCGGGTTGGGACCGGGAACTGGGCCCGGTCAAACCTTGATCCTTGGGAGACAACAACAATGAAACTCCGAAAGCTATCCGCCCTCGACGCGTTGCTGGTCGGCGCCGTCCTGCTGGCGCTGATCGCCGGCTCGCTGAGCCTGTTCGACGATCCGATGTCCGGCCCTCTGCAGTTGGCGTTGATCATGGTCGGCTGCTTCGCCGCGCTGATCGGCATGAAGAACGGCGTCACCTGGAGCGAGCTGGAAAGCGAGATCACCGCCACCAATGCCAAGACCGTGGCGCCGATCTTCATCTTCCTGTCGATCGGCGTGCTGATCGGTGCCTTCATCATCGCCGGCACCGTGCCGACCCTGCTGTATGCCGGCCTCAGCCTGCTGTCGCCGGCGTTCTTCTATCCATTGGCGTGCCTGATCTGCGCGATTGTGTCGATCTGCATCGGCTCCTCCTGGACCACCGCCGCGACCATCGGCGTGGGCCTGATGGGCACCGCCCACGGCTTCGGCCTGTCCGCGGAGATCACCGCCGGTGCGGTGGTGGCCGGCGCCTACTTCGGCGACAAGATGTCGCCGCTGTCGGAAACCACCAACCTGGCCCCGGCCGTGGCGGGCTCCGACCTGTTCGCCCATATCCGCCACATGGCCTGGGTCTCGCTGCCCAGCTTTCTGATCGCCCTGACGCTGTTTTCCATCCTGGCCCTGAACGCCGACCTGCAGGGCGAGGCGGTATCCAATGTCGACGAACTCAAGGCGCAGCTGGCCGGCACGTTCAACATCGCCTGGTACAACCTGATCCCCCTACTGGCCCTGCTCGGCCTGTCGGTGCGCAAGGTCCCGGCCTTCCCGGCCATCATGCTGTGCAGCGCCCTGGCCTGCGTGTTCGCCGTGCTGTTCCAGGCGCCGGTGATCGAGCGCTTCATGGCCGAGAGTGGGCAGAGCGGTGCGCTGATGGTGGTCAAGGCGCTGTGGACGGTGATGGCGACCGGCTTCGTCTCCAGCAGCGGCAACGAGGTGCTGGACAGCCTGCTCAGCCGCGGTGGCATGGCCGGCATGGTGTTCATGGCCTTCCTGGTGTTCTGCTCGATGATGATGACCGCGGTGCTCGAGCGCATCGGCTTCATCCGCTTCCTGCTCGGCCTGATCGTGCGCGGCGTGCACTCGGTCGGCGCGCTGATCGGCGCGACCCTGGCCACCAGTATCGGCGTCAACGTGCTGACCGGCGACCAGTACCTGTCCCTGGTGCTGCCGGGGCAGATGTGGAAGGAGGAGTACCGCCTGCGCGGCCTGGCGGCGGTGAATCTTTCGCGCACCATCGAGGACGGCGGCACCGTGACCTCCGCGCTGATCCCCTGGAATGCCTGTGCCGTGTACATGGCCGCGACCCTGGGGGTGGCCACCCTGTCCTATGCGCCGTTCGCCTTCTTCAACTGGATCAACCCGCTGATTGCCCTGATCTACGGCATCTGCTGCATCAAGATTCTGCCGCTGGTCAACCCGGACGCGGATCAGCAAGCGCAGCCTGCGGCGGCCAAACCGCTGGTAGGCGCCACCAGCTAAGCCCTGGATTCGCTGACTCGACACAAGGGCCCGGACGGCAGCGGTCGGGCCTTTGTGTTGTCGCGGTAAACAGTTGTGAAAAGTTGTAACGGTCGCCGATAGCTGAGTAAAAAATCTAATTAATACAAATAGATAGCTTGTTTTTTCGGGCGCTCTGGTGGATTGCCATGTTACTGAACAAGTGTTTAGTATTGCCTGCAGGCGCGGCCGGCTGCTGGACCGCCACTGATAACAATGAGGATCGTCATGAGCACTAGATCGAGTCTGTTGACGCGGGTGGAAGGCGGCATCGCCTGGATCAGCCTGAACCGCCCCGAGCAGCGCAACGCGCTGGATATCCCCAGCCTCCAGGCTTTGCACGCGCTGCTCGATGAGCTGAATGCCGACCCCGCGGTGCGGGTGCTGGTGCTGACCGGCAATGGCAAGAGCTTCTGCGCCGGCGCCGATCTGGCCGAATGGGCCGCGGCCGAGGCGCGCGGTGCCCTGGAAAGCTACGGCTGGACCGAGGCCGCCCATGCGCTGATGAGCCGCCTGCATGGCTTTGCCAAGCCGACCATAGCCGCCATCAACGGCACCGCGGTGGGCGCCGGGATGGACCTGAGCCTGTGCTGCGACTTCCGTATCGCCGCCCAGTCGGCGCGCTTCAAGGCCGGCTACACCAGCATGGCCTATGCCCCGGATGCCGGCGCCAGCTGGCATCTGCCGCGGCTGATCGGCAGCGAGCAGGCCAAGCGCCTGCTGTTCCTCGACGAGCTGTGGGGCGCCGAGCGGGCCCTGGCCGCCGGCCTGGTTGGCGAAGTCTGCGCCGACGAGCAGTTGCTGCCGCTGGCCGGCGAACTGGCGACGCGTCTGGCCAGCGGCCCGACCTTCGCCTTCGCCCAGACCAAGACGCTGATCGAGGACGGCGCCCGGCGCAGCCTGGCCGAGCAGCTCGAAGCCGAGCGCAACGCCGGCCTGCTCTGCGGGCGCAGCGAGGATGGCGCCGAGGCCCTGCGCGCGGCCATGGAAAAACGTGCTCCCCAATTTATCGGCCGCTGATGCGTGCCACTGACCACAGGACATAGCGATGAACTTCCAACTGAGCCAAGAACAAGAAATGCTGGTCGATGCCGTTCGCAGCTTCGTCGAGCAGGAGCTGCTGCCCCATGAAGAGGCGGTCGATCGCGCCGATGCGGTGTCCCCCGAGCTGGCCGCGCAGATTCGCGGCAAGGCCATCGCCGCCGGTTTCTATGCCTTCAACATGCCGGAAGAGGTGGGCGGCGGCGGCCTCGACTACCTGTCCCAGGCGCTCATCGAGCGTGAGCTGTCCAAGGTCTCCTGGGCCTTGCAGGTGTTCGTCGCGCGGCCGTCGAAGATCCTCATGGCCTGCAAGGGCCAGCAGATTCAGGACTATCTGCTGCCCTGCATCCAGGGCGAGAAGATCGACTGCTTCGCCCTCACCGAACCGGGCGCCGGCTCCGACGCCAACTCGATCAAGACCCGCGCGGTGCGTGACGGCGATGATTTCCTGCTGAATGGCAGCAAGCACTTCATCAGCCACGCCGGGCATGCCGACTTCGCCATAGTCTTCGCGGTCACCGACAGCTATGAAAAGAACGGCAAGAAGCGCAACGCCGTGACTTCTTTCCTGGTCGATCGCGATACCCCGGGAATGACCATTCGCCGTGGCCCCAAGTGCGTGAGCAACCGCGGTTATCACACCTACGAGCTGTTTTTCGATGACTGCCGGGTGCCCGCCAGCAAGGTGCTCGGCGAAGTGGACAAGGGCTGGGAAGTTGCCAATGCCTGGCTCACCGCCGGCCGGGTGATGGTCGCCGCCAACTGTGTCGGCCAGGCGCAACGGGCGCTGGACCTGGCCCTGCAATGGTCCGCCGACCGCAAGCAGTTCGGTCAGCCGATCGGCAGCTACCAGGGCGTGTCGTTCAAGCTGGCCGACATGGCCACGCAGATCCGTGCCGCCGAGCTGCTGACGCTGCACACCGCCTGGAAGATGGACCAGGGCAGCATGACCGACGGCGACGCCGGCATGGCCAAGCTGCTGGCCAGCGAAGTGCTCGGCAAGGTGGCCGACGAGACGGTGCAGATCTTCGGCGGCATGGGCCTGATGGACGAAGGCCCGGTGGAGCGCATCTGGCGCAACGCGCGGATCGAGCGGATCTGGGAGGGCACTTCGGAGATCCAGCGTCACATCATTTCCCGCGAACTGCTGCGCCCGCTGCTGCGCTGAGGGGATCGTCATGAGCCAAAGAGACAACCTCAAGCGCTTGCTGGCGCCGCGCCATCTGGTCTTTATCGGTGGCCGCAGCATGGCCCGCGCGCTCAAGCGCTGCGTCGAGGGCGGTTACCAAGGCCAGCTGTGGCTGGTCAATCCGCAGCACGCCGAGCTGGAAGGCGTGCCCTGCGTCGCCAGCATCGCCGAGCTGCCTTGCGGGCCGGATGCGGTGTTTATCGCCACCAACAAGGAGTCGACCGTGCAGGCAGTGGCCGAACTGGCCGCCAAGGGCGCGGGCGGTGCCATCTGCTACGCCTCCGGCTTCGCCGAAACCGGTGCAGAGGGCCAGGCGCTGCAGGCCCGCTTGCTCGCCGCAGCCGGCGACATGGCGCTGCTCGGGCCGAACTGTTACGGCCTGCTCGACTACCTGCACGGCGCCGCGCTATGGCCGGTGGCTCATGGCGGCAAGGTAGTCGAGCAGGGCGTGGCGGTGCTGACCCAGAGCGGCAACTTCGCCTACAACCTGTCGATGAGCGACCGCTCGCTGCCGGTGGCCTATATGGCCTCGGTGGGTAATCAGGCGCAAATTGGCGTCGCCGAATTGATGGACGTGCTGCTCGATGAGCCGCGCGTCACCGCCATCGGCCTGCATCTGGAGGGGCTGAACAACGTCCCAGGTTTTGCTCGCGCTGCGCACAAGGCGCTGCAGCAGGGCATCCCGATCATCGCCCTGAAGACCGGCGTCTCGCAGATCGGCGCCGAGCTGGCGCTCAGCCACACCAGTTCCCTGGCCGGCTCCGATGCGCTGTATGACGCGTTGTTCGAGCGCCTCGGAGTGATCCGCGTCAGCGGCCCGGTGAGCTTCGTCGAAACCCTCAAGGCGGCGGCCTGCGGCCAGCTGCCGGCGGGGCCGAGCCTGGCCGCGCTGGCCTGTTCCGGCGGCGATGCCGGGCTGATCGCCGACTACGCCGAACGCAACGGCCTGAGCCTGCCGCTACTGGACGGCAGTCAGCGCGGCGCGCTGGCCGCGGTGCTGCCGGGCTACGCCAATATCGTCAACCCGCTGGACTTCACCACCGCCATCTGGGGCGATCGTGAGGCGCTCGACAACATGCTCGACAGCGTCCTGCGCAGCCCGGCCGATGCCGCCCTGCTGGTGCTCGACTATCCCGATGAAGCCTCGGGCGAGCGCCCGCAGTGCGACCTGCTGCTGGAACTGTACTGCGCCGCGCTGGCGCGCCACGGCAAGCCGGGTTTCGTTGCCTCGGCCTTTCCCGAGCTGCTGCCGGCCAGTGCCCGCGAGCGTCTGCACGCCCAGGGCGTGGCGGCCCTGCAAGGGGTGGAGGATGGCCTGGCGGCCTGGGGCCGTATCGCCCATTACCAGCAGCGGCGCACGGCACTGTTGGCGCGCGGTGAGTCGGCCCTCACGCCGCTCTGCCCTGAGCCCTTGACGGACGGTGGCCGGTTGCTCGACGAGTGGCAGGCCAAGCAGGCCCTGGGTGCCTTCGGCCTGCCGGTGCCGCAGGGCCTGTTGAGCACGCCGGGGCAGGTGCTGCAGGCGGCGCAGGCAGTCGGGTATCCGCTGGTGCTCAAGGTGGTCAGCGCCGACTTGCCGCACAAGACCGAGGCCGGCGGCGTGGCGCTCAACCTGGGCAACGCCCAGGTCCTGCAGGCCGCGCTCGAGGATATGCGCGACAGCCTGGCTCGACATGCCCCGGGGCTGGCCTTCGAGCGGGTGCTGCTGGAGGCCATGGCGCCGCCGCCGCTGGCCGAGCTGATTGTCGGCATCAAGCGCGAGAACGGCTTCGGCCTGGCGCTGGTGCTCGGCGCCGGCGGGATTCTCGTCGAACTGCTCAAGGACAGCCGCAGCCTGCTGCTGCCGACCAACGATGCGGCGATCCGCGAGGCGCTGCTGAGCCTGCGTAGCGCACCGCTGCTGCAAGGTTTCCGTGGCCGCCCGGCGGTCGCTCTGGATGCCCTGATACAGGCGATTCGCGCGGTGGCCGACTACGCCTGCGAGCACGCCGAGCAACTGCTGGAACTGGACGTCAACCCACTGCTGGTCAATGCCCAAGGCGCCGTCGCGGTGGATGCCCTGATTCGCCTGGCCCAGGACTGAGGAAGTCAACATGCAAGAGAACAAGACGCTCACCGGCGGCCAGGCCCTGGTGCGCCTGCTGGCCAACTACGGTGTCGATACCGTGTTCGGCATCCCCGGGGTGCACACCCTGGAACTCTATCGCGGCCTGCCCGGCAGCGGCATCCGTCACGTGCTGACCCGCCACGAGCAGGGCGCCGGCTTCATGGCCGACGGCTATGCGCGGGTCACCGGCAAGCCAGGGGTGTGCTTCGTCATCAGCGGGCCCGGGGTGACCAACGCGGCCACGGCGATCGGCCAGGCCTACGCCGATTCCATCCCCCTGCTGGTGATCTCCAGCGTCAACCACAGCGCCAGCCTCGGCAAGGGCTGGGGCTGTCTGCACGAGACCCAGGACCAGCGTGGGATGACCGCGCCTATCACCGCGTTCTCCGCCGTGGCCTCCAGCGCAGAGGACCTGCCTGAGCTGATCGCCCGCGCCTACGCGGTGTTCGACAGCGAGCGGCCGCGCCCGGTGCATATCTCGGTGCCTCTGGACGTGCTGGATGCGCCAATCAAGAGGGACTGGAGTGGCGATGTGGTGCGCCGGCCTGGACGTGGCTTGCCGAGCGCCGAGGCGCTGCAACAGGCGGCGGACAAGCTGGCCGGCGCCAAGCGGCCGATGCTGATCGCCGGTGGCGGTGCCCTGGAGGCTGCAGATGTCCTGCACGCGCTTAGCGAACGCCTGGCCGCGCCGCTGTTCACCACGGTGGCCGGCAAGGGGTTGTTGCCACCGCAGGCGCCGCTGCATGCCGGCGCGACCCTGTGCGTCGAGCCCGGTTGGCAGCTGATCGAGCAGGCCGATGTGGTCCTCGCGGTCGGCAGCGAGCTGGCCGACACGGACTTCTGGCGCGAGCGCCTGCCGCTGACCGGCGAGCTGCTGCGCATCGATATCGACCCGCGCAAGTTCAACGACTTCTACCCCAGCGCGGTGGCACTCAAGGGCGATGCCCGGCAGACCCTCGAGGCGCTGCTGGCGCGCCTGCCGCAGCAGGTGCGCGACCCGGCGGCGGCGATCCAGGCGGTGGCCGCCTTGCGCGCCGCGGTGGAGGACGGCCAGGGGCCGTTGCAGCGCATTCACCAGGCGATCCTGGCGCGCATCGCCGCGGTGCTGCCGGACAACGCCTTTATCAGCACCGACATGACCCAGTTGGCCTACAGCGGCAACTACCTGTTCCCCAGCCGCGCCCCGCGTAGCTGGTTGCACCCCACCGGCTACGGCACCCTCGGCTACGGCCTGCCGGCCGGCATCGGCGCCAAGCTGGGCGCGCCCGAACGGCCCGGCCTGGTGCTGGTCGGCGATGGCGGCTTCCTCTACACCGCCCAGGAGCTGGCGACCGCCGTGGAGGAGCTGGACAGCCCGCTGCTGGTGCTGTTGTGGAACAACGATGCCCTGGGGCAGATCCGCGACGACATGCTCGAGCTGGACATCGAGCCCATAGGCGTGCTGCCGCGCAACCCGGATTTCGCCGCCCTGGCCGCCGCCTTCGGTTGTCGGGTACAGCAGCCGCAGAGCCTGGAGCAGCTGCAAGAGCAGCTGGCCGCGGGCTTCAGCCATCCCGGCGTGACCCTGATCGAACTCAAGCACGCCTGCGCTCAATAGGGCGGGCAAGGAGATGTCTATGCGTTTTTCCAGCCTGACTCAACGTATCGCCGGTGACGGCGCCGCCGCCTGGGATATTCACTACCGGGCCCTGGCCCGCCAGGAACGCGGCGAGGACGTGTTGCTGCTGTCGGTCGGCGATCCGGATTTCGACACCCCGCAGCCGATCGTACAGGCCGCCATCGACAGCCTGCTCAGCGGTCACACCCACTACACCGAGGTCACCGGTAAGCGTGCGCTGCGCGAGAGCATCGCCAGGCGCCACCGGCTGCGCAGCGGCCAGGCGGTGGCTGCCGAACAGGTGGTGGTGTTGGCCGGCGGCCAGTGCGCACTGTTCTGCGTGGCCCAGTGCGTGCTTGAGCCCGGCGATGAAGTGATAGTCGCCGAGCCCATGTACGTGACCTACGAGGCGGTGTTCGGCGCCTGCGGGGCCAAGGTGATTCCGTTGCCGGTGCGCCCCGAGCACGGCTTCCGGGTGCAGGCCGAGGATGTCGCCGCGGCCATCACCCCGCGCACCCGCGCCCTGGTGCTCAACAGCCCGCACAACCCCTCCGGCGCCAGCCTGCCGCGTTCGACCTGGGAGGCCCTGGCCGAACTGTGCATCGGCCATGACCTGTGGCTGATCTCCGACGAGGTGTACAGCGAACTGCTGTACGAGGGCGAGCACGTCAGCCCGGCCAGCCTGCCGGGCATGGCCGAGCGCACCGCGACCCTCAACAGCCTGTCCAAGTCCCACGCCATGACCGGCTGGCGGGTCGGCTGGGTGGTGGCGCCGCCGGCGCTGGCCGAGCACCTCGGTAACCTGGCGCTGTGCATGCTGTACGGCTCGCCGGACTTCATCCAGGACGCCGCCTGTGTCGCCCTGGAGGCGCAATTGCCGGAGCTGGAGGCGATGCGCGAAGCCTATCGGCAGCGTCGCGACCTGGTCTGCGCCTGCCTGGCCGATTGCCCCGGGTTGCGCGCGCTGAAGCCCGACGGCGGCATGTTCGTGATGGTGGATATCCGCGCCACCGGGTTGTCCGCCCAGGCGTTCGCCGATCGCCTGCTCGACCGTCATGGCGTCTCGGTGCTGGCCGGCGAAGCCTTCGGCCCCAGCGCCGCCGGGCATATCCGCCTGGGCCTGGTGCTCGGCAGTGCGCCGCTGCAGGACGCCTGTCGGCGCATCGCCCGCTGCGCCGCCGAACTAATAGATGAGCAGATCGAGGAGCCTTGCCATGCCTAAGCACACCCAGTTGTTTATCGATGGGGCCTGGGTGGCGCCCGAAGGCGGCGGTCTGGCCGAGGTGCTCAATCCGGCGTCCGAGCAGGTCGCAGGGCTGGTGCCGCTGGGCGACGAACGTGATGTCGAGCGAGCGGTACAGGCCGCGCGTCGGGCCTTTCCGGGATGGGCCGCTACCCCGGCCAGGGTGCGTGCCGGTTTTATCCAGGCCTTGGCCGATCAGCTCGAGGCCCGCGCCGATGAGATGGCGGCATTGATTACCACCGAGTTGGGCATGCCCGTGCAATGGTGCCGGTCGATCCAGGTCGACGGGCCACTCAAAGGCTTGCGCCACTACGTGGAGCTCGCCTCCTTGATGGATGAGGTGCGCGAGGTCGGCAACTCTCTGGTGCTGCGCGAGCCGGTGGGGGTGTGCGCCTTCATTAATCCCTGGAACTACCCGCTGCATCAGTTGCTCGGCAAGCTCGCTCCGGCGCTGGCCGCCGGCTGCACCGTGGTGGTCAAGCCGAGTCAGGAAACTCCGCTGCACGCCTTCCTGCTGGCGCAGATGATCCAGGCCATCGGCCTGCCGGCGGGGGTGTTCAACCTGGTCAGTGGCCCGGGGGCCAAGGTCGGCGAGGCGCTGGCCAAGCACCCGCAGGTGGACATGGTCTCCTTCACCGGCTCCACCGGCGCCGGGGTGCGGGTGGCCCAGGCCGCCGCGCCGTCGGTCAAACGGGTGTGCCTGGAGCTGGGCGGCAAGTCGCCGTTGCTGATCGCCGAGGATGCCGATCTGGCTGCCGCGGTGCGCCACGGCGTGCAGGACGTGATGCTCAATTCCGGGCAGACCTGCACCGCGCTGACCCGCATGCTGCTGCCGGCCAGCCGCTACGCCGAGGCACTGGAACTGGCGGTGGCCGAGACCGAAGCCCTGCGCCTGGGCGACCCGCTGGACCCCGAGAGTTTTCTCGGCCCCATGTGCTCGGCCGGCCAGCGGCACACGGTGCGCGACTATATCCGTATCGGTCAGCAGGAGGGCGCGCGCCTACTTTACGGTGGCAGCGACGCGCCCGCCGAGTTCGACCGTGGCTATTACCAGCGGCCGACCCTGTTCGCCGACGTCGACAACCGCATGCGCATCGCCCAGGAGGAAATCTTCGGCCCGGTGCTCTGCCTGATCCCCTATGCGGATGAAGTGCAGGCCGTGCAGCTGGCCAATGACTCGCCGTTCGGCCTGTCCAGCGGCGTCTGGGCCGGCACCCGGCAGCGCGCCCTGGGCCTGGCGCGGCAGCTGCGGGCGGGCCAGTGCTTCGTCAACGGGGCGGCCTTCAACTACCACGCGCCCTTCGGTGGCTACAAGCAGTCGGGCAATGGTCGCGAGTGGGGGGAAGAGGGGCTGGCCGAGTTCGTCGAAATCAAAGCCATGCAGTGCTGAGAGGCCTGCCGGCGGACAACACCCAGGCGTCGCCTGGGCTGACGATGAACGAGACTGGGGGGCGGGGCGATCCGGCGGTTGTCGGCTGTCTTGGGCGTGCGAGCGCGGTAGCGGCCAGGTCGGAACTGGAGTCGATGACCGAGGCCTGAGACAGCAGCGGCTACTTGGACAGCCTCGCACTTTCACGCTGTTCTTCGGCCGCGTAATCGCGATCGAAAGGCACAAACATCCGATCCAGGGTGACCTGCTCCAATTCAACGCGAATCTTGTCTTCCAGGTCGGCAAAGAGTTCGTTGAAGACGCCGTGGACTTTGCAGTGGTCTTGCCAGCCGGAGAACGGGTTGTCGATCCCTTCGGCAATCAGTGGGCTGTCTTGGACCGCGTCATAGACTTGCTTGAGCGTTATTTCGCTCGGCTTGCGGGCGAGGGCCAGACCGCCCGATGCACCGCGGTAGGACTTCAGGATGCCGGCTTTGACCAACTGGGACACCAGATGGCGGACGCGCGTGGGGTGGGTCTTGACCCACCTGGCGATGGTATCGGTGCACAGTCTCTTGGGCGCGTTGGCTGCAACGAATGACAGGATGTAAGAGGCTGTTATCAGCCGAGTCGAGCGAGCCATGGGATTAAGGTCCGGTAGATAGAAACGGCATCGCGCGTGCGTCGTTTCGCGCATCGATAGATGCTTGTTTGCGTATCGCTATGCCAGTTTTCGACGGCAGTTTTCATGCTAGCCCTGCGATTGTTTAATTGTCAAAGTGATTGTCACAATTTTAGGCCCGCGAAATCGAGCGTTCAGGGCAGGTCTTGCGCAAGCGCTTGAGGATGACCGTGCCCTGGGAGAACGCCAGCTATGGGCAGGCCGGTTGAGACGTGCGACAGGCGGCCAGCCGATGCTGCCAAGGGATGTCGGGCACGGACCGAAGCTTCTAAGGTCAGGACCTTCGCTCGAGCCGAGCGAGGCGACCGAGCGCCAGGCCGGGCGGATTCGGCAGTGTCCTGAGCGCTGATTTGCCGTCGTGCTCAGGACCACGGCTGGGGGGCCGAGCGGTTCAATTGACAGCCAGAAATTCAATAGTTAATGTGATTATAACAATAACTCCAGTGAGCGCTGTCTGCTGCGCGCTGGCAACCGAAGAGGCTGGCTCCATGATTACAACGCGCTTTACCGAGCTTTTTGGTATCGAACACCCGGTGGTGCAGGGCGGCATGCAGCGTGTGTCCAAGGCCGAGCTGGTGGCGGCCGTGGCCAACGCCGGGGCGCTCGGCTTTCTCAGTGCATTGACCCAGCCGACGCCGCAAGCCCTGACCGCGGAGATCGAGCGCACGCGCACGATGACCGCCAAGCCCTTCGGCGTGAACCTGACCATTCTGCCCAGCCTGAACCCGCCGCCCTACGAAGAGTACGTGCAGGCCATCATCGATGCGGGCATCAAAGTCGTGGAAACGGCGGGGCGCAGCCCCGCGCCCTTCATGCCGGCGTTCAATGCGGCAGGAGTGAAGGTGATCCACAAATGCACCTCCGTGAAACATGCCAAGAAGGCCCAGGAAGTGGGCTGTGCGGCGGTGATCATCGATGGCTTCGAGGCGGCCGGTCACCCGGGCGAGGACGATATTCCCTCTTTGGTGCTGCTGCCGCGGGCGGTGGATGAACTGGCGATTCCGGTGATTGCCTGCGGCGGCTTCAGCGACGGCCGCAGCCTGGTCGCCGCGCTGGCCCTGGGAGCCGATGCGGTGAGCATGGGGACGCGCTTCCTCGGCACCGAGGAGGCGCCGGTGCATGCCAACCTGAAGCAGAAGCTGCTGGAGGCGAGCGAGCTGGATACCCAGCTGATCTTCCGCAAGTTCAGGAATACCGCCCGGGTGTTCAAGAACGCCATCGCGGTCGAGGTTGCCGAGATCGAGAAGCAGGCGGAGTCCGAGTTCGGCGACGTGGCCGAGTTGGTGGCCGGCAAGCGTGGTGCCGTCGTGCTGGAGAGTGGCGACATGGAGCACGGCATCTGGTGGGCCGGCGTCTCGGCCGGTCTGATCCATGACATTCCTTCCGTGGCGGATCTGGTCGCGCGGATTGTCGGCGACGCCGAGCACATCATCAGGCAGCGGCTCGCCGCGCTGACCATCTGACGGTTGCCCGCCGACTGCAATCGAGGCTGCTGGAGAATACCTATGCTCAATCCGGTTTTTATCCTGTCTGGCGTGCGCACCGCGATCGGTGATTATGGCGGCGCGCTGAAAGACCTTGCGCCCTGCGACCTGGCCAGCCAGGTGGTGCAGGAGGCGATCAGGCGATCCGGCCTGCCGGCCGAACTGTTCGAGCAGTGCGTACTGGGCAACGTGCTGCATTCCGAGGCCCGGGACATGTACATCTCCCGGGTCGCCGCGCTCAACGCCGGCATGGCCCAGGGCTCAAGGGCGTTGACCCTCAATCGTCTGTGCGGCAGTGGTCTGCAGGCGGTCATCAGTGCCGCGCAGATGATCCAGCTGGGCGATGTGGTCTCCGCGGTGGCCGGTGGTGCCGAAAGCATGAGCCGGGCGGGGTATCTGCTGCCGAGCAACCGCTGGGGCAAGCGTATGGGCGACAGCCTGCTCATCGACATGCTCACCGGCGTGCTGACCGATCCCTTCGGCAACGGTCACATGGGGGTTACTGCCGAGAATGTCGGCAGAAGTTTCGGCATCGCCCGGGCAGAGCAGGACGCCCTGGCCCTGGAGAGTCACCGCCGGGCGGCCCGTGCCAGTGCCGAGGGACGCTTCGACGAACAGATTCTGCCGCTACAGACCCATCCGAAGAAGCCCGAGCAACTGTTCCGACGCGATGAGCATGTGCGCGAGCACCTGCAACTCGGCGATCTGGCGAAGGCGCGTCCGGTGTTCGAGTCCGATGGCACGGTTACCGCCGGCAATGCCTCGAGTCTCAACGACGGCGCCGCCGCCCTGACCCTGGTCAGCGGCGCCCTGCTCGAGCAGCGGGGGCTGACGCCGATGGCCCGAATCGTTGCCTACGGTCATGCCGGGGTGGCCCCTGAAATCATGGGCATGGGGCCTGTCGGCGCGGTCCAGCAGGCCCTTCAACGGGCGCAGCTCAGCCTGGCCGATATCGATGTCGTGGAGTCGAACGAGGCCTTTGCCGCCCAGGCCTGTGCCGTGTCCCAGGCGTTGAAGATCCCGGCGGAGAAGGTCAACCCCAACGGCGGCGCCATCGCCCTGGGGCACCCGATTGGCGCCACCGGGGCGATTATCCTGATCAAGGCGATCTATGAGCTGCAGCGCACCGGTGGGCGCTATGCACTGGTGACCATGTGCATTGGCGGTGGTCAGGGCATTGCGCTAATCGTTGAGCGTGAATGAGCGCCTCCCTGATCGATAGGTAAGTCGCAGCGCCCCCGCTTCCGTTTGCAGAGGAGGCGGCCAGGTGCGGAGCGACCGCCGGGACTGTTCTTGCGGTTGCGGGTTTACCTATGTTGTCGCTTTGCTCAGCCTGCAATGAGGCTGGCCCGCCGGGTGTTATGACACCGGGCGGGCACATTTTTTTCGATCTTCCGATGGCGTGCAGGCATAGCTCTGCTTGTACACCCGAATCAACGAGGCCAGGGAACTGAAGCCGCTGCGCAGAGCGACTTCGGTGACGCTGAGCCGGGTTTCGCGGATCAGTCGCCGGGCAGCCTCCACACGAAGGGTCAGGTAGTGCTTGGCCACCGTGGTCTTCATGAGTTCCTTGAAGTCGCGCTCCAGTTGGCGCTGGGAGATGCCGATCAGCTGGGCGATGAGCTCGACCGACAGCGGTTTCTCGATGTGTTTCTGCATGATGGTGATCGCCCGGGATATACGCGGCGATTTCTCCTCCATCCGGCTTGGTAGGTGTTCGCGCTGGCGGGTGCTCCCGGGGCGCTCGGTGTCGAAGATCAACAGCTCGGAGACGGCGATCGCCACCGACTCGCCGCAGTCGCGGCGGATCAGGTGCAGCATCAGGTCCAGGGCACTGGTGGAGCCGCCCGAGGTGATGCGGTTGCGGTCTATGACGTAGCGGTCGTGCGAGACCCTGATGTCGGCAAAGCACTCCGCAAAAACCTCCGCCTCCGCCCAGTGAATGGTGGCGTTGTAGCCGCTCAGCAAGCCGGCCTTGGCCAGCACATAGCTGCCGGCGTCGAGCCCACCACATTCCTTTACCACCGGCTTCAGCCTGCGCAGGGCGCGAATCACTTCGTCAGTGCAGTGGGCCTGATAGTTGTAACTGGCGAGGACGAACAGCAGGTCAGGCGCATCGTTGCCGATCAGCTGATCCAGGCTGGCGCAGATCGGCGCGCGGAAGCCGCTGTAGCTGTTCACGGCGTTGCCATCGATCGACACCAGCGACACCCGGTAGGCGGGTTCGCGGGTAAATCCATTCGCCGCATTGAGCGGCTCCACCGAGCTTGCCAGGCAGAGATTGCTGAATTCGGGCAGCACCAAAAAAGCGTAATGCTTCATGGCCTGAGTCCTTATTTAAAGGTGACGGAAAGTGTAACAAATATGCCGAATTCTATGAAACGTCAGGGCTGACGAAGCTCCACCATCGGCTGCAGATGCTTCAGGCGGTCACGTCAGGGGGGCGGCAACCACTGAGTTGCCGATTCTCCATCCAAGGGCACTGCGGCCGCGTCCAAGAAGCGCACAACAACGATTCCAATCGCGTCAGGAGTAGTGTGGATGTCATTTTCGCGTGTTCTACAACCTCGCTCGATCGCCGTTTTCGGCGGCCGGGAAGCTGAAGAGGTAATCCGCCAATGCGACCGCATGCAGTACCTGGGCGAGATCTGGCCGGTGCACCCGAGCAAGACCGAGATCCTCGGACACAAGGTCTACCGTAGCGTCGAGGAATTGCCGGGTAGCCCCGATGCCGCCTATGTGGCGGTCAACCGTCACCTGAGCATCGACATCGTCAGGGCGCTGGCCGAGCGTGGCGCCGGCGGTGCCGTCTGTTTCGCCACGGGTTATGGCGAAGCCGGGGGCGAGGGGGTCGAGTTGCAGCGTCGGCTGCTCGAGGCCAGCGGGGATATGCCGCTGCTGGGGCCCAACTGCTACGGCATGCTCAACTATGTCGATGGCGCCATGCTGTGGCCGGATCAGCAAGGCGGCAGCCGGGTCGAGCGGGGCGTGGCGATCGTCACCATGTCGTCCAACGTCGCCTTCAACCTGACCATGCAGCGCCGCGGACTGCCGGTTTCCTACGTGCTGTCGCTGGGCAACAAGCTCAAGTTCGACCTGCACGATGCGATCAGTACCTTTGCCCAGCAGGAGCGGGTGTCGGCCATCGGCCTGTATATCGAAGGCATTTCCGATCCCTGCGCCTTCGAGGCGGCGATCGCGGTCGCTCGCAAGCTGGGCAAGCCGGTGGTGGCCCTCAAGTCCGGGCGCTCGGCAGCCGCGCAGAAGATGGCCCTGTCGCACACCGCGTCCCTGAGCGGCTCGGATGAGCTGATGAACCTGCTGTTCGAGCGCACCGGCGTGGCCCGCGTGCATTCCCTGGAGGCGCTGGTGGAGGCGCTCAAGGTGCTGCACCTGTGTGGCCCGCTGAGCGGCAACCGGCTCGGCGTGATGAGCACCTCCGGCGGCGACCTGTCGTTGATCGGCGATGCCCTGGAGCACACCGACTTGCTCATGCCGGCGCTTTCGCCTGAAGGTACCGAGCGCCTCGCGGCGACCCTGCATGAGCGCGTGGTAGTGGGCAACCCGCTGGACTACCAGATGTTCGACTGGAACGATCAGCCGCGCATGGCCGAGACCATCGACGCCTTCATGGCCGATGGCTTCGACATGACCATCAGCCTGCTCGACTTCCCCCGCGCAGACCTGTGCGACACCGCCTCCTGGGAGATCGCCGAGCGCGCCCTGGTGCAGGCGGCGCAACGGTGCCCGGGCAAGGCGGCGGTGATGGCCACCCTCACGGACAACATGGGCGAGGCGGTGGCGCA
Source organism: Pseudomonas lalucatii (assembly GCF_018398425.1). NCBI lineage: Bacteria > Pseudomonadati > Pseudomonadota > Gammaproteobacteria > Pseudomonadales > Pseudomonadaceae > Pseudomonas > Pseudomonas lalucatii. The sequence goes on along the minus strand of NZ_JADPMV010000002.1, from coordinate 401,454 downwards.
GCGCCTGAGTGCCCAGGGCATAGTGCCCCTGAGTGGCATCGACGACGGCCTGGCCGGACTGCAGGCGGCCCTGACTGTGGGGCGGGCCTGGACGCGTCTGGACTACCAGTCCCTGCTGAAGAACCAGCCGTTGCGCCGCGACGCCTCCCTGACCCTGCTCGATGAGGCCGAGTCCAAGCAGCTCCTGGCCTACCACGGTGTGCCTGTCCCGCAATCGGCCATCGCCCACAGCTCTGCCGAGGCGGCAGCCGTCGCCGAGCGCCTGGGCTTCCCGGTGGTGGTCAAGGCCCTGGGCGTGGCGCACAAGACCGACGTGGGCGGGGTCCAGCTGAACCTGCACAGCGGCCAGGCGGTGGCGGCCGCGGTGGAGCAGATGAGCGCTCTGAGCAGCTCCTTCCTGATCGAGAAGATGATCGGCGGTTGCGTCGCCGAGCTGATCGTCGGGGTGGCCCGGGACGAGCAATTCGGGGCCTATCTGGTGCTTGGCGCCGGCGGCATCCTGGTCGAGCTGCTCAAGGACAGCCGCTCGCTGCTGCTGCCAGTGACCAAGCCGCAGGTGCTCGAAGCCCTGCAGTCGCTCAAGTGCGCGCCGCTGTTCGCCGGCTTCCGCGGCCGCCCGCGGGCGGACCTGGAGGCGGCTGCCGAGGCGATCCTGGGCATCGCCGAGTTCGTCCAGGAGCACGCCGATGCAATCGCCGAACTGGATATCAATCCGCTGATGCTGCTGGCCGAAGGCCGGGGCGTGGTCGCGGCCGACGCCCTGATCCGCATGGTCCGCCCGGACTGAGCGTTCAGCGACTTTTGCACCCCGATCGGCGCCCCTGCCTTGGGGCGTGGAGACCACCTGGAGAAGAACAATGCATGAATTTCTGAAGGTCACCCGCAACGGCCAGATTCTGGAAATCGTCATCGACCGGCCCAAGGCCAACACCCTGGACGCGCCCCTGAGCCGGGTCATGAGCCAGCTGTTTGCCGACTTCCGCGACGACCCCACCCTGCGGGTGGCGATTCTCACCGGCGCCGGCGCCAAGTTCTACTGCGCCGGCTGGGACCTCAACGCCGTGGCCGAAGGCGAGGAGTACCTGGAAGATTTCGGTGAAGGCGGCTTTGCCGGCTTCCCCGAGATGAAGGACCTGTACAAGCCGGTGATCTGTGCGGTCAATGGGCTGGCTGTTGGTGCCGGCTTTGAAATGCTGCTGCGCGCCGATTTCGTGATCGCCGCCGAGCACGCCGAGTTCTATTTGCCGGAAGTGCGCATCGGCGTTGCTCCAGACGTGGCCACCTTCATGCTGCCGAAACTGCTGCCCCGGCAGAAAGCCATGGAAATGCTCATGCTCGGGCGCCGCCAGAGTGCCGCCGAGCTGGCCCGCTACGGCCTGATCAACGAGGTGGTGCCGGCCGAGCAACTGATGGAGCGCGCCCGCGCCGTGGCAGCGGAGCTGCTCAAGGCCGCGCCCCTGTCCCTGGCCGCGATCAAGGAAGCGGTGCACCTCACCGAGACGCTGTCGTTCGCCGAGAGCTACGCGGCGCTGCGTTCGCGGGCCTGGCCGGCGTTCATGAGGATGCTTGACAGCAGCGACGCGCAGGAAGGCGCCAAGGCTTTCGTGGCCAAGCGAGAGCCGGACTGGACCGGCAAGTAGTTATCCCGGGCCCGTGTCGCCGACGACATGGGCCCGATGGACACAAGTCTGCGGCGACGATAGGCAGTTTGAGCGGAGACACCTGTATGGCGGAGACCTGATTACGGCTGGGCACACGCAAGTCAATCATCGTGAGGACAACAATAATGACGATTCACACCGGACAACCTGTAACCAGCCCAGTGGCTGAGGTGGACAAAGGCATCTTTTGGCCATCGCTGATCACCATTTCCATACTGCTGATCTCCATGATCCTCTTCGAGGACAGCGCCAAGGTCGTCATCAAGTCGATGTTCGACTTCATCACCAACCAGCTCGGCTTCGTCTACATCTGGGCCGGTGCGCTGTGCCTGAGCGTGGTGGCCTGGCTGTCGCTTGGCAAATACGGCGACATTCGCCTGGGGGGCGCCGACGCGCGCCCCGAGTTCGGTCGCATGAGCTGGATTGCCATGTTCTTCTGCTCGGGCATCGGTACTGCGCTGATCTACTGGGCCGCCATCGAGTGGACTTATTACTACGAATCTCCGCCCTTCGGTCTGGAGGCGAAAAGCCAGGCGGCGGCGGACTATTCGGCCATGTACGGCATGTTCCATTGGGGGCCGATCGGCTGGGCCTTCTACTGCCTGACCGCCTTTCCGATCGGTTACGCCTACTACAACCGCGGCACCAAGGGGCTGCGCCTGAGCAGTGCCTGCGCCGGCATCATCGGTGAGAAGAACGCCAACGGGGTGATCGGCAAGGTCATCGATATCACGGTGCTCTTCGGTCTGCTGGGCGCCACCGCTACGACTTTGGCGTCGGGTACGCCGATGCTGGCCGAAGCGGTAAGCCGCATGTTCGGCGTCGCCCACACCTTCGGCGTCGATGTCGCGGTGGTCTGCGTGTGGACGGCGATCTTCATCTCCTCGGTGGTGCTGGGTCTGAAAAAGGGCATCAAGGTGCTCAGCGACATCAACCTGGTCGCCGTGCTGCTGTTGTGCTTTATCGTCTTCGTCGGTGGACCGACTTTCTACCTGCTGAACCAGTTCACCGACAGCTTCGGCCTGATGCTCGCCGAATTCGCTCGCATGACCTTCTACACCGACCCGGTCGGCAAGAGCATGTTCCCGCAGTGGTGGACCATCTTCTACTGGGCCTGGTGGGTGGCTTACGGTCCGTACATGGGGATCTTCATCGCCCGTGTGTCCAAGGGGCGTACCTTCCGCGAGATCGGCCTGACCGTCACCCTGGCTGGCAGCGCGGGCTGCATGCTGTTCTTCATGCTGTTCGGCAACAACATGATGCATGCGGAGATGAACGGCCTGTTCCCGGTCCTGGAAACCATGAAGAACGAAAGCCCGGCCGCCGCCATTCTCGGCGTGCTGATGCAGATGCCCATGGAGTGGCTGCTGCTGCCGCTGTTCGTCTTCGTCGGCTTCGTCTACACCGGCACCACGGTGGACTCTTCGGCCTACGTGATGTCGACCATCGCCTCCAAGCAGTTGCAGGATGGCCAGGAGCCGGTGGTCTACAACCGCCTGTTCTGGGCCCTGATGCTGGGCACAACCGCGCTGGTGGTGATGAATATCGGTGGCTTGGAGACCGTGAAGACCGCCAGCATCGTGGTCGGCCTGCCGCTGGTATTCCTCATGGGCATTGCCGTGATGTCGCTGCTGCGCTGGCTCAAGGAAGATCAGCCCCATCTGCAGCGGGCAAGCCAGCGCCAAGCCAGCTCCGGCCCCGAGGCTGCGGCTGAGCCTGCGGTGGGCATCGAGGCTAGGCCCCTGCCGCAGGCCTGATCCCTGGCGGTGCTTCGCCAGACGACCGGCATTCCTGCCGGTCGTCGTTTTTCGACTCGAAGATTTTTAACCGTGCAGGGACTAAGCCCGTGGAGGAAAACAAAGATGGATGACCCGGTAGGCCAGGAGGTTATTTTCGAGCAGCGGCAGGGTATTGCCTGGATCACCCTCAACCGGCCCGCAGCGCGAAACGCCCTTTCGGATCGTGCCCTGCAGCAGTTGTTGGAGGCATTTTCGCGCTGTGTGGCGTCGCCAGAGCTGCGCGCGGTGATTCTGAGGGGGACGGGGCCGGTGTTCTGCGCCGGTGGCGACGTCGCCTTCTTTCGCCAGCTGCTCGAGCTGCTGCCTGAGGCGCGGCGTGACCCGCTGGCGCATTACATCGGGCTGGCCCACCAGGCGATGCTGGCGCTGGCGCGGATTCCGGTACCGGTCATCGCCGCCGTTCAGGGCGCTGTCGCCGGGGTCGGTATGAGTCTGGCCTGCAGGGCCGATTTCATCGTCGCCGAGGCGGGGTGCAGGTTCGTCCCGGCGTACACGGCCTTGGGCACCACCCCCGATGGCGGGCTGAGCCAAGTCTTGCCGGCGATCATCGGCGAGCAGCGCGCCTTGGAGATGCTGATGTTCAACCGCAGCATTGATGCAGCGCAGGCCCAGCAGTGGGGGCTGGTCAGTCATGTGGCCGAGCCAGGGTGGCTTGAGCGCAGCGTCATGGAGCTGGCGGAAGGCCTGGGGGCAGGACCCGCTGTCGCCACACGGCAGCTGAAACGGCTGGTCAAGGGGGAGAACCTGGCTCGGCTCGCCGATCATCTCGACCGCGAGCTGCAAGCCTTCACTGCCTGCGCGCTAACCGCAGAGTTTGAAGAGGGGGTCAGCGCCTTTCTCGAAAAGCGTACGCCGGTGTTCGGCCGCTAGCTGTGATCTCTCAGTAGGTTGTTCATCCGGGGCATTCCCGGAATTCTGGAAGTGCGACCAACCTAGCCTTCCAGGAGCCCCGGATGAACCTGCATAAACATGCCCGTCTTACCCCTCGCGGTCGAGCCCTTTTGGTTCGGCGCATCCAGCACGGCTTGCGGGTCGAAGAAGCCGCCCAGGCGGCCGGTGTGAGCGTGCGAACCGCCTACAAATGGTTGCGGCGCTTTCGCGAGGAAGGCGAGGCCGGGTTGATGGATCGTTCATCACGTCCGCAACACTGCCCGCATGCGACACCCGATACCGTGGTCGAGCGTCTGATCGAACATCGGCGATGCCGCAAGACCTATCGGCAGATCGCCAGAGAGCTAGGCTTGGCCGTCAGCACTGTTGCGCGCCGCCTGCGGCGGGCCGGCTTTCATCGACTGGCTGAGCTGGAGCCGGCGCCACCGGTGGTGCGCTACGAGTACCCGACACCCGGAGATCTGCTGCATCTGGATATCAAAAAGCTGGGCCGTTTCTGGCGACCTGGCCATCGGGTCACCGGCGACCGCCAGCAGAACTCCGACGGCGCGGGCTGGGAATTCGTCCACGTGGCCATCGACGATGCCAGCCGCATCGCCTTCAGCAGCCTGCATCCTGACGAGCGTGGTCGCAGTGCTTGCCAAGCCTTGCTCCAGGCGCTGCGCTACTACCGCAGCCTGGGCATTCGTTTCACCCGCATCATGACCGACAACGGCAGCTGCTATCGCTCTCGCACGTTTCGGCGTTTGCTCAGACGATTGGGGCTGCGCCATCTGCGCACCAAACCTTACACGCCACGCACCAACGGCAAGGCCGAGCGCTTCATCCAGACCAGTCTGCGCGAGTGGGCCTATGCCCATAGCTATGAAAGTTCGGCACAGCGAGCACAGCACCTGACGCCCTGGCTACATCACTACAATTGGCACCGGCCACACGCCAGCCTCGGCTACCAGCCACCAATCAGTCGCGTTCCGCTTTCACTGAATAACGTACTGGGTTTACACAGCTAGCGCTCGACGAGACGTACAAGGTGTTTCTGGGGCTGAGGCTGCGCCACAAGGGGCGAGGCGTATGCCCGGCCCGGGCTCTAGGCATCCTGCGGGAGACTGGGTTGCGCGCGGCATTGCTCGTCTAAGCGACCGTCAGCCAGTTTCTGCTTGCGCCATACGCCTCCCGCAGTGGGCGCTTCAGGGGAAGTTCGACGGGGATCACTTGCGCCGCCACTGGCCCTGCTGCTGGATGTACTGGCCGGGCGGGGTCTTTTCTATGGCTTTCTGGCCGGCAATGGCCTCCACGTCTTTGAGTTGGATGCCGTTCTCGTTGGCCAGTTTCTGGTACTCGGCGCGTCGCGCCTGGTTGATCAGGCGGGCGATTTCCGCGGCCTGGCCGCCGGGTTTCACCACGCCGAGATAGCCGTTGGGCATCTCGCCGAGCTGGCCGCTGGCCTTGGCCGGGCCGAGGGCGGACATGGCTTCGTTGAGGTTCAGCGCCAGGGCCGGCAGGCTCAGGCTGAGCAGCAGTAGCAGGCTGGCGATGCGTTTGGACAGGGTCATGGCAGTGCTCCTCAAAACAGTCCGCTGGATTCGCTGAAGATGTCGTCCAGCGCCTTGTCCACCTTGATGTAGATCTCGTGCTCGATCTTCACGTTGAGGTTGATGTTGATCGGCTCGGTGGGCATCGCCAGCTGCACCGTCGGGGTACAGGCTGCGCTCAGCAGGCCCATGAGCAGGACGGCGAAACAGCTCTGCAAGCGCATGGCGTGTTCTCCTTAGGGCTCCTTCGGCGCGGTCGCGGCGCGGCGTTCCAGTATGCGCTGCTGCACTCGTCGCCTGATGATTTCGTTCACCTTATCGGTCAATTGCAGGCTGGCCAAGAGGGTGGGGATGTCTTCTTCCAGGTTGATGTTGAAGTGGATCGGCCGGCCCTGTTCGATCGCCGGGTTCTGGCCTTCCAGGCGCATGGCCAGGAGCAGTTTGCCCTGGGGATCATAGTCGACGCGGCTGCGCAGGGTGGTGAAGCGAAAGTCCTCCAGGGATTGGGTGACCAATTGCATGGCCGGGTTGCTGCGCCCCAGCGCCTGCATGCGCTCGGAGCGGAACTGCAGGCGTCCGCCTGGAGCGCGTGCCGCCAGCTGGCCCTGGGCGATTCGCAGGCCGTCCGGGCCGAGGGTTAGCGGCAGCTGGCCGTCGAGCACGCCGCTGCCGGCCAGGCCCTCGGCCGGATAGAGGGTGAACAGGCGTTCGAGGCGCAGGCCGCGCAGTTGCAGTGGCAGCAGCAGGCTGTCCTGCTTCAGGCTCCACTGGCCTGGGGGTATATGAAGGCTGCCCCCCAGTAGCTCGCTGTCGGCCTGGAACAGCTGCAGTTGGCCCTGGTCCGTCTGGGCAAGGGGGGCACGGTAGCGGCCGCGCAGGTGCAGGGGGCCGAGGGGGATGCCCGGGTCGGCCTCGGCCAGGCGGAGTTCGGTCAGTTCCACCTGCAGTTCGCCGTGCGCCACCCGCACCTGCGCCTGGGCATCCAGGCCGCCGAGGGCGGTCCGGTCGTAGAGTCCGGCCAGGCCCTTGCCGCTGAGATCGAGCCGGATATCGGGCGCAGCGCCCGGCGCCAGATCGAGGCTGGCCCTGGCGCTCAGGCGGCCCTTGCTCAGTTCGAGGAGCGCCGGCCAGGCCGCCAGGGTCTTGGCCAGCGGGTTGCCGGCACGCAGGAACAGCTCCGGTAGCTGGGCGTGGGCGTGCAGGCCACGGTCGCCGTCGTAGTGCAACTGGAGGGGCAGGTTGAGGTCGGACTCCGCGGTAATCAGTCCCTCCGACTCGAGTCGCGCCGCGGATGCCTGCACGCGGCCTCGCCACTGCCAGCCTTGGGGCTTCAGCGCAGGCTGGCTGAGGCGTCGGCTGCTCAGGGTGCCGGGGCCCTCTAGCTGCCAGCCCTGCACGGCGCCGCCGAGCAATTGTGTGCGCAATTGCAGTCCGGCCAGCCCGGCGTCCAGGCCCTCCAGGCTCAGGTCATGGCCACTCAGCGTGCCGATCTGCAGCCGGGAACCAGGCTGCAGCTGCACATTCAGCCGCCGCTCGTCCAGGTAGGCGTCGAAGTTCAGCCTGGCATCCAGTTGGCGGGCTGCCCAGCCGGCCATGGCCAGCTGCGGCGTGCTGGCGGCGAGCCGGGCATCGGTGAGTTGCAGTGCCCAGGGCGGGGCGTTGGCCAGGGCCAGCGTGGCGCGCAGCTCGAAGGGGCTCGGGCCGCGACCGCGCAGCTCAAGCGCCAGGGGCAGGGCGCGTCCGGCCAGGCCGTTCGGCAGCTCGTCCAGGGGCGTGCCGGCCGCGATGCGCAGCCGTAGCGAGTCGCTGCGCAAGGCCTGGGGCAGGCGGCGCTGCCAGTCGCCCAGTGGCTCCTGCAGGTCGAGGTCGGCGGCCAGCTGTTCGATGGACCAGCGGCCCTGGAGGCTGCGGGCGGCCAGGCTGACGTCGCCCTGCAGCCGACCGATCCCGGGGAGGCGCCAGGGCTCGGGGAGCGAGCCGCTGCCTTCCACTCGGCCGCTGGCCTGGCGCAGGCGATCCGCGGTCAGCTCGCCGGGCGGCAGCTGTACCCGCCAGCGGGCCGACAGCCGCGCGTTGTCCGGCGGGCTGGGCAGCTGCGTGCCGGGGGGCAGCCCCCAGGCGGCGAGCCAGTCGCGCAGGGTGGCGGCTTCGCTCAGCGCGGGAGCCGACAATTCGCCGCGCCACAGCAGGCCTTCGGCATTGGCCTGCAGGCTGCTGTTCAGCTCCAGTTGAGGGTGGTCGTCGACTGCCAGCGCCAGTTGCAACGCCAGTTCATCGGCCGGGTTGCGCAGGCGGGCGCTCCAGGCCAGGCGCTTGCCGGCCTCGCGGATATTGAAGTGCAGCGCCAGTGCGGACCGCTCCCGGGCGAGGCGGAGGGCATCGCCGTGCAGGGTGCAGCGGCCGCGGGCACAGGGCAGCTCGGCGCTGAAGCGGTCGATCCGCAGGCTGTGCGGTACGACCGACAGGGCAGCGGTGAGCCGGCGCAGTTCCGGCACGGCAGGGTCGGGGCTGGAGGGTTCGGCTGCGGGATGCCAGCTCACGCTGAGTCGCTCGGCCTCGATCTGCTGCCAGAAGGGCGGGGCGATGCCGAGCTGATCCCAGCCCAGGTGCAGGCGCTCGACCTGCAGGTGCAGTTCGCCCGCCGGGCCCTGCTGGAGCAGCTCGAGATGGCCCAGGTGCAGGCCGTCCCGGCCCAGGCCGGGGCTTTGCCAGTCGAGCCGGTGGATATGCTGGCGTTCGAGCAACCGAAGCCAGGCGGCATAGCCGTAGCCGGCGAGCAGCGTGAGCACGAGCAGCAGACAGGTGATGGGCAGCCAGAGGCGCCGGCTGAGCATGGGCTTGATCCATGGCGGCAAAGCGTTCCCGGACGTTACCCCATGGGGCTCACGGCTGCCAATCGGCCTCTGGATGGATTTGTGATTTTGCGTCATCAGGTAGTAGACTTGATGTAAACAGACGCAGAGGTCGAAGGTTATGAGCGCACTTGTCCGACCGGCTGCCGACGCCGATGCGGTGTTGGCCAAGGCCCTGCTCAATACCCGTGAGCAACTGGGGCTGACGCAGCAGGAGCTGGCCGCTATCGTCGGCGTGCACCGCACGGCGATCAGCCGCTGGGCGGACACCGGGCTGCGCCCGCAGAGCAAGACCGGCGAGTTGGCGCTGCTGTTGATTCGGGTCTATCGCGCCCTGTTCGCCCTGTTCGGCGGCAATCTGCAGGACATGCGGCACTTCCTGCGGACCGACAACCGCCACCTGGGCGGCGTGCCGCTGGAGCTGATGGGGCGGGTACAGGGGCTGGTGCACGTGGTGGAGTACCTGGACGCGATCCGCGGCAAGGTCTGAGCTGCGCTTCCATGTCCCTAATGGCGCCAGGCCGCCGGGCGGGTGGCGGAGGGCGACTGGCCGCAGGCCAACAACAATAAGGAAGAACCGCCATGGACATCTGGCAAGAGTGCCACGGAGTCGAGCAGATCGCGCCCCTGCGCGGGCGACTGGTACGCCTGGTCGAGAGCCAGGAGCAGGTCGCCACGCTGCAGTTGGTGGACAACCTGGCCGAGCAGGCGCTGCTCGAGGCGCTGCTGGAGAGCAGCAAGCCGCCGCTGCCGCAGGAGGCCGAGGCGCTGCACTATCTGCTGAAAACCCCTTTCCGCTACCCGCCGTTGCGCTGGGGGTCGCGCTTCGGTACGCGTCAGGAGCCCAGCCTGTTCTATGCGGCGCTGCGCCTGGAGACGGCGATGGCGGAGGCGGCCTATTACCGCTTCGTGCTGTGGGACGGCATGGCCAGTGCACCGCCCAGTGGGCGGGTGTTGTCCGAGCATTCCTCGTTCGAGGCGCGCTACCAGGCCGAGCGCGGCATCCGCCTGCAGCGGGCGCCCTTCAGCCAGTTCCAGCGCGAGCTGTGCCACCCGAGCGACTATCGCCATTGCCAGGTTCTGGGGGCGAGCATGCGCGCGGCCGGGGTCGTGGCGTTCGAGTACCGTTCGGCACGCTGCCCCCTCGGTGGCAGCAACGTCGCGCTGTACGGACCCCAGGCGCTGGCGGAGCGGCGCCCGCGCAACCTGTTGCCCTGGCTGTGCGAAACCACTGCGGCCTACGTGGCCTTCAAGAGCGCCCAGGCCCCCGACACGCCGCGGCTGTTCCAGCTGGCGGACTACCTGATAGATGGGCGCCTGCCCTTGCCCGCGTGAGCGGCGGGTGGCCCGTGCATCGGTTTGAGGCAGGTGCGAGCGCCCTGCGGCTATTTATCGCAGGGCAGGGCGACGGGGCCTGATTCCGGGGTGGCGAGGGCTTCGGGGCGGGTCGAGAGGAGGCCGGCAGGCGCCTGAACGCGCCCCGACCTGGCCCCGAAAGCGCTCTGAAACGGGGCGTTCACGGCTCTTGGCGAAAGACTTGTGCACAATGACGAGGCGCCTTGTCAAGGCAGAATTAATGTTCGGTGTAAACCCTTGATTTTGCGTGATGATTTTATAAGTCAATGAAAAATATGATCTTTTTAGGCTGGCGAAAAAATCGTCAGTTTGACTCGAGGCCTTATGCCATCAGCCATCGGGGCGTTTTCGCCCACGTTGTCCACTGAGTTATCCACAGCTTCTGTGGATTGTCGCCAGTACCCTCTGCAGAGGCGCGAGACGGATGCGCGGCAAGGCTTTACCTCGCCGGAAAAAAGAGTAGAGTGCGCGCCTTTCTCGTTGCCCCTGTCGCTGTTTCCTATGCCCCGTGCTCTGCCCCGCCTCGTCCCTGAAACCGAATCCACCTGTGCGCGCCTGCCGCTGCGCGTCGCCCTGTGGCTGCTGGACAGCCCGCGCCTGGGCCATGCCCGGAGCGTCAAACGCTTCGCCGGACACCTGCTCAAGCAACCGGCTCGTCGGGGGGTGGTGCAGGCACAGAGCCGCCTGGGGCAGATGCTCTGCCGTGACTGCGGCAACACCCGCGACCGGCGCATCGGCCTGGAACTGCTGCGTCAGGCGGCGCGCGCCGGCGATCGCCGGGCGCAACTGGAGCTGGGCCGGTTCTTCAGCCAGCCGCGCAGCCACGCGCCACAGCAGGCTCGGCACTGGCTGGAGCAGGCCGCGGCGCAGGGCTCCCATGAGGCCAAGCGCCTGTTGGGCGGCCTCTGATCCGCGCCTGACCGTCCCGCAGGGGGCTGGTTATACTGCCCGGCAGTCTTGCGCGGAGCCGCTTATGCCCATCGATCTCGTTTCTTTGTTGCCGGCCCTGTTGTTCGGCGCCGTCGTGGCGGCCGTGCCGTCACTGGCCCTGGCCTGGGCCCTGCAACGCCGCGCCGCCGAGGCGCGCCTGGAGTGCAGGTTGTTGCAGGAGCGCCTGAATGGCGCCCAGCTGAGCCAGGCCGGCCTGAGTGCCCAGCTGGAGGCCTGCCGCGAGGAAGTCTCCGAAATCAGCGAGATCAAGGCCGACCAGCAGGCCGAGCTGGCGGCCCTGCGCCGCGAGGCCGAGTTGCTCCAGCACGAACGCCAGATCGCCCGCGAGGCTGCCCAGGCCTGGCAGGTGCAGCGCGAGCAGCAGGAAGCCGAGCTGCGCCGCCTGGGAGCCGAGAAGGCGGCGCTGAGCGCCGAGCTGCGCGAGCAGCAGGACAACCACCAGCAGCGCCTCGAGGACTTGCAAGGCTCCCGTGAAGAGCTGCGCGCGCAGTTCGCCGAGCTGGCCGGGAAGATCTTCGACGAGCGTGAGCAGCGCTTCGCCGAGACCAGCCAGCAGCGCCTCGGCCAGTTGCTCGACCCGCTGAAGGAGCGCATCCAGGCCTTCGAGAAGCGCGTCGAGGAGAGCTACCAGCAGGAGGCCCGCGAGCGCTTCTCCCTGGGCAAGGAGCTGGAGCGCCTGCAGCAGCTCAACCAGCGCCTGGGCGACGAGGCGCTGAGCCTGAGCCGTGCCCTGAAGGGGCAGAAGACCCAGGGCAACTGGGGCGAGCTGGTACTCGAAAGGGTGCTGGAGCATGCCGGGCTGGAGAAGGGCCGCGAATACCAGACCCAGGTCAGCCTGAGAAGCGCCGAGGGCGAGCGTTTCCAGCCTGACGTGCTGATCCAGCTGCCCGGCGACAAGCAGGTGGTGGTGGACGCCAAGGTCAGCCTGACCGCCTATCAGCAGTTCGTCGCCGCCGAGGACGAGGCGGCCCGCCAGCAGGCCCTCAAGCAGCATGTGCAGTCGCTGCGCGGGCATCTCAAGGGCCTGTCGCTGAAGGACTACCAGCGCCTGGAGGGCCTGCACAGCCTGGACTTCGTCCTGCTCTTTGTGCCGATCGAGGCGGCGTTCGCCGCCGCCCTGCAGGCCGACCCCGGACTGTTCCAGGAAGCCTTCGAGCAGAACATCGTGATCGTCAGCCCGACCACCCTGCTGGCCACCCTGCGGGTGATCGACAGCCTCTGGCGGCAGGAGCGGCAGAGCCAGAACGCCCGCGAGATCGCCGAGCGTGCCGGGGCGTTGTACGACAAGTTCGTCGCCTTCATCCAGGACCTCGACGAGATGGGCGCTCGCCTGCAACAGCTGGACAAGGCCTACGGGGCGGCGCGCAACAAGCTGTGCGCCGGCCGCGGCAATATCATCAGCCGGGTGGAGAACCTCAAGCTGCTCGGCGCCCGGGCCAGCAAGAGCCTGCCGGCCGAGCTGCTGGAGCGTGCCGCCGGCGTGCCGCTGCTGGACGAGGTCGGCGAGGACTGACGCCGCTAGAACAGGAGCAGGATCAGCAGGCCGGCGAGCAGGCCGGCGGCCATCACCGGCAGGGTGTACAGGGCCAGCTGGCGCCCGCCGATCAGGGCGATCAGCAGGCCCTTGACCAGGCTGTTGCTCAGGGTCGCGAGGAAGATGCCGCGCACCGCCACTTCGGCAGCGAGCTCGCTGCGCGCACTGCGTGCCAGGGACAGGGTGATGGCGTCGACGTCGGCGAGCCCGGACAGCAGCGCCACCAGGTACACGCCGACGTCGCCGAGCCAGCGCCGGGCGCCTTCGACGACGAACAGGATCGCCACCAGCAGGGCGGCGAAACGCAGCGCCGGGCCGAGTTCGAACGGGTTCCTCAGCGGTGGCTCGGTGTTCTCCGGCGTGCTCCTGTCGCCCCCCAGGGCATAGGCCAGGGCGCCGCCGGCATAGACCAGTCCGGCGACGCCCAGCGGCCAGATCAGCTGCGGCAGCAAGCTGGCGTTGACCAGGCCGACCTCCAGCAGCACCCGGGGGAACATCAGCGCCGAGGCGCTCAGCAGCCCGCAGGCGAGGATGGTGCGCAACTCCTGTGCGCGGTCGAGTCGGGCCAGGGTGATGGTCATCGCCGTGGAGGAGACGATGCCGCCGAGCAAGGCGGTGATCAACAGGCCCTGGCGTGTGCCGGCCAGGCGGATCGCCATGTAGGCGACGAAGCCCAGGCCGGCGATCAGCACCACCATCCACCAGGTGACATAGGGATTGAACACCTGCCAGGGCCCGTAGTTGCGATTGGGCAGCGCCGGCAGCAGCACCAGGGAGATGAACAGCAGCTTGAGCGCGCCGGACAGTTCGAGTTCGTTGAGCCGCTGCAGTGAACCGTGCAGCACGGGTTTGAGGCTCAACAGCAGGGCCACCGCCACGGCCCCGGCGGCGGCCAGTTGCGGATAGCCGGCGACCGCCAGGCTGCCGAGCACGAAGGTGATCAGCAGGGCCACCTCGCTGGTCATGCCCATGTCGCCGTGACGCTTGAGTTCGCCGAAGTAGGCGGCGATCACCAGGGCGGCGAAGCCGGCGCAGACGACGGCCCAGGCGATGACGCCCAGGTACTCCCCCAGCAGCTGGGCGAAGCCGCCGAGCAGGGCGCTGAGCGCAAAGGTCCGGATGCCGGCGGCGAAGCGGCCATCCTCGGTATCGCGCTGCTGCCAGCCGCGCTCGGCACCGATCAGCAGGCCGGCGGCCAGGGCGCTGGCGAAATTCAACAGGGTGTCGAGGTCTTCGGGCACGGGGCGTCCTTGGCTGCGACTCGCTTCCAGCAGTCTAGCCAACGGGCACCGGCGGGTTCTTGCGCGAGATCAGGCGCGCGGCGCCTGCTCGGCGGTGCAGGACCGCAGAGATCCTAGCGCAGGCTCAGGTGGCGGCTGAGCAGGGCGCGCAGGGCCGCCGGCTTGACCGGTTTGGCCAGGTAGTCGAGGCCGGCGGCGTGCACCTCGTCGACCAGTTCGGGGCGGCCGTCGGCGCTGATCACCACGCCGGGCACCGGCTCGCCCAGGCGGGTGCGCAGCCAGGCCATCAGCTCGGTGCCGGTCTCGCCCTCGTCGAGGTGATAGTCGACCAGCGCCACATGGGGGCGCACGTCTTCGCTGAGCAGGTGCTCGCACTCCAGGCGGTTGCGCGCGGTCCAGACCTGGCAGCCCCAGCGCGACAGCAGGCTGTGCATGCCGGTGAGAATGCTGTCCTCGTTGTCGATGCACAGCACCTGGCTGCCGCTCAGCGGCTGGCCGTTGAGCTCGCTGCTGGCGGCCTGGGGTTTCGCCGCCGGGCTCCGGGCCAGGGGCACGCTGACGCTGAACACGCTGCCCTTGCCGGGCCAGGACCGCACTTCCAGTTTGTGCTCGAGTACCCGGCACAGGCCGTCGGCGATCGCCAGGCCCAGGCCCAGGCCCTTCTCGGCGCGGGTCTGGTGGCTGTCCAGGCGCTTGAATTCCTCGAAGATCACCCTGCGCTTGTCGTCCGGGATGCCCGGGCCGCGGTCCCAGACCTCCAGGCGCAGCTGCCCGCCCCGGCGGCGCACGCCGAGCAGGACCCGGCCCTTGGCGTAGCGGAAGGCATTGGTCAGGAAGTTCTGCAGCACCCGGCGTAGCAGCTTGCTGTCGCTGTCGATCCGCAGGCGGCTGCCGCGCAGGCGGAAGTCGATGCCCTGCTCGGCGGCCAGCACCCTGAACTCGGCGCCCAGGGTATCGAACAGGCTATTGAGGACGAAGGCATTGCGATCGGGGTTGATGCGCCCGTTTTCCAGGCGCGAGATGTCCAGCAGGTCGCCGATCAGGTCTTCCGCCGAGCGCAGCGAGCTGTCCAGGTGGCGCACCAGCTCCCGGGTCTCGCGTGGCAGCGCCTCGTCCTGGTGGGAGAGGGCGGCAGAGAACAGCCGGGCGGCATTCAGCGGCTGCATCAGGTCGTGGCTGACGGCGGCGAGGAAGCGGGTCTTCGACTGGTTGGCCGTCTCCGCCCGGGCCTTGGCCTCGCCCAGCGCCTGGTTCAGCTGCGACAGCTCGAAGGTGCGCGTGGCCACCCGTTGCTCCAGGCCTTCGTTGGCGTCCTTGAGCGCGCGCTCGGCCTCGCGGAACTCGGTGATGTCGGTGAAGCTCATGACGAAGCCGCCACCGGGCATCGGGTTGCCGATCAGCTCGATCACCCGGCCGTTGGGGAACAGTCGCTCGTATTTGTGCGCGGTGCCCTGGCGCATCCAGTGCAGGCGTTTGGCGACATTCTCTTCGATGTCGATATCGCCCACCCCGAGCATGCCGCGCTCGGCATTGAAGCGGATGATCTCGGCAATCGGCCGGCCGACGTAGATCATGCCGTCCGGGTAGTCGAACAGCTCCAGGTAGCGTCGGTTCCAGGCCACCAGGCGCAGGGACTGGTCGACCACGCTGATGCCCTGGGTGATGTTCTCGATCGCGCCCTGCAGCAGGGCGCGGTTGAACTGCAGCACCTCGCTGGCCTCGTCGACGATGCGCACCACGTCCTCGACCCGCATCTCCCGCCCCTCGATGGCCGCGCGCACCACCGCACGGGTCGAGGAGGCGCCCAGCACGCCGGCGAGCAGGCGCTCGGTATGGGCGATCCACCCGCTGTCGGCCGGCTGGTCGGCGGCGAATGCCTGGCCCTGGCGCGAGGCGTAGCGCTGGAAGCTCTGGCGGGCGCGCTGCTCGCCGACGAAGCGGCCGGCCAGCAGCAGCAGGTCCTCCACCTGCACCGCCAGCAGGCTGCGGCTGCTGGGCTTGGCGCCGAAGTCGTGGCCGATGAAGCGTCCGGCCTGCCAGTGTTCCGAGACCCGGGTGCGGGAGAAATAGGAGACCCCGACGAACAGCAGGAAATTGCCGGCCAGCGACAGCA
Source organism: Pseudomonas lalucatii (assembly GCF_018398425.1). NCBI lineage: Bacteria > Pseudomonadati > Pseudomonadota > Gammaproteobacteria > Pseudomonadales > Pseudomonadaceae > Pseudomonas > Pseudomonas lalucatii. The sequence continues at coordinate 385,524 of NZ_JADPMV010000002.1, read as the reverse complement.
CCACGCCGCGGGTCAGGGCATCGACCGTGAAGCCGATCGGCGCGTACAGCAGCGCCTGCAGGCCGGGCAGGCTCTCCAGTGGCCAGCCCAGGCTGCGCGCCACCAGCGGCATGATCAGGGTGTAGAACCACAGCAGCGAGCCGACCCCGAGGCCGGCGAAGACTCCGCGACGGTTGGCCTGTTTCCACACCAGGGCGCCGAACATCGCCGGGCCCAGCTGGCCGATCGCGGCGAACGACACCTGGCCGATGGTCGCCAGGCTGGCGCCTTCGCCGAGCAGGCGGTAGCAGACGTAGGCCAGCAGCAGGATCAGCAGGATGCTTACCCGCCGCGCCGTGAGCATCCAGTGGCGGAACGCCTCGAAGGGGCGTTCGGCGTTCTTCCTGCGCAGCAGCCAAGGCAGCAGCATGTCGTTGGAGATCATGGTCGACAAGGCGACGGACGCGACTATGACCATGCCGGTGGCCGCCGAGGCGCCGCCGATGAAGGCCAGCAGGGCCAGGGCCGGGTGGGCCTGGGCCAACGGCAGGCTGATGACGAAGGAGTCCGGCGTCACCCCCGCCGGCAGCAGCATCTGCCCGGCCAGGGCGATGGGCACGACGAACAGCGCGGCCAGCACCAGGTAGGCGGGAAACACCCAGCGCGCCAGGCGCAGGTCCTTGGGCTCGATGTTTTCCACCACCGTGACATGGAACTGCCGCGGCAGGCAGACGATGGCGATCATCGACATGCCGGTCAGCGCCAGCATGGCCGGCCAGTTCATCGTCTCGGCCCAGAAGTCGCTCAGCTCGGGGGCGCTGCGGGCCTGCTGGAACAGGTCGCCCGCGCCGTTGTACAGGCCGTAGGTGACGAAGGCGCCCACGGCGAGGAAGGCCAGCAGCTTGACCAGCGACTCGAAGGCGATCGCCAGCACCATGCCGCGGTGGTGTTCGGTGACGTCCAGATTGCGGGTGCCGAACAGGATGGTGAACAGCGCCAGGATCAGGGATACCACCAGCGCGGTGTCCTGGGCGCGAATGCCATTGGCGTCGGCCCCGGCGTCGACCAGCAGGTTGACCCCGAGGACGATGCCCTTGAGCTGCAGGGCGATGTAGGGCAGTACGCCGACCAGGCAGATCAGCGCCACGACTATCGCCAGGGCCTGGGATTTGCCGTAGCGCGCGGCGATGAAGTCGGCGATCGAGGTGATGTTCTCCTCCTTGCTGATCATCACCATCTTCTGCAGCACCCAGGGCGCCAGCAGCAGCAGCAGGATCGGCCCCAGGTAGATCGGCAGGAACGACCAGAGCTGCTCGGCGGCCTGGCCGACCGCGCCGAAGAAGGTCCAGCTGGTGCAGTACACCGCCAGCGACAGGCTGTACACCCAGGCGCGCATGCGCGGCGGCAGCGGCGTGGGGCGGCGGTCGCCATAGAAGGCGATGGCGAACAGGATGGCCATGTAGATCAGGGCGACCGTGGCGATCAGCCCGTTGGACAGCGACATGCACACTCCGGCGGCGAGGGTTGTCGGGCCGGCGCCGCCCGCGGCGAGCGGGGCGGGGCCCAGAGACAGAAGATACTCCTTCGGCTCGTCACAGTGTCGCAGCAAAGCCCGGCCGAGTCAGGCGCGACCAAGGTCGCAGGTACCGGGCTTGGAGGGCTGTGGCGGCCGCGCGGCAATTGTGCCTGGGGCACCGCCCTGATAGCGTGGTGCGGTTGCGGCAATGGCCAGGGAGGGGCGTCATGTTCGAGTTGCCATCTTTCATCCTGCCGGGATCGGACGTGTCCTGTCGGCATCACGGCCCAGTCGCTGGGCGTCTGGGTCGCAGGCACTGCGTGGCGTCGACGGCGCGCAACGGCCTCGCTCGGGGGCGTGGGCGATGGACTTGAGTGCGAGCGAGCAGACGCATTTCTGGCGCGCCCCCCAGTTGGGCGGGGTCGAGTTGCTGCATGCGCGCTACATCGAACACACCTTTTCCCCCCATGTGCACGAGGGTTTCGTGCTCGGTGTGGTCGAGCAGGGCGCCCACCGGTTTCAGCACCGCGGCTGCGGTCACCTGGCCTCGGTGGGCAGCATGATCGTGATCAACCCCGATGAGTTGCACTCCTGTTCCAAGGCTGGCGATCAGGGCTGGCGCTACCGGGCCTGCTACCCGGATGCGCAGCAGATCCGCCGTGTGCTGCAAGAACTGGAGCTGGATGTCGGCGGTCTGCCCGGATTCGCCGGCAGCGTGATCCAGGATCGACAGGTGAGCCGGGCGTTCGCCGAACTGCATCGCCTGCTGGACGGCCCAGCCACCGCCCTGCAGTGCCAGGCCGCCTGGCGTGAGGCGATCCTGCTGCTGTTCCAGCGCCACGGGCGGGTGCGTGAGGCGCGCGAACCCGGGCGTGAGCCTTGGGCGGTGGCGCAGGCCAAGGCGCTATTGGACAGCCGCCTCGCCGACCCGCCCTCGCTGGAACAGTTGGCGGCCGCGGTCCATCTGTCGCCGTTCCACTTCGCCCGGGTGTTTCGCCGCGCCACCGGCCTGCCGCCCCACGCCTGGCTGCGGCAGCGCCGCCTGCAGCAGGCCCGGGCGCAATTGCAGCGGGGCGCCACGCCGCTCGCCGTGGCCCTGCAGCTGGGCTTCGCCGACCAGAGCCATCTCAGCCGCCAGTTCAAGCGGGCCTATGGCATCGCGCCCGGGGAATATCGCCGGGCCTGTCTGGCGTGACGGCGCTACCCCGGCTGCGCAAGATCGTTCAAGACCGCGCGGCGGGAGGGCGCTAGGCTGGCGACCCAGGAGGACCTATATGACCCGCTCGCACGAATTCACCCAGGGCGCCCGCGACATGCTGCCGATGCTGCTCGGCGCCATACCCTTCGGCATCATCTTCGGCAGCCTGGCCGGCGCCGCCGGCCTCAACCCCTGGCAGACCCTCGGCATGTCGCTGCTGGTATTCGCCGGCTCGGCCCAGTTCATCGCCATCAGCCTGCTCGGCGTCGGTACCGGCCTGGCCGTGTTGCTGCTCACCACCCTGGTGGTCAACCTGCGCCACGCCCTGTACAGCGCCAGCCTGCAGCCCTTCGTGCGCCACCTGCCCAAGCGCTGGCGCATGCCGCTGGCCTTCTGGCTGACCGACGAGGCCTATGCCGTGGTGCAGCACCGCTATCTCGATGAGGATGCCTCGCCGAACAAGCACTGGTACTTCCTCGGAGCGGCGCTGGCGATGTACCTGAACTGGCAGCTGTGCACCCTGATCGGCGTGCTGTTCGGCCAGAGCGTGCCGAACCTCGCCGCCTGGGGCCTGGACTTCGCCATGCTGGCGACCTTTATCGGCATCGTCGTGCCCATGCTGCGCAACCGCCCGCAGGTGGCCGCGGCCCTGGTGGCCGGCGCCGTCGCGCTCGCCTGCCACGCCTTGCCGTACAAGCTCGGCCTGCTGGCGGCCGCCTTCAGCGGCATCCTGGTCGGCGTGTTGCTCGAGCGGCGTTGCGCGCCTGTACTCGGGGAGGTGGCCTGATGGACAACTGGGTGCTGATCCTCGGCATGCTGGCGATCACCTTCGCCATCCGCTACAGCCTGTTCGCCTTCCCCAACCTGAGCTTCCCGCCGTTGGTGCGCCAGGGCCTGCACTATGTGCCGACCGCGGTGCTCACCGCCATAGTCGTGCCGGGGATGGTCATGCCCGATGGTCAGCACTGGGCGCTGCGCCTGGACAACGCCTACCTGCTGGCCGGCCTCGCGGCGATCGCCATCGCCGCGCTGACCCGGCACCTGCTGGCGACCATCGGCGGCGGCCTGCTGGTGTTCTTCCTGCTGCGCTGGGCGCTGGGGCAACTGCCGATCTGAGCGTCGATCCTGTCGCGCCCTCGGCAAGAATCGGCGATTGCTGTGGCTTTCCGGGCGGTTGTTGCAGTCCAATGCTGGACGGCCCGTTTGGTCACAGATGACAGGTACACGGACGATGACCCCAGATTCGCAATTCACCCTGCTCGGTAAGCGGCGTTTCCTGCCGTTCTTCCTTACCCAGTTGCTCGGCGCCTTCAACGACAACATCTTCAAGCAGTCGCTGATCCTCGCCATCCTCTACAAGCTCAGCTCCGGCGCCGACAAGAGCCTGCTGGTCAACCTCTGCGCGCTGCTGTTCATCCTGCCGTTCTTCCTGTTCTCGGCGCTCGGCGGGCAGTTCGGCGAGAAATTCGCCAAGGACAGCCTGATCCGCGCGATCAAGTTCGCCGAGATCCTGATCATGCTGGCCGGCGCCGCCGGGGTGCTGCTCGACAGCCTGCCGCTGATGCTCGCCGTGCTGTTCTGCATGGGCACCCAGTCGGCGCTGTTCGGCCCGGTGAAGTATTCGATCCTGCCCCAGCACCTGCGCGAGGAGGAGCTGGTCGGCGGCAACGCCCTGGTGGAGATGGGCACCTTCCTGGCCATCCTCGCCGGCACCATCGGCGCCGGCATCATCATGGCCAGCAGCGCCTACGCGGAAATAGTCGCCGGCTCGGTGGTCGTGGTCGCCGTGCTCGGCTACCTGGCCAGTCGCGCCATTCCCCGCGCCCATGCGGCCCTGCCGGAGTTGCAGCTGGACTGGAACATCCTGCGTCAGTCCTGGCGGATCATGCGCCTGGGTCTGGCCGAGCAGCCGGTCTCGGTGTCGCGCTCGCTGCTGGGCAACTCCTGGTTCTGGTTCCTCGGTGCGATCTATCTGACCCAGATCCCGGCCTATGCCAAGGACTGGCTGCACGGCGACGAGAGCGTGGTGACCCTGATCCTCACGGTGTTTTCCCTCGGCATCGGCCTGGGCTCGATGCTGTGCGAGCGCATGAGCGGGCACAAGGTGGAGATCGGCCTGGTGCCGTTCGGCTCCATCGGCCTGACCCTGTTCGGCGTGCTGCTGTGGTGGCATTCCGACGGTTTCGTCCAGGGTGCCGAGCCCCATGACTGGCTGGCGCTGCTGGGGCATGGCCAGGCCTGGTGGGTGCTCGCCGCCATCCTCGGCATCGGCCTGTTCGGCGGCTTCTACATAGTGCCGCTGTATGCCCTGATCCAGGCGCGCACGGTGGAGCATGAGCGGGCGCGGGTGATCGCCGCCAACAACATCCTCAACGCGCTGTTCATGGTGGTCTCGGCGATCGCCTCGATCCTCTTTCTCAGCGTCGCCGAGCTGTCGATCCCCCAGCTGTTCCTGGTCGTCTCGCTGATGAACGTCGCGGTCAACAGCTACATCTTCAAGATCGTCCCCGAGTTCAGCATGCGCTTTTTGATCTGGCTGCTCGGCCACTCCATGTACCGGGTCGAGCACCGCGGGCTGGAGGCCATCCCCGAGGAGGGCGCGGCGGTGCTGGTGTGCAACCACGTGTCCTTCGTCGACGCCCTGTTGATCGGCGGCGCGGTGCGCCGGCCGGTGCGCTTCGTCATGTATTACAAGATCTACAGGCTGCCGCTGCTCAACTTCATCTTCCGTACCGCCGGCACCGTGCCGATCGCCGGGCGCAACGAGGACCTGCTGGTCTACGACGCGGCCTTCAAGAAGATCGCCGAGTACCTGCGCAACGGCGAGCTGGTGTGCATCTTCCCGGAGGGCAAGCTGACCGGCGATGGCGAGATCAACGAGTTCAGGGGCGGCATCGAGCGCATCCTCGCGGAGAATCCGGTGCCGGTGATCCCCATGGCGCTCAAGGGGCTGTGGGGCAGCTTCTTCAGCCGCGACCCGCGCAAGGGGCTGTTTCGCCGCCTGTGGTCGCGCATCCAGCTGGAGGCCGGTGCGCCGCTCAGTCCGGAGGCGGCGAACCGTCAGCTGTTGCAGGCGCAGGTCGCCCAGCTGCGCGGCGAACGGCGCTGAACCCGTCCGAATGAAAAAGCCCGCCGAATGGCGGGCTTCTGGTTATGGGCGCCTCAATGGCTGAGTTTGAGGCCGAGCAGGCCGCAGAGGATCAGCGCCACGCTGAGCAGGCGCAGCAGCGCCAGGGACTCGCCGAACAGGATGATCCCGGCGATTACCGTGCCGACCGCGCCGACCCCGGTCCAGATGGCGTAGGCGGTGCCCAGGGGCAGCTCCTTCATGGCCAGGCCGAGCAGGCCGAGGCTGACGACCATGGCGGCGATGGTCAGCAGGCTGGGCAGGGGGCGGGTGAAACCGTCGGTATATTTCAGGCCGACGGCCCAGCCGACCTCGAACAGGCCGGCAAAGAACAGGATGATCCAGGACATGTTGACCTCCGCACGGGAAAGGGCTGGGGCCGTCCCCGGGTGGTCACTCATGGAGTGGTGAGGTCGTCCTCACGCTGTCGGTCATTGTGCACAGACCGGCTGCCGGGGCAAGCCGGTGGGGACCAGCGGGCCTGCCGCGGCCGGCCCCGGCCCGGGGCATTCAGATGCCCTGGGGTATCTCCTCGCCGCCGAGGGCCTCGAACAGCGCGGGCAGGTACTGGACCAGGGTCAGCATCATCAGGGTGAAGCTGGCATCCAGCTGGCCGAGGTTGTCGTCGCCGCCATCCTGCTCGGCCTGCTCCTGCAGCAGGTCCTCGAAGCGCAGGCGCTTGATCACCAGCTTGTCGTCGAGCATGAAGGACAGCTTGTCCTGCCAGCCCAGGGCCAGCTGGGTGACCTGCTTGCCGGCGCTCAGGTGCAACTGGATCTCGTCGCTGGTCAGGTCCTGGCGCTTGCAGCGCACCACGCCGCCATCCTCATGGGTGTCGCGCAGCTCGCACTCGTCCAGCACGAAGAAGTCGGCGGCGGCTTTCTGTGCCTTGACCCAGTCGGTGAGGGTGGCGCTCGGCGCGATCTTCACCGTCAGCGGCCGCACCGGCAGCGAGCCGATGGCCTCGCGCAGGGTCGACAGCAGGTCTTCGGCGCGCTTGGGGCTGGCGGCGTCGACCAGGATCAGGCCCTGGGCCGGGGCGATGGCGGCGAAGGTCGCCGACTTGCGGATGAAGGCGCGGGGCAGGAAGGCCTGGACGATCTCGTCCTTGAGCTGGTCGCGCTCCTTCTTGTAGACCTTGCGCATCTGCTCGGCCTCGATCTCGTCGACCTTCTCCTTCAGCGCATCACGCACCACGCTGCCCGGCAGGATGCGCTCCTCCTTGCGCGCGGCGATCAGCAGGAAGCCCTGGCTCTCGTGCACCAGGGGGGCGTCGGCGCCCTTGCCGAAGGGGGCGATGAAGCCGTAGGTGGTCAGTTCCTGGCTGGCGCAGGGGCGTGCCGGCTTGGCGGCCAATGCGGCTTCGAGTGCCTCGGCGTCGAAGGGAATGTTCTGGGTGAGGCGGTAGACCAGCAGGTTGCGAAACCACATGAGGGGGTGACTCTCCATTAACGCAAAGCGCGCATTATTCTCCCCCTCGGGGTCCCAGGCCAACCCTGCGCTAAGCCTTTGCTGCGCCGATAATTTTTTTTCGATCAGGGCTTGCCAAGGTGCCGATGGCTCTCTAGAATGCGCCCCACTTCGAGAGTGAAGGGTGATTAGCTCAGCTGGGAGAGCATCTGCCTTACAAGCAGAGGGTCGGCGGTTCGATCCCGTCATCACCCACCAACTCGCTTTTGGGGTTACGCGCAGCGGTAGTTCAGTCGGTTAGAATACCGGCCTGTCACGCCGGGGGTCGCGGGTTCGAGTCCCGTCCGCTGCGCCATTTCCTTCCTCGCTTCGCCTCTGCTTTCCCTCCTTCGCAACATTCGCCGTACTCCTCCGAAAATCCTGCTAAATACCTGAACTTATACGCCTTTTCTGGTTCCTATGTCGGTAGCCAGTGATCGCGGCGGCCTGCTAAGCTCGCGCCTTCACTCGATTGCCCTAGGGCGCACCGAACAAGGATCAAGCATGAAACAGCATCGTTTAGCAGCGGCGGTTGCGCTGGTTGGCCTGGTACTCGCGGGCTGCGATTCGCAGACCAGCGTCGAGCTGGAGACCCCGGCGCAGAAGGCCTCCTACGGCATCGGCCTGAACATGGGCAAGAGCCTGGCCCAGGAAGGCATGGATGACCTGGATTCCAAGGCCGTCGCCCAGGGCATCGAAGACGCCATCGGCAAGAAGGAGCAGCGCCTGAAGGACGAGGAGCTGATCGAGGCCTTCGCCTTCCTGCAGAAGCGTGCCGAGGAGCGCATGGCCGCCATGAACGAGGAGTCGGCCAAGGCCGGCAAGAAGTTCCTCGAGGACAATGCCAAGCGCGAAGGCGTGGTGACCACCGAGTCCGGCCTGCAGTACGAGGTGCTGACCAAGGCCGAGGGTGCCCAGCCCAAGGCCACCGACGTGGTGACCGTGCACTATGAAGGCAAGCTGACCGACGGCAGCGTGTTCGACAGCTCGATCGAGCGCGGCAGCCCGATCGATCTGCCGGTCAGCGGTGTGATCCCGGGCTGGGTGGAAGGTCTGCAGCTGATGCATGTCGGCGAGAAGTACAAGCTGTATATCCCCAGTGAGCTGGCCTATGGCGAGCAGAGCCCGACTCCGGCGATTCCGGCCAACTCGGTGCTGGTGTTCGAGTTGGAGTTGCTGTCCATCAAGGACGCCAGCGCCGAACAGTAAGCTCGCGCTTCATCGCAGCGCCCCGTCTCGACGGGGCGTTGTCGTTTCTGCCGGGGGCCGGGGGCTCCGGTGGTCGACCGGGCGGTCTGAACGGGCCCGCTCCCGGCCTTTCGGTGTTACGGTTATGCACATTCTCGAGGGATCTTCCAGAGTCGTTTGCGGGCTTCTCGGTGGAATACCTTTTGATTTTTTAAGTATTTGATTTATATGAATTTTGTTGGCTGGATAAAAAATGTCCGATCTGTCCTGAGGCCCGATGGGGTGGGCCTTTGGCGGACTCATTCAGCTTGTGTTCACAGGGTTATCCACAGCTTGCGTGGATAACCTAGAAGAGCCCAGCAAGTACGCGGGCTGGCGAGGTGAGACGATGAAGGCGCCCTGGACTTTCGCCCGATTCCTGCCGTTGGCGCAGCAGTTGCTGAGTCGTGCCCGATTGCCGGGGTTGCTGTTGGCCGTCGCACGTAAGAGTGGTCGTCAGGGCTGGCGCCTTGCCGCTCTGCAGGAGGACCTGCGCTTGCTGCAGAACCTCTGCCTGGCCTGGTGGCGCGGTGAGTACACGGCGATTGGCGGCGAGGCGCTGCTGGCGGTGGTAGCGGCCCTGCTGTATTTCGTAACGCCCCTGGATGCCTTGCCGGACTGGTTGGTCGGGGTGGGTTTCATCGACGATCTGGCCGTGCTGGCCTGGGTGCTGCGCACCTGGAGTAGCGAGCTGGACGCCTTCCGCGCCTGGCGCGAGGCCCAGGCGCCCCAGGTGCTGGAGCGGATAGAGCGGTTGCCGGCGGATGACGAGGTGGTCGCGCCGCGCTAGCCGTCCGCTGGGGGTGTTGCTGGGCGAGTGTTCTGCCCGCCTAGCGCCGGCGTGCCCAGTTGCGCGCTCGAGCGCGCCTCTTGGCGCATCGGGCTGGTAACATGGGGCCCTGCAAGGAATGTACTGGAGCTCTCGGTACCGTTTCCCATGGAGAGTCGAAGATGAATGTACAAGTGATCAAGAATGACGGCGAGCCGCAGTACGCGGTCTTGCCGTGGGCGGAGTATCAGGCGTTGCTGCAGGCCGCCGGCCGCGTGGCGCCGGTGGCGGCGCCCCAGGCAGCGGAGGCCCCGGCATTGAGTCAACTGGCCCGCCTGCGCGAGGCCAAGGGGCTGTCGGCGGAGCAATTGGCTCGCGCCGTGGGCATCAGCCCGCACTACCTGGGGATGATCGAAAGCGGCGAGCGCCAGCCGGATGCCGCCATCCAGCGTGCACTGGCCTGGACGCTCGGGGTTGCGGGCTGGGAGTCGGCGTCTTGACCGTCAGTATCAGTCGCCAGCATTGGCAAGCCTTGCTCGGCGAGTTGGAGGAGGCTCGGCGTCAGCGTCACCTGCTGACCTATCGCGCGTTGATCGAGCGCCTGGCCTTGCCGAGCCCGGCCATGCAGACCCTGACCGCCGCGCTGGAACACCTCGCGGCCCTGGATGCACGGGCCGAGCGGCCGCTGCGCAGCGCCCTGGTGATCAGCCAGGGCGCCAGCCGCCTGCCGCGTACCGGTTTCTTCGACTGCGTGACCCGCTTGGGCCGCTTCAATGGCGCCTCCGACGGGGTGGCCGCAGCGTCCTGGCATGCCGGCGAAGTGGCGCGGGTATTCGAGTTCAGTTATCCGGAAGAGGCCTGATGCTCCATCGGCTGCGCGCGCGGCTCGGCTATGCATTGGCCAGGCGCCTGTTCCGCTGGTCCTGGTGGGTCAGGCAGCCGCGTGGCTGGCGCTGGCTGGAGGGCCGCTTCGCGCGCATGGCGAGCCTGGGCGACGTGGGTGCGCAGAGCTTCTACGGGCATATCCTGTTGTTTCGCGGCCAGGGCCTGGGCGCGCGGGAGGAGGGTGTTCGGCTGTTGCGCCTGGCGGCCGAAGGCGGCGATGGCAAGGCCGCCTACCAGCTTGGGCTGTTGAGTCTGGCCGGCGATGCGCGGCAGGCGTCCGATGCCTCTGAGGCAGCGCGCTGGTGGGCGCTGGCAAGCGCGGCGGGACACCCCCTGGCCACGCGGCGCCTGGCCGAACTCTATCGAGATGGCGCCGCGGGGCTGCCGGCCGATGCCGAGCGGGCGGCGCGCCTGGCCGCGCGGGCGCAGGCACTCGGGCTCTAGGCCGACAACTTCCCGGTATCGATGATGTGCAGGCTGTAGCCGGGCACTGCCTTGGCCTGGCGCTTGGCCTCCGAAGCCAGGCCGGCCAGTTGTGCGGCATCGAGCTGTGCACATTGCCCGGGACGCAGGTGCACGACGCCGAGCGACAGCGAGAGCAGGGCGAACTCCTGGCGCTGTCCGTGGCGGTTGTGCGACACGAAGCAGCCCGCATCGAGGTGCTCTTCGCTGTAGAAGCGCCGGCATTGGCTCTGGAAGTCCTCCAGCAGGCGATTGAGGCGAGTGCGCCAGTCCGCCGAGCCGAGCACCAGCAGGAAGTCGTCGCCACCGATATGGCCGACGAAGTCCCGCGACGGATCGACCCGCTCGCTCAGGCACTGCGCCAGACACAGCAATACCTCGTCGCCCTTGGCATAGCCGTAGAGGTCGTTGAAGGGCTTGAAGCTGTCGATATCCACGTAGCACACCACCGCCTCCCGGGCCTGTTGCAGCAGCCGGGTCAGGCACTGCTGGATCGGCACGTTGCCCGGCAACATGGTCAGGGGGTTGGCATGGCGGGCCTGCTGGATCTTCAGCTCGGTGATCAGCTTGAGCACGTCGATGACCCGGCCCATGCCCCGGTAACGGCCGCCCTGGGTGATGATGAAATCCTCCTCGATGCGTTGGCGGGCGCGGCTGGTGAGCAGGCGGCTGACCTGCTGCAGGGACTGGCCCAGTTCGACGGCGAGAAAGTCGTCGCTCATCAGGCGGCTGATCGGCTTGCGGGCGAACAGCTCGGTGGCGAAGGGCTTGAGCAGGGCGTCCGCCAGCGAGTGGCGATGGACGATGCCCACCGGCTGCTGGGCCTGGTCGAGCACGGCGAGGGAGTTGAGGTTGGCCTGGACGCGGAAGGCTTCCAACACTTCGGCCGTCGAGGTGTGCAGGGACACCGCCGGCTGTTCATTGAGCAGGGCGGACAGGTCGCTGCCTTCCTCGCCCAGGGCGACGGGGGGGCTGTCGAGTCGCGGCAGCAGGCCGAGGAGCTCGCGCGGCGGCTGTTCCTGGGGGCGGCTGATCAGATAACCCTGTACCAGGTTGATGCCCATCTCGGAGAGCACCGCGAGCTCTTCCTCCAGCTCGATGCCCTCGGCGATCACCTCGGCGCGGGAGGCCTTGGCCATCTGCAGGATGGAGCCGACGAACTCGCGCTTGACCGCGTCCTGATGGATGCCATCGATGAAGTGGCGGTCGATCTTCACGTAGTCCGGGCGCAGCTCCGACCACAGGCGCAGGCTGGAGTAGCCGGCACCGAGGTCGTCCAGGGCGATGGAGAAGCCCATGGCGCGATAATGGTGCAGGGCATTGTCGAGCAGGGAGAAGTCCTCGGTGGGGGACTGTTCGGTCAGCTCGATCACCACCCGGCTCGGCGGGATGCCCAGGGCCTGCAGCAGCTGCAGGGTGCGTCCGGGCTGGTGCTTCGACTCCAGCAGCGAGTCGGGGGAGACGTTGAGAAACAGCTTGCCGTCCAGCTTCATCTCGCTGAAGCGCTTGCAGGCGCTGGTGCGGCACGCCAGTTCCAGCTCGCTCAGGCGGCCGGCGTGGCGCGCCACGGCGAACAGGTTGATCGGCGAATGCAGCGGGCTGTTGGACGGGCCGCGGGTCAGGGCCTCGTAGCCGAGAATGCGCCGCTCGGACAGCGAGATTATGGGCTGGAACAGGCTGTGCAGGTCGCCGTGAGCGAGGATGTGGCCCAGTGCGCTCAACTGCTCGGTGACGGTCATCTTGGGGCTCGCTATCCAGAAAGTGCGAAGGGGCCGATATCGCTATCGACCCCTGCATTTCACGACAGATTAATGACCGTTTGATGACGTCCCGGCGTTACTGCTTGGCCAGGGAGGCGTTGAGGCCGAGATAGTCCAGGAGGATGTGGCCGCTTTCGGCGAGGAAGGCATCGTCCTGCGCCGCGGTCTTGTCTTCGCCCGGCAAGGCGTCTTCGTCTTCCACCTTCAGTTCGGTCAGCGGCGCCTGGCCCTTGGCCTTGCGCCGGTTGTTCTCGATGACCAGCTGCTGGGCCTCGATATCGCTCTGCTGGGCGCGGCGCTTGTTCTCGTTGAGGCTGACCGTGGTTTCGCCCATCAGCTTCTTGGCCAGGGCCAGGCGCTCGCGGGTGAAGGTGAAGTCGGGGTTCTTCGCCGTGCGGTCGTCGTAGCGTGCCTGCAGCTCGGCGAGGAAGGGCATGATCGGATCCAGTTCCGGCTTGATCGCCGGGCGGATGCTGTCCCAGGGCAGGGCCTCGGGCAGCGCGCTCTCGCCGATCTCCTTGGTGTCCATCACGTCCGGGTACTGGATGTCCGGGATCACCCCCTGGTGCTGGGTGCTCTGCCCGGAGACGCGGTAGAACTTGGCCAGGGTCAGCTTCAGCTCGCCATGGTTGAGCGGCTGGATGGTCTGCACCGTGCCCTTGCCGAAGGTCTGCCCGCCGAGGATCAGCGCGCGGTGGTAGTCCTGCATGGCGCCGGCGAAGATTTCCGAGGCCGAGGCGGACAGGCGGTTGACCAGCACCGCCATGGGGCCGGTGTAGTAGGTGCCGCTGTTCTCGTCGGCCAGCACGTCGACCCGGCCGTCGCTGTTGCGCACCAATACGGTGGGGCCCTGGTCGATGAACAGCCCGGTCAGCTCGGTGGCTTCCTGCAGCGAGCCGCCGCCGTTGTTGCGCAGGTCGATGACCACGCCGTCGACTTTCGCCTGTTCCAGCTCGCTGAGCAGGCGTTTGACGTCGCGGGTGGTGCTCTTGTAGTTCGGGTCGCCGGCGCGGAAGGCCTTGAAGTCCAGGTAGAAGGCGGGAATCTCGATGATGCCCAGCTTGTAGTCGCGGCCCTCGTGGTTCAGCTGCAGCACCGACTTCTTCGCGGCCTGCTCCTCCAGCTTGACCGCCTCGCGGGTGATGCTGACCACCTTGCTGCTCTGGTCGTTCGGCGCGTTGTTTGCCGGGATCACCTCCAGGCGCACCAGCGAGCCCTTCGGGCCGCGGATCAGCTTGACCACCTCGTCCAGGCGCCAGCCGATCACGTCGACCATGTCGCCGTCGCCCTGGGCCACGCCGATGATCTTGTCCGCCGGGGCGATCTGCTTGCTCTTCTCGGCCGGTCCGGCCGGGACCAGGCGCACCACCTTGACGTACTCGTTGTCGGTCTGCAGCACCGCGCCTATGCCTTCCAGGGACAGGCTCATATTGATGTCGAAGTTTTCCGCGTTGTCCGGCGACAGGTAGGTGGTGTGCGGGTCGTAGGAGGTGGCGAAGGCGTTGATGTAGGTCTGGAACACGTCCTCGCCGCGGGTCTGCTGCAGGCGCGCCAGCTGGCTCTGGTAGCGCTTGGTCAGCAGCTCCTGGATGGCCTTGGGTTCCTTGCCGGCGAGCTTCAGGCGCAGCACCTCGTCCTTCACCCGCTTGCGCCACAGGTCGTCCAGTTCGGCGAGGTCCTTGGCCCAGGGGGCGTTCTCGCGGTCGATCAGCAGGCTCTCGTCGAGGCTGAAGTCGAGCTTGTCGATGCCCTTGTCGAGCAGCGCGAGGGCGAACTGCAGGCGCCCCTGCAGGCGCTCCAGCTGGCGTTTGTAGATGACGAAGCCGGGTTCCAGGTTGCCGCTCTTGAGCAGGTCGTCGAACTGCTTGCGCCACTGGTCGAACTCGGCGATATCGCCGGCGGTGAAATAGCTGCGCGCCGGGTCGAGCATCTTCAGGTAGCCCTGGTAGATCTTCTCCGAACGCGCGTCATCCAGCGGCGGCTTGTTGTAGTGGTGGCGTTTCAACAGCTCCACGACGTTGAGGCTGGCGATGACCTGTTCGCGATCCGGCTGCAGGTAGTCCCAGGCGGTGTCCGGGGCGGTTTTCGCCGCCAGCGGCAGCGTGCCCAGAGCGAAGGCAAAGGCGAGGGTGGCGCAGAGCAGAGAGCGCTTCATGCTGATTCGACGCGGGGGTAATTGATAACGCATATTAGGCCGTCTTGAGGGGCGCCGAGTTCCATGGGCGCAAAGCAGAGGCCCAGCGAAACCGTCGGACCCGTTCAAATCCACTATGGAGGCAGCGTGAAGGCATTGCAAGGCGTTGAAGGCCGGACGGAATGGGCGCAGCAGCCCAGTCCGGCCTGTGATGTGGGGGAAATTCGCATCCGCGTGGCGGCGGCCGGATTGAATCGGGCCGACCTGTTGCAGCGCGCCGGTCTGTATCCGCCGCCGCCGGGGGCGAGTGCGGCGCTCGGCCTGGAATGCGCGGGCATCGTCAGCGAGGTCGGCGCCGGCTGCGACTGGCAGGTCGGAGACCGGGTCTGCGCCCTGCTCGCCGGTGGCGGCATGGCCGAGGAGGTGGTGGTCGACGGGCGGCATGCATTGCCGCTGCCGGAGGGGCTTTCCCTGGCCGAAGCCGCGGTCGTGCCTGAGGTCTATGCCACCGCCTGGCTCAATCTGTTCCAGCTGGCCGGCCTGAAGCCGGGGGAGAAGGTCCTGCTGCATGCCGGCGCCAGCGGCGTGGGCTCGGCGGCCATCCAGTTGTGCAAGGCCTTCGGTAACCCCTGTTGGGTCAGCGTCGGTTCGGCCGAGCGCCTGGCCTATTGCGAGTCCCTGGGGGCCCAGGGCGGCGTGCTGCGCGAAGGCGACGGCCTACAGGCGCTGCGCGACTTCGGCCCGTTCGACGTGATCCTCGACCCGGTAGGCGGCAACTATGCCGCGCTCAACCTGGAGCTGCTGGCCCAGGACGGCCGCTGGATCAATATCGGCCTGATGGGCGGACGCCAGGCCGAGCTGGATCTGGCGCTGCTGCTGGGCAAGCGCATCCAGCTGATCGGTTCCACCCTGCGCAGCCGCGACGAGCAGTTCAAGGCGGATCTGCTGCGCGAGCTGCAGCAGCAGGTCTGGCCGCTGTTCGCCGAGGGCCGGCTCAAACCGCAGCTGATGCGCAGCTTTCCGCCCGAGGAGGCCGAGCTGGCCTTCGCCGAGCTGGCCGGCAACCAGGTCAGCGGCAAGCTGGCACTGCTGATCGACGGCAGTCTGGCCTGAGCGGGGCCGGGGCACAGTCGCAGCCTGCGGCGATGCCCCGGATAGATTTCTCGATGGGTTCCATGGGACACGATTGAGATAGCCCATCGGTCCGATGGGCTCATTCAATAGGATTTTTAGAACATCTATCTATAAGATTCGCCGGGTCAAAATTCTCAACCCTCAAAAGGAAGCAGAGATGAACCTCATCAACACCCAAGTTCAACCCTTCAAGGCCAACGCTTTCCACAACGGCAAGTTCATCGAAGTCACCGAGCAGTCCCTGAAGGGCAAGTGGTCGGTGCTGATCTTCATGCCGGCAGCCTTCACCTTCAACTGCCCGACCGAGATCGAAGACGCCGCCAACAACTACGCCGCGTTCCGTGATGCCAACACCGAGGTGTACATCGTCACCACCGATACCCACTTCTCGCACAAGGTCTGGCACGAGACTTCCCCGGCCGTCAGCAAGGCTCAGTTCCCGCTGATCGGCGATCCGACCCACGCCCTGACCAACGCTTTCGGCGTGCACATCGCCGAAGAAGGCCTGGCCCTGCGCGGCACCTTCCTGGTCAACCCGGAAGGCGTGATCAAGACCGTGGAAATCCACTCCAACGAGATCGCCCGCGACATCTCCGAGACCCTGCGCAAGCTGAAGGCCGCCCAGTACACCGCCGCTCACCCGGGCGAAGTGTGCCCGGCCAAGTGGAAGGAAGGCGAAGCCACCCTGGCCCCGTCGCTGGACCTGGTCGGCAAGATCTAAATCTGCCGCCTTCCCGCTCCGGGCAGCTGCTCCGGAGCCGGGAACCCCTCTGCGCTGTTAGGGCTGCAACCCAGCCCTTCTAGTGCCCGAATGCCCGGGCGCGATCCGCCCGGGCATTTTATTGCCCGAATTTCGTCATTGAGGACATTTCGCCATGTTGGACGCCAATCTGAAAGCCCAGTTGAAGGCCTACCTCGAGAAGGTCACCCTGCCGTTCGAGATAGTCGCGTCCCTCGATGACAGCGACAAATCCCGGGAACTGCTCGCGCTGCTGCAGGACATCGTCAGCCTGAGCGACAAGATCGCCCTGAAGACCGATGGCCGCGACAGCCGCGTGCCGTCGTTCTCGCTCGAGCGCCCCGGTGCGGACATCGGCCTGCGGTTCGCCGGCATCCCCATGGGCCACGAGTTCACCTCGCTGGTGCTGGCGCTCCTGCAGGTCGGCGGCCACCCGTCCAAGCTGGCGGCCGAGGTGATCGAGCAGATCCAGGGCCTGGAAGGCGATTTCCGCTTCGAGAGCTACTTCTCGCTGTCCTGCCAGAACTGCCCGGACGTGGTCCAGGCGCTGAACCTGATGGCGGTACTCAACCCCAGCATCCGCCACGTCGCCATCGACGGCGCGCTGTTCCAGGACGAAGTCGAGGCGCGGCAGATCATGTCGGTGCCGAGCATCTACCTGAACGGCGAACTGTTCGGCCAGGGGCGCATGGACGCCGAGCAGATCCTCGCCAAGCTCGACACCGGCGCCAGCGCCCGGGATGCCGAGAAGCTCAACGCCAAGGCGGCGTTCGACGTGCTGGTGGTCGGCGGCGGCCCGGCCGGCGCCGCGGCCGCCATCTATGCCGCGCGCAAGGGCATTCGCACCGGCGTCGCCGCCGAGCGCTTCGGTGGTCAGGTGCTGGACACCATGGCCATCGAGAACTTCATCTCGGTGCAGGAGACCGAGGGGCCGAAGCTGGCCCGCGCCCTGGAAGAGCACGTCAAACAGTACGACGTCGACATCATGAACCTGCAGCGCGCCAGCGCGCTGATCCCGGCCAGCAGTGCCGGCGGCCTGCACGAGGTGCGCTTCGACAGTGGCGCCAGCCTCAAGGCCAAGACCCTGATCCTCGCCACCGGCGCCCGCTGGCGCGAGATGAACGTGCCCGGCGAGCAGCAGTACCGCGGCCGTGGCGTGGCCTACTGCCCGCACTGCGACGGTCCGCTGTTCAAAGGCAAGCGGGTGGCGGTGATCGGCGGCGGCAACTCCGGGGTCGAGGCGGCCATCGACCTGGCCGGCCTGGTCGCCCACGTCACCCTGATCGAGTTCGACAGCCAGCTGCGCGCCGATGCGGTGCTGCAGAAGAAGCTGGGCAGCCTGGCCAACGTCACCGTGATCAAGAGCGCCCTGACGACCGAAGTCAAAGGCGACGGCCAGAAGGTCAACGCGCTGGTCTACAAGGATCGCACCAGCGACGAGCTGCACACGCTCGAGCTGGAAGGCATCTTCGTGCAGATCGGCCTGCTGCCCAACAGCGACTGGCTCAAGGGCGCCATCGAGCTGTCGCCGCGCGGCGAGATCATCGTCGACTCGCGCGGCGAGACCTCGGTGCCGGGTATCTTCGCCGCCGGCGACGTGACCACCGTGCCGTACAAGCAGATCGTCATCGCCGTGGGCGAGGGCGCCAAGGCTTCGCTCTCCGCCTTCGATCACCTGATCCGCTCGGTCTGATGGGCTGATCGACCGGCGAAACAGAGAAACGGCTAACCCCAGGGTTAGCCGTTTTCTTTGGGTTTATCGCGCCTTGCCAGTCCGGCGCAGTGGTCGGGCATCGGCTACAGCACGATAGTGCGCACGACCAGGCCGTTGCGGGTGGCGTGGGAGTAGGGGCAGACCACATGGGCCTGGCCGACGATCGCCTCGGCCTCGGCGTGATTGATGCCCGGCAGGCGGACCTCCAGGGCCACGTCCAGGCCGAAGCCCTCGCCGTCGTCGCGGGCGCCGATGCCAACGGTGGCGGTGACCGAGCTGTCGTCGCTGATCGCGACCTTCTGCTTGCCGGCGACGAACTTGATCGCACCGAGGAAGCAGGCCGAATAGCCGGCGGCAAAGAGTTGTTCAGGATTGTTGCCCTCGCCGCCCGGGCCACCCAGTTCCATGGGCGTGGTCAGGGTCACGGCCAGGGCGCCATCGGCAGTGCTGGCCTTGCCGGTGCGGCCGCCTGTGGCGGTCGCCTGGGTCGAGTACAGAACTTTCATCGGGGCTCTCCTGTTCGGTTGCGTGAGCGCGACGCTGCACTCCTTCAGTAAATCAGTTTCTGCGCGATTCGCCTGGTCGATTGCCGTGCGGCGCTAGACTCTCCTTGGCCGGTGCCCGGCATTCGTCGCCGGGCAGTGCTCGCCGGGGTGGTTTGCAGATGCTCAGCATTCAGGGCTTGTACAAGAACTACTCGACGCCGCAGGGCCCCTTGCCGGTGCTGCGCGGGGTCGACCTGCAACTGGAGCGCGGCGCCAGCCTGGCGCTGATGGGCGAGTCCGGCAGCGGCAAGAGCACCCTACTGCACCTGGTGGCCGGCCTCGACCGCGCCGACGCCGGCAGCATCCGGATCGACGGGCGCGCCCTGGAGCGGCTCGACGAATCCCAGCGGGCGGCCTGGCGGCGCCATGGCATCGGCCTGGTGTTCCAGCAGTTCAATCTGATCGCCAGCCTGTCGGTTGCCGACAACCTGGCGTTCCAGGCGCGCCTGGCCGGGCGTCATGACGCGCAGTGGCAGGCCGAGCTGAGCGAGCGCCTGGGCCTGGCGACCGTGTTGCGTCGTTACCCCGAACAGCTTTCCGTGGGTCAGCAGCAGCGAGTGGCCCTGGGCCGGGCGTTGGCCGCGCGACCGCCGCTGCTGCTGGCCGACGAGCCCACCGGCAGCCTGGACGAGCGCAGCGCCGACGAGGTCCTGGCGTTGTTGCTGGATCTGCTCGGCGACAGTGCCACCAGCCTGTTGATGGTGACCCATAGTCCGCAGGTGGCGGCGCGCCTGCAGCGTCGCCTGATCCTGCACGGCGGCCGCCTGCTGGAAGCGACGGAGCGCTGAAGGTGGGCGTGCTCCGGTGGACCCTGCACAGCCTGGCCAGTCACTGGTGGCGTCACCCGGTGCAGCTGTTCGCCGTGCTCACCGGCCTGTGGCTGGCGAGCGCCCTGTGGAGCGGGGTACAGGCGTTGAACGGCCAGGCCCGCGACAGCTACGCACGGGCCGACCGGCTGCTCGGTGGCGAGCGCCAGCCGGCCCTCATGGCACGCCACGGCGGCCTGTTCAGCCAGCAACTGTTCGTCGCGCTGCGCCGCGCCGGCTGGCCGGTGTCGCCGCTGCTGCAGGGCCGCCTGCGGCTGCGTGGGCAGAGCGAGCCGCGTCTGCAGCTGATCGGCATCGAACCCCTGACGCTGCCGGCCGGCAGCGGACTGGCGGGCCAGGCGGCCGGGCGCCAGCAGTTGGCGACCTTCCTCGGCCCGCCAGGGCGTACCTGGATCGCCGCCGAGACCCTCGCCCAGCTGGGGCTGGCGCCCGGCGCGCAGCCGCTCGGCGAGACCGGCCAGGCGTTGCCGCCGCTGCAGGTCTGGCCGGGCCTGGCGCCCGGTGTGCTGCTGGTGGACATCGGTGTGGCCCAGCGGGTGCTCGATGCGCCCGGACAGCTGTCGCGACTGCTGCTCGACAGCGAGTTCGAAGGCGCCGGGACCCGACTGCCGGCAGGGCTGGCCGAGCAGCTGGTGCTGCGCCGCGGCGATCAGGCGGCGGACCTGGCGCAGCTGACCGACAGTTTCCACCTCAACCTCAGCGCCCTGGGCCTGCTGGCCTTCGTCGTCGGCCTGTTTATCGTCCACGCCGCCATAGGCCTGGCCCTGGAACAGCGCCGGGCGCTGCTGCGCAGCCTGCGGGCCTGCGGGGTCAGTCTGCGGGGGCTACTCTTGGCCCTCGGCCTGGAGCTGGCGCTGCTGGGGCTGATCGGTGGGCTGGCCGGGTTGGCCAGCGGCTATGCCCTGGCCGCCTGGCTGCTGCCGGATGTCGTCGCCAGCCTGCGCGGCCTGTATGGCGCCGAGGTGGCCGGGCAGCTCAGCCTGGCGCCGAGTTGGTGGCTGGGCGCGCTGGCGATCTGTCTGCTCGGCGCCCTGCTGGCCGGTGCCGGCAGCCTGCTGCGCGCCGCGCGGATGCCGGTGCTGGCCCTGGCCCAGGCGCAGGCCTGGCGGCAGGCCCAGACACAGGGCCTGCGGCGCCAGGGGCTGCTGGCCACGGTGCTGGCGGGGCAGGCCCTGGCGACCCTGTGGCTGAGCGACAGCCTGCTGGCCGGCTTCGTCGGCCTCGCCGCCTTGCTGCTGGGCGCGGCGCTGGCCCTGCCGGTGCTGCTCGACCTGCTGCTGGCGGGGTTGTTGCCCCGTTGCCGGCGGCCGCTGCTCCAGTGGTTCGTCGCCGACAGTCGGCAGCAGTTGCCAGGCCTGGCCTTGGCATTGATGGCCCTGCTGCTGGCGCTGGCGGCGAGCGTCGGGGTCGGCAGCATGACCGAGGGCTTTCGCCGCACCTTCACCTCCTGGCTCGACCAGCGCCTGGCCGCCGAGCTGTACCTGACCCCGGCCGACGTCGAGCAGGCCGGGGCCATCGCGGCCTGGCTGCAGCGGCGCCCCGAGGTGCGCGCCGTGCTGCCCAGCTGGCGGGTCGAGTTGCCGGTGCAAGGCTGGCCGGTCGAGCTGACCGGCATCCGCGATCACCCGCATTACCGCGCGCACTGGCCGTTGCTGCAGGCCTCGGCCGATCCCTGGACGCGCCTGGCCGCAGGCGAAGGGCTGATGCTCAGCGAACAGTTGGCGCGGCGCCTAGACCTGCAGCTGGGCGAGCACCTGACCCTGGCCTCCCCGCAAGGCGACTGGCGCCTGGAGGTGCTGGCCATCTACGCCGACTATGGCAACCCCAAGGGCCATGTGCTGGTCGCCGCCACGGGCCTGCGGCGCCACTGGCCGGGGTTGGCGCCGCGCAGCTTCGGCCTGCGCCTGGCCCCCGAGGCGGTGCCCGGACTGATCCAGGCGCTGCAGGCGCGCTTCGCCCTGGACGACAGCCGATTGATCGACCAGGCCTCGCTCAAGGCCTGGTCCGCGAGGGTGTTCGAGCGCACCTTCGCCGCTACCGCCGCGCTCAACAGCCTGACCCTGGGCGTCGCCGGGGTGGCGCTGTTCATCAGTCTGCTGACCCTCGGCCAGAGCCGCCTGAACCAGCTGGCGCCGCTCTGGGCGGTAGGGGTGACGCGCCGGCGCCTGGCCTGGCTGAGCCTCGCCCAGACCCTGCTGCTGGCCGCCCTGACGCTGCTGTTGGCGTTGCCCCTGGGGCTGCTGCTGGCCTGGTGGCTGGTGGCGGTGGTCAACGTGCAGGCCTTTGGCTGGCGCCTGCCGCTGCAGGTCTTCCCCGGGCAACTGCTGCAACTGTTCGGCCTGGCGTTGCTGGCCAGCCTGCTGGCCGTCGCCTGGCCGCTGTGGCGCCTGGCGCGCAGCAGCCCGGCGGCCTTGCTGCGGAGTTTCGCCGATGAACGCTAGAGGCATCGGGCTGGCACTGGCCGGCCTGCTGCTGGCCTGCGACGGCCAGTCGCCGTCGCCCCAGGGTTTCGCCGGGCTCGGCAGTGGCGCCGAGGCCTTCGCCCAAGTCGAGCCGGGCAGGCCCCTGGTGTTTCCGGCCGACCACGGCGCCCACCCGGACTACCGCATCGAGTGGTGGTACCTCACCGCCAACCTCAGGGATCGCCAGGGGCGGTCCTGGGGCTTGCAGTGGACGCTGTTTCGCAACGCCCTGCGCCCCGGCGACAGCGCGACGGGTTGGGACAACCGCACCCTGTGGATGGGCCATGCGGCGCTGACCGGCCCCGACGGCCATCGTTTCGCCGAGACCTTCGCCCGCGGTGGCATCGGCCAGGCCGGAGTCGAGGCGACCCCGTTGCACGCCTGGATCGACGACTGGCAGCTGCGCAGCCTGGCGCCGCAGCAGGACGGCCTGGGCGAATTGCAGCTGCGGGCCAGGGGCCGCGACTTCGCCTATCGCCTGCGCCTGAGCAGCGACCAGGGACCGGTGCTGCACGGCCGCCAGGGCTACAGCCAGAAGTCCGGCCAGGGCCAGGCGTCCTACTACTACAGCCAGCCGTTCCTGCGGGCCGTGGGCGAGGTCGAGCTGGACGGCCAGGCCAGCGAGGTCGAGGGCCTGGCCTGGCTCGACCGCGAATGGAGCAGCCAGCCCCTGGCCGCGGACCAGCTGGGCTGGGACTGGTTTTCCCTGCATCTGGACTCGGGCGACAAGCTGATGCTGTTCCAGCTGCGCCACGCCGACGGCCGGCATTACCGCGCGGGCACCTGGATAGGCGCCGATGGCAGCAGCCAGGCTCTGGAGGAACGCGACATCCGCCTGACCCCGACCGGCTTTGCGCGCGTGGCGGGGCGGCGGATGCCGATCCGCTGGACCCTGCAGGTGGCCGCCAAGGGCCTGGCGGTCGACACCGCTCCGCTGCAGGATGATTCCTGGATGGCCACGCGCTTCCCCTACTGGGAGGGCCCGATCCGCTTCGCCGGCAGCCACTCGGGCGTGGGCTATCTGGAGATGACCGGCTATTGAGGGGGTCAGGCTCCAGCCCACAGCCGCCACAGGCTGAGCAGCAGCAGGCCGCCGGCGGCCAGCCCGGCGAGCAGCAGTAGCAGCCGCCGCGGGTTGTGCCGATCGAAGCGCCCGCGCAGGCAGAGCGCCAGGCCGTAGCCGGCCAGCACGCCGGGGGCCAGCTTGAGGCTGCCGCTGAGCAGGTCGTCGAGGGGCAGGCGCCCCTGGTAGAGCAGCGCCAGCAGCGAGGCCGGGGTGGTCAGGAGGAAGAAGGCGGCCAGCTCGGCCCGGGTATCGGCGGCCTCGCGGCCCTGGTAGACCAGCGCCATGGGCGGGCCGCCGACCGCGGTGGCGGTGCCCATCAGCCCCGAACAGAAGCCGGCCAGGGCCAGGTTGCGCGGGCTGCAGGGCAGCGCCAGCCAGCGGTAGCTGGACAGCACCGCCAGCAGCACGCAGGCACTCAGCAGCAGGCCGAGCCAGGCGCCGGGCAGCAGGCCCAGCAGCAGGCCGCCGCACCAGGCCCCGGGCAGGCGCCCGAGGATGGCCGGCAGCGGCCGGCGCCAGGCCGGGGCCTGGCGTTCGCCGAGCAGCATGCAGCAGGCCAGGAGGAAGCCCAGCAGCAATACCGGCCCCGGCACATAGCCGGGGTCGAGCAGGTACAGCAGGGGGGCGGCCAGCAGGGCGAAGCCGATGCCCAGCAGGGCCTGCACCAGGCAGCCGCCCAGCACGATCAGCAGCGCCAGGCAGTCGAGGGCGCTGTAGCTCATGCGGGCGCGCTTCGTCGTTCGGGGTCAGCGGCCGCCGGCGCCGCTGCGCGACTGCTCGGAGTTCTCCACCAGCACCGCCTCGGCCAGCTGATTGAGCTGCTGCCACAGCTCGATGGCGATATCCATGCCGCCTTCCAGGGCGCCCTGTCCGGCGCGGGCGAACTGCTCGGGGCTGACCTGGCGGTAGCCGCTGCGCTGGCCGGAGCTGCCGTGCAGCTGGCCGAGCAGGTCGATGCGGGTGCTCAGCAGCAGGGTCAGGGTCTGGGTGTCGGCGCTGGCCGGGTCGACCAGCAGCGCCTCGCTGTAGCTCGGGTAGGCGGCACCGGCGGCGATGCTGGCGACGTGCTCGCTGATCGGCCGCTTGCCGTTCTGCCAGTAGGCCAGGCCGCTGATGCCCTGGCGGGCGCAGTCGACCAGCAGCTTGAGGACGAACTTGCGGTTGTGGCAGTTGCGCACCTTGACGTTGACGCAGCCCTGTTCCAGGGCCTTGGTCTCGGCCAGCTCGACGATGCTCGGCAGGCAGTTCAGGGCGCTGCGGCCATGGCAGTCGAACAGCAGCGCCTGGCTCTCCTCGGCGAGCAACTGCAAGGCCGGGCGCTCGCGGTCGGCGACGAAGGGCAGGGCCCGCTGCAGCTCGCCGAAGCCCTGCTCGCCGTGCACTTGCAGCCATTTGACCAGGGCGGCGGCGTCCTCGTAGTAGCCGACCGGGTAGCCCATGCCCTCGAACACGCGCTTGAGCAGGGCGGTCAGTTCATTCGACGAAATCAGCATCAGCGTGTCTCCGGGGTCGGGGCCAGGGGCAGGAACCAGTCGTCCTCGAACGGCTGGCCGATGTCCTCGAGCAGCGGCGCGCCCTGGAACATGGTGTTGCGCACCCACAGCTTGGAGCGCGGGTCGAACTTGCTGACGCCGAAGAAGGCCAGCTTGCAGCGCAGTAGGTGCATCGGCAGCACCTCGCGGTCCAGCAGGTTGGCCTGGATCTCGCCGTAGTGGGTCCTGGCCATGCTCTGCATGCGCCGCACGATGCCGCGCTGCTCGGGGTGGCGCAGGAGGAAGCTGGCGGTGCACTGCTCGGGGTGCTCGGCCAGGTAGGCGCACAGCTGACGGTGGCATTGCTGCGCCAGGTAGCCGATGCCCAGGGGCATCTGCTTGTCGCGGCCGCTCTCCAGGTTGCAGTTGCCCAGGCGCGGCTCCTGCTTCTCCTCGGAGCGGTACCAGAAGGTCTCGGTGGCGCCGTCGGCGTCGAAGTCGATGGCCAGGGCCCAGGCGTAGTGCTGCTCGATCAGCCTGCGCAGCTCGCCGGCCGGCATCTGCGGCTGCAGCTCGAGGGACTCGACCAGGGCGAAGCTGTCCTCCAGGCTGTCGACCAGCTCGGGGTAGAGCTCCAGCAGGATGCAGTTGAGCAGCTCCTGGGCCTGCAGGCTGAGCTGGCGTTCGGCCCAGCCCAGCAGCTGCGCCCAGCTCTCCAGGGGCTGGCTGGCGAGCCAGTCCTGCAGGGCGGCGAAGTCCTCCAGCACCACCCGGTTGTTCTCGGTCTGCCAGGCGTCCTCGGTGACGGTCTGCTCGATATGCCGGATGCCGCGCTCGACCAGGCCGTGCAGGCGCGCCAGGCGCTCGGCGGTGACCTGGCCGAGGCCGCGCACCCGGGCCAGGGCCAGCTCGCGCATCTCGATCCAGCGACCGATCAGCTGCGGGTGGTTGATCAGGTAGGGCGCCATGCCCAGGCCGGTGGAGTTGCCGATGCCGAAATAGCGCTTGAGCTGCGGCTGCAGGGGCACAGCGGTGTCCGGCGCACGCCGGCGGGCGATGTGCTCGGCCTGTTGCAGGCTGAAGTTGCGCAGCATGAAGCAGTTGAACATCTCCGCGGCGAAGGGCCGGGCGAAGTCCGGGTGCTTGCTGCTGACCTTCTCCCAGTCGGCCATGCCCAGCTTGCCGCTGCCGTAGACCGCGGTGGTGCGGTAGAGGTAGCCGACCCGGGCGATCTGCTCGACCTCGGGCTGGCGGCCGGCGCTCAGGGCGTCCACCACGCTGTCGAAGTTGCGCACGCTGCGGTTGGCCCGCGACAGCACCATGACCCGCGCATCCAGGCGTCCGGCCTCCTGCAGCGGCACGTTGCGGCGCAGGAACTCGACGTAGTCGTCGTCCACCTCGCCTTCGCACAGGGCCATGGTCAGGTCCCATTCGCTGGCGATCACCCGGTCGTTGCGCTTGTCCGGGTCGAGGTACTGGGAGAACAGCACGAAGCTGAATAGATCGCCGCTGGTCTGGATGCGGTAGATCACCGTGCCGTAGCCCTGCTCATCCAGCTCGAAGCGCCGCGCCTCGATCCGCCAGCCCTCGCGCATGATCTTGCGCACCAGGCAGCGCATGAAGCTCAGGCGGCTCTGGTGCAGGCTGCCGAGGCGTTCCAGGTCCATCACCACGTGGGGCGGACGCAGGCGCAGGGCGCTGGCCCCGCCGATGCCCGGTTCGATGCTGGATGGAGTGCTCATAGGCTTGCCCTCGAGTGATGCGGTGCACACCCGGCGGTTCGACCCGCAGGGTGCGGCGGATTGTTGTTATCTGCCGCCGATGGTGGTGCAACGCCTGGCCCGGAGCAATTCAGATCGGCCTATCAGCTGATAAGTGAAACTTATCTGGATGGCAGTTTCGATCAGTGTGATCCCTTGTCCGCCCGAGCCGGATTCAATTCGGCATCGCGCAGGATGAATTCGTACAAGGCCTGGGCCGCCACCGGCAACGAGCGGTTGGCCAGGCAGACGATGCCGATGTCGCGACCCACCAGTGGATCGTTCAGGGGGATGAAGCGCAACTGGCCGTGTTCGGCCGGGAAGGCGAAGCGCGGCAAGGTGGTGATGCCCATGCCCGCCTCGAGCATGGCCAGCAGCGAGATCATGTTGGACATATAGAACTGCGCGTCGGCCACCAGCTCCTCGGCCTCGGTGCCCGACAGCAGGCGCGAGGTGCCGTTGGCGATCAGTCGCTCGCCGCGCAGCTGCTGCCAGCCCAGCGTGGCTTCATCGGCCAGGCGGTGGTCGCTACGACAGACCACGCCGATGCTGTCCTCCCAGATGGGGGTGAAGCGGATGTCGCTGTCCGCCTCCCACAGGCTGGCGATGCCGAAGTCCACCTGCTGGTTCTCGACCATCGCCAGCACCGCCTCGGAGCTGTCGTCGAACAGGCTGACATGCAGGTCGGTGGCGTCGCCGATGAAGCGCGCGAGTATGTCCGGCAGCAGGCGGCTGGCGATCGACGGCACGGAAGCGATGCGCAGATGCCCGGACTTGTGCTGGGCGATCAGGTTCATGTCGTTGACCACCCGGTCGTGGTGGGCGATCAGCTCCTTGGCATAGACCATGAACTGCACGCCGAAGGGGGTCAGCTCCGGCCGCGCCGCGCGGGCATTGCGCTTCTCGAACAGGGCCTGGCCGAGCTTGCCCTCCAGGTCGCGGATCGACAGGGAGATGGCCGGTTGGGTGCGGTGCGCCTTCTCCGCCGCGGCGTGGAAACCCTGGAGCTCGGCGACCCAGACGAAATGCCGCAATTGGGCGATCTTCAGCTCGGGCAGCATGGTAAGTTTTCCTTATCAAACAATATTTACTATTAATTTTAGTTTATTTCGGACGGCGCCTACCATTCGGCTACAGCTTGAGAGGAGGCGCACATGTCCACTGATATCTTCCGCAACTACATCAACGGTGAATGGGTCACCGGCACCCGCAGCGTGGCCAACGTCAGCCCGGCCAACGTCCAGGACGTGCTGGGCCAGTACGCCCAGGCCGATGCCGAGCAGGTCGAGCAGGCCCTGGCCGCCGCCCAGGCCGGGCAGGAGCAGTGGCAGCAGAGCGGCCTGGAGCAGCGCTACCAGGTGCTGATGGCCATCGGCGACGAACTGATCGCGCGCAAGGCCGAGCTGGGCGAGCAACTGGCCCGCGAGGAGGGCAAGACCCTGGCCGAAGGCATGGGTGAAGTCTACCGCTCCGGCCAGTTCTTCCATTATTACGCCGCCGAAGTGCTGCGGCAGATGGGCGAGACCGCCGACTCGGTGCGCCCCGGCGTGGAAATCGAGACCCGCCGCGAGCCGGTGGGCGTGGTCGCCATCATCACCCCGTGGAACTTTCCCATGGCCACCGCGGCCTGGAAGATCGCCCCGGCCCTGGCCTTCGGCAATGCCGTGGTGTTCAAGCCGGCCAACGCGGTACCGGCCAGCGCCTGGTCGCTGACCGAGATCATCGCCCGCCAGGGGCTGCCGGCCGGCACCTTCAACCTGCTGATGGGCAGCGGCGCCACGGTCGGCGACGCGCTGATCCACTCGCAGAAGATCCAGGCCCTGAGCTTCACCGGCTCGGTGGAGACCGGGCGCAAGGTGGCCAGCGCCACCGCCGCCAACTTCGTCCGCTGCCAGCTGGAGATGGGCAGCAAGAACGCCCTGATCGTGCTCGACGACGCCGACCTGGAGCAGGCGGTGGAGTGCGCGCTGAACGGCGCCTTCTTCGGCACCGGGCAGAAGTGCACCGCGTCCTCGCGGCTGATCGTCACCGCCGGCGTGCACGACCGTTTCGTCGCCAGGCTGGTCGAGCGCATGGGCCAGCTCAAGGTCGGTTACCCGCTGCGCGAGGGCGTGCAGATCGGTGCGGTGATCGACGGCAAGCAGCTGGAGCAGAACCTGCGCTACATCGAGCAGGCCCAGGCCGAGGGCGCCCGCCTGGTCTGTGGCGGCGAGCGCATCGAGGAGGAGTACGAGGGCTTCTACATGCGCCCGGCGCTGTTCGTCGACACCCGCAACGACATGCGGATCAACCGCGACGAGGTGTTCGGTCCGATCGCCTGCGTGATCAAGGTCGCCGACTACGAGCAGGCCCTGGCCACCCTCAACGACACCGACTTCGGCCTCACCGCCGGGATCATGACCCAGTCGCTGAAGTACGCCAGCGACTTCAAGCGCCGCGCCAAGACCGGCTGCGTGATGGTCAACTTGCCGACCGCCGGTACCGACTACCACGTGCCGTTCGGCGGCCGCAAGAACTCCAGCTTCGGCCCGCGCGAACAGGGCACTTACGCCCGCGAGTTCTACACCGTGGTCAAGACCACCTACATCCGTGCCTGAGGTGTGCGCCATGCATGACGACCTGATCGTGATCGACGGCCTGCAGTACTCCAACTGGGACCGCGAGCTGTTCACCCAGCTGCGCCAGGGCGGGGTCACTGCGGTGCACGTGACCCTGGTGTACCACGAGAACGCCCGCGAGACCCTGAGCCGCCTGGGTGAGTGGAACCGCCGCTTCGAGCAGCACGGCGACCTGATCATGCCGGTGGCTGACGCCGCCGACATTCGCCGAGCCAAGGAGCTGGGCAAGGTGGGGATCTTCTTCGGCGCGCAGAATTGCTCGCCGATCGAGGACGATATCGCCCTGATCGAGGTGTTCCGCCAGCTCAACCTGCTGATCATGCAGCTGACCTACAACAACCAGAGCCTGCTGGCCACCGGTTGCTACGAGGGCAGCGACAGCGGCATCACGCGCTTCGGCAAGCAGGCCATCGCCGAGATGAACCGGGTCGGCATGCTCATCGACATGTCGCACAGCGCCGAGCGCAGCACCCTGGAGGCGATCGAGCTGTCGAGCCGGCCGATCATCATCTCCCACGCCAATCCGGGGTTCTTCCATCCGGCCAAGCGCAACAAGTCGGAGACCGTGCTGCGTGAACTGGGCCAGTCCGGTGGCCTGCTCGGCTTCAGCCTGTACCCCTTCCACCTGCACAACGGCTCGGACTGCACCCTGGCGCAGTTCTGCGACATGGTCGCGCGCACCGCCGACCTGATCGGCATCGACCACATCGGCATCGGCACCGACCTGTGCCAGAACCAGCCGCAGTCGGTGCTGGAGTGGATGCGCAGCGGCCGCTGGTCGAAGCAGGTCGACTACGGCGAGGGCTCGGCGAGCAACGCCGACTGGCCCAAGCCGCTCGGCTGGTTCGGCGACAGCCGCGACTTCCCGAACATCACCCAGGGCCTGCTGCAGCGCGGTTTCACTGCAGAGGACACCGCCAAGGTGATGGGGCTCAACTGGCTGCACACCCTGGAGCAGGGCCTCAAGCCTGCCCCGTAACTGTCCTGAACAACTCAACAAGTACAAGATTCTTGTCAGGAGAACACTATGAACAGCAAATCGCAGGCGGCCCAACTGGGGGCCGTCGACAGTGGCAAAAGCTCCCTGCTGCGTGATGTGGATATACCGGTGCTGCTGATGAGCGGCGGCTTCGTCCTGCTCTTCGCCATCCTCGCGCTGCTGGACATCGAACTGATGACCCAGTGGGTGAATGCCGCCTTCGCCTGGTCGACCAAGCTGTTTGGCGCCTACTGGCAGGTGCTGCTGCTGCTGACCTTCGTCATCGGCCTGCTGCTGGCCATCGGCCGCACCGGCCGCGTGCGCCTGGGCGCCCTGGCCAAGCCCGAGATGCCCACCTACACCTGGGTGTCGATCATCATGTGCACCCTGCTGGCCGGCGGCGGCGTGTTCTGGGCGGCGGCCGAGCCGATGGCCCACTTCCTCTCGCCACCGCCGCTGCACGGCGGTGAGACGGGCACCCCGCAGGCGGCCTACAACGCGCTGGCGCAGAGTTTCATGCACTGGGGCTTCCTCGCCTGGGCGATTCTCGGCAGCCTCAGCGGCATAGTGCTGATGCACCTGCACTACGAGAAGGGCCTGCCGCTCAAGCCGCGCACGCTGCTCTACCCGGTATTCGGCGAGCGCGTGATGACCGGCTGGTTCGGCGCCCTGGTCGATGCCTGCTGCGTGCTGGCGGTGGTCGCCGGCACCATCGGCCCGATCGGCTTCCTCGGCCTGCAGGTGAGCTTCGGCCTGGAGAAGCTGTTCGGCATCGGCAACGACTACGGCACCCAGCTGACCATCATCTGCATCCTGGTCGGCATCTACACCCTCTCCGCGGTGTCCGGGGTGACCCGTGGGATCAAGCTGCTCAGCCAGCTGAACGTGGTGCTGGCGGTAGTGTTGATGCTGTTCATCCTGCTGTTCGGCCCGACCGCGTTCATCTTCGATGCCTACCTGCAGTCCATGGGCATCTACCTGGACAAGTTCATCCCCATGGCCACCTTCCGCGCCGACCCGGCCTGGCTGGACTGGTGGACGGTGTTCTTCTGGGGCTGGTTCCTCGGTTATGGCCCGCTGATGGCGATGTTCGTCGCGCGCATCTCCCGTGGCCGTACCATCCGCGAGCTGGTGACCATGATCTCGATAGTCGCGCCGGTGATCACCTGCTTCTGGTTCACCATAGTCGGCGGCAGCGGCCTGGCCTTCGAGCTGAGCAACCCCGGTTCGGTGTCCGAAGCCTTCGCCGGCTTCAACCTGCCCGGCGCGCTGCTGGCGATCACCGCGCAGCTGCCTTTGGGCTACCTGATCTCGGTGCTGTTCCTGATCCTCACCATCATCTTCGTCACCACCACCGGCGACTCGATGACCTACACCATCTCCATGGTGATGACCGGCACCGACCACCCGCGCTCGGAAATCCGCGTGTTCTGGGGCGTGATGATGGGCGTGGTGGCGGCCCTGCTGATCTCCATCGGTTCGGGCGGCATCAGCGCGCTGCAATCGTTCATCGTCATCACCGCCGTGCCGGTGTCGCTGGTGCTGCTGCCGGCGCTGTGGAACGCCCCGCAGATCGCTCGGCGCATGGCCGACGAGCAAGGGCTCTAATCCCCGCAAGTTTTGGGGGAGTGCGGCAGCCGTCGCCTCCCCCTTTTTTATTCCGCAGAAAATAGGAGCACGCCATGCAACAGGCCGTGAAGACCCAGCTGTTTCCGTCCAAGGCCCCGCTGGAGTGGGCGGTGATCGGCAACGGCACCCTGTACACCGCGCAGATTCCCATCGACGCCCAGGGCCAGGTGGTGCCCGGCGGCATCGAGGCGCAGACCCGGCAGACCCTGGACAACCTCAAGCACACCCTGGAATGCGCGAACCTGGGCATGGACGCGGTGACCCAGGTGCTGATCTACGTCACCGACCGCAGCTACCTGGCCACGGTCAACGCGGTCTACGCCGAATACTTCAGGGCGCCGTACCCCAATCGCGCGGCCATGGTCATCGCCGGCCTGGCGCGCGAGGAAATGCTGGTGGAGCTGGTGGTCTACGCCGCCGCCTGATTCGCCTTGCTGCCGCGCCGGCCGTGATCCGCGGCGGCGCAGCGAGCGCCCCAGGGGCGCTCATTCCGCCGAGTCGGCCACCGCACCGTCCCGGCGGTATCCCTCCCTTCTCCCGCACGAGCAGCCAGGCTCCACAAGAGCCGCGGCGCTTGCTGCGGCGCCTCGGCGCTCCGCCCCCACGTCGGCTACCTTCAAGGCATGGCTGGCGGACTCGGCGCCACGCCCTGGGCGGTGGTGCATGCGTCGGCCATCCTTTGCCGCGTGGCGCACAGGAGGCTTGAGATTCCCACGCTGCACAGGCAGCATGCAGCCCGCTCCGGGTTGGCCGACACCGCTGTGCCGGCTGGAAGGGGCAAAGCCATTGCGCCCTTGCGCGCCACTGCATCACCTGAGCCGAAGGAGCGAGTGAGTGCGCCCACTTAGAGCCAACTTCCAGCGCGCCCTCGACTGGCGGCTGATGCTCGCTGCGTTGCTGTTGTGGGGCGGGCTGGCCGCCATCGTCACCGAACTTGCCGGGGGCGCCGCCCGCGAGCATGCGCTGAGCCAGGTGGACAACGAGCTGCACACGCAGAGCCAGCTGCGCCTGGAGTCCCTGGCGCGGCAGGTCGACCGCCGCCGCCAGCAGGTGCGCCTGCTCGCCAAGACCCCTCCGGTCTTCGGCATCGCCCGGGCCACGGGCAACCAGGGCTACGATGCGCTGGAGCAGAGTTCGCTGGAGAGCTGGCAGCGCCGTCTGGAAGGCATTTTCAGCGCCTTCGCCACGACCACCCCCGATGTCCTGCAGGTCAGCCTGATCGGCGTCGCCGATGGCGGGCGCGAACTGGCGCGGGTGGTCCAGCGCGGCAGTCGGGTCCAGGTGCTGAGCGCCGAGCAGCTGCAGCGCCGGGGGGATGCCCATTACTTCAGGGAAACCCTCAGGCTCCGCAACAACGAGGTGTTCGTCTCGGCCATCGAGCGCGAGGAGGGCGCCGATGAACGGCAGTCGCCGGTGCTGACGATGCGCCTGGCGGCGCCGGTGATAGGCGCCGACGGAGCCGTGTTCGCCGTAGTGCTGGTGGAGCTGGATGCCAGCCGGCTGCTGGCCGTCATGCGGGCCAGCCCGGGCGAGCAGCCGCTACGGGTCTATGTGAGCAACCGGGACGGCTATTTCCTGCTGCATCCGGATTCGGGCCGGGGCCTGGCGTCGGAGTCCGGCCGCAACTGGCGCTGGCAGGATGAGTTCGGCGCCGGCCCGATGCCGCCGGAACGGCGCGTGCAGCAGGTCCTGCTGGCGCCGGCCACCACCGCCTACGCGGTTAGCCGTCAGTTGGCGCTCAACCCGGGGACTGGCGAGGACTCCGGCCTGACCCTGACCATGGTCATGGACGACGCCCAGGTCGCGAGCGCCGCAACAACCGCGCGCAAGACCGTGGCGCTGGCGCTGCTCGGCGGCGGCGTGCTTGCCGCGCTGCTGGTGCTCGCCCTGCATCGCCAGCGCCGTGCCCTGTACCGGCGCCAGGCCGCCCTGGCGGCGATAGTCGGGGGCGCCCAGGACGCGATCATCGGCAGCACCCTCGACGGCCTGGTCAGCAGCTGGAATCCGGCGGCGCAGCGGCTGTTCGGCTATCGCGCCGAGGAGGCGATCGGTCAGCCCCTGGCCGAGCTGGTCGTGCCCCAGGCGCTGGCCGAGGAGGATCGCAGCCTGCGCCAGCGCGCCCTGGCGGGGGAAATGCTGCCGCCGCTCGAGTGCCAGCGGCGACGCCGGGACGGTAGCCTGCTGCCGGTCGTCCTGACGGTCGCTCCGGTTGCGACCGCCAGCGGCATCATCGGCTTGGCCGACACCGTCCGCGCGCCGGCCGCCCAGCCCTTGCCGGATACGCCGGCCGAGGACTCTCGGGCCGCGCTCGAACGCCTGGTGCAGGCGCGCACGGAGCAGGTCCGGCGCGCTGCCGGCCTGTCGCGTGCGGCGCTCGCCGGCGCCGGCCACGGCGTGCTCGCCACCGATCTGGAGGGGCTGATCACCCTGTGCAATCCTGCCGCCGAACGCCTGCTCGGCTATGCCGCCGAGGAACTTGTCGGCCAGCACACGCCGCTGCTCTGGCTCGACCCCCGGCAACTCGCGCAGCGCGCCGAGCGCTTCGCGCGGGAACTGCAGCAGACGCTGGCGCCGGGCTTCGAGACCCTGATCGCCAAGACCCGACGCAACCTGCCGAACCAGCACCGCTGGACCCTGATCCGCAAGGACGGCTCGGCGCAGGTGGCGCTGCTGACAGTGACCGCCTTGCACGAGGAGCAGGGCGCCAGCCAGGGGTTGGTCGTCGTCGCCGTGGAAGTCCCGCCGACTCAGCCGGAGCCGCGCGCGGCGGCCCTGGCGGTCGGCCCCGGTGCGCCACGCCCCGCCGGCGTCCACGCGCGGTCGCGGGAGCTGTCCGGCCTCCGCCTGCTGCTGGTCGAGGACAACCCGACCAATCGGCAGGTGGCGCACGCCCTGCTGGCCAGCGCCGGTGCCGAGGTGGAGGTCGCCTGCGATGGCGAGGCCGGGGTCGCCGCGCTGGCCTCGGCCCAGACGCCGTTCGATGCGGTGCTGATGGACATCCAGCTGCCCGGCATGGACGGCTACGCCGCCTGCCATGAGATGCGCCGCCGCTACGCCAGCGAGCAGCTGCCGATCATCGCCATGACCGCCAACGCGATGCCCGCCGATCGCGCCGCCGCCCTGGAGGCGGGGATGAACGAGCATATCGGCAAGCCGTTCGAGCTGGCCACCCTGGTCGCGGTGATCCGCGGGTTGACCGGGCGGGGCCCGCGGCAGGCGCCTGCGCCCGTGACGGGCGTGGCGGAGCCGCGGCCCGTGCTCGACAGCGTTACGGCGTTGCGGCGCTTCGAAGGCAACCAGGCGATCTACCGGCAGGCCCTGGCGCAGTTCATAGCGCAACTGGCCGAGCTGCCGGAGGCGTTGGAGGAGGAGCGCGCACGGCTCCGCGCGCGGCTGCACAACCTCAAGGGGCTGGCCGCGACCCTGGGGGCCGACGCGTTCGCGGCGGTGGCGGGCGAGGCCGTTCAGCTGCTGGCGGGCGACTGCACGCCGGAGCGCTGGGCGGAGCAGGGCGCGGCCCTGCAGAGCGCCGGGCGCGACGCGGCGGGCGCGGCCGGCCTGCTGCTCGCCGAGGTGCCGGACGAGGTCGAGGCCCGGACGCCCGGCCCCGGCATGAGCGAGGACAGCCTGCACGATGAGCTGTTGGCGTTGTGGCAATTGCTGGCGACCCATAATATGGGCGCACTGTTCGCGTACGACCGGTTGAGCAAGCATTATCAGGGTGCCGCCTCGCGCCCGCTGGCACAGCTGGGGGAGGCGATCGAACGACTCGATTTTGCCGCGGCGATGGTGCAGTGCCAGGCTTTGCTGGCTAACAGGGAGGAAGAATGAGCACAAGCTGCGGCACCGGGCCAGGCCCTTACGACCTCGGAGGACGACGCGCGCGCCTGCTGGTGGTCGATGACGAACCGGTCTTCGTCAGGCTGATCCACCAGCTGTTCTCTGCCGAGCATGAGGTGTTCATGGCCACCAGCAGCGAGCAGGCCCTGGATATCTGCGCCCATTCGGCGCCGGACCTGATCCTGCTGGACGTGGTGATGCCGGGGATGGACGGGCTGGAGTTGTGCCGGCGCCTGAAGCAGTTGCCGCAGGCCCAGGCAATCCCGGTGATCTTCGTCACCGCGCGGGAGTCCCTGGACGAGGAAACCGCC
Source organism: Pseudomonas lalucatii (assembly GCF_018398425.1). Lineage (NCBI taxonomy): Bacteria > Pseudomonadati > Pseudomonadota > Gammaproteobacteria > Pseudomonadales > Pseudomonadaceae > Pseudomonas > Pseudomonas lalucatii. The sequence continues at coordinate 349,922 of NZ_JADPMV010000002.1, read as the reverse complement.
TGCTGGGCCGCCGGCGGGGTCGATTTCGTCAACAAGCCGTTCAACCCGCTGACCCTGCGCAACCGGGTCAATGTCCACCTGGCGCTGAAGTTCCAGGCCGATCGCCTGCGCGAGATGGCCTTCGTCGACGGCCTGACCGGCATCGCCAATCGTCGCCAGTTCGAGGAGCGGCTGGAGCTGGAGTTCCGTCGCTCACGGCGCAATGGCAGCGCGCTGGCGCTGCTGATGATCGATGTCGACTTCTTCAAGCCTTACAACGACCGCTACGGCCACCAGGCCGGCGACGAATGCCTGCGCCGGGTCGCGTCGCTGCTGAAGGCGAGCATGAGCCGCCCCGGCGACCTGGCGGCGCGCTATGGCGGTGAGGAGTTCGTCTTCCTGCTGCCGGAAACCAACGAGGCCGGCGCGCGGGTCATCGCCCAGCGACTGGTGGATGCGGTCCGCCAGCTCAACCTGGAGCACCTCGATTCCGCTGTCGCCGCCGTGGTGACGATCAGCATCGGCGCGGCCGTGCTGGGCCCGGATTCGAGTGAGTCGTGCAGGGCGCTCGTCACCCTGGCCGATGCCCAGCTCTACCGCGCCAAGAAGCAGGGCCGCGGGCGCGTCTGCTGCGCCCTGACCCCCGCCGATCACGACGCCGCGGCCCAGACCTGAGCCACGCTGGGTTCGGCCAGGGGCCGCGCGGCGACCCCTGCGCACCCAGTCTGTGGCGGCCCCGGGGTTGATCAGCTCAACGAGTATTCTTCGCCGAGCACCGCCGGATCGAAGGGCCTGCGGCCGAACACGCGGCGGACCATGGGCCGGAAATACTCCAGGTCCGGGGTCGGGTAGGCCGGATCGAACGAGGCCTGGTCCCATTTCTCGCAGAAGTCCACGCACAGCTGATAGGCCGGATGGTCCTGGTACCTGTCGCGCTCGTGGCGATCGCCGCCGAAGTGGTGGGCGTAGTAGAAGTTCTGGAACAGCCCGTGATGGTGCAGCACCCAGGTCACCTCCGAGCGCACGTAGGGCCTGATCACCGCGGCCGCCAGCTGCGAGTGGTTGTAGGGCGCCAGCTCGTCGCCGATGTCGTGGATCAGGGCGGCGACTATCATGTCCTCGTCGGCGCCGTCGGCCTCGGCCCGGGCCGCGGTTTGCAGCGAGTGCTGCAGGCGGCTCACCCGGTAGCCGCTGAGGCTGTGTTGCAGTTCGGCCAGGGCCGCGAGAATGCGCTCCGGCAGCTTCTGGTTGAACTCGCTTTCCAGGCGGTCGAGGAACTCGTATTCCTCGCGAGTGCCGTCTTTCATCTGAGTGAATTGCACGCTGTTCATCAGGCGACTTCCTTAAGGGTGCTGAGCTGGATGCGAACGCTGGCATAGCGTTCGCGCGGGCCGTCGAGGTCGATGTAGCAGCCTTGCAGGTGCCGCGGACCTTCGGACGGATCGAAACGGGTGCGGCCGTGCAGGACCCGGCTGTTGTCGAAGAGCATCAGCTCGCCGGCCAGCAGGGGGAAGCGGATCTGGTAGGCCGGGTCGCAGAACAGTTCGCCCAGACGCTGGCGGGCGCGGTGGAAGGCTTTCAGCTGCTCGAGCGGCAGCAGCGGCAGGCCATCGAGGCGGGGGCTGTAATGCACGCCCAGGGTGCGGCCCTGGGCGTCGGTCTTGATGATCGGCTTGTGGCTGACCAGCTCGGTACCGCGGTCGATGAAGCGGTACTTGACCGAGGTGTCCTTGAGCAGCCGGTAGCCCTCGGGGTCCGTCGCGGCCAGTTCACGGACCACGCTGACGCTGTCCACCAGGGTCGACAGGCCACCGCTGGTCTGGTTGACCAGACAGTGCAGCAGCTGGATGCCCGGCACGGGATCGCGATAGGGGTTGTCGGTATGCGGGCCGAGATGCACCCCGGTATAGGCCAGGTCGTTGGCATCGGGCTTGGAGAAGACCTCGAAGTAACGGCCGAAGTTGGTTTCCTTGAGGTAGCCGAACTTGGCGGCTACATCGAGGATGCTCAGCGGCGCGGTGGGTACCTGGGTCAGGACCACGAAGCCGTAGCGCAGGTAGCTGTCGAGCGCCGTCAGGAAGCGCTCGGGGATCTGCATGTCCGGCCAGGAAAAGCGCATCGCGGCCTGATCCAGGGCGCTGTCCCAGCCCTGGGCGGCGGGAAAGGCGTCGTCCGCGTCCAGCTCGGCGTGCAGGAACGAGAAGTCGTACAGGGAGCTATGACCGTCGCTGAAGGCGAGCCGGGCCTGCAGCGCACCGACCGGTTCCAGCGCGAGCAGGGCGATCTCCGGGTCGATGGCGTGGGAGTCGAACAGCCGCTGCTGGGTCTGCCGATCCAGTTGCGCGGGGTCCTGGCTGCGTTCGCGCAGCCAGAGCGCGGGGAGCTCGGTTGTTTCGCCGTTGGCGCGGACTTTTACTGCAGGCGGGGCCTGCTCGAAGATGACCTCGATTTCTTTCATTGCCTATATCCCGTGATGCCGGTGCTGTTTGGGGGGCAGTTTTTCGAACGCTCGTACCGGCCGCGGCCAGTCGCGCTGCATGATCGGGCCGCTCTGCGGCGGCTGCCTCGAGGCTTTGTCGGGCGAGCCCCGGCGGCGCTGCGGCGGGCGCAGGCCGTGGCCGAATCGTCGCACCTGGCGCCACTGCGGCCCAGCCGCCTTAGTTGATGCGCAGACATGCAAAAAGTTTATGACTCGTCAGGGGTGCCTGGGGCCGTCACCGCGGGGGCTTGAGCCGGCGGGGGGCTGGCCGTGAGCGGGCCACTACAGGCGTCAGTGCGCTGCGGGGCTATCTCCCGGCTGTGCGCTCTGTGCATGCCTGGCGGCTGGAGCGGCACTGACTGCCGACCGGGGCGCCAGCGGCGGAATCCACGATCCTTCGCTGCTTATGCGTAATCGAAGTAAAAAGTTCCTTTGTCATCAAAGATTTATATATCAGCAACGGCGCTGAAATGATCCGCCGCGAGTATTCCCCCCAGCACAAGCGAGCCTCAGCGCTCGGTGTTTTCAACACTTAAGACCATTAGGGGAATCTTCGATGATCCGTAAGCACTTCGCCGGTTTCGCAGCCAGCGCCCTGACTCTGGCCGTTTCCGCCCAGGCTTTCGCCGGCACCGTCACCACCGACGGCGCCGATATCGTGATCAAGACCAAGGGCGGCCTCGAAGTCGCCACCACCGACAAGGCCTTCAGCTTCAAGCTGGGCGGTCGTCTGCAGGCCGACTACGGTCGCTTCGACGGTTTCCACACCAAGAACGGCAACACCGGTGACGGCGCCTACTTCCGTCGCGCCTTCCTCGAACTGAGCGGCGTGGCGTACCAGGACTGGAAGTACGTGATCAGCTACGACTTCGCCCACAACGCCGGCAGCGCCGAAGACGGCTACTTCGACGAGGCCTCCATCGCCTACACCGGTTTCGCCCCGGTGACCCTGAAGTTCGGCCGCTTCGACCCGGATTTCGGTCTGGAGAAGGCCACCAGCTCCAAGTGGATCACCGCCATCGAGCGTAACGCCGCGTACGAAGTCGCCGACTGGGTCAACGGCCACGAGAACGGCCTGGGCGCTCAGGCCAGCGCCGTAGTGGGCGGCATGGCCTGGGTTTCCGCCGGTCTGACGGCCAAAGACAGCAACGACAGCGACGGCGACAGCACCAAGCAGTTCAACGCCCGCGGCGTCTTCGCGCCGATGAGCGAGGCCGGCAACGTCCTGCACCTGGGCCTGAACTACGCCCAGCGCGACCTGGACGACGTTGCCGCCGACGGCCGCGTGCGTCCGCGTCTGACCGTGCGTGGCGTGTCCACCGCCGGCGGCAACGACGCCGGCGACAATGGCAACCGTGCCGTCTTCGGCGGCTTCCGCGGTGTGGCCGGCGACTTCGAGGACGACACCGCCTGGGGCGCCGAACTGGCCTGGGCCGCCGGTCCGCTGTCGGTGCAGGGCGAGTACCTGAGCCGCGAGCTGAAGGCCGACCGCGCCACCATCCAGGACATCGAGACCAGCGGCTACTACGGCCAGGTCGCCTACACCCTGACCGGCGAGTCGCGCGGCTACAAGCTGGACGGCGCCAAGTTCGACAGCATCAAGCCGAGCAACAAGCAGATCGGTGCCTGGGAACTGTTCTACCGCTATGACCACATCAGCGTGGAAGACGACAACATCGTCACCGCGACCGCCACCCGCGAAGTCGGCGACGCCGAAGCCAAGCTGCACACGGTCGGCGTCAACTGGTACGCCAACGAGTCGGTCAAGGTCGCGGCCAACTACGTGATGAGCGAAACCGACAAGATCACCAACGCCGCCGGCGACGACGACGGCGATGCCGTGGTGATGCGCCTGCAGTACGTGTTCTAAGCGACGCCATAGCGACTAGAAAAGAACAGCGCTCCACTGTAAGCCCCGCCACCGTGCGGGGCTTTTTTTCGCCCGCGCAACAGGCCAGACTGCGTCCATGCCGATTGCCACCCTGCACCGCCTCAGCGAACTCGATGCCGCGACCTGGGATGCCCTGTTGCCGGACGGGCAACCCTTTCTGCGCCATGCCTTCCTGTCGGCGCTGGAAGACAGCGCCAGCGTCGGTGGCCAGAGCGGCTGGCAGGCCGCCCACCAGCTGTGGCTGGACGAGCGGGAACGGCCCCTGGCGGCCATGCCGGCGTACGTCAAGCGTCACTCCTACGGCGAGTACGTGTTCGACCACGGCTGGGCCGATGCCTGCCGCCGCGCCGGCATCGCCTACTACCCCAAGTTGCTGGGGGCCATTCCCTTTTCTCCGGTCGGCGGTCCGCGCCTGCTGGGCGATCCGCTGGCCGCGTCCCGGCTGCTCGACCGGCTCAGCGAAAGCCTGGAGCGCCAGGGCCTGTCCAGCCTGCACATCAACTTCACCGATGCTGCCGCCGACGAGTTGCTGCGCGGCCGCGACGGCTGGCTGGAGCGCCTCGGCTGCCAGTACCACTGGCGCAACCGCGGCTACCGCGACTTCCAGGACTTCCTCGACGGCCTCAGTTCACGCAAGCGCAAGCAGATCCGCAAGGAGCGCGAGCAGGTGGCGGGCCAGGGCATCGACTTCGACTGGCGCGAAGGCGCCCGGCTCAGCGAGGCGGAGTGGGACTTCGTCTACCTCTGCTACGCCAATACCTACCAGGTGCGCGGCCAGGCCCCCTACCTGACCCGGGACTTCTTCAGCCTGCTGGCCGAGCGCCTGCCGGACGCGATCCGCGTGGTGCTGGCGCGCCAGGGCGGCCGGCCGGTGGCCATGGCCTTCAGCCTGGTCGGTGGCGACAGCCTCTATGGCCGCTACTGGGGCTGCCTGGCGGAATTCGACCGCCTGCATTTCGAGACCTGCTTCTACCAGGGCATGGACCAGGCCATCGCCCAGGGCCTGCAGCGCTTCGACGCCGGCGCCCAGGGCGAGCACAAGCTGATCCGCGGTTTCGAGCCGGTGCTGACCCGCTCCTGGCACTACCTCTGCCACCCGGGCCTGCGCGCGGCGGTGGCGGATTTCCTCGAGCAGGAGCGGGTCGGCGTTGCGGGCTATGCCGAGGAGGCGCGCGGCCTGTTGCCCTATCGCCAGGGCTGAGGTTTTTCGCGGGCATGGCCCGCTCCTACTGAAGCAGCGTGTGCCTCCATACTGTAGGAGCGGGCCATGCCCGCGAAGCGATGTTGGATACACCAACCATCGCTGAGCCTTGTCAAAGCCAGACGGCATTCCAGAACGGGTAATCGCCGATCCGCGCAACCAAACCCGCCCGCAGCGGATTGGCCACGATGTAACGGGCGACGGCTCGTAGGTCTTCTTCTTCGCGCAGGGCATGGTCGTGAAAGGCTTTCGACCAGAGTGGGCCCGTTCGGCCCAGCACCCGGTTGGCGTTGCGGGAACTGGCGGATTTGAGTCGGCCAATCACTTCGCCGAGTGTGTCCTGGTCGCCAAGCTGCACCAGCCAGTGGACGTGGTCGGGCATCAGCACCCAGGCCAGCATGCGGCTCTCCCTGAGCAATCTGCTGTCCTCGAAACAGCGCGCGGCCGAGCAGGCTGCTTGAAAATGGGTGAATAGCGGTGCGCGATTTTCGCCGGTTGCGGTAATCAGATAAGCCGTATTGCTCAGGGAAAACCGGCCTTTGCGCAAGGCCGCGTGCCCCGGTTTTTTGTGGCTGTGATGCTCGTCCATAAGCATTCTCCTAGGGAATTTCGCGGCATGCCCCGCTCCTACGGGATAGGGGCATGGCCGCGAAGGGTATGATCACTCCACCCCGACGAAACCGCCGGTCTGGTGCTGCCAGAGCCGGGCATAGAGGCCGCCGTGCTCGAGCAGCTGGGCGTGGCTGCCGCTCTCGACGAGCCGCCCCCGGTCGATCACCACCAGGCGGTCCATGCGCGCGATGGTCGACAGGCGGTGGGCGATGGCGATCACCGTCTTGCCCTGCATCAGGGTGTCGAGGCTCTCCTGGATCGCCGCCTCGATCTCCGAATCCAGCGCCGAGGTGGCCTCGTCCAGCACCAGGATCGGCGCGTCCTTGAGCAGCACCCGGGCGATGGCGATGCGCTGGCGCTGGCCGCCGGACAGCTTGACCCCGCGCTCGCCGACCTGGGCGTCGAGGCCGCGGCCGCCCTGGCCGTCGTCGAGCAGACCGATGAAACCGTCGGCGCGGGCCTTGCGCACCGCCTCCAGCAGCTCGGCATCGCTGGCCCCGGGGCGGCCGTAGCGCAGGTTGTCGCGGATCGAGCGGTGCAGCAGCGAGCAGTCCTGGGTGACCACGCCGATCTGCGCGCGCAGGCTTTCCTGGGTCACCGTGGCGATGTCCTGGCCATCGATAAGGATGCGTCCGCCCTGCAGGTCGTAGAGGCGCAACAGCAGGCTGACCAGGGTCGACTTGCCGGCGCCGGAGGGGCCGACCAGGCCGATCTTCTCGCCGGCACGCACCTCGAGATCGAGGTCGCCGATCACCCCGCCGGCCTTGCCGTAGTGGAAGTCGATGTGCTCGAAGCGCACCGCGCCGCGGCTGACCCGCAGGGGCTGGGCGGCCGGGCGGTCGAGCACCTGGCGCGGCTGGACGATGCTGCGCATGCCGTCCTGCACGGTGCCGACGTTCTCGAAGATGCCGTTGACCACCCACATGATCCATTCGGCCATGTTGTTGATGCGGATCACCAGGCCCAGGGCCAGGGCGATGGCCCCGGTGCTGATCAGCGCCTGGCTCCACAGCCACAGCGCCAGGGCGCCGGTGCCGGCGATCAGCAGGCCGTTGAGGCAGGTGACGCTGAAGTCCAGGGCGGTGACGGTGCGGGTCTGCCGGCGCACCCGGTCGAGCAGGCGCTGCATGGCCTCGCGGGCGTAGCCTTCCTCCTCCCGGCTGTGGGCGAACAGCTTGAGGGTGGTGACGTTGCTGTAGCCGTCGACCACCCGCCCCATCAGCTGCGAGCGCGCCGCCGAGGCGGTGGCCGAGCGCGACTTGATGCGCGGCACGAAGTAGCCCAGCAGCAGGCAGTAGCCGAGCAGCCACAGGGCCAGCGGCAGCACCAGGCGCAGGTCCGCCTCGGCGAACAGGTACAGCGCGCTGCCGGCATACACCAGCACGTGCCACAGCGCGTCGACCACCTGCATGGCCGAGTCGCGCAGGGCCGGGCCGGTCTGCATGATGCGCTGGGCGATGCGCCCGGCGAAGTCGTTCTGGAAGAAGCTCAGGCTCTGTCCGAGCACGTAGCGGTGGCTCTGCCAGCGCACCAGGTTGGTCAGGTTCGGGGTGATGGCCTGATTGGCCAGCAGGTCGTGCAGGCCGAACACCAGGGGGCGGATCAGCACCACCACCAGCAGCATCCACAGCAACTCGCCCTGGTAGCGGCTGAAGAATTCGCTGTTCGGGGTGGTCTGGGCCATGTCGATCAGCTGGCCGAGGAAGCTGAACAGCGCCACCTCGATCAGTGCGGCGAAGAAACCGACCACCAGCACGGCGAGCAGCAGCGGCCAGGCCTGGATCAGGTAGTGGCTGTAGAAGGCCAGGATGCCTCTTGGCGGCACCGTATCCGGGCTGGGCCTGAACACGTCGAGCAGGGCTTCGAAGCGGCGAAACAGCATTCCGGGCGTCCTGCCTAGGCGATGGGGGAGAGGACGATTCTATCGCTTAACGGCGCGGGGCTCGACGGCCGCAGGAGGGGGATTGCCCGGCGCTCCGGGCAACAAGCGCCCGACGCCAGGGCAGCGTCGGGCGGGGCGGCATGGTGCCGAGGGGCTAGCGTTTGTACTGGGCCTGGAACTTGGCGATCAGCGTCAGGGGCTTGCTCTCTTCCTTGGTCAGGCCGTAGACCACCCGCTCGCCTCGGGGGCCGGAGGCGATCTCGGTGTGGCGGAAGATCGGCTCGCCGAGGCTGAAGGTGTCCATCATGTCGCCGTAGCGCTGGAATACGTAGATCACGCCGTGCTGGCGGATCTCGCCGTAGAAGGGGTTGGCCGGCGGCAGGCTGACGTTGAGGAACTGGTAGGCGGCGATCTGCTGCAGCTCCTTGCCCTGATCCTCGGCGCGCAGGGCGAGGATGATCGACTGGCCATGCTTGTCCTGCTGTTGCAGGTCTTTCAGGTAGGGCGCCTTGCCGGTTTCCAGGAAGTCGCGGAACACCTGGTAGTCGTCGAACACGAACAGCTCGTTGTCGGTGCGTACCTGGTACCAGTCCTCGTTGTTCGGCGTGGCGGCTGACTTCGCTGGTGCGGGGGCATGCAGGCTGCAGGCGGCGAGCGAGGCGGTCAGCAGTGCCAGGGCAAGGGGTTTGATCAGCAAGCGTGGTGACATGGTGAAACTCCTCCTAAGGGTGGCGGAGAATCTGCGCCCAGGTCATGACGCAATGATGACGAAACGGTGTGCGTGCGATGACATTTTTCGGTCAGTCGGGCGGAGCGTTCACGGCCGCTGCGAGGCCGTGGCCGGGGGCCGGTGCGGGCCCTCGCGGACCCGCACCGGCAGGGCTTACAGGCGCTTGGCCTCGAGGATCAGCACCGGCTCGCGCGGCACGTTCTGGTGACCGCCACGGTTGCCGGTGGGTACCATGGCGATCTTGTCGACCACCTCCATGCCGCGCACCACCTTGCCGAATACCGCGTAGCCGAAGTCGCGGCTGCCGTGGTCGAGGAAGGCGTTGTCCTTGTGGTTGATGAAGAACTGGCTGGTGGCCGAGTCGCGCACCTGGGTGCGGGCCATGGCCAGGGTGCCGCGCACGTTGTGCAGGCCGTTGTCGGCCTCGTTCTTGATCGGCGCCCGGGTCTTCTTCTGCTGCAGGTCGGCATCGAAACCGCCGCCCTGGATCATGAAGCCGGGGATCACCCGGTGGAACTGGGTGCCGGCGTAGTGGCCGCTGTCCACGTAGGCGAGGAAGTTTTCCACGCTGATGGGCGCCTTCTCGGCTTCCAGCTCGATTTCGATTTCGCCGGCGCTGGTGCTCAGCAGCACCCTGGGGTTCTCCGCGGCCAGCAGGCTGGCGGACAAGAGCAGGGAACAGGCGGCGAGGGCGAGTTGTTTGAGCATTGTCATGGGTCCTTGTGGTGGTTGGGCGCGGCCCCTTCGACTTCGCCGAGGAAGGCCAGCAGGCTGCTATTGAAGCGTTGCGGTTGATCCAGGGGTGTGGCGTGGCGCGAGTTTTCGATCACCAGCAGGCGCGCATCGGGCATTTCCGCGACATAGGCGGCCTTCTGCGCCACCGGGCTGTAGTCGCGGTCGGCGCTGATCACCAGGGTAGGACAGGTGATGCGTGCCAGGCGTTCCCGCACGCCCCAGCCGATGATGGCGTCGAGGCTGGCGAGGTAGGCGCGCCTGTCGTTCTGCGGCCAGCGTTCTTCGATCTTGCGCCGCAGTTCGGCCTGCTCGGGGTGGGGGAACAGCAGCCGGCCCAGGCCCTTGGCGATGGTGTCGAGGCTGAGCAGGCGCGACAGGCTCCAGCGCTTGGCGATCTCCAGGCGCTCGCGCAGGCTCCTGGCCTTGACCTCCGGGGCGCTGTTGACGATGCACAGGCTCCTGAGCAGTTCCGGGCGCTCGACGCCGAGCTGGAAGCCGACCATGCCGCCCATGGAGATGCCGACCAGATGTACCGCCTCCAGCTGCAGGTGCTCGATCAGCGCCGCCACGTCCTCGGCGAAGCCGGCGATGCTGTAGCGCTCGCGCGGCTTGTCGGAGCGGCCGTGGCCGCGCAGGTCGAGGGCGATGACCCGGTAGTGCGCCGCCAGTTCGGTGATCTGGTACTCCCAGTCGCGGATGCTCGAGCCCAGGCCGTGCACCAGCAGCAGCGGCGCGCCGTGGCCGTATTCCTGGTAGTGCAGCTGGCAGCCGTCGCTGTCGAAATAGGCCATGGGCTAGGACTCCCCGTTGGGCGCCGGGGGCGCGGCGAAGGGCGCATCCAGGGGGGCGGCGTCGAAGCGGCGGATCAGTTCGGCGAGGATCTGCGTGGCCGGTCCCAGCGACTTGTCCTTGTTCGAGTACAGCAGGTAGCGGGTATTGCGACTGCCGCCCTGGTCCAGGGGCAGGGGCTTGAGCAGGCCGTCCTTGAGCTCGCGCTCGATCAGGTGACGCGGCAGCCAGGCGAAGCCCAGACCGCTGCTGACGAAGCTGGCGGCGGTGGCCAGGCTGCCGACCGTCCAGCGCTGTTCGGCGCCGAGCCAGCCGACGTCGCGCGGCTGCTGCCGGCCCGAGTCGCGGATCACCACCTGCATCTGGCCCTCCAGGTCCTGGAAGCTCAGCTCCCGTTGCAGGCGGTGCAGCGGATGGTCGGGGTGGGCGACGGCGACGAACTCCACGGTGCTCATCTCCGTGCAGAGATAGCCGGGGATGTTCAGGCCGCTGATGGCCAGGTCGGCGGTGCCCTCCTTGAGCACGTCCTCCACGCCCGACAGCACTTCCTCGCGCAGGCGCACCCGGCAGCCGCGGCTCTGCGGCATGAAGGCGGTGAGGGCCCGCACCAGGCGCGCGTTGGGGTAGGCGGCATCGACCACCAGGCGCACCTCGGCCTCCCAGCCCTGTTCCATGTTGTGGGCCAGGTCTTCCAGCTGACTGGCCTGCTTGACCAGCTGCCGCGAGCGGCGCAGCAGCACCTCGCCGGCCTCGGTGAGTACCGCCTTGCGCCCGTCGATGCGCAGCAGCGGCACGCCGAGCTGCTCCTGCATGCGGGCCACCGTGTAGCTGACCGAGGATTGCGAGCGGTGCAGCACCTCGGCGGCCTGGGCGAAGCCGCCCTGGTCGACCACCGCCTGCAGGGTCCGCCACTGGTCGAGGGTCACGCGTGGCGCTTTCATTATCCTCTCCTATTCATGCGCCGCGCCGGGTGCACGGCACGGCGATCTCGCCCTAAACTGGCAGCCCCCTGCCGGAGACTGCCCGATGAGAAACCTCTGTTGCGCCCTGATCGCCCTGCTGCCGTTGGCGGCGTTCGCCTACCCGATCGAGCTGGACAAGACGCTCAACGGCGCCGAGGTCTCCGCCACCACCCAGGAGATCGACCACAACATGGGCGCCGTGCTGCTCTACAACTATGGCCAGACCGAGGCGCAGTGCAGCGGGGTGTTCCGCAACGGCCCCGAACGACCGCGCACGCGCAAGGTGGTGCTGGCGGCGGGGGAGCGCGGCAACATGACGGTGAAGTTCGCCCGCAGCATCATCAAGCTGCGCGTGAAGCTGACCTGCACCCTGAACTGACCCTGCACGGACCGATCCTGGAGGGCTCTGGACAGGATTGAGCCTAGTGCGCCGCCTTCGATAAATCAACTTTATCGATCTATATTGCCTGTTTTTTGCGCTTTTTAATCGGATGCTGTGACCATAGTCTGTGCCCATCGACACAGCACAACCCACGATGGAGCCCAAATCATGTCCCATGTCCTGGTAATCGAAAGCAGCGCTCGGCAACAAGGCTCGGTTTCCCGCCAGCTCACCGAACAGTTCGTTGCACGCTGGCAGAGCAGCCATCCTGACGACAGCATCCAGCTGCGCGACCTGGCGCTGGAGCCGATACCGCACCTGGATGCCAACCTGCTGGGTGGCTGGATGACCCCGGCCGAGCAGCAGAGCGAGGCGGAGCAGGCCGCGCTGGCGCTGTCCAACCGGCTCACCGACGAGCTGCTCGCCGCCGATGTGCTGGTGCTGGCCGCGCCCATGTACAACTTCGCGATTCCCAGCACCCTGAAGGCCTGGCTGGACCATGTGCTGCGGGCCGGGGTGACCTTCCAGTACACCGAGAACGGTCCCCAGGGCCTGCTCGGCGGCAAGCGCGCCTTCGTCCTCACCGCCCGCGGCGGCATCTATGCCGGCGGCAGCCTGGATCATCAGGAACCCTACCTGCGCCAGGCCCTGGGCTTCATCGGCATCCACGATGTCAGCTTCATCCATGCCGAAGGCCTCAACATGGGCGACGAGTTTTCCGAGAAGGGTCTGGCCGAAGCGCAGGCGAGATTGGCACAAGTGGCCTAGTCTTTAGTTAACAGCTAATACCTTCGCGTCCCACGCTCCTGGGCGCGGATCTGCCCGATCAGCTCTCTCCACGGGTTGATTGGGCCTTTTTTTGTCGCCCAGGCAGGCATTGTCGCGAGGGGCCGGAGCGGATAAGGTCGCCGGTTTGCCGCGAGGTGGCCATGCCTTATCTGCTGTTCGTGACCCTGTTGTGGGCCTTTTCCTTCAGCCTGATCGGCGAGTACCTGGCCGGCCAGGTGGACAGCTACTTCGCCGTGCTGACGCGCATCGTCATCGCCGGCCTGGTGTTCCTGCCGCTGACCCGCTGGCGCGGCGTGCCCCGGAGTTTCATCCGCGGCATGCTGCTGATCGGCGCCCTGCAGTTCGGCGTCACCTACGTCTGCCTGTACCTGAGCTTCGGCGTGCTGAGCGTGCCGGAGGTGCTGCTGTTCACCGTGCTTACGCCCCTGTATGTGACCCTGATCGAGGATGCCCTGCGGCGGCGCTTCAATGCCTCGGCCCTGCTCGCCGCGCTGATGGCGGTGGCCGGCGCGGTGCTGATCCGCTACGACCGGGTCGGCGCGGACTTCTACTCCGGCTTCTGCCTGCTGCAGGTCGCCAACGCCACCTTTGCCGCCGGCCAGGTGTTGTACAAGCATCTGCTGGCGCGCCATCCCTCGGACCTGCCGCAGTACCGCCGCTTCGGCTACTTCTACCTGGGCGCGCTGGCGGTGGCGCTGCCGGCCTTCCTGGTGTTCGGAAACGCCGCCCGCTTACCCAGCAGCGCCCTGCAGTGGAGCGTGCTGGCCTGGCTCGGTATGGTGGCCTCCGGATTGGGCCTTTACTGGTGGAACAAGGGCGCCAGCCTGGTCGATGGCGGCACCCTGGCGGTGATGAACAACGCCCTGGTACCGGCCGGCCTGCTGGTCAACCTGCTGCTGTGGAACCGCGATGCCGACCTGCTGCGCCTGGGCCTGGGCGGGGCGGTGATCGCCGCATCCCTGCTGTTTATTCGGACGAGCCCTGCACAAGGAGCCGAGGCGAGGCAATGAATCTGTCTGGACGTGGCGTGGCGCTGTCGGTGTGTTCCTCGGTGCTGTTCGCCCTGATTCCCGGTTACGTGCAGCAGCTGGCGCCGCTCGATGGCGTGCAGGTGTTCGCCCAGCGCGTGCTCTGGTCGATCCCGGCGATCCTGCTGCTGGTGGCGCTGAGCCGGCAGTGGGCGACCCTGGCCGCGGTACTCGGGCGCATGCGCCGCGAGCCGCTGCTGCTGCTGGCCACGCCGCTGGCCGCCGTGCTGATCGGGGTGCAGTGGGGGCTGTTCGTCTGGGCGCCGCTGGCCGGGCACATGCTCGATGTGTCCCTGGGCTACTTCCTCCTGCCGCTGGTGATGGTGCTGGCCGGCCGCCTGTTCTACGGCGAGCGCCTGCGGCCCTTGCTCCGGGTGGCGGTGTTCTTTGCGGCGCTCGGGGTGCTGTATGAGCTGTGGCGCACCCAGGCGTTCTCCTGGGTGACCCTGGTCACCGTCCTGGGCTACCCGCCGTATTTCATGCTGCGCCGCTGGATGCGCATGGACGCGTTGTCCGGCTTCATCCTGGAGATGCTGGTGCTGGCGCCCATCGCCATCTGGCTGATCGTCGCCTGGGGGCCGGCCGATGCCTTCGCGCTGGCGCCGCAGCTGTGGTGGTGGCTGCCGGGCCTGGGCCTGCTCGGCACCCTGGCCTTCGCCGGGATGATGGCCTCCAGCCGGCTGCTGCCCCTGGGCCTGTTCGGCATTCTCAGCTATGTCGAGCCGGTGCTGCTGTTCGCCGTATCGCTGCTGTATCTGGGCGAGCACTTCGACCCGGCGCAGTTGCCGACCTACCTGCCGATCTGGCTGGCGGTGCTGCTGGTCGCCTGGGACAGCGTGCGCCTGTTGATCAAGCAGCGGCGCATCTGACCGCCAGGATCGGGTAGGCTGGGGCATGACTGGTTTGCGGGTGGACCCTATGCGCATCAATGCGGACCTCGAGCGGCGGGTGCTGCTCGATACCCGGTCGCTGGCCTGGCAGGCCTCGCCGCTGCCCGGTGTCGAGCGCCGCCCCCTGGAGCGTTTCGCCGCGGAAAGCGGCCGCGCCACCTCGATCGTGCGCTATGCGCCGGGTTCGGCGTTCAGCCGCCACCTGCACCCCGGCGGCGAGGAGATCCTGGTGCTCGAGGGGGTGTTCGTCGATGAGCACGGCGAGTACCCGGCCGGCTATTGGCTGAAGAACCCGCCGGGCAGCGGCCACACGCCCTCCAGCCCGGGCGGCTGCCTGCTGTTCGTCAAGCTCTGTTACCAGGCGGCGGAGGACCAGCGCACGGCGCGCATCGACAGCCGCACGGCCGAGTGGCGGCCGGGCCTGGTGCCGGGGCTGCAGGTGCTGCCGCTGGACAGTCACGGCGCGGTGCACACGGCGCTGGTGCGCTGGGCGCCGGGGACCCGCTTCCAGGCCCATCAGCACCCCGGGGGCGCGGAAATCCTGGTGCTGGAGGGGGTGTTCGAGGACGAGTTCGGCGCCTACCCGGCCGGCACCTGGCTGCGCAACCCCCGGGGTTCGCGGCACACGCCGTTCTCCCGCGAGGGTTGTCTGATCTACGTCAAGGTCGGCCACCTGGGTGCAGATGCCGCGGCCGATCAGTCCAGCACATTCCTCAGCACCTCGTAGACGATCCCCGTGGCGATCGCCACCAGCACCACGTCGCGGCCGATCTGCTGCCACTCGTAGCCCTCGTAGTGCGGCAGCTGGCGGCTCAGGTGCGGGTCGAAGCGTTTGGCGATGCCCGGTGGCAGCGGCTTGCCGCGTGCCAGGTTCTTGGCGATGCCCGGCGGCAGTGCGCCGGCCGGCGCCAGCAGATGGCGGTTGTCGCCGAGGATGATGCGCACCCGGCCGATGTCGATGGTGGGGCCGTCGAGCTGGGCGCGGATGTCGCCGTCATGGCCGCCGCCATGCTTGTCGGCCTTGTCGTGTTTCGGTGCGGCCACGGCGAGCTGAGCGCTCAGGGCCAGGCTGAGGGCGCCGCACAAGAGCAGGGGGAAGGAACGGGGCATGGCAGTCTCCGGACGGGTTGTCGATGATTCTCCTGATTGAATTGAGCGCCTCAAGCGCTTTTGGTTCAAGGGCCAGGACGGGCCGATGTGCGGGCTGGCACAAAGAAATTCGGCCGCGGCGCGGGAAACCGTTAGGCTATGCAGCTGATTTCCGTATTTTGCCGAGGTTGACCCCGTGTTTTCCCAATTCGCCCTGCACGAACGCCTGCTGAAAGCCGTGGCCGAGCTGAACTTTGTCGAGCCCACCCCGGTGCAGGTGGCGGCCATTCCGCCGGCGCTGCAGGGGCGTGACCTGCGGGTGATCGCCCAGACCGGCAGCGGCAAGACCGCGGCCTTCGTCCTGCCCATGCTCAACCGCCTGCTCGGTGACGGCGCACCCAAGCCGCGGGTGAGCCTGCGCGCGGTGATCCTGCTGCCGACCCGCGAGCTGGCCCAGCAGACCCTCAAGGAAGTCGAGCGCTTCGCCCAGTTCACCTTTATCAAGGCCGGGCTGATCACCGGTGGCGAGGACTTCAAGTCGCAGGCGGCCATGCTGCGCCGGGTGGACATCCTGATCGGCACCCCGGGACGGCTGATCGAGCACGCCAACGCCGGCAACCTGCCGCTGGAGGAGGTCGAGGTGCTGGTGCTGGACGAGGCCGACCGCATGCTCGACATGGGCTTCGCCGAAGACGTGCAGCGCCTGGCCGAGGCCTGCAGCGGGCCGCACCAGACCCTGCTGTTCTCCGCCACCAGCGGCGGTTCTGGTTTGCGCGAGATGGTCGCCAAGGTGCTCAAGGAGCCGCAGCACCTGCAGCTCAACGCCGTCAGCCAGCTCGCCGAGGGCACCCGCCAGCAGATCATCACCGCCGACCACAACTACCACAAGGAACAGCTGGTCGACTGGTTGCTGAGCAACGAGACCTACGACAAGGCGATCATCTTCACCAACACCCGGGTGCAGGCCGACCGCCTCTACGGCAAGCTGGTGGCCCGCGAGTTCAAGACCTTCGTGCTGCACGGCGAGAAGGACCAGAAGGACCGCAAGCTGGCCATCGAGCGCCTCAAGCAGGGCGCGGTGAAGATCCTGGTTGCCACCGACGTGGCGGCCCGCGGCCTGGACGTCGAGGGTCTTGACCTGGTGATCAACTTCGACATGCCGCGCTCCGGCGACGAGTACGTGCACCGCATCGGCCGCACCGGTCGTGCCGGCGCCGAGGGCCTGGCGATCTCGCTGATCTGCCACACCGACTGGAACCTGATGTCGAGCATCGAGCGCTACCTCAAGCAGCGTTTCGAGCGCCGCACCGTCAAGGAGCTGAAGGGCACGTATCAGGGGCCGAAAAACCTCAAGGCGTCCGGCAAGGCGGCCGGCACCAAGAAGAAAAAGACCGACGCCAAGGGCACCAAGAAAAGTGCGGCGAAGAAGCCCGCGGCCAAGGCCCCGAGCAAGCGCAACACCATCAACAAGCCGAAGAGCGAGGCGCCGGCGCTGGTGAGCCAGGACGGTCTGGCGCCGCTGAAGCGACGCAAGCCGGCGGCCGAGTAAGGCTCGATGCGCTGGTGGCCGCTGGGTGCGAGCGCACTGTTGGCGTTATCGTTCAAGGCCCTGGGCCAGGGCGCGATCCACAAGTGCCTGCAGCCCGACGGGGTGGTGCTCTACAGCGACCAGGCCTGCAGCATGGCGCACGGCAACCTGGCCCTGAGTGTCAGCGGCTATGCCGACTATCCGCCCCTGCTGCGGGGCCTGGCCAAGGTCTGGCACGAGCAGGTCCAGCCGCTGTTCGGCGGGGTCGACCTGCTGCCTTATCTGGCGCTGCTCTATGGGCTGATGAGCCTGGTCTGTTTTTTCGCCTACTGGCGCGACAAGCGCTTCGCCATGCGTGGCGCGCGGCGCACGCCCGAGGCGCGCCTGCATCTGTACGAGCTGTTGGGTGGCTGGCCGGGCGGGTTGGTGGCGCAGCGGCTGATCCGCCACAAGAATCGCAAGCTCGGCTACCAGCTGACCTTCTGGTCGATCGTGCTGCTGCATCTGCTGACGGCGGCGCTGGTGCTGTGGCTGGCCCATAGACCCTAGTCACAGATGGTCGCCCTGTGACTCTAGGCGGGCACGGGGCATGGCATGCCCGCCTAGCCCCGGGCTTACTCCGGCACTATCAGGATCTTGCCGTCGCGCTCGCCGCTGGCCGCCGCGGCCACCGCCTGCTTGATCTGGCTGACGTCGTAGGTGGCCGCCACGCGGGCGTGCAGCTTGCCGCCGGCGATCAGCTGGGTCAGCTCGCCGAACACCTGCATCTGCTCGGCCGGGGTCGCCTGCTGGAACCACTTGGCCAGCCAGAAGCCCTTGAGGGTCACGCCGCGGAAGACGAAGGAGGCCGGCGACACCTGGCAGGGCTGGCGGCTCATCATCCCGTAGTTCACCAGCACGCCGCCGTCGCACAGGCTCGCGGCGATATGGTCGGTGGCCTCGCCGCCGACCGCGTCGATGCCCAGGCGCACCCCCACGCCGCCGGTGGCCGCGCGCACGCGCTTGGCCAGGTCCGGGCCGTCGACCAGCACCACGTCGCCGCCCTCGGCCTCGACAGCGGCCACCGCCGACTCGCGGCGCACCACGTTGAGGGTCTTGAAGCCGCGCAGCTTGGCCAGCTGGATCAGGTAGCTGCCGACGCCCGAGTTGGCGGCGTTCTGGATCACCCAGTCGCCGGGCTGCAGGTCGACGAACTGGCTGAGCAGCAGCGAGGCGGTCGGCGGGTTGACCGTCATCATCGCCAGCTGCTGCGGGTCGGCCTCCGGCAGCGGGATCAGCTTGTCCGCCGGCGCATTCAGGTGGCTTACCCAGGTGCCGCAGCCGACCGGCAACAGCACCAGCTGGCCGACCTTGAGGTTGTTCACCTGCGGTCCCAGTTCTTCGACCCGGCCGACGCCCTCGTTGCCGCCCACCGCCGGCAGTGGCGGCAGCATGCCGTACTCGCCGGTCAGGGTGAGCACGTCGGAGGGGTTGATCGGCGCGGCCTGCACCTTGACCCGCACCTGGCCGGCGGCGGGCGCCGGCAGTTGCAATTCGACGGCTTCGATCACGTCCTGCGGCACCGGGCCGCGTGCCTGGTATTGGGCTTTGAGCATTGGGGTTCTCCCTGGGATGGCGACTGAGTCAGCGGCCCAGTCTAGACCGCGGCGGCTGCGTGCGGACGAATCCAGCACCATCGATCTCGCTGATCATGGTCGGCGTCCGCGGGCTGAACCCAGGCCCGCGATGCTGCACTATGCTCGGAGCGAAGACCGGGGCGAGGGTTCGCCGGTTGCACCGAGGAGGTCTTGCCATGCCGATCAGGTCAGGGTTGGCGGTGCTCGTTCTGGCCGCCGCGTTGTCGTCCACCGGCGCGCTGGG
Organism: Pseudomonas lalucatii; assembly: GCF_018398425.1. Taxonomy (NCBI): domain Bacteria; kingdom Pseudomonadati; phylum Pseudomonadota; class Gammaproteobacteria; order Pseudomonadales; family Pseudomonadaceae; genus Pseudomonas; species Pseudomonas lalucatii. The sequence continues at coordinate 331,096 of NZ_JADPMV010000002.1, read as the reverse complement.
GCGCGAATATCCGAGCGAGCACGGCACGCTGCAGGTCGATGAGCTGCTGTCCGGGCTCGAGCACCCCTGGGCCCTGGCGTTCCTGCCGGAGGGGCAGGGGCTGCTGTTGACCGAGCGCCCCGGCCGCCTGCGCCTGCTCGACGCCGGCGGCCGCCTGTCGGCGCCCATCGCGGGCGTGCCGGCGGTCTACGCCAGGGGCCAGGGCGGTCTGCTCGACGTGGCGCTGGCGCCCGACTTCGGCAGCGATCGCTGGGTGTACCTGGCCTATGCCGAAGCCGGGGAGCAGGGCTATGCCGGCACGGCGGTCGGGCGCGGTCGTCTGTCGGCCGATGGGCGCCGTCTCGAGGGCTTCGAGGTGATCTTCCGGCAGCTGCCGAAGCTGTCGAGCGGCGTGCACTTCGGCTCGCGCCTGGTGTTCGACCGCGAGGGCTACCTGTTCATCGCCCTGGGCGAGAACAACCAGCGGCCGACCGCCCAGCACCTGGACAAGCTGCAAGGCAAGGTGGTGCGCCTGCACCCGGACGGCCGCGTGCCGCGGGACAACCCCTTCGTCGGTCGGGCCGACGCCCGTGGGGAAATCTGGTCCTATGGCCATCGCAACCCCCAGGGTGCGGCACTCAACCCCTGGAGCGGCCGGCTGTGGGTGCATGAGCACGGCCCGCGCGGTGGCGACGAGATCAACATCCCCCAGGCCGGGCGCAACTATGGCTGGCCGCTCGCGACCCATGGGGTGAACTATTCGTTTCTGCCGATCCCCGAGGCGCAGGGCGAGACGGTGGCCGGCACCGAGCCGCCGCACTACGTATGGGAGAAGTCGCCGGCGATCAGCGGCATGGCTTTCTACGACGCGACGCGTTTTCCCGAGTGGCGCCATAGCCTGTTCGTCGGCGCGCTGGCCGGGCGGGCGCTGCTGCGCCTGGAGCTGGATGGCGACCGGGTGACCCACGAGGAGCGCCTGCTGGAGGCGCTGGATGAACGCATTCGCGACGTGCGCCAGGGCCCGGACGGCTATCTGTATGTCTTGACCGATGCGCGCAATGGCCAGCTGCTGCGCCTGGGCTTGCGGCCCTGACAGGCCTCGTCGCGCCATGCCGGGCGCCGCGCTGCCAGGGCCGGCGTGGCACTCGCCCACCCGGTGCGGCGCAACCCGTCGTAGGGGGGCAGGGGGAGAGGGCGCCGGCTGAAGCGCCGCGCGGCTACTTCTTGCCGATGGTGATCTGCTTGCTGGCGCCGTAGACCTGGCCGCTGACGCCTTTCTCGATCTGTTGAATCTCGCCGCCGGCTTTCAGGAAGGCCGCGACCTGCGCGTCGATCGAGGCGCTGGTTTCAACGGCAGGGGCCGGCTTGGGTTTGCTCTGGGATGCTTTTACACGCATGGCAGCCATTAACCTGTTCGAAATTAATTTGGCCGGGCATTGTACGTGATCGGCTTGACAATTGCTTGGTAAATAATATTGGGAGGCTGTTTCTGGTCTGCCGAAGAGGTTGCGAAACCGGCCGACTATTACTCTTCCGGCTCGACTAAGTCGTTGTTTTCAGTGGTGCACGTCGTGCCTGGCCGGTGACTGCGGCTGCGGCCTCTTGCCGTTGGTCGGCTCGTTCCCGGAGGCGCCGTATCCCGCGGCAACGGCGCCTGCGGGCAGCCAAGTCTACGGCAACTCGGGTAGAATGCGGCCCTCGCAACGAGGGTAGGGCACCATGGCGGTTATTGGACGCATGAACTGTTTGCAGGTCGTCAAACACACCGATTTCGGTCTGTACTTGGATGGTGGCGCGGACGGCGAAATTCTATTGCCCAAGCGTTATATCCCCCAGGATACGCCGAGCGAGGTGGAAGACTGGCTGAATGTATTCATCTATTTGGACAGTGACGACAAGTTAATTGCCACCACGGAAAAACCGAAAGTTCAGGTCGGCGAATTCGCCAGCCTGAAAGTCGTGGATATCAACCGCGTCGGCTTATTCCTCAACTGGGGATTGCCGAAGGACCTGCTGCTGCCCCACTCGGAAGAAAAACGCCCGCTGCAGGTCGGCGACTACTGCGTGGTGCATGTCTTTCTCGACAAACGCAGCAAGCGCATCACCGCCACGGCGCGCCTGGATCGTTACCTGGACCAGCTGCCGGTCAGTTACCGGGTCGGGCAGGAAGTCGACCTGCTGGTGGTCGAAGCCACCGACATGGGCTTCAAGGCCATCATCAATGGCCAGCACTGGGGCCTGATTCACAAGAACGAGTTGTTCAAGTTCCTGCGCAGCGGCATGCGTGAGAAAGGCTTCATCAAGGAGGTGCGCGCCGACGGCAAGATCAGCCTGAGCCTGCAGCCGGTGGGGCAGGATGCGGTCGGCAGCCTGAGCGAGCAGATCCTGGCCAAGCTGCGCGAGCGCGGCGGCATGCTGGAACTCAGCGACAAGAGCTCGCCGCAAGCCATCAGCGCGCTGTTCCGCGCCAGCAAGGGCAACTTCAAGAAGGCCATCGGCGGCCTGTACAAGCAGGGGCGCATCCGTATCCACGACGACCGAATCGAACTGCTCGGCGAGTGAGGCGTCGGCGACTCGCCGGGCGCGTTCCTTCGCACCGCCTGGCGTGCAGAAAATGCAAAAACCCGCTTGAGCACCCGCCGGCTCCATTGAATAATGCGCTGGCGCCGTTGTAGCTCAGTTGGTAGAGCACGTCATTCGTAATGATGGGGTCGGGGGTTCGATTCCTCTCAGCGGCACCATACCAGTCAAAGGGTTAGCGAAAGCTAGCCCTTTGTCGTTTCTGGCGGTGTCCCGGGAGTGCCCCGGTCATGGTTCACCTGCGCCCAGCGCAGCGGACTGGTCAGTTGGAAAGGTACAAGTAGGCAAGGCCGTTGAGGCAAATCGCCAGGGCTACAACGGCTACCCAGAAGTAGGCACCTGAACCCTTGGAGGGGGCGTCGAGAATTTCCTGGGCCGGGAGGTGAACGTACGATGGCGGCGTTCGCAGCTTAGCAGGCTGCTCTAATCGAACAACCTCGCCAACACCGGCATCCTCTGGCTGAGATCGCGGTGCCCCAGCCCTGAAGGTATCCCCAGAGGCCTGGTGGCCTTGCTGGCGACGCTCATCACGCCACCACTCGCGATCTTCTAATCCCATGCGGCTCTCCTTGCCTTCATCCAGCGTCCTGTTGGCAGGCAGTATCTTGGCTCAACAGCGCCAAAGGCGAAAGTGCCAGTGCCGTAGCGAAGTGATCCGCCGCCAGATGCGAGTAACGCATGGTCACCTTGATTTCGCCGTGGCCCGGGATTCGCTGCAGGGTCGGGATGTTCCCGCCTTGCATCATGTGGTGGCTGGTGTCTGCAGCCCGGTGCGTTCGTAGGCTTTGCGAAATGCTGCGCGGCATGAGCTGAACAGACGGCCCGATCCAGGGTAGCCACGCTTTAGGATCCGCTCGAGCGAATCATCCGGCCTCGGAACGGATCGAACGCGTCCAGCCTTGGTACGAGCGCAATGCCCGTCCTTTCTGGCGGGCTGCGGTTGGGTTGCCGGCACCCTGCGCCACCTCCTCTGCAGCCTCTGCAGGCAAGGTGGCAGTCGCGGGGCTAGCGGGGCAGCGCCGCGTCGGCGCGTCCACTGCCGAAGCCCGCTAACTTTGCCCTTCCGGTCTTCCGCTGGCACAGCAGGGATTCTGCTGCTGAATCGGCGGGCAGCGTACCGAGCCGAAGGAGCAGAACACGCAGCAGTCCCCCGGTTTTGGCCGCAGCAGGGTTCGGCACCGGCTGCATTCGTAGAAGTACAGGCAGGCGTCGGTGGGCATGTTTTCCGGCTTGGCGAAACCGCAGTGCGGACAGGTCAGCACGGACTGGAGAACGACCGGTGGCATCCTGGCGCTACTCCTGCAGCGTGGCGGGATAACCGGCATTGCCGGTCGCTTCGATCAGCGCCTCGGGCTGGACTCGATCGGGGTCGTAGCGAACGCTGGCCGTCTTGCGTTCGAAGTCGATCCGGACGTTTTCCACGCCCGGCACCTTCTGCAGGGCCTGTTTGACCGTGATCGGGCAGAGTCCGCAGTTCATGTTCGGTATCTCGAGGGTGACGGGGTTCGGTGTCTCGGCGGCTGCCATGAGCGGCAGGGTGAGCAGCATCGTCAGCAGCGGGTTGCGCATGGTTGATCTCCTTCAGTAAAGCAGCGGGGCAAGCCAGGGCAGGGCCAGCAGGCCGAGGAGGAGCACCGTGGTGATCCAGAACACCAGACGCTGCTGTCTGCGCATGCGCGGCGCGGCGCAGGACTTGCCTGGAATACAGGCCTGTGGCTCGATGTAGAGCCTGTGAAACGCCAGCCCGAGAAACAGCAGGGTCAAGGCGGCGAAGAACGGCCGATAGACTTCCAGTGCCGTCAGGCTGCCGACCCAGGCTCCCCCGACTCCCAGTGTCAGCAGCAGCAGCGGCGCGACGCAGCAGAGCGAAGCACCGATGGCCGCCAGACCGGCCGCAACCAGCGAGGCTTTCCCGGTGAGGGCTGTCATGTCGACTCCTTGAACCTGTGTATACGGAGTCAGTCTAAATCCCGTACCTGGGTACGGAGTCAAGGGGGAAGAATGCTGGCGGAACTGAGTATCGGCAGATTGGCCAAGGCCGCCGAGGTGAGTGTCGAGACGATCCGCTATTACCAGCGGCGCGGTTTGCTGGCCGAGCCGGTCAAGCCTGCGGGGGGGCAGCGGCGCTACCCGCTCGAGATGGTCAGGCGTCTGTGTTTCATCAAGCGGGCACAGGCGCTGGGGTTCACCCTCGCGGAGATCGCGGGGCTGCTCGGCCTCGACCAGGCGCGGGCCTGCGCCGAGACGCGGGCCTTGGCGGTGCGGAAGTTGACGCTGATCGAGCAGAAGATGGCCGAACTGGCGAGGATGCGGCAGGTGCTGGGTAGGCTGGTCGAGCAGTGCGGCGACGAGGGTGCAGCGGCGTGCCCCATTATCGAGGCGCTGGCCGGAGGAGCGGGTGACCAGGCCCCGACTGCGAGCCGAGCCTAGGCCGGCGTGCGCCGTCGGCCGCGCATCTAATGCCCTTGGGGCGTGGCCATCAGTTCGCGCAGGTAGTCGATGACCTCCGGGCTGTCCCATTCGGCGGCGCCCAGTTTCCGGCCCAGCTCCCGGCCCTGGCGGTCGAGCAGCAGGGTGGCCGGCAAGCCGTAGGCACCGAGGCTGCGATTGGCCTGGGCGGTTTCGTCGATGTACAACGCGAGGTGCTGGATGCCGATGTCGGCATAGAAGTCCCGCACCAGCTGCTCCCCGTCCGGGTCGACCGAGAGGGCCAGGACCTGGAAGTCGGCGCCGCCGAGCCGTGCCTGCAGGCGGTCCAGGGTCGGCATCTCCTCGCGGCAGGGGGCGCACCAGGTGGCCCAGACATTGAGCAGCACGATCCGGCCCTGGAAGTCGCCCAGAGTGCGAGGCTTGCCCTGACTATCGGTAAATTCGACCTCTGCTACGGTCTTCGGCTCGGGCCAGATCGTTAGGTCGGCAGGGGGCGCGGCGGCAGCGGTCTGCAGGAATAGGAGCAGCAGGCTGGCCATAGCCAGGGGCCAAGCCCGACTTGGCGCCGGGCATTTAACCGGTGCGAGCGCACTCGGGGTATGTGTATGCCAGTCCATGCTTTGCCCTCGTCGAGTCATGCCGCGGGATGGCGGCTGCAGCTGCGCACGACGGTCTTGCCTTCAGTGTAGTCAACTGGCCCCGGGCGCTGTTGCGCGGCGGGGCGCGATTGCCTAGTTCGCCGGATAGTCGGCTACCACCTGGTCGGTGCCCGCCGGGGTCAGGCCGATGACCTGGTAGGCCTGTTGGCGGTCGCCGACTTCCATGCCGGGCGAGCCCATTGGCATGCCCGGCACGGCGATGCCGACCAGATCGGAGCGCTGGCTCAGCTCGATGATCTGCTCCGCCGGCACATGGCCCTCGACGAACTTGCCGTCGATCACCGCGGTGTGGCAGGCGGCCAGGCGGGGTGCCACGCCGAGGCGCTGCTTGACAGCGACCATGTCGGACTCGACATGGTCGATGACCGTGAAGCCGTTGTCCTGCAGGTGCGCGATCCAGGCTTTGCAGCAACCGCAGTTGGCGTCGCGGTGCACCTCGATGGACAGCGGCTCGGCGGCCTGCGCCGCGGCGCCGAACAGCAGGGCGGCCAGGGCGGTGGCCTGAATGCCGGCTCGGTACAGGTTGGATTTAGTGGGCATGGACATGCTCCTTGCCATCGGCGTGGAGGTGGGTCTTGGTCGCGGGCTTGGCCGCCGCCGGCTGGGGGGCATGGTGGCTGGCCCCCGGCATCTCGCCAGCATGGTGATCGTCGGCGCTGGCCAGTTCGGCGGCATGCTGGCCGGCCGCGCCATCGTGGAGGCTGGCTGCGGTTGCCTCGCCGGCATGGTGGTCATCGCCGGCCTCATCGTGATGGCTCATGTCGGCCATCTCGCCGGCGTGGTGACCGTCGCCCGGCGTGCCGTGCTGATTCTCATGGTTGTGCATGTCGGTTTCGCCGCCACCGTGCTGGTGGCCGCCGCTGGAAGCGACCAGGGCCCGGTACTGCTGGGCATCGAGCTCCGGCAGCTGCTGCAGGAAGGCCACCATGCCCCAGATGTAAGGGTCGGCCATGCTCTTGCCCCAGGCCGGCATGCCGCTGGCCTTGATGCCGTGCTTGATGGTCCAGAAGGCGGCTGCTGGGTTGCCGTCGACGCCTATCTCGGCCAGGTTCGGCGGCGCCGGGTAGAGCGCCTGGCTCAGCTCGGTATCGGCGACTCCGGGGGCCAAATGGCAGCCGATGCACATCGAGTTGTAGTTGCCGGCACCGGCGCGGATCAGCTCCTGGTCGTCGAGGTCGGGCACCTGAATGTCCCGCGAGCGCACCTCGATGGAGCGATCGCGGGCCATGCTCAGGAAGGCGTACACGGCCGGCAGATGCGGGTCGTCGGCTCCGACGTTGACCAGGCCGAAGTAGGCGCCGGCAGTGGCCGCGGCCCCGCCGACCAGGCTCGCGGCGACCAGGGTCTTGATTGTTCTCTTCATGTCAGCTCCTCAGAACCACATCCGGATACCGGCCACCAGCCGGGCCTCGCTGACGTCGCCGCCTTCCTCGCGGAGCATATCGGCGGTATTGCCGTAAGCGCGATTCCAGGTCACCCCGACATAGGGGGCGAACTCGCGGCGGATCTCGTAGCGCAGGCGCAGGCCGACTTCGCTGTTGGCCAGGCCGGAGCCGACGCCGCGCTCGTGGTCGTTCCTGCCGTAGAAATTCAGCTCGGCGGTGGGCTGCAGGATCAGCCGGTTGGTCAGCAGCATGTCGTAGTCACCCTCCAGGCGCAGGGCGCTCTGTCCTTGCTCGCCGACGAAACCGGTGGCCTCGAATTCCAGGCCGTAGAGCGGCATGCCCTGGATGCCGAAGGCGCCCCAGGTCTGCGGCGAGCCCGGTTCGAAGTCCTGGCGCACGCCGCCCACCAGCTCCCACCAGGGGCCGATGGCGTGGCCCCAGAGTGCCTGGAGCTCGGCCTCTTCGGTCATGCCATTGGTTCGCTCACCCTCCGAGCGCAGCCACAGGCGGTCGATGTCGCCGCCGATCCAGGCGGAGGCATCCCAACTGAGCACGCTGCCTTCGTCGGCGTCCTGGTACTCCAGTTGTTCGAACAGCAGGTGCCAGTTGAGCATCTTGTCGTGCACGGCATGGCCGGGCAGCGGCGGGAATGCGGCGGCGCGGTCGGCATCGGTGAGCACCGGGATCGGCGTGCGACTGCTCGTGGTGGGCGTCGGCGCACGGCTAGCCGGGGGCGCGGCACCGTGGCCCATGGCCCCGTGGTCCATCTGGCTGTGGTCCATGGTCTTAGGCGGCTGGGGCGTCGGCTGCACGCTGCCGTGGCCCATGGCCCCGTGGTCCATCTGGCTGTGATCCATGGTCTTAGGCTGCTGGGGTGCCGGCTGCACGCTGCCGTGGCCCATGGCCCCATGGTCCATCTGCGCGTGATCCATCTGCTCGGCGGCGCTGGCCATGCCGGCGCCGGTCACGCCCAGGGCGAGCGCCAGGGCGCCGCCGACCCGTCTTGCTGTGTTCAATGAGTTGTTCATCGGTTGCTTTCCTTACTCGTCCACGCGCACTTCACGGAACATGCCCATTTCCATGTGCAGCAGCAGGTGGCAGTGGTAGGCCCAGCGGCCCAGGGCGTCGGCGGTGACCCGGTAGCTGCGCTTGGAGCCCGGCGGCATGTCGATGGTGTGCTTGCGCACCCGGAAGTTGCCGTTGTCGTCCTCCAGGTCGCTCCACATGCCGTGCAGGTGGATGGGGTGGGTCATCATGGTGTCGTTGACCAGGGTGATGCGCAGGCGCTCGCCGTACTTCAGGCGCAGCGGCTCGGCGTCGGAGAACTTGATGCCGTCGAACGACCAGGCGAACTTCTCCATGTGCCCGGTCAGGTGCAGCTCGATGGTCCGGCTCGGCTCGCGGCCGTCCGGGTCGGGGAAGGTGCTCTTCAGATCGGCGTAGGTCAGTACCCGCCGGCCGTTGTCGCGCAGGCCCATGCCCGGGTCGTCGAGCTTGGCGGTGGGCATCATGGTCTGCATGTCGACCAGCGGATTGTTGGTTTCGGAGGCCGGGTGGGCTTGCATCTGCCCGCCCATGGCGCCCATGGCGCCCATGCCTGCCATCTGGCTGTGGTCCATGCCGGCCATGCTGCCATGGTCCATTCCGGCCATCTGGCTATGGTCCATGCCAGCCATGCTGCCGTGATCCATGCCGGCCATCTGGCTGTGGTCCATGCCACCCATGCTGCCATGGTCCATGCCCATGTCGTCCATGCCGATCAGCGGGCGTGGGTCGACCTCGGGCACCGGGGCGCTCAGGCCGTCGCGCACGGCCAGGGTGCCGCGGGCGTAGCCGGTGCGGTCCATGGACTGGGCGAAGATGGTGTAGGCCTCGGCGTTGTCGGGCTCGACTAGCACGTCATAGGTTTCCGCCACGGCGATGCGCAATTCGTCGACGCTGACCGGCTCCACGTGCAGCCCGTCGGCGGCCACCACGGTCATCTTCAGGCCGGGGATGCGCACGTCGAAGTAGCTCATGGCCGAGCCGTTGATGAAGCGCAGGCGCAGCTTCTCGCCCGGTTTGAACAGGCCGGTCCAGTTGCCGTCGGGGGCCTGGCCGTTCATCAGGTAGGTGTAGGTGTAGCCGCTGACGTCGGCCAGGTCGGTGGGGCTCATCTTCATCTCGGCCCACATCTTGCGATCGGCCACGGCGGCCGCCCAACCCTGCTCGCTGACGTCGTCGATGAAGTCGCCGACGGTGCGCTTGTGGAAGTTGTAGTAGTCCGACTGCTTCTTCAGCTTGGCCATCAGGCGGTTCGGGTCCTCGTCGGTCCAGTCGGTGAGCATCACCACGTAGTCACGGTCGTACTGGAAGGGCTCCGGTTCCTTGGCATCGATGATGATCGGCCCGTAGACCCCGGCCTGCTCCTGCAGTCCCGAGTGGCTGTGGTACCAGTAGGTGCCGTTCTGCTGCACCTTGAACCTGTATTCGTACATGCCGTTGGGCGCGATGCCGTGGAAGCTCAGGCCCGGCACGCCATCCATGTTGGCCGGCAGGATGATGCCGTGCCAGTGGATCGAGGTGTCTTGCTTGAGGCGGTTGCGCACGCGCAGGGTCACGGTGTCGCCTTCGCGCCAGCGCAGGAGGGGGCCCGGCAAGCTGCCGTTGATGGTCATGGCGGTGCGGGCCTTGCCGGTGATGTTCACCGGGCTCTCGCCGATGAACAGCTCGAAGTCGGTGCCCGCCAGCATGGTCGGCTGGCCTGGGCTGGTGACGGCCCATACCGGTGTGCGCCACAGGCCCAGGCCGGCCAGTATGCCGCCGGCGGTCAGGCCTTTGACGAATGTTCGCCTCGAGGTTTTCGCTTGCATGCCGTTTATGTCCAATCAATCGAAGTAAACCAGTGCTGGGCGACCAACCTCCCTGTGCCGCGAGGTTGGAGCAGCGTTAGTCAGGGCGCTTCCGAATCCCTGCCCGTTTGCCCGCCGGTGCCGCGCGGGCGCGGTTCAGCGAGCGTAGAAGGTGCCATAGTCCAACCTTGGGGTTGATTACATTTCTGTAAGGTTGGGCGGCAGGGCGCCGATCAGCATTTGGCGTGTTCGGCCTTTGTCGTCCTGGTTTCGGCCATCGGTGCGGCGGCCTTCTGCTGTTGGGCAACCTGCGTCGAGACCGCTTCCGCCGCTTGCATGCGGGCGAAGGTGCGGTCGCCGCCGCCTTCGGCCATGGCCAGGGAGGAAAGGCTCAGGGCGCCAATGACGAAGAGGGTTTGCAGGGTTTTCATGTGACTGTCCTCGATAGCTGTTGGGGGCCGACGGACCGTGCGAGCTGGTCCGGGGGAGCTTCAGGCTCGAGAAGACCTTAGCCAGCGGCGCCTGTCAGAACGCTGAGCTAGACATTACAGTTCTGTCAGGAAGCATTTTTATTCTTGAACGGCTACATCCTGCCTCTGTACTGTCGTGCCCATGCCCCAGGGCATGCCAGGCAGCGTTGCCTGGGTTTCTTCCGGTTGGTTCGGCGAGTGCCGGTGCCGACCTCAACCCCGAACGAGAAGAGAGAGCGACATGTCGAGCAAATCTACCGCCACCACCGGCGCGGCCCTGGCGCTGGCCGCCGCCAGCCTCTTCAGCACCCTGCCGGCGCAGGCGGCTCAGGAGGCGCAGAGCGCCGACGTGCAATGCTTCGGCGTCAACGCCTGCAAGGGCCAGAACGACTGCATGACCGCCACCAACGCCTGCAAGGGCCAGGGTGCCTGCAAGGGCCAGGGCTTTCAGCTGATGCCCCAGGCCAAGTGCGACGAGGCCGGTGGCAAAGCCGGCGAGTGAAACCCGGCAGGGGGAGTGCTGGTCACTCCCCTTGTCACCGCCTTCAGCGCGCGGCAGCCCTGCCCCCGCGGTGTCTGCGGTTCAGGTACCGAGCTGCGTGGGGTAGCCCAGGTCTTCGATCACCGCGCGGATGTCCTCCAGGCGCTCGGCGCTCTCCACCTTCACCTTGCCGGCCGCGCGGTCGATCTCGACCTTGGCCAGGCTGTCCAGGGCCTGGATGGCCTTGGTGATCTTGCTGACACAGCTGCCGCAACCCATTCCGGAAACGTCTAGAGCGAACATCATCAGTCCTCGTGCTGAATGGCACCATTGCCATGGCCGCAGCTTCGACCCTGACCTCGTGGCAAGGTCAAGCGCTGCCGTGGAACGCCGTGCGATGCCTGCGCCGCAGGCGCTCCTGCCCGGTCGCGCCGAGGGGGCTACCCTGCGGGATGGCGCGAAGCCCCGGACCCCGTCGTGCTGCGTTCGGCCTCTTTCAGGCGCTCCAGGGCGCGGGCGAGACTGGCATGGGACAACTCGCCGAGATGGTTGCCGACCTGGCGTCCCGCGGCGTCGTAGAACAGCGTGGTGGGCAGGGCCATGGAGCCGACCTGCTGGCCGAGGCGGCCGTCGCTGTCGAGCAGGACGTTCTGCAGCTTCAGGCCGCCCCGGTCGAGGAAGCGACGGATCTCGCCCGGCCCCTCGCCCTGGTTGACGAACAGGAAGGTCAGGGCCGGTTCCTTGGCCTGGGCCGCGGCCAGCACCGGCATTTCCCGTCGGCACGGCGGGCACCAGGTCGCCCAGAGATTGATCACCAGCGGCTTGCCCAGGTAGTCCTGCAGCGCGACCGGGGCACCGCGGCTGTCGCGCAACGCCAGTTCGGGCAGGCGGGTGCCGCGCTCCAGGGCCTGCCAGGCGAGCGTGGCGAGCCCCCAGCTCAGCACGCCGACCGCCAGCGCCACGCCGAGCGGCCTGGCCAGGCCGCGGTCGCGCCAGGCCAGCCAGGCGCCCAGCAGCAGCGCGGCGATCACCCCGGGCCAGGCGATGAAGCCGCCGTCGCGGATGTCCACGACCTTCCACGGCTGGCCCAGGTAATGCTCGAAATAGCTCGCCACGAAGGCCAGGCGCGCCACCAGCAAGGCGACCAGCAGCAGGCGGAACAACTGGGGTTCGGGGTTGCGGGCGCTGGCCCGGCCGGCCCACCAGCCGCTCAGCATCGCCAGCAGCAGGCCGCCGAGCAGCAGCAGGTGGGGGACGGCCAGGGTCAGTGGCCCCAGGTTGACGGTCAGCATCGGCAGCAGGTCCAGTTATCCGTTCAGTCGCCCAGTGTCTCCTGTCGAGCGCCGCTGGGCCAACTCGAGAGGGGTGGAAGGTCCGGCGGGTGCGAGCCGGTAAGCGGCTGGATCGCCCAGCGCAGGGGCCAGCTGTCAGTTGCGGAACAAAACGCGGCGCCCTCGGGCGCCGCCAGGCCAGGGGAGCAATGCGGAAGGCCTGAAAAGGGGCTGGGAGCACCGGGGCGGCTCACCCGTTGCCACTGGACGCCAGCCTAGGACGCGGGCCCTGACAGCAGGCTTAAGCCAGGATTACATTTCTGTAAGCTGCTGGCTGGCATGACGGATTCGCTGCACACTCAAGGCCTTTGCCACTTGGAAATCGACCCATGAAGCTTCTGGTCGCCGAGGATGAACCCAGAACCGGCATTTACCTGCAGCAGGGCCTGCGCGAGGCGGGATTCAACGTGGACCGGGTCATGACTGGCAGCGAGGCCCTGCAGCATGCCCTCGACGAGGACTACGACCTGCTGATTCTCGATGTGATGATGCCGGGCCTGGATGGCTGGGACGTGCTGAGGCGGGTGCGGGCGGCCGGCCGGAACCTTCCGGTGCTGTTTCTGACCGCACGGGACGGCGTGGAGGACAGGGTCAAGGGGCTCGAGCTGGGGGCGGACGACTACCTGGTCAAGCCATTCGCCTTCGCCGAGCTGCTGGCCCGGGTCAGGACGCTGCTGCGCCGTGGCAGCGGCGCGCCGCCGCAGTCCAGCCTGAGCATCGCCGATCTCGAGGTCGATCTGCTCAAACGCAGGGCCTCCCGGGCGGGGCGGCGCATCGACCTGACCGCCAAGGAGTTCGCCCTGCTCGAACTGTTGCTGCGCCGCCGCGGCGAGGTGTTGCCCAAGTCGCTGATCGCCTCCCAGGTGTGGGACATGAACTTCGACAGCGACACCAACGTCATCGAGGTGGCGATCAGGCGGTTGCGGGCAAAGATCGACGACGACTTCGCGGTGAAGCTGATCCACACCGTGCGCGGCATGGGCTATATGCTCGACACGCCGGGGGGGCAATGACTCGTCTGTCCCTGACCGCCCGCATGAGCCTGATGTTCATGCTCGCCGTGGCGGCGGTGCTGAGCGTCGCGGCGCTGAGTTTCTATCGTCTCAGCCAGCACCATTTCGTCATGCTCGATCACCAGGTGCTGCAGGAGAAGCTGGCCTCGACCCGCGCCATCCTGCGCGACGCGCCGGCGGGGACGAGCCTGGAGCAGTTGCAGCCGCAGCTGAGTGCTCTGCTCGGCGCCCACCACGATCTGACGGCCGTGATCCTCGCGGCAGACGGCCGGGTGGTGTTCGCCGATCCCGGGGGGCTCAGCATCCCGCCGCACTTTCGCGCCTACCCGGAAGACGCGGCCTGGGAGTGGCAGGGCGAGCGGCGCATGTACCGCGGCATCAGCGCGTCCGTCACGGCGGCGGGGCAGGCCGAACCGCTGACGCTGATGCTGGTGCTGGATGTCACCAGCCACATGTCCTTCTTCGACACCCTGCAGCGCTGGTTCTGGATCGGCCTGGCCATCAGCGCCCTGGTCAGCGCCGGGCTCGGCTGGATGGTGGCGCGCAGCGGCCTGCGGCCCTTGCGCCAGGTCACCCGCCTGGCCGCGTCGATGTCGGCCAAGTCGCTCAAGGAGCGCATCCCGCTGGCGCCCGTACCGCTGGAGCTGCAGCAGCTGGTGTCCTCGTTCAATGCCATGCTGGGGCGTCTGGACGATGCCTTCGTGCGCCTGTCCAACTTCTCCGCGGATATCGCCCATGAGCTGAGGACTCCGCTCAGCAGCCTGATGACCCACACCGAGGTCATCCTCAGCAGGAAGCGCGACGTCGACAGCTATGAGGACAACCTCTATTCGAACCTGGAGGACCTCAAGCGCATGGCGCGGATGATCGACGACATGCTGTTTCTGGCCAAGTCCGACAACGGCCTGATCGTTCCCGCGCAGCAGCCGGTCGCGCTCGAGACGCTGGTGGCCAAGCTGTTCGACTATTACCAGCTGCTGGCCGACGACCGCGGCATCGAACTGCGGCTCTCGGGCACGGCCTGGGTCCAGGGCGATGTGCTGATGCTGCACCGCGCCATCTCGAACCTGCTGTCCAATGCACTGCGCTATACCCCGCAGGGGCAGGCCATCGCGGTTACGCTCGGCGAGGACGCCGCGGCGGTGCGATTGTCCGTGGAAAACCCGGGCGAGGGCATCCCGGCCGAGCACCTGGAGCGCCTGTTCGACAGGTTCTACCGCGCCGACCCGGCCCGCCGGGAGGGCGAACCGAGCAACGCCGGCCTGGGGCTGGCGATCACCCGTTCGATCGTCGAGGCCCACCAGGGGCGGATCTGGTGCAGCTCGGCGAATGGTCGGACGGCGTTCCACATGGAGTTCCCCCGCGCCGAGGCGCAACGGCCGAGTCCCTAGTCGGCGGGGTTCAGGGGTGCTTGCCCCAGAGCTGCTGCAGACGCGCATCGCGGCCACAGCCGTGACGGTAATAGGTGTAGCGCAGCGGGTTCTTCTGGTAGTAGTCCTGGTGATAGGCCTCGGCCGGGTAGAAGGTCGTCACCGGCAGCAGCTCGGTGACGATCGGCTGGTCGAAGCGCCCCGAGGCCTGCAGGGCCGCCTTCGAGGCTTCGGCCAGGGCCTGCTCCTCGGCGCTGGCGTAGAAGATCGCGCTGCGGTATTGCGAGCCGTGGTCACAGAACTGGGCATTGGCCGTCAGCGGGTCGATGGTCGGCCAGAAGGCCTCCAGCAGCTCGGCGTAGCTGGTCTGGCGCGGATCGTAGCGGACCCGTACCGCCTCGGTATGCCCGGTGCCGCCGGCGGAGACCTGTTGGTAGCTGGGATTGGCCAGGTGGCCGCCGATGTAGCCGGAGGTGGTCGACAGCACGCCGGGGAGCTTGTCGAAGTCCGCCTCGGTGCACCAGAAGCAGCCGCCGGCGAAGATCGCCACGCCCTGTTCCTCCGGGGCGAGGTCGCCCGCCGGGCTGGCGTGCGCCTGCTGCATCTGCGGCGAGCCGGGCTTGCAGGCGCTCAGCAGGACGGCGGCCAGCGCGGCGGCCGCCAGGGCAAGGGGGGCGCCGCGCAGATCATGGATGGGCCGCATCGCTCAACTCCTCAGGGCCGGCAGGGCGCTGCCCTGGGGAACGAAGCGCAGCGCCAGGCCGTTGTTGCACCAGCGCTCGCCCCGCGGCGCGGGACCGTCGTCGAACAGATGGCCCTGGTGGCCGCCACAGCGCGCGCAGTGGTACTCGGTACGCGGGAAGATCAGCTTGAAATCGCGCTTGAAGCCGGTGTGTCCGTCGATGGCCTGGGTGAAACTCGGCCAGCCGGTACCGCTCTCGTACTTGTGCTGGCTGTCGAACAGCGGCAGGTAGCAGGCCGCACAGATATAGGTGCCGGGGCGCTTCTCCTGGTTCAGCGGGCTGCTGCCGGGGCGTTCGGTGTCCTCCTCGAACAGCACCGCATAGGCGGCCGGGCTCAGCAGTTCGCGCCAGGCCTCGTGCGGTTTGTCCAGCGGGACGACGGTGGCGCCGGCCGTACTCGTTTCGGCGAGGAGGGACGGAGCCTGGCTGGCCAGGAGCGGCAGGGTCGGCAAGAGGACCATGCCTTGCAGTAGGGCGCGTCGCTTCATGGCAGTTCTCTGTGCAAGGGTTCGATCTGTAGACACGGCCGGGCGGCAGTTGTTACAGCGCGTCGCGCCCCGGTGCCGGCCGCGGGGCCTAGGGCCGGGCGCCTGGCGGCCGTCTCAGGCGTGCGCCGCAGCGGCCTTCGCTTCGATGATGCTGCAGTCGCGCCCGGCGTTCTTCGCCTGGTACAGATGCTGGTCGGCCCGTTGCAGCCAGCCCTCCCAGGGCTCGCCGTTGCGCAGCACGGCCCCGCCCACCGACATGGTCACCGGTCCGCCCGGACCGCGCAGTCGCTGCCGGACCTGGTTCTGCAGGTGGCTGGCGGCGGCCCGCAGGCCCGCCTCGTCGGTATTGGGCAGGAGCAGGAGGAACTCTTCGCCGCCGAAGCGGAACAGGCGGTTCTCCTGGCGCGAGGACTGCTGGATCAGCTCGACGAAGTCCACCAGCACCTGGTCGCCGGCGGGGTGGCCGAACCTGTCGTTGATCTGCTTGAAGTGATCCAGGTCCATCACCAGCACGCCGTAGCTGTTGCCGTGGCGGCGATGGGTGGAGACGGCCATGCGCAGCTCCTTGTTCATCTCCCGGCGGTTGCGCGCGCCGGTCAAGGGGTCCTGGCTGGCCAGGAGCTGCAGCTGGTCGCGCTGGCTGCGGGTGCGGAAGGCGAAGATGTAGGTCAAGACGCTGGCCATCAGCCCGGTGACGAGGAAGGAGACCATCTGATAGCTGCTCTCGAACACCGTGCCGGGCACCAGCAGGGCATGGCCGATCAGGGTGCCGATCACCAGCAGCATGGCCAGCATGGCCTTGCCGGGGGAAACCATGAAGAAGTTGAAGAGGATCAGCGGATAGATCCAGAACAGGCCGTTGACGCCGAGGTTGATGGCGATCAGGGTCGCGCCGGCGGAGAAGATCAGCGAGAGGAAGATGCCCGGCTTCACCGTGTCGCCGCTGCGCCAGGCGTAGAGCACGGCGAGGATGGTCGCCAGCACTATGACGGTGTCGGCGATGCTCACCAGGTAATTGCCTTCGCCGTACCGGTACAGGGCGTAGGGCGAGATGGCGAGAATGCCGAACAGCGCCATCAGGGTGATGATGGACAGCTGGAAGTCTTTGCGCAGGCGCTTGAGCAGCTGCGGGATGAGCTTGGACATGGCCGGGACTTATAGTTGTTGTCGGCTGACGGCTCGACAAGGATGCAGAGCTTTGTCCCGATCTGGCAAGGATAATATCTTGGCCAAGTGCCAGCATCGGCGCCGCGTCGCCTCAGGGCGCGGCGCTGCTGTCCGCGCCAGGGCCTCCGGCGCGGATGACGGCCAGCAGCGGCTTGTGGCGCCGATAGCGCAGCAGGCGTTCGTGCAGCTCGGCGGGCAGGGTGGGGCCTGGAGTAAAGCCCAGGCGCCGGTAGAAGGGCTCCAGCTCGGGATGACAGAACAGCCAGGTCGGCCCGCTCGCCTCACCCAGGGCCCGTTCGACCAGGTGGCGGGCCAGTCCTTGCCGGCGTTGCTGCGGCGCGACGAACAGCCCGGTCAGCCAGTGGCCCGAGGCCACGGGGCGCAGGCACAGGGCGGCGAGGATGTCATGGCGCTGGGCCACCCACACCCGGTCCTGCTCGCGCGCACGCATGGGCGAACGGTGGGCACGGTAGAATTTGTCGACCAAGGGGCTGAGGGGGCCGGGCAGGACGCGGAACTGCAGGTCGGCCATGGGCTCGGGTCGCGGCTCAGTCTGGATGCCCGGCACGGACGGCGGGTCTGTGCCGGGCGGTGGGCTCAGGCGTTGGCGGAATGGCTGCCGAGCAGGGACTTGCCGGTGCGTTTTTCCTTCTTCGCCATGCGCTTTTCGTGCGCGCTCTTCAGGGGTTTCTTCTTCGCTTGTTTCTTTGCATCCAGGCCTTTGCTCATGATCGTCATCTCGCTGTTTCAAGAAGTGCTCGATTGGTACGTTCGGATCAGTGATTTGCAGGGCACTCCCACCTCCCAGGCTGCGTGAGCCTGCACCGACTGATAGTCATCAGCGTCAACTTAATGATAGCCCCTTGACCGGGCGCCGGCGCGCCCATGGTGCGATGCCAGGCACCTGCCGCAACCTGCTCGTGGCTCGACTGGTTAACACTTTGCCGGAAAAAACGCCCGAAGCGATGACAGCCTCGCGGAGCGGTCGCATCATGCAGGCTGGCGTCCTAGCCCGGCGAGACGCGAGCGCTCGGCCCAAGAGGTGAAAGCAGCAGGCATGTCGATGATCAGCACCCAACAGCCCCTGGTGTACGCGGCCGCCACCGATGTCGGCCTGGTGCGCGGGCACAACGAAGACGCCCTGCTCAGTTGTCCGGAGCTGGGGCTGTGGGCTGTCGCCGACGGCATGGGCGGGCACCGGCGCGGCGAGGTGGCCAGCGCCCTGGCGCTGCAGGCGTTGCGTGCGGCCTGTGCCGGCGGCGCGGAGCTGAGCGCCGCGGTGCATGCGGCCAATGCCGCCGTGCTGGCCGCCGCCGAGGCCGACGCCGAATGCCGCGACATGGGCACCACGCTGGTGGCCGTGCGCTGCCGCGGAGCCGACTTCCAGATCGCCTGGGTCGGCGACAGCCGCGCCTACCGGGTCGACGCCGACGCGATAGCGCGCCTGAGCCACGATCACAGCTGGGTCCAGGCGATGGTCGACGCCGGCCAGATGAGCGAGTCCGAGGCCCGCTGCCATCCCCAGCGCGGGGTGATCTTCCAGTGCCTGGGGCGCGAGGATCAGGACCTGGAGATCGGCCTGGTGCAGGGTCGCCTGCGGCCGCACGAGCTGCTGCTGCTGTGCAGCGACGGCCTGAGCGGCGAGCTGGAGGACGGGCGGATCCAGCAGCTGTGCGCCGTCGCGACTACCCTGGATGAACTGGTGGCGAACCTGGTCGCCGAGGCCAATCGGCAGGGGGGCAACGACAATATTTCCTGTATCGTGCTGGGCCGCGCGCCGACCGCGTCGGACGAGCCGCCGGCAACCGGCCGGCCGCGCGGCCGGTTCAGCCGACTGTTCAAACCGCTGATACCCTGACCGCCGACATGCCAGAGAATCTGCCCGAGATACCCGGTTACCGCGTGCATGGCCGCCTCGGCAAGGGCGGCATGGCCGAGGTCTACCTGGCCACCCAGCTGTCGCTGCAGCGCCAGGTTGCGGTGAAGGTGCTGCTCAGCGCCGATGACCAGGCGTTCAGCCAGCGTTTCATCAGGGAGGGCCACCTGGTCGCCTCGCTGCGCCACCCCTCTATCATCACCATCCATGACATCGACCGGCTCGCCGATGGCCGTCACTACCTGGCCATGGAGTTCGTCCCCGGCGGCGACCTGGCCCAGTACAAGGGCCAGCGCTTCGAGCCCGAGCAGGCGCTGCGGATCGTCCGGCAGATCGCCAGCGCCCTGGCCGTGGTCCATGACAGCGGCCTGGTGCACCGCGACATCAAGCCGGCCAATATCCTCTTTCGCGACGACGGCACCGCCGTGCTCACCGATTTCGGCGTGGCCAAGCAGGTCGCCTTCGATCCGGAGCTCACCCAGTCCGGCATCGCCGTCGGCAGCCCGGCCTACAGCAGCCCGGAGCAGGCGCAATGCCAGGCGCTGGATGCGCGCAGCGACATCTACGGCCTGGGGGTGATCCTCCTGGAGATGTTCCTGGGCACCAATCCCTTCCGCGGCGGCAATTACACCCAGACCGTGATGAACCACCTGCAGATGGAGCCGCCGCCCTTGCCGCCGGCGCTGCAGGACTACCAGTGGCTGCTCGCGCGCATGCTGGCCAAGGACCCGGAGGAACGCTTCGCCGACTGCCGGGTGCTGCTGGCGAGCCTGGAGGAAGTGGCGCCGGAGGCGGGCGACAGCCGCCGTGGCGAGCCGCTGGGGAGGCCGCTGGGGAGCCGTCGCGGCGCCGCCATGGGCGCCTGGCGCAGGGGCCTGGCCCGGGGCGTGATCGGCCTGCTGCTGCTCGGCGGCGCCACCGCGGCGGGCTACTACGGCTACCGGCAGGTGCAGCTGGCCGACCACCTGGCCCGGGCCGAGCAGCGCCTGGACGAGGGGCGCCTGCTGGAGCCGGCCCAGGACAACGCCGACTACTGGTTCCGGCAGGCCCTGGCCCTGGACGAGGACAACGCCCAGGCGCTGGACGGCCTGCAGCGGCTGTTGCAGGCGCGGATCGCCGGCTACCTGGCGCTGGCCGATGAGCGCATCGCGGAGAATCGCCTGCTGCTGCCCGAGGATGACAGCGCGACCTTCTACTTCCGCCGCGTGCTCGCCTGGGAGCCGGACAACCTGCTGGCCCTGGCCGGGCTGAGCCGCGTGGTACGGCGTTTCATCGAGCAGAGCGAGCAGGCCTATGACCGGCGCGAGCATGTCCTGGCGCTGGAGTACATCAAGCAGGGCCTGGAGGTGGAGCCGGACAACGAAACCCTGCTAGAACTCTATGACCGGCACGAACGCCGCGTGCGCCTGGCCCAGGCACCGCGCAGGCAGGCGGCCCCGCGGCGCCAGGCGACTTCGGGCACGGAGCGGCAGGACAGGCAGGAGAGGTCGAACCCGATCAAGCGGCTGTGGAACACCATCTTCAACCCGTGAGCACACCGGGTCCGGCTGCCGCTCGTTCAGCGGAGCGGTTCGGCGTCCGGTCTTCATTCTCGAGGCGACAGGCAACATGCTCAGAGTGCACTTCAGCGACAACCGCCAGGCACCCATCTGGCTGACGGACGCGCGCTTCACCATAGGTCAGGACAGCCGCAACAGCCTGGTGCTGGGCGACGCCCAGATCGCCCCCTTCCATGCCGAGGTGCGCCAGGACCATGGCTACTACTACCTGAGCGATTGCGGCAGCCAGGCCGGCACCTTCGTCAACGACGAGCGCATCAGCGCGCGCTACCAGTTGCGCGCCAACGACCGGGTGCGCCTGGGCACCCTGGAGCTGGTGCTGCTCGACCCGGCGCAGGGCAGGGCCAGGGCCGAGACCGCGCCGCGCTGGTTCCTCCAGGTGGTCAAGGGCGAGCAGGAGGGCAAGAAGTTCCATATCCACGGCTCGATGACCTTCGGCCGCTCGGCCAAGTGCGAGTTGAGCTTCAGCGACCTGGCGCTGTCGCGTCGGCACTGCGAGTTCTTCCTCAAGGACGACGTGCTGGAGGTCAAGGACCTGGCCTCGGCCAACGGCGTGCTGGTCAACCAGCAGAAGGTGTCTACGGCGCTGCTGCAGCCGGGGGACCAGCTGAAGATGGGTTCGGTGAGCCTGCTGGTGATCGGTCCCAAGGTCAGCCTGGCGCAGGTCGAGGACGAGGACGCCACCCAGTTCGTGCGCGCCATCGACCTGCCCGGGGCGCTCAAGGTCAAGCCCGCCGCACCCCGGGCGGCCGCCGTCAATCCGCTGCGCGCAGTCGCCCGGCCCGGGGCCGCCGTCCAGCCCGGCCTGTCGGCCGAGGCCCGGGCACGGCGGCTGAAGGGCATGCTGGCGCCCGGCCTCGCGGTACTGGCGCTGCTGCTGATCGGCGTGGCCGCGACCCTGGCGGCCAGGGCCCTGTTCTAGCCGCACCAGGCTTATCCAGACTAAGAATGGTTATCAGGCGACCAACAGCAGAAACGCGCCATTGCAAC
Source organism: Pseudomonas lalucatii (assembly GCF_018398425.1). Taxonomy (NCBI): domain Bacteria; kingdom Pseudomonadati; phylum Pseudomonadota; class Gammaproteobacteria; order Pseudomonadales; family Pseudomonadaceae; genus Pseudomonas; species Pseudomonas lalucatii. The sequence goes on along the minus strand of NZ_JADPMV010000002.1, from coordinate 309,744 downwards.
TGAGGGGGGCTGTCCTAGGCTCAAGGTGCCAGTGTCAAAATTGAGGCACATATGCGTAGCCTGTCGATCGGTCTTGTGGTTTTCGCCTGTTTTTTGGCGGTCGGCTGGTGGTGGACGCGCCCCCAGCCCATGCCCGTGCAGTTGGTGGCGGTGGAGCGCGGGCCGGTGGAGACCCTGGTAGCCAATACCCGCGCCGGCACCCTGAAATCGTGTCGGCGCTCGCGTCTGTCGTTCAACATCGGCGGCCAGGTCAGCGAGCTGCTGGTCGACGAGGGGCAGCAGGTCAAGGAGGGCCAGGTGCTGATGCGCCTGCGCCAGGATGATCGCCTGGCGCGGGTGCAGGAGGCCGAGGCGCGTCTGGCGGCCAAGCGCAATGCCCGCGAGCAGGCCTGCCGCCAGGCCCGGCTCGACCAGCGCGACTTCCAGCGCCTGGAGCGGTTGGCCGCGCGCAAGCTGCTGGCCGCCGACCGCCTGGACCAGGCCGAGACCCGCGCCGGCCTGGCGCATCTGGCCTGCACCTCCAGCGCGGCGCTGATCCGCGAGGCCGAGGCCAGCCTGGCGCTGCAACGTGCGCTGCTCGACCAGGCCAACCTGCGGGCGCCGTTCGCCGGCACAGTGGCGCAGATCAACGGCGAGCTGGGCGAGTTCGTCACGCCTTCGCCGCCGGGCATCCCGACCCCGCCGGCGATCGACCTGATCGACGACAGCTGCCTCTATGTGGATGCGCCGATCGACGAGGTCGACGCCGGCCGCGTGCGCATCGGCATGCCGGTGCGCATCAGCCTGGATGCCTTCCGCGGGCGCTCGTTCGCCGGCCAGGTGAGCCGCATCGCCCCCTTCGTCCGCGAGCTGGAGCGGCAGGCACGCACCGTCGATGTCGAGGTGCGCTTCGTCCAGCTGCCGCTGGATGTGACCCTGCTGACCGGCTACAGCGCCGACGTGGAAATCCTTCTGGAGCAGAGTGCCGGCGGCCTGCGCATCCCCACCGAGACCCTGCTGGAGGGGCGCCGGGTGCTGCGCTACGACCCCGCCACCGGGATGCTGCGCGAGGTGGCCCTGAGCACCGGGCTGGCCAACTGGCGCTGGACCGAGGTGCTCGGTGGCCTGCAGGAGGGCGAGCGGATTCTCGCCAGCCTCGACCAGGAGGGCCTCGAGGACGGCATCGCGGTGATCTCGGCGGAGCCGCCGGAGCCGCGGCGATGATCCGCCTGAGCGGGCTGAGCCGTTGCTACCAGGCCGGCGAGCAGCGCGTCGTCGGCCTCGACGGGCTGGAGCTGGAGGTCGCCGCCGGCGACTACCTGGCGGTGATGGGGCCGTCCGGTTCCGGCAAGTCGACCCTGCTCAACATCCTCGGCCTGCTGGACGCCCCGGACGCCGGCGAGTACTGGCTCAACGGCGAGGCCACGGCGGGCCTCAGCGAGGCGCGGCGCGCCGCGTTGCGCAGCCGCTGGATCGGCTTCGTGTTCCAGTCCTACCACCTGATTCCGCGCCTGAGCGCCGAGGAAAACATCGAGCTACCGATGCTCCTGGCCGGTATCGATGCGCGCCTGCGCCGGCAGCGCAGTCGCGAACTGGCCGAGCGTCTGGGCCTGGGCGACCGCTTGCGCCACCGTCCCGGCGAGCTGTCCGGCGGCCAGCGCCAGCGCGTGGCGATCGCCCGGGCCATCGCCATGCAGCCCGAGCTGCTGCTGGCCGACGAGCCGACCGGCAATCTCGACAGTCGCGCCGGCGAGCAGGTGTTCGCCCTGCTCGAGCAGCTCAACGCCGAGGGCCTGACCCTGATCGTGGTGACCCACGATGCCCAGCATGCGGCCCGCGCGCGGCGCCAGCTGCGCCTGCGTGACGGGCGCCCGGTCGCCGAGGCGTGTCTGGAGCCGGCCTGATGCGCGGCGCCGACGCGGTGCAGCTGTGGCTCGGCGCCCTGCGCGGGCATCGCTCGCGCAGCCTGATGCTGCTGCTGGCGGTGGCCATCGGGGTGCTCGCGGTGGTGCTGGTCACCGGCCTGGGCGAGGGCGCGCGGACCTTCGTCCTCAACGAATTCGCCGGCCTCGGCCGCAACACCCTGATCCTCCTGCCCGGGCGCAGCGAGACCACCGGCGGCATGCCGCCGATCACCGGCCTGTCGCCGCGCGAGCTGACCGCCGGGGACGCCGCGGCCATCGCCCGCCTGCCCCAGGTGCGGCGGGTCGCGCCGCAGCAGGCCGGGCTGCTGCAGGTCAGCGTCGGCAATCGCAGTCGCGAGGCCCTGGCCCTGGGCACCAGCCACGACTTCTTCGCCATCCGCCAGCTGCGGGTGGCCCAGGGCCAGGCATTGCCGGCACTGGCCTACGACCAGGGCGAGGCAGTCTGCGTGATCGGCGCCGGCCTGCGCCGCGAGCTGTTCGGCCCGGCGCCGGCCCTCGGCCAGTGGCTGCGCGCCGGCGACCGGCGCCTGCGGGTGATCGGCATCCTGGCGCCGCGCGGCGAGTCCTTCGGCATGGACTTCGACGAAGCGCTGATCATGCCCCTGGCCAATGCCCAGGCGCTGTTCGACCGCGAGGGCCTGCTGCGGGCATTCGTCGAGATCCGCGGGCCGCGCTTCCTGGCCAGCAGCCGCGAGCGGATCCTCGCCACCCTGCGCGAGCGCCATGGCGGCGACGAGGATGTCACCCTGGTCAGCCAGGGCAGCCTGCTCGGCGCCTTCGACGACATCCTCGGCACCCTGACCCTGGCCCTGGGCGGGATCGCCGCCATCAGCCTGCTGGTGGCCGGCATCCTGATCATGAACGTCACCTGGATCTCGGTGAGCCAGCGCACCGCCGAGATCGGCCTGCTCAAGGCCCTCGGCGCGACGGCCGGGCAGGTGCGCCTGTTGTTCCTCGGCGAGGCGGCGGTGCTGGCCGCGGGCGGAGCCCTGGCCGGCCTGCTGCTCGGCGAGACGCTGCTGTGGCTTGTGCGTCTGCTGCTGCAGCTGCCGCTGTACGCGCCCTGGTGGGCGCGGCTCGGGGCCCTGGCGCTGGCGCTGGTCAGCGCCCTGCTGTTCGCCTGGCTGCCGGCCAGCCGTGGTGCCGGCCTAGCGCCGGTGGCGGCGCTGCGGCCGGCGGCGGGGGCGCTGATGCAGCTGTCCGATGGCCTGCGGCTGACCGGCCGGGCCTTGCTCAGCCGGCCGCTGCGCAGCCTGCTGACCCTGCTCGGGGTGGCCGTCGGCATCGCCGCGGTGGCGCTGCTCACCGCCATAGGCGAGGGCCTGCGCGGCTATGTGCAGGACAACTTCGCCCAGTTCGGCACGCGCAACCTGACGATCCGCCCGGGCCTGACCCAGACCGCCGGCCTCGGTGGCCTGCTCGGCAGCGTGCGCCCGCTGAGCATCGCCGATGCCGATGCCCTGCGCCGCCTGCGGCATGTCGAGGCGGTGGTGCCGATCATCCAGGGCCACGGCGACGTGCAATACGGTCGCCTCGACCGGCGTATCGGCATCCTCGGCAGCGGTCACCAGATGGCCCAGGCCTGGCGCTTCCGGCTGGCCATGGGCGAATTCCTCCCCGAGCCCCGCGACGGCCGCTCGCCGCCCTACGTGGTGCTCGGCCATACCCTGCGCACGGAGCTGTTCGGCACGGCCCAGCCGCTGGGGCAGATGGTGCGCGTCGGTGGCATGCGCTTCCGGGTGATCGGGGTGATGGAGGAGAAGGGGCGCCTGCTCGGCTTCGACATCGACGACATCGCCTACATCCCGGTGGACTGGGCGCAGCACCTGTTCAACCGCGAAGGCCTGGCCAAGATCAACCTGGTGTTCAATGGCGGAACCAGCGCCGCGGCCATGGCCGAGCGGGTCCGGCGACTGTTGATCGAGCGCCACGGCCGCGAGGACTTCAGCCTCACCACCCAGGACGACATGCTGCGCAGCCTGGACCGCATCCTCGGCCTCCTCAGCCTGGCCGTCGGCGCCCTCGGCGGCATCTCGCTGCTGGTCGGCGCGGTCGGCATCCTCACCATCATGACCACCACGGTCGGCGAGCGCGCGGCGGAGATCGGCCTGTTGCGCGCCATCGGCGCCACGCCGCGGCAGGTGCTCGGCCTGTTCCTCGGCGAGGCGCTGCTGCTGGCATTGCTCGGCGGGCTGCTGGGGCTGCTACTGCTGGGGGGGCTGCTGGGGGCCTTGCACCTGCTGTTGCCGGGCCTGCCGCTCGGCCTGCAGCCGCTGTTCCTGCTGCTGGCGCTGTTGCTGGCCGCGCTGATCGGCGTACTCGCCGGCGTCGCCCCGGCGCGGCGCGCGGCGCGCCTGCAGCCGGTGGCGGCGCTGCGCTGCGAGTAGGGCTCAGCCGCGCTTGGCCTGGTCCTCGGGCGGCACAGCGCGGTCGCCGAGCGAGCGGGGCATGCGCCGTTCGGGTTCGAGCAGGGCGCGGCGGATCTTCTCGTAGTCTTCGTAGGGCAGGCCGCTGCGGCTGAGCAGCTCGAGGGAGAATTGCCGGATCTCGGCGTCGCTATAGGGGCGTTCGTCGGCCGCCCGCGGCGTGCTGCAGCCTGCGAGCAGCAGGGCGAAGGCGGCGAGGGCGGCGAGGGCGAGCGGGCGGTGCATGGGGCTACCTGTGGGCGCTGAGGACTGGCGTACAGGCTAGGGGGCGCCGGTGCCCCGGGACAATCATTCGGCTCGATAGTGGCTATCGGCGGCCGGGCTTCCCGCGCCAGCCGACAGCCAAGCCCTCACTCCAGCGACGAGGGGGCCGGGCCGCCGAGGCGGCCGAAGGGCGCGTTGGGCAGGCCGGTCTCCACCGCCATCAGCGGCGAGTTGTTGACCCATACGTCGTCGATCACGATGGTCTTGCCGATGTCGTCGCTGTCCGCCGCCACCAGCAGGTAGTAGGTGGCATCCTCCGGGGCCTCGCCGTCCCAGGCCAGGCTCAAGCGGCCGACGCCGGCAGAGGCCTGGCTGGGGATCACCGCACCGTTGGCGTCGAGCAGCAGGGCGCGGGGTTTCAGGGCGAACTTGTCGATGCCCAGGCAGCTGTCCTGGCAGGGCGAGCTGACGCCGAGGCGGTAGCGCTCGCTCTGCTGCAGGCGCAGGGCGTAGACCCGGTAGTTGGACAGCGAGCTGGCGAAGCCTGCGGGCGGCTGCTGGGCCTCGAGCGACCTCGACGCGGGAAACGGACCGGAGCGCACCGGCAGGGGAATCGCCTCGGCGCTGTGGATCGCCGCCAGGCGGCTGGTCGCCAGGGGGGGCTTGTCCGTCTCGACCGAGTGCCGCTGGAGCGACTGCTGGCTGCCGGCGCAGGCTCCGAGCAGCAGGCAGGCGCCCAGGGTGAATAGCTTGTACACGGTGAATCTCCTGTATGAACAACGTCCTTGTAGGCGTGCCGCGCCTTGCGGCGCGTCAGCCGGCCATTCTAGCCGCTTTTGCCAGCCGCTACTGTGATGCGGGCCTTGCCTCGTCCCATTGCGGGGGCCGCTGCGCGGGCATCGCCGGCGGCGCTGGGCGGCTACCCTGTAAGGGAGCCCTCAAGCCGGCGCCGCGCGCCAACAACCGGGAGACCCCTATGGAACGGCACAAGAAACTCGATACCTACGGGCGCTTCAAGCAACAGCATCCGGACTACTTCGCCGCCGTGGAGGCGCTCGGCGCGACGCTGCGCGATGCCGGCCCGCTGGACGAGCGCCAGGTGCAGCTGGTGCAGCTCGGTGCGGCGGCGGCGATCCGCTCCGAGGGCGCCGTGCACAGCCATGCACGGCGGGCGCTGGAGGCCGGGGCGAGCGCGGAGCAGGTCCGTCACGCGCTGCTGGCGCTGACCAGCACCATCGGCTTCCCGACCGTGATCGCGGCCCTGAGCTGGGCCGAAGAGGTGATGGCCGCCCCGCAGGCCTAGGGCGCGGCTCAGCCGGCCAGGCCGACGTAGACGTTCTGCACGTCGTCGTGGCCGTCGATGGCCTCGAGAAAGGCCTCGACCTCTTCGCGCTGCTCGGGCGTCAGGCTGGTCACCGGGTTCTTCGGGCGATAGCCCAGGTGCGCCGAGTTGACGGTGAAACCCTGCTCCGGCAGGGCGCGGCTGACGGCGTCCAGGTCGGTCGGCTCGGTGATGAACAGGCTGTTGTCGTCATCGGCGACGTCGAAGTCCTGGGCACCGGCCTCGATCGCCGCCAGCTCCGGGTCGGCGCCGCTGTCGCTGGAGGCCTCGATCAGGCCGACGTGGTCGAAGTCCCAGGCCACCGAGCCGGAGGCGCCGAGCTGGCCCTTGCGGAACAGCACGCGGATCTCGGCGACGGTGCGGTTGACGTTGTCGGTCAGGCACTCGACGATCACCGGCACCTGGTGCGGGGCGAAGCCTTCGTAGGTGGTGCGCTCGAAGTTGACGGTCTCGCCGGTCAGGCCGGCGCCCTTCTTGATCGCCCGCTCCAGGGTGTCCTTGGGCATCGAGGCTTTCTTGGCCTGGTGGACGGCCAGGCGCAGCTTGGGGTTCATGTCCGGGTCGGCGCCGTTGCGCGCGGCGATCATGATCTCTTTCACCAGCCGGCCGAAGATCTTGCCTCTGGCGTTGGCGGCGGCTTCTTTAGGTTTGGCTTTCCACTGAGCGCCCATGGGTGTTCTCTCGGTCTGTGCGGTCGAATGCGTCGCCTGTCTGCGGCAGAGGCGGATGGCCAGGGGGTGGCGCGGCCGGTCGTCGGCTGGCAGGCGCAGGTCAGCCGCGGATTCTAGTCGCTCTGCGGGCCGCTGGCACCCCTCAAATGCACCATTGGGCTGGCCGTCCGGCAGCCGGGGGCGGCGCCGTCAGGGCCGGCGGGGGGTGGTCTATGCTTGTCGAGGGGCCGCAGAGGAGAGGCGTGATGCGCACCATATTGCTGGCATTCGATGGCTCGGACAGCTCCAGGCGTGCGGTGGAGTACGTCGTCGAGTTCGCCCGAGTCCATGGGGCGAAACTGCAGGTCCATCTGATCAACGTGCAGCACGAGCCCCTGCTGTACGGCGAGTATGTGACCAGCGAATTCGTCGAGCAGCTGCAGCAATCGCTGCTGGCGGCCGCGGCCCAGGCCCTCGAGTGGCCCGCCGACCAGTTGCAGGAGGCGGGCATCGCGCACAAATGCCACACCGCCCTGGGCAACGTGGCGGAGCAGGTCAGCGACGCGGTCAAGCAGTTGCAGTGCGACACCGTGGTCATGGGCACCCGTGGCCTGGGGACCTTCACCGGCCTGCTGCTGGGTTCGGTGGCCACCCGGGTGATTCACGAGGTGGCGGTGCCGGTGGTGCTGGTCAAGTAGCGCCAGGCCGCCAGAGGCCCGCGGCGACGACCCGCCAGCCCCTGCTGCGCCAAGGCGGCGAGCGCCGTACGGCTCGGCGGCGATAAAGTCCCCGCGCGGCGGTCAGGGCTATCTATGCTTTCAGTATGTCGGCAGAGGAGACTCGCCATGCGTAAGGTATTGGTTGCATTCGATGGTTCGGACAGTGCGAAGCGGGCCCTGCAATACGTGATCGACTTTGCGCGGATGCATGAGGCGACGCTCGAGGTCCACCTGCTCAATGTCCAGCATGCCGCGGTGCTGTATGGCGAGTACGTCAATGACGAGATGATCGCCAATATGCGCCAGTCGCAGCAGCAGCAGGCCCTCGAGTCGCTGGCCTGGCCGGCCGCGCAGCTCGAGGCCGCAGGCATGGCCTGTCAGAAGCACACGGCGTTCGGCAACGTGGCCGAGCAGGTGAACATCGCCGTCAGGAAGCTGCAGTGCGACACCGTGGTCATGGGCACCCGCGGCCTGGGCAACTTCACCGGCCTGTTGCTGGGTTCGGTGGCCACCCGGGTGATCCATGAGGTGCAGGTGCCGGTGCTGCTGGTGAAGTAGGGCGCGGAGCACCTGGACCTGGCGGGGGCCGGCCGCGGCCGCAGCGTCGCAACTGTGCCCCACGATTCCCCCGTCACTGTGAATAGGCAGACGTCGGCGCGGCTGCTCTAATGACGCCTGGCCCGTCATGAGAAAGCGCGATGTCACCGAAGGATCTGTTGTTGGCGCTGGTCGTGATCGTCGTCTGGGGCCTGAATTTCGTGGTGATCAAGCTCGGCCTGGACGACATGCCGCCCATGCTGCTGGGTGCCCTGCGCTTCATGCTGGCGGCCTTCCCGGCGATCCTCCTGGTCAGGCGCCCGCAGATGCCGCTGCGCTGGCTGCTGGCCTACGGCGTGACCATCTCCCTCGGCCAGTTCGCCTTCCTGTTCTCGGCCATGGCGGTCGGCATGCCGGCCGGCCTGGCCTCGGTGGTGCTGCAGTCCCAGGCGTTCTTCACCCTGTGCTTCGCCGTGCTGCTGCTCGGCGAGCGCCTGCGCGCGAGCAACCTGCTGGGGTTGCTGGTGGCGGCCGGTGGCCTGCTGCTGATCGCCCTGCAACACGATCTCGGCATGACCCTGGCCGGCTTCGTCCTGACCCTGGGCGCCGCGACGATGTGGGCGCTGGGCAATATCGTCACGCGCAGGGTCGGCAAGGTGAACCTGGTTGGCCTGGTGGTCTGGGGCAGCCTGGTGCCGCCGCTGCCGTTCCTGGCGTTGTCCTGGTGGCTGGAAGGGCCGCAGGTGATGGCCGCGGCGCTGCGCGGCATCGGCCTGGATGCGATTCTGGTGCTGGTCTACCTGGCGTTCGGCGCGACCATTCTCGGCTACGGCCTGTGGAGCCGGCTGCTGTCGCGCTACCTGGCCAGCCAGGTGGCGCCGTTCTCGCTGCTGGTGCCGGTGGTCGGCCTGAGTTCCTCGGCCCTGCTGCTGGGCGAGCGCCTCGGCACGCAGCAGATGCTCGGCGCGCTGCTGGTGATGCTCGGGCTGTTGATCAACGTCTGGGGCGGCTGGCTCTACGGGCGTCTGCGAGCGGCCTGAGGCGGCAGGAGAGCGCTGCTCCAGGGGGCAGGGCACTGGCGCGGGGTGGGCCCGGGGTCCAGCAGGTCATTGTGGCGAGGCGGCAGGCAGGTGCCCCCTGCCGCGGTGCGGCGGGGGCGGCCGGGGTCAGTCCTGGCGGCTGGTGACTTCCAGCAGGTGGTAGCCGAACTGGGTCTTCACCGGACCCTGCACGACATTCAGCGGCGCGCTGAACACCACGGTGTCGAATTCCTTGACCATCTGCCCCGGGCCGAAGGAGCCGAGGTCGCCGCCATTGCGGCCGGACGGGCAGGTGGAGTTGTCCTTGGCGACCTGGGCGAAGTCGGCGCCGGCTTCGATGGCGGCTTTCAGTTCGTTGCACTTGGCTTCGCTGGCAACCAGGATGTGACGGGCAGTGGCTCGGGCCATGGGGATGTTCTCCTATCAAGAAAGCTGCTGAGCCTACCGCAATCGGCCGGCCAGGCAAACGCCGGCCTGACCTCGGCCGTCGGCCCAGGGCACCACTGGGCGGCGGAGCAACGCCGCCGCGCGGGTTGTCTAAAATTGCCAGGAGGGCCTGACAGAGCCCCCCATGCAGGAGGTCTAGCCATGAATACCCTGACCATCGAAGGCTGGTGCAAGGCCAGCGGCGCCCAGAAGTCCACGCCGATGGGGCCTTTCCATTTCCGCGTCAACGAACCCGACCACGTGCGTCTGGAGGAGGCCGAGGAGCGCCTGCAGCAGACCCACGAGCGCGAGGCCATGCTCGATGTCGACATGAGCACCATGGAGCTGGTCACCCCGGAGGAGTGCGGGCCGCTGTCCGATTGCCAGCTGCGCGTCTACCTGAGTGCCGGCGACGAGCGCGGGCAGTTCCACCTGGTCGGCCACCGGGCCAGTGACGGCAGCCTGGTGTACACCAACGCGGTGATGATCGACCAGTTGGGTTAGGCCGTTGCCGGGGCGGCGCCAAGGGGGCGGGCAGAGGGCCAGGCGCGGGTCGCGGCTGCGGCCGGCGCCTGGCCGGTGAATCAGCCTTGCAGCCAGGCCTCCGCCTCGGCCTCCTGATTCGAGTCGAACGCCTTGATGGTCAGGCCGGGAATCAGGGCCCCCTCGAGCTCGCTGGCCTTGCGCAGCCACTGCTTGTCGGCGACCACGGCCATGCGTTCGAAGCGTCGGATGAAGCGGAACAGCTGCGGCAGGCGCGACAACTCGACCCCCATCGCGCCCAGGGTGGGGAGTTCGAAGGCGCCGATGCGATAGAGCATCCGCCCATGCTCGATGCCTTCGGACTGCTGCGTCAGTTCATCCAGAGCGACGCGCATCTCGTCACGGTCGAGCTTGCCGGCGAAGTCCACGTCGATGCGGTTAGCAGTCTTTCGCGATACCCGGAACATAGCCAATCCTCCACGCGGGTGGTGAGGCTTTCAGCATACGCCGCCTGCCGGCGCAGGGTAACGGTCTGGTGGCGGAGCGTGCTGGCCGCTGGGCTGGTGGGCCGGCGTCAGGCTTCCCGAGCGTGGGCCGCGGCCCGCAGCTGTTCGGTGTTGACACGCACGAAGGTCGAGTCGCCGATGGCGGTGAGCAGGTCGCCGGCGTAGACCTCGCAGATCACCCGGGTCTTGCGCCCGACCTCGCCCTCGACCTTGGCCCGCAGGGTCAGGGGGACGCCCATCGGGGTCGGCTTGATGTACTTGATGCCGAGGTGGCCGGTGACGCAGTCGATACGCGGCAGGCTGCCGACTTCGCGGCGTTCGGCACGGTAGTGGTAGGCCATGGCCGCCCAGTTCGAATGGCAGTCCACCAGCATGGCGAGCAGCCCGCCGTAGACCAGGCCGGGCCAGCCGCAGTACTTGTCGTCGGGCAGGTGCTCGGCCATGACATGCACGCCGTCGGCATGCCAGTAGCTCTTGACGTGCAGGCCGTGGGGGTTGCGAGCGCCGCAGCCGTAACAGACACCTTCCGGTGCCGCCAGATCTTGCAGGGGAGCGTCGTGCATGGGGCGGCCTCGTGCTGGTAATTCGGCCCAGCAGACTAACGCTTTTCGGCGCCGAACTGAACCGCAGGACCGGGGCCGGTGGCGGGGCTACTTGACCGTATCCAGGCGCTGGTCGGTGAACACGCAGAGCACGCCGGCCTTGTTGTGCATGACCTGATGGTTGAAGTCGCAATAGGCCGCCGCCACGCTCAGGGCCATCTGCTCGGTGATCGGCTGGCCGTTCTCCGGGCGGAACCAGGCCATCTGCCCGGCGTTGCAGCGCTGCGCCTGCGGGTCGGTGTTGTAGGTGCACAGGCCGGCCTGGTCGACGGGCGTGGCGTCGTCGAAGCAGGCGGACAACGACAGGGCGGCGGTGCTCAGCAGCAGCAGGCGGACGAGGAGGCGCATGGCAGGGGATCTCGGCTGGGGGCGGGTGGGAATTAGTGCCGGGAAACTGGCAAGGTTCCCTGGCCGCCGGCTCGCGCGTGGCTGGCGCGAGGAGCGGCGGCCGGCTGGGTGATCGCCAGCCTAGGCCGGCTCGGGCGGCCGGGCCTTGCCGCGGGCGGCGTCGCGCGCGGCCAGGCGCATCAGGCGCTGGAACTTTGGGCATTGCAGGTGGTTGTCCTCGGGGCAGGCGGCCACATGGCGCAGGCCGTCGCGCATGGCACAGAGCCGTTTGATGCGCCGGTCGAGCTCGTCGGCCTTGTCGCGCAAGCGCCCGCGGTCGATGGCGGGCTGGCTGTCGCTAGTCAGCATGACGGCGATATCGTCCAGGGAGAACCCCGCCGCCCGGCCCAGCGCGATCAGGGTCAGGCGCTGCAGCACCGAGGCGTCGAACACCCGCTTCAGGCCGTTGCGGCCGATGGCGCGGATCAGGCCCCGTTCCTCGTAGTAGCGCAGCGTCGAGGCCGGCAGGCCGGACCAGCGCGAGATCTTGGCGATATCCATCTCTTGCATGCTTGACCTCAAGTCGACTTGAACTGGCAGGCTGATGAAAACAGCCTTTCAACCAAAGCAAAACGAGGTGGCTATGACAAGCGAAATCATCCTGCGGGCAATGCTGGTGGGCTTGGGGGCGACCCTGGTGCTGGACCTCTGGGCGCTCGCGCGGCGGCGCTTCTTCGGCGTCCCGTCGCTCGACTACGCCCTGGTGGGGCGCTGGCTGGGGCACATGGGCCAGGGCCGCGTGCGTCACGCGGCGATCGGCAAGGCGCCGGTGGTGCGCGGCGAGCGCCTGCTCGGCTGGGGCTGCCACTACCTGATCGGCGTGCTGTTCGCCGGGGCGATGCTGGTAGCGGTGGGGCCGCAGTGGCTGTGCCGGCCGAGCCTGCTGCCGGCGCTGCTGCTGGGCCTGCTCAGCGTCGCCGCGCCCTTGCTGCTGATGCAGCCGGCGTTCGGCATGGGCCTGGCGGCTTCGCGCCTGCCGAACCCCTGGCAGGTCAGGCTGCGCAGCCTGCTGAGCCACCTGGTGTTCGGCCTGGGTATCTATCTGGTGGGGTGGGGCGCCGCACAGCTGCCGGCAACGTCGCTCTGTGCGGTTTAGGCTGCTTCGCCACCGGGCCTTGGCGGCCCGGCAGGGGGCCGGCGGCGGTGCGGACGGCTGGCGGCTGCCGGGCGAAATGGGCGGCGCGGTTCGCGCCGCCTCGCGGATTGCGGTATTAAATGACTCCGGTCCAGGTCGAGGGAGTTCGTCATGCGCGTCAGGTTATCCGTTCTGCGTCTCGTCGCCGTGTCGCTGGGGCTGCTGTGCGCGGTCGCGGCCCGGGGGGCCGAGGAGGCGCGGCTGGTGGAGGCGATCAACGCCCATCGCGGCCAGGTGCAGCGCTGTGCCGGCCAGGCCTCGGCGGTGCTGCCGCCGCTGACGGCCGAACCGCGCCTGGTGCTGCCGGCCGGCAGGGGCGAAGAGCTGCAACAGGCCCTGAGCCGCACCGGCTATCCCATGGTCAGCGCCCAGGCCATCAGCCTGTCCGGGCCGCGGGATGCGCCGGCGGCCATGCGGGTGCTGCAGGAGAGCTATTGCCAGGTGCTGCTCGATCCGCAGTTCGTCGATATCGGTGTGAGCCACGTCGGGCGCGATTGGCGCATCGTCCTGGCGCGGCCGTTGCTGAGCGGCAGGCTGGGCGATTGGCAGGCCGAAGGCCGGCGGTTGCTCGAGCAGCTCAATGCCGCCCGCGGCCGTCCGCGCCAGTGCGGCGGCCAGTCCTTCGTCGCCGCGCCGCCGCTGGCCTGGAACGCCGCACTGGGCACGGCCGCCGAAGAGCACAGCCGGGCCATGGCCAACGGCAACTTCTTCGCCCACCGCGGCCGCGACGGCCGCACCCCGGGCGACCGGGCGGAGCTGGCCGGCTACGACGCCCGGCAGATCGGCGAGAACATCGCCGCCGGGCTGGACGACTCGCGCAGGGTGGTCGACGGCTGGCTGGCCAGCCCCGGCCACTGCGCCACCCTGATGGACCCGCGGTTCCGCGACCTGGGCGCGGCCTACGCGGTCGACCCCAGGAGCGATGCGGGCATCTACTGGACGGCGCTGTTCGGCGCGCCCTGAGCGCGGAGGCGTCGGCCGGCACTCGGCGGACGCTATTCCACCCTGGCGTTGTCCGGGCTGGCGGCCGGGCATGGACATGTCGTTGAAGGTGCAGCAATAGGTCGGGAGTCTGCAGGCAGCGTCCGGTCCGCTGCGCTCAGGCGAAGAATCTGGACAGTTCCCTTAGGGTTCTGGACGAAGGCGCTAACGCAACGCACAGAAAAAAGCCGGCTGAGGGGCCGGCTTTCGTTCTGGCAGCAGTTCCGATTCGCTCATAGGGGGTTCTCGAACAGACAGTCGGAGCTCACTCAGGCGACGCGGTTGTCGAGCAGGCGGTCGGCACCACCCTCGGCGACGCGGTTGTCGAGCAGGCGGTCGGCACCACCCTCGGCGAGGCGGCTGTCGAGCAGGCGGTCGGCACCACCCTCGGCGACGCGGCTGTCGAGCAGGCGATCGGCACCACCCTCGGCGACGCGGCTGTCGAGCAGGCGGTCGGCCCCACCCTCGGCGATGCGGCTGTCGAGCAGGCGGTCGGAGCCACCCTCGGCGACGCGGTTGTCGAGCAGGCGGTCGGAGCCACCCTCGGCGACGCGGTTGTCGAGCAGGCGGTCGGCCCCACCCTCGGCGATGCGGCTGTCGATCAGGCGGTCGGAGCCACCCTCGGCGACGCGGTTGTCGATCAGGCGATCCGAACCGCCTTCGGCGATGCGGCTGTCGATCAGGCGGTCGGAGCCACCCTCGGCGACGCGGCTGTCGAGCAGGCGGTCGGAGCCACCCTCGGCGATGCGGCTGTCGAGCAGGCGATCCGAACCGCCTTCGGCGACAACGGGCTGGGCGGAGGACGCGGCGAACGCGTTGGCGGCCAGTACAGAGAAAGCGAGGCTGAGGAAGAGTTGGCGTTTCATGATGATGTGCTCCGGGGGTGTTGGCTGGTGACGGAGCAGATGTTACGCCCGAGGATTATTAACAGAACTTCATTGGGCTGATGGTAAACATCGATGCCAGCAATGGTTGCGCGTGCATCGGCGCGGATGGGGCTGGAGGGGGCGCAGCGAATCCAGCCCCGAGGCTGCCGAGGGGCACTGCCTCGTCCGCTATTCCACGGTGCTGGCGCCGCCCGACAGCCGTTGCAACAAGACCTGTTCACACAGGCGGAAGAGCAGGTAACAGACCATGGCCAGCAGCGCGATCAGCAGCAACTGGGCGAACTGGAGCAAGCCGCCACTCATCAGCGCCAGCCAGCCGTGCCTGACGATGAACGCCGCATTGCTGCCGAGCAGCTGCACCAGGTCGATGGTGAGGTAGCCGAAGGCCACGAAACTCGCGGTCATGAGGAGGAAGCACGTCAACAGGTGACGGCGCAACCATCGATAGAACGCACTGTGAGCTGACATGGCCGCTCCCGTGGTGGTGGCAGTCTGGTCGGGCAACCTGTGCCGCCGGCACGGTTGGGGCTGCGCGGCAGGGGCATACAGGAAATGTAGCCTACGCGGGGGCGGGCCAGCCGACGGGACTGGGTTCAATCCAGGCGAGGGGCTGGGAGCCGCCGCTGGACAGGCGGCGCATCGTCCCGCTCCGCCCGGGTTGCATCGCCGCGGCGGGTGGAACGCCGCGAAGCGTTCTCCTGCACGCGCACGGCCGGGCGGCCTTGCGCTCGCTGGTGTAGGATGCGCCACCGCGAATTCCCCCCTGTCAGGCCACCATGTCCGCCAACGCCCTGTATACCGACCTGTCCGGCTATTACGATCTGATGTGCGCCGATATCGACTATCAAGCGCAAAGCCACTGCGCCCGGCGGCTGCACCAGCTCTTCGGTGGCGGCGGCAAGACCCACCTCGACCTGGCCTGCGGGACCGGGCCGCACGTTCGCCGCTTCCTCGACTTCGGCTACCGGAGCGGCGGGCTCGACATCAACCAACCGATGCTGGCGCGCGCGGCGGCGCGCTGCCCGGAGGCGCAGTTCTCCTTGCAGGACATGTGCGACTTCATCGTCAGCGAGCCGCTGGATCTGGTCACCTGCTTCCTCTACTCCATCCACTACAGTGGCGGCATCGACAAGCTCAAGGCCTGTATCGCCAGTGTGCACCGCGCGCTGAAGGCCGGTGGCGTGTTCTGTTTCAACGGGGTGGACAAGCACAGGATCGACAGCGCGCTGTTCGTCACCCATGCGGCCGAGGAAGACGACAGCCAGTTCCGCTTCAGCTCCGGCTGGTACTACCGCGGCGAGGGCGAGCGGCAGTCGCTCAGGCTCAGCATCGAGAAGACCACAGCCGGGCAGACCCAGCTATGGCACGACGAACACCCCATGGTCGCCGTGAGTTTCGCTGAGTTGCAGGCAATCCTGCGGCCCTACTTCGAGGTCCATGTGTTCGAGCATGACTACGACAAGATCGTCCCCTGGAACCAGCGCTCCGGTAACGCCATCTTCGTCTGCGTGAAGATCTAGCCCCCAGGCTGGCCAACCAGTAAGTAGGGTGGAAAACGGCGAAGCCTTTTCCACCAGGCGGGTATCCAGGCTACTCGCTGATTACGCCCTATGTGAGGCGCTCGCGTACCAGCGCCCGGGCGCGCTCGGCCAGCTGGTCGAGCTGGCGGTCGCGCTGTCGCTCCGCCTCGCGCATGGCGGTCTGGCCGTGCTGCTTCACCAGGTAGGCGTGGATCTGCCGGACTTCCTTGGATTGGAAGATAGGTGCCAGGTCCTGCACCGCCACCAGGCCGTCCGCGCGCTGGTTCCGCGTGCTCATCAGCACCTGCGGCCCGTGCGCGGCCAGCACCTGAAAACCCATGGCCTCGAAGGTCGGCACCTTGCCCGGCACACAGGCCAGGTCGGCATGGGGGCGCCGGGTGACCATGTGCTGCAGCATGGCCCGGGCAATCCCGCGGCGGCGGTGGCTGGCCTGTACCGCCGTGTAGGCCAGGGTGCAGGCCTCGGGGTCGTCCTGGGCCGGCAGGTAGAGGGCAAAGCCCAGCACCCGGGCCGGGTCCAGATCGTCCAGGGCCAGGACCAACTGCGCGCCGCTGTCCAGGGCGCCGTCCATGGCCTGCAGGTACAGGTGTACCTCGTAGCCGACCACGTACTGGTACAACTGGTAGAGCGGGTTGCTGGGCGTCAGCGACACCGGGCTGATGTCGCCGAGGTAGTCCACCACCATCTGCAGAACCTGGCTTTTCAGCGACTCGGGCGGTGGGGTGTCCAGGTGTACAAGGGTGAACATCGGCGGTCTGGCTCCGGGGCGTGCTGGATCGGGGGAATCGGCGTTGGCGGCATTGTAACGCCCGTGGGATTTGAGCGATGCCAGGCGGTCGTGACCAATGAACCTGGTCTGTCCCCGATTGCTCGATGGTGGACAAGCTTCGCGTTGTCCAGCCTACGCAAACCTCACCACCGCGTAGGGTGGGAAACGGCGAAGCCTTTCCGCCGGGATATCCAGGCTACTCGCTCCACAGATTCCGCCCTGTCGGGCGGGTTCCTCTGATCGTTCCCACGCTTGGCGTGGGAATGCCAACCTCGACGTTCCGCGTCCACTCACGCCCAGCGATCGAGCTCGATCAACCCCGGCTGCCCCTCGTAGTTCCGCGCGCTGGAGTAGCGCCAGTGCTCGGGCAAGTCCACGTAGCCACGCCGCACCGGGTTCTGGTGGATGTAGTCGAGCTTCTGCCGCATCACCGCAGGGCTGCAGACCAACTCGGCGTGGCTGCCTTCCTGCCAGAGCTGGTACTGCCTATCCCGCTTGTGCGCTCGCTTGGCAAGGCTCAGGCGCTGCAAGGCTGAGTCGGCACCGCGCTGCTCCAGGTGATCGAGCATCTTGCGGGCCGTGTAGGACTTGAAGCTGCTGACGCACCGGGCCAGGTCAGGTGCCTGGGCCAGGTAGTGCAGGTGGTTTTCCAGCACCACGTAGCCGTACAGCCTGAGGCCCTGGTTGGCCTGCTGGTAGCGCCAGCAGTCGAGCAGGATGTCGACCAGGGCAGGGCGGGCGAACAGCGGCAACCATTCCACCACCGTGCAGGTGAGGAAGTGCGGCTGAGCGGTATCGGTGATGACGTAGCGACTGCGGCCCATGGGATTCGTCCGTGAATCGGTTGGCGGGTTGTGCGTGGCAGCGATGCGCCTTCCCTGACTGCACTTGTCCGGCCGATGGCTCCCACGCTCTGCGTGGGAGCCTAGCCCGTGACGCTCCGCGTCGCTACGGGGCTGAGTGTGCTCAGGGCTGTGGGTGGACGCCGAGCGTCGAGGGCTGCATTCCCACGCGGAGCGTGGGAACGATCAACACCTCCCCCTGATGGCGCCCACGCTCCGCGTGGGGGCATCAGATGCTTCTTTCATCCACCGTTGGGGCGGTTGTTATCCGGGCTACTCGCTACAGCGGGCGGTAGGGAACCCAGGTATCGCCATGCCAGTGCAGCAGCGACAGCCCCTGACGGTTCTCACGCCACGGGCGGCGTTCATTGTCGTGTTGGCCGTCGCGCAACGTGGGCACCACATCGCAGGTGATCCAACGGCGGATGCAGCGATTTTCCGGGTGGTAGTAATGGATCAGCGCGGAGTAGATGCCGGACTCGCTGATCAGCCTTGCGCTCTCCGGCTGGCCGTGCGTATTCAGCAACACCGCGTCGAACAACTGGTCGGCATCGAGCGTGCGAGCTGCGCGCTCCTCAAGGTGGGGCTGCGCGATCATCCGGCCGAAGTCACGTGCGCAGAACCAGCACTGATGCTCGATCAGGAGCGCGCGCAGTTGTCGCCGATGACGGGTGAATGTCTGGTGAGTCAGTATTTCGCCGGTGATATCCGGCTGGGAGCTGGAGTTCTCGGTGTGACTAGGCATATCCATTACCTCTGTGTGAGTTCAGCTTTCTTAGGGCTAAGGCGCCGGGAGCTAAGAAACCCCACACAGAGGGCCGGACGTATTCCCCTTTCGGGTCTTGTATTAGCCCACTCCCGACATAACAGAGGTGCATTTTTTGCGCGCAGGGTGAAACCGCAGGCACAAAAAAGCCGCAAACTTTCGGGAGCGGTCAGGCCGCTGTGTGGATCAAGACGTTTCTTAGGCGCCGGCGGTGAGGGTAGGTGGTAGATGGGGAGGGGTCAAGGCCCCTTGGATCTTCATGGTTGCCCACCTGCTCAATGGGTATCGCTGTGCCCAACCCCTCCTGCGGGCTGGGTCAATAATGTAGAACTCCACCAGGCTGGCCGGGTGATGCGGACCGCGGAAGCGCTCGCCGTCAGCCTTCAAGCGGCCACAACAGCGGCAGCACCTGCTCGCGCAGCAGCGGCGCCAGGCTCTCGGGCGGTGTGTCCTGGGGCGCCAGCCAAAGCAGCTCTTCCAGTTCGGCGGCCGCCTCGACGGCGTGGGGCAGTGGGGCGTGAAATACGCTCGCCTCGATCCAGGTGTCCGGCTCGTTGGCCGCCAGTGCGCGGAACCGACCGAGGGGGCGAAGGCTTTCGGCGGCCAGACTCAGGTTCAGCTCCTCGGCCAGCTCTCGCGTCAGCGCCGCCAAGGCGTCCTCGCCCGGCTCGGCCTTGCCGCCCGGCAACATAAAGGCCCGTGTATCGCGCTTGCGCACCAGCAAAAGACGGCCGGCCTCGTCGAACAGGCAGGCGGCGGAGATGGTGAGGAGGGTGGGCGTCATGGGGGGATTATGCTTGGTCATGGTGGCGAGCATGGCTGTTGGTGCGTTGATGGGTATCGCTGGGCTCGACCCATCCTACGGGCTCGCTTGATCGCGGCGCCCAGCTTGGCCGAGTTGATGGCACCCACGCTCCGCGTGGGAGCCTAGCCCGTGGCGCTCTGCGTCGCTACGGAGGCGGAGTGTGCGCAAGACTTCGGGTGGACGCAGAGCGTCGAGGGCTGCGTTCCCACGCGGAGCGTGGGAACGATCAGAAGAGAAAGTGACTCGCCGTAAGGGCGAAAGGGGAGATCTCGTTCAGCGCATTGGTTTAGAAAATAAATCTGTCCCTATTTTTGCTTGCTCTAGTTATTGCCTTTGTAGAAAACCTGCCAGTTGTGCGTGCCTTCTTAGGGTGATTTTTATTTGCTCCTTGATCGTAGAGGGCATGGTGTTTTCTGCTGAAAAAGCTTTTAGTTCAATGATTCTTTTGAGCTTGTTTGCTTCAGTGTTTTCAATATAGATATCAGCGCGAACGCTTGAATATATTGTTTTGATGTCTACTTCGTGTTTTGCGGCTAGGCCGCAACTCGTTATTATTTTTGCGATGCGTTTCCCTAAAGCTGTGGGGGTGCTGGTAACTGTTTCGTACCACGCATGGGCGTCGTCTGATCGCTTGGATTCTCTTTCTCTTACAGGTGCATAGGCGTAATTTTGCCAATTGCCAGAGACTATGTGAAAGAAATGAGTGTTCTTGAATCGATCAAGAAATGTCTTGGCAAGTGGTCTGTCATCTCGATCAAGTTCTAGGCAGAGCTTGTGTAGGTCGGCGGCGCGAATAGGGATTACTCGGAAGTCAAAATATAGCCTTGCTCTATTCAGCTCGTGGAGAGGCAAGGTTCTCTTATCCTCATCGTTGAGTTCGATATACCAGGCTTCCCAGTTGAGTCGATATTCGTCTCTGGGTTTCGAAAATTGCATTACGCGTTGATTTCGCAGGCCATCACTGACTGGCCAGAGTAGTGTTACTTGGTATTCGGATAGATTTTGTAAGCCATCAATTCCTTCGCCAAGTTTTTCGGCGACTTTCTCAATGGTCTCTCCAATTGTGCTGCTGCGAATGGCTAGTTCTTCAATATCGTCACGAATTATTTGATAATCGGAGAGCGGCTTCTCCATGTTGTGGAAGGAGAAGGTTTCCTCGATTATCCGTGCCCAGCTCTTAGAGTCTGGGCCTTTTATTTCGAAATTATTTGATATTAGTATTCTTTTGTTTCTAGATGTGGCGGCGGCGAGCATGTCTCTGAATTGCTCGCTAGTAGTAAGCCAAATGAAGACGACAGGTATGTTTTTGCAGTCGCCTCTGTCTAGAAGACTTAAGTGTTCGACAAATTGTGTTGGGATTCGCTCTTTGCCTTGAACGTTTTCTTCATATTGATCTATGACTGCAACAATTAGCTTGTTGGGCTCTGTTTTGTTGAGGAATTTTATCTTCTCAACTAAGGCCTCAAATGTTTCAATTTCAGGTCTTTCTAGAACGGTGCTAATCACAGAGGGCATGTGAGTAGATAGCTCTCTGGAAGCTGAGCTTTTTCCCGAGCCGCTCTCTCCAAATAATGGTAAAAAGCGGATGCCTCCAGAGATTTTCATTGATTTATAAGCGCGATCAACCAAGGTAATAAGATCTTGGTTGGGGGCGAGTCGCCCCTTGTATGCAGTGTCTAAGTCTTCATATCTAGACGGCAAATTAATATTCATGTGTACCCTTAAGAAAAAACCCCGCACTAGGCGGGGTTCGAGTTTCTCTCGCTACCCCGAACATCCATTCTCAGGCAAAGCGTTTCTAATCTGTCCTAACGGTCTTGACCCAGGCATCAATCCCAGCTCAACGCCCCACCGGTCTGATACTCGATCACTCGCGTCTCGAAGAAGTTCTTCTCCTTCTTCAGGTCCATGATCTCGCTCATCCATGGGAAGGGGTTGGAGGTGCCCGGGTACTCTTCCTTCAGGCCGATCTGGGTCAGGCGGCGATTGGCGATGAACTTGAGGTAGTCCTCCATCATCGCCGCGTTCATGCCCAGCACGCCGCGGGGCATGGTGTCGCGGGCGTATTCGATCTCCAGCTGGGTGCCCTGGAGGATCATCTGGGTGGCTTCGTCCTTCATCGCCGCATCCCACAGGTGCGGGTTCTCGATCTTGATCTGGTTGATCACGTCGATGCCGAAGTTCAGGTGCATGGACTCGTCGCGCAGGATGTACTGGAACTGCTCGGCGACGCCGGTCATCTTGTTGCGCCGGCCCATGGAGAGGATCTGGGTGAAGCCGCAGTAGAAGAACACGCCTTCGAGCACGCAGTAGTAGGCGATCAGGTTGCGCAGCAGTTCCTTGTCGGTCTCCACGGTGCCGGTGTTGAAGGTCGGGTCGGAGATGGCGCGGGTGTACTTCAGGCCCCAGCTGGCCTTCTTCGCCACGCTGGGGATCTCGTGGTACATGTTGAAGATCTCGCCTTCGTCCATCCCTAAGGACTCGATGCAGTACTGGTAGGCGTGGGTGTGGATCGCCTCCTCGAAGGCCTGGCGCAGGATGTACTGGCGGCACTCGGGGTTGGTGATCAGGCGGTACACGGCCAGGGCCAGGTTGTTGGCGACCAGGGAGTCGGCGGTGGAGAAGAAGCCGAGGTTGCGCATGACGATGCGGCGCTCGTCGTCGGTCAGGCCGTCGGTGCTCTTCCACAACGCGATGTCCGCGTTCATGTTCACTTCCTGGGGCATCCAGTGGTTGGCGCAACCATCCAGGTACTTCTGCCAGGCCCAGTCGTACTTGAAGGGTACGAGCTGGTTGAGGTCGGCGCGGCAGTTGATCATGCGCTTCTCGTCGACCGCGACGCGGGCGGCGGAGCCTTCCAGCTCGTCGAGGCCTTCCTGGATGTCCAGTTGGTCGAGGGCGGCCTTGGCCCGGGCCACCGCGGCGCTGTCGTCGGCGGCCACGGCGCGGGCTTCGTGGGCGGCGGCGTCGCCGGCCTGGTCGAGCTTGTCCAGGTTCATCTCGGCGCCTGGCGCCGCGGCCTGATTGGCGACGGCGGCGTCGCTGCCGTCTTCCTTGTCGAATTCATCCCAGCTCAGCATGGCTTGGCTCCTGCTTGAGGGCCGGTGAAATGACCGGCCTGTATGGATATACAGTTAAATACTAGTCGGTTGCGTCGTGCACGCTAGGCGCCAGGCGACCTGTGGTCGTCTGGCGGAGGTCTGCGCCTCTGGCCGGATTCGCCTGTCGGCGAACCCTCAACAATTCGAGCGTGAAGCTGAGCGAGTGAGCGCTAGGCGCCTGGCAGGTTGGAACCCCTGAGCGTACGTCCGTACGTGATGGGGTCCGACCTGCCGGGCAACGACGCGGGCGCCGCTCAGATCCGCGCGTCACCTGTCACTTACTGGCAGGCTTCGCAGTCCGGCTCGTCGATGGCACAGGCCTTCGGCACGGGTGCCGGCGCCGGTGCGGCCTGCTCCGGGGCCTTGGCCGGCGCGGCGGCGAGGCCGTCGCCTCCGCCGCTGGACACGGCGTTGAGCTTGCCGGTGTTGATGGTCGACTTCTCGGTGCTGGTGGCGGCCAGGGCACGGAGGTAGTAGGTGGTCTTCAGGCCGCGGTACCAGGCCATGCGGTAGGTCACGTCCAGTTTTTTACCGGATGCGCCGGCGATGTACAGGTTCAGCGACTGGGCCTGGTCGATCCACTTCTGGCGACGGCTGGCGGCGTCGACGATCCACTTGGTCTCCACCTCGAAGGCGGTGGCGTACAGGTCCTTGAGCTCCTGGGGGATGCGCTCGATCTGCTGCACCGAACCGTCGTAGTACTTCAGGTCGTTGATCATCACCGAGTCCCACAGGCCGCGGGCCTTGAGGTCGCGCACCAGGTAGGGGTTGATCACGGTGAACTCGCCGGAGAGGTTCGACTTCACGTAGAGGTTCTGGTAGGTCGGCTCGATCGACTGCGACACGCCGGTGATGTTGGCGATGGTCGCGGTCGGCGCGATGGCCATGATGTTGGAGTTGCGGATGCCCTTCTGTACCCGCGCGCGCAGCGGGGCCCAGTCCAGGGACTCGCTCAGGTCGACGTCGATGTACTTCTGCCCGCGGGCCTCGATGAGGATCTGCTGGGAGTCCAGCGGCAGGATGCCCTTGCTCCACAGCGAGCCCTGGAAGGTCTCGTAGGCGCCGCGCTCGTCGGCCAGGTCGCAGGACGCCTGGATGGCGTAGTAGCTGACCGCTTCCATCGACTTGTCGGCGAAGTCCACCGCGGCATCGGAGCCGTAGGGGATGTGCTGCAGGTACAGGGCGTCCTGGAAGCCCATGATGCCCAGGCCCACCGGACGGTGCTTGAAGTTGGAGTTCTTCGCCTGCGGCACCGAGTAGTAGTTGATGTCGATGACGTTATCGAGCATGCGCACCGCGGTCTTCACGGTCTTCGCCAGCTTCTCGCGGTCGAGCTTGCCGTCGACGATGTGGTTCGGCAGGTTGACCGAGCCCAGGTTGCACACGGCGATCTCGTCCTTGTTGGTGTTCAAGGTGATCTCGGTGCACAGGTTCGAGCTGTGCACCACGCCGACGTGCTGCTGCGGGCTGCGCAGGTTGCACGGGTCCTTGAAGGTCAGCCAGGGGTGGCCGGTCTCGAACAGCATCGAGAGCATCTTGCGCCACAGGTCCTTGGCCTGGATGGTCTTGAACAGCTTGATCTTGCCGTATTCGCACAGGGCTTCGTAGTACTCGTAGCGCTCCTCGAAGGCCTTGCCGGTGAGGTCGTGCAGGTCCGGTACTTCGCTGGGGCTGAACAGGGTCCAGGGGCCGTCGTCGAACACGCGCTTCATGAACAGGTCCGGGATCCAGTTGGCGGTGTTCATGTCGTGGGTGCGGCGACGGTCGTCACCGGTGTTCTTGCGCAGCTCGATGAACTCCTCGATGTCCATGTGCCAGGTTTCCAGGTAGGCACAGACTGCGCCCTTGCGCTTGCCGCCCTGGTTGACCGCCACGGCGGTGTCGTTGACCACCTTGAGGAAGGGCACGACGCCCTGGCTCTTGCCGTTGGTGCCCTTGATGTAGGAGCCCAGCGCGCGCACCGGGGTCCAGTCGTTGCCCAGGCCGCCGGCAAACTTGGAGAGCATGGCGTTGTCGTGGATGGCGCTGTAGATGCCCGAGAGGTCGTCCGGCACGGTGGTCAGGTAGCAGCTGGACAGCTGCGGCCGCAGGGTGCCGGCGTTGAACAGGGTCGGGGTGGACGACATGTAGTCGAACGAGGACAGCAGGTTGTAGAACTCGATGGCGCGCTCTTCCTTGTGCTGCTCCTCGATGGCCAGGCCCATGGCCACGCGCATAAAGAAGATCTGCGGCAGTTCGAAGCGCACGCCGTCCTTGTGGATGAAGTAGCGGTCGTACAGGGTCTGCAGGCCCAGGTAGGTGAACTGCTGGTCGCGCTCGTGATCGATGGCGGCGCCCAGCTTGGCCAGGTCGTAGCCTTTGAGTTTCGGGTCGATCAGCTCGAACTCCACGCCTTTCTCGACATAGGCCGGCAGGGCCTTGGCGTACAGCTCGGCCATCTCGTGGTGGGTGGCGCTGGTGGCCACGCCGAGGAAACCCAGGCCTTCGGCGCGGATGTTGTCCATCAGCAGGCGGGCGGTGACGTAGCTGTAGTTCGGCTCGCGCTCGACCAGGGTGCGGGCGGTCATCACCAGGGCGGTGTTGACGTCCTTCTCGGCCACGCCGTCGTAGAGGTTCTTCAGGGTCTCGCGCTCGATCAGCGCGCCGTCGACCTCGGCCAGGCCCTCGCAGGCTTCGCGGATGATGGTCTGCAGGCGGCCCATGTCCAGCGGTGCGACGCTGCCGTCGGCGGCGGTGACGCGGATGCTCGGGTGCGGCTGGGCGATTTCGCCGGCGCTGGCATTCTTGCGCTTGGTGGCCTGGGCTTCGCGGTAGATCACGTAGTCGCGGGCGACCTTCTGCTCGCCGGCGCGCATCAGGGCCAGTTCGACCTGGTCCTGGATCTCCTCGATGTGGATGGTGCCGCCCGACGGCATGCGGCGCTTGAAGGTGGCGGTGACCTGCTCGGTCAGGCGCGCGACGGTGTCATGGATGCGCGACGAGGCGGCGGCGGTGCCGCCTTCCACGGCGAGAAAGGCCTTGGTGATGGCGACGGTGATCTTGTCGTCGGTGTAGGGCACCACGGTGCCGTTACGCTTGATCACACGCAGCTGGCCGGGCGCGGTGGCGCTCAGGTCCTGGCTGGCATCGGCGGCCTGCGGCGCTGGGGCCTGCGGGTTCTCGCGAGTGGTGTCGGTATGCATGAAGGTCTCCGTGCTGTGAAAATCTGTTAGTTGGGCGCTATGCCTGGCGTACCCGCCGTTCATTCCATTTCAACAACGCCATGCGCAGGCCATGGGCCGGGCGCACGGGACTTGCAAACTGGGCTGGGAGGGCACGACTAGAGCGCCTTCCTGGCTCAAGAGTCTAGTGTCGACCGTCGTCGGCACTACTATATGTAGTGGTTGATGCGCAAGGGGTCTCGCCTTTCTGGGGACCCGCCCGGCACTGGAGCCAGGGGGGGAAGGGCGGTCGGCCTTGTTGCTGCCGCGGCGGCGGCAGGAGCATTCACCTGCACTGTTGTTGTTCTCGGTCTAGACCTTTCTGGTGCAAATGTGCTTGTGTCGTCTGTTGCCAAAAACCCAACATGTAGGTGTTTGGCGCGCTGGGGATACAAGATAGTGCGGTGTCTGGGGGAAGGCAAGCCGACAAGATTTCGCCGGCTGTGGATAAATCTGTGGGTTATCTTGGGGTAAGTTTCGCCAGGCCCCGTGGTAGCTGGGGTTGTCCCATCGATACCGTTCGTCGTGCTGGCGGTGGATTTCGGCCGGCTTCCGCGCGGTATTTTCACCCCGTCACGCAAACACAAGATGTAGGTTTTTCCCTTGATTATTGGCCTGCGCTGTGCAGGCCCGCCGCACCGCCTGGCGCGGCCCTCATTAGGCCGTCGCCTGCGGCCCCGGCGTTGCTACAATGCCGGTCTGTTTCAGCCTGGTTGATCTGTCCTTGGGAGGCAGCAGTGGAGCGAGAGGCATGGCATATCCTGATCGTCGAGGACGATCAGCGTCTGGCCGAGTTGACGCGCGATTATCTGCAGGGCAATGGCCTGGCGGTGGCCATCGAGGCCGACGGCGCGCGGGCGGCGGCGCGCATCCTCAAGGAGCAGCCGGATCTGGTGATCCTCGACCTGATGCTGCCCGGCGAGGACGGCCTGTCGATCTGCCGCAAGGTGCGCGGCGGTTACCAGGGGCCGATCCTGATGCTCACCGCGCGCACCGACGACATGGATCAGGTGCTCGGCCTGGAGATGGGCGCCGACGACTACGTGTGCAAGCCGGTGCGCCCGCGGGTGTTGCTGGCCCGGGTGCGCGCCCTGCTGCGGCGCCACGAGGGCAGCGCGCCGGGCGCGGCCCAGGAGCCGCGGCGCCTGGAGTTCGGCCCGCTGGTGATCGACAGCGCGATGCGCGAGGCCTGGCTGGGCGGGCAGGGCATCGAGCTGACCAGCGCCGAATTCGACCTGCTCTGGCTGCTCACCGCCAATGCCGGGCGGATTCTCTCGCGGGAGGAGATCTTCACCGCCCTGCGCGGCATCGAATACGACGGCCAGGACCGCTCCATCGACGTGCGCATCTCGCGCATCCGGCCGAAGATCGGTGACGATCCGATGCACCCGCGCATGATCAAGACGGTGCGCAGCAAGGGCTACCTGTTCGTTGCCGAGGCCGCCGAAGCGCTGCTATGAACTCCATCTTCCTGCGCATCTACGCCGGCATGTTGGCGGTGCTGGTCCTGGTGGCGCTGCTCGGCGTCGGCACCCTGCAGCTGCTCAACGAGGTGCGCGCCGACCAGTACCGCGAGCGCCTGGCCAGCGGCACCTTCCGGCTGATGGCCGACAACCTGCAGCCCATGGCCGAGGTCGAGCGGCGGCGGGCCATGGCGGTGTGGGCGCGGCTGCTGGGCATTCCGCTGAGCGTCCAGGCCCTGGACGAGGCCCGGCTCGACAGCGGCGCGCGCAAGCGCCTGCTGCGCGGCCAGGTGCTGGTGAAGCAGACCGGCCCCCATGCGGCGCAGGTCTACAGCCTGGTCAGCGAGGCGCAGGGCGTGCTGTTGACCGGCGAGGTGCAGCAGGTCAGCGAGCAGCTGGCGCGCGCCACCATCTACCTGCTGATCGACGAGCTGGTGCGCTTCCCCGAGGCGGAGCAGCCGCAGCGCCTGGCCGAGCTGAAGGCGGCCAAGCAGTTCGGCTTCGACCTGCGGCTGGTGCGCCTGGAACAGGCCAACCTGGATGTCGACCAGCGCCGACGGGTGGACGAGGGCGACACGGTGATGGCCCTGGGCAAGGGGGGCGACAGCATCCACGTGTTCTCCGGCATCATCGATACCGACTGGGTGCTGGAGATCGGCCCGCTGTACCAGATGGACCTCTATCCGCCGCAGCTGCTGGTGCTGATCGGCGCGCTCGGCCTGAGCCTGATCGGCCTGATGCTCTACCTGCTGGTGCGGCCGCTGGAGCAGCGCCTGCGGGCCCTCGAGGGTGCCGCCACGCAGCTGGCCAGCGGTCGCCTGGAGGCCCGGGTGCCGGCCCACGGCGGCGATGCGGTGGGGCGCCTGGCGAATGCCTTCAACGCCATGGCCGAGCACCTGCAGCGCTCGCTGAGCACCCAGCGCGAGCTGGTGCGGGCGGTGTCCCACGAGTTGCGCACGCCGGTGGCGCGACTGCGCTTCGGCCTGGAGATGATCGGCGATGCCGAGAGTGAGGCGGCGCGGCGCAAGTACATGGAGGGCATGGACAGCGACATCCAGGATCTCGACAAGCTGGTCGACGAGATGCTGACCTATGCCCGGCTGGAGCAGGGGGCGCCGGCGCTGAACTTCCAGACGGTCGACCTGGGCGCGCTGATCGACCAGGTGATCGCCGAGCTGGCGCCGCTGCGCGCCGAGGTGCGAGTCGAGCGCGGGCCGGTGGTGGATGCGGCGGACGGTGGTGGCGCGCGGGTCGAAGGCGAGCCGCGCTACCTGCATCGGGCCCTGCAGAACCTGGTGAGCAACGCCATGCGCCATGCCGAGTCGCGGGTGCGCCTGAGCTACCGGATCGGTCACCAGCGCTGCCGCCTGGACGTCGAGGACGATGGCCCGGGCGTGCCGGAATCCGCCTGGGAGCGCCTGTTCAAGCCCTTCCTGCGCCTGGACGACAGCCGCACCCGCGCCTCGGGAGGCCATGGCCTGGGGCTGTCGATCGTGCGGCGGATCATCTACTGGCACGGCGGCCGGGCGCAGATCGGCCGCAGCGAGGCCCTCGGCGGCGCCCGCTTCAGCCTGATCTGGCCGCGCCGCCAGGGCACCGAGTAGCGGCGCCGGCGGGTTCAGTCGACGCGCACCTCGATGCGCCGGCCG
This sequence comes from Pseudomonas lalucatii, assembly GCF_018398425.1. Lineage (NCBI taxonomy): Bacteria > Pseudomonadati > Pseudomonadota > Gammaproteobacteria > Pseudomonadales > Pseudomonadaceae > Pseudomonas > Pseudomonas lalucatii. The sequence continues at coordinate 281,379 of NZ_JADPMV010000002.1, read as the reverse complement.
CGGGCGTGCTCGGCCTTGGGCAGCTCGATGCGCAGCACGCCGTTACGGTAGCTGGCCGCGGTCCTGTCGGCGATCACCGGCAGCGGCAGCGGAATGCTGCGGTGAAAGCTGCCGAAGGCGCACTGGCGGATGCGGTAGCGACCGCTGGTCGATTCCTGCTCGTAACGCTTCTCGCCGCGCACCACCAGCACGTCGCTGCGCACCTCGACATCCAGGTCCTGCTTGTTCAGGCCCGGGACCTCCAGGCGCACGACGAACTTGTCGGCGTCCTCGTACAGGTCGCCGGCCAGCAGCGCCCAGTTGCTCGAGGGGAAATCGCCGTTGGCGCCACGGGCGGGCGCCGCGGCATCCTCGTCGTGCCTGTTGCGGCTGGCCGGGGTGAAGCGGGTCAGGGCACCGCTGGCGCGGTCGAGTACCTGGCGCCAGCCCTCGCCGAGGGAGTGCCAGGTGTCCTCCAGGCCCTGTTTCAGTTCATTGAGTCTGTCCATCTAAGACCTCCGGGCCGCGACCGGCCGGGTGCCTGGCTGAGCAGGCCGGCCCGGCCGTCGCGGCTGTTCAGGCTAGCTTGACTTCGATCTTGCGTGGTTGCGCGTGGGCGTGCTTGGGAATCCGCAGCTTCAGCACGCCGTCGCGCAGTTGCGCGTCGATCCGCGCGGTATCCAGCTCGCTGCTCAGGGCGAAGGCGCGCCGGTAGCGCGCCATGCGCACTTCGGCATAGATCGCCTCCATGTCCTTCGGCGTGCTGGCGGCGATCTCGCCTTCGAGGGTCAGGGTGTCGTTGTCGACCCTCAGGTCGAGCTTGTCCTTGGGCACGCCGGGCAGGTCGGCGAGTAGCAGGATGCCGTCCTTGTCCTCGAACACGTCCACCCGCGGCAGCAGGGTCTGGGGCTCTTCGGCACGCTCGGGGCGGCTCACGCTTTTCTTGTCGCTCATCGTGGCTTCCTCCTATCACTGCCTGAATGGTTACTGGACGCTGATGCGCTTGGGCTGGGCCGACTCGCGCCGCGCCACCTTGATATGCAGCACGCCGTCGCGGTAGAGCGCCTCGACCCTGTCCGGGTCGGCGTCCTCGGACAGGCTCAGGGTGCGCTTGAAGCGCCCGCTGAAGCGTTCGTTGGCGTAGACCGACAGGCTGCCGTTGTCGCCGGGTTGGTCGCTCTCGCGCGCGCCGGCGATGGTCAGCAGGCCGTGATCGATCTGTACGTCGAGCGTGCTCGGGTCGATCCCCGGGGCGAAGGCGTAGACCTCGATGGTCGACGCCGTGCTGCCGACGTTGAGTGCCGGGAAGGCGCCGCTGGCGACCGCGCGGATGCTGCCCGGCCGGCCGAGGCTGGCATAGTCCTGCTGCAATTCGCGTTGCAGGCGTTCGAACTCGGCGAGCAGGCCGCCGGGGAAGTTGAGAAGGGACTCGTACATCGCAAACCTCCTTGGTTGGAGTGACCAGAGATTCGTTTGCGGTGCTTAAGGCCGAGGCCTCAAGCCCCGTCGGCAGAAATATGTTGGCGCGGCCCTGGATCTTCAAGGTGGCCGCTTAGAGCAATGCCGAATGACTTATGCCGGCAGATTATGTTCGCCGGGCGCATGGCGCCCGGCCGAGCCGCTCAGAACGGGGCGGGGCAGGTGAAGCGCAGGCGTTCGCCGCTGTGCGGGTGGGTCAGCGCCAGCATGCTGGCGTGCAGGCACAGGCGATCAAAGGCGGCCAGGGCCTGCTCGTGGGCATAGAGGCGGTCGCCGAGCAGCGGGTGGCCGATGGAGAGCATGTGCACGCGCAGCTGGTGCGAGCGACCGGTGATCGGCGTCAGCTCGACGCGGCAGTGGTCGCCGCAGCGCTCCAGCACGCGCCAGTGGGTCAGGGCGTGCTTGCCCTGCTCGAAGTCGACCACGTGGCGCGGCTTGGTCGGCGGGTCGTAGCGCAGCGGCAGGTCGATGCTGCCGCTGTCCGCCTCGGGCTGGCCCCAGCACAGCGCGGTGTAGGCCTTCTCGGTCTCGCGGTCGTGGAACTGCCGGGACAGCTCGCGGTGGCTGTCGGCGTCGCGGGCCAGGACGATGATGCCCGAGGTCTCCCAGTCCAGGCGGTGGACGATGCGTGCCTCCGGGTAGCCGTTTTCCTGCAGGCGGGTGACCAGGCAATCGCGGTTGTCTTCGGCGCGGCCGGGCACCGAGAGCAGCAGGGTGGGCTTGTTGATCACCAGCAGGGCGGCGTCCTGGTGAAGGATTTCAATCTGGCTGAGGGGCATGGTGGCGGTCCGGAAAACGCCATCGGCGACCGAGGTCGCCGATGGGGCAGGAGTGTCCGGGGCCGGTTCGCCGGCTCCGGGGTGCGCGGATCAGCGATCCGGCAGGGTGATATTGAGCTCGAGGATCGAGCAGCTGCCCTGGTTCTCCAGGGCGACCTGGACCTGGTCCGAGTCGATATTGACGTACTTGCGGATCACCTCGACCAGCTCCTGCTGCAGGGCCGGCAGGTAGTCCGGCTGGCTGCGTTGGCCGCGCTCGTGGGCGACGATGATCTGCAGGCGCTCTTTCGCGATGGAGGCGGGCGTTTCCTTCTTGCGCTCACGAAAGAAGTCGAAAATATTCATCAGCGGGCTCCGAACAGGCGTTGCATGAATCCTTTCTTCTGCACGTCGAGGAAGCGATGCGCCACTTCCTTGCCGAGCAGGCGGTCGACGGCATCGCTGTACGCCTGGCCGGCGTCGCTCTGGTCGTCGAGAATCACCGGTACCCCCTGGTTGGAGGCCTTGAGTACCGCCTGCGACTCGGGGATCACGCCGAGCAGGCGAATGGCGAGGATCTCCTCGACGTCTTCCACGCCGAGCATCTCGCCCTTGGTCACGCGCTCCGGGTTGTAGCGGGTCAGCAGCAGGTGCTCCCTGATCGGCTCCTCGCCCTTCTCGGCGCGGCGCGACTTGCTCGCCAGCAGGCCGAGCATGCGGTCGGAGTCGCGCACCGAGGAGACTTCCGGGTTGGTCACGACTATCGCCTCGTCGGCGAAGTACATGGCCAGGTGGGCGCCCTTCTCGATGCCGGCCGGGGAGTCGCAGACCACGTACTCGAAGTTCTGCGACAGCTCGTTGATGACCTTCTCCACGCCCTCCAGGGTCAGGGCGTCCTTGTCGCGGGTCTGGCTGGCGGCCAGCACGTAGAGGTTCTCCAGGCGCTTGTCCTTGATCAGCGCCTGGGTCAGGGTCGCTTCGCCGTTGACCACGTTGACGAAGTCGTACACCACGCGGCGCTCGCAACCCATGATCAGGTCGAGGTTGCGCAGGCCGACGTCGAAGTCGACGATGACAGTCTTGTGCCCGCGCAGGGCGAGGCCGGTACCGATGGCGGCGCTGGTGGTGGTTTTGCCCACGCCACCCTTGCCGGACGTGACTACGAGGATCTTGGCCAAGGTGATTCACCCCAAAATGTGAAGATAAAAGCGGGAATCTGGCGGCCGCGCGAGGCGTCCGGATGCCCTTTGGTGTCCTTGAAAATTGGCCGCAGTATCCGTTAAAGGCGGGTGATGTTCAACACGTCACCCGACAGGCTGACATGCACCGCATCGCCCCACAGCGGATCGCGGCGCAGGTCCTCGGCGACCTTGTAGTGGCCGGCGATCGACAGCAGTTCGGCGCCCATCTGCTGGCAGAAAATCCGCGCCTGGGTGTTGCCCTTGATGCCGGCCAGGGCGCGGCCGCGCATGGGGGCGTAGACGTGGATATTGCCGTCGGCGAGCAGCTCGGCGCCGGCGCTGACCGGTGCCAGGACGATCAGGTCGCCGCCCTGGGCATAGACCTGCTGGCCGCCGCGTACCGGGGTTGTGACGATCTTGGTCGGCTTGAGTTCCGGCTCGGCCGGTTTTTCCGGCGGTTTGGGCGTCAGTTCGAGCTGGCGCTCGCGGGCGCCGGAAGGGGGCAGCACCGGCAGGTCCAGAGCGTCGGCGGCGGCGATGTCGTCGGCCCGGCTGGCGCGCAGCGCCAGGGTGCGCAGGCCGTGCTTGCGGCACAGGCCCATCAGTGCGGCGAGGTCGAGGTCGCCTTCGCCGTCCGGCAGCTTGTCCAGGGCCAGCACCAGCGGCGTGTTGCTGAAGAACTGCGGCGCCTGGGCGACCTTTTCCATCAGCTGCTGATCGAGGCGCTCCAGGTCGTTGTGCGCCAGCTCCAGCACGGTGATGGCGAGCATGCTGCCCTTGAGCTGGAACACGGGGTCTTGGTCGAGTAGATCGGCTTGGCTCATGGTCTGCCTGATGCGCCTGTATAGAAGGAGGGGGCGGGTCGCGTAGGTTGCCGGGGACTTATAGCGAGAAGCTCGGTGGGTCGCAAGCGGCCAAGGCATCGGCCAACTGCTGGTAGAATGTCCGGCTTTATGTGTTGTGCGGGATCGTTCATGGATCGTCCAGTGTTTCGTGGCTACTTCCTTCATCCGCGTTTCTGGCCGCTGTGGCTGGGGCTCGGGCTGCTGTGGCTGGTGTCGCTGCTGCCGTACCCGGTGCTGATGCGCCTGGGGCGCTGGCTGGGCGCCCTGATGTATCGGCTGGCGCGCTCGCGCCGGCAGATCGCCGCGCGCAACCTGGAGCTGTGCTTTCCCCGGCTGTCGGCTGCCGCGCGCGAACGCCTGTTGCGGGAGAACTTCGCCTCCACCGGCATGACCTTCTTCGAGATGGCGGTCAGCTGGTGGTGGCCGCCGGCACGCCTGCGCCGGCTGGGTACCATCGAGGGGCTGGAACACCTGCAGCAGGCCGCGGCGGACGGTCAGGGGGTGATCCTCATGGCCCTGCACTTCACCACCCTGGAGATGGGCGGCGGCCTGCTCGGCATGCGCCAGGACATGTACGGCATGTACCGGCCGCACAAGAATCCGCTGTTCGACTATGTCCAGCGCCGGGGTCGCGAACAGCGCTTGCTCGGGGTGATCGAGCGCGACGATGTGCGTGGCATGCTCAAGCTGCTGCGCTCCGGCGGCGTGGTCTGGTATGCGCCGGATCAGGACTACGGCGCCCAGCGCAGCATCTTCGTGCCGCTGTTCGGCGTGCCGGCCGCCACCGTCACCGCGACCAGCAAGTTCGCCCGCCTGGGGCGGGCGCGGGTGATCCCCTTCACCCAGGAGCGCCTGGCCGACGGCTCGGGCTACAGGGTGGTGGTGCATCCGCCACTGGCGGATTTCCCCGGGGACAGCGAGGAGGCCGACTGCCTGCGCATCAACCAGTGGATCGAGCAGGCGGTCAGTGCCTGCCCCGAGCAGTACCTGTGGGCGCATCGGCGCTTCAAGACGCGTCCGGCGGGCGAGGCCAAGCTGTACAGCAAGCATCGCGCCTAGTGGTGCGCGCGTCGCGCGGGTGCCGCGCCGCTCTCTATACTGCCTAGCTAGAAACCTCGGAAACCGGCCCATGACGCACTTCGCCCCCCCCAGCCAGCCAGTGACCGGGTTGATTCTCTCCGGCGGCGGCGCCCGGGCGGCCTATCAGGTGGGGGTGCTGGCGGCGATCGCCGATCTGCTGCCCAGTGCCGAGCACAACCCTTTCCCGGTCATAGTCGGCACCTCCGCCGGGGCCATCAACGCGGTCAGCCTGGCCTGCGGCGCCCTGCATTTCGGCGAGGCGATCCGCCGCCTGACCGAGGTCTGGCAGGGCTTTCATACCCATCAGGTGTACCGCAGCGACTGGCCGGGGGTGCTGCGCCAGGCCACGCGCTTCGTCGGTCACAGCCTGCTCGGCCTCGGGGGGCAGGTGCCGGTGGCACTGCTCGACAGCTCGCCGCTGGGAGAGTTGCTCGCCCGCGAGCTGGACTTCTCCGGGATCGCCGCGGCGGTGCGCCGGCGGCGCCTGCGCGCGGTGGCGGTGACGGCGTTCGGCTACGAGACCGGCCAGGCGGTGACCTTCTATCAGGGGCGCGCCACCATCGACCCCTGGTTCCGCCATCGCCGGGTCGGCGTGCCGACCCGGCTGGCGCTGCAGCACCTGTTGGCCAGCGCTTCGATCCCCCTGGTGTTCCCCCCGGTGCGGATCAATCGTGAGTACTTCGGCGATGGCGCCGTGCGCCAGTCGGCGCCGATCAGTCCGGCCCTGCATCTGGGCGCCAGTCGGGTGCTGGTGATCGGGGTCAGCGGCAATCCCCAGGGCGAGGACGCCAACAGTGCGGTGGTGCGGCCCCACGACGTCAAGCCGCCGACCCTGGCGCAAATCGGCGGCCACATGCTCAACAGCACCTTCATCGACAGCCTGGAGGGCGATATCGAGCTGCTCGAGCGGATCAACCTGCTCAGCCGCCTGGTGCCGCCCGAGGAGCGGCCGCGGGGGGCGGGGCTGAAGCCGGTGGAGGTGCTGGTGATCTCGCCGAGCCAGTCGGTGGACGACATCGCCGCGCGCCACCGCCACGAGCTGCCGGCCGCGCTGCGCCTGTTCCTGCGCGGGCCGGGGGCGACCAAGGTCAGCGGCGCCGGGGTGCTCAGCTACCTGCTGTTCGAGTCCGGCTATTGCAGCGAGCTGATCGAGCTGGGTTACCAGGACGCGATGGCGCAGAAGCTCGAGCTCAACGAGTTCCTCAATCTCAGCCGCCCGTCCGTGCTGCAGCAGGCCGCGCCGGCGCCCGTCTAGGCGCGCCGGGCGTGGCGCGACGAGGGGCCGGCCCTGCTCCGCACGCCGGCGAAAACCTGCCGGTCATGTTGTGGGGAAATTGCCCGGGGCGTGCGCCAATGCGGCGAACTGCGTTTAAACTGCGCCTTCCCGACGCTTTCTGTCGCATTTTCGTAAGCGTCGGATTTTCCCGGGGTGGCGCTATAAGAAGTTGTCGCATGGCGGCAATGCCGCCCCCGGATCAATCCCTACAATCCTCCCCATCGCCTGCCGACCCATGCAGGTGTTCCTAGTTCAGGAGAATGTCATGTCTGTTCAGCACGACCCGGTGCAGCGCGCCGATTTCGACCAAGTGATGGTGCCCAACTATGCCCCCGCCGCCTTCGTTCCAGTGCGCGGCGAGGGTTCGCGAGTCTGGGATCAAGCGGGTCGCGAGCTGATCGACTTCGCCGGCGGCATCGCCGTCAATGCCCTGGGCCATTGCCACCCGGCCCTGGTGGAGGCACTGACCGAGCAGGCCAACACCCTGTGGCACATCTCCAATGTGTTCACCAACGAGCCGGCCCTGCGCCTGGCGAAGAAGCTGATCGACGCCACCTTCGCCGAACGGGTGTTCTTCTGCAACTCCGGCGCCGAGGCCAACGAGGCCGCCTTCAAGCTGGCCCGTCGCGTCGCCCACGACCGCTTCGGCCCGGAGAAGCACGAGATCATCGCGGCGACCAACAGCTTCCACGGCCGCACCCTGTTCACCGTCAGCGTCGGCGGCCAGCCGAAGTACTCCGACGGCTTCGGGCCGAAGATCCAGGGCATCAGCCATGTCCCCTACAACGACCTGGAGGCGCTGAAGGCGGCCATTTCCGACAAGACCTGCGCCGTGGTGCTGGAGCCTATCCAGGGCGAGGGCGGCGTGCTGCCGGCCGACCAGGCCTATCTGGAGGGCGCGCGCCAGCTGTGCGACCAGCACGACGCGCTGCTGGTGTTCGACGAGGTGCAGAGCGGCATGGGCCGCAGTGGCTCGCTGTTCACCTACCAGCACTACGGCGTGACCCCGGACATCCTCTCCAGCGCCAAGAGCCTGGGCGGCGGCTTCCCCATCGGCGCCATGCTCACCACCAGCGCGCTGGCCAAGCACCTGGCGGTCGGCACCCACGGCACCACCTATGGCGGCAACCCGCTGGCCTGTGCGGTGGCCGAGGCAGTCCTCGACGTGATCAACACGCCGCAGGTGCTCGAGGGCGTCAAGGCCAAGCAGCAGCGCTTCACCCGCAAGCTGCAGCAGGTCGGCGAGCAGTATGGCGTGTTCAGCCAGGTGCGCGGGCTCGGCCTGCTGCTCGGCTGCGTGCTCGACGAGGCCTGGAAGGGCAAGGCCAAGGTGATCCTCGATGCCGCCGCGGCGGAGGGCGTGATGGTCCTGCAGGCCGGTCCGGATGTGGTGCGTTTCGCGCCGAGCCTGGTGGTCGAGGATGCCGATATCGACGAGGGCCTGGCGCGTTTCGAGCGTGCGCTGGCCAAGCTGACCCAGGCCTGAGCCAGGCGTGTTTTCCGCCCCATGGACGGGGCGGAGCGAAACCAGGGATGACCGTCTCTTGTGTGCCGCGGCCCGTGCCGCGGTTTCTCTGGGCAGCTCGCGCGAGCGGTCCGGAGCTTTTCTTAGAAGGAGTGACACCATGCTGGTGATGCGACCCGCGCAAATGGCCGACCTCACTGAAGTGCAGCGTCTCGCCGCGGACAGCCCGGTTGGTGTGACTTCGCTGCCGGACGACGCCGCGCGCCTGCGCGACAAGATCGCCGCCTCCGAGGCGTCCTTCGCCGCGGAAGTCAGCTTCAACGGCGAAGAGAGCTATTTCTTCGTGCTCGAGGACAGCAGCACCGGCAAGCTGGTCGGCTGCTCCGGCATCGTCGCCTCGGCGGGCTATAGCGAGCCGTTCTACAGCTTTCGCAACGAAACCTTCGTGCACAACTCCCGCGAGCTGAAGATCCACAACAAGATCCATGTGCTGTCGCTGTGCCATGACCTCACCGGCAACAGCCTGCTGACCAGCTTCTATATCGACCGGCCGCTGGTCGGCGGCGTCTGGTCGGAGCTCAACTCGCGCGGGCGCCTGCTGTTCGTCGCCAGCCATCCGGAGCGTTTCGCCGATGCCATGGTGGTGGAGATAGTCGGCCACAGCGACGAGGCCGGCGATTCGCCGTTCTGGGACGCGGTGGGGCGCAACTTCTTCGACATGAACTACACCGAGGCCGAGCGCCTCTGCGGCCTGAAGAGCCGCACCTTCCTCGCCGAGCTGATGCCCAACTACCCGATCTACGTGCCGCTGTTGCCCGATGCGGCGCAGGAGGCCATGGGCCAGGTGCATCCGCGCGCCCAGGTGACCTTCGACATCCTCATGCGCGAGGGTTTCGAGACCGACAACTACATCGACATCTTCGACGGTGGCCCGACCCTGCATGCGCGCACCTCGGGGATTCGCTCCATCGCCCAGAGCCGCACGGCGCCGGTGCGCATCGGCGAGCCGGGCGGGGGCGGCCGTGCCTACCTGGTGTGCAACGGCCAGTTGCAGGACTTCCGCGCCCTGGTCGCGGAACTCGACTGGGTGCCGGGCAAGCCGGTCACCCTTAGTGTGGAAACCGCCGATGCGCTGGGCGTCGGTGAAGGCGCCAGCGTGCGTCTGGTCGCGGTTTAAGGAGTCAGCATGATCGTTCGTCCCGTACGCAGTGCCGATCTTCCGGCGTTGATCGACCTGGCGCGCAGCACCGGCGCCGGCCTGACCACCCTGCCGGCCAACGAGGAGCGCCTGGCGCACCGCGTCGGCTGGGCGGAGAAGGCCTTCCGTGGCGACGCCGTGCCGGGCGACGCCGACTACCTGTTCGTGCTCGAGGACGATGCCGGCCAGGTCGTCGGCATCTCCGCGGTGGCCGGTGCCGTCGGCCTGCGCGAGCCCTGGTACAACTACCGGGTCGGCCTGACCGTCAGCGCCTCCCAGGAGCTGCACATCCATCGGCAGATCCCCACCCTGTTCCTGGCCAACGACCTGACCGGCAATTCCGAGCTGTGCTCGCTGTTCCTGCATGCCGCACACCGCAGCGGCTTGAACGGCCGCCTGCTGTCCAAGGCGCGCTTCCTGTTCATCGCCGAGTTCCGCGAGCTGTTCGGCGACAAGGTGATCGCCGAGATGCGCGGGATGTCCGACGACAACGGCCGTTCGCCGTTCTGGGAGAGCCTCGGCCGGCACTTCTTCAAGATGGAGTTCAGTCAGGCCGACTACCTCACCGGCGTCGGCAACAAGGCCTTCATCGCCGAGCTGATGCCCAAGTTCCCGCTCTACACCTGCTTCCTCTCGGAGGAGGCGCGGGCGGTGATCGGCCGTGTCCACCCCGATACCGAGCCGGCCCTGACGATGCTCAAGGGCGAGGGTTTCAGCTACCAGGGCTATGTCGACATCTTCGACGCCGGCCCGGCCATCGAGGCGGAGACCGCGAAGATCCGTGCGGTGCGCGACAGCCAGACGCTGGTCCTGGCCGTCGGCACGCCGGGCGAAGACGCCACGCCTTACCTGATTCACAACCGCAAGTGCGCAGACTGCCGCATCACCGCCGCGCCGGCGCGCCTGGCCGCCGGCACCCTGGTGGTCGATCCGCTGACCGCCAAGCGCCTGCAGCTGGCCGCCGGCGATCAGGTCCGTGCCGTGCCGCTGTCGGCCCGCGGTTGAGGATTGTGCGGCGCCCGGCAGGGCCGGCACCGCGCTCGAACAAGGCAGCCGCCAACAGGCGGATGCTGCAATTGCTGGGAGTGATAGAACAACATGAGCACTCATTACATCGCCGCTAGCTGGCACGACGGCCAGGGCGAGGCCCTGGAATCCTTGAACCCGGTCAGCCAAGAGGTGCTGTGGCAGGGCCGCGGCGCCACCGCGCAGCAGGTCGACGCCGCCGTGCGGGCCGCTCGCGCCGCCTTTCCCGGCTGGGCTGCGTATTCGCTGGACGGCCGTATCGGTGTGCTGGAGCGCTTCGCCGTGGCCCTCAAGAGCCACGCCGACGAGCTGGCCCGGGCGATCGGCGAGGAAACCGGCAAGCCGCTGTGGGAGGCGGCGACCGAGGTGACCAGCATGGTCAACAAGGTCGCCATCTCGGTGCAGAGCTACCGTGAGCGCACCGGCGAGAAGCGCGGCCCGCTGGGCGACGCCACCGCCGTGCTGCGGCACAAGCCCCATGGCGTGGTGGCGGTGTTCGGCCCCTACAACTTTCCCGGCCACCTGCCCAACGGCCACATAGTGCCGGCGCTGCTGGCCGGCAATGCGGTGGTGTTCAAACCCAGCGAGCTGACGCCGAAGGTCGCCGAGCTGACCGTCAAGTGCTGGATCGAGGCCGGGCTGCCGGATGGCGTGCTCAATCTGCTCCAGGGCGCGCGCGAGACCGGCGTGGCCCTGGCCGGCCACCCCGGCATCGACGGCCTGTTCTTCACCGGCTCGAGCCGCACCGGCAACCTGCTGCACGGCCAGTTCGCCGGGCGTCCGGAGAAGATCCTGGCCCTGGAGATGGGCGGCAACAACCCGCTGGTCGTCGATCATGTCGCCGATGTGGATGCCGCCGTTTACACCATCATCCAGTCGGCCTTCATCTCCGCCGGCCAGCGCTGTACCTGCGCGCGCCGCCTGCTGGTGCCCCAGGGCGCCTGGGGCGATGCCCTGCTGGCGCGCCTGGTGCAGGTCGCCGGCCGGCTCAGGGTCGGCCGCTACGACGAGCAGCCGGCGCCGTTCATGGGGTCGGTGATCTCCCTGGCGGCGGCCGAACAGCTGATGCAGGCGCAGCAGGCGCTGTTGGCCAAGGGCGCCACCGCGCTGCTGCTGATGACCCAGCCGGAGCCGGGCGCGGCCCTGCTGACCGCGGGCATCCTCGACGTGACCGCGGTCGCCGAGCGGGCCGACGAGGAGTTCTTCGGTCCGCTGCTGCAGGTGGTCCGCTACGCCGATTTCGATGCCGCCATCGCCGAGGCCAACAACACCCAGTACGGCCTGGCCGCCGGCCTGTTGTCGGACTCCAAGGCCTGCTACGAGCGCTTCTGGCTGGAGAGCCGGGCAGGCATCGTCAACTGGAACAAGCAGCTGACCGGTGCGGCCAGCAGCGCCCCCTTCGGCGGCGTCGGCGCCTCCGGCAACCATCGCGCCAGTGCCTACTACGCGGCGGACTACTGCGCCTACCCGGTGGCCTCGCTGGAGAGCGAGAGCCTGAGCCTGCCCGCCACCCTGACCCCCGGAGTAAGCCTGTGAACAACGCCTTTGAAGTGAATTTCGACGGGCTGGTGGGCCCGACCCATAACTACGGTGGCCTGTCCTACGGCAACGTCGCCTCGCAGAGCAACAGCCAGGCGGTCTCCAGTCCGAAGGTGGCCGCCAAGCAGGGCCTGGCGAAGATGAAGGCGCTGATGGAGATGGGCTTCAAGCAGGGCGTCCTGGCCCCGCAGGAGCGCCCTAACGTCGCCGTGCTGCGCAGCCTGGGTTTTACCGGCAGCGATGCCCAGGTCATCCAGAAGGCGGCCAAGGAGGCCATGCCGTTGCTGGTCGCCAGCTGCTCGGCCTCCAGCATGTGGACCGCCAACGCCTGCACCGTCAGCCCCAGCGCCGACACCGCGGACGGCCGCGTGCATTTCACCGCCGCCAACCTCAACTGCAAGTTCCACCGCTCGATCGAGCACCCGACCACCAGTCGCGTGCTCGGCGCCATGTTCGCCGACCAGCGCCACTTCGCCCACCACGCCGCGCTGCCGGCGGTGGGGCAGTTCGGCGACGAGGGCGCGGCCAACCACACGCGCTTCTGCAAGGGCTACGGCGAGGCGGGGGTGGAGTTCTTCGTGTTCGGCCGCAGCGCCTTCGACGGCCGCTTCCCTCAGCCTGCGCGCTACCCGGCGCGGCAGACCCTGGAGGCCTCGCAGGCGGTGGCCCGGCTGCACGGCCTGAGCGAGGAGGGCGTGGTCTATGCCCAGCAGTCGCCGGCGGTGATCGACCAGGGCGTGTTCCACAACGACGTGATCGCCGTGGGCAACGGCGAGGTGCTGTTCTATCACCAGGACGCCTTCCTCGACACCGACAAGGTGCTCGCCGAGCTGGGCGCCAAGCTGGCCCGCCGCGGCGGCGATTTCCAGGCGGTGTGCGTGCCGCGCGAGGCGGTCGGCGTCGAGGACGCGGTCAGGTCCTACCTGTTCAACAGCCAGCTGCTCAGCCGCGACGACGGCAGCATGCTGCTGATCGTGCCGGAGGAATGCCGCAACAACGCCAAGGTGTGGAACTACCTGGAGCAGCTGACCGGCGGCAACGGCCCGATTCGCGAGGTCAAGGTCTTCGACCTCAAGCAGAGCATGCAGAATGGCGGCGGCCCGGCCTGCCTGCGCCTGCGCGTGGCGCTCAAGGAGCAGGAGCTGGAGGCGGTCAATCCGGGGGTGATCATGACCCCGAGCCTGTACGAGACGCTGAACCTGTGGGTCGACAGGCACTACCGCGACGAGCTGCGCGAAAGCGACCTGGCCGATCCGCAATTGCTGCTCGAGTGCCGCTCGGCGTTGGATGAACTGACGCAGATCCTTAAACTGGGCTCGGTATATCCTTTCCAGCTGGATTGACGGCGACGCCCCCGGGGCGATCACGCTTCGTCGATCCACCGGTGGATGTATACAGCGACATCCACCCTACCCAACCCCTGGAGATTATATGAGCGACGCCCTGCAACTGATCCTCGAAGATACCGACGGCACCCAGCTGGAGACCTCCTGCACCCGTTTCGCCGTCCTCTGGCAGGGCAAGGAAGTATGGATTCAGCAGGTCGGCAACGGCCAGCTGATGATCGGCGTGGACGTCGCCGAAGGCGACAGCGAATACGCCAACCTGCTGCTGCGCCCGCTGGCCACCAACCTGGTCAGTCTCGAGCTGGAAATGGAACCGGCCGAGCTCGGCGATGACGAGCATGTCCACGGCCCCGACTGCAACCACGATTGAGGTAACCCCTATGCTTGCCCTCGGCAAACTGCTCGAACTGACCCTGGCCGGCCACGAGCCGGCAGCGAAGCTCCAGCTGACCCCCGAGGGCACGCGCTTGCGCTGGCTGGCCGAGGGCGCCCTGGAAGTCACCCCGCCGGCGGCCGGCGACAACGGCCTCGACCTGCTGCTGTCGGCCGGCATCCATGGCAACGAGACCGCGCCGATCGAGCTGCTCGACCGCCTGTTGCACGGCATCGCCCGCGGCGAGTTGAAGCCGCGGGTGCGCATGCTCTTCCTGCTCGGCAACCCGCCGGCGATTCGCCAGGGCGAGCGCTACGTCGAACAGGACATCAACCGCCTGTTCAACGGTCGCCACGAGATGAGCACCGGCTTCGAGGCACTGCGCGCCTGCGAGCTGGAGCACCTGGCCGCCACCTTCTTCAGTCAGCCCGGGCGCACGCGCCTGCATTACGACCTGCACACCGCCATCCGCGGCTCGAAGATCGAGCAGTTCGCCCTCTACCCCTTCCAGGAGGGGCGGCCGCGCAGCAGGCGCGAGCTGGCCCGGCTGAGCGCGGCGGGGGTCGAGGCGGTGCTGCTGCACAACAAGAGCTCGGTCACCTTCAGCGCCTACACCTACAGCCAGCTGGCCGCCGAGTCCTTCACCCTGGAGCTGGGCAAGGCACGGCCCTTCGGGGAGAACCAGCAGGTCAACCTGGATTGCCTGGAGGCGCGCCTGCACGCCATCATCGAAGGCCGCGAGCCCGAGACCGGTGCGCAGGACGGCGGGATCGGCGACCTGCAGCTGTTCGCCGTGGCACGGGAGATCATCAAGCACAGCGACGGTTTCCGCCTGCACCTGCCGGCGGACGTCGAGAATTTCAGCGAGCTGCCGGTCGGCTATCTGCTCGCCGAGGACCTCAGCGACACCCGTTGGGTGGTGGAGGAGCAGGGCGCGCGCATCATCTTCCCCAACCCCAGGGTGAAGAACGGCCTGCGCGCCGGCATTCTCGTCGTGCCGGCCGCGGACGCCCACCTGGCCTGAGTCGCGGTACACGGGCCCGGCCATATTTCCCGGCCGGTGGCGTGGGCCGTGCCGTCTGTCCCGCGTCGTCGGCGCCCAGCTGTACCTTGTCGGGCGTCCGGCGCGCCCTTAGGATCGGGGCTTTCGTCACTTTCAGGGAAGTCTTCCATGTCCGTCATCGATCTGCGTAGCGACACCGTCACCCAGCCCACCCCCGGCATGCGCGAGGCCATGCTGGCCGCCGAGCTGGGCGACGACGTGTACGGCGAAGACCCGACGGTCAACCGTCTGGAGGCCCGCCTGGCCGCGCAGCTGGGCTTCGCCGCCGGGCTGTTCGTGCCGACCGGCACCATGAGCAACCTGCTCGGCCTGATGGCCCATTGCGAGCGCGGCGACGAGTACCTGGTCGGCCAGCAGGCCCATACCTACAAGTACGAAGGCGGCGGCGCCGCGGTGCTCGGCTCGATCCAGCCGCAGCCGCTGGAGGTGGAGGCCGATGGCTCGCTGGACCTGGCCCGGGTCGAGGCGGCGATCAAGCCGGACGACTTCCACTTCGCCCGCACCCGCCTGCTGGCCCTGGAGAACACCATGCAGGGCAAGGTGCTGCCGCAGGCCTACCTGGCCGCCGCCCGCGAGCTGACCCGCCGCCATGGCCTGGCCCTGCACCTGGACGGCGCGCGCCTGTTCAACGCCGCGGTCAAGCTGGGGCTTGAGCCGATCGAGATCACCCGTCACTTCGACTCGGTGTCGGTGTGCCTGTCCAAGGGCCTGGGCGCGCCTGTAGGCTCGGTGCTGTGCGGCAGCGCCGAACTGATCGGCAAGGCGCGCCGCCTGCGCAAGATGGTCGGCGGCGGCATGCGCCAGGCCGGTGTGCTGGCGGCCGCCGGGCTCTACGCCCTGGAGCATCAGGTGGCGCGTCTGGCCGAGGACCACGTCAATGCCGAGCGCCTCGCCGCGGGCCTGGGCGAGCTGGGCTATGCGGTCGAGCCGGTGCAGACCAACATGGTCTATGTGCAGCTCGACCAGCAGGCCGCCGCGCTCAAGGCCTTCTGCGCCGAGCGGGGCATTCGCCTGAGCGCCGCGCCGCGTCTGCGCCTGGTCACCCACCTGGATTTCGCCGCTGCCGACATCGCCCGGGTGCTCGAGGCCTTCGCCGCCTTCCGCCGACCCTGAGCGAGAGGGCGCCGAATAGGCGCCCTCTCGCGAGAAAGACACTAGCCTCGCATGCCAGGGCCGATATAATGCGGCCCTTTGCCGGCTTTGCCGTGGCCGCCTGATTCCGTGGATGACCCTATGAAAAGCGCAGAAATCCGTGAAGCCTTCCTGAGCTTCTTCGAAGAGAAAGGCCACACCCGTGTCGCCTCCAGCTCCCTGATCCCGGGCAACGACCCGACCCTGCTGTTCACCAACGCGGGGATGAACCAGTTCAAGGATTGCTTCCTCGGCCTGGAGAAGCGCGCCTACACCCGCGCCACCACCAGCCAGAAGTGCGTGCGTGCCGGCGGCAAGCACAACGACCTGGAGAACGTCGGCTATACGGCGCGCCACCACACCTTCTTCGAGATGCTGGGCAACTTCAGCTTCGGCGACTATTTCAAGCGCGACGCCATCCATTTCGCCTGGGAGTTCCTCACCGGCGACAAGTGGCTGAAGCTGCCCAAGGACAGGCTGTGGGTCACCGTCTACGCCAGCGACGACGAGGCCTACGACATCTGGACCCAGCAGGTCGGCGTGCCGGCCGAGCGCATGGTGCGCATCGGCGACAACAAGGGCGCGCCCTATGCCTCCGACAACTTCTGGGCGATGGGCGACACCGGACCCTGCGGGCCCTGCACCGAGATCTTCTTCGACCACGGTGCGGATGTGGCCGGCGGCCCGCCCGGCAGCCCGGACGAGGACGGCGATCGCTACATCGAGATCTGGAACAACGTGTTCATGCAGTTCAACCGCACCGCAGACGGCGTCATGCACCCGCTGCCGGCGCCGAGCGTGGACACCGGCATGGGCCTGGAGCGCATCAGCGCGGTGCTGCAGCACGTGCACTCGAACTACGAGATCGACCTGTTCCAGCAGCTGCTGGACGCCGCCGCCCAGGCCATCGGCTGCCGCAACGAGGGCCAGGCCTCGCTCAAGGTGGTGGCCGATCACATCCGCTCCTGCAGCTTCCTGATCGCCGACGGCGTCACCCCGTCCAACGAGGGCCGTGGCTACGTGCTGCGCCGCATCGTTCGCCGCGCCTGCCGCCACGGCAACAAGCTGGGCGCCAAGGGCAGCTTCTTCTATCGCATCGTCGCCGCCCTGGTGGCCGAGATGGGCGAGGCCTTCCCCGAGCTCAAGCAGCAGCAGGCGCACATCGAGCGCGTGCTCAAGGGCGAGGAGGAGCAGTTCGCCAAGACCCTGGAGCAGGGCCTGAAGATCCTCGAGCAGGACCTGGTCGGCCTCAAGGGCAAGATGATCCCCGGCGAGACCCTGTTCAAGCTCTACGACACCTACGGTTTCCCGGTCGACCTGACCGGCGACATCGCCCGCGAGCGTGGCCTGACCATCGACGAGGCCGGCTTCGAGCGCGAGATGGAGGGCCAGCGCGAGCGCGCCCGCTCCGCCAGCGCCTTCGGCATGGACTACAACAGCCTGGTCAAGGTGGATGCCGACACCCAGTTCACCGGCTATGTCTGCACCGCCGACCAGGGCCAGGTGGTCGCCCTGTTCAAGGCCGGCGAGGCGGTCGAGCGGCTCGCCGAGGGCGAGGAGGGCGTGGTGGTGCTCAGCCAGACGCCGTTCTACGCCGAATCCGGCGGCCAGGTCGGCGACTGCGGCTTCCTCGCCGCGGCCGCTGCGCGCTTCGACGTGCGTGACACCACCAAGGCCGGCGGCGCCTTCCTGCACCACGGCATCATCGGCAGCGGCACCCTCGAGGTCGGCGCCAAGGTCACCGCCCAGGTCGACGCCACGGTGCGCCAGGCCACGGCGCTCAACCACTCGGCCACCCACCTGCTGCACTCGGCCCTGCGCCTGGTGCTCGGCGAGCACGTGCAGCAGAAGGGCTCGCTGGTCGACAGCCAGCGCCTGCGTTTCGACTTCAGCCACTTCGAGGCGGTGACCCCGGCCCAGCTCAAGGCCCTGGAGGATATGGTCAACGGCGAGATTCGCAAGAACAGCGAAGTGGAGACCGAGGAGACCGATATCGACACGGCCAAGGCCAAGGGCGCCGCGGCGCTGTTCGGCGAGAAGTACGGCGAGACCGTGCGCATGCTGACCATGGGCGGCGGCTTCTCGGTCGAGCTGTGCGGCGGCACCCACGTCTCCCGTACCGGCGACATCGGCCTGTTCAAGATCGTCAGCGAGGGCGGCGTGGCCGCCGGCGTGCGCCGCATCGAGGCGGTCACCGGCGCCGCGGCCCTGGCCTACCTGAACGGCGCCGAGGAGCAGCTGAAAGAGGCGGCGGCGCTGGTCAAGGGCAGTCGCGACAACCTGCTGGACAAGCTGGCCGGCGTACTGGAGCGCAACCGCCAGCTGGAGAAGGAGCTGGAGCAGCTCAAGGCCAAGGCCGCCAGCGCCGCGGGCAACGACCTGGCCGGCTCGGCCGTCGAGGTCAAGGGCGCCAAGGTGCTGGCCGCACGGCTCGACGGCCTCGACGGCAAGGCGCTGCTGGCCATGGTCGACCAGTTGAAGAACAAGCTCGGCAGCGCGGTGATCCTGCTCGGCGGCGTGCAGGACGACAAGGTGGTGCTGGTGGCCGGGGTGACCCAGGACCTGACCGCCAAGCTCAAGGCCGGCGAGCTGATGAAACAGGCGGCGGCGGCCGTGGGCGGCAAGGGCGGCGGTCGCCCGGACATGGCCCAGGGTGGCGGCAGCGATGCGGCGGCGCTGGACGGCGCCCTGGCGCTGGCCGTGGCCTTCGCCGAGCAGGGATTGTAAGCACCCGCCGGTGCGCCGGCGACGCCGAGGTCGGGCCCCGCCCGGCGGGCCTTGGCACTGCGCTGAGTTGAATGTCTAATGGGCGCCCTTCACGGGCTGAGGCGGCTTTGAAATGGCTTTGATCGTACAGAAATTCGGGGGCACCTCCGTCGGCACCGTTGAACGTATTCAGCAGGTGGCCGAGAAGGTCAAGAAATTCCGCGAGAACGGCGACGATATCGTCGTCGTGGTGTCGGCCATGAGTGGCGAGACCAACCGCCTGATCGACCTGGCCAGGCAGGTCAGCGACGATCAGCCGGTACCGCGGGAGCTGGATGTCATGGTGTCCACCGGCGAGCAGGTGACCATCGCCCTGCTGGCCATGGCGCTGATCAAGCGCGGCGTGCCGGCGGTGTCCTACACCGGCAACCAGGTGCGCATCCTCACCGACAGCGCGCACAACAAGGCGCGCATCCTGCAGATCGACGACCAGAAGCTGCGCAACGACCTCAAGGCCGGGCGCGTGGTGGTGGTCGCCGGCTTCCAGGGGGTGGACGAGCACGGCAACATCACCACCCTCGGCCGTGGCGGCTCCGATACCACCGGGGTGGCCCTGGCCGCGGCGCTGAAGGCCGCCGAGTGCCAGATCTACACCGACGTCGACGGGGTCTACACCACCGACCCGCGCGTGGTGCCCCAGGCCCAGCGCCTGGAGAAGATCACCTTCGAGGAAATGCTGGAAATGGCCAGCCTCGGCTCCAAGGTGCTGCAGATCCGTTCGGTGGAGTTCGCCGGCAAGTACAACGTCCCGCTGCGCGTGCTGCACAGCTTCCAAGAGGGGCCGGGCACCCTCATTACCCTTGATGAAGAGGAAACCATGGAACAGCCGATCATCTCCGGCATCGCTTTCAACCGCGACGAAGCCAAGCTGACCATCCGTGGCGTGCCGGACATCCCGGGCGTGGCTTTCAAGATCCTTGGCCCGATCAGCGCCGCCAACATCGAAGTGGACATGATCGTGCAGAACGTGTCCCACGATAACACCACCGACTTCACCTTCACCGTGCACCGCAACGACTACCAGAGTGCGCAGCAGGTGCTGGAAAACACCTCGCGCGAGCTGGGTGCCCGGGAAGTGGTCGGCGACATCAAGATCGCCAAGGTGTCCATCGTCGGCGTCGGCATGCGCTCTCACGCGGGCGTCGCCAGCCGCATGTTCGAGGCCCTGGCCAAGGAGAACATCAACATCCAGATGATCTCCACCTCGGAGATCAAGGTGTCGGTGGTGATCGAGGAGAAATACCTGGAACTCGCGGTGCGCGCCCTGCATACCGCGTTCGAGCTGGACGCTCCGGCCCGCCAGGGCGACTGAGGCATATCCGAAAGGCGCGGCAGGTTCCGCGCCTTTCGTCTTTTTGGTTGGTGGGGGGCAGGACTTTCTTTCTGCCCACTCTGGTCAATACTTGGGTGAAGGTTCCGCTTAAGCTGCTCGGGGCTGCCACCATTTTCTTTTTTGCAGACTGTTGTCCTGAAATGTAAGCCGTGAGGAGAAAGGAATGCTGATTCTGACTCGCCGGGTCGGAGAGACCCTGATGGTCGGTGATGAAGTGACTGTCACCGTGTTGGGCGTGAAAGGTAATCAGGTGCGCATCGGCGTCAACGCGCCGAAGGAGGTTGCCGTGCACCGTGAGGAGATTTACCAGCGTATTCAGAAAGAGAAAGGCGACGAACCAAGCCACTAATTTTTCTCGAAATTTTGGCTTTGCAAACGGGGAAAACATGGTTATCATGCGCCCCGTGTTGCGGAGAGGTGGCCGAGTGGCCGAAGGCGCTCCCCTGCTAAGGGAGTACACCTCAAAAGGGTGTCGGGGGTTCGAATCCCCCCTTCTCCGCCATATTTTGCAGTGTAGGGTGGGTTTCAGCGTTAGCTCGATAAGTTGTTGAAATTAATCGAAATAATGCTTGAAAAAGAGATTTTGCTCCCTATAATGCGCACGCTCAGTGCACTCATAGCTCAGCTGGATAGAGTACCCGGCTACGAACCGGGCGGTCGGAGGTTCGAATCCTCCTGAGTGCGCCATACAGCAAATGGCTTGCAGTGATGTAAGCCATTTTGTTTTAACCAGCGGTGATCTGGTCTAAAAGCGCCATACGCACTCATAGCTCAGCTGGATAGAGTACCCGGCTACGAACCGGGCGGTCGGAGGTTCGAATCCTCCTGAGTGCGCCATACCGAAAGGGCCTGCAGCGATGCAGGCCCTTTTTCTTTGTGCGGATTTTTTGTGGCCTAGGGTTTTCCCTTGACGCAGCCGGCATCGTCGAAGCTGATCTGCCGACTGCTGCCTTCGCGGTCGCGATAGTGGTAGCGCGTCCGGCCGTTCTGGGTGCTGATCTTGTCCGGCTTTCCGAGTGCGCTCTCGACGTCGCTGCGGGTCATGCCGGCGAGCACCTGTTGCCTGATCATGGCCGTACGCCGGGCGCTGCCGGTGACGCGATTGCCGCAGCCGTCGCCTTGCTCGCCAACCACCAGTGGGGCACTGGGTTTTGCCTGCGACCTGGTGCGGGTCGTTTTGCCGGTCTGCGCCAATGGCACCGGCTGGCCGCTGCCAGGTGTCGGGTTATGGGCGCGGTGCAGCTGCAGGTCCTGCGCCTCGCTGCAGCCTTGCAGGGTGAAGGTGATGTGGCCGCCGGGGTCTTCGCAGCGAAACACGGTCGCGGCCAGCAGGGGTGAGGGGCATAGCAGGGTCGCGCAGAGCGCAAAGCAACGCAGTCGGTGCATCGAGACGTCCTCCTTGACGATCAGAAAAGCAGCCTAGCTGTGTAAACCCAGTACGTTATTCAGTGAAAGCGGAACGCGACTGATTGGTGGCTGGTAGCCGAGGCTGGCGTGTGGCCGGTGCCAATTGTAGTGATGTAGCCAGGGCGTCAGGTGCTGTGCTCGCTGTGCCGAACTTTCATAGCTATGGGCATAGGCCCACTCGCGCAGACTGGTCTGGATGAAGCGCTCGGCCTTGCCGTTGGTGCGTGGCGTGTAAGGTTTGGTGCGCAGATGGCGCAGCCCCAATCGTCTGAGCAAACGCCGAAACGTGCGAGAGCGATAGCAGCTGCCGTTGTCGGTCATGATGCGGGTGAAACGAATGCCCAGGCTGCGGTAGTAGCGCAGCGCCTGGAGCAAGGCTTGGCAAGCACTGCGACCACGCTCGTCAGGATGCAGGCTGCTGAAGGCGATGCGGCTGGCATCGTCGATGGCCACGTGGACGAATTCCCAGCCCGCGCCGTCGGAGTTCTGCTGGCGGTCGCCGGTGACCCGATGGCCAGGTCGCCAGAAACGGCCCAGCTTTTTGATATCCAGATGCAGCAGATCTCCGGGTGTCGGGTACTCGTAGCGCACCACCGGTGGCGCCGGCTCCAGCTCAGCCAGTCGATGAAAGCCGGCCCGCCGCAGGCGGCGCGCAACAGTGCTGACGGCCAAGCCTAGCTCTCTGGCGATCTGCCGATAGGTCTTGCGGCATCGCCGATGTTCGATCAGACGCTCGACCACGGTATCGGGTGTCGCATGCGGGCAGTGTTGCGGACGTGATGAACGATCCATCAACCCGGCCTCGCCTTCCTCGCGAAAGCGCCGCAACCATTTGTAGGCGGTTCGCACGCTCACACCGGCCGCCTGGGCGGCTTCTTCGACCCGCAAGCCGTGCTGGATGCGCTGAACCAAAAGGGCTCGACCGCGAGGGGTAAGACGGGCATGTTTATGCAGGTTCATCCGGGGCTCCTGGAAGGCTAGGTTGGTCGCACTTCCAGAATTCCGGGAATGCCCCGGATGAACAACCTACTGAGAGATCACACCTAGCCCACCGTCCGCTCTGCGCCAGTGGTGCCTTGCGGCCCGGCGCGGGCGTCGCAGTTGCACATGCGTAGAAACTACTCAGGTTTGTGGTGCAAGCGCTTGTTCTTGGCTGGCTTTTGTCACGCGCACGGGCCTGGGGCGGTGTTATGATCTGCCGGTCGGCCCCGCCGGGGCCTGTGGGACACCACCATGGACTTACCCAGTAGTTACTTTGAATCTCGATTGTGCAATCGCGTATTGACTGATTGACCCTCTTTGGCGTGCGCCGCCGCTGGGGGAGGAGCGCGCCATGACTGAAGTAGACGCCAAGAAGCCGCAAGAAAGCCTGCAGGATCGCCTCGCCCAGGTGGTCGAACTGCTGCACCGCCACAAGGTGGTCGAAGACCTGACCCATCGCCAGGAGGGGCAGCACCAGGACCTGGTGGAAAACCTGGTGCACCGGCAGAACCTTGCCGAGCTGCAGCGCAGGCTCGACGATCTGCACCCCGCCGATGTCGCCCATATCCTCGAGGCTTTGCCGCTCGACGACCGCCTGACCATCTGGCAGCTGGTCAAGGCCGAGCGCGACGGTGACATCCTCCTGGAAGTCTCCGATGCGGTGCGCGAGACGCTGCTCGCCGACATGGACGACCACGAGATACTCGCGGCGGCCAAGGAGATGGATGCCGACGAGCTGGCCGACCTGGCCTCCGAGCTGCCGCGCGACGTCGTCCATGAGCTGATGGAAAGCCTCGACGCGCAGCAGCGCGAGCGCGTGCGCTCGGCGCTGTCCTACGAGGAGGAGCAGGTCGGCGCGCTGATGGACTTCGAGATGGTCACCATCCGCGAAGACGTCAGCCTCGAGGTGGTGTTGCGCTACCTGCGTCGCCTCAAGGAGCTGCCGGGGCATACCGACAAGCTGTTCGTGGTCGACTACGACGGTGTGCTCAAGGGCGTGCTGCCGATCAAGCGGCTGCTGGTCAACGATCCGGAGCGTCTGGTCAGTGAGGTGATGGCAACCGATCCGGTGGGCTTTCACCCGGATGAGGACGCCTACGACGCGGCCCAGGCCTTCGAACGCTACGACCTGATTTCCGCGCCCGTGGTGGACAAGAACGGCAAGCTGATCGGCCGCCTGACCATCGACGAGATGGTCGACCTGATCCGCGAGGAGAGTGAGAGTGAGGTCCTCAACATGGCCGGTCTGCGCGAGGAGGAGGATATCTTCGCCTCGGTGTGGAAGTCCTTGCGCAACCGCTGGGCCTGGCTGGCGATCAACCTGATCACCGCCTTCCTCGCCTCGCGGGTGATCGGCCTGTTCGAGGGCTCGATCGAGAAGCTGGTGGCCCTGGCGGCGTTGATGCCCATAGTCGCCGGCATCGGCGGCAATTCCGGCAACCAGACCATTACCATGATCGTCCGCGCCATGGCGCTGGACCAGGTCAGCACCGGCAATACCTCGCGGCTGATCCGCAAGGAGCTGGGGGTGTCGCTGATCAATGGCCTGGTGTGGGGCGGGGTGATCGGCGTCGTGGCCTTCCTGCTGTACGACAGCTGGTCGCTGGGCGTGGTGATGACCGCCGCCATGACCCTGAACCTGTTGCTGGCCGCGCTGATGGGGGTGTTGATTCCCATGACCCTGGTGCGCATGGGGCGCGACCCGGCGATGGGCGCCAGCGTGATGATCACGGCGGTGACCGACAGTGGCGGTTTCTTTATCTTCCTCGGGCTGGCCTCGGTGTTTCTGCTGTGAGGCTGGCCTTGTCCGGCGGTGGTGAGGGAGCGCTGGGCGGTGACGCAATTACGTCCGAAAATGTCACATTAACGGCCTTGGATTTGCTTCAAACGCTTGTTTCAAGCTAAGGTGCGCCAGCTTTGCCCGGCGCGTTTCCGGGCACCTCCGCTAATAACGACAATGCGGCCCCGGAGCCGCAGTTAAAAGGAGTCATCATGACCCCCAGCCAACTCCTGCTCGAGGGCGTCGAGCTCATGCTGTTCGGCATGGGTTTCGTGTTCGTTTTCCTGGTTCTGCTGATCCTCTCCATTCGCCTGATGGCGCACCTGCTCGGGCGTTTTTCCGCGCCTGCGCCGCAGCGCGCCGCCGTCGCGCCCGCAGCGCCCAAGGCGCTAGAGCAGGCGCCGAGCCCCGACGTGCTCGCCGCCATCCAGGCCGCCATTCACCAACACCGCGCGCGCCGCGGCTGACCCAGGTTCGACAGGGAGCTTTCGTATGACCGCTGTGAAAAAGGCCCTCGGCATCACCGACGTGGTGCTGCGTGACGCCCACCAATCCATTCTGGCCACCCGCGTGCGCCTGGAGGACATGCTGCCGATCGCGGCCAAGCTCGACCAGGTCGGCTTCTGGTCGGTGGAGTCCTGGGGCGGGGCGACCTTCGACGCCTGCATCCGCTACCTGGGCGAAGACCCCTGGGAGCGCATCCGCGCCCTCAAGCAGGCCATGCCCAACACCCGTCAGCAGATGCTGCTGCGCGGGCAGAACCTGCTCGGCTACCGTCACTACGCCGACGACGTGGTGGAGAAGTTCGTCGAGCGGGCGGCGGTCAACGGCGTCGACGTGTTTCGCGTGTTCGACGCGATGAACGACCCGCGCAACCTGCAGACCGCCCTGCAGGCGGTCAAGCGCCAGGGCAAGCATGCCCAGGGCACCATCTCCTACACCACCAGCCCGGTGCACACCCTGCAGATGTGGGTCGACCTGGCCAAGCAGATCGAGGACATGGGCGCCGACTCCATCGCCATCAAGGACATGGCCGGCATCCTTACCCCCTACGTCGCCTTCGAACTGGTGTCGCGGCTCAAGGCCAGCCTGGCGATCCCGATCCATATGCAGTGCCACGCCACGGCGGGGCTGTCTTCCGTGGCCATCCTCAAGGCGGTGGAGGCCGGCATCGACAACGTCGACACGGCCATCTCCTCGCTGTCGATGACCTACGGCCACTCGCCGACCGAGTCGGTGGTGGCGATGTTCCAGGGCACCGAGCGCGACACCGGGCTGAACCTGGAGCTGCTGGAAGAGATCGCCGCCTACTTCCGCGAGGTGCGCAAGAAGTACGCCAAGTTCGAGGGCAATCTCAAGGGCGTCGACTCGCGCATCCTGGTCGCCCAGGTGCCGGGCGGCATGCTCACCAACATGGAGAGCCAGCTCAAGGAGCAGGGCGCCCAGGACAAGTTCGACGAGGTGCTGGCGGAAATCCCGCGGGTGCGCGAAGACCTCGGCTTCATTCCGCTGGTGACCCCGACCTCGCAGATCGTCGGCACCCAGGCGGTGATCAACGTCCTGACCGGCGAGCGCTACAAGTCGATCACCAAGGAAACCGCCGGCGTGCTCAAGGGCGAGTACGGCGCGGCGCCGGCGCCGTTCAACGCCGAGCTGCAGGCCCGCGTGCTGGAGGGCGGCGAGGCCATCAGCTGCCGTCCGGCCGACCTGCTCGAGGCGGAGATGGACAAGCTGAGCGCCGAGCTCAAGGGCATCGCCCGGGAGAAGGGCATCAAGCTGGCCAAGGACGAAATCGACGACGTGCTGACCTATGCGCTGTTTCCGCAGATCGGCCTGAAGTTCCTGGAGAACCGCGGCAACCCGGCGGCCTTCGAGCCGGCGCCGACTGGCCAGGAGCTGCCGGCGCGCGAAGCGGGCAAGCCCGAGGTCTACACCGTCGAGGTCGGCGGCAAGTCCTATGTGGTGCAGGTGGGCGAGGGTGGCGATATCGAGGGCATCAAATCGCTCGGCGGCGCCTCGGCGCCTGACGCGGCCGCCGCTCCGGCTGCCGTCGGCGGCGGCGAGCCGCAGACCGCACCGCTGGCCGGCAACATCTTCAAGGTGCTGGTGCAACCGGGCCAGGCGGTCGAGGAGGGGCAGCTGGTGATCATCCTCGAGGCCATGAAGATGGAAACCGAGATCCGCGCATTCAAGGCCGGCACCGTGGGTGCGGTCAACGTCAAGGTCGGCGATGCGGTGGCGGTGGGCGACAGCCTGCTGGCCATCGCCTGAGGGGCGCTCCATGGAGAAGCTCGTCAAGCTGTGGCAAAGCACCGGCCTGTATCACCTGGAGCCGGGCCAGGCCCTGATGATTCTGGTCTGCCTGGGACTGGTCTACATGGCCATCCGCAAGGGCTTCGAGCCGTTGCTGCTGATCCCGATCGGTTTCGGCGGGGTGCTGGCCAATATTCCGGTGGCCAATATGGCCGAGGGTGCCGGTTTCCTGCACATGATCTATGAGGTCGGCCTGCCCACCAGCCTGTTCCCGCTGCTGATCTTCATGGGCGTCGGGGCCATGACCGACTTCGGTCCGATGCTGGCCAACCCCAAGACCCTGCTGCTGGGGGCGGCGGCGCAGTTCGGCATCTTCGCCACCCTGATCGGCGCCCTGGCGCTGACCGCCCTGGGTATCCCGGGCATGGAGTTCAGCCTCAAGGAGGCGGCGTCGATCGCCATCATCGGTGGCGCAGATGGCCCCACTTCGATCTTCGTCACCTCCAAGCTGGCGCCGGACCTGCTCGGCCCGATCGCCGTGGCGGCCTATTCCTACATGGCCCTGGTGCCACTGATCCAGCCGCCGATCATGCGTGCGCTGACCACCAAGGAAGAGCGCGCCATCGTCATGCAGCAACTGCGGCATGTCAGTCAGGTCGAGAAGATCGTCTTCCCGCTGGTGCTGTGCCTGCTGGTCGGCATGCTGCTGCCGGACGCCGCGCCGCTGGTGGGCATGTTCGCCTTCGGCAACCTGCTGCGCGAGGCCGGCGTGGTCGAGCGCCTGGCGGACACCTCGCGCAATGCGCTGATCAACATCGTCACCATCGGCCTGGGGCTGACCGTGGGCTCCAAGCTGTCGGCCGAGGCCTTCCTGCAGCTCAAGACCCTGGGCATCCTGGTGCTGGGGATGGTGGCCTTCTGCGGCGGCACTGCCGCCGGGGTGTTGATGGCCAAGGGCATGAACCTGCTCAGCAAGAACAAGATCAACCCGCTGATCGGCTCGGCCGGGGTGTCGGCGGTGCCGATGGCGGCGCGGGTGTCGAACAAGGTCGGCCTGGAGGCCAACCCGCAGAACTTCCTGCTGATGCACGCCATGGGGCCGAACGTGGCCGGGGTGATCGGCTCGGCGGTGGCGGCGGGGGTGCTGCTCAACTTCGCTGGCTAAAGGTGGGCTATCGGGAGCCGCCGCGCTGGCGGTTCTCGGGCATAAAAAAACCGGCGGGTCAGCCGGTTTTTTTATGCCCGTAGGGGTCAGGCGTCCTGCGCCGCCAGTTCGCCGTCGTGGGCGATCAGGGCGACCAGGGCGTTCTGCTGGCGCCGCGACAACTGGCGGAAGCGCTGCAGCAGTTCGCGTTCATGCTGGGACAGTTCGGGGCTGTCGATGCGCAGATTCGAATCATCGTCCAGCGCGCCTTCCTGCAGCATGCTCTGCTCGAGGCGGGCGATGATTTCCGAGTTCATGCTGCGGTGATGGTTGCGTGCCACATCGGCAATGCGTTCGCGCATGCCATCGGGCAAGCGGACAACGAATTTGTCAGCGGTACGACTGGAATAGATGGCCTGTTTCATAGGGGGCATACAGTAAACCGGTTCGTTCATGAAAGCGATGCTGGCACAAGGCTACAAAATGGTTACGGTTGAGACCCATTTTCGCCCTCGTTGTTCCTCCAGCATAGTCGTTCGCATCGAGATGACTATCGAGTCAAAAGAACAATTATTTGGCGCCAATTACGTGTCGTATTTTGGCTCGAATAAAGGCTCTTTGCCAGCACCGATCGTCAGAAGTGCGCGGTACTAGGCAAAACCCCGTCATTCTGGCTGCCGGTCCGCGCGAATCTTCGCGCGCGGCGCTGCCGCTCACCGGCCGGCGCAGGGATTATGATGTGCCGGCGTTCGCTGCCGTTGCCAGGCGGGCGCTGCTGGGGCAGATCTGGCTGCAGGCGAAGAGGGAGGCTGATGGCTGGGCGCTTGATCTATCTGATGGGGCCTTCGGGCTCGGGCAAGGACAGCGTGCTACAGGCTGCACGCGGGCCGCTGGCCGCGCGTGGCTGTCGGATCGCCCGGCGGGTGATCACCCGTTCCGCCGAGGCCCTCGGCGAAGAGGCGTTGTCGTTGTCGCCGGCGCAGTTCGAGGCTCAGGAGCGGGCCGGTGCCTTCGCCATGAGCTGGCGCGCCAACGGCCTGGCCTACGGCATTCCCCGGCAGATCGACGAATGGCTGGCCGGCGGCGAGGATGTGCTGGTCAATGGTTCCCGCGCCTACCTGGCCGAGGCGCGTCGGCGTTACCCGGACCTGCTCGCGGTGGTGCTGACCGTGGATCTTGCGGTCCTGCGCCAGCGCCTGCTGGCCCGTGGTCGCGAGACGCCGTCGGAAATCGAGGCGCGCCTGGCGCGCAACGCCCAGTTCGGCGGCGCTGCTGCGGAGCTCGAGAGGCTGTACCTGCTGGACAACTCCGGCGCGTTGGCGCGTACGGTGGACCAGTTGCTCGGCCTGATCGAAGCCAGCCGCTCCGGCGCCTGAGGGCCGGGCCACGCTCCGCCGGCTCAATCCAGCGGCAACTCGGTGGTGCGCTTGACCTCGCTCATGGCGATGTTGGAGTGCGCCTCCTGCACGTGCGGGCGCTGCAGCAGGTGGTCGCGCAGGAAGCGCTCGTAGCCGGCGATGTCCTTGGCCACCACCTTGAGCAGGTAGTCCGAGCCGCCGGCCATGGTGTAGCACTCCAGCACCTCGGGGTAGCCGACCACTGCCTGCTCGAACTCCTCCAGGTTGCTGCGGCCGTGGGCCGACAACTTGATGTCGACGAACACCGTGATGCCGAAGCCGAGCAGCTTGTGGTTGAGCAGGGCGACCTTGCGTTCGATCAGGCCGTCTTCCTGCATGCGGTGAATCCGCCGCCAGCAAGGCGATTGCGACAGTTCCACCTTCTCCGCCACCTCCGCCGCGGACAGGTCGGCGTTGTGTTGCAGCAGGCGGAGAATCTTGCGATCGATAGGGTTCAGTGGGTTTTGCATGAGTTATTCCGATATTTTGTTTTTATTGAACAGTTAATGCGAAATACTGGCGTTTGATGCCGAAAAAAGAAAGATAAAAGCGGTGCCGCTCAGTCATATTCTTGGGTAGTCGTTGCCCGCAGTGATCCTGCGTGCGACAGAACCGCGCAGGCATTAACCGTTGCCGCGCAGCTCGCATAACAATAAAAGGAGCGCCCGCATGTCTCTGGCCGAGATCCGCCTGGATGACAAGTACCGCCTTGCCACTGGTCACCTGTACCTCACCGGCACCCAGGCGCTGACCCGCCTGCCGATGCTGCAGAAGCAACGCGACACGGCCCACGGCCTGAATACCGCCTGCTTCATCTCCGGCTACCGCGGCTCGCCGCTGGGCAACCTGGACAAGAGCCTGTGGGAGGCCAAGTCCTTCCTGCAGGACAATCACATCCACTTCCAGCCTGGGGTCAACGAGGAGTTGGCCGCCACCGCGGTATGGGGCAGCCAGCAGACCACCCTGTTCCCCGGCGCGCGCTACGACGGCGTGTTCGCCATGTGGTACGGCAAGGGCCCGGGCGTCGACCGTTGCGGCGACGTGTTCAAGCACGGCAATTCGGCCGGGGTCTCCGAGCATGGCGGCGTGCTGCTGCTGGCCGGCGACGACCATGGCTGCAAGTCCTCGAGCATTGCCAACCAGAGCGAGCACGCCTTTATCGCCGCCTCGATTCCGGTGCTCAACCCGGCCAACGTCCAGGAAATTCTCGACTACGGCATCATCGGCTGGGAACTGTCGCGCTACAGCGGCTGCTGGGTGGCGCTGAAGACCATCGCCGAGAACGTCGACTCCTCCGCGGTGGTGGATGTCGATCCGCTGCGTGTCGAGGTGAAGATTCCCGAGGACTTCGAGCTGCCCGAGGACGGCGTGTACATCCGCTGGCCGGACCCGCCCCTGGCCCAGGAGAAGCGCCTCAACACCTACAAGATCTATGCGGCCCGCGCCTTCGCCCGCGCCAACAACCTCAACCGGGTGATGCTCGATTCGCCCAACCCGCGCCTGGGCATCATCACCACCGGCAAGTCCTACCTGGACGTGCGCCAGGCCCTGGAAGACCTCGGCCTGGACGAGCAGCTGTGCGCCCAGGTCGGCCTGCGCGTACTGAAGGTCGGCATGAGCTGGCCGCTGGAGCCGGTCTCGGTGCACGAATTCGCCGAGGGCCTGGACGAGATCCTGGTGGTCGAGGAGAAGCGCAGCATCGTCGAGGACCAGCTCACCGGCCAGCTGTACAACTGGCCGGTGGGCAAGCGCCCGCGGGTGGTCGGCGAGTTCGACGAGGAGGGCAGCTCGCTGTTGCCGAACCTCAGCGAGCTGACCCCGGCGATGATTGCCCGCGCGATCGCCAAGCGCCTGGCGCCGATCTACAGCAGCGCCAGCATCGAGCAGCGCCTGGCCTTTCTCGCCGCCAAGGAGGCCTCCCTGGCCGCGCCCAAGCACAGCACCCTGCGCACCCCGCATTTCTGCTCCGGTTGCCCGCACAACACTTCGACCAAGCTGCCCGAGGGCAGCCGCGCCCAAGGCGGCATCGGCTGCCACTACATGACCCAGTGGATGGACCGCAACACCGACACCTTCACCCAGATGGGCGGCGAGGGCGCGACCTGGATCGGCCAGGCGCCGTTCACCGATACCCCGCACATCTTCCAGAACCTCGGCGACGGCACCTACTTCCACTCCGGCCAGCTGGCCCTGCGCGCGGCCGTGGCCGCCGGGGTCAACATCACCTACAAGATCCTCTACAACGATGCGGTGGCCATGACCGGCGGCCAGCCGATCGACGGCGAGCTGCGTGTCGACCAGCTCAGCCAGCAGGTGTTCGCCGAGGGGGTCAAGCGCATCGCCCTGGTCAGCGACGAGCCGGACAAGTATCCGAGCCGCGACAGCTTCGCACCCATCGTCAGCTTCCACCACCGCAGCGAGTTGGACGCGGTGCAGCGCGAGCTGCGCGAGTTCAAGGGCTGCTCGGTGATCATCTACGACCAGACCTGCGCCACCGAGAAGCGCCGCCGGCGCAAGCGCGGCAAGCTGGTCGACCCGCAGAAGCGCGCCTTCATCAATCCGGCGGTGTGCGAGGGCTGCGGCGATTGCAGCGTCAAGTCCAACTGCCTGTCGGTGCTGCCGCTGGAAACCGAACTGGGGCGCAAGCGCGAGATCGACCAGAACGCCTGCAACAAGGACTTCTCCTGCGTCGAGGGCTTCTGCCCGAGCTTCGTCACCGTGCATGGCGGCAGCCTGCGCAAGCCCGAGGCGGTGGGCCAGAACGCCCTGTTCGAGGCCCTGCCGGAACCCAAGCAGCCAGGCCTGTCGCGACCTTGGAACATCCTCCTGCCGGGCGTCGGCGGTAGCGGCGTGACCACCGTCGGCGCGCTGCTGGGCATGGCCGCGCACCTGGAAGGCAAGGGCTGCAGCGTGCTCGACCAGGCCGGCCTGGCGCAGAAGTTCGGCCCGGTGGTGACCCATATTCGCGTCGCCGCCAAGCAGGACGACATTTTTGCCGTGCGCATCGCCGCCGGCGAGACCGACCTGCTGCTCGGCTGCGACCTGGTGGTGGCCGCCAGCGAGGATGCCCTGGCCAAACTCAACGACAAGATCGCCCATGCGGTGATCAACAGCTTTGAGGCGGCCACCGCCGAGTTCACCCGCAACCCGGATGCCCAGGTGCCGGGGGCGGCCATGCGCGAGGCGCTGGTCGAGGCGGTGGGCGCGGACAAGACCCACTTCGTCGACGCCACCCGCCTGGCCACCCGCCTGCTCGGCGATAGCATCGCCAGCAACCTGTTTATGCTCGGCTTCGCCTACCAGAAAGGCCTGGTGCCGATCTCGGCCGAGGCCATCGCCAAGGCCATCGAGCTCAACGGCGTGGCGGTTGCGCTCAACCAGCAAGCCTTCCTCTGGGGCCGGCGCGCCGCCCATGACCTGGCCGCGGTGGAGAAACTGGCCGCACCCAAGGTGCGCGAGGCGCCGCGTTGCCAGACCCTTGAGGAACTCGTCGACGACCGCGCGGCCCGCCTCACCGCCTACCAGAACGTCGCCTACGCCGAACGCTACCGCGAGCTGGTACAGCGCGTGGCCCGCGCCGACCAGGGCGCCGACCAGGCGCTGAGCAAGGCTGTGGCGCGCTACTACTTCAAGCTCCTGGCCTACAAGGACGAGTATGAGGTGGCGCGGCTGTACAGCGACGGCAGTTTCATCCGCCAGCTGGAGGTGCAGTTCGCCGGTGACTATCGCCTGCAGTTCCACCTGGCGCCGACCTGGCTGAGCAAGGCCGATCCGGTCACCGGCGCGCCGCGCAAGCGCCAGTTCGGTCCCTGGATGATCAAGGCCTTCGCCCTGCTGGCCAAGTTCAAGTTTCTCCGCGGCACGCCTTTGGACCCCTTCGGCTATGGCGCCGAGCGCCGCCTGGAGCGCGAGCTGATCGAGGACTACGAGCACGGCGTCGAGCACCTGCTGGCCGAGCTCAAGCCCGGCAACTACCGCAGCGCGGTGGCCCTGGCCGAACTGCCGGAGCAGATCCGCGGCTACGGCCACGTCAAGGAGCAGGCGGTGGCCAGGGTCCGTGAGCAGGCGCGCCAGCTCAAGACGCGCCTGCTGGCCAGCGAAATCCAGGCCGTGCAGCTGTTCGAGCCGGCCGCTTAAGCACCCCGATCCTTAGCCGAAACCCTCTCCCGTGCCGGGAGAGGGGCGACCCCCTACAACCAGAAACCCGAGGATTCTTCATGTCCGTGTTTTCCCACGTCGATTTCGATCAGCACGAGCAGGTGGTCTATGGCCACGACCAGGCGTCCGGCCTCAAGGCCATCATCGCCATTCACGACACCACGCTCGGCCCGGCCCTCGGCGGTTGCCGCATGTGGTCCTACGCCAGCGACGACGAGGCGCTGCGCGACGTGCTGCGCCTGTCCCGCGGCATGAGCTACAAGTCGGCGCTGGCCAAGCTGCCGCTGGGCGGCGGCAAGGCGGTGATCATCGGCAACCCGCACACCGGCAAGAGCGAGGCCTTGTTCCAGGCCATGGGCGACTTCGTCGACAGCCTGGGCGGGCGCTACATCACCGCCGCCGACTCCGGCACCGGCGTGGCCGAGATGCAGATCATGGCCGAGCGCACCCGCCACGTGGCCGGCGCCGGTCAGCGCGAGGCCCTGGTCGGCGGCGGCCTGCGCAACGGCGACCCGTCGCCCTCGACCGCCTATGGCGTGTTCATCGGCCTGCAGGCGGCGGTCAGGCATCGCCTCGGCCGCGATGACCTCAGGGGCCTGAAGGTGGCGATCCAGGGCGTCGGCCAGGTCGGTTTCGGCCTGGCCAAGCAGCTCAAGGAGGCCGGCGCCGAGCTGTGGGTGACCGACATAGTCGAGGCCAACGTGCGCCGGGCGGTGGAGCAACTGGGCGCCACCGCGGTCGGCCAGAACGATATCTACGGCCTGGACGTGGACGTGTTCGCCCCCTGCGCCATGGGCGCGATCATCAACCCGCACAGCCTGGAGGCGCTGCGCGCGCCGGTGATCGCCGGCGCAGCCAACAACCAGCTGGCCAGTGCCGAACTGGCCGAGGAGCTGCAGCGTCGCGGTTGCCTGTACGCGCCGGACTACGCGATCAACGCCGGCGGCATCATCGATGTCTGCTACGAGCGCACCGGGGGCAGCGCGGCCGAACTGAAGGCGCATATCGAGGGCATCGGACAAACCCTGACGGAGATCTTCCAGCGCGCCGAGCGCGAAGGCGCCACCACCACCGCCATCGCCGACCGCCTGGCCGAGGAACGCCTGCGCGGCGGGCGCTGATCCCTAGGGTGGGTTGGCCCTAGGCGTAACCCACCGTTGTTTTTCGACTGACTTTTTCACAACAACAAGAGGGCAAGTCCCAATGAGTCAAGACAGCATCGCCGCCGGCCACCTGGCCGGTGCCTCCAGCAACGTCGGCCGTGGCCTGTGGTCGTCGCGCTGGGCGTTCTTCCTCGCCGCCACCGGCTCGGCCGTGGGCCTGGGCAATATCTGGAAGTTCCCCTACATCACCGGCGAGAACGGCGGCGGCGCCTTCGTCCTGGTCTACCTGGCCTGCATCCTGGTCATCGGCATTCCGCTGCTGATGGCCGAGGTGATGATCGGCCGCCGCGGCCGGGCCAACCCGGAGGGCGCCATGGCCGCCCTGGCCAGGCAGGCGGGAGCCAGCCGCCACTGGCGCATCCTCGGCAGCGTGGCGGTGCTCACCGGCTTCCTGATCCTCAGCTTCTACGCGGTGGTGGCCGGCTGGGCCGTGGCCTATGCGCCGGCCGCCGCCATGGGCGAATTCGCCGGACTGGACGGCGAGCGTAGTGGCGCGCTGTTCGGCGCCATGCTCGGCGACCCGTGGAAACTGGCCGGCTTCGGCACCCTGGTGCTGCTGGTGACCCTGGGCATCGTCGCCCTGGGCGTGCGCGAGGGCCTGGAGCGCGCACTGCGCTTCATGATGCCGGGGCTGTTCCTGTTGCTGCTGGTGCTGGTCGGCTATGCCGCCACCACCGGCCACTTCGGCGCCGCGCTGCACTTCCTGTTCGACGCCGACTTCAGCAAGCTCAGCGCCCAGAGCGTGCTGGTGGCCCTGGGCCATGCCTTCTTCACCCTCAGCCTGGCCAGCGGCGCGATGATGGTCTACGGCTCCTACCTGCCGGCCGGCACCTCGATCGCCCGCACCGCGATCATGGTCGCCCTGGCCGACACCGGGGTGGCGCTGCTGGCCGGCCTGGCGATCTTCCCGCTGGTATTCGCCAACGGCCTGGAGCCGGGCGCCGGCCCTGGGCTGATCTTCGTCACCCTGCCGATCGCCTTCGGCCAGATGCCGCTGGGCCAGCTGGTCGGCGGGTTGTTCTTCGTCATGCTGGCGATCGCCGCCCTGACCTCGGCGATCTCCCTGAGCGAGCCGACCATCTCCTGGCTCAGCGAGAAGTTCGGCATCGGTCGCCTCAAGGCGGTGCTGCTCAGCGGCGTGGCCCTGTGGCTGCTGAGCCTGGGCACGGTGCTGTCGTTCAATGCCTGGAGCGAGTTCACCCTGTTCGGCAAGACCTTCTTCGACTGCCTGGACTACCTGACCACCAACCTGCTGATGCCGCTGGGCGGCCTGGGCACCGTGCTGTTCACCGGCTGGGTGCTCAGCCGCGACAGCGTCCAGGAGGCGCTGGGGCTCGACCAGCCGCGGCTGTTCAAGCTGTGGTGGCAGGTGCTGCGCTGGGTTACCCCGCTGGGCATCTTGGTGGTGTTCCTGCACACCCTGGGCCTGTTCGGCTGAGGAGGCGCCGGTGGCTGCATGACAAATGCGCATTCGCTCGTTAAGATGCGCCCCGGCCGTTGCGATGCTGTCGCGCGCCACCGCGTCCCCTTAGTTCAATGGATAGAATAAGCCCCTCCTAAGGGCTAGATACTGGTTCGACTCCAGTAGGGGACGCCATCTACCAGGGCGCCGCGCCGCTGCCCTGAAACAGAAAACCCCGCCCCGTGCGGGGTTTTCTGTTTATCCCGCCCGGGCGCCGAGGATGGGACCCGGCCGCCGGCGGCCCTCGTCTGCGACCTTAGTCCGAGGCCGCTGCAGCCAAAGTACTATTGCGCCACCGCCGGCTCGCGGCGACCCTGGGCTGGCCGAACCGTATCCGAGCCCGTCCCGCCCATGTCCGCCCCGCCCCGATTGCCTGAGAGTCAAGCGCCACGGCCCGTCCGCCGGCGCCTGGACAATGGCCTGGGGCTACTGCTGCTCAGCCGGCCGGGTGCGGCGCGGGCGGCGATCAGTCTGCGGGTCGCCGCCGGCAGCCATGACGAACCCGCCGCCTATCCCGGCCTGGCGCACTTTCTCGAACACCTGGTCTTCCTCGGCAGCGCGGCGTTCGCGCCCGAGCAGGGACTGATGGCCTATGTGCAGGGCTGTGGCGGCCAGGTCAACGCCTCGACCCAGGCGCGCCACACCGACTACTTCTGCGAGGTCCCGGCCGACCGGCTAGACGGCGCCCTGGCGCGCATGCTCGACATGCTGGCCAGGCCGCTGCTCGAGCCGGCCGCGCAACGGCGCGAGCGCGAGGTGCTGCATGCGGAGTTCCTCGCCCGCGGCCAGGACGCCGACACCCTGCTGGATGCCGCGCTGGGCCAGGCATTGCCGGTCGACCATCGCGGTGCGGCATTCCTGGCCGGCAACCGCGACAGCCTGCCGGTGGACAGCGCCGCGTTCCAGCAGGCGCTGCGGGCCTTCCATCGACGCTTCTACCGCGCCGGGCAACTGTCCCTGGTGCTGGCCGGGCCGCAGTCGTGCGCCGAGCTCTTGTCCCTGGCCCGGCGCCACGGCGACAGCCTGCCGGCGAGCGCGCGCCAGGTGCAGGCCGCGCCGCCCTCGCTGCTGCCCCTGCGGGCGCGGCATCTGCGCATGGGCCTGCGCGGCAGCCAGCCCAGTCTGCAACTGGGCTTCGCCCTGGAGTCACCGGCGCGGGTCAGGGCCGCGGCGTTCGGCGAGGCCCTGGGGTTGCTCCAGCAGATCCTGCCGACCCGCTCGGCCGGGGGCTTGGCGGCCAGGCTGGAGGAGGCGGGATTGTGCCGTGGCGTCGAGGCGCGCCTGGTGTATCGCCACCTCGGTCAGGCCCTGTTGTTGCTGAGTTTCGCCGGGGTCGAACAGGCCGGCCAGAGCCCGGCGGTCATCGCCGCGGCGCTGCGGGACTGGCTGGCGTTTCTGGCGTCCGCGGCGGACTGGCGCGCGCTGGCCGAGCGTCAGGACGCGCTTGAGGGCCGGCAGCTGCAGATACTCGGGCCCCTGGCCTTGGCGCGCCATTGGCAGGAGCGCCTGGCGGCCGGGCGAGGCGCGTTGCCGGGCCCGGCCACCGAGAGGCAGGCGGTCGTGCAGGCGCTCCTCGCCCAGCTGCAGGACGCGGAGCGGGGATCAGCCTGCTCGTCGGTCCCGCCGAGGCGCCGGCCTGGCCCGGCGCCGGGTTTGACCTGCGCCTATGCCGGGCGACGCCGCTCGCCGCGCCGCCCCGGGCATGGCGCTGGCACCTGCCGGCCGCCAACCCCTTCCTCGACAGCGTGATGCCGCCGCTGCCACCGCTGGGCATAAGGGCCGCGCTGGATTGGTGCCCCGCGCCTGGCGCGGAGCCCGGTCGGGCCGCCTTCCAGGGGATGCTCCGGTTCGCTGCGGCGCAGGCCCCGGCGGCACTGCTGGCGTATGGCCAGGAGAGGCTGCGCGGGGTGCAGGCCGATGCGCAGCAGGTCGGCGTGATGCTGCGCCTGGCGGTCGAGGGCGACGGCGTGCAGCTGACGCTGGAGGGCGGCTCGGAGCTGGTGCCCAGGGTACTGGCGCAGGCGCTGGCCCGCCTGTGCGCGGCGCCGCAGGAGGCCTGGCCAGAGCCGGGGGCGGGCACGGCGGCGCAGATGCCGCTGCGCCAGCTGCTTGGGCGCCTGCCCGAGCTGTTTGCCGAATCTCGCCCTGCGCCTCAGCCGCCGAGTCCGGCGCGGGTGCCGGAGATCTATCGCCAGGCCCGTCTCGAAGGGTTGGGGATGGGCTTCGCCGCGCGCGAGCGGCAGGCGCTCGAGCGGCAGTTCGCCGGCACCCGCGTCCTGCCGCCCGCCGCGCCCCTTGCGCCGCCTGAGCCGGGGCGCTACTGGCGCGACGCGGCCATCGCCGGCGAGGAGTCGGCGCTGCTGCTGTTCTGCCCGCAGCCGGCGGCCGACGCCGCCACCGAGGCGGCCTGGCGCCTGCTGGCGCAGCTCTACCAGGGGCCGTTCTTCAGGCGCCTGCGCGGCGAACTGCAGCTGGGCTACGCCCTGTTCTGCGGCTTCCGCCAGGTGCAGCGGCGGCGCGGCATTCTGTTCGCGGTGCAGTCGCCGCAGGCCTCGGCGCCTGAGCTGATCGGGCATATCGAGGCGTTTCTGGCGGCGCAAGGCGAGCGCCTGGCGCTGCTGGCAGAGCCGGAGCTGCGCGCGGCCTGCGGCGAAGCGGCGCGTCAGCTGGGCGAGCAGGCCGCGTCCGTATCGGGGATGCCGAGCAGCGCTGGCAGCAGCACCTGGCCGGCTTGCCGGTGGCCCATGGCGAGGCCGTGCAGCGGGTGCTGGGCAGCCTCGAGCGGCCCCCGCTGCTGCACGCTCATGACGCCCTGTGCCAGGCGCGGGGCGGTTGGCGCGTGCTGGCCAGCGGCGCGCCAAGCGAACCGGGCTGCTCGGCGCCGCCCTGAGCATCCACGGCGCCTGGGCGCAGTCAAGCCTCGTCACCCACCTGCATGACGGCACGCGGAGCCAGCCTGGGGCTGGCGCGTTCGTCTCGTCTGGCCTACGACCTTGGGCCGACCGCCTTTCGGCCAGGGTCGGGGGAGGGGGACTAGGCGCAGCTACCCCCTGCGGTGCGCCCGACCAAAGCAGCGGGCAACCGGCGCCAAGGCAGCGTATGGCCGCCGCCGCCGGCTTTCGATAATCGCCTCCGACCCGGCCGTCCTGCGGTCGTCCCACCTGACGGAGAGCGTTATGCACAACAACAAGATCGCCACCATCCGATTGCTGCCCCTGACCCTGACGGCCGCCGTCGCCCTGGCCACGGCCCAGCAGGCTGCCGCCGAGATCGTCCTGTACGACCAGGACGACACCACCTTCTCCACCGACGGCTACATCAACGCCTTCTATGTCAACAGCGACGTCGACCGCGAGGGTGAGTTGAACGACCGCCGCCAGTCGCGGGTGAAGATGGGCTTCCTGCCCAACTGGATCGGCTTCAACTTCGGCAAGCAGATCGACGACCTCAAGCTCGGTGGCCGTTCATCCTTCTGGGTGACCATCAACGACAGCGAGACCAACGGCACCGCCACCGCCATCGACGTGCGTCAGTTCTACGGCACCGTGGCCAGCCCGGAGTGGGGCGAGGTGCTGGTGGGCAAGGATTTCGGCCTGTTCTCGCGCTCCAACATCTTCCTCGACGAGTTGCTCGCCGGCTACGGCAACGTCAGCGACACCCTCGGCCTGGTCGACGGCACCGGCGTGTCCTTCGGCAACATCGGCACCGGCTACCCCTATCCCTTCCCGACCTCGCAGATCACCTACCGCAACAACAACCTGGCCGAGGGCCTGCGCTTCGCGGTCGGCATCATGGACCCGGTGGACACCAACGACGACAGCGCCGTCGGCCGTTCCTACCAGGAAGAGCCGCGCTTCGAGTCCGAGGTCAGCTACCAGTTCGACCTGGGCGGGGCGACCATCTACTCCTGGCTCAACGGCGCCTACCAGACCTCTGACAACACCGACAGCAGCGTCGACTCGGTGACCTCCCAGGGCCTGGGCTACGGCGTGCAGGCCAAGATGGCCGGCTTCTCGGTCACCGCCTCGGGCTTCCAGGCCGAGGGCATCAACCCCTTCTTCACCAACAATGCCGGCGAGGCCACGCTGCGCGAGATCGACAGCGACGGCTACCTGCTGCAGGGCTCCTACAGCTTCGGCAAGAACCGCGTCGCGCTGTCCTACGGCAAGACCGAGGACGACGGCAACGGCCTGGGCAGCGCCGCCGACTACGAGACCCGCGGCATCGCCTACTTTCGCACCATCAACGACAACCTCAAACTGGTCGCCGAGTACAACCAGTACCAGATCGATGCCGCCGCCGGCAGCGGCCTGGGCGAGGACACCGACACCTTCGCCGTGGGTGCCGTGCTGAGCTGGTAAGGGCGAGCGCACGAGCCGGACGGGGGCAGCCCCGTCCGGCTTTTTCATGGGAGGTGGCCATGTGGGATTTCTGGAGCTTCTGGGGCCTGGACCTGCCGCTGATCCTGCTGCCGATGAGCGCCCTGTTCGGCGCCTTGCCGCTGTGCCTGAGGCGCTGGTTCTGACCGGGCGTTGCATCCCCGCTCATCGCCGCTGGGCTACGCCGCGGCGCGGCTAACCCAGCCCAAGATGCTACTTAGGGAGTAGGTCCGGCGGCACTCAAGTAGCATGGGGCGCGCCGGCCTGGCTTCGTAGAATCCCCATGACGAGTAGGCTTTTTCATGGGGCAGTTTATGCGGCAGGAGCGGGCGGAAGACGTGGTGACGGCGATGTCGGCGGCCCGGGACGTGGAGCAGGTGGCCCAGGAGTTGGCGCGCCAGCTGATCCATCCGCACCTGGGCTTCGTGCTGTTCTTCTGTTCCGCCGAATACGACTTGCAGGGCCTCGGTGCGGCGCTGGAACAGCATTTCGGCGGCATCAGCCTGGTCGGCTGCACCAGCGCCGGCGAGATCACCCCCCAGGGCTACGGTCGCGGCTGCGTCAGCGCGGTGGGCTTCGACCACCGCAGCTTCTCGGTGGCCGGCGCGCTGATCGACGAGATGGAGCGCTTCAGCCTGATCGACGCCCAGCAGCTGGTCGAGCGCCTGGTCGGCGACTGCCGCCACAACGAGCTGGCGCCGATCAAGGGCCACAGCTTCGCCCTGACCCTGCTCGACGGCCTGTCCAGCCGCGAGGAAGTGGTGCTCGGCGCGCTCAGCGCGGCCTTCGGCAGCATCCCGCACTTCGGCGGCTCGGCCGGCGACGACAACCACCTGACCCATACCCATGTCTACTTCGGCGGCCAGTTCCACACCGGCGCGGCGGTGGTGGTGCTGTTCAACACCTGGCTGGACTTCGAGGTGTTCAGCACCCATCACATCGAGCCGCGCACCGACAAACTGGTGGTCACCCAGGCCGACAGCGCCCGCCGTCGGGTGCACGAGCTGAATGCCGCGCCGGCCGCCCTGGAGTACGCACGGCTGATCGGTGTGGCCGTGGAGGAACTCGACCTGCGCCTGTTCGCCGCCCATCCGTTGGCCGTGCGCATCGGCGGCCAGTACTACGTACGCTCGATCCAGCGGGTCAACGAGGACCTCAGCCTGAGCTTCTACTGCGCGGTGGAGAACGGCATCGTCCTCACCGCCATGCGCCCCGGGCCGCTGCTGGCCAACCTCGAGGGCGCCTTCGACGGCTTGCGCCGGCGCCTCGGCCCGGTGCTGCTGACCATAGGTTGCGACTGTTTCCTGCGGCGCCTGGAGATCGAGGCCGAGGATGGCGTCGAGGCGGTCGCCGCCTTGCTGCGCAGCCAGCGGGTCATCGGCTTCAACACCTACGGAGAGCAGTTCAATGGCATGCACATCAACCAGACCTTCACCGGAGTCGCCATCGGCCACCCCGGTCGGGGCTGATGGCGCCGCGCTGCTCGAGCGCTGCCGCGCCCTGGAGGAGGAGAACCGCAAGCTCAAGCGGATCAACGGCGCGCTGATCGAGCGGGTCGAGTCGATCAACTCCCGCGGCGACGACGCCTACGCGGCCTTCCAGCATTCGGTGGTGCTGGCCGAGCAGGTGCGCGAGCGCACCGACGCACTGAACCAGGCGATGGCCGAGCTGAAATCCAGCAACCAGCTGCTCAGCGATGCCCGGCTGCGCGCGGAAACCGCCCACCAGCACCTGATCGACGCCATCGAGAGCATCTCCGACGCCTTCGTGCTGTTCGACCGCGAGCAGCGCATCGTGCTGTTCAACAGCCGCTTCAAGGCGCTCTGGGCCGGCAGCCGCGTGCGTATCGGCGGCGGCCTGCGCCTGGCCGAGATCAAGCGCCTGAGCCGCAGCACCGGGCTGGTGGTGGAGGAGCAGCGCGGCCATGGCGACGAGCACCTGCTCTATCGCCTGCGCGACGGGCGCTGGGTGCAGGTCAGCGAGCGGCCGACCCGCGAGGGCGGGCTGGTGATCCTCTACACCGACATCACCGAGGTCAAGCTGAGCGAGACCCAGCGCCGCGAGCAGGCCGTGGCGCAGAAGTCGCGCCTGTTGCAGCGCGCGGTGGACAACCTGTCCCAGGGCATGGCCATGGTCAACGCCGAAGGCCAGCTGGAACTGTGGAACCACCGCTTCCTCGACCTCTGCGGCCTGGCGCCGATCAGCGCGCACCGGCCGTTCGCCGAGGTGATGGCCGACAGCGAACTGGCCCTGCTCACCCCCGACAGCCGCGATGCCGCCGGCAGACCGGTCGAGGAGCTGGAGCTGCGTCTGTTCGACGGACGCATGCTCGAGGTGCGCACCCATGCGCTGCCGACCGGCGGCTTCGTCAACACCTTCACCGACATCACCGAGCGCTACCGCCACGCCGAGGCGCTGAGCGAGAGCGAGCGCTGGATTCGCCTGATCACCGACCACGTGCCGGCGCTGATCGCCTACCTCAACGCCGACCTGGTCTACGACTTCACCAACAAGGTCTACGAGGAGTGGTACTGCTGGCCGCGCGGCGCCATGCTCGGCCAGAGCCTGCGCCAGGTGCACAGCGAGGAACACTGTCGGCGCCTGGAACCCTATATCGAGCGGGCGCTGTCCGGCGAGAGCGTGACCTTCGAGTTCGCCGAGACCAACCACCAGGGCCAGGAGCGCTACATGCTGCGTTCCTACGTGCCGAACCGCCAGGCCAGCGGCGAGGTGACCGGGATCTTCGTGCTGATCCGCGACATCACCGAGCGCCGGCGCACCGCCGAGGCCCTGCACCAGGCCTACCAGCACCTGGAACAACGGGTGCGCGAACGCACCGCCGAGCTGACCGAGCTGAACGGCCAGCTGCGCCGCGAGATCGACGAGCGCACGCAGATGGAGGGGCGCCTGCGCGAGGCCAAGGGCGAGGCCGAGCGGGCCAACCTGTCGAAGACCAAGTTCCTCGCCGCGGTCAGCCACGACCTGCTGCAGCCCTTGAATGCCGCGCGGCTGTTCACCAGTGCGCTGCTGGAGAAGCAGCAGCCGGGCGACAGCCTGGGCCTGGTGCGCAACGTCAGCAACTCCCTGGAGGACGTCGAAAGCCTGCTCGGCACCCTGGTCGACATCTCCAAGCTCGACGCCGGGGTGATCAAGGCGGACATCGCCCCCTTCGCCGTCAGCGAACTGCTGGAGAACCTCGCCGCCGAGTATCACCAGATCGCCGGCAGCGAGGGCCTGTGCCTGGACTACCTGCCCAGCTCGGCGCTGGTGCGCAGCGACATCCAGCTGCTCGCGCGGATCCTGCGTAACCTGCTCAGCAATGCCATCCGCTACACCCGTAGCGGGCGCATCCTGCTCGGTTGCCGGCGCCGGCGACAGAGCCTGTCGATCGAGGTGTGGGACACCGGCGTCGGCATCGCCGCGGACAAGCTCGGCGAGATCTTCCAGGAGTTCAAGCGCGGCGACGCCGGTCAGCGTAAGCAGGACCGCGGCCTGGGCCTGGGCCTGGCCATAGTGGAGAAGATCGCCGGCATGCTCGGCCACCGCATCCGCGTGCGCTCACAGCCCGGCAAGGGCTCGATGTTCGCCATCGAGGTGCCGCTGACCACCCGCGCGCCGCGGGCACGGGTGATCCACGACACCCCGGACCTGCTGCTCGAGCGCCTGCGCGGCGCGCGCATCTGGGTGCTGGACAACGACGCGGCGATCTGCGCCGGCATGCGCACCCTGCTGGAAACCTGGGGCTGCCAGGTGGTCACCGCCCTGAGCGAGGAGGACCTGGCGCGCCAGGTGGACAACTACCACGCCGACGCCGACCTGCTGATCGCCGACTACCACCTGGACGACGAGCGCAACGGCGTCGACGCCGTGGCCCTGATCAACGCACGGCGCAGCGCGCCGCTGCCGGCGCTGATGATCACCGCCAACTACAGCAACGAGCTGAAGCTGCAGATGCGCGAGCTGGGCCATACCCTGATGCACAAGCCGGTGCGGCCGATGAAGCTGAAGACGGCGATGAGTCATCTGCTGGAGCGGGGCGGGCAGGGGGCATAAGAGCTAGCCTGGCTGCAAAGTGGCAGCGCGACTCCATAGGTTTCGCCGCCCGGCTCATTACCGGGTCGAGTCCGAATTCTGGTTTCGCCCCTCACGGGCGAGTCACTTTTTCTTGCCTGGCCAAGAAAAAGTAACCAAAAAGAAGGCCACCCCATCATCCGGCCCCGGCTGCGCCGGGGTTCCCTCGTTCCATCATCGTTCCGTGGGCACGCTGCGAAGGGCCATCCCTGGCCCATCGCAGCTCTCGCGGCATC
Organism: Pseudomonas lalucatii; assembly: GCF_018398425.1. Classification (NCBI taxonomy): domain Bacteria; kingdom Pseudomonadati; phylum Pseudomonadota; class Gammaproteobacteria; order Pseudomonadales; family Pseudomonadaceae; genus Pseudomonas; species Pseudomonas lalucatii. The sequence continues at coordinate 237,110 of NZ_JADPMV010000002.1, read as the reverse complement.
CATGCCGCTCAACCCACTCCACGACGATTCCACTCGGCCTCTTGGAGGGGACTTGGGCGGCGCCTGGGCAAACGCAGTCAAAAGTACAACACAGACACCACGAGACAATGCCTTGAGAAGAATGTGTAAGCGCGCGATCGGGCCCCGTCAGGAGGCCGAGCGGAGGTGTTGCGCAGGGGGACGAGCCGCATGGATGCGGCGAGAGTGCCGATTGGCCAGGGATGGCCCTTCGGCACGGCCCCCGGAGCGGCACCGGAACGAGGGAAGTCGAGCGTAGCGAGACCCGGATGTCGGGTGTGCTTTCTCTTTGGTTACTTTCTCTTTGCACAAGCAAAGAGAAAGTAACTCGCCCATGAGGGGCGAAACCTACTCGGCAGGTACACACCACAATGGGTCATGCCCAAAAAACCGAAAAACGACACACCGAATTGCCAGTCCGGTATCAAGGTGGGGCTCCTTCGCGCCGGCTCAAACGTCGGCGCTCAACGCCGCAGATAGGCGGCGAAGTCGATATCCCCGGCCGAGAGAATCGCCTGCACCCGGTTGTGCACGTTGAGCTTGCGCAGGATCGCCGAGACATGGGCTTTGACCGTGGTCTCGGCGATGTCCAGGCTGTAGGCGATCTGCTTGTTCGACTCGCCCTTGGTCATGCGCTCCAGTACCAGCAGCTGCTTGCGGGTCAGGGCGTTGAGCAGCTCGGCGGAGATGCTCGGGTTCTCCGGGTGGCTGCGCCGCGAGCTGTTGCCCTGGCTGCGGATGATGTCCGGTGGCAGGTAGACGTTGCCGCCCAGGATCTGCGCGATGGCCTCGGTCATCTGCGCCCGCGGCGAGGACTTGGTGATGAAGCCGACCGCGCCGTAGGTGATGGCCTGCAGCACCACCTGCTTGTCCTGTTCGGCGGAGACGATCACCACCGGAATGGTCGGCGCCTCGTTGCGCAGCTGCATCAGGCCGTTCAGGCCGTGCATGCCGGGCATGTTGAGGTCCAGCAGGATCAGGTCGAGGTCGTCGTGTTCCAGGGTCAGCGCCAGGGCGCTGTCCAGGTCGGCGGTTTCCATGATGCTGCTGCCGGGAAAGCCGTCGCTGATGACGTTATGGATGGCTTCGCGAAACAGCGGGTGGTCGTCGGCAATCAGGATCTTGTACATGGCCTTTCACCTCGTTGTTCTGATTATGCTGCGGTGACGGTGCGGGGGAAAGCGCGCGGCCTCAGGGCAGCGCCGCCGGCCGCGCCGGCAGCAGGGGCAGGCCGGCCTGCTCCCAGGCGTCGATGCCGTCACGGTACCAGTAGAGGTTGCCATAGCCCAGGCGATGGGCGCGCTTGACCGCGTTCCAGCTCAGCCAGCAGTCCGAGCGGCAGTAGAACACCAGCGGCCAACCCGGGTCGCCGTGGCTGATTTCGCGCAGATGGTGGCTGAAGTAGGCCTGCCAGCGCTCATCCAGCCGGCCGTCGCCGGTGTTGGCCAGCCACAGACTGCCGGGCAGGTTGGCGTGCACCTCGTCCTCGATGAACTGGCCGTTGCGCCACGGCCGACGGTAGGTGTCGATCAGCGCGGTGCGCGGCTGCTCGGCCAGCAGCCGCTGCAGGGCGGCGGTATCGAGGGTGCGGGCGGGTTCGGCACTGGCCGGGGTCGGGCTGCGGTACTGGCCGAGGCGATAGCCGTCGGCGGAGAACAGCTCGGCCTGGGCGAGGGGGATCAGCAGCAGGCCGAGCAGGCCGCTCATCAATCGGGCAGGTAGCCCCGTGGGCACGCAGTGTTTCATCGCCTTAGGTCTCGGTTCTTGTTATGGACCTATTACAAGGCATTGATCCTGCTTTGGAAATTCTACGATGGAGAGCAAAAGCAGTACCAAAGTAGTAGGCGGATAAGGGCCGCCGGCCGGGTGGAGCGGGGCGAGGGCCGATCGCGGTGGCTAACTGGCGCGGCGCAGGGCGGCGTGCTGCGGGTTGAAGGTGCAGACCGCGAGCGCGGCGAACAGCCCGGTCAGGCCCAGGCAGATCAGCAGGGCGTCGAGGCTCAGGCGCTGGTAGAGGGCGAAGCGCACCAGCTCCACCGCATGGCTGAAGGGGTTGAGGGCGCACAGCCAGTACAGCCATTCGCTGGCCTCGCGCATCTTCCACAACGGGTAGAGCGCCGACGAGAGGAAGAACAGCGGGAAGATCACGAAATTCATCACCCCGGCGAAGTTCTCCAGCTGGCGGATGCCGTTGGACAGCAGCAACCCCAGGGCACTGAGCAGCAGCGCCACCAGCAGCAGCGCCGGCAGGGCGGCGAGCAGTCCCCAGGCCGGCGGCTGCACGCCATAGAACCAGGCGATGGCGAGGAAGGCATAGACCTGCAGCAGCGAGATCAGCGCCGTGGCCAGCAGCTTGCCGGCCAGCAGGAAGGCCCGCGGCAGCGGGCTGGTCAACAGCACGCGCATGCTGCCCATCTCGCGGTCGTAGACCATCGACAGCGAGCCCTGCATGCCGTTGAACAGCAGGATCATGCAGGCCAGCCCCGGCACTATGTAGGTCTCGTAGGTGATGTAGGTGTCATAGGGGGCGATGATGGCGATGCCCAGCGCGGCGCGAAAGCCGGCGGCGAACACCAGCAGCCACAGCAGCGGGCGCACCAGGGCGCTGAGCAAGCGCGAGCGCTGCAACACGAAGCGCAGCCATTCGCGGCGCAGGATGCCGGCCAGGCAGTACCAGTAGGCGGTCATGACGCGGGCTCCGTCGGTTGCCATGTGTGGGCAGGGTGCGCGGTGCGCACCAGGGGCTGGCGTGGTGTGACGGCGCTGTGCGCGGCGCACCCTGCCAGGCGTTTCATGCCTGCTCCGCGGTCAGGCGGGCGAAGGTGGCGGTCAGGCTGACGTCGCCGGCGCTGACGCGCTGGGCTGGTCCCTGGGCCGCCAGGCGGCCGTGGTCGAGGACCAGCAGCTCGTCGTCGGCCTGCACCTCGTCGAGCAAATGGGTGGTCCACAGCACCGCCAGGCCCTGGTCGCGGCACAGCTGGCGTACATGCCGGTTCAGCGCCAGGCGGCTGGCCGGGTCGAGTCCGGCGCTGGCCTCGTCGAGCAGCAGCAGGCGCGGCCGATGCAGCAGGGCGCGGGCGATCTCCACGCGGCGGCGGTGGCCGCCATTGAGGGCGCGAACCTTGTCATGGCGACGTTCGCCGAGCTGCTGGCGCGCCAGCTCCTCGTCGATCCGCGCCTGCGCCTGGCGCCGCCCCAGCCCATGCAGGGCGGCGTGGTAGTGCAGGTTCTGCTCGACGCCGAGGTCCAGGTCCAGGGTGCTCTGCTGGAACACCACACCGAGCTGGCGCAGGGCCAGGTGCGGCTGGCGAGCGAGGCTGCTGCCCAGCACGCGGATCTCGCCCTGCTGCAGGTCGTAGAGGCGGGTGAGCAGGGCGATCAGGGTCGACTTGCCGGCGCCGTTGGGGCCCAGCAGCGCGGCGAAGCGGCCGGGCGCCACGCTGAAGCTCAGGTCCTGCAGGGCCTGGCGGGGGCCATAGGCGAAGGCCAGGTCGCTGACCTCGAGGGCGTTCACGGCGTCACCACCACGCCCCAGGGGTAGCGGCCGACCTTGATCGACTTGCTCACCTTGAGGCTGTCCACCTCGATCACCGAGACGTCGCCGCTGACCCCGTTGGTGGTCAGCAGGCGCTTCTGGTCCGGGGTGAAGGCCAGGTGCCAGACGCGCCGGCCCACCAGCAGGTAGTCGAGGACCTCGTAAGTCTTGGCGTCGACCACCGCCACGTGGTTGGCCGGGCCCAGGGCGACGAAGGCGTAGCGGCCGTCGGCGCTGAGCTTGACCCCGACCGGCTGCACCTTGTCCGGGTGCACGCCCTTGATCTGGAAGCTCAGCACCTTGAGCACCTGGCGGGTGGCGACGTCGAGCACCGTGACCGTGCCGCCGATCTCCGCCGAGGCCCACAGGCGCGTGCCGTCCCTGTCGAACTCGACGTGCCGCGGGCGCTGGTCCACCAGGGTGTTGTCCATCAGCTGCTGGGTGGCGGTGTCGATCCAGTGCAGCATGTTGGTGGTCTCGCTGGTGTTGACCGCCCACTTGCCGTCCGGGCTGACCGCCATGCCCTCGGGCTCGACGCCGACGTCGATCTGCGCCAGCACCTCGTCCGTTTGTGTATCGACCACCGTGGCCAGGGCATCGTCCTCGTTGGAGATGTACAGCCAGCGGTCGTTGGGGTGCAGGGCGAACTGCTCGGGGTCGGCGCCGGAGGGCAGCTCCTTGACGATCTGCCGCGTGGCCAGGTCCATCACCTGCACCCGGTCCGAGTCGCTGGCGCAGATGTACAGCAGCTGGTGATCGGCCGACAGCAGCAGGCCGCGCGGGCGCATGCCGACGGCCAGGGTCTCGGTGACCTCGAGGCTGTCCAGGTCGATCACGCTGATGCTGTCGTCCTTCTCGTTGGACACGTAGGCGGTGGCGGCCTGGCCGACGCCGCTGGCGAGGCCGAGGGCGATGGCGCAGGCAAGGTGGCTGAGACGCATGGATCGATCCTCTTGCTGTTGGGGCATGGCGGTGCGCACGGCGCACCCTGCGGGCTGCAGGTTCATGGGTGGTGCGCCGTGCGCACCATCAATTGGCGTGACCCGCCAGGTCGCAGCTCACCTCGGGGCGGTCGTAGCCGAGGCTGTCCATCTCGTTGTGCGGGTGCAGGAAACCCTCCTGCGGCGAGGTGCTGACCAGGGCGCGGGGCTGCACCAGGGCAATGGGCTGGCGCAGCTGGCCGTTCCACGGGCGGTAGCTGAGCTTGCGGCCCTTGAAGCCGTCCAGCGGCAGCTGCTCGCTCAGGGCCAGGCTGCGGAGCGCCGCGGCGTCGGCCCGGCGCAGCCTGGTCACCGCGCTGGCGATGCTGCGCACGGCGATCCAGGCGGCGTAGTCGCGGTCGTTCATCCAGCGCCCGGCCTGGGCCTCGAAGCGTTTCTGCAGCTGGGCGGCGCCGAAGGTCTCCACCGTCTTGTGCCAGGCGGTGGGGGTCAGGCCCTGGGTGCCGGCCACCGGCCGCGGGTACCAGGTCTGGTAGGGCAGGTACTCGCCGAAGTCGCCGCGTTCGTCGGCCACCAGCACCACGTCGTACTCGGCGGTCTGGGTGAACAGCGGCATCTCGGCCTGGGCGCTGCGGCGCTGGTCGTTGTCGAAGCTCCAGGGCTTCTCGGCGACTATGCGCAGGCCGAAGCGCCTGGCCGCGCGCCGCAAGGCGGCGGCGTAGGCCGCGTCGTCCGCGGTGGCGCCGTCGATCAGCAGCCAGCGGCTCCACTTGCGCACGGCGAGGAACTGCGCCAGGGCATCGGCGAGCATGGCCCGGCTCGGCAGGCTGTGCAGCACGTTGGTCAGGCACTGGCTGCTACGCAGCTCGTCGTCGGCGCTGCCGGCGTTGAACAGCAGGCTGTCGCTCAGGCCCGCGCTGAGCTGCCTGAGGGTGGCAGCGGGGGCGTTGACCACGAACAGGCGCACGCCCTGGGCGTGCAGCGCCGCGGCGGCCTCGACCAGGCTGGCGCCGTCTTCGCGCTCGGCGACCTCCAGGCGGTAGCCGTGCTTGAGGAAGCGCCCGGTGCTGTTGCTGTCGACGATCGCCAGTTCGGCGCCGCGCAGGCCGGCGTCCGCTGGTTCGGGGATGACGTTGGACAGCAGCGGTCCGCGGTCGGGGATGTAGGCCAGGTAGCCGATGCGCACCTGCAGTTCGGCCGCCGGGTCGGCGGCCAGGCCGGGCGGGGCCACGCCGAGCAGGGCGCACAGGCAGAACGGCAGGTGGAGTCTGAACGGACGCATGGGGCAACTCCTGGGCAGGTGTCGCCAGCATAGGAACTGCGGTAGGGCGGGGAAATATGCAGAAAGTACCAGTCGGGCGGTACCAAGGTAGTAAATCGGCTGGGATTGCCACGTTCTAGCATGGGCCGCAGAACCCACGACAAGAAGAGGTGAGAGCCATGCGTACCATCAAGACCCTGCTGCTGCCGCTGATGCTGATCGTCAGCCTGATCGGCGTCGATAGCCTGCATGCCGAGGGTGACCTGACCCGCCGCACCACCGCCTTGCCCGACCTGCGCCTGGGCGACGACGACAGCGACTACGCCATGTCGCAGCACGAATACCAGCTGGAAACCGGCAAGGCCTACCAGCTGAAGATCATCGCCAGCGGGCAGAAGGAGTACGCCTTCCAGGCGCCGGAGCTGGCCACCGCCATCTACCTGCGCAAGGTCGAGGCCGGCGGCGTGGAGATCAAGGCGGTGACCCTCACCGAGCTGGAGTTCGAGGACGCCGGCGAGGCGGAGCTCTTCTTCGTGCCGATCAAGCCGGGCAAGTTCCGCTTCTACGCCAAGGGCCTGGAGCACAAGGGCATGCTCGGCCATTTCCTGGTCAAGTAGGCCGCGCACCATCGCAAGCCTTACTACCAAGGGACTAGAGGCGGGCCACCAAAGCAGCATTCGGTGCCCGCTACGGGCTTCTTAAGATGAGGCCATGCAAGTCTCCTGTCGGCTTGTCCTGCGTGCATTCGATGAGGTCTGGAACATGAAAACTACAAAGAAAACCGCTTTCGCCCTGCTGCTGCTCGCCGTCTCCGGCACCCTCTGGGCCCATGGCGATGTGGTCCCCCAGGCGGTCAACACCCAGGGCCTGGAGGCCCTCGGCGAGGAGTGGCTGGAGGAGAACCCCTACCGCGACAACCCCCAGGCCATCGAGATCGGTGCCTCGGCCTACAACCAGAACTGCGCGGCCTGCCACGGCCTGGAGGCCAAGTCCGGCGGCATCGCCCCCGACCTGCGCCTGCTGGAGGTCGGCGCCATGGGCGACGAGTGGTTCAAGGAGCGGGTGATCAACGGCGCGGTGCGCGACGGCCGGGTGTACATGCCGAAGATGGCCGACTACCTCAGCCAGGAGGCGCTGTGGGCCGTGCGCAGCTACCTGGAAAGCGTGGCCATCGAGGAGTGACGGCCATGCGCCTCGGTCTGCTGCCGCGTCTGCTGACGGCACTGCTGTGGCTGGCGGCCCTGCCGGCCCATGCCCAGGCGCCGGTGCGCGACTACGATGCCATCGTCGCCTCCGGCGTGCTCAAGGTGGCCGTATACCAGGATTTCGCCCCCTACAGCTTCCAGCAGGACGGCCAGGGGCGCGGCGTCGATGTCGAGCTGGCCCGGGCCCTGGCCGAGGGCCTGGGCCTGGAGCTGGCGCTGATCTGGGCGCCGCCCGGCGAGAAACTCGACGACGACCTGCGCGACTACGTCTGGCGCGGCCACTACCTGCGCCCGCAGGAACTGGCCGACGTGATGCTGCGGGTGCCCTACGACCGCGACTTCGCCTACATGAGCAACGAGTTCGGCGAACTGGCCAACGACCTGGTGGTGATGTTCGGCCCCTACCAGCGCGAGCGCTGGCAGCTGGCCCATGATCGCCGCCGCCTGCAGGAGGTGCCCAGCGTCGCGGTGTTCCAGCAGCACCCGATCGGCGTCGAGGTCGACAGCGTGCCGTCCTTCTACCTGTCCTCGCTGTTCGACGGCATGCTCAGCCGCCAGACCCACCACTACCCCAACACCGCGGCGGCCTTCGCCGGCATGCAGCAGGGCGAGGTGGACGCGGTGATGGCCCTGCGCGGCGAGATCGACTGGCAGCTGCAGCAGGCCGGCGACCAGCACCTGGCATTGGCGCACAACGCCTATCCGAAGCTGGGCAAGCAGGTGTGGGACATCGGCATGGCGGTGCACCAGAGTAACCGCCAACTGGCCTACGCCCTGGAGGAACGGCTCGAAGGGCTGATCCTCGGCGGCCAGCTGAAGGCGCTCTACGGCCGCTACGGCCTGCAGTACGAGCTGCCGGGGCTGTACCAGGACGTCGAATAGCGCGGCGCCCGCGTGCCCGGGCACAACAGGAGGTGGAGCATGGGACTGGATTGGCGCGCGCTGCTGCTGTTGGCGTGTTTCGCCCTGGCCTGGGAGGCCCGCGGCGCCGAGGGCGATCCGGTCACCTCGGTGATGTGGGACTACCACCACCAGCGCCTGCTCGACGGCGCGCCCTTCGTCTTCGACGAGCGGGTCCGGGTGCTGGCGCCGCCCTTCGCCGAGGACGCCCGGCAGGTGCCGATCCAGGTCGACGCCAGCGCCCTCGGTGAGCAGGTGGTGCGGATGCTGGCCTGGGCCGAGCTCAACCCCATCCCGCGCATCTTCGATTTCCAGCCGGGCGAGCGGGTGCTGCCGCGCCTGGCCATCCGCATCCGGGTCGAGCAGGCCACGCCGATCCGCGTCGCGGTGCTGACCCGCGCCGGCCTCTGGCATGTCGGCTCGACCCAGGTCGACGCGGCCGGCGGCGGCTGCACCGCGCCCAGCGTGGTGCGCGCCCAGCCCGGCTGGCAGGAGCGCCAGGGTCAGGTGCACGGCCGCCGCTTCGCCCTGGGCGCGGCCAGCCGCCTGCGCCTGCAGGTGGTCCACCCGATGGACAACGGCCTGGTCGACGGCATTCCCGAATTCTTCCTCGACCAGGCCGAGCTGCGCGATGCCGCCGGCCGGGTGCTGGCCAGGCTCGAGCTGTTCCCGGCGGTCAGCGAGAACCCGACCCTCGGCCTGGAAGTGCAGGGCCGGGAGGAAACCCGGCTGTGGCTGCGCGACAACAACGGCAACGAGTTCGCCGCGGCGCTCTAGGCGCATCCGGCGCCAGCTCCGACCACCCGGTAGGTCGTTCGATAGATCCAGGAGGTGCCCATGCGCTGGTTGTTGCTGGTGGTCGCGCTGCTCGCCGCGTCGGGCCTGCGCGCCGAACTCGATTACGCCCTGCAACCGCGGCAGATCGCCGAGGGCGTGTGGCTGGTGGCAGGCAGCACCGCCAACTTCGCTCGGGACAACGGCGGCAATATCGTCAATACCGGTTTCATCGTCGGCGAAAACGGCGTGCTGGTGATCGACAGCGGCCCCTCGAGACGCTACGGCGAGGCCCTGCGCCGGGCCATCGCGGCGGTCACCGACAAGCCGGTCGACAGGCTGCTGCTGACCCACCATCACCCCGATCATGTCCTGGGCAACCAGGCCTTCGTCGATGTGCCCATCGCCGCGCTGCCCGGCACCCGCGCCCTGCTGGCCGAGGAGGGGGAGGCCATGGCGGAGAACATGTACCGCCTGGTCGGCGACTGGATGCGCGGCACCGAGCTGGTGCTGCCCAACGAGACGCTGCAGGCCGGCGTGCTGCACTGGGGCGAGCGGCGCCTGCACCTGCTGGCCCTGAGCGGCCACACCGGCGCCGACCTGGCGGTATTCGACGAGACCAGCGGCGTGCTGTTCGCCGGCGACCTGCTGTTCTACCAACGCGCCCTGACCACCCCCGGCACGCCGGGGCTGGAGGTCTGGCTGGACGACCTGGACCGGCTGCAAGCCTTGCCCTGGAAGCTGTTGGTGCCCGGCCACGGCCCGCTGGCCAGCGACGCCGCGCCCTTCGTGCAGATGCGCGACTACCTCGGCTGGCTGCACGGGGTGATGCAGGGCGGCGCCGAGCGCGGCGCGGAGATGAACGAGCTGATGCGCACAGCGATCCCCGCGCGCTTCGCCGGGCTCAGCCTGACGCGCTACGAGCTGATCCGCAGCGTCAGCCACCTCTATCCGCGCTACGAGCGGGGGCAGTTGCGCCGGGTGGACCGCGACGGCGCGGCCGAATGAGCTAAGGCGCGGCGTCCGTCCGGCGGAACACCAGGGCCTTGAGGCCGCTGTCGGCGGCGATGTCGGCGAACTCCGGCGGGTTGTCCAGGCGCTGCTCGAAGCGCAGCCCCGGCGCCTCCTCGGCCATGCTCCGGAGCAGGAACCCGGGGCCCAGGGCCGGGTCGTTGAGGCAGGCCAGCACCCTGCCCCCGGCATTGAGCAGCTCGGGCAGGCGGCGGAGGATCTTGCGGTAGTCCTGGGTCAGGACGAAGCTGCCCTTCTGAAACGACGGCGGGTCGATGATCACCAGGTCGTAGGGGCCGAGCCTCTTTACCTTGCCCCAGGACTTGAACAGCTCGTGGCCGAGGAAGATCACCCGGTTCAGGTCGTGGCCGTTGAGGCGGTGGTTGTCCCGCCCGCGGTTGAGGGCGGCCTTGGCCATGTCCAGGTTGACCACCTGCTCGGCGCCGCCGGCGAGGGCGGCCACGGAGAAGCCGCAGGTGTAGGCGAACAGGTTCAGCACCCGCTGGCCGCGGGCCTGCTCGCGGACCCAGCGGCGTCCGTAGCGCATGTCGAGGAACAGCCCGCTGTTCTGCTTGGTGCCCAGGTCCAGCTTGAAGCGCAGGCCGTGCTCGCTGACCAGGCACTGCTCGACGGTCGCGCCGTGCAGCCACTCGGCGGCGCAGTCCGGGCGATAGCGGTGCTGCAGCAGCAGGCCCTGGGCCCCGCACTGCTGCCAGGCCGGCGCCCGGGGCAGGCTCAGGAGCATCTGCTTCAGGGCCTGCAGCTCGGTCTCGCCCGGGTCGCGGAACAGGCATACCAGCACTATCCCCTGCAGCCAGTCGACGGTGACCTGTTCCAGGCCCGGCCAGCGCTGGCCGCGACCATGGAACAGGCGGCGGGCCTCGTCCGGGGCGGTGCTCAGGGCGGCGAGCAGGTGCTGGTGCAGGGTTTCGATGGCGTGGGCATTCATGGGCATGGTCGTCGGGGCATGGCCGGCCATTCTAAGCGAGAAGGGCGCTGCCGTTGGCCCCGGTTGCGCGCCGCGGCGGCGCCGAACGGGGCGGGTATTGCTACCAAGGGAGGAGCTAATTCGGTACTGGGTGCAATTGTGGCCCGGGGCCCTGCGTCCAAGAATCTGCGGTAGATCGGGAAAAGTTCCCGGTGATAACAATTAACCCGCAGAGGTAGCCGCAATGAAACACTCCGGTCTTCGCCAGCCCTTCCTCCTCAGTGCACTCTGTGCCGCCATGCTCGTGCCCAGCGCAGCGGCCTGGGCGGTCACCGACCAGGACATCCTGGACGACGTGAAAACCACCGACCAGATCGTCACCAACGGCCTGGGCCTGCAGGGCCAGCGCTACAGTCCGCTGGATATGCTCAACAGCGACAACGTCAAGCATCTGCGCCCGGTCTGGACCCTGTCCTTCGGCGGCGAGAAGCAGCGCGGCCAGCAGGCCCAGCCGCTGATCAAGGACGGCGTGATGTACGTCACCGCCTCCTATTCGCGGGTGTTCGCGGTGGACGCGCGCACCGGCAAGGAGCTGTGGCAGTACGATGCGCGCCTGCCCGATGACATCCGTCCGTGCTGCGACGTGATCAACCGCGGCGTGGCGCTGTACGGCGACCTGGTGATCTTCGGCACCCTGGACGCCAAGCTGGTGGCGCTGAACAAGGACACCGGCAAGGTGGTGTGGCGCAAGAACGTCGCCGACCACCGCGCCGGCTATTCGATCACCGCGGCGCCGCTGGTGGTCAATGGCAAGCTGATCACCGGGGTGTCCGGCGGCGAGTTCGGCGTGGTCGGCAAGATCGAGGCCTACGACCCGAAGAACGGCGAGCTGCTGTGGACCCGGCCGACCGTGGAAGGCCACATGGGCTACGTCTACAAGGACGGCAAGAAGATCGAGAACGGCATCAGCGGCGGCGAAGCCGGCAAGAGCTGGCCGGGCGACCTGTGGAAGACCGGCGGCGCGGCGCCCTGGCTGGGCGGCTACTACGACCCGGAAACCAACCTGCTGCTGTTCGGCACCGGCAACCCGGCGCCGTGGAACTCGCACCTGCGTCCCGGCGACAACCTCTACTCGTCCTCGCGCCTGGCGCTGAACCCGGACGACGGCAGCATCGAGTGGCACTTCCAGACCACCCCGCATGACGGCTGGGACTTCGACGGGGTCAACGAGCTGGTCTCGTTCAACTACCAGGAGGGCGGCAAGACCATCCAGGCCGCGGCCACCGCCGACCGCAACGGCTTCTTCTACGTGCTCGACCGCACCAACGGCAAGTTCATCCGCGGCTTCCCCTTCGTCGACACCATCACCTGGGCCAAGGGTCTGGACCAGAACGGCCGGCCGATCTACGTCGACGACAACCGCCCGGGTTCGCCGGCCGCGGCGGAGAAGGGCAAGAGCGTGTTCGCCGCGCCGGCCTTCCTCGGTGCGAAGAACTGGATGCCCATGGCCTACAGCCAGGACACCGGGCTGTTCTACGTGCCGAGCAACGAGTGGGGCATGGACATCTGGAACGAGGACATCGCCTACAAGAAGGGCGCGGCCTACCTCGGCGCCGGCTTCACCATCAAGCCGCTGAACGAGGACTACATCGGCGTGCTGCGCGCCATCGACCCGAAGACCGGCAAGGAAGTCTGGCGGCAGAAGAACTACGCGCCGCTGTGGGGCGGGGTGATGACCACCAGGGGCAACCTGGTGTTCACCGGCAACCCCGAGGGTTTCCTGCAGGCCTTCAACGCCAAGACCGGCGAGAAGGTCTGGGAATTCCAGACCGGCTCCGGCGTGCTCGGTTCGCCGGTGACCTGGGAGATGGACGGCGAGCAGTACGTCTCGGTGCTGTCCGGCTGGGGCGGCGCGGTGCCGCTGTGGGGCGGCGAGGTGGCCAAGCGGGTCAAGCACTTCAACCAGGGCGGCATGCTCTGGACCTTCAAGCTGCCCAAGGAACTGGTGGCGGGGCGCTGATCGGCAACCCTGCACCGCAAGCGAGGCACAAGGCCGGCTGTTTAGCCGGCCTTGTGCTTTCTGCCGTCCCGACGGGGGCAGCGTGTAGGGTTCGTCGAATTGCCGGCGGCGCACCGTCCAGCGACTACGCTGGATCGGGCTGGCGCTGCGCCGCGGCAGGGCCCCGGGCGGCGCCACTACTACCAAATGAGGAGGCGACCTGTGCCATGGATGCATACCGGCCGGCGCGGGGGCTTCCTAAGATCGAACCATGACCTGGCCCACGTCCACGGGCAGGCTCCGACAACAAGAGGACCGCATCATGATCTATGCCAAACCCGGTACCCCAGGCTCAGTCGTCTCCCTCAAGCCGCGCTACGGCAACTACATCGGCGGCGAGTTCGTCGCTCCGCTCAAGGGCCAGTACTTCACCAACACCAGCCCGGTCGACGCCTCGGTGATCGGCGAATTCCCACGCTCCGACGCCGCCGACATCGAGCTGGCCCTGGACGCCGCCCACGGCGCCGCCGAGGCCTGGGGCAAGACCTCGGTGGCCAACCGCGCACTGATCCTGCTGAAGATCGCCGACCGCATCGAGGCCAACCTCGAGCTGCTCGCCGTGGCCGAGACCTGGGACAACGGCAAGGCCGTGCGCGAGACGCTGAACGCCGACGTGCCGCTGGCCGCCGACCACTTCCGCTACTACGCCGGCTGCATCCGCGCCCAGGAAGGCAGTGCCGCCGAGATCGACGAGCACACCGCCGCCTACCACTTCCACGAGCCCCTGGGCGTGGTCGGCCAGGTCATCCCGTGGAACTTCCCGCTGCTGATGGCCGCCTGGAAGCTGGCCCCGGCCCTGGCCGCCGGCAACGCCATCGTGCTCAAGCCGGCCGAGCAGACGCCGCTGTCGATCAGCGTGCTGATGGAGCTGATCGGCGACCTGCTGCCGGCGGGCGTGCTCAACGTGGTGCAGGGTTTCGGCAAGGAGGCCGGCGAGGCCCTGGCCACCAGCAAGCGCATCGCCAAGATCGCCTTCACCGGTTCCACCCCGGTGGGCTCGCACATCCTCAAGTGCGCGGCGGAGAACATCATCCCGAGCACCGTGGAGCTGGGCGGCAAGAGCCCGAACATCTTCTTCGAGGACATCATGCAGGCCGAGCCGGCCTTCATCGAGAAGGCCGCCGAGGGCCTGGTGCTGGCCTTCTTCAACCAGGGCGAGGTGTGCACCTGCCCGTCCCGCGCCCTGGTGCAGGAGTCGATCTACCCGGCGTTCATGGCCGAGGTGATGAAGAAGATCAAGCAGATCAAGCGCGGCAACCCGCTGGACACCGAGACCATGGTCGGCGCCCAGGCCTCCGAGCAGCAGTACGACAAGATCCTCGGCTACCTGGAGATCGCCCAGCGCGAAGGCGCCGAGCTGCTCACCGGCGGCGCCGCCGAGGCGCTGGAGGGCGACCTGGCCGGCGGTTACTACATCCAGCCGACCCTGCTCAAGGGCAACAACCAGATGCGCGTGTTCCAGGAGGAGATCTTCGGCCCGGTGGTCGGGGTGACCACCTTCAAGGACGAGGCCGAGGCCCTGGCCATCGCCAACGACACCGAGTTCGGCCTCGGCGCCGGCCTGTGGACCCGCGACATCAACCGCGCCTACCGCATGGGCCGCGGCATCAAGGCCGGGCGGGTGTGGACCAACTGCTACCACCTGTACCCGGCGCACGCCGCCTTCGGCGGCTACAAGAAGTCCGGCGTCGGCCGCGAGACCCACAAGATGATGCTCGACCACTACCAGCAGACCAAGAACCTGTTGATCAGCTACGACATCAACCCGCTGGGCTTCTTCTGATACAGCCTGCAACCCGGCGCGTTCTCTCCGGCGTGCCGGCCTCCTTGTGCGACGGCCCCACGGGGCCGGGTGCGCCGCCGCCTGCGACAGCCTGGGATGTACGGTGGCAAACCCCTCTCGCAACGCGGCTTCGGCCGCGTTTTTTATTGCCGCGCCCGGATTCGCAGGATGCCCTCGAGCGCGGCGCGCCCCATCGACCGACCCATGCCGGTGCCCGCCGGGTGCGGCAGATAGCGCCGATGGCGCACGGCGCATTCGCTTGTGCGCAGGCCGATCCCTTGCTGCCCGCGCCTGAGCCAGCCGACGCACTGTGCTACCAAAGCCAGCCTGCTCTCCTCCCAAAGTACCATTCAGCCGGGGGCCGCTCCGGTGCATAACTAACAGGGCCGGAATGTCCCGGCTGGATAACAAGAGAGGACCGCGCCATGTGGACTAAGCCCGCCTTCACCGATCTGCGCATTGGCTTCGAAGTGACGATGTACTTCGCCAACCGTTGAGTCGCCCGGCCCCGGCGCTGTCGGGGCATCCCACCCGGAATTTCCCATGCATATCCAGATTCTCGGCTCCGCCGCCGGCGGCGGCTTCCCGCAGTGGAACTGCAACTGCCGCAACTGCCGCGGTGTGCGCGACGGCAGCCTGCGGGCGCAGCCACGCAGCCAGTCCTCGATCGCCCTGAGCGACAACGGCGTGGACTGGATACTGTGCAACGCCTCGCCGGATATCCGCGCCCAGCTCGAGTCCTTTCCGGCCCTGCAGCCGGCGCGCCGGCTGCGCGACACTGCGATCGGCGCGATCGTCCTGCTCGACAGCCAGATCGACCACTGCACCGGCCTGCTGACCCTGCGCGAGGGTTGCCCGCACCAGGTCTGGTGCACCGAGATGGTCCATCAGGACCTCAGCAGCGGCTTCCCGCTGTTCGGCATGCTCGCGCACTGGAACGGCGGCCTGCGGCACCACCTGATCGGGCTGGACGGCGCGCCGTTCGGCATCCCGGCCTGCCCGGACCTGGCCATCAGCGCCATTCCCCTGCGCAGCAGCGCGCCGCCCTACTCGCCGCACCGCGGCAACCCGCACCCGGGCGACAACATCGGCCTGTTCGTCGAGGACCGCCGCAGCGGCGGCACGCTGTTCTACGCACCGGGCCTCGGCCAGGTGGATGAAGCGCTGCTGGGCTGGATGCGCCGCGCCGACTGCCTGCTGGTCGACGGCACCCTGTGGCGCGACGACGAGATGCGCCAGTGCGAGGTCGGCGACAAGCTCGGCAGCGAGATGGGCCACCTGTGCCAGAGCGGCCCCGGCGGCATGATCGAGGTGCTCGACGGCCTGCCGGCCCGGCAGAAGATCCTCATTCACATCAACAACACCAATCCGATCCTCGACCCCGATTCGCCGGAGCGCGCCGAGCTGCGCGCCCATGGCATCGAGGTGGCGTGGGACGGCATGAGCATCCAGCTGTAAGGAGCCAGGCCGATGAGCCAGTCCGCCATGAGCCCTGCCGAATTCGAGCAGGCGCTGCGCGCCAAGGGCGCCTACTACCACATCCATCATCCGTTCCACCGGGCGATGTACGAGGGCCGCGCCAGCCGCGAACAGATCCAGGGCTGGGTGGCCAACCGCTTCTACTACCAGCTGTGCATCCCGCTCAAGGACGCGGCGATCCTCGCCAACTGCGCGGAACGCGACACCCGCCGCGAGTGGGTGCAGCGCATTGTCGACCACGACGGCGCGACCGGCGAGGAGGGCGGCATCGAGGCCTGGCTGCGCCTGGCCGAGGCGGTGGGCCTGGCGCGCGAGCAGGTGCTGTCCCAGGAGCTGGTGCTGCCCGGGGTGCGCTTCGCCGTCGACGCCTACCTCAACTTCGCCCGCAGGGCCTGCTGGCAGGAGGCGGCCAGCAGCTCGCTGACCGAGCTGTTCGCCCCGCAGATCCACCAGTCGCGCCTGGACGCCTGGCCGCAGCACTACCCCTGGATCGACGCCGGCGGCTACGCCTACTTCCGCACCCGCCTGGGCCAGGCGCGTCGCGACGTCGAGCACGGCCTGCGCATCACCCTGGCGCACTACCGCACGGCCGAGTCCCAGCAGCGCATGCTGGAGATCCTGCAGTTCAAGCTGGACGTGCTGTGGAGCATGCTCGATGCCATGAGCATGGCCTACGAGCTGCAGCGCCCGCCCTACCACACGGTGACCGCCGAACGGGTCTGGCACCGGGGAGTCGCCCCATGAATCCCTTGTCCATCGAGCAGGTGCCGCGCCTGCGCCGCGGCTTCCGCCTGCAGTTCGAACCCGCCCAGGGCTGCCACGTGCTGCTCTACCCGGAGGGCATGATCAAGCTCAACGACAGCGCCGGGGAGATCCTCCGGCAGGTCGATGGCAGCCACAGCGTGGCCGAGATCATCGCCGCCCTGGGCGAGCGTTTCCCCGACGTGCCGGGCATCGACGAAGACATCCTGGCCTTTATGGAGGTAGCCCATGCCCAGTTCTGGATCGAGTTGCACTGACCGCCAGCCGGGCCCGCCGCTGTGGCTGCTGGCGGAGCTGACCTACCGCTGCCCGCTGCAGTGCCCCTACTGCTCCAACCCCCTGGACTTCAGCCAGCAGGGCCAGGAGCTGTCCACCGCCGAGTGGATCGAGGTGTTCCGCCAGGCCCGCGCGCTGGGCGCCGCGCAGCTGGGCTTCTCCGGCGGCGAGCCGCTGGTGCGCCAGGACCTGGCCGAGCTGATCGCCGCGGCCCGCGACCTGGGCTACTACACCAACCTGATCACTTCCGGCATCGGCCTCACCGAGCAGCGCATCGCCAGTTTCAGCGAGGCCGGCCTGGACCATATCCAGATCAGCTTCCAGGCCGCCGACGAGGAGGTCAACAACCTGCTGGCCGGCTCCAGAAAGGCCTTCGCCCAGAAGCTGGCCATGGCCCGGGCGGTCAAGGCCGCCGGCTATCCGATGGTGCTGAACTTCGTCACCCATCGGCACAACATCGACAGCATCGAGCGGATCATCGAGCTGTGCCTGGAGCTGGAGGCGGACTTCGTCGAGCTGGCCACCTGCCAGTTCTACGGCTGGGCCGAGCTCAACCGTGCCGGCCTGCTGCCGACCCGCGCCCAGCTCGAGCGTGCCGAGCGCATCACCCATTCGTGGCGGGCCAAGCTGGCGGCCGAGAACCACCCGTGCAAGCTGATCTTCGTCACCCCGGACTACTACGAGGAGCGGCCCAAGGCCTGCATGAACGGCTGGGGCAACCTGTTTCTCGACATCACCCCGGACGGCACGGCGCTGCCGTGTCACAGCGCGCGGCAGTTGCCGGTGCAGTTCCCCAGCGTGCGCGAGCACAGCATCGAACACATCTGGCGCGACTCCTTCGGCTTCAACCGCTTTCGCGGCGACGCCTGGATGCCCGAGCCCTGCCGCAGCTGCGACGAGAAGGCCAAGGACTTCGGCGGCTGCCGCTGCCAGGCCTTCATGCTCACCGGCGATGCCAGCAACGCCGACCCGGTGTGCGGCAAGTCGGCGCATCACGGCCTCATCCTCGCCGCGCGGGAGGAGGCCGAGCAGGCGCCGGGGGCGCTGGCGGACCTGCAGTCGCGCAACGAGCAGGCGTCCCGGCTAATCTGCAAGGCATGAGCAGCACACGCGTCGCACCCTTCGGCTTCTGGGACAGCGCCTGGTCCAGCGCGCAGGCCGCGGCCGCCGGTCGCGACTTCGCCGAGCTGCGCGCCGGCCTGGGAGGCCTGGTGTGGCTGCAGTACGAACCCGCCGACGGCCGCTCGACCCTCTGGTACTGGACGCCGCAGCAGCTGCGCTGCCTGACCCCGGCCGAGTTGTCGGTGCGCAGCCGGGTCTACGAGTACGGCGGCGGCGCCTTCTGCCTCACCGACGGCGGCCTGGCCTTCGTCGGCGAGGCCGACCAGCAGCTCTATCACCAGCCCCTGGATGGCGCGCCCGAGCGCCTGACCGCGCGGCCCGACTGCCGCTACGGCGACCTGCGCTTCGATGCCCGGGCCGCCGCCCTGGTGGCGGTGGAGGAATCGCACGAAGCGGGGCGGGTGGTGCACCGGCTGGTCGCCCTCGCCCTGGCCGACGGGGCGCGCCGGGTGCTGGTCGAGGGCTGCGACTTCTATGCCGCGCCGATCCTCAGCGCCGATGGCCGGCGCCTGGCCTGGATCGAGTGGGACCGGCCCCGGCAGCCCTGGCTGGCGACCCGCCTGTGCGTGGCCGAGCGCGCTGCCGAGGGGCACTGGCTGGCGGCTCGGCTGGTGGCCGGGCAGGGCGACGACGAGTCCCTGCAGCAGCCGGCGTTCGACGACCGGGGCCGGTTGCTGGTGCTCGGCGACCGCCACGGCTTCTGGCAACCCTGGCGGGAAACGGCCGAGGGGCGGCTGGCGCCGCTGCCCTGCGCCGCCGCCGACCACGCCGCCGCGCCCTGGCAGCTGGGCAACTGCAACTACCTGGCGCTGGCCGGCGAGGGCCTGCTGTTGAGCTGGTTCGAGGGCGGCTGCGCCCGCCTGGCCGAGCGCGCCGCCGACGGCCTGGGCGAGCGCCGGCTGGCGCCGCATTACAGCCGCTTCCGCCAGCTGGCGGCCGACGCCGCGCACTTCTACCTGATCGCCGCCGCGCCGACGCGGGGCAGCGCGGTGCTGGCGATCGAGCGGGCCAGCGGCCGCTGCCGGGTGCTGGCCGGCGGCGCGGCGCCGCTGCCGGAGACCGAGGTCGCGCGGCCGCAGCCGCTGGCCTTCGCCAGTGGCGGCGAGGCCTGCCACGCCTTCTTCTACCCGCCGCACAACGGCGTCTGCCGCGGACCGGACGGGGAGAGGCCGCCGCTGCTGGTGTTCCTCCACGGCGGGCCGACCTCGGCCTGCTACCCGGTGTTCGACCCGCGCATCCAGTTCTGGACCCAGCGCGGCTTCGCCGTGGCCGATCTCAATTACCGGGGCAGCAGCGGCTATGGCCGCGCCTATCGCATGCGCCTGCAGGAGCAGTGGGGCGACCTCGAGGTGGCCGATGCCGGTGCGTTGGTCGAGCATCTGGCCGGCCGCGGGCTGATCGACCCGGGCCGCGCCTTTATCCGCGGCGCCAGCGCCGGCGGCTACACCGCGCTGTGCGCCCTGGCCTTCGGCCGGGCGTTCAGCGGCGGCGCCAGCCTCTACGGGGTCAGCGACCCCCTGGCCCTGCGCCGGGTGACGCACAAGTTCGAGGCCGACTACCTGGACTGGCTGATCGGCGATCCGACACGGGACGCCGCGCGCTATGCCGCGCGCACGCCCCTGCTACACGCGCAGCGCATCACGGCGCCGGTGATCTTCTTCCAGGGCGGCCGGGACGCGGTGGTGCTGCCGGCGCAGACCGAGGCCATGGTCCAGGCGTTGCGCGCCCGCGGTCTGGCGGTGGAGAGTCACCTGTATCCCGAGGAGGGCCACGGCTTTCGCCAGGCACGCAACCAGGCCCACGCCCTGGAGCAGGAGTGGCGCTTCTACCAGCGCCTGCTCGACCCGCGCCGCTGAGTCGCCCGCCCCCGCTCGACGCTGGTCGCATTGCATTGGCAGGCCAATCCAGTAGGCTGGGCGTTAGTCAAAACAACAACAAGCAGGCCGTAGTGTGAGCCCCGATATCAGTCTTCACCGCAAGTTCGTCTCGCCGGAAATCATCTTCGGCGCCGGTTGCCGCCATAGCGTGGGCAACTACGCCAGCAACTACGGCGCGCGCAAGGTGTTGCTGGTGTCGGACCCCGGGGTGCTGGCCGCCGGCTGGGTCGCCGACGTGCAGGCCAGCCTGCAGCGCCAGGGCATCGAGCATTGCCTCTACACCCAGGTGTCGCCCAACCCGCGCGCCGAGGAGGTGATGCTCGGCGCCGAGCTATACCGCAGCGAGTCCTGCAACGTGATAGTCGCGGTAGGCGGCGGCAGCCCGATGGACTGCGCCAAGGGCATCGGCATCGCCGTGGCCCATGGCCGCGATATCCTCGAGTTCGAGGGCGTGGACACCCTGCGCGTGCCCAGCCCACCGCTGATCCTGATCCCCACCACCGCCGGCACCTCGGCCGACGTGTCGCAGTTCGTGATCATCTCCAACCAGCAGGAACGGATGAAGTTTTCCATCGTCAGCAAGGGCGCGGTGCCCGACGTGTCGCTGATCGACCCGGAAACCACCCTGAGCATGGACCCCTTCCTCTCCGCCTGCACCGGCATCGACGCGCTGGTGCACGCCATCGAGGCCTTCGTCTCCACCGGCTCGGGGCCGCTGACCGACTCCCACGCCCTGGAGGCCATGCGGCTGATCAACGGCCATCTGGTGGCGATGATCGCCAACCCCGGCGACATCGCCCTGCGCGAGAAGATCATGCTCGGCAGCATGCAGGCCGGCCTGGCCTTTTCCAACGCCATCCTCGGCGCGGTGCATGCCATGAGCCACAGCCTCGGCGGCTTCCTCGACCTGCCCCACGGGTTGTGCAACGCGGTGCTGGTCGAGCACGTCGTGGCCTTCAACTACAACGCCGCGCCCGAGCGCTTCCGGATGGTCGCCGAGACCCTCGGCATCGACTGTCGCGGCCTGACCCACCCGCAGGTGCGCCAGCGCCTGATCGAGCACCTGATCCGCTTCAAGCGCGCGGTCGGCTTCCACGAGACCCTCGGCCTGCACGGCGTCAGCACGGCCGACATCCCCTTCCTGTCGCAGCATGCCATGGAAGATCCGTGCATCCTCACCAACCCGCGCGAGTCGAGCCAGCGGGATGTCGAGGTCGTCTATGCCGAGGCCCTCTGACCAGCAGCGCCAGGCGCTGACCGAGCTGCTCGGCCTGGGCAGCCACTCGGTGCGCAAGAGCCACTACCCGGAACTGCTGGCGCGCCTGGAAGAGCTGGAGACCGAGCGCAACCGCTACAAGTGGCTGTTCGAGCATGCGGTGCACGGCATCTTCCAGGCCAGCCTGCAGGAGGGCCTGCGCGCGGCCAACCCGGCCCTGGCGCGGATGCTCGGCTACGAGGACCCGCAGCAGGTGCTGTGGTCGCTGACCGACCTGGCCGAGTACCTGTTCGTCGGCGGCGCCGAGGAGCTGCAGCACATCCGCGACACGCTGCAGCGCCAGGGCGGCCTGTTCGGCTACGAGACCCAGCTGCGCCGGCGCGACGGCCGGGTCATCGACGTGCTGATGAACCTGCTGCTCAAGCCGGACGAGGAGGGGCTGTTCGAGGGTTTCGTCGCCGACATCAGCGAGCGCAAGCAGGCCCAGCAGCGCCTGCAGCAGCTCAACGACGAGCTGGAGCAGCGGGTCAGCGCGCGCACCGCCGAGCTGCAGGAGGCCAACCGCAACCTGCTGCAGCAGATCGTCGAGCGCAAGCGCATCGAGCAGGCCCTGCGCGAGGCGCGCGACGCCGCCGAGGCGGCCAACCAGAGCAAGGACAAGTACCTGGCGGCGGCCAGCCACGACCTGCTGCAACCCTTGAATGCGGCGCGCCTGCTGATCTCCACCCTGCGCGAGCGCAGCCTGCCGGCCGCCGAGCACAGCCTGGTCGAGCGCAGCCACCAGGCCCTGGAGGGCGCCGAGGACCTGCTCACCGACCTGCTGGAAATCTCCAAGCTGGACCAGGCGGCGATCAAGCCGGATATCGACGTCTACCGCCTCGAGGAGCTGCTGGCGCCGCTGGCCTCGGAGTTCCAGCCGGTGGCCGCGGAGGCGGGCCTGGCGCTCAGGGTGCGGATCCCCGAGTGTGCCATCAGCAGCGACTTCCGCCTGCTGACGCGCATCCTGCGCAACTTCCTCAGCAATGCCTGCCGCTACACCGAGCGCGGCGGCGTGCTCCTGGGGGCGCGCAAGCGCGGCGAGTGCCTCGAGCTGCAGGTGTGGGACAGCGGCCGCGGCATCGCCGAAGACCAGCTCGAGAGCATCTTCCTCGAGTTCAACCAGCTGCAGGTCGGCCGCGCCGCCGAGCGCAAGGGGGTCGGCCTGGGCCTGGCGATAGTCGACCGCATCGCCCATATGCTCGGCTATCGGGTGCGGGTGCGTTCGCAGTTGGGGCGCGGCTCGCTGTTCGCCATCCAGGTGCCGCGCGCCCGGCGCCCGGCCCCGCGCGTCCCGTCGCCGGCGGCGCCGCCCACGTCGGTCGGCGACCCGCTGCCGGGACGGCGCCTGCTGGTGCTGGACAACGAGCTGAGCATCCTCGACAGCATGTCGGCCCTGCTCCAGCAGTGGGGCTGCGAGGTGGTCACCGCGTTCGACCAGGAGGAGGCCCTGCGCGCGCTCGACGGCCGGGCCCCGGAGCTGATCCTGGCGGACTTCCACCTCGACCACGGGCTGACCGGCTGCCAGGTGGTGCGCCAGCTGCGCGAGCGTTTCGCCTCGCCGATTCCCGCGGTGATCATCACCGCCGATCGCAGCGACCAGTGTCGCCGTGACCTGCAGGGCCTGGGCATGCCGCTGCTGAACAAGCCGGTCAAGCCTGGCAAGCTGCGGGCGGTGCTCAGCCAGCTGCTGGGGGCGCCGGGCCCGAACCGCTGAGCCGTCCGGGCCTATGCCCCTGGAGTCAGGGCTGCGGCGCGGCGACCGCTACGGCCGCTTCGTCCCGGGCCAGGCAGGCCGCGGCGGTGAACAGCACGTCGGTGGAGGAGTTCAGCGCGGTTTCCGCCGAGTCCTGGATGATGCCGATGATGAAGCCCACCGCGACCACCTGCATGGCCACCTCGTTGGGGATGCCGAACAGGCTGCAGGCCAGCGGAATCAGCAGCAGCGAGCCGCCGGCCACGCCGGACGCGCCGCAGGCGCTGATCGCGGCCAGCAGGCTGAGCAGCAGGGCGCTGGGCAGGTCCACGGCGATGCCCAGGGTATGCACCGCGGCCAGGGTCAGCACGCTGATGGTGATCGCCGCGCCGGCCATGTTGATGGTGGCGCCCAGGGGGATGGACACCGAGTAGGTCTCCTGGTGCAGGCCCAGGCGCTGGCACAGCTGCAGGTTGACCGGGATGTTGGCCGCCGAGCTGCGGGTGAAGAAGGCGGTCAGGCCGCTCTCGCGCAGGCAGGTCAGCACCAGCGGGTAGGGATTGCGGCGGATCTTGCCGAAGACGATCAGCGGGTTGACCACCAGGGCGACGAACAGCATGCAGCCGACCAGCACCAGCAGCAGGTGCAGGTAGTCGAGCAGCGCGCCCATGCCCGACTCGGCCAGGGTCGCGGCGACCAGGCCGAAGATGCCCAGCGGCGCCAGGCGGATCACCAGCTTGACGATCGAAGTCACCCCGGCGGACAGGTCGGCGAGCAACTGCTTGCTGGCGGGGGCGGCGTGGCGCAGGGCCAGGCCCAGGCCGATGGCCCAGGCCAGGATGCCGATGAAGTTGCCCCGCAGCAGGGCGTTGATCGGGTTGTCGACCACGTTCAGCAGCAGGGTCCTGAGCACCTCGCCGATGCCGCCCGGGGGCGCCAGTTCGGCGCCGTTGCTGACCAGGGCCAGGCTCGAGGGGAAGGCGAAGCTGGCGAGCACCGCGATCAGCGCGGCGCTGAAGGTGCCCAGCAGGTAGAGCACGAGAATCGGGCGCATGTGGGTCTGCTGGTCGCGCTGGTGGTTGGCGATCGAGGCGGTCACCAGGACGAACACCAGTACCGGCGCCACGGCCTTCAAGGCCGAGACGAAGACGCCGCCGAGGAAGCCGACGGACAGCGCGGCCTGCGGCAGGAACTGGGCGAGCAGCACGCCGGCGATCAGGCCGATGAGGATCTGCACCACCAGGCTGGTGCGATCGAGCAGACGGATGAGCGGGTGTCGATATGCGGTCATGGGTACATCTCTGAGGGCTGCGGCTCGCCGGCCGCTCCGTGCAGCAATACAGCCGTCCCCGGAGGCTGGCTCCGGCGGGTGCGTCTTGCGGGGGGAAGGGGCGGCGGCGAGCGAATTGTCGGAGGTGCGGCGAGGCCTGGGCGCTCGGGCAGGAAAACCAGCGCGCGACTCTAGCACAGCCGGCCGGGGCAGGGGCGCCACCTATCGCGGCCCGGCCGCTGCCGGGCGTGTCAAGTTGCCGCCAGTCAGGCTAGGCTAGCGGTTGCTGCGAACCTGAGAGAACCGAGATGAATGACGAGCCCCTAACCGAGTCCGACGAGGCGCCGTTGAGCGCGGTCGAAGTGCGCATCCTCGGGTGCCTGATCGAGAAGCAGGCGACCACCCCCGAGGCCTATCCGCTGACCTTGAACGCCCTGGTGCTGGCCTGCAATCAGAAGACCAGCCGCGAGCCGCTGATGAACCTCAACCCCGGACAGGTCGGCCAGGGCCTGCGCAGCCTGGAGGGACGGGCGCTGGCGCGCCTGGTGATGGGCAGCCGTGCCGACCGCTGGGAACACCGTGTGGACAAGACGCTGGAACTGGTCGCCGCCCAGGTGGTGCTGATCGGCCTGCTGCTGCTGCGCGGGCCGCAGACCCTCAACGAACTGCTCACGCGCAGCAGTCGCATGCATGAGTTCGAGGATGGCGAGCAGTTGCGCCACCATCTGGACCGGCTGATCACCCGCGGCCTGGTCATCCAGCTGGCGCGTCAGGCCGGCCAGCGTGAAGACCGCTACATGCACCTGATGGGTGAGCCGGAGGATATGCAGGCATTGCTGGAGGCGCGCGCTGCCGAGGTCGAGCGCCCTGCGGCGGGATCGGCCTACGAGGCGCGGCTGGAGGCGCTGGAGGCGCGCCTCGCCGAACTGGAGGAGCGCCTGGCGCGCCTGGAGTAGGGGCTTCGGCACAATTGTCAGCGGGGTGAACACGACAGGCGCCGAGGTGGCGCCTTTCGCTCGTCGGCACGACCGAATCGTTAGCCGATGCGGCGGGCGGCACTGCGCGCGCTGCCAACGGCAGCCAGGGTGGCTCTGGCGGCTTCCTGGGGACGCTGCTCGGGGTGCTTGAAATGTCGAACGGCTGATGCGTATTTTGTACGAGCAGCGGTCCCGCTGCGGCTATCGCGCAAATTAAGGACGAACCCATGAGTACCCCTGATCGCAGTGCGCTGAGCGAGCTGCTTCGCGGCGTTGCCGAAGTCGAATGCGTGACCCCCGACCTGAATGGCGTGCCCCGGGGCAAGGTGATGACCGCCGCGGGCTTTCTCGAGGGTCGGCGCCTGCAGCTGGCGCGCGGCGTGCTGCTGCAGTGCATCATGGGCGGCTACCCGCCCGCGCGCTTCTACGGCGGCGACGACGGCGACCTGGTGTTGAATGCCGAGCCGACGCGGATTCACCTGCTGCCGTGGAGCGCCCGGCCGCGGGCCCTGGCGATCTGCGACGCGGATGAACTGGACGGCCGTGGTTCGGGCTTGTCCACGCGCACCTTGCTCAAGCGGGTACTGGCGCGTTACGCCGAGCAGGGCCTGCAGCCGGTGGTGGCGACCGAGCTGGAGTTCTTCGTCTTCGCCGCGAACCCGGACCCCCAGCAGCCGTTCCAGCCGCCGCTGGGGCTGGACGGCCGGCGCGAGAGCGGCGGCTCGGCATTCGGCGTGGGTTCCAACAATGGCCTGCGGGGGTTCTTCGACGAGGTCTACCAGTGCATGGCGGCATTGGGGCTGCCGCGCGACACCTTCATGCATGAGATGGGCCTGAGTCAGTTCGAGATCAACCTGCTGCATGGCGATCCCTTGCTGCTCGCCGACCAGACCTTCCTGTTCAAGCACCTGCTCAAGGAGGTGGCGCTCAAGCACGGGCTGATCGTGGTGTGCATGGCCAAACCCCTGGCGCATACGCCCGGCAGCTCCATGCACATCCACCAGAGCGTGGTGGAGCAGGGGAGCGGGCGCAATATCTTCAACGATGCGCAGGGGCGGGCGACCCCGGCCTTCTATCAGTTCATCGGCGGCCAGCAGGCGGCGCTGGCCGATTTCACCCTGCTGTTCGCCCCCCATGTGAACTCCTACCAGCGGCTCTGCCACCCCTTTGCCTCGCCGAACAACGCCTGTTGGTCGAGCGACAACCGTGCCGCCGGGCTGCGCATTCCGGCCAGTGCGCCGACGGCGCGGCGGGTGGAGAACCGGCTGCCGGGGGCCGACGCCAATCCCTACCTGGCCCTGGCGGCCAGCCTGGCGGCGGGGCTGTACGGTATCGAGCAGCAGCTGCAGGCGAGCGCGCCGCTGCAGGGCGAGTTCGAGGTGCCGGACGAGCTGGCCCTGCCCTGTACCCTCCATGCGGCGCTCGCGCGGCTCAAGCGCAGCCGGCTGGCGGTCGAACTGTTCGGCCAGGAGTTCATCGAAGGCTACATCGCCAGCAAGAGCATGGAGCTCGACAGCTTCCTCGACGAGATCACCCCCTGGGAGCGGCGGGTGCTCGCGGCCCCGGCGTGATGACCGGCGCCGCGCTGCTGCCCTGCGATGCCCGGGCGGCGGGAGCGGCGGAGGCCTGATTGGCGCCCTGCCGTGCGGCCAGATTGACTACGCTGTAAGGCAATTCGCTGTCGGTTGTAACTCCGCTGTGCTTTATTGCGTCTTGTACCGCCAGCACCAATTTGCAGCCCCACCACCCATCCCGTCGGATTGCTTGCGTCGAGCATTCTGACCCTCAGTCAAGGAAGTACTCAAAGCCCCATGCGCCTGATCTGGAAGTCGTTTCGTTCGCTGTATTTCGCCACCCTGTTGATGCTGCTGGGATCGGGTCTGCTCAGTACCTACCTGGGCCTGCGCCTGGCGGAGACCGCCGACGGGCTGTGGGTGGGTGCCCTGATGGCGGCCAACTACCTGGGGCTGGTGCTGGGCGGCAAGAAGGGCCACCGGCTGATCGCCCGGGTCGGCCACATACGTGCCTACGTGGCCTGCGCCGGGGTGATCACCGCGGCGGTACTGGGCCATGGCCTGACCGATTGGCTGCCGATCTGGCTGTTGCTGCGTTTCGTGGTGGGCCTGGGCATGATGTGCCAGTACATGGTGATCGAGAGCTGGCTCAACGAGCAGGCCGATACCAGCCAGCGTGGCCTGGTGTTTGCCGGCTATATGGCGGCGTCCTACTTCGGCCTGATCCTCGGCCAGCTGGTGCTGGTGGTGCATCCGACCCTGGGGCTCGAGCTGTTGATGCTGGTGGCGCTGTGCTTCGCCCTGTGCCTGGTGCCGGTGGCCCTGACCCGCAAGCTGCACCCCGCCCCGCTGCACCCGGCGCCGCTGGAAATGCGCTTCTTCATCAAGCGCGTGCCCCTGTCGCTGACCACCATCGCCGTGGCTGGCCTGGTGATCGGTGCGTTCTACGGCCTGGCGCCGCTCTATGCGACGCGCCTGGGCATGCCCACCGAGCAGGTGGGTCTGTTCATGGGCTTCTGCATTCTCGCCGGCCTGCTGGTGCAGTGGCCGCTCGGTTGGCTGTCGGATCGCCGCGACCGGGTCGTGCTGATTCGCGGCTGCGCAGTGCTGATGGCGCTGGCCGCGCTGCCCCTGGCGTTGATGGCCGAGGCGCCGCTGTTGCTGCTGTTCGGCGTCGGCTTCGTCGTCAGCCTGCTGCAGTTCAGCCTCTATCCGCTGGCGGTGGCGTTGGCCAACGACCATGTCGAGGGCGAGCGCCGGGTGTCGCTGACGGCGATGCTGCTGGTCACCTATGGCGTGGGCGCCAGCATCGGGCCGCTGCTGGCCGGGGTGCTGATGCGCTTCTGGGGCGCCAACATGCTCTACGCCTTCTTCTGCGCCTGTGCCCTGATCCTGGTGGTGCGGGTGAGCCCGAAGAAGGTCACCCACCTGCACCAGGTCGACGATGCACCGCTGCACCATATCCCGATGCCCGACAGTACGGCCAGCTCGCCTCTGGTGGCGGCCCTCGACCCGCGCGTCGACGAGCAGGTGGTGCATGAGCAGATGCACGATGCAGTGGTCGAGCCGCCAATGGAAGCGGGTGGCGATGCGGCCCCGGGGCAGGCACCGCGGCCGTGACGCCGCCGCTCAGCATCATAGTGCCGGTGCGCGACGAGGCGCAGGTGCTGCCGCAGCTGCTGGCGGACCTGGCGCCCCTGCGTGCCTCTGGGGCCGAGTTGATTCTGGTCGATGGCGGCAGCCGCGACGCAACCTGCGCGCTGGCGCAGGGGCATGTCGACCGGCTGATAAGGTCCGCCGCCGGACGGGCCCGGCAGATGAATGCCGGCGCCGCCGCGGCCCGCGGCGACTACCTGTGGTTCGTGCATGCCGATACCCGGATCGACGCCGCGGCCGTGCGGAGCCTGCTGGACGCGCTGGCCCGGCGCCCGGTGTGGGGACGCTTCGACGTGCGTCTGTCGGGGCGCGGCCTGGCGCTGCGCCTGATCGGTACGATGATCAGTCTGCGGTCGCGGCTCACCGGGGTGGCCAGCGGCGATCAGGCCATCTTCGTCGCGCGTGAGGTGTTCGAGCGGTTGGCGGGCTACGCCGATATCCCGTTGATGGAGGATATCGAACTCTGTCGTCGGCTGAAGCGCCTGGCCAGGCCGCGCTGCCTGCGCCCCGCGCTGTCGACCTCCAGCAGGCGCTGGGAGCGCCACGGCATTTGGCGTACTGTATTGCTCATGTGGCGTCTGCGACTGGCCTACTATTGTGGCGCCAGTCCAGACCAGTTGGCGCGTATGTACCATAGAGGGCCACGGCCATGAGTCTGTCGATTTCCTTGCACCTGCTGGCCCGCCTGCCGGTACCGGGGCGGGTGAAAACGCGATTGATCCCGGCGTTGGGCGAAGAGGGGGCCTGCGATCTGCAGCGCATCCTGCTGGCGCGGGCGCTGCAGTTGCCGTCCGATGGCTTCAGCGAACGCTTCCTCTGGCTGGACGACAGCCCCGACGCAGAGTTGCAGGCGCTGGCCGATCGGCTGGGCTGGACGCTGGTCGAGCAGCCGGCCGGGGATCTGGGCGAGCGCATGCGGCGCATCGCCGCGCTGGGCCTGGCCGAGAGCGATGCCGTGGTGTTGATCGGCAACGACTGTCCGGCGCTGGATGGCGAGTACCTGAGCGGAGCCTGTATCGCCCTGCATGCGCAGCCGGTGGTGCTGGGGCCGGCCGAGGATGGCGGCTATGTCCTGCTCGGTCTGCGCCGGATCGATCCGCTGCTCTTCGAGGCCATGCCCTGGGGGACCGACCGGGTGCTGAGCCTGACCCGCGAGCGCCTGCAGCGGCTGGAGTGGGACCACCAACTGCTGCCCGTGCTGTGGGACGTGGATCGCCCCGAGGATCTGCCGCGCCTGGCGGCGCTGGGCATCCAGGTCTAGGCGCCGCGGCCTAGAACAGGCCGTCGCCTTCGGTTCGCCGTGCTTCGCGCTGCAACTGGTAGACGAAGCGCTCGACCTGGCGTTGCTCCAGGCCGCTCAGGCGATGGAAGCGCAGGCCCACGAAGGTCGCGTCGAGTTTTTCCTCGTATTGCATATGGCGCAGTTCCACCGAGGTGGTCATGGCGCCGAAGGGCAGCTCGGCGGTGAAGCGCTCGTAGACCTGGCCGGTCTGCAGGCGCTGGGTGACGTCAACGGGGATGCGCAACTTGCAGCCGGTCGCGGAAATATCCAGCATCTGCCCGCTCAGGGGACTCTTCAGCCGGGTGCCGGCCAGCTCGACCTTGATCTGCTCCGTCAGCTTGAGCTGCGCCCTGAAGGCATTGCGCCGCTGATGGTAGTGCACCTGGTCCGGCATCGGGCTCAGGTAGCAGCGTGCGCCCTGGTGTTCGGTGATCTGAACCGCTTGCGGGCACTCCCAGGCCACCCGAACCCCCTCATGGAAGGCCTCGATGCGAAAGGTCTCGCCGTTGAGCAGGTAGCGCTCGCCGTCACTGGGGATCATTTCATCGAGGGTCAGTCTGGATCTGTCGCGATCCACTTCGATCAGGTAGCTCTGAAAGCGTTGGTTACGCTCGTGAAAGGTGATGATCAGGGGGTCGTGGGCCTGCTGCAGTTGGCGGAGGGTGGCAACGATCTCCATGGGCGCTTTGAGCACTTTGGGCGGTTGCGGGCCATCGTCCTCGGTAAAGGGATTGGACACGGTCCAGAACTCTCCTGGCAATTACTCGGGCACTCGCACACTGCCATCTGGGCAGTATGTCCTGGCGCCTTGTTATAGGGGGTCAGGCCTGGCTGAGCGGGCGCTGCTGGCCGATTCTAGCGGCACTGCCGCGGCTGTCATAGACGTTTGGCGTTTCGCCGCCGCGCAGGATGCCGAGCATGCTGCTGGTCGAGGCCTGGCTGGCACGGATCAGGCGGCCGTTGCGCAGATTGGCGGCCTGGCAGCGTTCGAGCAGGGCGCTCAGTGCGTCGCCGCGCGCCAGCAGTTCGCTGCCCTGGGGGGCGCGTTCGGCCAGCGCCTGCAGGCCGGCGCGATCGGCGCTCAGTTGCAGGTCGAGCAGCAGCTGGCTGCGGCTCTTGCCGTGCTGATCGAGGGACTCGAGCAGGGGCTGTTTGTCCGTGAGGATGCTCTGCAGGCGGGGCAGATCGCGTTCGCCAAGGGCTTGAAACTCGTCATCGAGCAATGCGAGCAGGCGCTCGGCCGTGGCGATGTCGTCGTTGAACAGTTTCAGCAGGGTTGTTTCGTGCATGGCGGGCTCTTGGGGAGGGAGGCGTCCAATATCCCCAGCGCAGCCCTGGGACTAGCGCTGGGATTCGAAGTTGAGCAGTTTGCCGGCGACGCGCTGGCTGTCGACCTGGTAGCTGCCGTCGGCAATCGCCTGCTTGATCTTGGCGACACGCTCCTGGTCGACGCTCGGCAGGTCGCGCAGCTTGTCGCCGATTTTCTGCAACTGCTGCGCTTCGTGGCTGAGTTGCACGGATTCGCCGCTCTGGCTGGTGTCGGCTGCTGCCGCTGCATCGCTCGGCGGTTTGCTGCCGATGGCGTCGTTGCGGCCAGCAGACTGGGCATTGCCTGTACGCCCTGCATTGGCGGGGGTGCTGGCATTATTCGGCCGGTTGAAATCGATGACCATGGTGCGAAACCTCGAGCAGTGTTTGGACGCTTGCCTAGCTTGTCGGCCAACAGTCGGAAAGCTTTAGGGCTGCAGAGCAATTAAATGTGCGTCAGGCACCAGTCTAAAACACGGTGCGCCAGTCGTCAGCTAAACCTCAAACAAGAATCATGCCTACATGGCCACTTCCACCTGGCCGGGGCCCACTACCCGGGCTCTGATCACGCGTTGCGAACGCTGGTTGCGCACGCGGATCTGCCTGCCGACAGCTCCGTCGGAGAGGGCTTCTCCGGGCATGCGCACGTTCACCGTGCCGCTGCGGGCGACGATGACAACCTGGTCGCCGCGATGAATGACCTCGGCCGCTTCGACATGTATCGGCATCACCACCTGGTCCGGTAGCAGGGGGCGCGTCAATTTCTTGCCGACCGCCTGCCCGGCGGCCGTCAGGTAACCCTGGCTGAGCGAGCCGAGGTCGCGTTCGGCCAGGGTCACGTCCCTTTCCGTTAGCACGCTGTTGCGCTTGAGGGGGCGGTTGGCGATCACCACGTCGCGGAAGAGGCGTACCTGGCCGGGAACGAATACCGTCCATGGCGCGCTGCCCGGGCAGCGCACGCGCACGGTCACCCGGCCGATGGGATCGGCCGGGTTCTCCAGGGAGGCCGTCAGGTCCTGGTCGCAGGCGGGAAGGCGCAGGCGCGGGTCCAGCCGGTTGATCTGGATCTCATGGCGGCCGCGGATGTCGCTGCGCTGCAGGTACTCGGCAACCCTGTGCTCAAGAAAGCGCTGGGTGGTGCCGATAAGTTGCTCAGGCAGGGTCGCCGCGGCAGCCTGGGGGCTATAGCCGAGTACGAGCATTGCAGGTAAAACTGCCAGCAACTGGCAGCCTTTTATCAGCGCGTGCCGAAAAATCGTCGTTTCTGCGTTCATGCTGAGTCAAAAGCAAGGCCCGTGCCGCCTGCTACGCTGAGCACAATGTGCGCTACGCAAACTGAAGGGGTTGGGGCATGGCCGGAGTATTGGATTCGGTAAATCAGCGAACTCAGCTGGTGGGACAGAATCGTTTGGAGCTGCTGTTGTTTCGTCTCAACGGCAGCCAGCTGTATGGGATCAACGTGTTCAAGGTGAAGGAGGTGCTGCAGTGCCCCAAGCTCACCATCATGCCGAAGTCCAGTCCGGTGGTCCGGGGGGTCGCCAGCATTCGTGGCGGCACCATCCCCATTCTCGACCTGTCCATGGCGACCGGTAAGGCGCCATTGAGGAGCCTGGAGAACAGCTTCGTCATCATCACCGAATACAACACCAAGGTTCAGGGCTTCCTGGTGCACTCGGTGGAGCGCATCGTCAACATGAACTGGGAGGGAATCCATCCGCCACCCAAGGGGGCGGGCCGCGATCATTACCTTACCGCGGTGACTCACCTGGATCAGCAGCTGGTGGAAATCATCGATGTGGAGAAGATCCTCGCCGAGGTGGCGCCGACCTCCGAGGTCATTTCCGAGGGCATCCTGAATCATCAGGTCCAGGCCAAGGCGATGAGCAAGCGGGTGCTGACCTGCGACGATTCCTCGGTGGCGCGCAAGCAGGTGACCCGCTGCCTGCAGACCGTCGGTGTCGAGGTGGTCGCCCTGAACGATGGCCGCCAGGCCCTGGAATATCTCAAGGCGATGGTGGAGGAGGGCAAGAACCCGGCTGAAGAGTTTCTGATGCTGATCTCCGACATCGAGATGCCGGAGATGGACGGCTATACCCTGACGGCGGAGATTCGTGCGGATCCGCGCATGCAGAAGCTGCATATCATCCTGCATACTTCGCTTTCTGGTGTGTTCAACCAGGCCATGGTGCGCAAGGTGGGGGCCGATGATTTTCTGGCCAAGTTCCGTCCGGACGATCTGGCGTCGCGGGTGGCTGAACGCATCAATTCGATAGATCAGGGCTGAGGGTGCGTCTTTCGGCACAACACTATGATTGGCGAGGCCTCGCGAGTGTCTTCAGGTAATTTGGATTTCGAGCAGTTCCGGGTATTCCTGGAAAAAGCCTGCGGCATCCTGCTGGGCAGCAACAAGCAGTATCTGGTTTCCAGTCGGCTGAACAAACTGATGGAGCAGCATGCCATCAAGAGCCTGGGGGAGTTGGTGCAGCGCATGCAAAGCCAGCCGCGCAGCGGTTTGCGCGAGCAGGTGGTGGATGCCATGACCACCAATGAAACCCTGTGGTTTCGCGACACCTATCCGTTCGAAGTGTTGAAGAACCGGGTGCTGCCGGAAATGCTCAAGGCCAGCCCCGGGCAGCGTCTGCGGATCTGGTCGGCGGCCTGTTCCTCCGGCCAGGAGCCCTATTCCCTGTCGATGAGCATCGATGAGTTCGAGAGGACCAACATAGGTCAGCTCAAGGCCGGGGTGCAGATCGTCGCAACCGACCTGTCGCCCTCGATGCTGGCCAACTGCAAGTCCGGTGAGTACGACAGCCTGGCGATGGGGCGGGGCCTGTCCCAGGAGCGTCTGCAGCGCTACTTCGACCCGAAAGGGCCGGGGCGTTGGGTGATCAAGCCGGCCGTCAGGAGCCGCGTCGAGTTTCGCCCGCTGAACCTGCTGGACAGCTACGCCAGTCTCGGCAAGTTCGACATCGTGTTCTGCCGCAACGTGCTGATCTACTTCTCCGCCGAGGTGAAGAAGGACATCCTCACGCGTATCCACGCCATGCTGAAGCCTGGCGGCTACCTGTTTCTCGGTGCCTCGGAGGCGCTCAACGGCCTGCCGGAGCGTTACCAGATGGTGCAGTGCAGCCCGGGAATCATCTACAAGGCGAAGTGAACGCGCCGTTGCGCGCGACTCGAGCGAGAACGGGAGGCCAGCGGCCTCCCGTTTTTCGTTGCGGCGGCGGCAAGCGCCGGGGCGAATTGCCGCCTTGCTTGCCAGGAGGCGGAAAGGCTTTGCCGCTCAGGCCTTAGGTGAAGCCGGACAACTTAATAAGTCATTGAAATAAAACGAATTTATTTGTTGGCACGCACCTTGCTGTATGTCTTGCACGGACAACAGGTAAGCCATACGGCAAGGGTTCCTGACCATGAGCATCAGCTTCGACAGCGCACTCGGCATCCATGAAAAAACCCTCGGCTTTCGCGCCCAGCGTGCCGAGGTGTTGGCCAACAACATGGCCAACGCCGATACGCCCAACTACAAGGCTCGCGACCTGGATTTCGCCGCGGTACTGGCCGAGCAGAGCGCCAAGACTCAGCGTGGCGCTGTGGGGCTGAGCCGTACCGACAGCCGGCATATCGCCGCCGAGGGCCTGAGCATGGGCGATGCCAGCCTGGTCTACCGTACCCCGTTGCATGCCTCCATCGACCAGAACACCGTCGATCCTCAGATCGAGCAGTCCAACTACGCGGAAAACGCGGTGAACTTCCAGGCCAGCTTCACCTTCCTCAACAGCAAGTTCAAAGGGCTGGTCAGCGCCCTGCGCGGCGATTAAAGGAGTCCGAGCCATGTCACTCGCCAGTGTCTTCAATATCGCCGGAACCGGCATGAGCGCCCAGAGCACTCGGTTGAACACCATCTCCAGCAACATCGCCAACGCCGAGACGGTGTCGTCGAGCATCGAGCAGACCTACCGTGCGCGCCATCCGGTGTTCGCCACCATGTTCCAGCAGTCGCTGGATGGCGACCGCGGCTCGCTGTTCGCCGAGCAGGAGCAGGCCGGTGCCGGTGTGCAGGTGCTGGGCATAGTCGAGGATCAGAGCAGCCTGGTGCCGCGCTACGAGCCGACCCATCCGGCCGCCGATGAGAACGGCTATGTCTACTACCCCAACGTCAACGTGGTCGAGGAAATGGCCGACATGATCTCGGCCAGTCGGGCCTTCCAGACCAACGTGGAAATGATGAACACCGCCAAGCAGATGATGCAGCGTGTACTGACCCTGGGTCAGTGAGCCGCCAGCGAGGAGTGAAGCATGAGCAGCGTCAGTGGTGTCAGTTCCGCACTGGATCAGTACCAGATCCAGAACAACAGCTCGACCAACAAGGAGCTGGGCAAGAATGAGTTCCTCAACCTGCTGGTTGCCCAGCTGAACAACCAGAACCCGCTGGAGCCCCAGGGCAACGGCGAGTTCATCGCCCAGTTGGCCCAGTTCAGTACGGTGGAAGGGGTGGAGAAGCTCAATACCAGCATGAGTTCGCTGTTGTCCGGCTACCAGTCGTCCCAGGCCTTGCAGGCTTCCTCTCTGGTCGGGCGCAAGGTGATAGTGCCGACCGACAAGGCGGTGGTCGACACCAGCGAGAGCTTCAAGGCCAGCCTGGTGCTGCCGACCACTAGCAGCAACGTCTACGTCAACGTGTACGACAGTGCGGGCACCGCGGTGAACCGGATCAACCTGGGGCCGCAATCTGCCGGCAATGTCAGCTTCATCTGGGACGGCAAGGACGCCGGCGGCAATCTGTTGCCGCCCGGTGCCTACAAGTTCGAGGCGCAGGCCACTTACGAGGGTGAAACCAAGGGGCTCCACACCCTGCTGCCGGCCAACGTCGACAGCGTCACCCTGGGTGGCAGCGAGTTGACGTTGAACCTGGCGGGGCTCGGTAGTGTGCCGCTCTCCCAGGTGCAGGTCATCGGTCAGTAATCAGCGAATCTAGTCGCCGGTACGACCGGCAAAGGAGACTTCCATGTCGTTCAATATCGGTCTGAGTGGCCTGCGCGCTGCGACCAGTGACCTCAATATCACCGGCAACAACATCGCCAACGCCGGTACCATTGGCTTCAAGCAGTCGCGGGCCGAGTTCGCCGACCTCTATGCCGCTTCCGTGCAAGGCACCGGGAGCAACCAGCAGGGGGCGGGTGTGCAGCTGAGCAACGTGGCCCAGTTGTTCAACCAGGGCAATATCAACTACACGCAGAACGCCCTGGACCTGGCCATCAACGGCAATGGCTTCTTCCAGACCAGCAACAACGGCGAGATCAGCTACACCAGGGCCGGCTATTTCGGTACCGATCGCGAAGGCTTCATGGTGAACAACTTCGGCCACCGCCTGCAGGGCTATGCAACCGATGCCAACGGCAATCTGCAGAACGGCGTGATCACCGATCTGCGCATCGAGTCGGCCAGCCAGTCCCCGCAGGCGACGACGGCGCTGGTCCAGGGGTTCAACCTGAACTCGACCAACACTGTGCCCGTCACTACGCCATTCAACCCGGCCGATCCGACCACCTACAACTCGGCCACCTCCACCAACATCTATGACACCCAGGGCAACGCCCATGTCATGACGCAGTACTTCGTCAAGAGCGGGCCCAATGCCTGGCAGATGAACGTGCTGATCGATGGTCGCAACCCGGCCGACCCGACTTCCACGGTGCCCTATTCGATGGGCATGGGTTTCACCGCCAGCGGGCAACTGGATGTCGCCAGTCTGACATCGGGGAACTATGACGGCGCCGGCGGCCCAGACTTCACCGTCGATCCGGCGACCGGGCGCTTCACCCTGGATGGCTGGACGCCGGCGATAGCGGACAGTTCGGTGCCGCCGGTCTGGTCGGCCAATGGCGCCACCGCCAACGCGGCGGGCATCCAGGTGGACATCCGCAACGCCACCCAGTTCGCCAGCGCCTTCGCGGTCAACAGCGTCAGCCAGGACGGCTACACCACCGGGCAGTTGGCGGGGCTGGAAATCGATGACACCGGGGTGATCTTCGCCCGCTACACCAACGGTCAATCCAGGGTTCAGGGGCAGGTCATTCTAGCCAGCTTCGCGAATACTCAGGGCCTGACCCCGGTCGGCAAGACGGGCTGGGCGCAGTCCTTCCAGTCCGGCGAGCCGGTGATCGGCACGCCGCGCAGCGGCACCCTGGGCGCCTTGCAGGCCGGCGCGCTGGAAGACTCCAACGTCGATGTATCCGAGCAACTGGTCAACATGATCGTCGCCCAGCGTAACTATCAGGCCAACGCCAAGACCATCGAAACCGAGAGCACCATCACCCAGACCATCATCAACCTGCGTTGATCGCGCTGCGCTCGGTCACGGCCGGGCGCTTGCCGCAGGCGGCAAGTTCCCGCCGAACGCCGTCTCAAAGGCTCCCGCTGGGAGCCTTTTTCTTTTTTGAAATTGCTTATATTTCATTGGCTTATCGGGTTTTGTCGTTGGCTGGCACGGTGCTTGCTGGGTTACTCGCAAAGAGCAGCGGGCGCTAGCCCATCTCGGAGACTAACCATGGACAAGATGCTGTACGTCGCCATGACCGGCGCCCACAACAACAGCCTGGCCCAGCGTGCCCACGCCAACAATCTGGCGAACATCTCCACCAGCGGCTTTCGCCGCGATTTCGAGCAGGCGCGCGCGATGCCGGTGTTCGGCGACGGCTATCCGGCACGGGTCTATGCCATGAGCGAGCGCCCCGGTACCGATTTCACCCCCGGCTCCTTGCAGGAAACCGGCCGCGACCTGGATGTGGCGATCGGCGGCGAGGGCTGGCTGGCCGTGCAGGCGGCGGACGGCAGCGAGGCCTACGTGCGCACCGCCAGCCTGAACATCGATGCCCTGGGCATGCTGCGCACCGGCAACGGCTTGCCGGTGCTGGGCAATGCCGGGCCGATCGCCGTGCCGCCGGAGCAGAAGGTCGAGATCGGCCAGGACGGCACCATCAGCATCCGTGCCCTCGGCGAGGCGCCCAACGTGCTGGCCGAAGTCGACCGCCTGAAGCTGGTCAACCCCGACCTCAAGCAGATGGAGAAGGGCAGCGACGGCCTGATGCGCCTCAATGGGCCGCAGCCCCTGGCCGATGCCACGGTGCGGGTGACCTCCGGCTTCCTCGAGTCGAGCAACGTCAATGCCGTGGAGGAGATGACCGCGATCCTCTCCCTGTCCCGTCAATTCGAACTGCAGGTGAAGATGATGCGCACCGCCGAGGACAACGCCTCGGCCATGGCGCGGGTCTTGCAGATCAGCTAATTACCAGCACGCGGCGCCGTGAAAACGACGCCCGAGGAGAATAGATATGCTTCCGGCTCTGTGGGTCAGCAAAACCGGTCTGTCCGCCCAGGACATGAACCTGACCACCATTTCCAACAACCTGGCCAACGTCTCGACCACCGGCTTCAAGCGCGACCGTGCCGAGTTCGAGGACCTGCTGTACCAGGTGCGGCGGCAGCCCGGTGGCCAGTCCAGCCAGGACAGCCAGCTGCCGTCTGGCCTGCAGCTGGGTACCGGGGTGCGCGTGGTGGGCACGCAGAAGATCTTCACCACCGGCAGCCTGCAGACCACCGAGCAGCCGCTGGACATGGCGGTCAACGGTCGCGGCTTCTTCCAGGTGCTGATGCCCGACGGCACCGTGTCCTATACCCGCGATGGCAGCTTTCACCTGAACGCCGACGGCCAGCTGGTCACCTCCAGCGGCTTCGCCCTGGAGCCGGCCATCGTCCTGCCGGGCGAGGTGCGTACCTTCACCGTGGGCGAGGACGGCACCGTGTCGGTGACCACTGCCGGCAACCCGCAGCCGCAGATCGTCGGCAACCTGCAGCTTGCCGACTTCATCAATCCCGCGGGCCTGGAAGCGATCGGCAACAACCAGTTCCTCGAGACCGCCTCCAGTGGCGCGCCACAGGTCGGCACGCCGGGCCTCAACGGCCTGGGCACGACCCTGCAGAACACCCTGGAGAACTCCAACGTCAGCGTGGTCGAGGAGTTGGTGAATATGATCACCACCCAGCGCGCCTACGAGATGAACTCCAAGGTCATCTCCACCGCCGACCAGATGCTGTCCTTCGTTACTCAGAATCTCTAAGGCCCGGGCGGGCTGCGGCTCGCTCCAGGTCGTGTTTGCAACGCCGTGAGGTAGTGGTTATGAACCGGCTGATGATAGTGCTTTCCCTGCTCGTGACGGTGGCCCTGAGCGGCTGCGTGTCGCCGCCGCCGAAGCCGGACGATCCCTATTACGCGCCGGTGCTGCCGCGCACCCCGTTGCCGGCGGCGCAGAACAACGGCTCGATCTACCAGGCCGGCTTCGAGAACAACCTGTATGGCGATCGCAAGGCCTTCCGCGTCGGCGACATCATCACCATCACCCTCAACGAGCGCACCCAGGCCAGCAAGAACGCCGGCTCGCAGATATCCAAGGACAGCAGCGCCAATATCGGCCTGACGTCGTTGTTCGGCGGCGGTGTGTCGCTGCGCAACCCAGGCTCGGGCAATGTCCTCAACCCGCTGACCGGCGACAACCTGAGCCTGGGCGCCGAGTACAACGCCAACCGCGACACCAAGGGCGACAGCAAGGCGGCCCAGGGCAACAGCCTGTCCGGCTCCATCACCGTGACCGTGGCCGAGGTGCTGCCCAACGGCATCCTGGCGGTGCGCGGGGAGAAGTGGATGACCCTCAACACCGGCAACGAGCTGGTGCGCATCGCCGGCCTGGTGCGCGCCGACGACATCAGTACGGACAACACCGTGGCCTCCACGCGCATCGCCGACGCGCGCATCACCTACTCGGGCACCGGCGCCTTCGCCGATGCCAGTCAGCCGGGCTGGCTGGACCGCTTCTTCCTCAGCCCGCTGTTCCCGTTCTAAGCAGGTAGCCGATCATGACGCGACTGATATCCGCCCTCTGCCTGCTGCTGCTCGCCGCCGGCGCCCAGGCCGAACGGCTCAAGGACCTGGCCAGCATCCAGGGCGTGCGCAGCAACCAGCTGATCGGCTACGGCCTGGTGGTCGGCCTCAACGGCAGCGGCGACCAGACCACCCAGACGCCCTTCACCGTGCAGACCTTCAACAACATGCTGGCGCAGTTCGGCATCAAGGTGCCGGCCGGTGGCAACGTGCAGCTGAAGAACGTCGCCGCGGTGTCGGTGCACGCCGACCTGCCGGCCTTCGCCAAGCCGGGCCAGACCATCGACATCACCATCTCCTCGATCGGCAACGCCAAGAGCCTGCGCGGCGGCAGCCTGTTGATGACGCCGCTCAAGGGCATCGACGGCAACGTCTACGCCATCGCCCAGGGCAATCTGGTGGTCGGCGGCTTCGATGCCGGCGGTGCCGACGGCTCGCGGATTACCGTCAACGTGCCGTCGGCCGGGCGCATCCCCGGCGGCGCCACGGTCGAGCGGCCGGTGCCCAGCGGTTTCGACCAGGGCAACAGCCTGACCCTGAACCTCAATCGCCCGGACTTCACCACGGCGAAGAACATCGTCGACCAGATCAACGACCTGCTCGGCCCGGGTGTGGCCCAGGCCATCGACGGCGGCTCGGTGCGGGTCAGCGCGCCGCTGGACCCCGGCCAGCGGGTCGACTACCTGTCGATCCTCGAGAACCTCGAGGTCAACCCCGGCCAGGCGGTGGCCAAGGTCATCATCAACTCGCGCACCGGCACCATCGTCATCGGCCAGAACGTGCGCGTGCAGCCGGCGGCGGTGACCCACGGCAGCCTCACCGTGACCATCACCGAAGACCCGATCGTCAGCCAGCCCGAGGCCCTGTCCGGCGGCCAGACCGCGGTGGTGCCGCGCTCGCGGGTCAATGCCGACCAGGAGGCCAAGCCGATGTTCAAGTTCGGCCCCGGCACCACCCTGGACGAGATCGTCCGCGCGGTGAACCAGGTCGGCGCCGCCCCGTCCGACCTCATGGCCATCCTCGAGGCGCTCAAGCAAGCCGGCGCCCTGCAGGCCGACCTGATCGTGATCTAAGGAGGCGAGCATGGATTCCCGAATCTCAGCCGGCCTGCTCGGCAACGGCAAGAGCCCGCTGGACAGCGGCGCCTTCACCGACCTGAACCGTCTCAACCAGTTCAAGCTCGGCGGCGACAGCGAGCAGAACATCCGCAAGGTCGCCCAGGAGTTCGAATCGCTGTTTCTCAACGAGATGCTCAAGGCCATGCGCTCGGCCAACGAGGTGTTCGGCGAGGGCAATTTCCTCAACAGCAACGAGGGCAAGACCTACCAGGACATGCACGACCAGCAGCTGTCGGTGACCCTGTCGAAGAACCAGAACGGCATCGGTCTGGCCGACGTGCTGGTGCGGCAGATGTCGAAGCTGAAGGGGCCCAGCGAGCGCCCCAACCCCTTCGCCCAGGTCGACGCGCCGGTGCCGAGCGCGCCGAGCAAGCCGCTGGCCAAGGTCGACAGCTCCCGCGATGACGCCGCCCTGATCAATCAGCGGCGCCTGGCGCTGCCGGGCAGGCTGAGCGACCGCCTGCTGGCCGGCATAGCGCCTGCGACCGGCGCCGCAGATGGCCAACCGCTGGCCGGAGGCGACTGGATCCCCGCCCAGGCCTTCGCCGCCCCCAAGGACAAGGCCCTGAGCCTGGGCGACAGCGATGCCATCAGTGGCCGACAGTTGGCGCGGGGCAAATCGGTGTTCAGCTCGCCCCAGGAGTTCGTCGCGGCCATGCTGCCGATGGCCGAGAAGGCGGCCGAGCAGATCGGCGTCGAGGCCCGTTACCTGGTGGCCCAGGCGGCCCTGGAGACCGGCTGGGGCAAGTCGATCATCCGCCAGCAGGACGGCAGCAGCAGTCACAACCTGTTCGGCATCAAGAGCCACAACAGCTGGGACGGCGCCTCGGCACGGGTGCTGACCACCGAGTTCAAGGGCGGCAAGGCGGTCAAGGAGGCGGCCTCGTTCCGCGCCTATGACTCCTTCGCGCAGAGCTTCGAGGACTACGTGAGCTTCCTGCAGAACAACGGTCGCTACGAGAAGGCCCTGAATGCCACCGACAATCCCGAGCGCTTCGTCCGCGAGCTGCAGCAGGCCGGCTACGCCACCGACCCGCACTACGCCCGCAAGGTGGCACAGATCGCACGCAAGATGCAGACCTACCAGGCCGTGGCGGCGGCCGACAGCGGCATCACCAGGACCTGAGGCTGAAGCATGGCGGACCTACTGAATATCGGCCTGTCGGGCCTGTCGGCGAACAAGACGGCGCTGTCGGTCACCGGCCACAACATCACCAACGTCAACACCCCGGGCTTCTCCCGTCAGGACACGGTGCAGGCGACGCGCAGCCCGCAGTTCAGCGGTGCCGGCTATATCGGCTCGGGCACCAGCCTGGTCGATATCCGCCGCAGCTACAGCGAGTTCCTCAGCACCCAGCTGCGCAGCAGCACCGCCCTCAGCAGCGACGTGCAGGCCTACAAGAGCCAGATCGAGCAGCTCGATTCGCTGCTGGCCGGCTCCACCACCGGCATCACCCCCTCGTTGCAGAAGTTCTTCTCGTCCCTGCAGACCGCCGCCGAGGATCCGGCGAACATTCCCGCGCGGCAGCTGGTGCTGTCCGAGGCGGAAGGCCTGGCGCGGCGGTTCAATACGGTGTCCGAGCGGATCAGCGAGCAGAACAGCTTCATCAACAAGCAGATGACCGCGGTGACCGACCAGATCAACCGGCTGAGCACCTCCATCGCCAGTCTCAACAATGCCATCGCCGTCGCCGCCTCCAACGGCCAGCAGCCCAACGACCTGCTCGATGCCCGTGAAGAGGCCATCCGCCAGCTGTCCACCTATGTCGGCGTGACGGTGGTGCCCCAGGACGACAGCTCGCTGAACCTGTTCGTCGGCTCCGGTCAGCCGCTGGTGGTGGGTGCCACCGCCAGTCGCATGGAGGCAGTGCCGGGGCAGGGCGACCCGACCCGTTTCGAGGTGGACTTCGTCAGCGGAGGCTCGCGCCAGGGGATCACTTCGCTGATTACCGGTGGCGAGTTGGGCGGGCTGATCCGCTACCGCGCCGAGGCCCTGGATAGCACGCTCAATGCCCTGGGGCGCCTGGCCCTGGCGGTGAGCGACCAGGTCAACACCCAGCTCGGCCAGGGGCTGGACCTGAAGGGGCAGGTGGGCACTGCGCTGTTCGGCGACTTCAACGACCCTGCGGAGGCGGCGCTGCGGGTGCGCGCCTTTTCGACCAACACCAGCAACGTCCAGCCGGCGCTGAACATCACCAACAGCAGCGTGCTGACCACCAGTGATTACCGCCTCGAATTTGACGGTGCCAACTACAGCGCCCGTCGTTTGAGCGATGGCGCGGCGCTGACCCTGGCGCCCAATCCGCCCGGCGCCTATCCGGCGACCCTGAGCTTCACCGATGCCAGCGGTCGGAGCCAGGGCTTCGAGGTGACGCTCGGGTCGGCGCCTGCGGCCGGCGACCGCTTCCTCCTGCAGCCGACCCGACGTGGCGCCGGCAGCATCGGCGCGACGCTGGATCAGCCTGACCAGCTGGCCTTCGCCGCACCGGTGCGGGCCGAGGCGGCGCTGCAGAACCGCGGCAACGGCGTGATCGCTCAACCCGACCTGATTGCCGCTGGCGTCAGCCCGATCAACGCGGCGGCCATCGCCGCCGCCCTGCCGCAGGGCTTGACCTACAACGGCGCCGGCGCCTTCGAGAGCCCGCCGGGTACGCCGGTCGCGGGCCTGACCCGGGTGCCGGCCGGGGCCTTCGTGCCGGGACAGACCAATACCTACGAGTTGGACCTGGGCGGCGGCAACCGGGTCAGTTTCACCCTCAGCGGCCGTCCCGAAAATGGCGACACCTTTACCCTGGCCTTCAACAGCAATGGCGTTTCGGACAACCGCAACGGCCTGAAGCTGGTCGACCTGCAGGGCAAGGCGACCGTGGGCGTCGACCCGAGCTTTCCCGCCAGCAGCGGGGTGAACTTCTCCGATGGCTATGGCGATCTGGTCGAGCGGGTCGGCACCCTGACCGCCCAGGCCCGTCAGGACGGCGATGCCACGGGGGCGATACTCAAGCAGGCCACGGACAACCGCGATGCGCTGTCCGGGGTCAACCTCGACGAAGAAGCGGCCAACCTGATCAAGTTCGAGCAGTACTACAATGCCTCGGCGCAGATCATTCAAGTTGCCCGTTCCTTGTTCGATACCCTGATCAGTTCGTTTAGATAAGTAGGCGGCACAGTCGGACATCTAGGCGGTAATCGCCGATGTCCAGCGGGGCGGCCGGCAGCAATGGCTGCTGTCCCCCGACTGCCACATGAGGCCCGAGCCATGCGTATTTCCACCATTCAGGCGTTCAACAACGGCGTGCAGGGGCTGCAGCGTAACTACGCCAATGTCACCCGCACCCAGGAGCAGATCAGCACCGGCAACCGCATCCTCACTCCGGCGGACGACCCGGTAGCCTCGGTGCGCCTGCTGCAACTGGAACAGCAGCAGAACGTGCTGAACCAGTACAAGGACAACCTCACCGCGGCGAAGAACAGCCTGACCCAGGAGGAAGTGACCCTCAACTCGGTCAATACCGTGCTCCAGCGGGTGCGCGAACTGGCGGTGCAGGCCGGCAACGGCGCGCTCAGCCAGGCCGACCGCCAGTCCATTGCCGCGGAACTGGGCGAGCGCGAGGATGAGCTGCTCAGCCTGATGAACACCCGCAACGCCCGCGGCGAGTATCTGTTCGCCGGCTTCCAGGGCAAGACCCAGCCCTTCGTGCGC
Source organism: Pseudomonas lalucatii (assembly GCF_018398425.1). NCBI lineage: Bacteria > Pseudomonadati > Pseudomonadota > Gammaproteobacteria > Pseudomonadales > Pseudomonadaceae > Pseudomonas > Pseudomonas lalucatii. The sequence goes on along the minus strand of NZ_JADPMV010000002.1, from coordinate 192,471 downwards.
CAGGCCGACGGCAGCTACAGCTACGCTGGCGACGAGGGCCAGCGCAAGCTGCAGGTGGCCAGCTCGCTGGATCTGGCGATCAGCGACAGCGGCAAGAAGATCTTCGAGAACGTGGTCAATGCCGGGCGCCTGGATGCAGCCTTCACCGCCACGCCGCCGGGCTCCGGCCTCGCAGTCTCCGCGCCTTTGGTGCAGGACGAGGTGGCCTTCTCCGGCACCCCGCCATTCCCGGCGGCCGGCGTGGAAATCGTCTTCGGCAATCCCGATGCCGGCAGTTACCAGGTGTTCGAGATCGGCGCGGCGGCACCTGCGCCGGTGCTCGGCAGCGGCAAGCTGGATAGCGATCCGAGCAAGAGTGACAAGCTGGTGTTTCGCGGGGTCGCCATACAGTTCGATGGTGTGGCGGTGGGCGGCGAGACCATCCAGGTGACGGCCGATCCGACCCGGCAGAAGCAGGGCATCCTGAGCACCATCGCCACTCTGCGTACGGCCCTGGAAAGCAGCACCGACACCCCGGCAGGCAACCTGCAGCTGCGCGATGCCGTGGCGCTGTCGCTGACCAACCTGGACCACGGCATGACCACCGTCGATGGTGTGCGCGGCGAGATCGGTGCGCGCCTCAATATCGTCGAGTCGACCCAGACCGACAACGAAGGCGTCAGCCTGGTCAACCAGGGCGTGCAGGCCGACCTGCGCGAGCTGGACTACGCCGAAGCCCTGTCGCGCCTGTCCTTCCAGTCGATCATCCTCGAGGCCGCGCAGCAGAGCTACGTCAAGATCAGCAGCCTCAACCTGTTCAATCAGCTGCGCTAGGCCCGCGTCCGTCTCTAGGGTGGGCCCCGTAGCGGCCAAATCCACTCTGCAGGCGGGGCGAATAAGCCGCCGATATCCTGCCATCGTCGCGACAAAAGGCGGCTTATTCGGCTAAGTCCTTGTCAAGACTGTAGAAAAAATACTCTGCGAAATCCTCGCAAAAAAGCCTAAAGCTCCCGGCACTAGCGCCGATACAAATTACGAATGCGAACTTTAAGGGTGCCTGGGCACTGCCCACCCAAGGTCGCACGCTCAGGCAAACACGCTAGTCCTCGGAGGACACCACCATGGCTCTTACCGTCAATACCAACGTCGCGTCGCTCAACACCCAGCGCAATCTGAATGCCTCTTCCAACGCGCTGAGCACCTCGCTGCAGCGTCTGTCCACCGGCAGCCGCATCAACAGCGCCAAGGACGATGCCGCCGGCCTGCAGATCTCCAACCGTCTGACCAGCCAGGTCAACGGCCTGGGCGTGGCAGTGCGTAACGCCAACGACGGTATCTCCCTGGCGCAGACGGCCGAAGGTGCCCTGCAGCAGTCCACCAACATCCTGCAGCGTATGCGCGACCTGTCCCTGCAGTCGGCCAACGGCAGCAACTCGACCACTGAGCGTCAGGCTCTGAACCAGGAAGTGGGTCAGCTCAAAGAAGAACTGAACCGTATTGCCGAAACCACCACCTTCGGTGGCCAGAAGCTGCTGAGCGGCGAGTTCGGCACCAAGCAGTTCCAGGTCGGCGCCAACGCCAACGAAACCATCGCCGTGCAGATCAACTCGTCCAGCGCCCGCGACATCGGTGCCAACCGGGTGAACCTGGGCGGTACCGGTGTTGGTGTGGTGGCTCCTTCGGCTGCTGCGGGAACTCCGCCTGCCGCTGGCATCGGTGGCGCGGCTGCCACGCTGACCATCACCGGCCCATCCGGTACTGCGACTACCGCTAACATCGGCGCCGGCTCTGCCGCTGCGGCAGCCTCTGCCATTAACCTGACATCGGGTACCACGGGCGTCAGTGCCGATGCCCGTACCGGTGTGGAACTGTCCAACCTGGGTTCGGCCGGTAACGTGTCCTTTACCCTGACCGGGGACACTACGGGCGGTGCGGTTGCGATCAACGCCGTAGTCGCAGATCCGACCAACCTGAGCGACCTCGCTGCCGCAGTCAACGCCCAGAGCTCCAAGACGGGTGTTACCGCGACACTGACCGCCAATAACTCCAAGATCGAGTTCATCAGCGAAAACGGCGATGACATCGTCTTCACCAGCTTCGACAACTCTGGTGCTACGAAGACTGCCACGCTGACGGCCCTGACGTACGATGGCACTGCCTCGGCCTCGACTCAAACCATCACGGGCGGCGCTGCGGCAACCGACAGTGCCCGGGTTTCCGGTAATATCCGTCTGGATAGCAGCGGGGCCTTCCAGGTGACCAGTGCAGGCGCTAACGCCGCCACTGTTGCCGCTGCCGGCACCAATATCTCTACCCTGGCCAAGGTGGCCGATGTGGATATCAGTACTGCATCCGGTGCGCAGAACGCCATCTCGGTGATCGACGCCGCCATCGCCGGTATCGACAAGAACCGTGCCGCTCTCGGTGCCACGCAGAACCGCTTCGAGAACACCATCGCCAACCTGCAGAACATCTCGGAGAACGTCTCGGCTGCCCGCGGTCGGATTCAGGACACCGACTTCGCCGTGGAAACCGCTAACCTGAGCAAGAACCAGATCCTGCAGCAGGCCGGCACGGCGATCCTGGCCCAGGCCAACCAGTTGCCGCAGGCGGTACTGAGTCTGCTCCGTTAATCCGGCGTAGCGTTTAGGCTAGAACCACGGGGGGTAGTGCCAGGCGCTACTCCCCGTCTTGCCATGTGAGGTGAGGTCATGGATATCAATGGACTAAAGGGTATTGCCCCGGTATTTGCCGCCGAGCGCGCCGTGCGTGCGGAGCCGTCGACGGCGGCGGGCGACGGCGCAGCCGATCTACAGCCGGCGCCTTCGTCGCTCGGGCAAGGCGGGACCACTGTGCAGCCGACTGCCGAGGCGCAGCGCCGGCCGATGGAGGAGGCGGTGTCCAGTATCAAGCAGTTCGCCCAGAGCATTCAGCGCAACCTGGACTTCGATCTGGATGACTCGACGGGGCGCGTGGTGGTCAAGGTCACCGACGGTGTGTCCGGCGAGGTGATCCGGCAGATTCCTTCCGAGGAGGCCCTGCGTCTGGCGGAGAGTCTGGACGAGGTACGCAGCCTGCTGTTCAAGGCCGAGGCTTGAGCGGCACGTTTCTTGATTGAGTCAGCAGCAGAAGGCGAAAGCGTCAACCCCATGACGAGGTGGAGCAGATGGTAGGCATAACGGGTATCGGATCGGGCATCGACATCAACAGCATCGTCAGTGCCATGGTCAGTGCGGAAAAAGCCCCCAAGGAGGCGCAGCTGGCGCGTCTGGAAAAAGCCTCCACCACCAAGTTCTCCGCCTTGGGCCAGCTCAAGGGCGCGCTGAGCGAGTTCCAGACGGCGATGAAGGACCTCAACAGCCTGACGCTGTTCGAGAAACGCAGCGCCACCTCGTCCAATACCGGTGCGCTGACCGCATCGGCGAGCAAGACGGCGTTGGCGGGCAGCTACCAGATGACCGTCGAGCGGCTGGCCAGCAGCAGCAAGGTCGCCACGGCGGCACTGGCCAGCGACTTCGCCGCATCCGCCGACGGCAAACTGACGGTCAAGCTGGGCGCGGCCGATGCCGGGGTCGAGGTCGATATCGCCGCCGGCGATACCCTGGTGCAGATCCGCGACAAGCTCAATACCGCGCTCAAGGACAAAGGCATCACCGCCAACGTCATCAACAACCCGGCCGACGGCAAGTCGCGCCTGGTGCTCAATGCCAAGGAAACCGGCACCGGCAAGGATATCTCCATCGAGACCGCCGATGCCGGCCTGACCAGCCTGGCACTCGACGGCAGCATTCAGTCGGCCGGCGATGGTGCGGGCTACCTGCAGCAGGCCGCCGATGCCGAGTTCACCATCGATGGCCTGGCACTCAAGAGCCCGAGCAACACAGTTAGCGGCGCCATTCCCGAGGTGACGCTCACCCTGGCCGGCAAGACCGAGGCGGACAAGCCGCTGACGCTGACCGTCGACCAGGACAAAACAGGCGTCACCGCCAACATCAAGAAGTTCGTCGAGGCGTACAACAAGCTCATCAGTACCGCCAACCAGCTGACCAGCGTCACCCCGGTGGGCGAGGGTAAGGCGCCGGTGACTGGAGGTCTGGTCGGCGATGCGACCGTGCGTACCTTGCTGGGCGCCGTGCGCAACGAGCTGGTCAACCCGGCCGAGCAGGAGGGTGTCAGGGTGCTGGCCGACCTGGGCATCACCACCCAGAAAGACGGCACCCTGAAGATCGACGACACCAAGTTGGGCAAGGCCCTGAGCGACAACTTCGATGCGGTCGGCACTTTCTTCACCGGCGACACCGGCTTGATGAGCAGGGTGGACAAGCGCATCGACGGCTATATCCAGACCGGTGGTGTGCTGGAGCAGCGCATGAAGGGCCTGCAAACGACCATCACGGGCATCGACAAGCAGAAAGAGGACCTGACGCGGCGCGTGGCCCAGATGCAGGCCCGCCTGTTCGCTCAGTTCAATGCAATGGATGCGCTGGTGGGGCGTTTGAACGACACCAGTGCCCGATTGACCCAAGCGCTTGGCAGCCTGCCGGGCGTGGTTAAACAGGACGGCTAATTCGTGAGCGACCCGATCAACACCTACAAGCAGGTCAAGACCAGCCAGGCGATCACGCCTTATCAGACCGTGCGCCTGTTGCTGGAGGGCGCCCTGGAGCGCGTATCGCTGGCTTTGCATGCCCAGCAGCAAGGTGCTCCGGGTGTGCGCGGAGAAGCCGTTGGCAGTACCCTGTCGATCATCGGTGTGCTCCAGGCCAGCCTGGATAAAGAGCTGGGCGGCGAACTGGCGGAAAATCTCGATGCGCTCTATGACTACATGACCCGCCGTCTCGCCGGCGTGGCGCTGGATCAGACGCCGCGCAGCCTTCTCGAGGTCGAGCAGCTGATCGTGCAGATTCGCGACGCCTGGGTGGCGATAGGTCCGGAAGTGGAGCCGGAGCCGGCCTGAGGGCGGACTCCAGTCGGGCTGAGAGAGACCTGCACGGGTGCCGGAGTCGGTGCGTGCAGGTCTTTCTTGTTATGGGCGGCTGTTTGCTCCATTCGTGTGGATAGTTGTGTTCCAGGCCTCAAGCTCGAGGCGGCGTTGCCGATAACCGGGGTAATGCGAGAGAACACCGGGAGCACAACGGCATGAACGCTATGGTTGCGATGCGGCAGTATCAGAACGTCAACACTCAGGCCCAGGCTGTGGATGCCAGCCCCCATCGCTTGATCCAGATGCTGATGGAGGGTGGCCTGACGCGCATCGCCCAGGCGCGTGGTGCCATGGAGCGCGAGCAGACGGCGCTGAAGGGGGAGCTGATCGGCAAGGCGATCGGTATCATCGGCGGCCTGCGCGAGGGCCTGGATCTGCAGCAGGGGGGTGAGCTGGCCGCCAATCTGGATAACCTGTACCAATACATGGTTAGCCGTCTGCTGCAGGCCAATGCGAAGAACGATCCCGCGCCTCTCGAGGAGGTTGCCGGGCTGTTGCGTGAGGTGAAGACCGCTTGGGATGCCATCGGTCTGTGATGCAGTTTGACGTTTCGAGGAGCGCGATCATGAGTTCAACTGTCCAGCGCCTGGAAGACACCGGTTGCGCCCTGCGTACGGCCCTGGCTACTCGCGACTGGGCGGCGATTGGCGAGCTGGACCTGCAGTGCCGCCAAGCCGTGGACGAGGCGATGGTCGAGGCCGAGCAAGATGAAGGCGCGCTGCGCGCGCGCATGCAGGAGTTGCTCGAGCTCTATCGCGAGCTGGTCGGCGTCTGCCAGGCCGAGCAACAGCGCTTGGCCGGCGAGCTGATCCAGCTGAACCAGTCCCAGCAGGGGGCGAAGGTCTACCAGCTGTTCGGCTGAGCAGGGTTTGCTACAGGTCGTCTTTCGCCTGTCCCTGGCCTCCCGGACAGGCCGTTTTGCCTGAGCTGGGCCGGGCAGACGCCGTTCTGTTTTAACAGTCGCTTAGACCCTGAGTCCGGCAAAGCAAAAAAATCACGCCATAAAATTGACTGTGTCGGTGAAATTGACTTTACTAGCGGCCAATTGCCGGCGCCTCTTCTGTGTGGCGGTCCGCGCCTCGTTCACTCCCCGGAAAAGACCTAAAAAGCATGTGGCGTGAAACCAAGATTCTGTTGATCGACGATAACTCCGAGCGGCGTCGCGACCTGACGGTCATCCTGAGCTTTCTGGGGGAGGAGCACATCGCCTGCGGCAGTGCGGGCTGGCGCGATGCGGTGGCGCATCTCGAGTCCAGTCGCGGCGTGCTCAGCGTGCTGGTCGGCGGTGTGCAGGGCAAAGGCGGGATGCTGGAGCTGCTCAAGGAGCTGGCGGCCTGGGACGAGTTCCTGCCCGTGCTGCTGATCGATGAGCAGGTCGGTGCGGAGTGGCCGGAGGCCTTGCGCCGCCGCGTCCTGGCGACCCTGGAGATGCCGCCGAGCTACAACAAGCTGCTCGACTCCCTGCATCGCGCCCAGGTCTACCGCGAGATGTACGACCAGGCCCGCGAGCGCGGCCGCCAGCGCGAGACCAACCTGTTCCGCAGCCTGGTCGGCACCAGTCGCACCATCCAGCATGTGCGGCAGATGATGCAGCAGGTGGCCGACACCGAGGCCAGCGTATTGATCCTCGGCGAGTCCGGCACGGGCAAGGAGGTGGTGGCGCGCAACCTGCACTACCACTCCAAGCGGCGGGAGGCACCCTTCGTGCCGGTCAACTGCGGGGCGATCCCGGCCGAGCTGCTGGAAAGCGAGCTGTTCGGCCACGAGAAGGGGGCTTTCACCGGTGCCATCACCAGCCGCGCCGGGCGCTTCGAGCTGGCCAATGGCGGCACGCTGTTCCTCGACGAGATCGGCGACATGCCGCTGCCGATGCAGGTCAAGCTGCTGCGCGTGCTGCAGGAGCGCACCTTCGAGCGCGTCGGCAGCAACAAGACCCAGAGCGCCGACGTGCGCATCATCGCCGCGACCCACAAGAACCTGGAAACCATGATCGAGGCGGGCAGCTTCCGCGAGGACCTGTACTACCGCTTGAACGTGTTCCCCATCGAGATGCCGCCGCTGCGCGAGCGCATCGAGGACATCCCGCTGCTGTTGAACGAGCTGATCTCGCGCATGGAGCACGAGAAGCGCGGCTCCATTCGCTTCAACTCGGCGGCGATCATGTCGTTGTGTCGGCATGACTGGGCGGGCAATGTGCGCGAGCTGGCGAACCTGGTCGAGCGCATGGCGATCATGCACCCCTACGGAGTGATCGGCGTGGGCGAGCTGCCGAAGAAGTTCCGCCACGTCGACGACGAGGACGAGCAGCTGGCCGTCAGCCTGCGCGACGAGTTGGAGGAGCGCGCGGCCATAGTCGCGGGCCTGCCGGGCGTCGACAAGCCGGCGATGTTGCCGCCCGAGGGGCTGGACCTCAAGGACTACCTGGGCAGCCTCGAGCAGGGCCTGATCCAGCAGGCGCTGGACGATGCCGGTGGGGTGGTGGCCCGCGCCGCCGAACGACTGCGCATTCGTCGCACCACCCTGGTGGAGAAGATGCGCAAGTACGGCATGGGCCGCCGCGAAGAAGAGGGGCAGCTCGAGGACTGAGGCCCTGCGCCACTCGCCAGCCGCCCGGCGGCGCCGGGCCAGATGGAGCCGAAGGATTGACGCAGCCTTCGGCTCTATTTTTTAAGATGCTGAAAATAAAAGGAAATTTTTTAGGCACGGGTATTGCTATCTCTTCTGTCACTGACTGTCTTATGACGGCGCGTGGCACGAGAGAGAACGATGAATCCCAATGCCCAGCTTTCCCCTGATGCCGAATCGGCCCCGGTTGCGCCCGTAGAGCAAGCCGGTCGCGCCAGCCTGGAACAGGCCTTCGCCCTGTTCAACCAGATGTCTAACCAGCTCAGCGAGTCCTACAGCATGCTGGAGGCCCGGGTGACCGAGCTCAAGGGGCAGCTGGCGCTGGTCAGCGCCCAGCGCATGCAGGAACTGGCGGAAAAGGAGCGGCTCGCCCACCGCCTGCAGAGCCTGCTGGACCTGTTGCCCGGCGGGGTGATCGTCATCGATGGCCAGGGCGTGGTGCGCGAAGCCAATCCGGTGGCGCGCAGCCTGCTTGGCCAGCCCCTGGTCGGCATGCTCTGGCGCCAGGTGATCGCCCGCAACTTCGCCCCGCGGGAGGACGATGGCCATGAAATCTCGTTGAAGGATGGTCGGCGCCTGTCGATCGCCACCCGCTCGCTGCACGCCGAGCCCGGGCAGTTGGTGCTGCTCACCGACCTGACGGAAACCCGTCGCCTGCAGGATCAGCTGTCGCGCCACGAACGCCTGTCGGCGCTGGGGCGGATGGTGGCGTCCCTGGCCCACCAGATTCGCACGCCGTTGTCCGCCGCCTTGCTCTACGCCAGTCACCTGGCCGAGCAGGAGTTGCCGGCCGAGCAGCAGCAGCGCTTCGCCGGTCGCCTCAAGGAGCGTCTGCACGAACTCGAGCACCAGGTGCGCGACATGCTGATCTTCGCCCGTGGCGAGTTGCCGCTGCCGGATCGTCTCGCGCCCGGGGCGCTGTTCGATGCCCTGCGCGCGGCAGGCGAGCCCCATGTGCCGGGCATGCGCGTGCGCTGGCAGTGCGATGCTCGCGCCGGCGAGCTGCTGTGCAATCGCGATACCCTGGTCGGCACCGTCCTCAATCTGCTGCAGAACGCTATCCAGGCGGCCGGCCGCGAGGCGCGGCTGAAGGTCCATCTGTACCGCCGCGGCGACACGCTGCGCCTGTGCGTCAGCGACGACGGGCCGGGGATAGAGCCGGCCACCCTGGCGCGCCTGGGCGAGCCCTTCTTCACCACCAAGACCACCGGCACCGGGCTGGGCCTGGCGGTGGTCAAGGCGGTGGCGCGCGCCCATCAGGGCGAGCTGCGCCTGCAGTCGCGCCCCGGTCGGGGCACCTGCGCGCTATTGATTCTGCCGCTGCTCAGCGCGGCGCAACCCTTGATTCAGGAGTGATTACCATGGCTGCCAAAGTTCTGCTGGTCGAAGACGACCGTGCCCTGCGCGAAGCCCTGGCCGACACCCTGGCGCTGGCCGGTCACGACTATTGCGCGGTGGACTGTGCGGAGGCGGCGTTGCTGGCCCTGGAGCAGGAGGCCTTCGGCCTGGTGATCAGCGACGTGAACATGCCGGGCATGGATGGCCACCAGCTGCTCGCCCTGATTCGCCAGCGCCAGCCGCAGCTGCCGGTGCTGTTGATGACCGCCTATGGCGCGGTCGAGCGTGCCGTGGCGGCGATGCGCCAGGGCGCGGCGGATTACCTGGTCAAGCCCTTCGAGCCCAAGGCCCTGCTGGCGCTGGTCGAACGGCATGCCCTCGGTCGCCTCGGTGCGAGCGAGCAGGATGGCCCGGTGGCCCTGGAGCCTGCCAGCCTGCAGTTGCTGGAGCTGGCTGCGCGGGTGGCGCAGAGCGATTCCACGGTGCTGATCAGCGGCGAGTCCGGCACCGGCAAGGAGGTGCTGGCGCGCTATATCCACCAGCAGTCGCCGCGCTCGGCGCAGCCCTTCATCGCCATCAACTGCGCGGCGATTCCCGACAACATGCTCGAGGCCACCCTGTTCGGCCATGAGAGGGGCGCCTTCACCGGCGCCGTCGCCAGTGCACCGGGCAAGTTCGAGCTGGCCGACAAGGGCACCATTCTCCTCGACGAGATCTCCGAGATGCCGCTGGCGCTGCAGGCCAAGCTGCTGCGGGTGCTGCAGGAGCGCGAGGTGGAGCGGGTCGGGGCGCGCAAGCCGATCAGCCTGGACATTCGCGTGCTGGCCACCAGCAACCGCGATCTGGCCGGCGAGGTGGCGGCGGGGCGCTTCCGCGAGGACCTCTACTATCGGCTGTCGGTCTTCCCCCTGGCCTGGCGGCCGCTGCGCGAGCGCCCGGCTGACATCGTGCCGCTGGCCGAGCGGCTGCTGGCCAAGCACGTCAAGAAAATGAATCACTCGCCGATTCGCCTGTCGCCCCAGGCCCAGGCCTGCCTGATGAAGCATGCCTGGCCGGGCAACGTGCGCGAGCTGGACAATGCCATCCAGCGTGCGCTGATCCTCCAGCAGGGCGGCCTGATTCAGCCGCAGGATCTCTGCCTGACCGCGCCGATCGGCTTCGCCCCAGCGGCCCAGCCGCAGTTGGCGGCGGTGCCGGCGGCTGCTCCGAGCGGTGCGGCGCCGGTGGCCGAGGTGCCGGCAGTGGAGGCCGGAGACCTGGGCGAGGACCTGCGTCGCCGCGAGTTCCAGGTGATCATCGACACCCTGCGCTCCGAGCGCGGGCGGCGCAAGGAAGCCGCCGAGCGTCTGGGCATCAGCCCGCGCACCCTGCGCTACAAGCTGGCGCAGATGCGCGATGCCGGGCTGGATGTGGAGGCCTACCTCTACGCCAGCTAGCTAGCCTCGTACTGTGGGTTGGCGGCGCGGTACGCGGGGCGATGAGTTGCTGGCGGTGGTGGCGCGGCGCGCAGCCGGCCAGGCGCGACTGTGTTGCCCCGATGCCGGGTGATGCCGCGGCCCTTGCGGCGCGATCCCGGCCGATTGCCGCGTGGGACTGCCGCCCTGGCCTCTGCCCTCCCGCACCTTCGTTGTGAGTCGCTCGGACGCAGGCCCCGCAGCATTGGCACCCTTGTTGCACATACCTCCGCATAGCGCCGCGCAGCGTCAAAATTCCGCGGCCAGTGGAGGAAGGTTATGAGCCAGGGTGTCGAATTCAATCGCCTGATGTTGGAAATGCGTTCCATGCAAGCCGAGGCCATGGCGCGGCAGAAGCCGGTTGCCAGCGCCCCCGAGCCGGGCGCACCGAGTTTCTCGGAGATGCTCGGCCAGGCGGTGAACAAGGTCAACGAAACCCAGCAGGCCTCCAACCAGCTGGCCACCGCCTTCGAGATGGGCCAGAGCGGTGTCGACCTGACCGATGTGATGATCGCCTCGCAGAAGGCCAGCGTGTCCTTCCAGGCCATGACCCAGGTGCGCAACAAACTGGTCCAGGCGTACCAAGACATCATGCAGATGCCGGTTTAAGGATAGGTTGCGATCATGGCCGATGCCCTTGCCCCAAGCGTACCCGCTACCACCGCTGGCGATGACCCGAAGAAGCCGCTGTTCGGCCTGACCTTCCTGGAGAATCTGTCGGACATGAGCATGCTGCGGCAGATCGGCCTGTTGGTCGGCCTGGCGGCCAGCGTGGCGATCGGCTTCGCCGTGGTGCTCTGGTCGCAGCAACCCGACTACCGTCCGCTGTACGGCAGCCTCAACGGCATGGACGCTTCCCAGGTGGTGGACACCCTGGCCGCCGCCGACATCGCCTATACCGTCGAGCCCAACTCCGGCGCCTTGCTGGTCAAGGCCGAGGACCTGGCGCGGGCACGCATGCGCCTGGCCGCGGCCGGCGTGGCACCCAGCGACAAGAGCGTCGGCTTCGAGATTCTCGACCAGGAGCAGGGCCTGGGCACCAGCCAGTTCATGGAGGCCACCCGCTACCGCCGCGGCCTGGAGGGCGAGCTGGCGCGCACCGTATCCAGTCTCAACAACGTCAAGGGCGCCCGCGTGCACCTGGCGATCCCGAAAAGCTCGGTGTTCGTGCGCGACGAACGCAAACCCAGCGCCTCGGTGTTGGTCGAGCTGTATCCGGGCCGTGCCCTGGAGCCGAGCCAGGTGATGGCCATCGTCAATCTGGTGGCCACCAGCGTGCCGGAACTGGACAAGGGCCAGGTCACCGTGGTCGACCAGAAGGGCAACCTGCTCTCCGACCAGCGCGAGCTGTCCGAGCTGACCATGGCCGGCAAGCAGTTCGACTACAGCCGGCGCCTGGAGAGCCTGTTCACCCAGCGCGTGCACAACATCCTGCAGCCGGTGCTGGGCAGCGGCCGCTACAAGGCCGAGGTCTCGGCGGACGTCGACTTCAGTGCGGTGGAGTCCACCTCGGAGATGTTCAACCCGGATCAGCCGGCCCTGCGCAGCGAGCAGCAGGTCAACGAGCAGCGCAGCAGCGCCCTGGGCCCGCAAGGGGTGCCCGGCGCCCTGAGCAATCAGCCCCCCGGGGCCGCCAATGCCCCGGAAAAGGCCACCGCAGCCGCCGCGCCGGGGGCGATCGCCCCCGGTCAACCGCTGCTGGACGCCAATGGCCAGCAGGTCATGGACCCGGTGACCGGCCAGCCGATGCTGGCACCATTTCCGGCGGACAAGCGTGAGCAGGCCACGCGCAACTTCGAGCTGGACCGCTCGATCAGCTATACCAAGCAGCAGCAGGGCCGCCTGCGGCGCCTGTCGGTGGCGGTGGTGGTGGACGACCAGCTCAAGCTCGACCCGGCCACCGGCGAGGCCAGCCGGGTGCCCTGGAGCAGCGAGGACCTGGCGCGCTTCACCCGCCTGGTGCAGGACTCGGTCGGCTTCGACGCCAGCCGCGGCGACAGCGTCAGCGTGATCAACACGCCGTTCACCGCCGAGCAGGGCGAGGAGATCGTCGAGGCGGCCTTCTACACCCAGCCGTGGTTCTGGGACATCGTCAAGCAGGTGCTCGGCGTGCTGTTCATCCTGGTCCTGGTGTTCGGCGTGCTGCGCCCCGTGCTCAACAACATCACCAGTGCCGGCAAGTCCGGCGCTGGGAGCGGCTCGGGGCGCAACGGCAACGGCGATGTGGAGCTCGGCGAGATGGGCGGCCTGGATGGCGAGCTGTCCGCCGATCGGGTCAGTCTCGGCGGCCCGCAAAGCATCCTCCTGCCCAGCCCGACCGAGGGGTATGATGCGCAGCTGAACGCGATCAAGAGCCTGGTTGCCGAAGACCCCGGCCGTGTCGCCCAGGTCGTGAAGGAATGGATCAACGCCGATGAGTGAAAATCGTACCGCCGCCAAGCTGAACAAGGTCGACAAGGCCGCGATCCTCCTGCTCTCGCTGGGCGAGACCGACGCCGCCCAGGTGCTGCGGCACCTCGGGCCCAAGGAAGTGCAGAAGGTCGGCGTGGCCATGGCCGGCATGCGCAATGTGCACCGCGACCAGGTCGAGCAGGTGATGGGCGAGTTCGTCGACATAGTCGGCGACCAGACCAGCCTGGGCGTGGGCGCCGACGGCTATATCCGCAAGATGCTGACCCAGGCCCTCGGCGAGGACAAGGCCGGCAACCTGATCGACCGCATCCTCCTGGGCGGCAGCACCAGCGGCCTGGACAGCCTGAAGTGGATGGAGCCGCGGGCGGTGGCCGACGTGATCCGCTACGAGCACCCGCAGATCCAGGCCATCGTGGTGGCCTACCTCGACCCGGACCAGGCCGGCGAGGTGCTCAGCCACTTCGATCACAAGGTGCGCCTGGACATCGTCCTGCGCGTGTCCTCGCTCAATACCGTGCAGCCGGCGGCGCTCAAGGAACTCAACCTGATCCTCGAGAAGCAGTTCTCCGGCAGCGCCAATACCACCCGCGCCAGCCTGGGCGGGATCAAGCGCGCGGCCGACATCATGAACTTCCTCGACAGCTCGGTCGAAGGTCAGCTGATGGACTCGATCCGCGAGGTCGACGAAGACCTGTCGTCGCAGATCGAGGACCTGATGTTCGTCTTCGACAACCTCGCCGACGTCGACGACCGCGGCATCCAGGCGCTGCTGCGGGAGGTGTCCTCCGACGTGCTGGTGCTGGCGCTCAAGGGCGCCGACGAGGCGATCAAGGAAAAGGTCTTCAAGAACATGTCCAAGCGCGCCGCGGAACTGTTGCGCGACGACCTGGAGGCCAAGGGGCCGGTGCGGGTCAGCGACGTCGAGGCGGCGCAGAAGGAGATCCTCACCATCGCCCGGCGCATGGCCGAGGCCGGCGAGATAGTGCTGGGCGGCAAGGGCGGCGAGGAGATGGTCTAAACCATGGCGTCCAAGGAAGCGGCCAGCGAGCTGATTCGCGCCAAGGACCTCGGCGTCTTCGACCGCTGGGCGTTGCCCAGCTTCGATGGCGGCGAGGAGGCGAGCGCGCAGCTCGTCGAGGAGCAGGCCGACGCCGATGAGGCGGCCGCGGCCAGCCAGGGCGAGGTCGAGGACGTCGCCCTGGAAGACGTCAAGCCCTTGACGCTCGATGAGCTGGAGGCGATCCGCCAGGAAGCCTACAACGAGGGTTTCGCCACCGGGGAGAAGGACGGTTTCCATGCCGGCCAGCTGAAGGCCAAGCAGGAGGCCGATGCCGCCCTGGCCGCCCGCCTGGCCAGCCTCGAACAGTTGATGCAGCAGTTGTTCGAGCCGATCGCCGAACAGGACCAGCAACTGGAAGTGGCGCTGGTCAATCTGCTCAGCCACATGGCCCGCCAGGTGATCCAGCGCGAGCTGACCTGCGACTCCAGCCAGATTCGCCAGGTCCTGCGCGAGGCCTTGAAGCTGTTGCCGATGGGCGCGGGCAATGTGCGCATCCACCTCAATCCGCAGGATTTCGAGGCGATCAAGGCCCTGCGCGAGCGTCACGAGGAGGACTGGCGGATCCTCGAGGACGACGCCATGCTGCCCGGCGGCTGCCGGGTCGAGTGCGAGCACAGCCGCATCGATGCGAGCATCGAGACGCGTCTGGAACAGGCGCTCAAGCAGCTGTTCGAGCAGCAGCGCGAGCAGGTCACCAACCCGCTGGCGGCCGACCTGCAGATCGACCTGGACGCCGTGCCGGAGCCGACCGATGCGCCTTGAGCGCACCAGCTTCGCCAAGCGCCTGGCCGGCTACCGCGAGGCGGTGCAGCTGCCGGTCCAGCCGGTCGTCGAAGGACGCCTGCTGCGCATGGTCGGCCTGACCCTGGAGGCCGAGGGCCTGCGGGCGGCGCTGGGCAGCCGTTGCCTGGTGATCAACGATGACAGCTACCACCCGGTGCAGGTCGAGGCCGAGGTGATGGGCTTTTCCAACGGCAAGATCTACCTGATGCCGGTCGGTGGCCTGGCCGGCATCGCGCCGGGCGCCCGGGTGGTGCCGCTGCCGGACACCGGACGCCTGCCGATGGGCCGCTCGATGCTCGGGCGGGTGCTCGACGGCACCGGTCGTGCCCTGGACGGCAAGGGCGGAATGAAGGCCGAGGACTGGGTGCCCATGGACGGGCCGACCATCAACCCGCTCAAGCGCCATCCCATCGGCCAGCCGCTGGATGTCGGTATCCGCAGCATCAATGGCCTGCTCACCGTCGGCCGCGGCCAGCGCCTGGGCCTGTTCGCCGGCACCGGCGTGGGCAAGAGCGTGCTGCTCGGCATGATGACGCGCTTCACCGAGGCCGAGATCATAGTGGTCGGGCTGATCGGCGAGCGTGGCCGCGAGGTCAAGGAATTCATCGACGAGATCCTCGGCGAAGAGGGGATCAAGCGTTCGGTGGTGGTCGCCTCGCCGGCCGACGATGCCCCCCTGATGCGCCTGCGGGCGGCGCAGTACTGCACGCGCATCGCCGAGTACTTTCGCGACAAGGGCAAGAACGTCCTGTTGCTGATGGACTCGCTGACCCGCTACGCCCAGGCTCAGCGCGAGATCGCCCTGGCCATCGGCGAGCCCCCGGCGACCAAGGGCTATCCGCCGTCGGTGTTCGCCAAGCTGCCCAAGCTGGTCGAGCGCGCCGGCAATGCCGAGGCCGGCGGCGGTTCGATCACCGCCTTCTACACGGTGCTGTCCGAGGGTGACGACCAGCAGGACCCGATCGCCGACGCCGCGCGCGGCGTGCTCGACGGCCATATCGTGCTGTCGCGCCGTCTGGCCGAGGAGGGGCATTACCCGGCCATCGACATCGAGGCCTCGATCAGCCGGGTGATGCCCCAGGTGGTGGCACCCGAGCACCTGCGCCAGGCGCAGCGTTTCAAGCAGCTGTGGTCGCGCTACCAGCAGAGCCGCGACCTGATCAGCGTCGGCGCCTATGTGCCGGGGGGCGACGCCGACACCGACCTGGCCATCGCCCGTCAGCCGGCGATGGTCGGCTACCTGCGCCAGAGCCTGGGTGAGAGCGAGAATCTCGAGCGCAGCAGCGCCCAGCTGGCGGCGACCTTCAACCCCGCCGCGCCCGGAGGCTAAGTGGCGAACGGTCGTGCCGCGCGCCTGGCGCCGGTGATCGCCATGGCCGAACGCGCCGAGCGCGAGGCGGCCGTGCTGCTGGGGCGCGCCCAGGGCCAGCTGCGTCAGGCGGAGGTCAAGCTGGGCGAACTGGAGCGCTACCGGGGCGACTACCAGCAGCAATGGATCAGTGAAGGTCAGCGAGGGGTTTCCGGGCAGTGGCTGATGAACTATCAGCGCTTTCTGGCGCAACTGGAGAGCGCCATCGGCCAGCAGAGCCAGAGTGTGGCCTGGCACCGCGCCAATCTGGACAAGCTGCGCGATACCTGGCAGCAGCGCTACGCCCGCCTCGAAGGCCTGCGTAAACTGGTGCAGCGCTACCGCGAGGAGGCCCGCCAGATCGAAGACAGGCGCGAGCAGAAGCTGCTCGATGAGCTGGCGCAGCGCCTGTCCGGACGCCCGTCGGGCTGATTGGCAGTTGCCGCTGGCGGTTCTGGGTGCTACATCTTGATCATGCGGAGTGTGTGGAGAGGTTGGCGCTACGCGGATATTCGACGGGACGCGTTATCGACTGTATCGCTGGATAAAGGAGTATTTCATGGCTATCACCTCGCTGCCCTCGCCTGATGGGCAAGAGTTGACCATTGTGATTCAAGGACGTTTCGATTTCGGTGCGCACCAAGAGTTTCGGGATGCCTACGAGCGCACCAACCTCAATCCGGAGCGCTACGTCATCGACCTCAAGGGCACGACCTACCTCGACAGCTCGGCGCTGGGCATGCTGCTGTTGCTGCGCGACCATGCCGGCGGCGAGCATGCCAAGATCCGCTTGCTCAACTGCAATCCGGATGTGCGCAAGATCCTCGCCATTTCCAACTTCGGCCAGCTGTTCCAGATCGCCTGACGCGCGAATCAGTGGCCATGGCTGAATATCTGACCATCCTGATCGCCGAGGACAGCGCGGCCGATCGCCTGTTGCTGTCGGCCATCGTCAGCCGCCAGGGCCACCGTGCCTTGACCGCGAGCAACGGCCTGGAGGCGGTCGAGTTGTTCCAGCGCGAGCATCCGCAGCTGGTGTTGATGGATGCGCTGATGCCGGTGATGGACGGCTTCGAGGCGGCGCGGCGGATCAAGCAGCTGGCCGGCGAGGCGCTGGTGCCGATCATCTTCCTGACGTCCCTGACCGAGGGCGAAGCCCTGGTGCGCTGCCTGGACGCCGGCGGCGACGACTTCCTCGCCAAGCCCTACAACCGGGTGATCCTCGAAGCCAAGATCAAGGCGATGGATCGCCTGCGCCGCCTGCAGGATACGGTGTTACAGCAGCGCGACCTGATCGCCAAGCACAACGACTACCTGCTCAACGAGCAGCGCGTGGCCAAGGCGGTGTTCGACAAGGTGGCCCATTCCGGCTGCCTCGATGCACCGAATATCCGCTATCTGCAGTCGCCCTTCGCACTGTTCAACGGCGACCTGCTGCTGGCGGCCTACAAGCCCTCCGGTGGCATGCATGTGTTGCTCGGCGACTTCACCGGCCACGGCCTGCCGGCGGCGATCGGCGCCATGCCGGTGGCCGAGGTGTTCTATGGCATGACCGCCAAGGGCTACTCCCTGGCCGAAATCCTGCGAGAGATGAACGCCAAGCTCAAACGCATCCTGCCGGTGGGCATGTTCTGCTGCGCCACCATGCTCAGCCTGAGCGCGCAGCGCCGCGAGGTCGAGGTGTGGAGTGGCGGCTTGCCGGACGGCTATCTGCAGCGTGGCGTCGGTGGCGAGCGCATTCCGCTGATGTCCCGGCACTTGCCGCTGGGGATACTCGACACGCCAGCGTTCGACGATGCCTTCGAGGTCTATCCCCTGGAGCTGGGCGACCGGATCTTCCTGCTCTCCGATGGCGTGCTGGAGGCGCGCGGCGCCGATGGCCAGCTGTTCGGCGAGGAGCGCCTGCGCGGCGTGTTCGAAGAGAGCCCTGAGCCGCAGCATATCTTCGCGAATATTCAGCAGGCGCTGGCGCGCTTTCGCGGTGAGCAGGAGGACGACGTCAGTCTGGTCGAGGTCAGCCTGGTCGAGGCCAGCGCCCAGAGCCGTCCGCCCCTGGCGTTCTCCGGCAGCGGGCAGAACAACCCGCTGGACTGGTCGGCGAGCTTCGAGTTCCGCGGCGAAACCCTGCGGCGCTTCAATCCGTTGCCCTTCCTCCTGCAGTTGCTGCTGGAGGTCCAGGGCCTGCGTCCCCAGGGCGGGGCGCTCTACAGCGTGCTCGCCGAGCTCTACTCGAACGCCCTGGAGCATGGCGTGCTGGGCTTGGACTCGGCCTTGAAGCGCGATGCCGAGGGCTTCGCCGAATATTATCGGCAGCGCAGCGCGCGCCTGGCCGATCTCGCCGGCGGTTACGTGCGCTTTCACCTGAACCTGTTTCCCGAGGCGGCCGGCGGGCGGCTGGTCGTGAGGGTCGAGGACAGCGGTCCCGGCTTCGACGGGCAGGCCGTCCTGGACCGGCAGATGGCCCTGGACAGCCTCTGCGGGCGCGGCCTGGCCCTGGTCCGCCAGTTGAGCGAGCGCTGCACCTGGCCGGACGACGGCCGCGGCGTGTGCGTGGAGTTCGCCTGGCGGCTTGAGGCATAATCGCGTTCGTTTTGTTCAGGGAGTGACCGGGATGTCCGATACCCATCTCGACAGCGCGGTACAGGGGGTGCTGCAGGATGTCATGGCGGCGGAGTATCCGGTGCTGCTGGATACGTTCCTGACCGATTCCGAAGAACGCCTGCGCCTGCTGCACGCGGCCGAGCGGGCGGCCGATGCGCAAGCCCTGCGTTTGGCTGCGCACAGTTTCAAGGGCAGTTGCAGCAACATGGGCGCGCCGCTGCTCGCCGAGCTGTGCTGGCGGCTGGAGGAGGCGGCACGGCGCGAGCAGTTGCAGGATGCGGCCGAGCTGATCGAACAGATCGAGCGTGAGTTCGCCATCGTTCGCATCCTGTTCCGGGCCGAGCGCCAGCGTTTCCGCTTCTAGCGTCACCGGGCGACGTGGCGAGCCCGGCCCATAGAGTTGGCCCAGCCTTTGCAGTTACCCCGTCACGACCCATCCAGACGGAGAGTGCCCGTGTCCGTTGCCTCCGATGTACTTCTCAAGCCGGCCGCCGAAGCGAGACCGAAAGCCTCCGCGGCGAAAGCCCCGGTGAAGCCGGCCGAATCCAGCAAGAATGAGCCCTCCAGCTTCTCCCAGGTATATGCCAAGGAGCGCCAGGCCAATGCCCCCGGGCGCAGCGATGCCACCGGTAAGCCCGCTCGCGCGAGCGAGTCCGAAGCGGGTGAGACGCAGGATGCGCAAGCCGCCGGCAACGCCGAACAGCCGCCACTTGCCGAAAGCGGCAAACCTTTGCCGAGCGATCCAGCGCCGCAGGATGCCGCCCTCGATCCGTTGCTGCTGATGGGCCTGAGCGGGCCACAGTCGACGTCGGTGGAAACTGCCGCTCCGGACCTGGAGGGCGGCGAGTCGATTGCGCTACCCACCGCCGTTCTGCGTGGCTCGGGACCGGCGAGCCTGACCGAGGCGAGTCTCGACCCCGAGCTGGAGGCGTTGAACCAGGTGCCGGCGGTGCAGATGGCCCTGGACCTGGGTGCCAAAGCCCAGGCTGCAGCGGCTGGGCAGGGTGTTGCGGGCGCCACCGCACTGACGTCGCTTAACAGCGGGCAGGGCTTCGCCAGTGCGATGGCCGCCATGGGCGCCCAGCGCTCGCTGGAGGAGGGCACGACGCTGGCCGAGACGCCCCTGCTCGAATTGAGCGCCGAGGCCCTGGAAAGCCTCAAGGAAGGCTCCGCCGACAACCGTCCGGAAAACTTCGTCGGCAAGCTCAGCGCGCTGAGCCAGGCCATCGGCCAGCAGGCCGCGCAGGCGCCGCGGGCCGCCCTGGTGCCGGGCCAGCCGGTGGCGCTGCAGCAGGGGGGGTGGAGCGAGGCGGTGGTCGATCGGGTCATGTGGTTGTCCAGCCAGAACCTCAAGTCCGCCGAGATTCAGCTCGATCCCGCCGAACTGGGCCGCCTGGAGGTGCGCATCAACATGAGTCAGGAGCAGACCCAGGTCACCTTCGCCAGCCCCAATGCCGGCGTGCGCGAGGCCCTGGAAGGGCAGATGCACCGCCTGCGTGAATTGTTCTCCCAGCAGGGCATGAACCTGCTCGACGTCAATGTCTCCGATCAGTCGTTGAGCCGCGGCTGGCAGGGGCAGGAGGGCGACGGCAGGGGCGCTGGCGGCGGTCGTGAGGCGGCCCCCGGCGGTGCCGACGAGGAGTTCGCCGCCAGCGTGGTCGAGCAGCCTGTCAGGGCTTCGGACGGCGTTCGTGGCCTGGTCGACTATTACGCTTAATCGATGGCGTCCTGCATGGCGCTGGTGTCCTGACGGCTCGATAAGGGCCGGCTCGGCCCTGTAGTCTGTCGCCGCGCTGATCTACACTGCCCCCCGCCCGACGCCCGCAAGGGGGCCGGGCGATAGTGTTTGGACGTGACAACGCCGCAGGGGGCTGATATATCCGCTGCCCGGCTTCACTCCGCGAGTGGCCTGCCGGGCTGCGGTCGTCTGCGCCAGCCGCGGCCGACGCGACAGGACGGCCTGTCGACGAGCTGGCATAACACTTGCTCCCAACCTCTCAACAGCGGCTAGAACACCGCTCAGTGACGGATTATTGGCATGGCTAAGAAAGACGCGCCGCAAGACTCGGCCGGGGCCGAGGCGAAGCCGGCGGGCAAGCTGAAACTCATCATCCTGATCGCCGTGGCGCTGCTGCTGGCGGTGGGCCTGTCGGTGGGCGGGACCTGGTTCCTGCTCAGCAAGGATGCCGCCGGCACCGAGGTCGACGCGCAGGCGCCGGCCGAGGCCGGCGTGCCGGACAAACTGCCGGCGATCTATGAAGAGCTGGCGCCGGCTTTCGTGGTCAATTTCGACTACAAGGGGCGGCCACGCTACATGCAGGTCAGCGTCGCCCTGATGGCGCGCGACAGCGCGGCGCTGGAGGCGCTCAAGGTGCACATGCCGGTGTTGCGCAACCGTCTGGTGATGCTGTTCTCCAGTCAGGATTTCGAAGCCCTGACCACCCCGGTGGGCATGGAGATGCTGCGTCAGCAGGCTACCAGCAGCGTGCAGGAGCTGGCGCAGAAGGAGACGGGCAAGCTGGCCGTCGAGCAAGTGTTGTTCACCAACCTCGTGTTGCAGTAGCCGGGAGTCGGACATGGCCGTGCAAGACCTGCTCTCCCAGGACGAGATCGATGCGCTGCTGCATGGCGTCGACGACGGCCTGGTCGAGACCGAGGACGCCGCCGAGCCGGGCAGCGTCAAGCAGTATGACCTGACCAGCCAGGACCGCATCGTCCGCGGGCGCATGCCGACCCTGGAGATGATCAACGAGCGTTTCGCCCGCTACACCCGCATCAGCATGTTCAACCTGCTGCGCCGTTCGGCGGACGTGGCGGTCGGCGGCGTACAGGTGATGAAGTTCGGCGAGTACGTGCATTCGCTGTACGTGCCGACCAGTCTCAACCTGGTGAAGATGAAGCCGCTGCGCGGCACCGGGCTGTTCATCCTCGACGCCAAGCTGGTGTTCAAGCTGGTGGACAACTTCTTCGGCGGCGACGGCCGTCACGCCAAGATCGAGGGCCGCGAGTTCACCCCCACCGAATTGCGGGTGGTGCGCATGGTGCTGGATCAGGCCTTCGTCGACCTGAAGGAGGCCTGGCACGCGGTGATGGACATCAACTTCGAGTACGTCAACTCGGAGGTGAACCCGGCGCTGGCCAATATCGTCAGCCCCAGCGAAGTCATAGTGGTGTCGACCTTCCATATCGAGCTGGATGGCGGCGGCGGCGACCTGCACGTGACCATGCCCTATTCGATGATCGAGCCGATCCGCGAGATGCTCGACGCCGGCTTCCAGTCCGATGTCGACGACCAGGACGAGCGCTGGATCAAGTCCCTGCGCGAGGACATCCTCGACGTCAGCGTGCCCCTGGGCGCCACCGTGGCGCGGCGCCAGTTGAAGCTGCGCGACATCCTGCACATGCAGCCGGGCGACGTGATTCCGGTGGACATTCCCGACAACGTGATCATGCGTGCCAATGGGGTGCCGGCCTTCAAGGTCAAGCTCGGCGCGCACAAGGGCAACCTGGCCTTGCAGGTGCTGGAGCCGATCGAACGGCAGCGCTAGACCCCGTCAAACCTGTTACATGCCAGCCGAGGACAGACTATGGCAGACGAAAACGAAACGACCTCCCCGGAGGAGCAGGCGCTGGCCGATGAGTGGGCGGCCGCGCTGTCCGAGTCCGGCGACGCCGCCGGCCAGGACGATATCGATGCGATGCTCGCCGCCGGCGGCGCCAGCAGCGCGCCGGCGGCGCCGCGCGCGCCCATGGAGGAATTCGGCAGCGGCCCCAAGGGTAATCAGCCGGTCAATCTGGATGGGCCGAACCTGGATGTGATCCTGGACATTCCGGTGTCGATCTCCATGGAGGTCGGCAACACCGACATCACCATTCGCAACCTGCTGCAGCTCAACCAGGGCTCGGTGATCGAGCTGGACCGCCTGGCCGGCGAACCGCTGGACGTGCTGGTCAACGGCACCCTGATCGCCCATGGCGAAGTGGTGGTGGTCAACGAGAAGTTCGGCATCCGCCTGACGGACGTGATCAGCCCGAGCGAACGCATCAAGAAGCTGCGCTAGGCATGTGCAGGGTTATTGGCGTTTTTGGCGCACTGCCGCTGACGGCCCTGGCCGCCGAGCCGGCGGCGCAGGCCGCGAGCCCCTTGGCCGACGGCGGCATGGCCGGGCAACTGGTGCAGCTGCTGCTCGGCCTGTTGCTGGTGATCGGCCTGATCTTCCTGCTCGCCTGGCTGATGCGCCGGCTCCAGCAGGTCGGCCCGCGCGGCGGCCAGGTGATCAGGGTCCTCGCCAGCCAGGCCCTCGGCCCGCGCGATCGCCTGGTGCTGGTGCAGGTCGGCCAGGAGCAGATCCTCCTCGGCCTGACCCCCGGGCGCATCACCCCGCTGCATGTCATGGCCGAGCCGGTGCATCTGCCGGACGGCCAGCCGGCCTCGACGGAGTTCGCCCAGCGCCTGATGGAGCTGCTGGGCAAGGACCAGAAGGACAAGTCTCGATGAGCGCCATGCGCCCGCTCCTGGCCCTGCTGCTGGCGCTGGCCGCGCCCCTGGCCCTGGGCGCCGAGAATCCGCTGTCGATCCCGGCGATCACCCTGAGCACCGACCCCCAGGGCCAGCAGGAGTACTCGGTCAGCCTGCAGATCCTGCTGATCATGACGGCGCTGAGCTTCATCCCGGCCTTCGTCATGCTGATGACCAGCTTCACCCGCATCATCATCGTGTTCTCCATCCTGCGCCAGGCCCTGGGCCTGCAGCAGACCCCGTCGAACCAGATCCTGGTCGGCCTGGCGCTGTTCCTCACGCTGTTCATCATGGCCCCGGTGTTCGAGCGGATTAACCAGGACGCCCTGCAGCCCTACCTCAACGAGCAGCTGCCGGCGCAGGAGGCGCTGGCCAAGGCCGAAGTGCCGATCAGGGACTTCATGCTGGCGCAGACCCGCGAGAGCGATCTGGAGCTGTTCATCCGCCTGTCCAAGCGCACCGACATCGCCAGTGCGGAGCAGACGCCGCTGACCATCCTGATCCCGGCGTTCGTCACCTCGGAGCTGAAGACCGCGTTCCAGATCGGCTTCATGATCTTCATCCCTTTCCTGGTGATCGACCTGGTGGTGTCCAGCATCCTCATGGCCATGGGCATGATGATGCTCTCGCCGCTGATCATCTCGCTGCCGTTCAAGATCATGCTGTTCGTCCTGATCGATGGCTGGGCGCTGATCATGGGCACCCTCGCGGCCAGCTTCGGAGCGACCTGAGCATGACCCCCGAGATCGCCGTCGACCTGTTTCGTGAGGCGCTGTGGCTGACCGCCATGATAGTGGCGGTCATCGTCGTGCCCAGCCTGCTGGTGGGCCTGATGGTGGCGATGTTCCAGGCCGCCACGCAGATCAACGAACAGACCCTGAGCTTCCTGCCGCGCCTGCTGGTGATCCTGCTCACCCTGATCTTCGCCGGGCCCTGGCTGGCCCGCGAGCTGATGGAGTACACGCAGATGCTGATCATGAACATTCCCATGCTGATCGGCTGAGATGGTCGAGCTGAGCGCCGCACAGATCGGCGGCTGGGTCAGTACCTTCCTGCTGCCGCTGTTCCGCATCGCCGCGCTGCTGATGAGCATGCCGATCATCGGCACCCAGCTGGTGCCGATGCGGGTGCGCCTGTACCTGGCCCTGGCCATCTGCCTGCTGCTGGCGCCGACCCTGCCGGCCATGCCGGCGGTCGATGCGCTGAGCCTGCGCAGCCTGCTGTTGATCGCCCAGGAGGTGCTGATCGGGGTGATGCTCGGCTTCAGCCTGCAGCTGTTCTTCCACGCCTTCCTGGTCGCCGGGCAGATCGTCTCGATGCAGATGGGCCTGGGCTTCGCCTCCATGGTCGACCCGACCAACGGGGTGTCGGTGCCGGTGGTCGGCCAGTTCTTCCTGATGCTGGTGACCCTGCTGTTCCTCGCCATGAACGGCCATCTGGTGGTGTTCGAGGTGCTGGCCGAGAGCTTCGTCACCCTGCCGGTGGGCGAGGGGCTGTTGACCGACCATTACTGGAGCCTGGCGACCAAGCTCGGCTGGGTGCTCGGCGCGGCGCTGATGCTGGTGTTGCCGGCGATCACCGCGCTGCTGGTGGTCAACCTGGCGTTCGGCGTGATGACCCGTGCGGCGCCGCAGCTGAACATCTTCTCCATCGGTTTTCCGTTGACCCTGGTGCTCGGCCTGGCGATCGTCTGGATCGGCATGGCCGACATCCTCGCCCAGTACCAGGTGTTCGTCGGCGAGGCCCTGCAGTTGCTGCGCGAACTGGCGCGGGCGAGGTAGACCATGGCCGAGTCCGAGAGCGGCGCCGAAAAAAGCGAGGAACCCACGGAGAAACGCCTGCGCGAGTCCCGTGAGAAAGGCCAGATCGCCCGTTCCCGCGAGCTCAACACCCTGGCGGTGATGCTGGCCGGGGCGGGTGGCCTGCTGGCCAGCGGCGGCGGCCTGGCGAACGCCCTGCTGGAGGTGATGCGCGGTAACTTCTCGCTGCCGCGCGAGGTGCTGTTCGACGAGCGCAACATGGTCATCTGGCTGCTGGCCTCCGCCGAACTGGCCATGGAGGCGCTGCTGCCGCTGTTCCTGGCCCTGCTGATCGCCTCGATCGTCGGTCCCATCGCCCTCGGCGGCTGGCTGTTCTCGGCCAAGGCGATGGCGCCCAAGCTGAGCCGGATGAACCCCCTGGCCGGGCTCAAGCGCATGTTTTCGGCCAAGGCGCTGGTCGAACTGCTCAAGGCCCTGGCGAAATTCATGGTGATCCTGCTGGTGGCCCTGGCGGTGCTCTCCGCCGATCGCGACGACCTGCTGGCGATGGCCCACGAGCCGCTGGAGACGGCGATCCTGCATGCGGCCCAGGTGGTGGGCTGGAGCGCCTTGTGGATGGCCTGCGGGATCATCCTGATCGCCGCGGTGGATGTGCCCTTCCAGCTCTGGGACAACAAGCAGAAGCTGATGATGACCAAGCAGGAGGTGCGCGACGAGTACAAGGACAGCGAGGGCAAGCCCGAGGTCAAGTCGCGCATCCGCCAGCTGCAGCGCGAGATGGCCGAGCGGCGCATGATGCAGGCGGTGCCCCAGGCCGACGTGGTGATCACCAACCCGACCCACTTCGCCGTGGCCCTGAAGTACGACCCGGCCAAGGGCAGCGCCCCGGTGCTGCTGGCCAAGGGCGGCGACTTCACCGCCCTGAAGATCCGCGAGATCGCCCAGGAGCATCGGGTCATGCTGCTGGAGTCGCCGGCGCTGGCGCGGGCGGTGTTCTATTCCACCGAGCTGGACCAGGAAATACCCGCGGGGCTGTACCTGGCGGTGGCCCAGGTGCTGGCCTACGTCTACCAGCTGCGTCAGTACCAGGCCGGCAAGGGCAAGCGCCCGGGACCGCTGCCGGACCTGCCGATCCCGCCGGACCTGCGCCGCGACGAGTAGCCGCCTGCCGTGGCGCCGCCGCGGCGCGCGAGGTGACCCTTCTGCAAAGTTGGACGGCTTCTTGCAAACCCCCTGTCCAGAGGCGCGCTCGGCGTCAAAAGATTGAATCGGCTGGGGTAGGGAAGTGGCTGTGGATCGCTCGCAAATGATCGGCAATGTGCGGAGCAACCTGTCGGGATTGCGCCAGGGCAACCTGGGCATCCCGCTGTTGCTGCTGGTCATGCTCGGCATGGTCATGCTGCCGATTCCGGCGTTTCTCCTGGATGTGCTGTTCACCTTCAGCATCGCCCTGTCGATCGTGGTGCTGCTGGTCGGCATCTACGCCCTGCGACCCCTGGACTTCGCGGTATTCCCGACCATCCTGCTGGCGGCGACCCTGCTGCGCCTGGGGCTCAACGTCGCCTCCACCCGGGTGGTGCTGCTCCACGGCCACGAGGGCCATGCCGCCGCCGGCCAGGTGATCCAGGCCTTCGGCGAGGTGGTGATCGGCGGCAACTACGTGGTCGGTATCGTGGTGTTCGCCATCCTCATGATCATCAACTTCGTGGTGGTCACCAAGGGCGCCGGGCGCATCTCCGAGGTCAGCGCGCGCTTCACCCTGGACGCCATGCCGGGCAAGCAGATGGCCATCGACGCCGACCTCAACGCCGGCCTGATCGACCAGACGGACGCCAAGAAGCGTCGCGCCGAGGTGTCCCAGGAGGCGGACTTCTACGGCTCGATGGACGGTGCCAGCAAGTTCGTCCGTGGCGATGCCATCGCCGGCCTGCTGATTCTGTTCATCAACCTGATCGGCGGCATCGCCATCGGCATGTTCCAGCATGGCCTGAGTTTCTCCGATGCCGGCAAGGTCTACACCCTGCTGACCATCGGCGACGGCCTGGTGGCGCAGATTCCCTCGCTGCTGCTGTCCACCGCCGCGGCGGTGATGGTGACCCGGGTCTCCAGTTCCGAGGACATGGGCGCCCAGGTCAACCGGCAGATGTTCGCCTCGCCGCGGGCCCTGGCGGTGGCGGCGGCGATCATGATCGCCATGGGCCTGGTGCCCGGCATGCCGCACTTCTCCTTCATCAGCCTCGGCCTGGTGGCCGCCGGCGCCGCCTACTGGATCGCCAACAAGCAGCGCCAGGGCAAGGAGGCGGAAATCAAGGAGGTGCAGCGCCAGCAGGAGCTGCTGCCGGCGCAGAAGGCCCAGGAGGTCAAGGAGCTGGGCTGGGACGATGTCACCCCGGTGGACATGGTCGGCCTGGAGGTCGGCTACCGGCTGATCCCGCTGGTCGACCGCAACCAGGGCGGGCAGCTGCTCGCGCGGATCAAGGGGGTGCGCAAGAAGCTGTCCCAGGAGATGGGCTTCCTGATGCCCTCGGTGCATATCCGCGACAACCTCGACCTGCTGCCCAACGCCTACCGCCTGACGCTCATGGGGGTCAGCGTGGCCGAGGCCGAGGTCTACCCCGATCGCGAACTGGCGATCAACCCGGGCCAGGTGTTCGGCACCCTCAACGGGATGGCCGCCAAGGATCCGGCGTTCGGCCTGGAGGCGGTGTGGATCGACGCCAGCCAGCGTGACCAGGCGCAGTCCCTCGGCTACACGGTGGTGGATGCCAGCACCGTGGTCGCCACCCATCTCAACCAGGTGCTGCACAAGCACGCCCACGAGCTGCTCGGTCACGAGGAGGTCCAGCAGCTGCTGCAGCTGCTGGCCAAGAGCTCGCCGAAGCTGGCCGAGGAGCTGGTGCCGGGGCTGGTGTCGCTGTCGACCCTGCTCAAGGTGCTGCAGGCGCTGCTGCAGGAGCAGGTGCCGGTGCGCGACATCCGCACCATCGCCGAGGCCCTCGCCAACGTCGCGGGCAAGAGTCAAGATCCCGCCGCCATGCTGGCGGCGGTGCGCGTGGCGCTGGCCCGCGCCATCGTGCAAAGCATCGTGGGACTAGAGCCGGAGCTGCCTGTGATCACCCTCGAACCAAGGTTGGAACAGATATTGCTCAGTAGTCTGCAGAAGGCCGGGCAGGGCTCCGAGGATGGCATCCTCCTGGAGCCGGGCATGGCCGAGAAGCTGCAGCGCTCCCTGGTGGAGGCGGCGCAGCGCCAGGAAATGCTCGGCAAGCCGGTGATTCTGCTGGTGGCCGGGCCGATCCGGGCGATGCTCGCGCGGTTTGCGCGGCTGGCGGTGGCGAGCATGCATGTGCTGGCCTACCAGGAAATTCCGGACAACAAGCAGGTCACCATCGTCGCGACGGTGGGGCAGAACTAACCGAGGTTACAGGCCATGCAGGTCAAACGCTTTTTCGCCGCCGATATGCGTCAAGCCATGAAGCTGGTCCGCGATGAGCTGGGCGCGGATGCCTCGATCATCGGCAATCGCCGGGTGGCGGGCGGGGTCGAGCTGACCGCCGCGCTGGACTACCAGGTGCCTGCCGCGCCGGCCCGTCAGCCGAATCCGGCACTGGAAGCCGAACTGCGCAAGACCCAGTCGCGCATCGCCTCGGCTCAGGCCGAACTGACCACCCGGGCGCAAGCCGACGAGGGCAAGGATCGCCAACTGTTTGGCGCGCAGCCGAACATGCCCGCCGACAGCCTGGCCGCGGTCCTGGCCAAGCCCCAGGCGCCGCGCCAGGCGAGCAGCGATAACCAGGCCCTCGATGCCATGCGCTCCGAGTTGCACGGCCTGCGCGAACTGATCGAGGTCCAGCTCGGCTCTATCGCCTGGGGCCAGATGCAGAGCCGCCGGCCGCAGCAGGCCAACCTCTGGCGTCGCCTGCAGCGCATGGGCCTGCCTGCCGAGCTGGCGCGGGTGCTGCTCGAGCGCGTGGCCAATGTCGCCGAGCCGCGCCAGGCCTGGCGCATGCTGCTGGCGCACCTGGCCCATGCGATCCAGACGCCGAAGCAGGAGCCGCTGGAGGAGGGTGGGGTGATCGCCCTGGTCGGCCCCGCCGGCATGGGCAAGACCACCACCCTGGCCAAGCTGGCGGCGCGCTACGTGCTCAAGTACGGCGCCCAGGGCATCGCCCTGGTCAGCCTGGACAGCTATCGCATCGGCGCCCAGGAGCAGGTCAAGACCCTCGGCCGTATCCTCGGCGTGCCGGTGACCCTGGTCGATCCCGGGCAGTCCTTGACCCAGGCCCTGGCGCCCCTGGCGAAGAAACGCGTGGTGCTGATCGACACGGCCGGCCTGCCGGCCAACGACCCGGCCCTGCGCATGCAACTGGAAGCCCTGGCCAGCCGCGGCATCAAGTCCAGAAACTACCTGGTCATGGCCGCTACCAGCCAGAGCCAGGTGCTCAAGGCCGCCTACCATAGCTACAGGCGTTGCGGCCTGAGCGGCTGCATTCTGACCAAGCTGGACGAGGCCGCCAGCCTGGGCGAGGTCATGGGGCTGGCTATCGGCCAGCGCCTGCCGGTAGCCTATGTGGCCGATGGCCCGCGCATTCCGGATGACCTGCAGGTGCCGCGCAGCCATCAGCTGGTGAGCCGGGCCGTGGGCCTGCAGGCCGCGGAAGACCCCAGCGAGGAAACGATGGCCGAGCTGTTCGCCGGCCTCTATCAGCAGCCGGCGCGTCGCGCCGGTTGATGAGGCGGCGGTGATGACTCAGTGGCATGGGGTGCCGGTTGGCCTCGTGTCGGACAGGCGGGGTACGCTTAGCCAAGTGGCTCCAGTCGACGTTAGACAAGGTGTGTAGATAACATGGGTATGCATCCCGTACAGGTGATCGCGGTGACCGGCGGCAAGGGTGGCGTCGGCAAGACCAATGTGTCGGTGAATCTGGCCCTGGCCCTGGCCGATGTCGGCCGGCGGGTCATGTTGATGGACGCCGACCTGGGGCTGGCCAACATCGACGTCCTGCTCGGCCTGACCGCCAAGCGCACCCTGGCCGATGTGGTCAGCGGCGAGTGCGACCTGCGCGATGTGATCCTGCAGGGGCCCGGCGGCATCCGCATCGTCCCGGCCGCCTCGGGCACGCAGAGCATGGTGCAGCTCTCGCCCATGCAGCATGCCGGCCTGATCCAGGCCTTCAGCGACATCAGCGAGAACCTCGACGTGCTGATCATTGACACGGCCGCCGGCATCGGCGACTCGGTGGTCAGTTTCGTGCGCGCCGCCCAGGAGGTGCTGGTGGTGGTCTGCGACGAGCCGACCTCGATCACCGATGCCTATGCGCTGATCAAGCTGCTCAACCGCGACTACGGCATGAGCCGTTTCCGCGTGCTGGCCAATATGGCCCACAGTCCGCAGGAAGGACGCAATCTCTTTGCCAAACTGACCAAGGTCACCGATCGCTTCCTCGACGTCGCGCTGCAGTATGTCGGCGCGGTGCCCTACGACGAGTCGGTGCGCAAGGCCGTGCAGAAGCAGCGTGCGGTCTATGAAGCATTTCCGCGCTCCAAGTGCGCGCTGGCGTTCAAGGCGATCGCGCAGAAGGTCGATGCCTGGCCGTTGCCGGCCAACCCGCGCGGTCACCTGGAGTTCTTCGTCGAGCGCCTGGTGCAGCAACCGACCGCGGACTCGGCGGTATGACAGCAGCCTCTGGACTTCGTATGTATAGCAAGGCGCAAGGGCAGGATTCCCAGTATCAGCTGATCGAGCGCTATGCCCCCCTGGTCAAGCGCATCGCCTACCACCTGCTGGCGCGCCTGCCGGCCAGCGTGCAGGTGGACGACCTGATCCAGGCCGGCATGATCGGCTTGCTCGAAGCCTCGAAGAAATACGACTCCAGCAAGGGTGCCAGCTTCGAGACCTTTGCCGGCATCCGCATTCGCGGCGCCATGCTCGACGAGGTGCGCAAGGGCGACTGGGCGCCGCGCTCGGTACACCGCAACAGCCGCATGGTCAGCGATGCGATCCGGGCAATTGAGGCCAGAACCGGTCGTGACGCTAAAGATCACGAGGTCGCGGCCGAACTCCAATTGAGTCTCGAAGATTACTACGGCATTCTTGGCGACACTTTGGGCAGCCGCCTGTTCAGCTTCGACGACCTGCTGCAGGACGGCGAGCACGGCGGGCTGAGCGAAGACGCCAATGCCACTCAGCAGGAACCTTCTCGTGATCTTGAGGATGAGCGCTTCCAGGCGGCGCTGGCCGATGCCATCGCCAACCTGCCGGAGCGTGAGCGGCTGGTGTTGGCGCTGTATTACGACGAAGAGCTGAATCTCAAGGAGATCGGCGAGGTGCTGGGGGTCAGCGAGTCGCGGGTCAGCCAGATTCACAGCCAGTGCGCCGCCCGACTGCGTGCGCGCCTGAGCGAGTGGCGTGCGCGCTGACGCGCTGGGTAGTTGAGAGGCGGGTTGCTGGGAAGCGCGGCGCAATGCAGTGGTTTTACGGCGGCCAGTCAGGCCGGTTTCACGATTAAGGGCGTAGCCAGGGGCTGGCTGCGTTTGGGACTGTACGGAGGTCGACTTGGACAAGAACATGAAAATCCTCATCGTTGATGACTTTTCAACGATGCGACGGATCATCAAGAACCTCCTGCGTGATCTGGGGTTCACCAATACCGCGGAGGCGGACGACGGCACCACCGCGCTGCCGATGCTGCACAGCGGCAGCTTCGACTTTCTGGTGACCGACTGGAACATGCCGGGCATGACCGGCATCGACCTGCTGCGCGCGGTGCGTGCGGACGAGCGCCTCAAGCACCTGCCGGTGCTGATGGTGACCGCCGAGGCCAAGCGTGACCAGATCATCGAGGCCGCCCAGGCCGGGGTGAACGGTTACGTGGTCAAGCCGTTCACGGCCCAGGTGCTGAAAGAAAAGATCGAGAAGATTTTCGAGCGGGTCAACGGCTGATGTCTGCCGCGAGGGTGCTATGGAACACGAAGATTCCCCGCAGGACGACCTCGAGTCGACCCTGAAGTTAAACGCGCGCCAGTTGGTCGACAGCCTGGATCAGGGCAACTTTGGCGAAGCGGTGCAGCTGATCAACGAACTCAACAAGACCCGCGACCGTGGCCTGTACCACGAAGTCGGCAAGCTGACGCGCGAGTTGCACAACGCCATCGTCAACTTCCAGCTCGACCCGCGGGTGCCGCATGCCCAGGAAGTCTCGCAGATCACCGATGCCACCGAACGCCTGAACTATGTGGTGACGATGACCGAGAAGGCGGCAAACCGGACCATGGACCTGGTCGAGCAGAGCGCGCCGCTGGTCAACGACCTGGGTAGCGAGGCGCAGAGCCTGAGTGCCGACTGGGGACGCTTCATGCGCCGGGAGATGGGCGCCGACGGCTTCCGCGAGCTGGCCAAGCGCATCGAGCTGTTCCTCGCCCGCAGCGAGCGCGATGGCGCCAAGCTGTCCGCGAACCTCAACGACATCCTGCTCGCCCAGGACTATCAGGACCTGACCGGCCAGGTGATCAAGCGTGTCACCCAGCTGGTCACCGAGGTGGAGAACAACCTGCTCAAGCTGGTGCTGATGGCCAGTCAGGTCGACCAGTTCGCCGGTATCCAGCACGACCACCAGGCGCTACGTGCCGAGCAGGTCAAACAAAAAGAGCCTTCCCATGGTGAAGGTCCGCAGATTAATGCCGATAAGCGTGAAGACGTCGCCTCCAGCCAGGATGATGTCGACGATCTGCTATCCAGCCTAGGTTTTTAGGAGCACGTTTATGAGCTTCGGCGCCGATGAAGAGATTCTCCAGGACTTCCTGGTAGAGGCCGGCGAGATTCTCGAGCAACTGTCCGAGCAGTTGGTCGAGCTAGAGAGCCGCCCGGACGATATGAGCCTGCTCAACGCGATTTTCCGTGGTTTTCACACGGTCAAGGGCGGAGCGGGCTTCCTCCAGCTGAACGAACTGGTGGAGTGCTGCCATATCGCGGAGAACGTCTTCGATATCCTGCGCAAGGGCGAGCGCCGGGTCGACGCCGAGTTGATGGATGTGGTGCTGGAAGCGCTGGATGCGGTCAATGGCATGTTCAGCCAGGTGCGCGAACGGGTCGAGCTGACCCCCGCCAGCCAGGAACTGCTGGCGGCCCTGTCGCGGCTGGCCGAACCGGCCGGCGCCGAGGCGCCGCCAACGCCGGACGCCGCCGCGCAGGCACCGCTCGAGAAGGCGGCGCAGGCCGCGGCAGGGCCTGGCGACATCACCGACAGCGAGTTCGAGCAGCTGCTCGACGCCCTGCACGAGGCGCCGGCCGACGCCCAGGCCGGAGCCGCCGAGGCGGCTGCCGGCGCGGACGAGATCACCGACGACGAGTTCGAGGCGCTGCTCGACCAGCTGCATGGCAAGGGCCAGTTCGTGGCCGCCAGCGCCAGCGAGCCGGTGCCGCTGGCTGCGGCGGTAGGTGCCGCCGCCGTCGCATCTGCCGCAACGCCCGACGAGATCAGCGACGACGAGTTCGAGGCGCTGCTCGACCAGTTGCATGGCAAGGGCCAGTTCGTGCCGCCCGCCCCCCCTGCGGCGCTGGCCGGTTCTGCTCCGGCCGTGGACGAGGCGAAACCCGGTGGCGCAGGCGCGGACGAGATCAGCGACGACGAGTTCGAGGCCCTGCTCGATCAGCTGCACGGCAAGGGCAAGTTCTCCGAGCCGAGCGCGCCGGCCAAGGCCCCCGTCCCGGCGGCCGTGCCGGCCAAGTCCGTGGAACCGGCCAAGCCTGTCGCCCAGCCGGCGGCCAAAGCCGAGCCGGCGAAGGCGCCAACACCCGCTCCGGTCGCGCCGGCACAGGCCGACAAGGCCGCACCGGCCAGCGAGGCGGAGACCACGGTGCGGGTCGACACCGCGCGCTTGGACGAGATCATGAACATGGTCGGCGAGCTGGTGCTGGTGCGTAACCGCCTGGTACGCCTGGGTTCCAACAGCGGCGACGAGGCGATGGCCAAGGCGGTGTCGAATCTCGACGTGGTCACCGCCGACCTGCAGACGGCGGTGATGAAGACCCGCATGCAGCCGATCAAGAAGGTCTTCGGGCGCTTCCCGCGGCTGGTCCGCGACCTGGCGCGCAGCCTGAAGAAGGAGATCAACCTGGAGTTGGTCGGCGAAGAGACCGACCTGGACAAGAACCTGGTCGAGGCCCTGGCCGACCCGCTGGTGCACCTGGTGCGCAACGCCGTCGACCACGGCATCGAGACGCCAGAGGAGCGCGAGGCCGCGGGCAAGGCCCGGGGCGGCAAGGTGGTGCTGTCGGCCGAGCAGGAGGGCGACCACATCCTGCTGTCGATCTCCGACGACGGCAAGGGCATGGACGCCGATGTGCTGCGCGCCAAGGCCGTGGAGAAGGGCCTGCTGGACAAGGACGCGGCCGAGCGGCTGAACGAGTTCGAGTGCTACAACCTGATCTTCGCCCCGGGGTTCTCGACCAAGACCGAGATCTCCGATGTGTCCGGCCGCGGCGTCGGCATGGATGTGGTGAAGACCAAGATTTCCCAGCTCAACGGCACGGTCAATGTGTTCTCGGTGAAGGGCCAGGGCTCGAAGATCGTCATCAAGGTGCCGCTGACCCTGGCGATCATGCCGACCCTGATGGTGATGCTGGGCAAGCAGGCGTTCGCCTTCCCGCTGGTCAACGTCAACGAGATCTTCCACCTCGACCTGTCGCGCACCAACGTGGTCGACGGCCAGGAGGTGGTGGTGGTGCGCGACAAGGCGCTGCCGCTGTTCTACCTCAAGCGCTGGCTGGTGCGTGACGCCGCCCACGAGGAACAGGGCGAGGGACACGTGGTGATTCTCACGGTGGGCAGCCAGCGCATCGGCTTCGTCGTCGATCAGCTGGTCGGCCAGGAAGAGGTGGTGATCAAGCCCCTGGGCAAGATGCTCCAGGGCACGCCGGGCATGTCCGGCGCGACCATCACCGGCGATGGTCGCATCGCCCTGATTCTCGACGTGCCGAGCATGCTCAAGCGCTACGCGCGGCGCATCTGATCGAATGGCGGCGCGGCCTGCGCGTACGCCGCTTAGGAGTCTGTATGGTTGTCAAGGTACTGGTGGTGGACGATTCCGGCTTTTTCCGCCGGCGCGTCTCGGAAATTCTCTCCACCGATCCGAATATCAAGGTGATCGGCACCGCCACTAATGGCCGTGAAGCCATCGAGCAGGCCCTGGCCCTGAGGCCGGACGTGATCACCATGGATTACGAGATGCCGATGATGGATGGCATCACCGCGGTGCGCACCATCATGCAGCGCTGTCCGACCCCGGTGCTGATGTTCTCCTCGCTGACCCACGAAGGCGCCCGCGTCACCCTCGATGCCCTGGATGCCGGGGCGGTGGATTTCCTGCCGAAGAACTTCGAGGACATCTCGCGCAACCCGGAGAAGGTCAAGCAGCTGCTGTGCGAGAAGGTGCACAGCATCGCCCGCAGCAACAGGCGCAGCGTCGGCGTGCGCCCCCCTGCGCCGGCCGCGCCCGCCGCGCCAAGCCGTTCGGCCGCGCTCAGCAGTTTGGCGCGCCCCGGGCCTGCGCCGGCGGCGGCACCGGTGGCCAGCCCCGGCCACGTGTCGACCGGCAGCGCCGCGCCCAAGCGCAAGGCCTACAAGCTGGTGGCCATCGGCACCTCGACCGGCGGCCCGGTGGCCCTGCAGCGTGTGCTGACCCAGCTGCCGGCCAACTTTCCCGCGCCACTTGTACTGATCCAGCACATGCCCGCGGCCTTCACCAAGGCCTTTGCCGAGCGCCTGGACAAGCTCTGCCGGATTCGCGTCAAGGAGGCCGAGGACGGCGACCTGCTGCGCCCCGGGGTGGCGCTGCTGGCGCCCGGCGGCAAGCAGATGATGATCGATGGGCGCGGCGCCATCCGCATCCTGCCCGGCGATGATCGGCTCAATTACAAGCCCAGCGTCGACATCACCTTCGGTTCGGCGGCCAAGTCCTATCACGACAAGGTGCTGGCGGTGGTGCTGACCGGCATGGGGGCCGACGGGCGCGAGGGCGCACGCCTGCTCAGGCAGGGCGGCAGCCAGGTCTGGGCGCAGGACGAGGCGAGCTGCGTGATCTACGGCATGCCGATGGCCGTGGTCAAGGCCAACCTGGCCGATGCCGTGTACGGTCTGGACGATATCGCCCGGCACCTGAGCGAGGCCTGCCTGTAGATGGCCATTTCAGGGAATCCGTTCGCATGGACGTACTGAGCCTTATCGGGGTCATCCTGGCGTTCGTCGCCATCCTGGGTGGCAACTACCTCGAGGGCGGTCACGCGGCGGCACTGCTCAATGGCCCGGCGGCGCTGATCGTGATCGGCGGCACCCTGGGCGCGGCCTTCCTGCAGGCGCCGGTCAGCGTGTTCAAGCGCGCGCTGGCGATACTGCGCTGGATCTTCTTCCCGCCACGAGTGGACCTGGCCGGCGGCATCAACCACGTGGTCGGCTGGAGCATGACCGCGCGCAAGGAAGGCCTGCTGGGGCTGGAGGCGGTGGCCGATGCGGAGTCCGACCCCTATGCGCGCAAGGGCCTGCAGTTGCTGGTCGACGGCGCCGAGCCGGAGGCGATCCGCAGCATCCTCGAAGTCGATCTGTACACCCAGGAGGGGCGCGACATGCAGGCCGCCAAGGTGTACGAGAGCATGGGCGGCTACGCCCCGACCATCGGCATCATCGGCGCGGTGATGGGGCTGATCCACGTGATGGGCAATCTGGCCGACCCGAGCATGCTCGGCAGTGGTATCGCCGTGGCGTTTGTAGCTACCATCTATGGTGTGGGTTTCGCCAACCTGCTGCTGCTGCCGATCGGCAACAAGCTCAAGGCCGTCGCCCTGCGCCAGTCGCGCTACCGCGAGATGCTGCTCGAAGGCATCCTTTCCATCGCCGAAGGCGAGAACCCGCGCTCCATCGAGCTGAAGCTGCAAGGCTTCATGGATTGACAGGGACGCGCCATGGGCCGCAGACGCCACCACGAAGAACATGAGAATCACGAGCGCTGGCTGGTCTCCTATGCAGACTTCATCACCCTGCTGTTCGCCTTCTTCGTGGTGATGTACTCGATCTCCTCGATCAACGAGGGCAAGTACAAGGTGCTCTCCGACACCCTGGTCGGGGTGTTCAACCAGCCCGAGCGCTCGATCAAGCCGATTCCGCTGGGCGAGGAGCGGCCGCGCACCAGCCTGCCGGATCGCTCGCTTTCCGCCGATGAGGGCGAGCAGACGCCCGTCGACGCCCTGCAGGAGATAGCCGACAGCGTACGCGAGGAGTTCGGCGAGCTGATCGACGCGGAGCAGCTGAAGGTACGCGGCAACGAGCTGTGGATCGAGATCGAGCTCAGCTCCAGCCTGCTGTTTCCCAGCGGCGACGCGCTGCCGAACGACCGCGCGTTCGCCATCATCGAGAAGGTCGCCAAAATCCTGGCGCCTTACGAGAATCCGGTGCATGTCGAGGGCTTCACCGACAACCTGCCGATCAACACCGCGCAGTTCCCGACCAACTGGGAGCTGTCGGCGGCGCGGGCCGCGAGCATCGTGCGCATGCTCGCCATGGACGGGGTCAAGCCCCAGCGCCTGGCCTCGGTGGGCTATGGCGAGTTCCAGCCGGTGGCCGACAATGCCACGGCGCAAGGGCGGGCGCGCAATCGCCGGGTGGTGCTGGTGATCTCGCGCAACCTCGATGTGCGCCGCAGCGTGGCCGGTGTCGGCAGCGCCAACGCCAAGCCGGACGGCGCATTGCTGCGCGCTGGCATGCAACCTGCAGCGACGCCTGCAGCGCAGGTGCCGCCTGGCGGCGCCGTCAATCCCCCGTCGCCAGCCCCATGAGGGCGGCGCCCGTTCTCGGCCAGGCCCTGGCAGTGTCGAGAGGATGAAGAAGATGAGAGTCTGGGCAGTAGCCAATC
This sequence comes from Pseudomonas lalucatii, assembly GCF_018398425.1. Lineage (NCBI taxonomy): Bacteria > Pseudomonadati > Pseudomonadota > Gammaproteobacteria > Pseudomonadales > Pseudomonadaceae > Pseudomonas > Pseudomonas lalucatii. The sequence continues at coordinate 154,705 of NZ_JADPMV010000002.1, read as the reverse complement.
AAAAAGGTGGCGTAGGCAAGACCACCACGTCCATCGCCCTGGCCGGCCTGCTGGCCGATGCCGGCAAGCGGGTGGTGGTGGTCGATCTCGATCCCCACGGGTCGATGACCAGCTATTTCGGCCACGACCCGGACGGTCTGGAGCACAGCACCTTCGACCTGTTCCAGCACCAGGGCGGCGTGCCCCAGGGGTTGCCGCGCCAGTTGCTGCTGCCGACCAGCCACGAGCGCATGGCGCTGCTGCCGTCCAGCACCGCCCTGGCCACTCTCGAGCGACAATCTCCGGGGCAGAGCGGTCTGGGCCTGGTGATCGCCAAGAGCCTGGCGCAGCTGTGGCAGGATTTCGACCATGCGGTGATCGACAGCCCGCCACTGCTCGGCGTGCTGATGGTCAACGCGCTGGCGGCCAGCCAGCAGCTGGCGATCCCGGTGCAGACCGAGTTCCTCGCCGTGAAGGGCCTGGAACGCATGGTCAGCACCCTGGCGATGATCAACCGTTCGCGCAAGCAGGCGCTGCCCTACACCATAGTGCCGACTCTGTTCGACCGCCGTACCCAGGCATCCCTGAGTACCCTGCGGGTACTGCGCAACAGTTACCCTGAGCACCTGTGGCCGGCCTATATCCCGGTCGATACCCGGTTGCGCGACGCCAGCCGCGCCGGACTGACGCCGTCCCAGTTCGACTCGAACAGCCGCGGTACCATCGCCTATCGCGCGCTGCTCAAACACCTGCTGGCGCAACAGCCGGCCGCCCAGGTAGCCTGAAATGAAGGGCGCTGCTGAGCAGAATCGCTCAAGTCTGCCGCGGCTGCGGCCGATAGCTTGTCCAGGTCATTGCTGCGGGTCCCCTCTATGAATCGTCCCCTTGCCACCGCTACGCGCCCCCAGTTGGCCCTGCAGTCCTACCTGGATGGCCTGCTGCAGGAGGCCGCGGTCGAGCTCGCCGAGAGCAGCGGCCTCGACGAGTTCCAGGCCGCGGTGCTGGAGGAGCAGGTGCGCGATGCGCGGCTGCCATCGCCCCCGCCGCTGAGCCTGGTCGAGACGCCGCCCAGTGCGCCGGTCGGCGAAGCGCCGCTGCCCGAGGTGCCGGTCGCGGCCGAGCCCGCCGTGGCCTTGGTGCAGCCGCTGGCCGAGCTGAACCGGCCTGCGGCCCAGGTGCCGCAGCCCCCCCGGTTGCAGCTCGAGGGCCGGCCGGACTGGGCTCAGGAACCCTTCGAGTGCCTGCTGTTCGATGTCGCCGGCCTGACCCTGGCCGTGCCGTTGGTCTGCCTGGGCTCGATCTATCCCTTGGCGGGGAGCGAGTTGACCCCGTTGTTTGGCCAGCCTGACTGGTTTCTCGGCATACTGCCGTGCCAGGCCGGCAACCTGAAGGTGCTGGATACCGCGCGCTGGGTCATGCCGGACCGCTACCGCGACGACTTCCGCGAGGGCCTGCAGTACGTGATTTCCGTGGAGGGCTACGAGTGGGGCCTGGCGGTGCATCAGGTCAGCCGCTCGATTCGCCTGGATCCCGACGAGATCAAGTGGCGCAGCCAGCGCAGCCAGCGGCCCTGGTTGGCCGGTACGGTGATCGAACACATGTGCGCCTTGCTGGATGTGGCGGCCCTGGCGGAGCTGATCGCCAGCGGCGCGGCCAAGCGCATGGTCAACGGCCAGCTGCAGTGATTGAATAGCGCCGGGGACGCGTTCGCTGCGCACCGGGCAGATGATAACCAGCGGGTTGCACCGCACACGCCGCAAAGCGCGGCTCATGACGAGGCTAGGGACATGAAGAAGAATTCCGCTCAGGGTGCCGAAGACCCGATTCTGCAGTGGGTGACTTTCCGCCTGGACAACGAGACCTATGGCATCAACGTGATGCAGGTCCAGGAGGTATTGCGCTACACCGAGATCGCTCCGGTGCCGGGGGCTCCGAGTTACGTGCTGGGCATCATCAACCTGCGCGGCAACGTGGTCACGGTCATCGACACCCGTCAGCGCTTTGGCCTGGACTCGGCGCCGGTGACCGACAACACCCGCATCGTGATCATCGAGGCGGACAAGCAGGTGGTCGGCATCCTGGTCGACAGCGTGGCCGAGGTGGTCTACCTGCGCCAGTCCGAGGTGGAGACCGCGCCGAATGTCGGCAACGACGAGTCGGCCAAGTTCATCCAGGGCGTGTGCAACAAGAATGGCGAGCTGCTGATTCTGGTCGAGCTGGACAAGATGATGAGCGAGGAAGAGTGGTCCGAGTTGGAGAGCATCTGAGTCATGCTCGGGATCGCCCTGCTGGTGCTCGCGCTGATCTGCCTGGGGCTGGTCGGCGCCTGCGTCTGGCTGGCCGCCCAGCTGCGGCATGCGGCGCAGCTGCAGGGCGAGCGCGATGCCGTGCGCGATCAGCGGCTCAAGGAGCTGGGCAAGCGCCTGGACGCCTACCTGGCCGGCAGCGTGCGCATGGGCGAGGAGCTGCATGAGCTGCGGCGCATCGTCGCGCCCCTGCCGGACAAGCTCAACCAGATCGAGCAGCGCGACCCCAGCAGCCTGTCCTTCACCCAGGCGGCGCGCCTGGTGGGCCTGGGCGCCAGCGTCGACGACCTGACCCAGTCCTGCGGCCTGACCAAGGCCGAGGCGGAGCTGGTCAGCAAACTGCATGGCGCCAAGCCGCAGAAGTCCTGAGCGCCGTCCTCGGCGCGGATCGAGCCGCAGCGGTTAGCGCTGGCGGTTCTTAGCTGCCCCCCCTGTCCGGTTATTCGTTCCTAGCCTTCGATCGCCAGCCCCTAAGCTAAAGCCTAGGCATGTTCGGCGGAGGTCTTAGGTGATGCGCGGCTTGCTGGTTGTCTTGCTGGGCGCGCTGCTCTGGCTGCCGGTTCAGGCGCGAGAGGCGCCGTTGCTGGTGGACGGGGCGGTGACCATCAATGTGTTGCAGGCCAAGTACCTGTATGACCGGGGCGCGCTGTTCGTCGATGTGCGGCCGTCGCGGGAATGGGGCTGGGGGCATGTGCGCGGCGCCGTGCACCTCGATCTGGCCGACCGCTTCGCCGCCCTGGCGATGTCCCACTGGCCCCGGCACATGCCGCTGGTGATCTATTGCGACAGCGACGTCTGTCTGCGCAGCGCCCTGGCCTCGCACCTGGCGGTGAGCTGGGGCTACGAGCGGGTGTTCTATTTCCGCGGCGGCTACTTCGCCTGGCAGCTGTTCGACTTCCCCCTGGGCAAGGGCGTGGAAGGGGAGGCGATGGCGATCAGCGAGTAGGGCCGTCGAGCAGGGGCGGGGCTGGCGTGGCGTCGCGCTCCGCGGTGAAGCCGGGCGGGCACTTGCCTTTCAGATACCAGGCGAAGGCGATGATCTCGGCGATGCAGCGATAGAGCTGCTCGGGAATCGCCTCGCCCAACTCCAGGCGCGCCAGCAGGCGCACCAGGTCGGCGTTTTCGTAGATCGGCACTTCGTATTCGCGGGCGATCGCCAGGATGGCCTCGGCCAGTTCGTCATCGCCCTTGGCGCTCAGGGTGGGGGCGTTCTGCCCGTCGTAGTTGAGGGCGATGGCCTGGCGGGGGGCGTGGCGCTTCATGCGGTTTCGTCCACCCAGCGCTGTTCCAGGGCGGTTCGCGTTCCCTGGGGCGGCGTGCCCTGCCGGCAGCTGAGCTCGCCGACCGTCAGGCCGGCGGCGGTCAGGCGCTCGCGCAGGGTCTGCAGTTCGCCGTCGATCAGCTCGGCGGTGACGCCGCGCTCGGCCCATAGTCGGCTGGACAGGCTGCCGTGGGCCAGTTGCGCCTGCACCTGCAGTGGCCCCAGCGGGTCGAGGTCGAAGGCCAGATCGACCCGCCAGAGGGTTTCCTTGGCTTCCCCGGCCGATTTCTGCTGCGGGTCTTCGCGCTGGACCTTCACCTGCAGTGGTACCAGGTCCTGCTGGTTGCGCATCGGCAACTCCAGTTGCCAGGTGGTCAGCAGCGCGCCGTCGGGGCCGACCTGGCTCTGCGCCAGGCTCGACAGCTGGTGGGTCTGCAGGCGCGACACCGCCGCCGCGGCGAGTTTCAGCAGCGCCTCGAGGTCGGCTTCGCCGTCCAGCGACTGCAGCAGCCGCGAGGGCAGGGGGAAGCGCAGGGCCTGTTGGCGGGCGCCGGCCTGGCCGAGGGTGCCGAGGATGTCGCGGGCGAAGGCCGGCAGCGCCTGGGCCAGGTTGGCGCCGGCATTGGCGGCGGAGAAGGGAGCGCCGCCCGGGAGCGTCGGCAGCAGCTGGCTGACCAGGCGCAGCAGGTTGGCTTTCAGGTCGGTGGGCAGGGCGCCTTGCTGGCCGCCGAGCAGCTTGCTCTCGAGGAACAGGCCGCTGTTCTCCAGGGCCTGGCCGAGGCCCTTGGCCGTACTCAGCTGGCTGGCGTCGGGCAGGCTGCCGAGCAGCTTGTCGATGCTGCCACGCAGGCCGTCGGGTAGGTTCGTCTGGTTGCCCATGCCCCGCAGGGCCTTGAACAGCCCCTCGAGCGAGCCCTGGCGATTGTGCTGGCTGGCCAGCTGCTGGCCGAGCTCCAGCTGGTCCAGGCGGCTGCTCAGAGGCAGGAAGTTCAGGGCCTGGCTGCCCTGCACCTGGGCGCTGAGCAGGCTGCCCAGGGGCAGCGGCAGCGCCGTTTCCAGGGCCAATTTGCTGCCGGCCAGCGGGGTGTTCAGCAGCTTGACCAGTACCTTGTAGACCGCCTGTTGCGACTGCGCCTGGGCCAGTTGCTCGCGGGCCACCACCTTGCCCTGCAGCAGTGTGCCGAGCGGCAGTTGCTCGAGGTCCAGGCTGGTCAGGGCCGCATCGCCGCCGGCCTGCAGGACGACCGCCAGGCGCGTCTCCGACAGGGCGGTGACCGCCAGCGCGGTGCCCTGGGCCAGGGGCCGCGCGCTGCTGGCCTGCAGGGTGGCCTGGCGGCCGTTCTCCAAGGTCAGCTTGAGCAGCAGCTGGAAGCTGTGCGCCGCTTCCTTGAGTGCGAGCACCTCGGCCTGCGCCGTTTCGCCGCTGGCCAGCAGGCCCTGCAGCGGCTGCAGCAGCTTGAGCGCCAGGTCGTTGGCGACGGCGCTGGGCCTGCCGCTGGGCGGCGTGGCGGGAATGGGGCGGGCGCTGCCGATTTCGCTCATGGGCGGGTTACAACCTGTCAAATATGCCGACTGCGGGTGGTGGAGCAGGGCATGTATAATGCCGCCCCGTCCGGGCCGGCCGTGCCTCAGTATAACGGCCGGCGCGGCGTCGACTTGAACCGCTTTGGGTATCCATGCCTTGACCAGCCCCCTTCTCGAAGCCGTGGCGCTCGCCTGTGAGCGGGACTGGCGCATGTTGTTCGATCGCCTGGAACTGCGCCTGCAGGCCGGCGAGATGCTGCAGGTCGCCGGCCCCAATGGCAGTGGCAAGACCAGTCTTTTACGCCTGCTCGCCGGTTTGATGCAACCGACGGCCGGAGAGGTGCGCCTGAATGGTCGGCCGCTGTCCCGGCAACGCACGGAGCTGGAGCGCAATCTGTTGTGGATCGGCCATGCCGCCGGCATCAAGGGCCTGCTCAGCGCCGAGGAGAACCTCGCCTGGCTGTGCGCCCTGCATCGCCCGGCCAGCCGCGGGGCGATCTGGCAGGCCCTGGAGGCGGTCGGCCTGCGTGGCTTCGAGGATGTGCCCTGCCATACCCTGTCGGCCGGCCAGCAGCGCCGCGTCGCCTTGGCCCGCTTGTATCTCGACGGGCCGTCGCTGTGGATTCTCGACGAGCCCTTCACCGCCCTGGACAAGGCCGCGGTGGCCCAGCTGGAGGCGCACCTGGCCGAGCATTGCCGCCGCGGCGGGCTGGTGGTGCTGACCACCCACCACACATTGAGCGTCAAGCCCGAGGGCTACCGCGAACTCGACCTGGGGCGCCGCGCCGCATGAGCAACGTCTTCACCCTGCTGCTGGCCCGCGAGGCGCGCTTGCTGTTCCGCCGTCCGGCCGAACTGGCCAATCCGCTGGTGTTCTTCGCCATCGTCATCGCCCTGTTCCCATTGGCCGTGGGCCCCGAAACCCAGTTGTTACAAACCCTTTCCCCCGGCCTGGTGTGGGTGGCGGCGCTGCTGGCCGTGCTGCTGTCGCTGGACGGGCTGTTTCGCAGCGATTTCGAGGACGGCTCCCTGGAGCAGTGGGTCCTTTCGCCGCACCCGTTGCCCCTTCTGGTGCTGGCCAAGGTGCTGGCACACTGGCTGTTTTCCGGCCTGGCCCTGGTGCTGCTGGCGCCGCTGCTGGCCCTGATGCTCGGCCTGCCCGGACGTTGCCTGCCGGTGCTGCTGCTGTCGCTGCTGCTCGGCACCCCGGTGCTGAGCCTGCTCGGCGCGGTGGGGGCGGCGCTGACGGTGGGGCTCAAACGCGGCGGCCTGTTGCTGGCGCTGTTGATCCTGCCGCTGTACATCCCGGTGCTGATCCTCGGCAGCGGCGCGCTGCAGGCGAGCCTGCAGGGTCTGCCCGCGACCGGTCATCTGTTATGGCTGGCCAGCCTCGCCGCCTTGGCGGTGACCCTGACACCTTTTGCCATCGCCGCGGGTCTGACAATAAGCGTGGCCGAGTAGAGAATAGGCCCCAGGGGCCGAGGACTGCCGCGAGCCGGGAAGGCGGCGCAGTCGGCCGAACCAACTGATGAGTGACTCGATGAACTGGACGTGGTTTCACAAGCTGGGCTCGCCCAAGTGGTTTTACCAGATCAGCGGGCGCTGGCTGCCCTGGCTGGCGCTGGCGGCGGCGCTGCTGATGACCCTCGGCCTGGTCTGGGGCCTGGCCTTCGCGCCGCCGGACTACCAGCAGGGCAACAGCTTCCGCATCATCTATATCCACGTGCCGGCGGCGTTCCTCGCCCAGTCGGTCTACGTCATGCTGGCCATGGCCGGGGTGGTGGGCCTGGTGTGGAAGATGAAGCTGGCCGATATCGCCCTGCAGCAGGCCGCGCCCATCGGCGCCTGGATGACCGCGGTGGCCCTGATCACCGGCGCCATCTGGGGCAAGCCGACCTGGGGCACCTACTGGGTCTGGGATGCGCGCCTGACCTCGATGCTGATCCTGCTGTTCCTGTATTTCGGTGTGATCGCCCTGGCCCAGGCCATCAGCAACCGCGACAGCGCGGCCAAGGCCTGCGCGGTGCTGGCCATAGTCGGGGTCATCAACATCCCGATCATCAAGTACTCGGTGGAGTGGTGGAACACCCTGCACCAGCCGGCCAGCTTCAGTGTGGTGGACAAGCCGGCCATGCCGCTGTCGATGTGGCTGCCGCTGCTGATCATGGTGCTCGGCTTCTATTGCTTCTTCGGCGCCGTGCTGCTGCTGCGCATGCGCCTGGAGGTGCTCAAGCGCGAGGCCCGCAGCAGCTGGGCCCAGGCCGAGATCAAGACCCAGGTGGAGAAGGCCCGATGAGTTTTGCATCGCTTAGCGAGTTTATCGCCATGGGCAACCACGGCACCTATGTCTGGTCGTCCTATGCCATCAGCCTGGCCGTGCTGGCGCTGAACGTGGCGCTGCCGATCCTGGCGCGGCGCCGTTACCTGCAAGACGAGGCGCGTCGTTTGCGCCGGGAGGAGTCGAAGTGAACCCCGTGCGCAAGAAGCGTCTGTTTATCATCCTGGCCATCCTCGCCGGCTGCGGCATCGCCGTGGCCCTGGCCCTGAGCGCGCTGCAGCAGAACATCAACCTGTTCTACTCGCCGACCCAGATCGCCAACGGCGAGGCGCCCGAGGGCACCCGCATCCGCGCCGGCGGCCTGGTGGAGGATGGCTCGGTGGCGCGCTCCGCCGACTCGCTGGACACCTCCTTCGTGGTCACCGACGGTGCCGCGCGGGTGACCATCCGCTACAGCGGCATCCTCCCGGATCTGTTCCGCGAGGGCCAGGGCATAGTCGCCATGGGCAGGCTGAATGCCGACGGCGTGCTGGTGGCCGACGAGGTGCTGGCCAAGCACGACGAGAACTACATGCCGCCGGAGGTCATGCAGGCCCTGGAGCAGAGCGGCATGAAGCAGCAACACGACGCGGCCACGCAGGGGGGCGCACAATGATTCCCGAACTCGGCCATCTGGCGATGATCCTGGCCCTGTGCCTGAGCCTGGTGCAGGCCAGCCTGCCGCTGATCGGCGCCTGGCGCGGCGATCACCAGTGGATGAGCCTGGCCCAGCCGGCCGCCTGGGGGCAGTTTTCCTTCGTCGCCTTCGCCTTCCTGTGCCTGACCTACGCCTTCATGGTCGACGACTTCTCCGTCGCCTACGTGGCCAGCAACTCCAACAGCGCCTTGCCCTGGTACTTCAAGTTCAGCGCGGTGTGGGGCGCCCACGAGGGCTCGCTGCTGCTCTGGGCGCTGATCCTGGCCGGCTGGACCTTCGCCGTGTCGATCTTCTCGCGCCAGCTGCCGGAGGAGATGCTGGCCCGGGTGCTGGGGATCATGGGCCTGATCAGCGTCGGTTTCCTGCTGTTTCTGATCGTCACCTCCAACCCCTTCGTCCGCCTGCTGCCCAACAGTCCGGTGGACGGCCGCGACCTCAACCCGCTGCTGCAGGACTTCGGCCTGATCATCCACCCGCCGATGCTCTACATGGGCTACGTCGGCTTCTCGGTGGCCTTCGCCTTCGCCATCGCCGCGCTGCTCGGCGGCAAGCTGGACGCCGCCTGGGCACGCTGGTCGCGGCCCTGGACCCTGGTCGCCTGGGCTTTCCTCGGCATCGGCATCGCCCTGGGTTCCTGGTGGGCCTACTACGAGCTGGGTTGGGGCGGCTGGTGGTTCTGGGACCCGGTGGAGAATGCCTCCTTCATGCCCTGGCTGGTGGGTACCGCGCTGATCCATTCGCTGGCGGTGACCGAGAAGCGCGGGGTGTTCAAGAGCTGGACCGTGCTGCTGGCCATCGCCGCCTTTTCCCTCAGCCTGCTGGGTACCTTCCTGGTGCGCTCCGGGGTGTTGACCTCGGTGCACGCCTTCGCCAGCGATCCCGAGCGCGGGGTGTTCATCCTCGCCTTCCTGCTGCTGGTGGTCGGCGGTTCGCTGACGCTGTTCGCCATCCGCGCCCCGGTGGTCAAGAGCCAGGTCGGCTTCGCCCTGTGGTCGCGGGAAACCCTGCTGCTGGTGAACAACCTGATCCTGGTGGTCGCCGCGGCGATGATTTTGCTCGGCACCCTCTATCCCCTGGTGCTCGATGCCATGACCGGCGCCAAGCTGTCGGTCGGCCCGCCGTACTTCAACGCCCTGTTCGTGCCGCTGATGGGCCTGCTGATGAGCATGATCGCCCTCGGCGTCATCGTGCGCTGGAAGGACACGCCGCTGCAGTGGCTGCTGGGCATGCTGACCCCGGTGCTGCTCGGCAGCGTGGCCCTGGCCGTGCTGGCGACCCTGCTGGTCGGCGACTTCAACTGGGCGGTGCTGGGCGTCTGCCTGCTGGCCGCCTGGGTGGTGCTGGCCGGCCTGCGCGACATCCATGACAAGACCCGCCACAAGGGTTTTTTCCGCGGCCTGCCGAGCCTCACCCGCAGCTACTGGGGCATGCAGCTGGCGCACCTGGGCCTGGCGGTCTGCGCCCTGGGGGTGATCCTCACCAGCCTGGGCAGCTACGAGCGCGACCTGCGCATGGCGCCCGGCGACGTGGTGGCCATCGGTGGCTATGAGTTCGTCTTCGAGGGCGCGGCGCACCGCGAGGGGCCGAACTTCAGCGCGGACCGCGGCACGGTGCGGGTGCTGCAGGGCAGCGAGCAGATCGCCGTGCTGCACCCGGAGAAGCGCCTGTATACGGTGCAGCAGTCGGTGATGACCGAGGCCGGCATCGACGCCGGCTTCACCCGCGACCTGTTCGTCGCCCTCGGCGAGCCGCTGGAGAATGGCGCCTGGGCGGTGCGCGTGCATATCAAGCCGTTCGTCCGCTGGATCTGGCTGGGCGCGCTGCTGATGGGCCTGGGCGGCCTGCTCGCCGCCTGCGACAAGCGTTATCGGATGAAGGTCAGAACCCGGGTGCGCGAAGCCTTGGGCACGGCGGGAGCACAAGCATGAAACGAGTGATCCTGTTGCTGCCGCTGGCGATCTTCCTCGGGGTCGCGCTGTTTCTCTACCGGGGCCTGTTCCTCGACCCGTCCGAGCTGCCCTCGGCGCTGATCGGCAAGCCGTTCCCGGCCTTCTCCCTGCCGGCGGTGCAGGGCGGCGCGACCCTGACCGAGGACGATCTCAAGGGCAAGCCGGCGCTGGTCAATGTCTGGGCCACCTGGTGCGTGGCCTGTCGCGTCGAACACCCGGTGCTGAACAAGCTGGCGCAGATGGGGGTGAACATCCACGGGGTCAACTACAAGGACGACAACGCCGATGCGCGCAAATGGCTCGAGGAGTTCCACGACCCCTACCAGCTCAATATCGACGACGCCCGTGGCGCCCTGGGCCTGGACCTGGGCGTGTATGGCGCGCCCGAGACCTTCCTGATCGACGCCCAGGGCATCATCCGCCACAAGTTCGTCGGGGTGATCGACGAGCGGGTCTGGCGCGAACAGCTGGCGCCGCTGTACCAGCAGCTGGTCGACGAGGTCTCGCCATGAAGCGCCTGCTCAACGCCGCGGTGCTGAGCCTGGCGCTGCTCGGCACGGCCCAGGCGGCGATCGACACCTACGAGTTCGCCAGCGAGGCGGAGCGTCAGCGCTACCGCAGCCTGGTCGAGGAACTGCGCTGCCCGAAGTGCCAGAACCAGAACATCGCCGACTCCGACGCGCCCATCGCCATGGACCTGCGCGCGGAGATCTACCGCATGCTCGAGGAAGGCCAGAGCGACGAGCAGATCATCGACTTCCTGGTCGCCCGTTACGGCGACTTCGTGCTGTACAAACCGCCGCTCACGGCGCGCACCCTGCTGCTCTGGTATGGCCCGGCGGCCCTGTTGCTCGGTGGCTTCGTGCTGCTCGGGGTGATAGTGCTGCGCCGTCGCGGCAAACGCTCCGTCCAAGGGGCGGGTCTCACCGACGCCGAGCGCCAGCGCCTGGCCGCCCTGTTGAATCAAGCCTCCTCGGATAACAAAGACCCATGATCGAATTCTGGCTGTCCGCCGGTCTGCTGCTGCTGGCGGCCCTGGCTTTTCTGCTGATACCGGTGCTGCGCGGGCGCAAGGCCCAGGCCGAGGAAGACCGCACCGCCCTCAACGTCACCCTCTACCAGGAACGCCTGGAGGAGCTGGAGGGCGAGCACCGCGCCGGCATTCTCACCGACGCCCAGCTGCAGGCCGGCCGGGACGAGGCGGCGCGCGAACTGCTGGCCGACACCGAGGGCGTGGGCGGCAAGGCCAGGAGCGGCGTACTGGGCGGCAAGGTGCCGCTGACCGCGGCGCTGCTGATGCCACTGCTGGGCTATGGCCTGTACCTGCACTGGGGTGCCATCGACCAGGTCGAACGGGCGCGGACCTTCGCCGAGCAGCCGCAGAGCATCGAGGAGATGACCGCGCGCCTGGAGACGACGGTCAAGGACAACCCCGAGTCGGCCGAGGGCTGGTATTTCCTCGGTCGCACCTACATGGCTCAGGAGCGGGCCGGCGACGCGGCCAAGGCCTTCGAGCGGGCGGTGAGCATCGCCGGGCGCCAGCCTGAGCTGCTCGGCCAGTGGGCCCAGGCCCTGTATTTCGCCGGCAACAAGCAGTGGAGCGAGCAGATCCAGGCGCTAACCGACGAGGCCCTGCAGGCCGATCCGGCGGAGGTCACCAGCCTCGGCCTGCTGGGCATCGCCGCCTTCGAGGCCGGGCGCTACGCCGAGGCCATCGAGCACTGGCAGCGCCTGGTGGCGGCCTTGCCGGAGCAGGACCCGTCGCGCCAGGCGATCGAGGGCGGCATCGCCCGGGCCCGCGAGCGACTCGTCGCCCAAAGTGCCATGGAACCCGCGGAGCCGGCGGCGGAGCAGGGCCGGCAACTGCTGGTCAGGGTCGAGCTGGCCGCCGCCTTGCGCGACGCGGTGCAGCCCGGCGACAGCGTGTTCGTGTTCGCCCGCGCCGTCTCCGGTCCGCCCATGCCCCTGGCGGTCAAGCGCCTGACCGTGGCCGATCTGCCGGCCGAGGTCAGTCTGTCGGACAGCGATGCGATGATGCCGCAGCTCAAGCTCTCCGGCTTCGAGCGGGTGCAGCTGGTGGCGCGGGTTTCGCGCAAAGGCGACGCCACCGCCGGCGAGTGGATCGGTCGCAGTCAGCCGCTGGCCAGCAGCAGCGCCGAGCCGCAGCGGCTGACCATCGACAGTGCGGACGGCCAGGCACAATGAGTCGCCTGCTCGGGCTGGTGCTGGTCGTGGGCCTGGCGAGCCTGGCCGGTTGCAGCGTGCATGCGCCGGCGCCGGTCGGCCAGGCGCCGATGGCCAAGGCCCATCCGCGCTATGCACCGCCGCCCGGTGCGCAGAGCCATTGGGATGCCAGTCTCGGCGTCTATGTGGTGGCGGGCGCGCGTCACCTCTACTACCGCGAGCGCACCTATTACCGCTGGAGCAATGGCTGGAGCTGGGCCACCAGCCCTCAGGGGCCCTGGCAGCCGACTGACAGCGGCGGCGTGCCGCCGGGCCTGTACCGGCGCTACGCGCAGTAGCGCCGCCGTCCTTCCAACGGTCTCAGGCCAGCACGCCGTCGCGGTAGTCGCGCAGCGCCTGCTCGATCTCCTCCCGGCTGTTCATCACGAAGGGGCCGTACTGCACGATCGGCTCGTTCAGCGGCTTGCCGGCGATCAGCAGCAGGCGGGCACCCTGGCTGCTCGCCAGCTGCAGTTCACCCTCATCGGACAGGCGCACCAGGCGCCCGGCGGCCACGGTCTTGGGGGTTGCGCTCGGCAGTTGCAGCTCGCCTTCGTAGACATAGAGCAGCGCGCGGTGGCCGTCGACCAGGCGGGGCGCGATCCGGCCGCCGGCCGGCAGGTGCAGGTCGAACAGCTGCGGCTCGGTATGCGGGCGCTGCACCGCGCCGCTCTGCTGCACCTGGCCGTCGTCGAACTGGCCGGCGATCACCACCACCTCGACGCCGCCGGCGGTGGTCAGGCGCGGGATCTCGGCGGCCGGGATGTCGCGGTAGCCGGGTGCGCCGAGCTTCTCCTGACTCGGCAGGTTCAGCCACAGCTGGAAGCCGCGCATCACCCCCTGTTCCTGCTCGGGCATCTCGCTGTGGATGATGCCGCGGGCGGCGGTCATCCACTGCACGCCGCCGCTCTGCAGCAGGCCGACGTTGCCCAGGTGGTCCTCGTGGCGCATGCTTCCGGCGAGCATGTAGGTGATGGTCTCGAAGCCGCGGTGCGGGTGCGACGGAAAACCGGCGATATAGTCGTCCGGGTTGTCGGAGCCGAACTCGTCGAGCATCAGAAAGGGATCGAAGCGCTCGATCCCAGCACCGCCTATCACCCGGGTCAGGCGCACCCCGGCGCCGTCGGAGGCCGCCTGGCCGGGATGGATGGACAGCACGCTGCGCAGAGCATTCATGGAGCACCTCCTCGAAGTGGAATGTGCCCATCCTATGCCTGAAAATCGAATGGATGGTCGCGAAATTCGCGGGATAAGCATCGATTAACTAGATGCTTTAGTGGGCCGGGCAGGGCGTCGCCGGGCGCTGTTCCTCGGGTGCCTCGAAGTCTTCGATCAAGCGGCAGATGGCCCGGCCATCCGGCGCGCAGTGCGGCTTGTCGGCCCAGTCGTCGAGGGCGTCGCGCATCACCCGGGCCAGGCGCTGGCACTCGTCGATGTGCGCCTGCAGGGCCTGCAGGCGCTCGCCGAGCAGGTCGCGTACCTCGCCGCAGTGTTCGGCCCCGTGCTCGGCGCGGGCGAGGATCAGCTGCACGTCCTTGAGGCTGAAGCCCAGGCGTCGAGCGCGGGCGATGAAGCGCAGGCGCTGCAGGTCGCCTGCGTCGTAGCGCTGGTAGCCGTTGTGCGGTTCGCGGCCGGGGCGCAGCAGGCCCAGGTCGGTGTAGTGGCGCACGGTCTCGGCGCTGACGGCGGCCGCTTTGGCCAGTTGGGCGACGCGCATGGCATGGGCTCCTGAAAGGTCGAGGCGGTGCCAGGCTACAACCCCGGGGCGGCCCCGGGGTCAAGGCCGGGGCTATTCGGCGATCTGCAGCGCGCGCGCCTCGGTGTAGAAGTAGCGCAGCTTCTCGTACTCGAAAGGGCTGTTGAGCTGGCCGTAGCGGAAGTTGACGGTCGAGCGCTCGTCGACCACCTTCAGCAGGGTGACCTCTGGGTGAGCGCTACTGACGGCGGCGACGTTGAGCAGGTTGATGCTGCTGTCGAGGTTGAAGTCCACCACCAGGCCGCCGCTGTCGCGCAGGTTGGAGGGACCGAGCAGCGGCAGCATCAGGTAGGGGCCGGCGGGCAGGCCGTAGAAGCCCAGGGTCTGGCCGAAGTCTTCTGCCTGCCGGGGCAGGCCCATGCGACTGGCCGGGTCCCACAGGCCGCCGACGCCGATGAGGGTGTTGAACAGCAGCCGTGCGGTGGTGCGCATGGCGCGCTGGCCCTTGAGTTGCAGCAGGCTGTTGAACAGCGTGGGCACCTCGCCGAGGTTGCCGAAGAAGTTGCTGACGCCGGTCTCCACCAGGTCCGGAGTGACGTAGCGGTAGCCGTCCACCAGTGGCAGGAAGAGCCATTCGTCGAAACGGTAGTTGAAGTGGTAGACCCGCCGATTCCACGATTCCAGCGGATCGTAGACATTCAGCGCGCCGAGGGTCGAGCGCTCGAACTCGCGCTGGTCCAGCCGCGGGTTGAACTGCAGGTGCTGCAGGGGTTGGGTGAAGCCGTCGTCGTCCAGTTCGTGCTGGGCCTGGGCCGCGCCACCGGCGGCCAGCATCAGCAGGGTGGACAGCAGCAGGGCGCTAGAAGGCTTGGCCACGGAAGAACTCCAGCATGGCGTCGCTGTTGACGCGGTAGTTGAGGTTGCCGCAGTGCCCACCCAGGGGGTAGACGGTCAGGCGGTCGCCCAGGGTGCGGCGCAGGAAGCCCAGGTCGCCGCGACCGAGGATCGGGTCATCGGCGTTGTGCATCACGGCGATCTTGTCGCTGCTCTTCAGGTAGTCCTCCAGGGCGTAGAGGCTGACCTGGTCGATCAGCTGGCTGAGGCTGCCGCCGTTGTGCCGCGCCCGCCACATGGGGATCAGCTGTTCGCCGATATAGCAGTCGAAGTCGCACTGCAGGGCGCGCTTGAAGAAGGGCGTGAGGCTGGTGCCTTCGCCGATCGGCTGGCCGACCGGGGTGATCAGGCCGCGACGGTTGATCAGGTCCGAGGTGAAGGCGATGTCGGCGGCGGCGAAGCGGAACACCGCGCCGATCAGCATGGCCATCTGCTCGTCGGAGAGCTGTTCTGCCGATTGCTGGAAGTCGTAGAGCAGCGCCTCGTTGAGGTCGATATAACCCTGGGTCTGGAAGTAGCGGGTCAGCTTGCCCAGCACCAGCTCGTAGAAGGTGGTGGTGCTGTCGATGCCTTCGACCCGGGTCTGCACCAGGCGGTCGAGGTTGCTGATCGAGGTGTAGAGGTTGACCGGCGGGTTGAGCAGCAGCACGCGCTTGAAGTTGAAGCTGCGCCGGGTTTCGTCCAGTTGGCTGACGAAGGCGGCCTGCAGGCCGCCCAGGCTGTAGCCGGTCAGGAGGTATTCGCTGACCGCCAGCCGGGGATGCTGGGCGCGTACCGCCTGCATCACCCGGTACAGGTCGTCGGCATCGTCGCTGGAGAAGCCCGGCGTGGCGTAGCGCGAGGCGGCGGTCATGAAGTCGTAGCTGGTCGGCGACGACAGTTGCACCACATGGTAGCCGGCGCCGTAGAACAGCTTCTTCAGGTACTCCATGGTGGCGTTGCTGTAATGCGCGCCGGTGCCGGCGATGATGAAGATCAGTGGCGCCTCGCCGTCCTGCTGGGCCAGGCGATAGCCCAGCTTGGTCACCGACCAGAAGTTCTCCGGCACCTCGAACTGCCGTTCCGGGCGCAGCCTAACCTTGTAGTCGCCCTGTTCGATGTCGCCATCGGCCGGCAGCGCCGGGCGCAGCGCCGGCGGCGTGGTGGCGATGGTGGCCTCGAACGGGTTGCTCAGCGGGTAGCCGTAGTCGAGGGCGTCGATGTCGGCGGCCCAGAGGGGCGCGGCGATGAGCAGGCCGCCGAGCAGGGCGGCGAGGCGAGGGAGGAACGGCATGCTGGAGTCCCTGGGTGAAGGATGGGCCGAGTGAATACGCGCCTTATGACAGCGCCTAGCCGAGCGAGTGCCGTTCAGGCCGGTTTTTCCGCCAATGCCCGCAGCGCCGCGCCGCTCAGGCGATAGTTCGTCCAGCCATCCTGTGGCCGGGCGCCGAGGCTGCGGTAGAAGCCGAGGGCCGGCTCGTTCCAGTTCAGTACCCCCCAGTCCAGGCGGCCGCAGCCGCGCTCGACCGCCAGGCTCGCCAGCCGCGTGAGCAGTGCCTTGCCGAGGCCAGCGCCGCGTGCGGCGGGACGCACGTAGAGGTCCTCGAGGTAGATGCCGGGTTGGCCGAGGAAGGTCGAAAAGTTGTGGAAGAACAGGGCAAAACCGGCGGCCTGGCCGTCCACCTCGCCGATCAGTACTTCGGCATGGGGGCGCGGACCGAACAGGTGTTCGAGCAACTGTGCCGGCTGGGCGACCACCTGATCGCCAAGCTTCTCGTAGGCGGCCAGCTCGCGGATCAGCGCGAGAATCAGGTCGGTGTCTGCGGGTTGGGCGGGGCGGATCTGCAGCTGGCTCATGGTCGCTCCTTGTGACCGGTAAAGAGGTCGAGCATGCCGCTTCGCGGGGCCCCAAGGCAACCATTGCGACGCTGCGCGCCGGCGGGCTGCGGTGTCGCTGCCTCTGGCGCCGGTTTGCCCGGTGCCGGCAGCGCGGCGGGGGGTCAGGTCTGGTGATGCAGTCAGGCGTGAGCCGGCCGTTCGATCCTGTGACCCTGGCCGCGTTCGAAGCGTTGCCAGATCCTTTCATGACAGTAGAAACCGACCGAGTTGCACAGGGGTTCGATGGCTGCGATCAGGCCGCTGGCTGCCACGCTGCCGGTCAGGGCATAGGTCACCCCGAAGGCGATGCAGAAGTGCATCAGGGTAAAGGTCAGGGTCTTGAGCATGTCGGCCTCGGATGCGCGCTGCGTTGTCGAGGCTCAGATTAGTGGTGCCGCGTTGATTGATAAAATCAAATTCTGGAATTGATTCGATAGTCAGGGTGCATCATTGGCCGTACGCCAGCAGGCGGGGGAATGTGGCCAGGGGTGCTGCCACAGGGCGTTTGTACGGTGATTTGACAGTGCCGGCGCGGCGGCTAACGTGAAATGCGCGGCGCTTGGAAGTCCGCGCCGGACAGTGACGGTTCGACTATTACCTAAAAGGAATTTCATCATGCACAAAGGCTATATCGCTTCCCTGCTGGCTGCCTTCCTGACCCTTTCCTCCTTCGCCGCCCAGGCCGCCGAACCGGCCAAGAGCGCCCCGGACAAGCCGGTTGCGGTCCAGGCGGCCGAGGTCGGCAGGATCAACCTCAATACCGCCGACGCCACGACGCTGCAACGCGAGCTGAGCGGCATCGGTGAGGTGAAGGCCAGGGCTATCGTCGAGTACCGCGAGGCCAACGGCCCGTTCGCCTCGGTCGACGAGCTGCTGGAGGTCAAGGGGATAGGCGAGGCCACTCTGGCGAAGAACCGCGACAAGCTGAGCGTCAACTAGCCGAGCGCAGTGGCGAAGAAGGCCGGTCGATGACCGGCCTTCTTGTGTCCGGGACAGGCTCGGACACGGCCTGCGCGAGCCGAGTAACCGTGGACACAGTCCCTGGCGAGCGTCCGGCGGAGACAAAAAAGCCCCGGTATTAAGCGAGGCTTTCGAATTCGGCTCCGCGGCCTGGACTCGACGGCGCAAGCCGAACGCGCTTCAGCGCGGCCCCGCAGGGGTGAGCGTAGCGAATAACCTGGGACATGGTCCCTGGTGAGCGTCCATCAGACAATAAAAAAACCCGGCCTATTGACCGGGTTTCTTGAATTTGGCTCCGCGACCTGGACTCGAACCAGGGACCCAATGATTAACAGTCATTTGCTCTACCGACTGAGCTATCGCGGAACAACGGGGCGTATCCTACTGATTAAAAAGGGGAAGTCAAGCCTCTGCCGACTTCCCGTCTCGACTCAGAGGACCTGGGCGATGGCCTGGGTGACGAACGGCAGGTTGCGCTGGTTCAGGGCCGCCACGCAGATGCGTCCGGTGCCGACCGCGTAGATGGCGAATTCGCTCTTCAGGCGCTCCACCTGCTCGGTGGTCAGGCCGGAGTAGGAGAACATGCCGCGCTGCTGGGCGACGAAGCCGAAGTCGCGCTTGGCATCCAGGGCCGCCAGCTGTTCGACCATGGCCAGGCGCATGCCGCGGATGCGCTCGCGCATCTCGCCCAGCTCGGCCTCCCACATGGCACGCAGCTCGGGGCTGCCCAGCACCGCGGCGACCACGCTGGCGCCGTGGGTCGGCGGGTTGGAGTAGTTGGTGCGGATCACCCGCTTGAGCTGCGACAGCACGCGGCCGGTCTCGTCCTGCGAGCCGGTGACTATGCTCAGCGCGCCGACCCGCTCGCCGTACAGCGAGAAGGACTTGGAGAAGGAGCTGGAGACGAAGAAGGTCAGCCCCGACTGGGCGAACAGGCGCACGGCGGCGGCGTCTTCCTCGATGCCGTCGCCGAAACCCTGGTAGGCGATGTCGAGGAAGGGCACGTGCTCGCGCTCGCGGACGATCTCCAGCACGGCCTGCCAGTCGTCCATGCCCAGGTCGACCCCGGTCGGGTTGTGGCAGCAGGCGTGCAGCACCACGATGGAGCGTGCCGGCAGGTTCTTCAGGTCTTCCAGCAGGCCGCCGCGGTTGACGCCGTTGCTGAAGGCGTCGTAGTAGCGGTAGTTGCGCACCGGGAAGCCGGCGGCTTCGAACAGTGCGCGGTGGTTCTCCCAGCTCGGGTCGCTGATGGCCACGGTGGCGTCCGGCAGCAGGCGCTTGAGGAAGTCGGCGCCGATCTTCAGCGCGCCGGTGCCGCCCAGGGCCTGGGCGGTGATGACCCGGCCGTCCTTGATCAAGGCCGAACCGGCGCCGAACAGCAGGGTCTGCACGGCCTGGTCGTAGGCGGCGATGCCCTCGATCGGCAGGTAGCCGCGCGGCGCGTGCTTGGCGGTCAGTGCGTTCTCGGCTTCGGCGACCGCGCGCAGCAGCGGAATGCGCCCCTCTTCGTTGGTGTACACGCCCACGCCGAGGTTGACCTTGGTGGTGCGGGTGTCGGCGTTGAAGGCTTCGTTGAGGCCCAGGATCGGGTCGCGCGGCGCCATTTCGACGGCAGAGAACAGACTCATGGATGCGGCAGCTCGGAGGAAGAGGGGTGGGTGTCTGCAACACCCGGCTACGACTGCAGCTAGGGGTTGCGCAAATGGGCCGTTAGTATAACGACCCAGGTCATGTGCCGCGACAGCAGGCACACGCTTTTCACCGGGTTTGACGTACGCTTTGCGTCTGCGTCACAACCGCTTGTCGAGGTCCGCTATGTCCGAGTTCCAACTGGTCACCCGATTCCAGCCGGCCGGCGATCAGCCGGAGGCGATTCGGCAGATGGTCGAGGGCCTGGAGGCGGGGTTGTCGCACCAGACCCTGCTCGGCGTGACCGGCTCGGGCAAGACCTTCAGCATCGCCAACGTGATCGCCCAGGTGCAGCGCCCGACCCTGGTGCTGGCGCCGAACAAGACCCTGGCGGCGCAACTCTACGGCGAGTTCAAGGCGTTCTTCCCGCACAACGCGGTGGAGTATTTCGTCTCCTACTACGACTACTACCAGCCCGAGGCCTATGTGCCCTCGTCCGACACCTTCATCGAGAAGGACGCCTCGATCAACGACCATATCGAGCAGATGCGCCTGTCGGCGACCAAGGCGCTACTGGAGCGCCCGGATGCGATCATCGTTACCACGGTGTCGTGCATCTACGGCCTGGGCAGTCCCGAGTCCTACCTGAAGATGGTGCTGCACGTCGATCGCGGCGACAAACTGGACCAGCGCGCCCTGCTGCGCCGCCTGGCCGACCTGCAGTACACGCGCAACGACATGGACTTCGCCCGCGCCAGCTTCCGCGTGCGCGGCGACGTGATCGACATCTTCCCGGCCGAATCGGACCTGGAAGCCATCCGCATCGAGCTGTTCGACGACGAGGTGGAGAGCATCGCCGCCTTCGACCCGCTGACCGGCGAGGTGATACGCCGGCTGCCGCGCTTCACCTTCTACCCCAAGAGCCACTACGTCACCCCGCGCGAGACCCTGCTGGAGGCGGTCGATGCGATCAAGGTCGAACTGGCCGAGCGCCTGGACTACCTGCGCAGTACGAACAAGCTGGTCGAGGCCCAGCGCCTGGAGCAGCGCACCCGCTTCGACCTGGAGATGATCCTCGAGCTGGGCTACTGCAACGGCATCGAGAACTACTCGCGCTACCTCTCCGGGCGTGGTCCCGGCGAGCCGCCGCCGACCCTCTACGACTACCTGCCGGACCAGGCCCTGCTGGTGATCGACGAGTCCCATGTGTCGGTGCCCCAGGTCGGGGCCATGTACAAGGGCGACCGCTCGCGCAAGGAAACCCTGGTCGAATACGGCTTCCGCCTGCCCTCGGCCTTGGACAACCGGCCCATGCGTTTCGAGGAGTGGGAGGCGGCCAGCCCGCAGACCATCTTCGTCTCGGCCACCCCCGGGCCCTACGAGGCCGATCACGCCGGGCGGGTGATCGAGCAGGTGGTGCGCCCCACCGGGCTGGTCGACCCGCAAGTCGAGGTGCGCCCGGCCCTGACCCAGGTCGACGACCTGCTCTCGGAGATCCACAAGCGCGTGGCCGTCGAGGAGCGGGTGTTGGTCACCACATTGACCAAGCGCATGGCCGAGGACCTCACAGACTACCTGGCCGACCACGGCGTCAAGGTGCGCTACCTGCACTCGGACATCGACACCGTGGAGCGGGTCGAGATCATCCGCGACCTGCGCATCGGCGCCTTCGACGTGCTGGTTGGCATCAACCTGCTGCGCGAGGGCCTGGACATGCCGGAGGTGTCCCTGGTGGCCATCCTCGACGCCGACAAGGAGGGTTTCCTGCGCAGCGAGCGTTCGCTGATCCAGACCATCGGCCGCGCGGCGCGCAACCTCAACGGCAAGGCGATCCTCTACGCCGACCGCATGACCGGCTCCATGGAACGCGCCATCGGCGAGACCGAGCGCCGGCGCGACAAGCAGATCGCCTTCAACCAGGCCCATGGCATCGTGCCCAAGGGGGTCAAGAAGGACGTCCAGGACATCCTCGAGGGCGCCACGGTGCCCGGTTCGCGCAGCAAGAAGCGCAAGGGCATGGCCCAGGCTGCCGAGGAAAGCGCGCGTTACGAGGCCGAGCTGCGCTCGCCCAGCGAGATCACCAAGCGCATCCGCCAGCTGGAGGAGAAGATGTACGCGCTGGCTCGCGACCTGGAGTTCGAGGCGGCGGCGCAGTTGCGCGACGAGATCCAGAAGCTGCGCGAGCGCCTGCTGCAGGTGTGAGTCAGCGCTGCCGCCGCGGCTCTGGGCAGGGCATGAACTGTTCCATTCTCGCCCGTGGCCGTTAGACTTCCTGCGCTCTGTTGCCTGTGAGAAACAATGATGGGACTGGATGACGCGCTGATCTTCACCCGGGTGGTCGAGTGCCACAGCTTCACCCTGGCGGCCCAGGGGTTGGGCATGCAGAAGTCCACCGTCAGTCGGCGCATCGCCCTGCTCGAGGAGCGCCTCGGCGTGCGCCTGCTCAACCGCACCACGCGCAAGCTGCGCCTGACCGAGGTGGGCCAGGCCTACTACGAGCGCTGCCGGCAGATCATGCTGGACTTCGCCGAGGCCGAGCAGGCGGTGATGCAGCTGCAGCAGGCACCGTCCGGCCAGCTGCGCATCACCGCGCCCATCGAGTTCGGCCAGTTGCTGCTCGGCCGGGTGCTCGGCGAGTTCATGCGCGAGTACCCGCAGATCACCGCGGAGGTGGAGCTGACCTCGCGCCATGTCGATCCGGTGGAGGAGGGCGTGGACATCGCCATCCTGGTCGGTCAGCCGCAAGACTCCACTCTGATCGCGCGCAAGCTGTTCGAGGCCGAGCGGCTCCTGTGCGCCAGCCCGGCCTACCTGAAGGCCCATGGCGCGCCGCAGGCGGTGGCCGAACTCGAGGGGCACCGGGCCATCCTGCTGCCCCATGACTCGCCGCGCCACTGGCCGTTGCTCGGGGAGAACCTACCCTGTCAGCGGGTGCTGGCCTGCAACAACATCACCTTCGCCCGCGAGGCGGCCCTGGCCGGTGCGGGTATCGCCGGCCTGCCGCGGATGATCTGCGCGGAGGCGCTGCACAGCGGGCGCCTGGTGCACCTGCTGCCCGGCGCGCGGCTGCCGACGGGCGAGCTCTACGCGGTCTATCCTTCCCGACGCTTCCAGGCGATGAAGGTCAAGACCTTTCTCGATTTCCTCATGGGCAGGCTGCCCGTCGAAGGGGGGCGGCTGCTGGAGCCGGCGACCGCGGGGCTGGTAACATCGCCGCCTTAAATCGGCTATCGCTTCCTTTCCTCGAGAATCGCCATGACCACCGTTCGTACCCGTATCGCGCCTTCGCCCACCGGCGATCCGCACGTAGGCACCGCCTATATCGCCCTGTTCAACCTGTGCTTCGCCCGCCAGCACGGTGGCGAGTTTATCCTGCGCATCGAAGACACCGACCAGCTGCGCTCGACCCGCGAGTCCGAGCAGCAGATCTTCGACGCCCTGCGCTGGCTGGGCATCGAGTGGAGCGAGGGCCCGGATGTCGGCGGCCCCCATGGCCCCTATCGGCAGAGCGAACGTGGCCACATCTACAAGCAGTACACCGCCGAGCTGGTGGACAAGGGCCATGCCTTCCATTGCTTCTGCAGTGCCGAGCGCCTGGACAAGCTGCGTGCCGAACAGACCGAGGCCAAGCAGACCCCGCGCTACGACGGCCACTGCATGCACCTGGCGCAGGACGAGGTGCAGCGCCGCCTGGCCGCCGGCGAGCCCAACGTGGTGCGCATGAAGGTGCCGAGCGAGGGCGTGTGCGTGGTGCCGGACATGCTCCGTGGCGAGGTGGAGATCCCCTGGGATCGCATGGACATGCAGGTGCTGATGAAGACCGATGGCCTGCCGACCTATTTCCTGGCCAACGTGGTCGACGACCACCTGATGGGCATCACCCATGTGTTGCGGGGCGAGGAGTGGCTGCCGTCGGCGCCCAAGCTGATCCTGCTGTACGAGTACTTCGGCTGGGACAAGCCGCAGCTGTGCTACATGCCGCTGCTGCGCAACCCGGACAAGAGCAAGCTGTCCAAGCGCAAGAACCCGACCTCCATCACCTTCTACGAGCGCATGGGCTTCCTGCCCCAGGCCATGCTCAACTACCTCGGCCGCATGGGCTGGTCGATGCCGGACGAGCGCGAGAAGTTCAGCCTCGACGAGATGGTCGAGCACTTCGACATCCAGCGCGTGTCCCTAGGCGGGCCGATCTTCGACCTGGAGAAGCTGTCCTGGCTCAACGGCCAATGGCTGCGCGAACTGAGCGTCGAGGAATTCGCCGCCGGCGCGCGGAAGTGGGCGTTCAACTCCGACTACCTGATGAAGATCGCCCCCCACGTGCAGGGGCGGGTGGAGACCTTCAGCCAGATCGCGCCCCTGGCCAGTTTCTTCTTCGCCGGTGGCCTGAGCCTGGACGCCAAGCTGTTCGAGCACAAGAAGCTGTCGCCCGACCAGGTGCGCCAGGTCATGCAGCTGATCCTGTGGAAACTGGAGGCCCTGCGCCAGTGGCAGAAGGACAACATAACCGGCTGCATCCAGGCGGTGGTCGAACACCTGGAGCTGAAGTTGCGCGACGCCATGCCGCTGATGTTCGCCGCGATCACCGGCCAGGCCAGCTCGGTGTCGGTGCTCGACGCCATGGAAATCCTCGGCCCGGACCTCACCCGTTTCCGCCTGCGCCAGGCCATCGAGCTGCTCGGTGGTGTGTCGAAGAAGGAAAACAAGGAGTGGGAAAAGCTGCTGGCGGCCATCGGCTGATCGGCTCGCCGTCGAGGGGTTAGGGTAAGTGATTGTTATGTCAGCAGAAAAAAACAGGGAAGGAATAAAAATCTTGTTGACAGTACCCGGGGGCGCCCTTAACATGCGCCCCGTCCTCGAGATGGGGCTATAGCTCAGCTGGGAGAGCGCTTGCATGGCATGCAAGAGGTCGACGGTTCGATCCCGTCTAGCTCCACCAATCTCGAAGCCGAAAGGCTTGCCACAGTCGGTCGAGTGACTGACTGAGTTTTAGGGGTTTGCGTCCCCTTCGTCTAGTGGCCTAGGACACCGCCCTTTCACGGCGGTAACAGGGGTTCGAGTCCCCTAGGGGACGCCATTATTTCCAGCCGCAGTGCTTCGGCACTGCAGCCAGACCGCAAGGTTTCGGGGCTATAGCTCAGCTGGGAGAGCGCTTGCATGGCATGCAAGAGGTCGACGGTTCGATCCCGTCTAGCTCCACCAATACCACGACAAGGCCAGCCGCTGAGCTGGCCTTGTTCTTCGAAGGATTCGTCCCCTTCGTCTAGTGGCCTAGGACACCGCCCTTTCACGGCGGTAACAGGGGTTCGAGTCCCCTAGGGGACGCCATTTTTCCCGCTCTGCGGGGTTTTTAAGGGTCACTCCTTCGGAGTGGCCCTTTTGTTTTTCCGTCCCGAAACTTTCCTTCCTTCCCTGTGCTGCTGCCGACCGACGGTAATGACGACTGCTTGCGTAAAAATATTATGAGCATAATATTGTGCTCGTAATATTTAAGGAGCCCGCCATGCACGACAAGAAAGCTCAGACCCGCGAACGCATCCTCTCGGCGGCAGGCGCCGCCCTGCTGCAGCGGGGTCCAGCTGAGCCCAGCGTCGGCGAGGTGATGGGGGCGGCGGGGCTGACGGTGGGCGGTTTCTATGCCCACTTCGAGAGCAAGGATGCGCTGATGCTCGAGGCGTTCCGGCAGATGCTCTGCCAGCGCCAGGCGCTGATCGGCCAGTTGGACGAGCAGTTGCCCGCGGCCGAACGGCGGGCGCTGGTGGCGGCCTTCTACCTGTCGCGCAAGCATCGCGACGGCGGCGAGCAGGGTTGCCCGCTACCGAGTTCGCTGAGTGAGCTGGCGCGCCTGCCGGACGCCTTTCGCGAGGCGCTGGCCGAGCACTTGGAACTGATGGTGGCGAAGCTGGCGGGCAGCCCGGAGGAGGCCACCAGCGTGCTTGCCGACATGGCCCTGATGGTCGGAGGTCTGGCGCTGGCGCGGGCGCTGGGCCCCGGTGAGATGTCCGACCGCGTCTTGCGTGCCGCCAAGTCGGCGATCGTTTGAGGAGACAGGCAATGAACAGCATGAGTTGGGTACGTGGATTCAATGCGACAGTCGGTCGGCTGGCGCCGCGCGCGACGGCGAGCCGGATGCGCCGGGCCTTCATGACGCCGCGCGAGCTGCCGCCGCGGGACTGGGAGTTGCCGCTGCTGGCCGAGGCCGAGCGGGTGACCTTGCGTTTCGGGCTGTCGGCGTTGCGCTGGGGCAGTGGTCCGGTGGTGTTGCTGATGCATGGCTGGGAAGGGCGACCGACGCAGTTCGCCGAGCTGATCAAGGCGCTGGTCGGTGCCGGTTATGCGGTGGTCGCGCTGGACGCGCCGGGTCATGGGCGCTCGCCGGGGCGTGAGGCGAACGTGGTGCTGTTCGCCCGCGCCATGCTCGAGGCCGCCAGTGAGCTGCCGCCGCTCAAGGCGGTGATCGGCCATTCCATGGGCGGTGCCAGTGCGCTGCTGGCGACCCAGCTGGGACTGCGCACCGAGGCGCTGGTGACCATCTCCGCTCCGGGGCGAATCCTCACCATGTTGCGCGGTTTCGCCCGCTACATGGGATTGCCGGCCAAGGCGCGGGCGCACTTCGTGCGCCTGGTCGAGGAAAAGGCCGGCATGCCCGCCAGGCAGATCGACGTGGCGCAGTATCGCCTGGAGGTGCCCGGCCTGGTGGTGCATGCGGTCGACGATCCTCTGGTGCCGTTCACCGAGGCCGAGGCGATCCACCAGGCCTGGTTCGACAGTCACCTGCTGCGCCTGGAGCGGGGCGGACATCAGCGGGTGCTGGGCGACCCGCAGCTGATCGAGGCGACCCTGCGATTGCTGGAGCGGGCCGCCCGGCCGGTCGTAGCGGCCCCGCTGACGGCTTGAGGTGCTAGGGTGGTCGGCGCGCCGGTCTGTGGTCTGTGGTTGAGGGGCAGCGGGGGTTCTGCTGTCACGCGCCGCCACCCGCGAAACTTCAGGTCTGCGCACTTCATGATGCGAGCACCAGTGGTGCGGACGGGCAGGGCGGGCCGCTGGCTTCCGGACGCACTAGGCCGCATGATGTCGGGCCGGCCCCGCCGCGGAGAAGGCGGGGCATGACCTTAGGAGGCAAGCATGAAACGGATCGAGCAGGCGCGGCGGCAGCCGCGTGCCATGGCAGCGGAGCAGCGGAGATGAACTGGGATTTCGCCGACCCCTTCGTCATCGACCTGTGCGTCGGCGCCGAGGACATCGACGGTCTCGGTCATGCCAACAACGCCGTTTATGTCAGCTGGCTGGAGCGCTGCGCCTGGCGCCACTCGCAGTACCTGGGCCTGGATCTGGCCGAGTACCGCCGCCTGGATCGAGCCATGGCGGTGGTGCGCCACGAGGTCGACTACCTGGCCAGCGCCTACGAGGAGCAGCAGCTGCAGATGGCCACCTGGATAGTCGAGTCGGACCAGCGGCTGAAGATGGATCGGCGCTTCCAGCTGATCCGTCCCGCCGACGGTGTCACCCTGCTGCGGGCCAAGACCACCTTCGTCTGCATCGAGCTGTCCAGCGGCAAGCCCAAGCGCATGCCCGCCGAATTCGTCGAGGGCTACGGCCGCGCCCTGCGGCAGCCCTTTCCCCTGGAACTGTAGCACCCGTCACCGCTTGGCGCCGGCCGGTTCATCCGAGGCGCCATGCCGCGTACACTACGCGGCGTTTTTTCGAGAGTTTCCCTATGCAGATTGCCCTGGCGCCCATGGAAGGGCTGGTCGACGACATCCTTCGCGACGTGCTGACCCGGGTCGGCGTCGTCGACTGGTGCGTGACCGAGTTCATCCGCGTCAGCGATCGGGTGCTGCCGGCCTCGACCTACCGCAAGCTCGCCCCCGAGCTGTTCCGCGGCGCCAGGACTCGCGCCGGCACGCCGCTGCGCGTGCAGCTGCTCGGCTCCGATCCCGCCTGCCTGGCCGACAATGCCGCCTTCGCCTGCGCCCTGGGTGCGCCGGTGATCGACCTGAATTTCGGCTGCCCGGCCAAGACGGTGAACAAGTCCCGCGGTGGCGCGGTGCTGCTCAAGGAGCCGGAGCTGCTGCATGCCATCGTCCGTGAGGTGCGCCGCAGCGTGCCGGCGGACATTCCGGTGACGGCGAAGATGCGCCTGGGCTTCGAGCATAAGGACGGCGCCCTCGACTGCGCCCGCGCCCTGGCCGAGGGCGGCGCGGCGCAGATCGTGGTGCACGCGCGGACCAAGGTCGAGGGCTACAAGCCGCCGGCCCACTGGGAATGGGTGGCGCGGGTCCAGGAGGCGGTGGCCGTGCCGGTGTTCGCCAACGGCGAGGTGTGGACCCTGGACGACTGGCGCCGTTGCCGCGAGGTCAGCGGGGTCGAGGACATCATGCTCGGCCGCGGCCTGGTGGCGCGGCCCGACCTGGCCCGGCAGATCGGCGCGGCGCGGGCCGGCCAGCCAGTGCTCGAGATGGACTGGCTCGAGCTGCAGCCGCTGCTCGCCGACTTCTGGCGGCAGGCCCGGCGCAAGCTGTCCCCGCGTTACGCACCGGGGCGCCTCAAGCAGTGGCTGGCCATGCTGACCCGCAGCTATCCGCAGGCCGTGGAGCTGTTCGCCCTGCTGCGCCGGGAAAACGACTGCGCGCGGATCGACGCCCTGCTCGGCGTCGAGGTCCCGGCGCGGCCGCCCCAGGAGCAGCTGGCCATTGCCTGAGCCTCAGCGTCCGCCGCCGACGTCCAGCAGCGCACCGCTGGTGTAGGAGGCCTGCTCGCTGGCCAGCCAGAGGATCGCCTCGGCCACTTCCTCGGCCTGGCCGCCACGGCCCATGGGCACGCTCTGGCTGACCCGCGCGACCCGCGCCGGCTCGCCGCCGCTGGCGTGGATCTCGGTATCGATCACCCCGGGGCGCACGGCGTTGACGCGGATGCCTTCGCCGGCCACTTCCTTGGCCAGGCCCAGGGTCATGCTGTCGATCGCGCCCTTGGCCGCGGCGTAGTCGATGTACTCGTCGGGCGCACCGAGGCGGGCGGCGATCGACGACAGGTTGACGATGGCGCCGCCCTGGCCGCCGTGGCGCGTGGACATGCGTTTGACCGCCTCGCGGGCGCAGTAGAAGCTGCCGAACACGTTGGCGGCGAACACCCGCTGCAGGCGTGGGCCATCCATCTGGTCCAGGCGCATCTGCGTCTCCAGCATGCCGGCGTTGTTGACCAGTACGTCGAGGCGGCCGAACTGGCGGTCGATCTCGGCGAACAGCTGCACGACCTGCTGTTCCTCGGCCACGTCGGCCTGCACGGCAATGGCCCGGCCGCCGGCCGCGACCAGCTCGGCTGCCAGGGCCTCGGCGGTCTCGCGTTGGCGGCGGTAGTTCAGGCACAGGGTATAGCCGCGGGCGGCTGCCAGGCGGGCGGTGGCGGCGCCGATGCCGCGGCTGGCGCCGGTGATCAACATGACTCTGTCCATGGGGTCTCCTTATCGGGTTGTACTGGGCGGGCTTGAAATTTTCGTCGCTGTCCACATTTTTGCTCTTGCGGGGCGCCGAAGTCGGGCCCCGTGTCGAATCACTCGCTGTCCATCAGGAGACTATCCATGAGCACTGCATTTTCCATGACCCCGCTGTTCCGTCACTCCATCGGCTTCGATCGCTTCAACGACCTGTTCGAGTCGGCCATGCGCAATGAGTCGGCCAGCAGCTACCCGCCCTACAACGTCGAGAAGCACGCCGAGGACCAGTATCGCATCGTCATCGCCGCCGCCGGCTTCCACGAGGAGGACCTCGACCTGCAGGTCGAGCGTGGCGTGTTGACGGTCACCGGCGGTCGGCGCGAGCAGGACGCCGCCGACGTCACCTACCTCTATCAGGGCATCGCCCGGCGGGCCTTCAAGCTGTCGTTCCGTCTGGCCGATCATATCGAGGTCAGGGCCGCCAACCTGGTCAACGGCCTGCTGAACATCGACCTGGTGCGCATCGTCCCGGAAGAGGCCAAGGCCAAGCGTATCCCCATCAATGGCGCGCGTCCGGCCCTGGACAGCTGATCGTCGGGGCCTCGTCCGACTGTCGTGCAGGCGCCCTCGCCAGCGGTGGGGGCGCCTTCGGCGTTTTTCAGGAGTGCTGCCGGCGTTGCGCGGTGTGCGCCAGCAGGGCGCGGAACTCGGCCAGCGGCAGCGGCTTGCTGAACAGGTAGCCCTGGTAGAGGGAGCAGCCCTGCCGCTCGAGGAAGTCCAGTTGCGCCTGCTGCTCGACGCCCTCGGCGATCATCGTCAGGCCCAGGCTCTGCCCCATGGCGACTATGGCGCGGATGATGCCCGCGTCGTTGGCATCCTGGGTGGCATCGCGGACGAAGGACTGGTCGATCTTCAGCAGGTCCACCGGCAGGCGCTTGAGGTAGGTCAGCGAGCTGTAGCCGGTACCGAAATCATCCATGGCGAAGCTGACCCCGAGCCTTTTCAGCCGGTTCATCTTGGCGATGGTGTCGTCGATGTTCTGGATGACGATGCCTTCGGTGATCTCCAGCTTGAGCATGGTGCGCGGCAGGCTGCTGCAGAGGAGGCTGCTCTCCACCTGCTCGACGAAATCGTTCTGGCGGAACTGCCGCGGGCTGATGTTCACGCACAGGCTGAAATCCCCGGCGTCGATCAGCTTCTCCTCGAGCATCTGCGCGCAGGCGTGACAGGCCTCGGCGATGACCCAGCTGCCGACCTCGAGAATCAGGCCGCTGTCCTCCAGCACCCGGATGAACTGCGCCGGCGACTGCGCCCCGAGGGTCGGGTGCAGCCAGCGCAGCAGCGCCTCGGCGCCGACCACCCGGCCGTCGCGGGCGTCCACCTGGGGCTGGAAGTACAGCTCGAACTCGCCGCGGGCCAGGGCCAGGCGCAGGTCGTTTTCCAGGCGCAGGCGCTCGCTGGCGGCCTGCTGCATGGCGCTGCGGAACAGCTGGATGGCGTTGCGCCCGGCGTCCTTGGCCCGGTACAGGGCGATGTCCGCGCGCTTGAGCAGGTCGGCGGGGGTGTCGCCGTGATCGGGGATCAGGGCGATGCCGATGCTCGGCGTGACCTGCAGGCGATGGCCGTCCAGGCGCATCGGCTCGGCCAGCAGACGCCGCAGTTTTTCCGCCACCGTGCGTGCCTGGCGGGTGACCTCCGAGCGCTTGCCTTCCAGGCCGCTGAGCAGCACGACGAACTCGTCGCCGCCCAGGCGGGCGACGGTGTCCTCCTGGCGCACGCTGGCCTCCAGGCGCGCGGTGACCAGCTTGAGCACGGCGTCGCCGACCGGATGGCCGAGGGAATCGTTGATGTGCTTGAAGTGGTCGAGGTCGAGAAACAGCAGGGCACCACGCAAGTTGTGACGCTTGAGCAGGGCGATCTGCTGGGTCAGGCGGTCCATCAGCAGGGCGCGGTTGGGCAGGTTGGTCAGCGAGTCGTGATAGGCCAGGTGCTGGATCTGCGCCTGGGCTTCCTTCAGTTGGCTGACATCGCGAGCGGTCAGCAGCAGGCAGGCGGTGCCGTCGAGTTCGATCGGCTCCACCGAAACCTCCACCGTCCTGATCTGCCCGCTGCGGTGCCGGCCGAGCATCTCCCGGTGCAGCACGCGCCCCTCGCGCTGGAGCGTCTCGAGCAGTTCCTGGCGTTGCCGGGGGTCGGCCCAGATATTCATCTCGAGCGCGCTGCGCCCTATCACCTCCTCCTGGCTGAAGCCGGTGAGGCGGGTGAAGCCCTCGTTGACCTCGACATAGCGGGCGCTGTCGCGTTCGGTGATGGTGATGGCGTCGGGGCTGGAGTGGAAGGCCTTGACGAATTTCTCCTGGCTGGCCTTGAGCGCCGCCTCGGCCTGCTGGCGCGCGGTGATGTCGCGGAAGGTGCTGGCGATGCACAGCTGGCGTTCGACGCGGATGAAGCGGCTGGAGACCACGCAGCTGAGGACTGCCCCGGCGCGGGTGTGAAAGTGCGCGATTTCGTTGTTCAGGCCTTCCTCGCGGGTCATCTTGGCGTATAGCTGGCGGCGCTGTTCGAGGTCATGCCAGAAGCCGACGTCCGGGCCGCTGCGGCCGACTATCTGCTCGGCCGGCCAGCCGAAGGTTGCGCTGAAACTGGGGTTGACCTCGATGAACACGCCGTCGCGGATGCGCGAGACGCAGATCGGGTCCGGGCTGGCCTGGAACAGGGAGGCGAATTTCTCCTCCGAGGCGGTCAGGCGTTGTTCGCGCTGGACCCGCTCGCTGATGTCCATCAGCACGCCGGCCATGCGCACCGGGTTGCCCGTGTCGTCGCGGTAGAGCCTGGCGGTGCTCTCCAGGTAATGCAGCGTGCCGCCGGGATGGCGTACCCGGTAGGTCACCTGGTATTCGCCGCGGGCGCCGTCGAGCAGCGTGCGGTAGGCCTGCTGCATGGCGCGCCGGTCGTCTTCCGGCACGCTGGCGAAGAAGGGCTGGAACGGGCCTTCGTAGGGGGCGCCTGGCAGACCGTGGAGGGCGGCGGCGCGCGCCGAGCCGTAGAGGGTGCCGCTGGCAATGTGCCAGTCCCAGGTGCCGAGGGCCGCCGACTCGAGGGCCAGGGTCAGGCGTTCGCGGCTGTCCCGCAGCGCCTGTTCCTGTGCCTTCTGCCGACTGATGTCGCGGACCGTCAGGGCCAGGCAGGCGACGCCGTCCAGTTCGATCTCGCCGCCATGGATCAGGTAGTCGCTGACCTGTCCGTCGCGGCTGACCAGGCGGGTCTCCAAGGGGCGCAGGCTGCCGTCCTCCCGCAGGGCGTGCAGGAGTTGCTGGCGGTCCGCCGGGTGCAGCCAGAGGCCCAGGGCCAGGGAGCTGCGGCCCACGGCCTCGGCCCGGCGCCAGCCGAACTGGCGTTCGAAGCTGGCATTGACCTCGATGAAGCGCCCGCAGGCCTTCTCGGTGATCACCACGCTGTCCGGGGTGTTGTGGAGGGCCCTGGCGAACTGCTCCTCGCTGGCGCTGCGGGCCGCGCTCGGGCCGTCCTGCCGCTGGGCGCCGATCACGCGAACGACGCCCGCCGCATATCTGGCGCCGTCATCGTCCCGGTGCGTGCCGCCGCTGATCTCCAGCCAGTGCAGGCTGCCGTCCGGCCAGCGAGCACGATGGCGCACGGGCTCCGGCTGAGCGGTGTCGTCTTGCAGCTGCTGGAATAGGTGCAGCACCGCGTCCAGGTCTTCTGCCTGAATTCGCGCGAAATAGTCGAACGCTTCCTGCTCAGGTTCGGCGGCGGGCAGGCCGAACAGTGCCGCGACGCCAGGGGACCAAGCGAGTCGGCCCTGCTCAATGTCCCAGTGCCAGGCCGCGAGGCGAGCGCCGTTCAGTGCGGCGAGCAGACGCGGCGCGGCATCCCAGGCCGATTCCCGCGCCGGGGTCGCGGAGAGCGGCAAGTCCTGCGGGGCCGGGCGGTCACTGCTGTCGGCCATGGGCGTCCCCTTTATCGATGAACTGGAGCGGCGCGGCGCTGGTGCATGGGCTGGTTGGAACACTCCCGGGTGCCGGCGAGGCGAGATGCGCCTCACGTTAGCCGTTGCGTGGAGGTCGGTGCAAGATCGCCGCGCTGGGCGTCGAGCAGTCCCATGAAGGCCCGCGCGGCGTTCGACAGGGTGCGCTCGGTGTGCAGGATATAGCCCAGCTGTCGTGACAGTTGAATGCCCGGCAGGGGCAGGCGGGCCACCTGGTCGTCGAGCATGGTGCGCGGCAGCACGCTCCAGGCCAGGCCGATGGCCACCATCATCTTGATGGTCTCCAGGTAGTTGGTGCTCATGGCGATGTTCGGCGTCAGGCCCTGGGCCTCGAACAGGCGTTGGACGATGTGGTGGGTGAAGGTGTTGCCGCCGGGAAACACCGCCGGGTGGCGTGCCACGTCGGCCAGTTCGACGCCGCCGCTGCGGGCCAGGGGATGCTCGGGGGCGGCGACGAAGTCCAGTGGGTCGTCCCAGACCGGCACGGCGCGTACCGGCTCGCGGGTCTCGGGCGCCAGGGTGATCACCGCCAGTTCGGCGCGGCCGTGCAGGACCTCCTCGTAGGCCACCTCCGAGTCGAGGAACTGGATGTCCAGCGCCACCTGCGGGTGCGCCCGGGTGAAGGCGCGCAGCAAGGGCGGCAGGCGGTGCAGGCCGATATGGTGGCTGGTGGCCAGGGTCAGGCGGCCGGCGATCTCGCCGTTGAGGTTGGTCAGGGCGCGGCGGGTGTCGTCCAGCACATTGAGGATTTGGTAGGCCCGCGGCAGTAGGGCGCGGCCGGCCTCGGTCAGGCTCACCTCGCGGCCGAGGCGGTCGAACAGGCGCACGTTCAACTGCTGTTCCAGGCTGGCGATGCGCTTGCTGACCGCCGGCTGGGTCAGGTGCAGGCGCTCGGCGGCTTCCGAGAAGCTGCCGGTCTCGGCGATGGCGATAAAGGCGTTGAGGGTGGCCAGGTCCATGAAGGATTCCAATTGGTTATCCAATGGATGAAAAATATGAATTTGAGTAATTTTAAGCAAGCCCCTAGGATCGTCCCCATAAGCCGCAGGGCTATTCGCCCGGGCATAGAAGCACGCTGATGAGGGATTCGCTGATGGCCGGCAAAACGCTCTACGACAAGCTCTGGGACATGCACGAGGTGAAGCGTCGCGACGATGGCTCGTCGCTGATCTATATCGATCGCCATATCCTCCACGAGGTGACCTCGCCGCAGGCCTTCGAGGGCCTGCGCCTGGCCGGCCGCAAGCCGTGGCGCATCGACGCCAACATCGCCACCCCGGACCACAACGTGCCGACCACCAAGGCCGAGCGCCAGGGCGGCCTGGAGGCGATCGTCGACGAGGTGTCGCGTATCCAGGTGCAGACCCTGGACGAGAACTGCGACGACTTCGGCATCCTCGAATTCAAGATGAACGACAGCCGCCAGGGCATCGTCCACGTGGTCGGCCCGGAGCAGGGCGCCACGCTGCCGGGCATGACCGTGGTCTGCGGCGATTCGCACACCTCCACCCACGGCGCCTTCGGTGCCCTGGCCCACGGCATCGGCACCTCCGAGGTCGAGCATGTGCTGGCGACCCAGTGCCTGGTG
Source organism: Pseudomonas lalucatii (assembly GCF_018398425.1). Classification (NCBI taxonomy): domain Bacteria; kingdom Pseudomonadati; phylum Pseudomonadota; class Gammaproteobacteria; order Pseudomonadales; family Pseudomonadaceae; genus Pseudomonas; species Pseudomonas lalucatii. Next base: position 120,428 of record NZ_JADPMV010000002.1, on the reverse strand, counting down.
GCCAAGAAGATGAAGAACATGCAGGTGCGGGTAGAGGGCCGGCTGCCCTTCGGCGTCACCGCCAAGGACATAGTCCTCGCGGTGATCGGCAAGATCGGCACCGCCGGCGGCAATGGCCACGCCCTGGAGTTCGCCGGCAGCGCGATCCGCGATCTGTCCCTGGAAGGGCGCATGACCATCTGCAACATGGCGATCGAGGCAGGTGCGCGGGTCGGCCTGGTGGCGGTGGACGAGAAGACCATCGCCTATGTCGAGGGTCGCCCCTTCGCACCCAAGGGCGCGGACTGGGACAAGGCCGTCGCCCAGTGGCGCGAGCTGGTGTCGGATGCCGACGCCCGCTTCGACACCGAGGTCGAGTTGCGTGCCGAAGACATCAAGCCGCAGGTCAGCTGGGGCACCTCGCCCGAAATGGTCCTGGCGGTCGATCAGAAGGTGCCGGACCCGGCGGCCGAGGCCGACCCGGTCAAGCGCGACTCCATCGTCCGTGCCCTCAAGTATATGGGGCTGTCGGCGAATCAGCCGATTACCGACATCATGCTGGATCGGGTATTCATCGGTTCCTGCACCAACTCGCGGATCGAGGACCTGCGTGCCGCGGCCGAGGTGGCCAAGGGACGCAAGGTGGCGGCGACGGTCAAGCAGGCGCTGGTGGTGCCGGGTTCCGGCCTGGTCAAGGCGCAGGCCGAGGCGGAAGGCCTGGACAAGGTCTTCATCGAGGCCGGCTTCGAGTGGCGCGAGCCGGGCTGCTCCATGTGCCTGGCGATGAACCCGGACAAGCTGGGCAGCGGCGAGCATTGCGCCTCCACCTCCAATCGCAACTTCGAGGGGCGCCAGGGCGCCGGTGGGCGTACCCACCTGGTCAGCCCGGCCATGGCCGCCGCCGCGGCGGTGACCGGCCGCTTCATCGACGTACGCGAACTGATCCAGGCCTGAGGAGCTAGATGATGAAAGCCTTTACCCAGCATGCCGGCCTCGTCGCGCCGCTCGACCGCGCCAATGTCGACACCGATCAGATCATTCCCAAGCAGTTCCTCAAGTCGATCAAGCGTAGCGGCTTCGGGCCCAACCTGTTCGACGAGTGGCGCTACCTGGATGTCGGTCAGCCGAACCAGGACTGCTCCCAGCGCCCGGTCAACCCGCAGTTCGTGCTCAACTTCCCCCGTTACCAGGGCGCCAGCGTGTTGCTGGCACGGGAGAACTTCGGCTGTGGCTCGTCCCGCGAGCATGCACCCTGGGCGCTGGAGGAGTACGGTTTCCGCGCCATCATCGCGCCGAGTTTCGCCGATATCTTCTACAACAACAGCTTCAAGAACGGCCTGCTGCCGATCATTCTCGCCGAGCGCGACGTCGATGAACTGTTCCAGCAGTGCGAGGCGGAAGAGGGCTACCAACTGACCGTCGACCTGGCGGCGCAGACCGTGACCCGTCCGGACGGCAAGCAGTACGGCTTCGAGGTCGATGCCTTCCGCAAGCACTGCCTGCTCAACGGCCTGGACGACATCGGCCTGACCCTGCAGGATGCCGAGGCGATCGAGGCCTTCGAGGCTGGCTACCGGCAGCGCAGCCCCTGGCTGTTCGGCGCGATCAAATAATTTGAAGGGTGGGTTAGGCCGTAGGCCGTAACCCACCGAATGGAGGCCCGGTGCAGAACGGCCGGGCCTTGCACCATGATTGAGGAATGCAATGAGCAAGCAGATTCTGGTTCTTCCCGGCGATGGCATCGGCCCGGAGATCATGGCCGAGGCGGTCAAGGTGCTGCAGCTGGCCAACGACAAGTACGCCCTGGACTTCGAGCTGAGCTTCGACGAGCTGGGTGGCGCCGCCTATGACAAGTACGGCGTGCCGCTGGCCGACGAGACCCTGGCCCGTGCCCGTGCCGCCGATGCCATCCTGCTCGGCGCCGTCGGCGGACCCAAGTGGGATGCCATCGACCCGGCCCTGCGCCCGGAGCGTGGCCTGCTGAAGATCCGCTCGCAGCTGGGGCTGTTCGCCAACCTGCGCCCGGCCATCCTCTATCCGCAACTGGCCGATGCCTCCTCGCTGAAGCCGGAGGTGGTGGCGGGCCTGGATATCCTCATCGTCCGCGAGCTGACCGGCGGCATCTACTTCGGTCAGCCGCGCGAGAGCAAGGTGTTGGAGAACGGCGAGCGCATGGCCTACGACACCCTGCCGTACAGCGAGAGCGAGATCCGCCGTATCGCCCGTGTCGGCTTCGACATGGCTCGGGTGCGCAACAAGAAGCTGTGCTCGGTGGACAAGGCCAACGTGCTGGCCTCCAGCCAGTTGTGGCGCACCGTGGTGGAGGAAGTGGCCAGGGACTATCCCGACGTCGAGCTGAGCCACATGTACGTGGACAACGCGGCGATGCAGCTGGTGCGCGGACCCAAGCAGTTCGACGTGATGGTCACCGACAACATGTTCGGCGACATCCTCTCGGATGAGGCTTCCATGCTCACCGGCTCCATCGGCATGCTGCCCTCGGCCTCGCTGGATGCCGACAACAAGGGCATGTACGAGCCGTGCCATGGCAGCGCGCCGGACATCGCGGGGCAGGGTATCGCCAACCCGCTGGCGACCATCCTGTCGGTGTCGATGATGCTGCGCTACAGCTTCAACCAGGGCGCCGCGGCCGACGCCATCGAACTCGCGGTGAGCAAGGTGCTCGACCAGGGGCTGCGCACCGGCGACATCCATTCCGCGGGCATGACCAGGGTCGGTACCGCGACCATGGGCGATGCGGTAGTCGAAGCGCTGCGCAGTCTGTAATCTTCCAGCTTCGCCGGGGTGGTTCCGGCGGTCTGTTCACATAGGTGTAGTCGTTATGAAACGTGTAGGTCTGATCGGTTGGCGTGGCATGGTCGGTTCCGTACTCATGCAGCGCATGCTGGAAGAGCGGGATTTCGACTTGATCGAGCCGGTGTTCTTCACCACCTCCAATGTCGGCGGCCAGGGGCCGGCCATCGGCAAGGACATCGCCCCGCTGAAGGACGCCTACAGCATCGACGAGCTGAAGGGTCTGGACGTGATCCTCACCTGCCAGGGCGGCGACTACACCAGCGAGGTCTTCCCCAAGCTGCGCGAGGCCGGCTGGCAGGGCTACTGGATCGACGCGGCGTCCTCGCTGCGCATGGCCGATGACTCGGTCATCGTGCTGGACCCGGTCAACCGCAAGGTGATCGACCAGTCCCTCGATGCCGGCACGAAGAACTACATCGGCGGCAACTGTACCGTCAGCCTGATGCTGATGGCCCTGGGTGGCCTGTACGAGGCCGGCGTGGTCGAGTGGATGAGCGCCATGACCTACCAGGCCGCCAGTGGCGCCGGCGCGCAGAACATGCGCGAGCTGATCAGGCAGATGGGCGCGATCAACGGCGCGGTAGCCGACGATCTGGCCGACCCGGCCAGCGCCATCCTCGACATCGACCGCAAGGTAGCCGAGGCCATGCGTGGCGAGGCCTTCCCGGTGGACAACTTCGGCGTGCCGCTGGCCGGCAGCCTGATCCCCTACATCGACAAGGAGCTGCCGAACGGGCAGAGCCGCGAGGAGTGGAAGGCCCAGGCCGAGACCAACAAGATCCTCGGTCGCTTCAAGAGCCCGATTCCGGTGGACGGCATCTGTGTGCGCATCGGCGCCATGCGTTGCCACAGCCAGGCGCTGACCATCAAGCTGAACAAGGATGTGCCGCTGTCCGATATCGAGGGCCTGATCAGCCAGCACAATCCCTGGGTCAAGCTGGTGCCGAACCAGCGCGAGGCGAGCATCCGCGAACTGGGCCCGACGGCTGTCACCGGTACCCTCAGCGTACCGGTCGGTCGCCTGCGCAAGCTGAACATGGGCTCGCACTACCTGGGCGCTTTCACCGTGGGCGACCAGCTGCTGTGGGGCGCGGCCGAGCCGCTGCGGCGCATGCTGCGGATCCTGCTGGAGCGCTGAGTCGCTGGGCCTGGCCGATTCGGTCGGGCCTCGCCGGTGCTGTGAAAAGGGGCGGGTGCTGCCTGTGATCGAACTGGGTCTCGATCGACAGGCGGCCCCGCTCCTTTGCTTTGGCGGCGCTCGGCGATCGAGTGCCGGGCGGGGCCTGCGACTGCGTTGGCGGGGGAGGCGTGGTCGATGGAGTGGCCAAGCGGCCGCCGTGGTGGCAGGGCTCCGCATCTGGAAGGGACATCTATTTCACCCGTCTTGCGAGGCGGATCAAGCCTCGGGCCTGCCGGGGCGGCGATTATCCGGCTATGGCGGGCTCGCGCCTGATTGGCGGGCCGTCGCCATGGAGTGACTCCGCTGGGCTCAATTTGTGGATTGCGTCTGATAATGTAAGAAAAGGCGCGGCCTCGAACGCCGTGCAACTGGGCGAGTGATTGATAAAACACTATCTGTCAAAGATACTTACCCTGAAATTTGAAGAATCTTTCGAGCTTGGCAATACTGGCTGAGTTGATTGCTGCATGGGGAGTCGCCTCCGGGCGGATGCAGGCAGCGATTTACAAGACCCTCTCGGTTACCGAGAAAAAGATAAAACAAGGGATATCGCTATGGTTCGGGTTCGCAAACTGGTGCTGGCAATCGCAGCTGCTTCGGCACTGTCCTCCGGTATGGCGCACGCGCTAGGGCTGGGGGAAGTAACCCTGCAATCGGCGCTGAATCAGCCATTGGTGGCTGAGATCGAATTGTTGGAAGTGCGCGATCTCGCCTCCAATGAGGTCCTGCCGAGCCTGGCGGCTCCTGAAGAGTTCACCAGGGCTGGCGTCGACCGCCAGTACTTCCTGACCGACCTGAAGTTCACCCCGGTCCTCAAGCCCAATGGCAAGAGTGTGATCCGGGTGACGTCGAGCAAACCGGTGCGCGAGCCGTATCTGAATTTCCTGGTGGAAGTGCTGTGGCCCAATGGTCGCCTGCTGCGCGAATACACCCTGCTGCTCGATCCGCCCCTCTACTCCCCGCAAACCGCGGTAGCGGCCGCTCCGCAGCTGCCGGTTGCGGCTCCGGCTCCGCGTCCACAGGCGCCGGCGGCGCCTCGCCCGGCGGCACAAGCCGCGCCGTCGACGACGCCTGCGACGTCCGGTACGAGGGTGGGTAACGAATACAAGACCACGGCCAACGACACCCTGTGGGAAATCGCTCGACGCGTGCCAGGCGGCACCGTGCATCAGGCCATGCTGGCGATTCAGGATCTGAATCCGGACGCCTTTATCGGCGGCAATATCAATCGCATGAAAAGCGGCCAGGTGCTTCGTCTGCCGGATGAGCAGCAGCTCCAGCGCCGCTCCCAGGCCGAGGCCATTGCCCAGGTTGCCAGTCAGAATGCCGCCTGGCGCGAAGGCCGTGGCGTTGCGGCTCGGCAGCTGGACGCGACCAAGCGCAGCACCGCCGGCGCCGCTCCGGCCCAGGTCAAGGTCCAGGACAGCCTCAAGCTGGTATCCGCCGAAGGTGGCCAGGCCAGCAGTGGCGGCGACCGGGGGGCGGCCGATAGCAAGGTGCTGGCCGACAAGCTGGCGGTCACCCAGGAGAGCCTCGATTCGACCCGCCGCGAAAACGAAGAGTTGAAAGGGCGCATGGGCGATCTGCAGGGACAGCTGGACAAGCTGCAGCGCCTGATCCAGCTGAAGGACGATCAACTGGCCAAGCTGCAGGCGGATCTCGCCGCGCAAGGCCAGTCCCAGGCCGCCGAGGCGGCACCGGCTGCCCCTGCCGCGGCAGTCGAAGAGCCGGTCAGCGCCGAGCCGGTAGAGGCTGGCGCCGCTCAGCCGGAGGCGCTGGTCGCGCCGTCGGAGCCGGCCGCCGATTACAACTACGACGACGAGCCGGCCGCTGAACCTGCTCCGGCTGCGCAAACCAGTATCCAGCAGCCCGAGCCCGTCGCTGCCCCTGTCGCACCGGCTCCGGTGGTCGAGGCTCCCGCTGCTCCGGCATCGACGGCCGAGCTGCCGGCAGCAGCGCCGGCGGTGGAGGAGCAACCGCAGCTCGGTACCCTGGACGATCTGTTGGCCAACCCCATGTTGCTGGGCGCCGCCGGTGGCGGCGCCTTGCTGGTGTTGCTGGTCGGCCTGATGATGCTGTCGCGGCGTAACGCGCAGAAGGAAGCGGAGCTGCAGGCCAGTCAGGCAGCCGCGAGTGATGAGAATATTTTCGACCAGGATATGCAGCAGGCGGCCGAAGGGTTCGAGGCGTTTCCCGATATGCCGGACGACGAGCCGAGCGCGGCTCCTGCTGAGCAGCGTGTCACCGCGCAGACCGCCGATGCCTTGGGCGAGGCGGATATCTATATCGCCTACGGGCGCTTCAATCAGGCTGCCGAGCTGTTGGCCAATGCGATCAACGACGAGCCGCAGCGTGGGGATCTGCGGCTCAAGTTGATGGAAGTCTACGCCGAGCTGGGTGATCGCGAGGGTTTCGCCCGCCAGGAAGGCGAGCTGCGTGAAATTGGCGGCGCCGCTGCCGAGGTCGATCAGCTCAAGGTCCGTTACCCGGCCATGGCCGCCTTCGCCGGCGCCGCCGTGGCGGCTACTGCCGCCGCTGGCGCCGATGACGAGCTGGACAGCTTCAGTCTCGACGACCTGACCCTTGAGGAGCCGACCGAGGCTTCTTCCATGGGCGACCTGGATGACGAATTCGATCTGAGTCTGGATGACCTGGAAAGCGAGCTCGACCGCGATCTGCAGGCGGCAGCCTTGGGGGATCAGTCTGGGGAGCAGGAGGCGTTGTCCCTGGATCTCGAACTGGATGTCGAGTCCCCGGCAGGGCCGGTGGCCGGTGACGACGATGACCTGGGCTTCGACCTGAGCCTGGATGATGCGACCGAGGAGCCACTCCAGCTGGGCGGTGAGCTGGCCGACTTCAGCCTGGACCTGGAAGCCGGGGGCGAGGCCGCGACAGCCGAAGAAGAGGAGTTCCTCCTCGGTCTTGGCGAAGAGGAGCCTGTCCCGGCGCCTGCAGCCGATGCGCTCGGCGATCTGCTAGGGGATCTTCCGGAGGCGGATGGCGAGAGCGAACTCGACTTGCCGGCCGACTTCGATTTGTCCCTGGATGACGAGCAGGTGGAGAGCCGTTCCGACGACTTCGCCGCGCAGCTCGACGAGGTGACGGCCGAGCTGGATCAGTTGTCGGCCAGCCTGGGACAGCCCGCCGAGTCCGCCGAAGCAGCCGATTCCGAGCCTCCGGCGCCGCTGGCGGATCTGGAGGAGGACGATGATTTCGACTTTCTGTCCGGCACCGATGAGACAGCGACCAAGCTCGATCTGGCTCGCGCCTATATCGACATGGGCGACGCCGAGGGTGCCCGCGACATTCTCGATGAGGTGGTCGCCGAGGGGGACGAAGGTCAGCAACAGGAAGCGCGAGAGTTGATCGCCAAATTGGTTTGATACATGTCTGACGCATTACCCGCAGCGGCAGCCGACTCGGCTGCCGTTGGCATTTTCAAGATCGCCCTGGGCGTCGAGTACAAGGGATCGCGCTATCGCGGCTTCCAGCGTCAGCGCGCCGGGGTGCCGTCGATCCAGGCGGCCCTGGAGAAGGCCCTGTCCAAGGTGGCCGGCGGCGCGCCGGTGACCCTGAGCTGCGCCGGTCGCACCGACGCCCTGGTGCATGCCAGTGCCCAGGTGGTGCATTTCGACACCACTGTCTCGCGCTCCATGCATTCCTGGGTCATGGGGGCGAATATGAACTTGCCCGCGGATATCAGCGTGACCTGGGCCAAGCTCATGCCGGCGCATTTCGATGCACGTTTCTGTGCCATGGCCCGGCGCTACCGCTATGTGATCTACAACGATCAGATCCGCCCGGCGCATATGGCCGAAGAGGTCACCTGGAATCATCGGCCGCTGGACATCGAGCCGATGCGCGAAGCGGCCAGGGCGCTGGTGGGCACCCATGACTTCAGCGCCTTTCGCGCGCGCCAGTGCCAGGCCAAGTCGCCGGTGAAGACGGTGCATCATCTGCAGCTGCTCGAGCATGGTCGTTTCATCGTGCTGGATATCCGTGCCAATGCATTCCTGCATCACATGGTGCGTAACATCGCCGGCGTGCTGATGGCCATAGGTGCCGGGGAACGGCCGGTGGAGTGGGCGGCCGAGGTGCTCGAGAGTCGGGTGCGACGCACCGGCGGCGTTACCGCCCACCCCTATGGGCTGTATCTGGTGCAGGTCGACTACCCGGAGGAGTTCGAGCTCCCCAGGCGTTATCTCGGGCCACATTTCCTGTCCGGTTTGCCGGATGTGGCGGCTGACGCCCAGGCAGTCATTTGCTAGCATCGATGCTTTGTCGGAGGTCTCGCCCGTTGCCAGTCGTTCGCAGCAAGATCTGTGGGATTACCCGCATAGAGGATGCACTGATCGCCGCCGAAGCCGGTGCGGACGCAATCGGCCTGGTGTTCTATGCCAAGAGCCCGCGCGCGGTCAGCGTGGCGCAGGCGCGGGCGATCATCGCGGCGCTGCCGCCCTTCGTGACCACCGTGGGCCTGTTCGTCGATGCCGGCTCGGCCGCGTTGAGCGAGGTACTCGGCGCGGTGCCGCTGGACCTGCTGCAGTTTCATGGCGATGAGCCGGCGTCCTTCTGCGAGGCCGTGGGGCGCCCCTATATCAAGGCCCTGCGGGTCAGGCCGGGGGATGATATCGCGGCGCGAATAGCGCCTTACGCCGGTGCCGCGGGGATTTTGCTGGACACCTACGTGGCGGGGGTGCCTGGCGGTACTGGCGAGGCGTTCGACTGGTCCCTGGTGCCCCATGATCTGGCCAAGCCGGTCGTCCTGGCGGGTGGCCTGACTCCGGCGAACGTGGCCGGGGCCATTGCCCAGGTCAAGCCCTATGGGGTCGACGTCAGCGGCGGGGTGGAGGCGGCCAAGGGCATCAAGGATGCCGACAAGGTTCGCGCCTTTGTGCGTGCGGTCAGGGGCGCCTGAGTCGATTGCACCGTTGATGTGACGGCACTGCAGGGTCGGCCGTCCATAGCCCTGTTGCAGGTGTTGTAATGAGCGCCTTTGGCGGTCGAGGTTGGCTGGCGGGTATTGGTGTATCGCCGACGGTCGTTGCTGGCTGTCGGGAGCAGGCGCCGGCCGCTGTCTGGATCGCATCCGTGAATTCGCTTGGGTATGCCGCAAAGGCCTTGTGCCACAGGCATGTTCGAGCCCACTGCTTTGGAGAGTGAAGAGCATGAGCAACTGGTTGGTAGACAAACTGATCCCATCGATCATGCGTTCCGAGGTCAAGAAGAGTTCGGTGCCCGAGGGGCTCTGGCACAAGTGCCGCTCCTGCGATGCGGTGCTGTACAAGCCCGAGTTGGAAAAGACCCTGGATGTCTGCCCCAAGTGCAACCATCACATGCGCATCGATGCACGCGTGCGCCTGGATATCTTCCTGGATGCCGAGGGTCGCGAGGAGATCGGTGCCGATCTGGAACCGGTCGATCGCCTGAAATTCCGCGATAGCAAGAAGTACAAGGACCGCCTGGTGTCGGCGCAGAAGCAGACCGGCGAGAAGGATGCGCTGGTTGCCATGCGCGGCACCCTGGAAAAGATGCCGGTGGTGGCCTGCGCCTTCGAGTTCTCCTTCATGGGCGGCTCCATGGGGGCGATCGTCGGCGAGCGTTTCGTGCGTGCGGCCAATGTGGCCCTGGAGCAGCGTTGCCCGCTGGTCTGTTTCTCCGCCTCCGGCGGTGCGCGCATGCAGGAGGCGCTGATCTCCCTGATGCAGATGGCCAAGACGTCGGCGGCGCTGGCGCGTCTGCGCGAGGAGGGCATTCCGTTCATCTCCGTGCTGACCGACCCGGTCTATGGTGGCGTGTCCGCCAGCCTGGCGATGCTCGGCGATGTGATCGTCGCCGAGCCGCGGGCCCTGATCGGCTTCGCCGGTCCGCGGGTGATCGAGCAGACGGTGCGCGAGAAGCTGCCGGAAGGCTTCCAGCGCAGCGAGTTCCTCCTCGAGCATGGCGCCATCGACATGATCATCCCGCGCGCCGAGCTGCGTCCGCGCCTGGCTCGACTGCTCGCACAGCTGATGCGCTTGCCGTCCCCGGCTGCCCTTCCGGCCACGGCATGACCGAGCGCAGCCTGGCCGACTGGCTGGCCTATCTGGAGCAGCTGCACCCCTCGGCGATCGACATGGGGCTGGAGCGTTCCAGGGCGGTGGCGCAGCGCCTGGCCCTGGCCAAGCCGGCGCCTCTGGTGATTACCGTCACCGGCACCAACGGCAAGGGATCTACCTGCGCCTTCCTCGCGGCCCTGCTGCGGGAGCAGGGGCTGCGGGTCGGGGTGTACAGCTCGCCGCACCTGCTGCGCTACAACGAGCGGGTACAGATCACCGGCGACGAAGCCAGCGATGCTGCGCTCTGCGAGGCCTTCGCCGCGGTAGAGGCGGCGCGCGGCGAGATCTCCCTGACCTATTTCGAGATGGGTACGCTGGCGGCCTTCTGGCTGTTCCAGCGGGCGGTCCTGGATGCCGTGGTGCTGGAGGTGGGGCTGGGCGGGCGGCTCGATGCGGTCAACCTGGTCGATGCCGACCTGGCCCTGGTCACCAGCATCGGGTTGGATCATGCCGACTGGCTCGGCGACACCCGTGAGTCGGTCGCCTTCGAAAAGGCCGGAATCTTTCGTGCCGGAAAACCGGCCCTGTGCGGCGATCCGCAGCCACCGCAACCCCTCTTGGATCGGGTGGCGCTGCTGGCGGCCCCGTTCTTCCTGCGGGGGCGCGATTACGACCTCAGTGTCGGCGCCGAGCATTGGGCCTGGTCCGGGCTGAACCGCCGTGGCGAACGGCTGCAGCTCGAGCGGCTACCGCTACTGGACCTGCCGATGGAGAATGCCGCCCTGGCGTTGCAAGCGTTCGCCCTGCTGGACCTGCCCTGGCAGACCGAGCGGATTGCCGGCGCCCTGGGGCGGACCCGGGTCACCGGGCGCCTGGACCGGCGAGTGCTGAATTGGCGGGGCAAACCACTGACGTTGCTGCTGGATGTTGGGCATAATCCCCATGCCGCCGAGTACCTGGCGCAACGATTGGCGGCCCGGCCAGCGCCTGGCCGGCGCCTGGCGGTGTTCGGTCTGCTGGCTGACAAGGACTTGGCAGGGGTGGTGACGCCGCTATTGGGCGAGATTGCGCACTGGGCGGTGACGCCGCTAGCCACCGCCCGTAGCCGCCCGGTTGCCGAGCTGGAAGCGCAATTGCGCAATGGCGCCGCGTCGGTGAGTGCCCATGCCGACGTGCAGTCGGCGCTGCTGGCGCAGTGCGAGCGCGCCGCTGCGGGGGATGAAATCCTCTTGTTCGGTTCTTTTTACTGCGTGGCCGAGGCCCTGGACTGGCTGGCCCGCCATGCCACGGGGGAAGTGCAGGATGGCTTTGCTGGATAAGGGGCTGAAACAGCGGATGGTCGGTGCCCTGGTGCTGCTGGCGCTGGCGGTGATCTTCCTGCCGATGCTGTTGTCGCGCCAGGACGAGCTGCGCCAGGTGGTGGTCGACGCCCCGGCCATGCCCGAGGCACCGGCCATGCCGCAGATCGAGATGCAGCCGGTCGGCGTGCCGGAGCCGCAGGTCCTGCCGGAAGAGCCGGTGCCGGAACAGGCAGAAGTACAGGGCTCCGGCGATCCGGTCGCCGTCGCGGCGCCGGCCGCGGAGCCCGAGGCTGTGGTGGCGCCCCCCGCGCCGCCTGCCGCCACGAAGGCGCCGGCCCCTGCCGGTCGCCTGGATGCCAACGGCTTGCCGCTCAGTTGGTCGGTGCAGCTGGCCAGCCTGTCCAGTCGCAGTGGTGCCGAGAATCTGCAGAAGACCCTGCGCAGCCAGGGCTACAACGCCTATATCCGCAGCGTGGATGGCATGAACCGGGTGTTCGTCGGTCCGCTGATCGAGCGCGCCGAGGCCGACCGCCTGCGCGATCAACTCAAGCGCCAGCACAAGCTCAACGGTTTCGTCGTGCGCTTTCAGCCGGAGCGCAGTTGATCCGCGGCTTACCCGAAGGCATGGGCTCTGCTAAAATGCAGCGCCTTTTGCGTCGGTAGCTGAATCGTGGCATTTACCTGGGTCGATTGGGCGATCATCGCCATCATCGCCGTATCGAGTCTGATCAGTCTGAGCCGAGGCTTCGTCAAGGAAGCCCTGTCGTTGCTCACCTGGATCGTTGCCGGCGTCGTCGCCTGGATGTTCGGCGGCGCCTTGTCGCAGCACCTCACGGAATTCATCGAAACCCCGTCGGCGCGCGTGATCGCCGCCTGTGCCTTCCTGTTTGTCGTCACCCTGATGGTGGGGGCGCTGGTCAATTACCTGATCGGTGAACTGATCCGGGTCACCGGCCTGTCCGGCACCGACCGCTTTCTCGGCATGGTGTTCGGTGCCGCCCGGGGCGGCCTGCTGGTCGTGGTGCTGGTCGGCCTGCTCAGCCTGGCGCCGGTGCAGCAGGACCCATGGTGGCGGCAATCGGCACTGTTGCCACACTTTCTAATGGTTGCGGACTGGTCGAAGAACCTCATCCTCGGGGTGTCCAGCGAGTGGCTGGCCAACGGCATCGACGCTCCGGCGCAGTTGCCGTTCAAAGAAGAGCTCTTGCAGCCTAGATTGCCGTAAGAGCCTTCAGAATCAGCGTGTTTCACTAAGTAGGGGTTGCGTCACATGTGTGGCATTGTCGGTATCGTCGGTAAATCGAACGTCAATCAGGCGCTGTATGACGGGCTCACCGTTCTCCAGCACCGCGGCCAGGATGCTGCCGGTATTGTCACCAGTCATGATGGACGGCTGTTCCTGCGCAAGGACAACGGCCTGGTGCGCGATGTCTTCCAGCAGCGCCATATGCAGCGCCTGGTCGGCCACATGGGCATCGGTCATGTGCGCTACCCGACCGCCGGCAGCTCCAGCTCCGCCGAGGCGCAGCCGTTCTACGTCAACTCGCCCTACGGCATCACCCTGGCGCACAACGGCAACCTGACCAACGTCGAGCAGCTGGCCAAGGAAATCTACGAGTCCGACCTGCGCCATGTGAACACCAATTCCGACTCGGAAGTGCTGCTCAACGTGTTCGCCCACGAGTTGGCCCAGCGCGGCCAGTTGCAGCCGACCGAGGAAGACGTGTTCGCCGCGGTCAGCGACGTTCACAAGCGCTGCCGTGGCGGTTACGCGGTGGTGGCGATGATCACCGGCTACGGCATCGTCGGCTTCCGCGACCCCAACGGCATCCGCCCGATCGTCTTCGGCCAGCGTCACACCGACGAGGGCGTCGAATACATGATCGCCTCCGAGAGCGTGTCCCTGGACGTGCTCGGCTTCACCCTGATCCGCGACCTGGCGCCGGGCGAGGCGGTGTACATCACCGAGGACGGCAAGCTGTTCACCCGCCAGTGCGCGGAGAACCCGCGCTATTCGCCGTGCATCTTCGAGCACGTCTACCTGGCGCGACCGGACTCGATCATGGACGGCATCTCGGTGTACAAGGCGCGCCTGCGCATGGGCGAGAAGCTGGCCGAGAAGATCCAGCGCGAGCGTCCCGGGCACGACATCGACGTGGTCATCCCGATCCCCGATACCAGCCGCACCTCGGCGCTGGAGCTGGCCAACCACCTGGGCGTGAAGTTTCGCGAGGGTTTCGTCAAGAACCGCTATATCGGTCGGACCTTCATCATGCCCGGCCAGGCCGCGCGCAAGAAGTCGGTGCGACAGAAGCTCAACGCCATCGAGCTGGAGTTCCGCGGCAAGAACGTGATGCTGGTGGACGACTCCATCGTGCGCGGCACCACCTGCAAGCAGATCATCCAGATGGCCCGCGAGGCCGGCGCGAAGAACGTCTACTTCTGTTCGGCGGCGCCGGCGGTGCGCTATCCCAACGTCTACGGCATCGACATGCCCAGTGCCCATGAGCTGATCGCCCACAACCGCACCACCGAGGAAGTCTGCGAGCTTATCGGCGCCGACTGGCTGGTGTATCAGGACCTGCCGGACCTGATCGAGGCCGTCAGCGGTAGCAAGAAGATCAAGATCGACAACTTCGACTGTGCGGTATTCGACGGCAAGTACGTCACCGGCGATGTCGACGAGGCCTACCTGGACAAGATCGAGCAGGCGCGCAACGACGCCACCAAGGCCAAGTCCCAGGCGGTCAGCGCGATCATCGACCTGTACAATAACTAAGTCGCGACACGCCAGGCTTGGCTTCGGCGGCGGAATCGAGGTGAGGGTCATGACGCAAGAGTGGCAAGCCGGGCGGCTGGACAGCGATCTTGAAGGTGTCGGTTTCGACACCCTGGCGGTGCGCGCCGGCCAGCATCGCACGCCGGAGGGCGAACACAGCGAGGCGTTGTTCCCCACCTCCAGCTACGTGTTCCGCACCGCCGCCGATGCGGCGGCGCGTTTCGCCGGCGAGGTGCCGGGCAATGTCTATTCGCGCTACACCAATCCCACGGTGCGCGCCTTCGAGGAGCGCATCGCCGCGCTCGAGGGGGCCGAGCAGGCGGTCGCCACGGCCTCCGGCATGTCGGCGATCCTGGCCATCGTCATGAGCCTGTGCAGCGGCGGCGACCATGTGCTGGTGTCGCGCAGCGTGTTCGGCTCGACCATCAGCCTGTTCGAGAAGTACCTCAAGCGCTTCGGCGTCGAGGTGGACTATGTGGCGCTGTCCGACCTGGATGCCTGGCAGGCGGCGTGCCGCCCCACGACCAAGCTGCTGTTCGTCGAGTCACCGTCCAACCCCCTGGCCGAGCTGGTGGATATCGACGCCCTGGCGCAGATCGCCCACGCGCATGGCGCGCTGCTGGCGGTGGACAACTGCTTCTGCACCCCGGCGCTGCAGCAGCCGCTGAAGCTGGGGGCGGATGTGGTGATGCATTCGGCGACCAAGTACATCGACGGCCAAGGCCGTGGCATGGGCGGCGTGGTGGCCGGCAGGGCGGAGTTGATGAAGGAGGTCGTCGGCTTCCTGCGTACCGCCGGGCCGACCCTGAGCCCGTTCAACGCCTGGATCTTCCTCAAGGGCCTGGAGACCCTGCGGGTACGCATGCAGGCCCACTGCGCCAGCGCCCAGCAGCTGGCCGAATGGCTCGAGCAGCAGGCGGGTGTGGAGCACGTGTATTACGCCGGGCTGCCCAGCCACCCGCAACACGAACTGGCCCGCCGCCAGCAGCGCGCCTTCGGGGCGGTGGTCAGCTTCGAGGTCGCCGGAGGCAAGGAGGCGGCCTGGCGTTTCATCGACGCCACGCGGGTGATCTCCATCACCACCAACCTGGGCGACACCAAGACCACCATCGCTCACCCGGCCACTACCTCCCACGGCCGCCTGTCGCCGGCCGAGCGGGCCAACGCCGGCATCCGCGACAACCTGATCCGCGTGGCGGTGGGCCTGGAAGACCTCGCCGATCTCAAGGCCGATCTGGCCCGCGGGCTGGCGGCGCTCTAGCCTGCACGCCGCTGTCTTCGCGAGATAAAAAAGCCTCGGCATTTGCCGAGGCTTTTTTCGTAGGGGGGGCGCTATTCGCGCAGGTCGACCGCCGGCGCCGTCGCGCGGTCGAACAGCTGGACCGGGTCGCGGGGCAGCTCGCCGGCCTGGTAGTCGTCGCGGATATCCCTGAGCACGCGGATGTCGCCGTACTTCTTGCCGGACAGGGCAGCCAGGCCGGCTGCGTCGCGGATCACGCTGGGGCGCAGGAACACCATCAGGTTGCGTTTGATGTGGGTGTCCTTGTTGGAGCGGAACAGGCGGCCGAGGAAGGGGATGTCGCCGAGCAGCGGCACCTTGGAGTCGGTTTGCGTGATGTCGTCCTGGATCAGGCCGCCGAGCACGATGACCTGGCCGTCTTCGGCGAGGATGGTGCTCTTGATCGAGCGCTTGTTGGTGATCAGGTCGACGGCGTTGACCCCCTGGGTGGTCGGCGCGATCGAGGAGATTTCCTGTTCGATCTCCAGGCGCAGGCTGGCGCCCTCGTTGATGTGCGGGGTGACCCTGAGGGTGACGCCGATATCCTTGCGTTCGATGGTGGTGAAGGGGTTGTCGGCACCGGAGGCGCTGGTGGTGAAGGAGCCGGTCTGGAACGGCACGTTCTGCCCGAC
The DNA here is from genome assembly GCF_018398425.1 of Pseudomonas lalucatii. Classification (NCBI taxonomy): domain Bacteria; kingdom Pseudomonadati; phylum Pseudomonadota; class Gammaproteobacteria; order Pseudomonadales; family Pseudomonadaceae; genus Pseudomonas; species Pseudomonas lalucatii. The sequence goes on along the minus strand of NZ_JADPMV010000002.1, from coordinate 104,423 downwards.
CAGGATCTCCGCCTCTTGGTTGTCCAGGGTCAGCAGGCTGGGAGTCGACAACAGGTTGCTCTTGGTATTGGCCGACAGCGCGGTGACCAGCACGCCGAAGCGGTCGCTGCCCAGGCCGATGATCGCGCCGTCGGGCAGGTTGTTGAGGATAGGATTGTCGACGTTGTTCTTCTGGTCCTGAATGGCCTGCAGCACGGTGCCGACCGACAGGCCGGTGTTGCCGAAATTGACCCCGCCGAGGCCGCCCTTGTCGCCGCGGGCATCCAGCGCCCACTGCACGCCGAGGGCGTCGCTGATGTCGCCGGAGACCTCGACAATGGCGGCTTCCACCATCACCTGGGCGCGGGGTACATCGAGCTGGCGGACGATGTCCTCCAGGGTCGCCACCAGGTCCGGTTCGGCCAGCAGCACCAGGGCGTTGAGGCTCTCGTCGGCGCGGATCAGGGTGTTCTGCGGCTTGCCGCCGGTTTCCCCATCCTCCTGGTTCTTCAGGCCCTCGGAGATGTCGCCGAGGGTCTCGGCCAGGGCCTTGGCGTCGTTGTGCCGCAGGCGGATGACCCGGGTATTGGCCGAGCGGCTGGTGGGCGTGTCCAGCGATTGGGCCAGGGACACCAGCTTGGCCCGGGCCGCCGGAGGGCCGAGGAGAATCAGGCGGTTGGTGCGCGCGTCGGCGATCACCTGGATGCCGGAGGCGCCCTTGGCCTGGCCCCGGTCCAGGGCGCTGTTGAGTACCTCGGCGGCGTCCATCACCCAGGCGTGCTGCAGGTTGAGCACGCTGTAGTCGCGTTCGCCCTTCTGGTCCAGCTGGCGCAGCAGGTCCTCGATGCGCGCGATGTTGGCGCTGCGGTCGCTGATGATGATGGCATTGGCCGAGGTCACCGCGGCTAGGTGGCCATACTGCGGCACCAGCGGACGCAGCAGGGGGATCAGCTCGGTCGCCGAGCCGTGCTGCACCTGGATCAGGCGGGTCTCCAGGCGGTCCGGGGCGACGCGGCCGAGTCCCGCCTCGGCCTTGGCCTCGGCGTTGGGTACGATGCGCGCCTGCTCGCCCTGGGTGATGACGCTGAAGCCGTGGGTGGCCATCACTGAGAGAAACAGCTGGTAGACCTCGCTGAGGCTCAGCGGCGTGCTCGATACGACGCTGACCTGGCCCTTGACCCGTGGGTCGACGACGAAGGTCTGCCCGGTGATCTGCGCGACCTGGTCGATGAACTCGCGGATATCGGCGCCTTTCAGGTTGATGGTCCAGCTTTCTTCCTGCTGTCCGGTCGACGGTGTCGCCGCGCTGTTGGCTGCGCTGAGGGGCAACGGGCCGAAGGCCAGGCCGGCGGCGAGCAGGGCGAAGGTGAGTCGCGAGAAAATCGGGGACATCGGTTCATTCGCCTTCTGTGGTCTGATCGGTGATTTCGGCGTCCGGCGGCAGGGTGCCTGCCGCTTCCATCTGCTCGCGCAGGGCATCCATGCGCTCGCGCAGCTGTTCGAGGTTGCCGACCTCCAGCTCGTCGAGCTGATCGAGGTTGTCCGGCGGCGCTTCGCTCGAGACGTAGCTCGAGCCATCGTTGCCGGATTGGCTGTGGGGGAAGGTCAGGCTTTCCCGGCGGCCGTTGCGCAGCAGCTCGACGCGGTCGGCATAGACCGCGTGCAGGCGCACGCCGTTGGTCACTTCGCTGTCGACGCCGTAACGCTGCGCCTCGCCGCCGTCCTGGCGGATGATGGCACTGGAGCGCTGCGGGTCGCTGTGCACGAAGCTGCCCAGCAGGGTGAGGCGCAGGCTGGTGGCGGGGGGCGGCGCATCGTCGTCCACCGCGCTGCGGCCGAACAGCAGCTCCAGGCCCTGGGCGAGGGCAGCGGGGGCGTGGCGGGGAGAGTCGAGGGCGTCGATGCCCGGTGGCGTGCGCATCAGGCGCAGCCAGTCCGCGGTTTGCCAGGCCAGGCTGATGCTCATGGCCAAAAGGATGGCAAGGCCGGCCAGGGTGGTGGCGTGTCGATCCATCCAGCGTCGAGCAGCCGTCAGGGGCAAGGGCATCACTCCATGAGTATTCTTGTTCTGGGGTGCGTGTCGCGCACCGATGATAGACAGTTCGCAGGCATTTGACAGTCCCCCGTCGGGGTGGTGTATCCCGCTGCCGCGATGTGCTAAAGATAGCCTAATGTGTCCGTACTACAGCGGAAACTCATCACCATTAACCGACGGAACCGCGGCTGCATAATGGTCAGGAACGACCATGATACGTGCGTCACGTTACCGCCTAAGGTTCGTCCAGGATGAACGCTTTGCTCAATGACGCGCCCCTGCGCCGTCTGCCGTTCAGCTTCGCCAAGCGCCACGGCGTGGTGCTGTTGGCCGAGGCCGACCCGCCCTGTCTGGCCCACCGGCCGGGCGCCGAGTTGGTGGCGTTGGCCGAGGCGCAACGCTTCGTCGGCCGTCAGCTGGCGCTGCGCGCGCTGTCGCAGGAGGCCTTCGAGCAGGCGCTGGGCAAGGCCTATCAGCATGACTCGGCATCCATGCAATTGGCCGAGGACATCGGCGGCAGCCTGGACTTGGCGGCCCTGGCCGAACAGGTACCGGAGACCGAGGACCTGCTGGAGCAGGAAGACGACGCGCCGATCATCCGCCTGATCAACGCCATTCTCGGCGAGGCGATCAAGGAAAATGCCTCGGACATTCACCTGGAAACCTTCGAGCGGCGCCTGGTGGTGCGTTTTCGCGTCGACGGCATCCTGCGCGAGGTCCTCGAGCCCAAGCGTGAACTGGCGGCGTTACTGGTGTCGCGGATCAAGGTCATGGCGCGCCTGGACATCGCCGAGAAACGCGTGCCTCAGGATGGGCGGATCTCCCTGAAGGTCGGTGGCCGCGAAGTGGACATTCGCGTTTCCACCCTGCCTTCGGCCAACGGCGAGCGCGTGGTCCTGCGCCTGCTGGACAAGCAGGCCGGGCGCCTGACCCTGGAGCATCTGGGCATGAGCGCGCGCGATCGCCAGCTGATGGAGGAGACCGTGCGCAGGCCCCACGGCATCCTCCTGGTCACCGGTCCCACGGGCTCGGGCAAGACCACTACGCTGTATGCCAGCCTGGTCAGCCTCAACGACCGCACGCGCAACATCCTCACGGTGGAAGACCCGATCGAGTACAACCTCGAGGGCATCGGCCAGACCCAGGTCAACACCAAGGTCGACATGACCTTCGCCCGCGGCTTGCGCGCCATTCTGCGCCAGGACCCGGACGTGGTGATGGTCGGCGAGATCCGCGACAAGGAAACCGCCGAGATCGCCGTGCAGGCTTCCCTGACCGGCCACCTGGTGCTCTCGACCCTGCATACCAACAGCGCGATCGGCGCCATCACCCGCCTGGTGGACATGGGCGTCGAACCCTTCCTGCTGTCGTCCTCGCTGCTTGGTGTGCTGGCCCAGCGACTGGTGCGCGTGCTCTGTCCGCAGTGCAAGGAGGCCTACCGGGCCGATGCCGCCGAATGCGCCAAGCTCGGCGTGACGCCGGAGCCGCCGCTCACCCTGCACCGCGCGCGTGGATGCGGCGCCTGCCACCAGCAGGGTTATCGAGGCCGAACCGGAATCTACGAGCTGGTGGTGTTCGACGATCACCTGCGCACCCTGATCCACAACGTCGCCTCCGAGCAGGACATGGCCCGGCATGCCCGCACGCTGGGGCCGAGTATCCGCGAAGATGGCCGGCGCAAGGTGCTGGAGGGGGTCACCAGCCTGGAAGAAGTGCTGCGCGTGACCCTGGAAGAGTAATGGCGGCCTTCGAATACCTCGCCCTCGACCGCAAGGGGCGCCAGCAGAAAGGCGTGCTGGAGGCCGACAGTGCCCGGCAGGTGCGTCAGTTGCTGCGCGAACGTCAATTGGCGCCCCTGGAGGTGACGGCCACGCGCACCCGCGAGCAGGCCGGCGGCGGACACTTCAGCTTCGTCCGCGGCCTCTCGGCTCGCGACCTGGCCTTGCTGACCCGCCAGCTGGCCACCCTGATCCAGGCGGCCCTGCCGGTCGAGGAGGCGCTGCGCGCCGCCGCGGCCCAGGCCAGTGCGCCGCGGATCCAGGGCATGCTGCTGGCGGTGCGCGCCCGGGTGCTGGAGGGCCACGGCCTGGCCGACAGCCTGAAGGAATTTCCCGCGGCCTTCCCCGAGCTGTACCGCGCCACGGTGGCGGCCGGCGAGCACGCCGGCCACCTCGGCCCGGTGCTCGAGCAACTGGCCGACTACACCGAGCAGCGCCAGCAGTCGCGGCAGAAGATCCAGCTGGCGCTGCTCTATCCGTTGATCCTGATGTGTGCCTCGCTGTTGATCGTCGGCTTCCTGCTCGGCTACGTGGTGCCGGATGTGGTGCGGGTATTCGTCGATTCCGGGCAGACCCTGCCGGCCCTGACCCGCGGCCTGATCGCCCTGAGCGACTGGGTCAAGGGCTGGGCCTGGCTGGTGCTGATCCTGCTGGCGCTGGGCTTCTTCGCCTTGCGCTGGGCGCTGCGCGACGAGGCGGTGAAGCTGCGCTGGCATGCCCTGCTGCTGCGCCTGCCATTGTTCGGGCGGTTGATCCGCGCCACCGACTGCGCCCGCTTCGCCTCGACCCTGGCGATCCTCACCCGCAGCGGCGTGCCCCTGGTGGAGGCCCTGGCGATCGGCGCCGAGGTGATCGCCAACCGGGTGATCCGTGCCCAGGTGGTGGTGGCGGCGCAGAAGGTCCGCGAGGGCGGCAGCCTGACGCGGGCGCTGGAGGCGAGCGGGCAGTTCCCACCGATGATGCTGCATATGATCGCCAGCGGCGAGCGCTCCGGCGAGCTGGACCAGATGCTCGCGCGCACGGCGCGCAATCAGGAGAGCGATCTGGGGGCCCAGGTGGCGCTGCTGGTCGGGTTGTTCGAGCCGTTCATGCTGGTCTTCATGGGGGCGGTGGTGCTGGTCATAGTCTTGGCCATCCTGCTGCCGATTCTCTCTCTCAATCAGTTGGTGGGGTAAGCAGGTGAACAAGCGTCAGGCAGGTTTTACGCTGATCGAAATCATGGTGGTGGTGGTGATCCTCGGGATTCTCGCCGCCCTGGTGGTGCCGCAGGTGATGAGCCGGCCGGACCAGGCCAAGGTCACCGCGGCACAGAACGATATCCGCGCCATCGGCGCCGCGCTGGACATGTACAAGCTGGACAACCACAGCTACCCGAGCACCCAGCAGGGGCTCGAGGCCCTGGTGCAGAAGCCTTCCGGCAACCCGCCGGCGAAGAACTGGAGCAAGGATGGCTACCTCAAGCGCCTGCCGGTCGATCCCTGGGGCAACGTCTATCAGTACCTGGCGCCAGGTACCAAGGGGGCCTTCGATCTCTATTCCCTGGGGCGCGACGGCAAGCAGGGCGGCAGCGACCTGGATGCCGACATCGGCAACTGGGATCTCTGATGAGGCGCCGCTGAGCCATGTCGGCCGGCCGCGCTGCCGTGCCCCTGTGCTGCGCCAGGCGCGGCGCGGCGCGCGGTTTCACCCTGGTCGAGTTGCTGGTGGTGCTGGTGATCCTCGGCGTATTGATCGCGCTGGCGGTGCTCGGTAGCGGCGTCGCCGGACCGGGGCGGGAGCTGCATGGCGAGGCCGAGCGCCTGGCCGGGCTGATCGGTGTGCTGGCGGAGGAGGCCGTGCTGGACAACCGTGAGTATGGCGTGCATCTGACGGCCGGTGCCTACCAGGTGCTGCGCTACGATCCGGCCCTGCGCCGTTGGCAGCCGCTGCCGGGCAAGCCGCATGACCTGCCGTCCTGGGCCGAGCTGAGTGTCGAACTCGAGGGCGAGGCGCTGCGCTTGCCGCAACCGGTCGCCGAGCAGGGGCGCCAGGCGAGCCCCACCCCGCAACTGCTGATGCTCTCCAGCGGCGAGCTCAGCCCGTTTCGCCTGCAGCTGCGCGAGCGCCGCCGGGACGGCCTGAGCCTGTGGCTGTCGAGCGATGGCTTTCAGTTGCCCCGGGTGGAACTGGATGGCGCCAAGGGGCGTTCCAGATGAGGCGCTCGGCGGGTTTCACCCTGCTCGAAGTCCTGGTCGCCCTGGCCATCTTCGCGCTGGTCGCGGCCAGCGTGCTGAGCGCCAGTAGCCGCAGCCTGCAGACCGCCTCGCGGCTCGAGGACAAGACCCTGGCGATGTGGATCGCCGACAACCGCCTGACCGAGCTGCAGCTGGCCGACGAGCCGGTCGCCGATGGGCGCGACGCGGGTGAGCTGCAGTTTGCCGGGCGTCGCTGGCAGTGGCAGAGCGAGGTCCGGCCGACCAGCGAGCCGAGCATGCGCCGGGTCACCCTGTGGGTGGCGCCGCTTGCCCAGCGGCGCGCCAGCGCCGATCTGCGCGAGCGGGCCCTGGTCAGCCTCAGCGGTTTTCTCGGGGCGGCGCGATGAGGCGGACGCAAGGTTTCACCCTGCTCGAGCTGCTGATCGCCATCGCGATCTTCGCCCTGCTCGCGCTCGCCACCTACCGCATGCTCGACAGCGTGCTGCAGACCGACAGCACGACCCGGGCCCATGAGTTGCAATTGCGTGAGCTGGTGCGGGCCATGGCCGCGTTCGAGCGCGACCTGCTGCAGGTGATCGCGCGGCCGGCACGCGACCCCTTCGGTGAGGCGCGACCGGCCCTGCTCGGCGAGGACCTCGGCGGTGTGGCGGTGGAGCTGAGTCGCGCCGGTTGGCGCAATCCCCTGGGACGTGCGCGTGCCGGTGTGCAGCGGGTGCGTTGGCAGCTGAGCGGCGAGCAGTGGCAGCGCAGGTACTGGAACGTGCTGGATCAGGCCCAGGACAGTCAGGCCCAGGTGCAGCAAGCGCTGCACGGCGTGACGCGCCTGCAGCTCCGTTACCTGCACGGCGACGGCGGCTGGCGCGACAGCTGGCCGCCGGCGGAAGGCCGTGGCGAGGAGGCTCTCGCGGCGCTGCCGCGGGCGGTCGAACTGGTGCTCGAGCACCGGCGCTATGGCGAGCTGCGGCGCCTGCTGCGCCTGCCGGACGTGTTGCCGCAGCGCCAGGCACCGCCAAGCCAGGACGGGGCGGCGGAAGAGGCGCCCGACGTGCAGAAGGAGGCCAGCCAATGACGGCCCAGCGCGGCGTGGCGCTGATTACCATGCTGCTGGTGGTGGCGGTGGTGACCGTGGTCTGTGCCGGGCTGATCGCCCGCCAGCAGCTGGCCATTCGCAGCAGCGCCAATCAGCTGCATGTGCGCCAGGCCTGGCACTACGCCCTGGGGGGCGAGACCCTGGCCCAGGCGCTGCTGCGTCGCGACCTGCAGCAGGGCAATCCGCGGGCGCCGGTGGATCATCTCGGCGAAGCCTGGGCCCAGCCCATGGCCCCGTTCGCCCTGGACGAGGGTGGCGAGCTGCAGGTAAGCATCATCGATCCGACCGGGCGCTTCAATCTCAACAGTCTGGTGCGCAAGGGGCAGGCCAACGAGGCGGCCCTGGCACAGTTTCGTCGCCTGTTGCGCGGCCTGCAGATCGACAAGCCCTACGCCGAGCGCTTGCTCGACTGGCTGGATGCCGACCAGGAGCCGCACGGTGGCTTCGGCGCCGAGGACAATCAGTACCTGTTGTCCCAGCCGGCCTATCGTGCAGCCAATCGCGCACTCAGCGATGTCTCCGAGCTGCGCCTGCTGCTGGAGATGAGCGAGGCCGACTACCGGCGCCTGCTGCCTTTCGTCAGTGCCTTGCCGGCGGACGCGACCCTGAACGTCAACACCGCCAGTGCCCCGGTGCTGGCGAGCCTGGCCGACGGCTTGCCGCTCGCCACCGCCGAGGCGCTGGTGGCGGCCCGGGGGCGCCAGGGCTATGCCGATGTAGCCAGTTTCACCGCCCAGCTGCCGGGCTTGCAGGTGCAGAGCCAGGGGCTGGCGGTCGGTAGTCAATACTTTCAGGTGGTCAGTGAAGTCAGCGTGGGCGATCGGCGCCAGTCGCTGCGCAGTACCGTGCAGCGTGCCAGCGATGGTCGCGTCTATGTCCTAGCCCGTGATTTGGGGCAGGGCGGCATGCCGCCCGTGCCCGTCGAGGAAGTCGAGCCATGAGTCAGACGTACGTGTTTTTACCGCCGGCGGCCTGTGCCGAGGTCGACGCCGAGCTGTTGGTGCAGCGGGTCCATGGGGAGCGCCGCGAGCCGATGCCGTTCGCCCGGGTGATGGCCGCGAAGGACGAATCCTGGACTCTTGTACTGCCGGTCGAGGCGGTGACCGCCTGCGCCGTACAGCTGCCGACCCAGAAGGCCCGCTGGCTGCGCCAGGCCCTGCCGTTTGCGGTCGAGGAGCTGCTGGCCGAGGATGTCGAGCAGTTTCACCTGGCGTTGGGCGAGCCGCTGGCCGATGGGCGTCATCGGGTATTCGCGGTGCGCCGCCGCTGGTTGGCGGACTGGCTGGCACTCTGCAAGACGCCGCCGCAGGCGATTGCCGTGGATGCGGATCTGCTGCCGCGCGAAGGCACCCAGCTGCTGCCGTTGGGCGGGCGTTGTCTGGTCGGCGGAGTGGAGGTCGCGCGCCTGGCGCTCAACGCCGAGGACTGGCCGACATTGGCGCCCCTGTGTCCGCGCCCGCATGTCGCCTATCGCGTGCCCAGGCAGCCGGAGCTGGAGTCGGCGGACCAGTGCCCTGAGGTGAGAGACCCCTATGTCTGGTTGGCGCGACAGGCGGTCGTCAGCAACCTTGCCCAAGGCGAGTTTGCCCCTGCCGGAGCAGGTGGGCGGTGGCAGCGATGCTGGCCACTGCTGGGGCTGGTCGGCCTGTGGCTGGTGCTGCAATGGGGCTTCAATCTGGCCCAGGGCTGGCACCTGCAGAAGCAGGCGGACATCTATGCCGAGGCTAGCGAGGCGTTGTACCGCGAACTGTTCCCGGAAGATCGCAAGCTGATCGATCTGCGTGCGCAACTGGACCAGCACCTAGCCGAGGGGGACGCCAGCGGTCAGGGCCGGCTGCTTGGCCTGCTGGCTCAGGTGAGCCAGGCGATCACCGCGGAAGGCGCACGGGTCGAGGTCGAACAGCTGGATTTCAGCGACAGCCGTGGCGACCTGGCGCTGCAGGTCCAGGCGCCGGGTTTCGGCGAACTGGAGCGCCTGCGTGAGCGCCTGCTGGAGGCCGGTCTGGTAGTCCAGCTGGGCTCGGCCAGCCGTGAGGGGCGAGGGGTGAGTGCCCGTTTGGTGATCGAGGGATGAGCATGAGCAGTCTGAGTGAGCTGAAGAAGCCGTTTGCCGCGCAGTTGCGGGACTCCGCATTGGGCCAGCGCTGGCAGTCCCTGGCGCCGCGTGAGCGGCTGGCCCTGGCGTTGCTGGCGCTGTTCCTGTTGCTGGTGCTGCTCTATCTGTCGCTCTGGCGCCCGGCCGAGCAAGGGCGACTGGCGGCCCGGGCCGCCTACGAGCAGCAGCGCAGCCTGCATGCGTACCTGCAGGCCCAGGCGCCGCTGGCTCGCAGTCTGGCGAGCGCGCCCCGGGCCAGTCTCGATCCGGCGCGGCTGCAGGGCGTGGTCACCGCCAGCGCGGTCGAGCAGGGGTTGGTGGTCGAGCGACTGGACAGCGCAGGCGAGGGTACATTGGAGGTGAGCCTGCAGGCGGCCCCCTTCGCGCAGCTGCTGCGCTGGTTCGTGGTGCTGGAGCGGCAGGGGGTGCGAATCGCCGAGGCGGGGCTGGATCGTGGCGAGGACAATCAGGTGGCGGCGCGCCTGAGCCTGCGGGTGGCGCTCTGACGCGCAGCGCAGCCTTCCCTTGTCCGCAGGGCGCCGGCGGCTTTCCACTTTTTAAGAAAAACTTCAAACGGGGCCTTGACTTAGCTTATGCCCTTGCGTAAATTTCGCGCCTCGCAACGAGATGGGTGATTAGCTCAGCCGGGAGAGCATCTGCCTTACAAGCAGAGGGTCGGCGGTTCGATCCCGTCATCACCCACCACTCTTTGTGAAATCGGGCGTCATGCCCGGCCGACGCGCAGCGGTAGTTCAGTCGGTTAGAATACCGGCCTGTCACGCCGGGGGTCGCGGGTTCGAGTCCCGTCCGCTGCGCCATATTTTCCATGTCGGGCATGCCTGATATGAGGCGAAAGAGCCATGGAGCTTTTTCGCCAGACGAAGCAAGAGTTCCATGGACGCAAGTCCAGCCGACACGCAGCGGTAGTTCAGTCGGTTAGAATACCGGCCTGTCACGCCGGGGGTCGCGGGTTCGAGTCCCGTCCGCTGCGCCATATACGAAACCCTCAGGTAGCGATACCTGAGGGTTTTTTATTGTCCGCGAACTGCCGTCATCCTTCCGTCATAGACCCTTCATAAACTGCCTTGGCGCGGCCCGGCTCCACTCTTTGGGTCCCGCCCTGTCCGTTTGCGAGGTGCACCGATGGAAGACTATCAGGAAGAACTGCTCGAACTGCGCGCCAGCGAGCAGGATGTCGAGGAACTGGCCGAAGACGCCACCGAGTTGTAAGGGCGCCGGCAACGCCGATTGTCCTGCCGGTATCAGTCGCCCCGGCGCTGGCTGCGGCGGAACTCGCCCGGAGTCTGCCGGCTCCAGCGCTTGAATGCGCGCTGGAAGGCCTCGGCAGAGGCGAAGCCGAGCAGGTAGGCGATCTCGCCGAAGGCCAGCTCGGTGTCGCGGATATAGGCCATGGCCAGGTCGCGACGGGTGTCGTTGAGTATGGCGCGAAACTGCGTGCCCTCTTCGGCAAGCCGGCGTCTCAGGGTCCAGGTCGGCAGCTGCAGGCGGGTGGCGACCTCCTGCAGGTCCGGCTCGCGCCCGTGCAGCAGCGGCCCCAGCAACTGACTGATGCGCTCGCGCAGGCTGCGGGTGCGGGTCAGCTGTTCCAGCTCCCGCTCACAGATTTCCAGCAGATGTCGCCAGGTGCTCGGGCAATGCTCGGGGTTGCGCAGGTTGAGCGTGGCCTGGCTCAGGCGCAGTCGGTTGTGCTCGGCGGCGAACTCCACCGGGCCGTCGAATTCTTCCGCGTAGCGCTCGCCATAGTCGGGCGCCGGAAATTCAATCAGCACCTTGTCCACGGGCAGGCGCCGCTTGGCCAGATCGCCCAGTTGCTGGACCCAGCTGCTCAGGACGGAGTCGACGACGAAGCGGTTGTAGGCGTTGTATGGGCTGATCGAGTAGAAGCACAGCCAGGCGCCATCGGCGTCTTCCTGCAGGCTCGAGCTGCCGCGGTAGTTGGAGGCGTACAACGGCTCGAAGCGACTGAGTGTGCGCGCCGCTTCCCGCACGGTCGGGGCCTGGGCGGCGGTGACGCCGGCCAGGCCGGCTTGGCTCAGGCGGCTGAGGCGGCCCATCTGCAGGCCCAGGGCGGGGTCGCCGGTCAGCTGGATCGCCGCGTGGCCCAGGCGCATGTAGCGGGGGATGGACAGGCGTGCGCGGGGTTCCGCCAGGCGGGCGGCGTCCAGTCCATAGCTGTCCAGCAGGGGTTGTGGGTCCTGGCCACGGCTGCGCACGGCCTCGGCCAGGCTGTGGACGAAGCCGACCGACAGGTCGCCGAGGCGGATCCGCGGGGGCTTGCCGGTCAGCGGCGGCTCGGTTTCGTGGGCTCTCATGGATGGCGCCTGGCTGCGAGGAAGCCCCAGAGCCTAGGGCAGTCCCGGAGCCTTGCCAAGCGTTGCTGTCAGTTATGATCAGTAAGCTGTCATTTTGGGTCATTGAAGCCGCTGGGTTCGCCTTTTATTGTCTAGGCATACCGACCGTGGTCCGGCTGAGGCTGCGGCGTTCCGTGAACTGCTTGGCCCGATGTGGAGAACTCCATGACCGCTCAATACCCGCACCTGCTCGCCCCCCTGGACCTGGGATTCACCACCCTGCGCAATCGCAGTCTGATGGGCTCGATGCACACTGGCCTGGAAGAGAAGCCCAACGGTTTCGAGCGCATGGCGGCCTACTTCGCCGAGCGCGCCCGCGGCGGCGTCGGCCTGATGGTCACCGGCGGTTTCGGGCCGAACGAGGAGGGCGGGGTCTACGCCGGTGCGGCCAAGCTGAGCACCGCCGAAGAGGCGCAGAAGCACCAGGTCGTCACTCGCGCGGTGCACGAGGCGGGCGGCAAGATCTGCCTGCAGATCCTGCATGCCGGCCGCTATGCCTATAGCCCGAAGTCGGTGGCACCGAGTGCCATCCAGGCGCCGATCAATCCGTTCAAGCCGCGGGAGCTGGACGAGGAAGGCATCGAGAAGCAGATCCAGGACTTCGTCAACTGCGCCAGTCTGGCCCGCGAGGCCGGCTACGACGGCGTCGAGATCATGGGGTCGGAAGGCTACTTCATCAACCAGTTCCTGGTCGCCCACACCAATCAGCGCAGCGACCGCTGGGGCGGCAGCTACGAGAACCGCATGCGCCTGCCGGTGGAGATCGTCCGTCGGGTGCGCGAGGCGGTAGGGGCGAACTTCATCATCATCTACCGCCTGTCCATGCTCGATCTGGTCGAGGGTGGCAGCACCTGGGACGAGATCGTGGTCCTGGCCAAGGCCATCGAGCAAGCCGGCGCCACCCTGATCAACACCGGCATCGGCTGGCACGAGGCGCGCATCCCGACCATCGCCACCAAGGTGCCGCGCGCGGCCTTCACCAAGGTCACCGCCAAGCTGCGTGGCGAGATCCGCATCCCGCTGATCACCACCAACCGCATCAACACCCCGGAGGTGGCCGAGCAGGTGCTGGCCGAGGGCGACGCCGACATGGTCTCCATGGCCCGGCCGTTTCTCGCCGACCCGGACTTCGTCAACAAGGCGGCGGCCGGCCGCAGCGACGAGATCAATACCTGCATCGGTTGCAACCAGGCCTGCCTGGACCACACCTTCGGCGGCAAGCTGACCAGCTGCCTGGTCAACCCGCGGGCCTGTCACGAGACCGAGCTGAACTACATTGCCACCGCCGCCGTGAAGAAGATCGCCGTGGTCGGCGCCGGCCCGGCCGGGCTGTCCGCTGCCACCGTGGCCGCCGAGCGTGGTCACAGCGTGACCCTGTTCGACTCGGCCGGCGAGATCGGTGGCCAGTTCAACGTGGCCAAGCGCGTGCCGGGCAAGGAGGAGTTCTTCGAGACCCTGCGCTACTTCAAGCGCAAGCTGGAGACCACCGGCGTCGAGCTGCGCCTGAATACCCGTGTCACGGTCGAGGACCTGGCCCGGGGCGGTTTCGACGAGGTGATCCTGGCCACCGGCATTGCCCCGCGCACCCCGGAGATTCCCGGTATCGATCACCCCAAGGTGATCGGTTATCTGGACGCCATTCTCGAGCGCAAGCCGGTCGGCCAACGGGTCGCGGTGATAGGCGCCGGCGGCATCGGTTTCGATGTGTCCGAGTTCATCACCCATCAGGGCGAGGCCAGCAGCCTGAGCCGCGAGGCGTTCTGGAAGGAGTGGGGCATCGACGCGGGTCTCGAGGCGCGCGGCGGCGTGGCCGGCATCAAGGCCGAACCCCATGCGCCGGCGCGCCAGGTGTTCCTGCTGCAGCGCAAGAAGTCCAAGGTCGGCGACGGCCTGGGCAAGACCACCGGCTGGATCCACCGCGCCGGCCTGAAGAACAAGCAGGTGCAGATGCTCAACAGCGTCGAGTACCTGAATGTCGACGATGCCGGCCTGCACGTCCGCATCGCCGGCGGCGAGCCCCAGGTGCTGCCGGTGGACACGGTGATCGTCTGCGCCGGCCAGGACCCGCTGCGCGAGCTGCACGACGGCTTGCTGGCCGCGGGGCAGAGCGTGCACCTGATCGGTGGCGCCGACGTGGCCGCCGAGCTGGATGCCAAGCGGGCGATCAACCAGGGTTCGCGCCTCGCCGCCGAGCTGTAAGCAACTAGCGCCCCGCCCAGTGCGGGGCGTTTGTTTTCCGGCCTCGAACAATAAGGAAGCAAGCATGTCCCTCAATGCCCAACTGCAACCGGCCGCGGCCGACACGCTGCGGCGTTGGCATCAGCTGCTGGCCGCGCAGCAGCTGAGCCAGCTGCCCGAGTTGCTGCACCCGCAGGCGGTGTTCCGATCGCCGATGGCGTTCAAGCCCTACGCCGGTGCGCCGCTGGTCACGCTGATTCTCGACACCGTCAGCCGGGTGTTCGTCGGCTTCGTCTATCAGCGTGAGCTGGCCAGTGCCGACGGCCTCAGCGTGGTGCTGGAATTTTCCGCCAAGGTCGGCGATCGCGAGCTCAAGGGTATCGACCTGATCCGTTTCGACGAGCAGGGCAGGATCGTCGAGTTCGAGGTGATGATTCGGCCGATGAGCGGCCTGCAGGCGCTGGGCGAGGAAATGGCCCGGCGCCTGGCGCCCTTGCTGGCCGCGAAGCCCGCCTGAGTCTGCGACGGCGAGTGCGTCACAGTTTCGCTTTGCCGTCGAGCGGTCCCCCCGCAGCGGCAGGGCGACTGCCAACCCAGTCACATTGCCGGCGTTGCTTTTTCCCCTAGACTTTCCCGGACAGCGTGATAGCGCCCGAGCCGCAGGCGTGCCTGGGCGGCCAGGAACTTCACCCGCTCGAGCGGGTCCCACTTGGTTGGGCTAGAGGGAAACCGATGAGCATGCAGAAAAAACCGCAGATGGCCGAGGCCGTGATGTTCTTCCGCGAGCGGGGCGGCATCTGCAAGCAAATGCTCTTTCCCGAGTTCGAGGCCCTGCTCGACGGCGTGGTCAACATGCCGGAGTTCGCCGACCAGCAGGTCCGGGTCGCCTTCGTGGTGATCAATCCGCGCCTGCTGATCAAGTCCGCGGTGTTCTTCTACCTGGATTTCGACGAGAAGGGCGCGCCGGACCGGGGCTGGAATATTCCCCTGCAGCACCTGGCCGAGAAGGCCGGGCGTGGCCCCGACCTGGGCGCCGGGCCGATTCGCCTGGCCTGTCGCAGCCAGTGCCCGGTTTCCTGGCATCAGATGCACCTGTGGGACCCGAGCCTGGCGCCAGGGCAGAACGATCTGGCCTTGCTGCGCGATGCCGCCAAGCGCAACAGCCTGGGGTTGCTGGTCGAGGAAGAGGTCCAGCCGGCCGTGGCGCCGGAGCGTTTGCAGATGGCCTCCGAGGACCGCTGGTATGCCGCCGACGGCGAGGCCGCGGCCAAGCTGTCGGAGAAGCTGGACCATGAACACCGCCTGAAGACCGCGCAGCTGATCAAGCAGCAGCGCCTGCGCATCGCCAGCCTGAGCCAGCAGCGCGAGGAAGAGCTGGCCAAGCTCAAGCTGGCCAACGAAGAACAGAACAGCAACCTGCAGGCGCAGATCCTTCGCCTGCAGCAGGCCCTGCGCGAACAGCAAACCCTGAACGGCGAACTCAAGGCCGAGCTGGCCGCCCAGGCAGCCAGCTTCCAGTCCTCCCGCGAGGACATGGCCGAGCAGTTGCGCACCCTGGAACAGCATGGACGCACCGCGGGCGAGATCCTGCGTAGCCAGCTGGAGAGCGAAATCGAGGCGAGAATCGCCTCGGCGGTGGTCGAGTACAAGGAACAGGTCGCCACGCGCGACGTGGAACTGGCCTACCGTCGCGAGCAGGACGTGCAGGTGCAGCAGGAGCTGGAGCTGTTGAGGCGCGAGCGCGACGAATTGGCCGGCGAGGGCGGCGAGCAGGTTCTCGAGCGCCTGGCCAAGCTCGGCGTGGTCTTCGTGGTGTACCATCCCGGGGCCGGACATCTGACCATCCCCTTGCAGGACATCGCCCGTTATCAGGACAACCCCATGGCCTACGCCGCGGCCAAGTGCTTCGTCTCCGAAACCCAGTACCGCCAGTGGCTGGCGCACTTCCAGCAGCCGAGCTGCGAGGCGAAGCTGCCCAGTGGCGAGCGCTGCGCCATCCCCATCGACCGGGTCGACAGCCCCAGCCGTTTCGCCGGTGGCGATTCCAACTGTTGTGCCCGGCACAAGGCCAGCAGCCGGCTGCGCACCGTCGGTTAAGCCTTGCCTCTGACGCTCCCGGACTGGACGCCCAAGGCGCCGCTCGAACCCCTGCACCTCGGCTGGCTGGCGGCGGCCGGCATCGAGCTGGCGGTGTTGCGTCTGGACCTGATCGATCCGCTGATCAGCGGCAACAAGTGGTTCAAGCTCGCTCCGCACCTGCGGGATGCCGCCGCCGCCGGGGGCGAAGGCCTGATCAGCCTCGGCGGGGCACACTCCAATCATCTGCATGCGCTGGCGGCCGCCGGCCGGCGCTTCGCCTTTGCGACCGTCGGCCTGCTGCGCGGTGCGGAGCAGGACACGCCGACGGTACGCGATCTGCGCGCGTTCGGCATGCACCTGCACTGGCTGGGTTACGGCGGGTATCGGGCCCGCCACCGGACGGACTTCTGGGACCCGTGGCGCGTGCGCTATCCCTCGCTGCATCCACTGCCCGAAGGGGGCGGTGGTCTGTCCGGTGCGCTGGGTTGCGTCGGCCTGGTGGAGCAGGCTCGCGCGCAACTGGCCAGGCTCGGCTGGGAGGATTACCACGGCTGGTGGCTGGCCGCCGGCACGGGTACCACCCTGGCGGGGCTGGTGCTCGGCGAGGCTGGCGCGCACCCGGTCTACGGTGCCATGGCGGTGCCGGCCGACCACGGTGTGGCGCAGCAGGTGGCGAGTCTGCTGCGCGAGGCGGGTGCGGCGGATGCCGGCTACCGGTTGCTGGAGGCCAGTCGCGGCGGCTTCGCCAGGGTCGACGAGCAGCTGGCGGGCTTCATTCGCCGCAGCGAAGCGGAGAGCGGCATGCCGCTGGAACCGCTCTATACCGGCAAGGCGCTAATGGCATTGCGACAGTATGTCGAGTCCGGTTACCTTGCCCGTGGCAGCCGCCTGCTGTTCGTGCACTCCGGCGGCTTGCAGGGGCGCAGGGCGGGGCTGCTGGAGCGGGTGGGGGCGCAGGATGCGCCTCGGGCGGAACTCCCGGGCGTCATCATCGAATCCTGAAACCCGGACTATGGATCGCCCATGAGTGAAGCCCTGACCCTGGAACGCCTGCGCAGCCTGACGCCGCTCAATGTGCTGTCGGAACAGCAGTGGCGCGAGTTGCGCAGGCAGCTGGTGCCGCAGCCGGTATTGGCCGGTCAGTCGCTGTTTCGCCGTGGGGATAGGGCGCGACTGACCTACTACCTGCTGTCCGGCGAGCTGTTGTTGGAGGACGCCGCGGGGACTCGGCAGCGCCTGGTGGCCGGGGCCGAGGCCAGCTGCCATCCGCTGTCCCCCGGCTTGCCGCGTTTGCAGGACGCCCTGGCCCTGACCGATGCCAGCGTGCTGGTGCTGGACAGCGATGCGTTGAACCGCCTGGTGACGTGGCGCCTGGCCCATCAGGACCTGCTGCTCGAGCTCGGGCAGCTCCAGGATGAGCCGGAGTGGCTCGAGCGGCTGCTGGACAGCCCGCTGTTCGCCAAGGTGCCGCCGGCCAACGTGCGGACCATGCTCGCCCGTCTGCAGAGCGTCGAATTGCCCGCCGGTACCGAGGTGTTGCGTGAGGGCGAGGCGGGCGACTGCTGCTATTTCCTCAAGCGCGGCCGGGTCGAGGTGATTCGCGGTGCCGGTACCGAGCGCCAGGTGTTGGCCGAGCTGGAGCTCGGCGCCTGCTTCGGCGAGGAGGCCCTGCTCGCCGACTGTCCGCGCAACGCCACGGTGACCGTGGTGGAGGACGCGCAGGTGCTGCGTCTGGCCCGCCAGGACTTCGTCGCCCTGCTCAAGGCACCGGTGGTCAACGAGATCGGCCTCGGCGAAGCCGCGCGCCTGCTGGCGGCCGGGGCGCAGTGGCTGGATGTGCGCCTGCAGGGCGAATATGAGCGGGCTCACGCCGCCCAGGCGCTGCACATGCCGTTGCAGCTGCTGCGCCTGAAGGCCCGGTTGCTGGACAAGGCGCGCACCTACCTGTGCTATTGCGACAGCGGCAAGCGCAGCGCCAGCGCGGTGTTCCTGCTGTCGCAGCTGGGCTTCAGCTGCTATGCCCTGCGCGAGGGGCTCGACGCCCTGCCCGCGGTGCAACGCGATGGCCTGGTGTGCGAGAGCGGCGCCGGCTACCTGGCGCGTTCCGGCGGGCGCATCGAGCGCAGCCACTGAGCCGTCCCAGGCGGCATTCGTCACCCATGCGCTACTGTCCGGCTGGTGCGGGCGCCTGCGTCGGTGTCGGCCATTCGTCGGCCACCAGGAAGATCCGTTCGGCTTCCTGCCAGTCGCCTTCGGGATGGCGCTGCAGGCGCACCAGCAGCTGGGCATTGGCCTGTGGCGTCAGCTCGGCGAACCATGCCTGCAAGCGCCGCTCCGACCAGAGCGCGTCCGGCTCGACCCGGGCCGGAGCCAGCCAGGCGGGGCGCGGCAAGGGTTGCCAGGGGCCTGCGGGGTTCTGCTCGATGAAGCGCGGCCAGTCCCGGCGATGCAGCCAACGGCCCTTCAGGTGCTGGGGGTTGGCGCCCTGCGGGGCGCAGCAGCGGCGCGGCCAGGGATAGAACAGATAGCCGCCGAGCCACAGCGCGGCCCGGGCACTCTCCAGGTCCAGTTCGGCCAGGGCCGCGCGGGCCTCGCCGCGACCGGACATCGGCAGTTGGTGCTGGCTGAGGTGATCGAGCTTGAGGTCCAGGCGGTCATGGCTGCCGGGGCCCAGCCACTGGGCCGGCTGCTCGCCGTCGTCGTTCGCCGGGCCGAGGTAGAGCTTGACCGCCAGCTCCAGGTGGTGCTCGCCCTCGTCGTCGCGCAGCAGCAGGTCCAGCTCGCCGAGGGTATGGCCGTTCTGGCGGATCGGCAGGTTGGCCGCCAGCAGCTCGATGCCCGGCGCCGCCTGCAGGGCGAACTGCCACAGGCGTTCGTAGTACAGGCCCAGGCGGCGCACCGAGCCCTGCTCGAGCCAGGCGGTCAGCGCCAGGCTGTCGCGATCCAGGCGCAGCAGCCAGTCGGCCAGGGCGCCGGGGGTGTGCCGCCAGTGGCTGGCGCTGAGCGGGTGGCGCTGCGGCCAGGGCGTGCGGCTGAGCAGCGGCGGCGACAGCAGCACCCAGGCCAGGTCCCGCACCGCGGGCTGATGCAGGCGCTGGGGCAGGTCGGCAAGCGAGGCGAAGGGCGTCATGCTGCGAGCATAGCGCCTAATCCCCGGTGGGGCGCGGTTTGCCGCTGTTATCGGCTTTCGCCCATAATCGGGTCTTTCTAGACCCTGAGCTGCGGGAGCACCATGGAGCAATTTCGCAATATCGGCATCATCGGCCGCCTCGGCAGCACCCAGGTGCTCGATACCATTCGCCGGCTCAAGCGCTTTTTGCTCGATCGCCACCTGCATGTGATCCTCGAGGACACCATCGCCGAAGTGCTGCCGGGCCATGGTCTGCAGACCTCCTCGCGGAAGATTCTCGGCGAGGTGTGCGACCTGGTGATAGTGGTCGGCGGCGATGGCAGCCTGCTCGGCGCGGCCCGCTCGCTGGCCCGGCACAAGGTGCCGGTGCTGGGGGTCAACCGCGGCAGCCTGGGCTTTCTCACCGATATCCGCCCGGACGAGCTGGAGGTCAAGGTCGCCGAGGTGCTGGAAGGCAACTACCTGACCGAGAACCGCTTCCTGCTGGAGGCCGAGGTGCGCCGCCATGCCGAGGCGATCGGCCAGGGCGATGCGCTCAACGACGTGGTGCTGCACCCGGGCAAGTCGACGCGGATGATCGAGTTCGAGCTGTATATCGACGGCCAGTTCGTCTGCAGCCAGAAGGCCGACGGCCTGATCGTCTCGACGCCGACCGGCTCGACCGCCTACGCGTTGTCCGCCGGCGGGCCGATCATGCATCCGAAGCTGGACGCCATCGTCATCGTGCCGATGTACCCGCATACCCTGTCCAGCCGCCCGATAGTGGTCGATGGCAACAGCGAGCTGAAGATAGTCGTGTCCAAGGACATGCAGATCTACCCGCAGGTCTCCTGCGACGGTCAGCACCACTTCACCTGCGCCCCGGGCGACACCATCACGGTGAGCAAGAAGCCGCAGAAGCTCTGTCTCATCCATCCGCTGGATCACAACTACTACGAGGTCTGCCGCACCAAGCTGGGCTGGGGCAGCCGCCTCGGTGGCGGGGGCAACTGAATGCTGCTGGATCCGAGCCGTGGCTACGACCTGATCGGCGATCTGCATGGCTGCGCCCATACCCTCGAGCGCCTGCTCGATGTCCTCGGCTATCGCCAGCAGGGGGGCGTGTGGCGCCATCCGCGGCGGCAGGCGATCTTCCTCGGCGACCTGGTCGACCGCGGCCCGCGCATTCGCGAGGCCCTGCATCTGGTCCACGATATGGTCGCCGCCGGCGAGGCCCTGTGCGTCATGGGCAATCACGAATACAACGCCCTGGCCTGGAGCACCCCGGCGCCGCCCGGTAGCGGCCGCCAGCACGTGCGCGAGCACACGCCGCGGCATGCGCGGCTGATCAAGGAGACCCTCGAGCAGTTCGACGCCTACCCGGCCGAATGGCGGCAGTTCCTCGGCTGGTTCTACGAGTTGCCGCTGTTTCTCGATGCCGGGCATTTCCGTGTGGTCCACGCCTGCTGGGACGCCGGGCTGATCGAGCCGCTGCGCGCGCAGTTCGCCGACGGCCGTATCGACGAGCACTTCCTTCAGGCCTCGGCGGTCCGCGGCAGTTTCGCCAATACCGCGTTCGACCGCCTGCTGCGCGGCACCGACATGCGCCTGCCCCACGGCCTGACCCTGACCAGCGACGACGGTTTCACCCGCGCGCACTTTCGCACCAAGTTCTGGGAAGAGGATCCGCAGACCTACGGCGACATCGTGTTCCAGCCCGATGCCCTGCCGGAACTGGCCGCCCAGACGCCACTCTCCGAGTTGCAGAAGAACGAGCTGCTGAAGTACGGCGCCGACCAGCCGCTGCTGTTCGTCGGCCATTACTGGCGCAGCGGCAAGCCGGCGCCGATCCGTGCCAACCTGGCCTGCCTGGACTACAGCGCGGTGCTCTACGGCAAGCTGGTGGCCTACCGCCTGGACCAGGAGAAGCGCCTGGACCCGCGCAAGTTCGTCTGGGTCGAGGTGGCGCGGGCGGAGGCGCCGCGGTGAACCCGGTCGTCGCCTTGCGCCTGCCGCTGCACGTCGACCTCGGCGCTTTCCTGGCCCTGCTGCAGCGCCTGCAGGTGCCGCACCGGGTGACCGAGGAGGCCGGCGAACAGGTGCTCTGGGTGCCGGGCGAGCCGCTGGCCGAGCAGGTCCGCGAGCTCTACGCGCGCTATCCCCGGGGCGATGCCGGCGGGCAGGTGCCGGGGGCGGCGGCGTCGGCGGGGTTCGTCCAGAGCCTCAAGGGCAGCCCGATCACGACCGCCATGCTCGGCCTGACCCTGTTGGTCGCGGCCCTGACCCTGCTCGGCGAGAATTTCGCCGTTATCCACTGGCTGAGTTTCGTCGACTTCCGCATCCAGGGCGACTACGTCTATTTCAGCTACCTGGGCGAGACCCTGGCGAACGGCCAGTGGTGGCGCCTGCTGACGCCGATGCTGATCCACTTCGGCCTGCTGCACCTGGCGATGAACGCGCTGTGGTACTGGGTGCTGGGGCGGCGCATCGAGGCCCGCCAGGGCCCCTGGATGCTCCTGGGGCTGACCCTGGTGTTCGGCCTGGCGGCCAATTTCGCCCAGTATTTCTACGCCGGGCCCTCGCTGTTCGGCGGCCTGTCCGGCGTGCTCTACGGCCTGCTCGGGCATTGCTGGCTGTTCCAGCGCCTGGCGCCGAACGCCGAGTACCGCCTGCCGCCGGGCTTGCTGGTGTTGATGCTGGGTTGGCTGCTGCTGTGCATGACCGGCATCTTCGAGCTGCTGCGTTTCGCCGCCATCGCCAACGCCGCCCATGTCGGCGGCCTGGTCGTCGGCTGCGTTACCGGACTGCTGGGTGGCGCGCTGGCGCGCCAGCGCCGCTAGCAGGCTGGTAAACTGCCCCTTTGTCCTCGGAGTCGTCCATGTCGTCCTTTCTCGAAGCCATCGAAAACATCACCCCGGAGATCTACCAGAGCCTCAAGCTGGCGGTGGAGATCGGCAAGTGGCCGGATGGCCGCAAGCTGACCCAGGAGCAGAAGGAGCTGAGCCTGCAGGCGCTGATCGCCTGGGAACTGCAGAACCTGCCGGAAGACCAGCGCATCGGCTACATGGGCCCGCAGGAGTGCAGCTCCAAGTCCGCGCCGGTGCCGAACCTGCTGTTCAAGTCCTCGGAAAGCCTGCACTGATGATCGAGCTGGGACGTGGCTCGTTGAGCAAGATGGCGGCGCGCCTGGAAGCGCCGGTCCAATACGCCTTTCGCCTGGGCGAGCAGGAGCTGCCGGTCAATCCGCTGATCGGCCAGTCGCTGCGCCTGGAGTACCTGGGTGCCATTCACTGCACCCATTGCGGGCGCAAGACCAAGACCAGCTTCAGCCAGGGCTACTGCTACCCCTGCATGCAGAAGCTGGCGCAGTGCGACATCTGCATCATGAGCCCGGAGCGCTGCCACTACGAGGCCGGCACCTGCCGCGAGCCGAGCTGGGGCGAGCAGTTCTGCATGACCGACCATGTGGTCTACCTGGCCAACTCCTCGGGGGTCAAGGTCGGCATCACCCGCGCCACCCAGGTGCCGACGCGCTGGCTGGACCAGGGTGCGAGCCAGGCGCTGCCGATCCTGCGGGTGGCGACCCGGCAGCAGTCGGGCTTCGTCGAAGACCTGCTGCGCAGCCAGGTGGCGGACAAGACCAACTGGCGTGCCCTGCTCAAGGGCGATGCCGCACCGGTCGACCTGGCGGCGGTACGCGACCGGCTGTTCGACAGCTGTGGCGAGGGCCTGCGCGATCTGCAGCAGCGCTTCGGCCTGCAGGCGATCCAGCCGTTGAGCGATCAGCAACCGCTCGAGATCGCCTACCCGATCGAGGCCTATCCGGCCAAGATCAGCAGCTTCAACCTGGACAAGAACCCCATCGCCGAAGGCACCCTGATCGGCATCAAGGGCCAGTACCTGATGTTCGACAGCGGGGTGATCAATATCCGCAAGTACACCGGCTACCAGCTGGCCGTGTCGCAGTAGGCCGCCAGCCGGGCGGCGCAGAGCATAATCCGCAGATCGGGCCTGACCGGCCCTGAACCAGAAGGGCCACAAGCCATGCGTACCGAACAACCGAAGATGATCTACCTCAAGGACTACCAGGCGCCGGACTACCTGATCGACGAGACGCACCTGACCTTCGAGCTGTTCGAGGACCACAGCCTGGTGCATGCCCAGCTGGTGATGCGGCGCAACCCCGCATGCGCCGGCGGCGAGCTGCCGCCCCTGATACTCGACGGCCAGCAGCTCGAACTGCTGTCGCTTTCGCTGGATGGCGAGGCACTGAGCGAGACCGACTACCAGCTCGACGACAGCCACCTGCGCCTGCAGCCCAAGGCGGCCAGCTTCGTCATCGACAGCAGCGTGCGCATCCACCCGGAAAGCAACACCGCCCTGGAGGGGCTGTACAAGTCCGGCGGCATGTTCTGCACCCAGTGCGAGGCCGAGGGCTTCCGCAAGATCACCTACTACCTCGACCGTCCGGACGTGATGAGCAAGTTCACCACCACGGTCAGCGCCGAGCAGCACCGCTATCCGGTGCTGCTGTCCAACGGCAACCCCATTGCCAGCGGTCCGGGCGAAGATGGCCGGCACTGGGCGACCTGGCAGGACCCCTTCATGAAGCCGGCCTACCTGTTCGCCCTGGTGGCCGGCGACCTGTGGTGCGTGGAGGACAGCTTCACCACCATGAGCCGGCGCGAGGTGGCGCTGCGCATCTACGTCGAGCCGGAGAACATCGACAAGTGCCAGCACGCCATGGACAGCCTGAAGAAGTCCATGAAGTGGGACGAGGAGGTCTACGGCCGCGAGTACGACCTGGACATCTTCATGATCGTCGCGGTCAACGACTTCAACATGGGCGCCATGGAGAACAAGGGCCTCAACATCTTCAACTCCAGCTGCGTGCTGGCCCGCGCCGAGACCGCCACCGACGCTGCCCACCAGCGGGTCGAGGCGGTGGTGGCGCACGAGTACTTCCACAACTGGTCGGGCAACCGCGTCACCTGCCGCGACTGGTTCCAGCTGTCGCTCAAGGAAGGCTTCACGGTGTTCCGCGATGCCGAGTTCAGTGCCGACATGAACTCGCGCACGGTCAAGCGCATCGAGGACGTGGCCTACCTGCGTACCCACCAGTTCGCCGAGGACGCCGGACCCATGGCCCACCCGGTGCGCCCGGACGCCTACATGGAGATCTCCAACTTCTACACCCTGACGGTCTACGAGAAGGGCTCGGAAGTGCTGCGCATGATCCACTGCCTGCTCGGCGCCGAGGCGTTCCGCAAGGGCAGCGACCTGTACTTCCAGCGCCACGACGGCCAGGCGGTGACCTGCGACGATTTCATCAAGGCCATGGAGGACGCCAGCGGCGTCGACCTGGGCCAGTTCAAGCGCTGGTACACCCAGGCGGGCACGCCGCGCCTGGCGGTCAGCGAGGCCTATGACGCGGCCGCCCAGACCTACAGCCTGACCTTCCGGCAGAGCTGCCCGGCCACCCCGGGGCAGCGCGAGAAACTGCCGTTCGTCATCCCGGTCGCCCTGGGCCTGCTGGACACCGCGGGCAACGACCTGCCGCTGCGCCTGGCCGGCGAGTCGTCCGCGGTCGGTACCTCGCGGGTGCTGTCGGTGACCGAGGCCGAGCAGTGTTTCGTCTTCGAGGGCATCGCCGAGCAGCCGCTGTCGTCCCTGCTGCGCGGCTTCAGCGCACCGGTCAAGCTGAGCTTCCCCTACAGCCGCGACCAGCTGATGTTCCTCATGCAGCACGACAGCGACGGCTTCAACCGCTGGGAAGCCGGCCAGCAGCTGGCGGTGCAGGTGCTGCAGGAGCTGATCGCCCAGCAGCAGCGCGGCGAGGCGCTGGTCATGGATCAGCGCCTGACCGCCGCGCTGCGCAGCGTGCTGGAGGATGAGCGGCTGGACCAGGCCATGGTCGCCGAGATGCTCTCGCTGCCGGGGGAGGGTTACCTCACCGAGATCAGCGAGGTGGCCGATGTCGATGCCATCCACGGCGCCCGCGAATTCGCCCGCCGGCAACTGGCCGAGGCCCTGTTCGAACCGCTGTGGCAGCGCTACCAGGCCAATCGCGAGATTTCCCGCAGCACACCTTACGTCGCCGAGGCCGAGCACTTCGCCCGCCGCAGCCTGCAGAACATCGCCCTGTCCTACCTGATGCTCGGCGACAGGGCCGAGGTACTGGCCGCCTGCCTGGAACAGTTCGAGGTGTGCGACAACATGACCGAGCGCCTCGCCGCCCTGGCGGTGCTGGTCAACTCGCCGTTCGAGGAGGAGAAGGCCAAGGCCCTGGCCAGCTTCGCCGACTTCTTCAAGGACAACCCGCTGGTCATGGACCAGTGGTTCAGCGTGCAGGCCGCCAGCAGCCTGCCCGGCGCCCTGGAGCGGGTGCAGCGGCTGATGCAGCACCCGGCGTTCACCCTGAAGAACCCGAACAAGGTGCGCGCCCTGATCGGTGCCTTCGCCGGGCAGAACCCGGTGAACTTCCATCGGGCCGACGGCAGCGGCTACCGCTTCCTCGCCGACCAGGTGATCACCCTCAACGCCCTCAACCCGCAGATCGCCTCCCGCCTGCTGGCGCCGCTGACCCGCTGGGGCAAGTACGACGACGCCCGTCAGGGCCTGATGAAGGCCGAACTGGAGCGCATCCTGGCCTCCGGCGAGCTGTCCAGCGACGTCTTCGAGGTGGTCAGCAAGAGCCTCGCCTAGGTCCCTCCGCGTCCACGCAAGTTGACGGCACGCTGCCGAGCAGGTCCGCCTGCTCGACGATGCTTTGACTCAGCTCCGGCAGTTGCCACAGCGTAGTGCCGGCGTACGCTCAGTGTGGCCGGCGTATTCACGATGGCTGCCCGGGGGCGTCGCGGCGTATGTCCGGCTGGAAACATCCCCGAGCAAAGGCTACAGCGCACTGCCCGAGGTGGCGCAGACGCTGAGCCTGCTCCACGGGCTCAACCACGATATCGGACGGATGCCGCTGTACTGCCAGAGGGCGTCCTGCCCAGATTTCGGCGGCGGTATTGGGATACCCGACAAGCCGGTGCTCGGCGCAATGGCTGCCGGTATCGAACGAGGCTTCGCCCAGCTGACCGAGCACGACCAGGCTCTTGCGCAGGAGCTAAACGCACACTCAGGGGCTATCGATTTGTGCACGGACATTTGCTCGACCCGACTGGGAGCCGGGCACCGGACGCCGTAGCGCGCACCTTGGGCAGTGGTACGCATCGATCACGAGTGCACTTGCCGGGATTCTGCGTGGCCTTTGCTCATGACGCCGCTAGGAGGGGGCATCTGAGCGGAGGGAGATTGCTCGCTGATCAGTAGAGGCCTTGCAGCCTGGACTCCGGGCGAAGGGGGGGCAGCGCCGGATTGCTGCAATTGCCCGTATTAGGACGGCCGAAAGACAGGAGTCCAGGCGAGCTGGCAAAGGATTCCTACCCGGCCCGCTTATCGCTCCACGCGAAGGTTGAAAGCGTGCCGTCGAGGCCGAGGCGGTTCAGCCGGGGACAGCGTGGAATATCACCTAAGACGGCGGGCGAACAGGCCCGCCAGCACTCTTGCCGACGTCGCCAAGGGAACGCCGCGCAGGCTCAGGATGCCAAGTGACATGGGTGGGGGCAGCGGCGCGACGGCGAACTGCTGCAGTCCGGCCCCGAACAAGGGGTCGCTGAGCAGGGTTGTCGGTCCGAAGCCTATGTAGTCGGTACGGCGCATCAGCTCAAGCATGAGTGTCAGCGAGGCACAGGACATGATGTGTTTCGGTGCGTCGATGCCGTTGGCTTCCAGCCAGCGCACGAAGTGCTTGCCCATGCTCCCGTCGCTGAGGTTCAGGACCCAGCTTGCGTCCCTGAGCTCGGCCCAGGTCTGAGCGCCCGCCAGCGGATGACCGAGGCGGCCGGTCGGGGCGGCATGGACATCGGCCAGGGCTTCGAAAATCACCTCGTAGGGCAGGTCTCGCGGGTTGGCCAGGGCGACGGCGAAGTCGAGCCGGCCTTCCAGGAGCCCCGGCAGGGCCTGTGTCAGCAGCCCCTCCTCGAGGCTCAGGGTGGCATCGGGCTGCGTGCGGCGGAACTCGGCCAGGATCGGGGGCAGGACGGTCGCGGCCACCAGCGGTGTCAGGGCCACGGCTATGCGTGCCCCGGCGCCACCGCGCAAGGCGCGAATCTCCTCTCGCGCCTTGTCGAGTGTGGCGTGCGCCAGGCGCGCGCGAACCAGCAGCGCCTGTCCCGCGGGCGTGAAATCGATGCCCTTGTAGCTGCGCGTGAGCAACTCCGCGCCGACGTCCTCCTCGAGCTCACGCAAGGCCTTGGTCAGCGCACTCTGGCTCAGGTTCATCGCCCGCGCCGCCGCGCGGATGGAGCCGGACTCGGCGACCTGGATAAGGGCTTTGAGCTGATGGTCCTTCATGATGCAGATGATTCCTTGTAGTTGTCACCTCGGAAAAAGTACTGCCTTACGTAGATCACTGCAAATTCTATTATCGGCTCATGAATACATTCGATCTCGAACTACCCAATGAAGCCGCGATGAAGTCCTGGCGGCGCACCATTCATCAGCACCCCGAGCTCGGCTTCGGCGAGTTTGCCACCAGCCGGCTGGTGGCCGAGTGCCTGGAGCAGTGGGGCTACGAGGTGCATCGCGGCATCGCGGTGACCGGCGTGGTCGGGACCCTGCGCTGGGGCGCGGGCGGGCCGCGGCTCGGCCTGCGGGCCGACATGGACGCGCTGCCGATCCAGGAGCTGACCGGCCTGCCATGGGCGAGCCGGACGCCGGGGCAGATGCATGCCTGCGGCCATGATGGCCACACCACGATGCTCCTGGGCGCGGCGCAAGTCTTCGCGCGCATGCACCGGGAGGGACGGCTGCCGGGCAGCGGTACGTTGCACCTGATCTTTCAGCCGGCCGAAGAACTGGGCGGCGGCGGCGGGGCACGGCGCATGCTCGACGAGGGGCTGCTCGAGCGCTTCCCCTGCGACGCGGTGTTCGCGATGCACAACTACCCGGGTGTCCCGACTGGCCACTTCCGCTTTCGGGCGGGGCCCTTCATGGCCTCGTCAGACCGGGTGATGATCCGCTTCAGCGGCAAGGGCGGGCATGGGGCCTTGCCGCACCTTGCCGTGGACCCGATGTTGCCGGCCGCTGCGACCGTGCTCGCCCTGCAGGCCATCGTCGGGCGCAACATCGACCCGAACGACGCCGCGGTCATCAGCGTGGGCCGCATCGAGGCGGGCAACACCTACAACGTGATCCCCGAAACGGCCGAGATGGAACTGAGCGTACGGGCCCTGCGGCCGGAGGTGCGCGATCTGCTCGAGGCGCGTATTCGCACCCTGGTCGAAGGCCAGGCAGCCGCGTTTGGCGTCAGCAGCGAAGTGCAGTACGAGCGCGGCTATCCGGTCCTGGTCAATAGCGTACGGGAAACGCAGCTTGCCGCCGAAGTGGCGCGCGAACTGGTGGGCGCTGCCCGGGTAGTGGAGGACGCCCCACCGTTGAGCGGCAGCGAAGACTTCGCCTTCATCCTGCAGCGGGTGCCGGGTTGCTACCTGCTCATCGGCAACGGCGACAACGGTTTCGGCGCGGGCGAGCACCTCGGCCCCTGCAGCGTGCACAACCCTCATTACGACTTCAACGACGACTGTCTGGTACCCGGCGCGGCCTTCTGGGTGGCGCTAGGAGAGCGGTTCTTCGGCGAGTGAATGGCTTTCATCACTCGCTTTTATAACAACAAGTAAGCTCTATCGTGGAGATGACAACATGAGTAGGCAAAAAGCGGCTCCCCCCAAGCACCAGGTACTCGCGGCCGTGATCGGCAACGCGCTGGAATGGTACGACTTCATCGTCTTCGGTTTCCTCGCCGTGGTGATTTCGCGCCTGTTCTTTCCCAGCGAAAGTGAATACAGCTCGCTGCTCATGGCCACGGCGACATTCGGCGTGGGCTTCTTCATGCGCCCGGTCGGCGGCATTCTGCTGGGAATCTACGCCGACCGCAGGGGGCGCAAGGCCGCGCTGCAGCTGATCATCGGCATGATGACGGTGTCCATCGCGATGATCGCCTTCGCCCCGCCTTATGCCGCGATCGGTGTCGCCGCGCCCCTGCTCATCGTGCTCGCGCGCCTGCTGCAAGGCTTCGCTACCGGCGGTGAGTTCGCCAGCGCCACCTCCTTCCTGATCGAGAGCGCTCCGGCCAACCGCCGCGGACTCTATGGCTCCTGGCAGATGTTCGGCCAGGGCCTGGCGGTGTTCTGTGGCGCGGCGATCACCGCACTGGTTACCAACGGGCTAACGCCGGAGGCGCTGGACGCCTGGGGCTGGCGCATCCCCTTCATCATCGGCCTGATCATCGGCCCGGTCGGTCTGTGGATGCGCCGCCACCTGTCGGAAACCAGTGCCTTCCTCGAGGCTCGGCAGGCACCCAAGGAGAAGCAGTCGCTCGCCCGCATGCTGCGTAATCATCTGCGCGAGGTGATTACCGTCATGGGCCTCACCGTGTGTGGCACCGTCGGCTTCTACGTGATCCTGGTCTACATGCCGACCTTCGCCAATCGGCAATTGAACTTGCCGCTGACCGACGCCTTTACCGCCCAGGTCATTGCCGTCGCCCTGATGACGCTGCTGATGCCGGTATTCGGCGCGCTGTCCGACCGGCTTGGCCGCAAGGCCCTGATCATCGCCGCGACCGCCGGTCTGCTCGTCGCCTTGTATCCGTTGTTCAGCTGGGTCCACGCGGCGCCGTCCTTCGCTCGCCTGATGACCATGCAGGTCGTACTGTGCACGCTGCTGGCCGCGTACTTCGGGCCAATATCCGCGGCGATGGCCGAGCAGTTTCCCGCCGGCGTGCGTTCCACGGGACTGGCGCTCGCCTACAACCTGGCGGTGATGATCTTCGGCGGTTTTGCCCAGTTCATCGTGACCTGGCTGATCCATACCACCGGCATGGCCATCGCGCCGGTGTTCTACGTGATCTTTGCCGCGGCCCTCGGCCTGGTGGCCGCCTTCTTCCTGATCGACCGCACCCATGAGGCTAACCTCGCGGTCGTCGATGATGGCGGCCCGGTGAACGCGCAAACGCAACCGGCCAGTGCCGGGGTGCCCTCCCAACGGGCCAGTGCTCAAGGCCTGTAGGGCCAGGCCGTCGCGATCCTGAGAGCCCGCCTCTGCCGAACCGCGGGGGCGCCGCGAGCTCCTGTCTCCCGTCCGCTGGAGGAGGGGCAGGGGGGCGGCGCCCGCCCAGGCGACGCTCTATCCAAAATCACCTGTCGGAATAACAACAATGAACCACATCCAATTGCGTGGCTCGCGCCAACTCGCGCGCCTGTTTGCCCTGCCGTGCCTGCTATCCGCATCGTTGGCCATGGCAGGCGTCATCGACGAGAGCAAGGCCAGCCTGGAGCTCAGAAATTTCTACCTGAATCGTGATTTCCGCCAGGAGTCGGCGCGCCAGGCCAAAGCCGAAGAATGGGGCCAGGGTTTCATCGCCCGCTTCGAGTCGGGCTTCAGCGACGGCCCGCTAGGCGTCGGCCTCGACGCCATCGGCGAGCTGGGGATCAAGCTGGACTCGAGTCGCGATCGCCGTGGCACGGGGCTGTTGCCCTTCGGCCCCACCAGCCAGGAGCCGGTGGACGACTACAGCGAGCTGGGTTTGACCGGAAAGCTGCGTGTCTCGAAGAGCGTATTGCGTCTGGGCACCCTGCAACCCTGGCTGCCGATCGCCCTCTACAACGATACCCGTTTGCTCCCTTCGACTTTCCAGGGCGGCATGCTCACGTCCCAGGACATCGAGGGCCTGACGCTCGACGGTGGCCGGCTGACCCGCGGTAATCTGCGCGACTCCTCCGGACGCGACGAGATCGGCTACGGCAACGCCACCAGCGACGCATTCGACTTTGCCGGGGGCAGCTACGCGATCAGTCCCCAGCTCGCCGTCAGCTACTACTATGGTCGGCTCGACGAGATCTACCGCCAGCAGTACCTCGGGCTGGTGCATAACCAGCCGCTGCCCGGCGGCTTCAGCCTGCGCAGCGATATCCGCTACTTCGACAGCCGCGGCGATGGCCGGCAGCGCGCGGGGGAGATCGACAACCGCAACCTCAACGGCATGTTCAGCCTCAGCCATGGCGCCCACAGGGTCAGCGCGGCCTGGCAATCCTTGTCCGGCAACAGTGCCTTTCCCTACCTCAACGGCGGCGCGGCCTACGTCGTCAACCTGGTGACCCTGAACGACTTCACCCGCGCCGAGGAGGACTCCTGGCAGCTCCGTTATGACTACGACTTCGCCGCCCAGGGCATTCCCGGACTGACCTTCATGACCCGCTACGTCGACGGCCGCAATGCCAGGAGCGCGACAACTCGCAGCGGCGAGGAGTGGGAGCGCGACACCGACCTGGCCTACGTCGTGCAGAGTGGTAGCCTGAAGGGCGTGAGCCTGCGCTGGCGCAACCTGAGCTTCAGGTCCGGCAGTGGCCTTGCGACGGATATCGACGAGAACCGGCTGATCCTGGGCTACACCCTGGCGCTCTGGTAAGGCTCGCCATTCGCCTGCGCGAGAGCGGGGCGATCGACAGGCCCCGGCCAGTCACCCTTGGCGCAAAAGCGCCTGGCAGCGTCAGGCTGGGCGCTGGAGCTTCCCGTCGCAGCTAAGCTACAGCCTATGCCATCTGCCGAGGGCATAGGCTTGCGCTCGTTACTTCACTACTGGTTGTCGGCACTGCTGCTGGGGTTGTCGCTGCCCTTGTCGCTTTCCGCCGAACCGCTGCGGCTGTATTCCCAGGAGTATCCGCCGGTGAACTTCAGTGTCGCCGGAGAGCCCGCCGGCATGGCCGTGGAGGTGGTGCGGGAGCTGGCGCGGCGCAGCGCCCAGCCGATCCACCTGGAGGTGGTGCCCTGGGCGCGCGCCTACCGGGAGGCGCAGACACGGCCCAATAGCGGGGTCTTCGTCGCCATGCGCACCGCGGAGCGCGAGTCGCTGTTCCAGTGGGTGGGGCCGATCACCGTGAACACTACCGGCTTCTACGCGCTCACCGATGCCGCACCGCGCATCGACAGCCTGGACGACGCCCGCCATCACGGCGAAATAGCCATCCCGCGCGACTGGTACAGCCACCAGCTGCTGCGCGCCGCAGGGTTCGGCAACCTGCACCCGGTCCCCGGGCCGGACATGGTGGTGCAGATGCTCAAGCACCGGCGGGTGAAGCTGATGGTGATGGACAACCTCGGACTGTCGGCGTATCTGGCCCGTGGCGGGCTGCGCGACGATGAGGTCAAGCTGCTGTTCAGCTTCCTGCGCAGCTATAGCTACATCGCTTTTTCGCCAGAGACCGACCCCGCGCTGGTGGCCCGCTGGCAGGAGGAGCTGGACGGCATGAAGCGCGACGGCAGTTTCGCGGCGATCCACCACAAGTGGCTGCCGGGAGCGCAGATGCCTGGGCTGCGGGCGCTGCCCTGAAACCTTTGCGGCTGTTCCAGCCATGCTGGCCGCAGTGCGTGCGGAGGGCTGCAGGACTGGCCAAGGCCGCCGATGCCAGTCTCGGCGCCGACCGGCCGATGAGCGTGGCTGAGCAAGGCGTCAGGCTGTTCCGGACCAGGTGGGAAATAGCCGCGCCCCCCGCGCCTGAGCGACATTCGTCCAGGGCAGGGCGCACGCCTACCTCAGCCGGGGCGTGGACCGGCTCGAGGAGGGAGTTCCGCTTCGTGGGCAGAACCCTGCCCACTCCGCGATGGGCTCCTGAGCGGAGCAATCGCAGGATTGGGCGGGGCGAATGTTAACAGCTGGGGAGAGGGAGTGAATTGCGATTATCGAACTTTGGTTCGATAATCGCTCGATGTCTGATTATGCCCCGCCCCGGAGTCCGTATGAGTGAATCACGACCGCCCCAGTCGCCCCTGGCGCCGCCGCCCTATGTGTCGCCGGCCCAGCGGATCGCCGAATTCGCCGGCGATCCCAACTTCATGGCCTCCCTGGCCCGCGGCCTGGCGGTGATCAACGCCTTCCAGGAGCGCAAGCGCCACCTGACCATCGCGCAGATCAGCCATCGCACGGACATTCCCCGCGCCGCCGTGCGTCGCTGCCTGTACACCCTGATGCAGCTGGGTTACGCCACCAGCGACGGGCGCACCTATTCGCTGCTGCCCAAGGTGCTGACCCTGGGCCACGCCTACCTGTCCTCCACGCCCCTGGCGGTCTCGGCGCAGCCCTACCTGGACCGCCTCAGCGAGCAGCTGCACGAGGCCTGCAACCTGGCCACCCTGGAGGGCGAGCAGGTGCTCTATATCGCGCGCTCGGCGATTCCACAGCGCCTGATCTCGGTGGACCTGAGCGTCGGCAGCCGCCTGCCGGCCTACTGCACCTCCATGGGCCGGATCCTGCTGGCCGCCCTGGACGACGACAGCCTGCACGACTACCTCAATCATGCCGAGCTGCAGCCCAAGACCAGCCGTACCCTGCACACCCCGGAGGACCTCTGGGCCTGCCTGCAACAGGTGCGCCAGCAGGGCTGGTGCATCGTCGACCAGGAACTGGAGCAGGGCCTGCGTTCCCTGGCGGTGCCGGTATACGACGCGGCCGGCCACGTGCTGGCAGCGATGAACGTCAGTGCCCATGCCGGGCGGGTGTCGGTGAGCGAGCTGGAGAAACGCTACCTGCCGATCATGCAGAGCGCCAGTCGCGAGCTGAGTGGTCAGTTGTTTCCGTCGCGCTGAGCGGGCCATGGGGCAGGCGTTAATCGCACGGTTTTTGCGGCACTCGATTGACGGGACTTCGCGCCGCTTCTTATGGTGGCGGTCTGCCAAAGGCATGGGCGAGCCGTTCGTCCGTTAGCCGAGTGGCCGCCAGGCTGCCGGGTAGACTCGGAATGAGATGAGTCGCTGCAATGTCCGGACTGCCGGGCGCCAATAAAAAACAAAATGGTACTGCGTGGATGCTGCTTCTGAGTGATAAAAGCATGGTGTTCGACCATGCCGACCCCTATGCCGTGTCGGGTTACGTCAACCAGCACGTGGGGCATCACTGCATCAAGCTGCCGGCCAAGGGCGGCTTGTCCGCCAGCCTCAGTCACCGCAAGTTCGCCAACCTGGACCTGTGCCGGATCAGCTACGGCGGCAGCGTGCGGGTCACCTCGGACGCCCTGGAGACTATCTACCACCTGCAGATCCTGCTCAAGGGCCACTGCCTGTGGCGTCAGCATCACGATGAGCACTTCCTCGCCCCCGGCGAGTTGCTGCTGATCAACCCGGACGATCCGGTCGACCTGACCTATTCCGAGGACTGCGAGAAGTTCATCGTCAAGCTGC
Organism: Pseudomonas lalucatii; assembly: GCF_018398425.1. Lineage (NCBI taxonomy): Bacteria > Pseudomonadati > Pseudomonadota > Gammaproteobacteria > Pseudomonadales > Pseudomonadaceae > Pseudomonas > Pseudomonas lalucatii. The sequence goes on along the minus strand of NZ_JADPMV010000002.1, from coordinate 70,234 downwards.
CGGTCAGCCTGTTGCAGGCCGCCTGCGAGGAGCAGCGCTGGAAGCTGCCGCAGCAGGGCATCCACTTCACCCGCAACCTCTACAGCCTGCGGGAGCTGGAGAGCCTGACGCGCCTGCTCGGCCTGGTGTGCCTGGAGGCCGAGGCGGACGACAACGCCCTGCAGACCCAGGAGCACTACAGCCGCATCATCGCCAGCAAGCTGCTGACCCAGCTCGGCAGCAACCTCTGTCGCGAACAGCCGCTGCCCCAGGCGGCGCCCTTCGAGCACCTGATCGAATACATCGAGGCCAACCTCAAGCAGGACATCAGCGCCGAGCACCTGGCCGCCTGCGCGCAGATCAGCCTGCGTTCGCTCTACGCGCTGTTCGAGCGCCACTCCGGCAGCACGCCCAAGCAGTACGTGCGCGAGCGCAAGCTGGCGCGCATCCACAGCTGCCTGAGCGACCCGAGCTGCCACGTGCGCAGCGTCACCGAGATCGCCCTGGACTACGGTTTCACTCATCTCGGCCGTTTCTCCGAGAGCTACAAGAACAGCTTCGGCGAGCTGCCGTCGGACACCCTGCGCCGCCGCGGCTGATGGCCGGCGCGGCGCGTTCTTGCGCCACGCCTCGATCTTCCTCCCTGACCTCCTGAGTCCTCCCCCTGTGTTCTGCCGCGCGCGCCCTGGCGGCTTTCGCGTGACCGTTCGCCTGCCGGGATAGCCGTTTTCTGCGGCCTGCAGAAAACGGATAGCGGTCGTGCACAAAGCGGATATTGTCCGACAAGCCGGGCTCGTAGCCTTAACCACGTTGAAACAATAACAACGGAGCCACGGCCATGACCCTGGGATTCGAATACCTCAATAGCCTGCTTGAAGAAGACAAGGACAAGGGCCTCTACCGCTGCAAGCGGGAGATGTTCACCGATCCGCGGTTGTTCGACCTGGAGATGAAGCACATCTTCGAGGGCAACTGGCTGTACCTCGCTCACGAGAGCCAGATCCCCGAGAAGAACGACTACCTCACCACCACCATGGGGCGCCAGCCGATCTTCATCGCGCGCAACAAGGACGGTGAGCTGAACGCCTTCCTCAACGCCTGCAGCCACCGCGGCGCCATGCTGTGCCGGCACAAGACCGGCAACAAGAGCTCCTATACCTGCCCGTTCCACGGCTGGACCTTCAACAACTCCGGCAAGCTGCTCAAGGTCAAGGACCCCAAGGAGGCCGGCTACCCGGCGAGCTTCAACTGCGACGGCTCCCACGACCTGACCAAGGTCGCGCGCTTCGAGTCCTATCGCGGCTTCCTGTTCGGCAGCCTCAACCCGGACGTGCCGCCACTGGTCGAGCATCTCGGCGAGTCGGCGAAGATCATCGACATGATCGTCGACCAGTCGCCGGACGGCCTGGAAGTGCTGCGCGGCTCGAGCAGCTACATCTACGAGGGCAACTGGAAGCTGACCGCCGAGAACGGCGCCGACGGCTACCACGTCAGCTCCGTGCACTGGAACTACGCCGCCACCCAGCAGCAGCGCAAGCAGCGCGAGTCCGGTGAAGAGATCAAGACCATGAGCGCCGGCAGCTGGGCCAAGAACGGCGGCGGCTTCTACTCCTTCGACAAGGGCCACCTGCTGCTCTGGACCCGCTGGGCCAACCCCGAGGATCGTCCGCTGTACGAGCGCCGTGACCAGCTGGCCGGCGAGTTCGGCCAGGCCCGGGCCAACTGGATGATCGAGAACTCGCGCAACCTGTGCCTGTACCCCAACGTCTACCTGATGGACCAGTTCAGCTCGCAGATCCGCATCGCCCGGCCGATCTCCGTGGACAAGACCGAGATCACCATCTACTGCATCGCCCCCAAGGGCGAGAGCAGCGATGCCCGGGCCAAGCGCATCCGCCAGTACGAGGACTTCTTCAACGTCAGCGGCATGGCCACCCCGGACGACCTGGAAGAGTTCCGCTCCTGCCAGCTGGGCTACCAGGGCAGCCGCGGCTGGAACGACATGTCGCGCGGCGCCGAGCACTGGATCGAGGGCGCCGACCAGGCCGCCGAGGAGATCGAACTCAAGCCCCTGCTGAGCGGCGTGCGCACCGAGGATGAAGGCCTGTTCGTGCTGCAGCATCAGTACTGGCAGCGCACCATGATCGCGGCGCTGCGCAAGGAACAAGAGCAACTGATTCACGTGGAGGGTGCGTGATGAGCATTTCCTATGACGCCGTGCGTGACTTCCTCTACCGCGAGGCGCGCTACCTGGACGACAAGGAGTGGGACAGCTGGCTGGAGCTGTACGCCGTCGACGCCAGCTTCTGGATGCCGTCCTGGGACGACAACGACGAGCTGACCGAGGACCCGCAGAGCGAAATCTCGCTGATCTGGTACGGCAACCGTGGCGGCCTGGAGGACCGGGTCTTCCGCATCAAGACCGAGCGTTCCAGCGCCACGATCCCGGACACCCGCACCTCGCACAACATCAGCAACATCGAGATCCTCGAGCAGGCCGACGGGCTGTGCAAGCTGCGCTTCAACTGGCACACCCTGAGCTTCCGCTACAAGACGGTGGACAGCTACTTCGGCACCAGCTTCTACACCCTCGACGTGCGTGGCGACAGCCCGCTGATCAAGGCCAAGAAGGTGGTGCTGAAGAACGACTACGTGCGTCAGGTCATCGACGTCTACCACATCTGATTACCCGTTCGGAGCCGGTGCGGGCTCGCATCCAGGGCAGGGGAGCCACTCGGCTTCCCGTTGGGCGAGCCCGTGCCAAGAAAGTCCGCAACCGCGTGTAACCACTGCCAAGCGAGGTGTGCCATGAGCCACAAGATCGCACTGAATTTCGAAGACGGGGTCACCCGCTTCATCGATGCCGACGCCAGCGAGACCGTCGCCGACGCCGCCTACCGCCAGGGCATCAACATCCCCCTGGACTGCCGCGACGGCGCCTGCGGCACCTGCAAGTGCTTCGCCGAGGCCGGCCGCTACGAGCTGGGCGAGGACTACGTCGAGGACGCCCTGAGCGAGGAAGAGGCCGAGCAGGGCTATGTGCTGACCTGCCAGATGCGTGCCCAGAGCGACTGCGTGGTCCGCGTGCCGGCGTCTTCCGAGCTGTGCAAGACCCAGCAGGCCAGCTTCGAGGCGGCGATCAGCGCGGTGCGCCAGCTCTCCGACAGCACCATCGCCCTGTCGATCAAGGGCGAGTCGCTGGCCAAGCTGAGCTTCCTGCCGGGCCAGTACGTCAACCTCAAGGTGCCGGGCAGCGAGCAGAGTCGTGCCTATTCCTTCAGCACGCTGCAGAAGGATGGCGAGGTCAGCTTCCTGATCCGCAACGTGCCGGGCGGGCTGATGAGCAGCTTTCTGACCAATCTGGCGCAAGCCGGCGACAGCATAAGCCTGGCCGGCCCCCTGGGCAGCTTCTACCTGCGCGAGATCCAGCGCCCGCTGCTGCTGCTGGCCGGCGGCACCGGCCTGGCGCCCTTCACCGCGATGCTGGAGAAGATCGCCGAGCAGGGCAGCGCCCATCCGCTGCACCTGATCTACGGGGTGACCAACGACTTCGACCTGGTGGAAATGGACAGGCTCGAGGCCTTCGCCGCGCGCATCCCCAACTTCAGCTTCAGCGCCTGCGTGGCCAACCCGGACAGCAGCTACCCACAGAAGGGCTATGTCACCCAGCACATCGAGCCCAAGCACCTCAACGACGGTGAAGTGGACGTGTACCTGTGCGGCCCGCCACCGATGGTCGAGGCGGTCAGTCACTACATCCGCGAGCAAGGCATCCAGCCTGCGAACTTCTACTACGAGAAGTTCGCCGCCAGCGCCTGAGAGCTCCTTTGGTCCGCCTACCCGGTAGGCGGGCCTGTTTTATTCGAGAGGCCTGCCGCGCCGCGCATCGGTGGCGTGCGGCGCCCGCACTGAACGAGGTCGGTTATGAGCAAGCGTTTCCAAGACAAGGTCGCGGTGATCACCGGCGCCGCCCAGGGCATCGGTCGGCGGGTGGCCGAGCGCATGGCCGAGGAGGGCGCGCGCCTGGTGCTGGTCGACCGCTCCGCGCTGGTGCATGAACTGGCCCAGCAGCTGCAGGGTGTCGGCCCGCTGCTGTGCCTGACCGCCGACCTCGAGCAGGTCGCCGATTGCCAGCGGGTGATGGCGGCGGCGCTCGAGCATTTCGGCCGTCTGGACATCCTGGTCAACAACGTCGGCGGCACCATCTGGGCCAAGCCGTTCGAGCACTACCGGGCCGAGGAGATCGAGGCCGAGGTGCGCCGCTCGCTGTTCCCCACCCTGTGGTGCTGCCACGCCGCCCTGCCGCAGATGCTCGCGCAGGGCAGCGGCGCCATCGTCAACGTTTCCTCCATCGCCACCCGCGGCGTCAACCGCGTGCCCTATGGCGCGGCCAAGGGCGGCGTCAACGCGCTGACCGCCTGCCTGGCGTTCGAAACCGCCGAGCGCGGCATTCGCGTCAACGCCACCGCGCCGGGCGGGACCGAGGCGCCGCCGCGGCGCATCCCGCGCAACGATGCCGAACAGAGCGAGCAGGACAAGCGCTGGTACCAGCAGATCGTCGACCAGACCGTGCAGAGCAGCCTGATGAAGCGCTACGGCAGCATCGACGAGCAGGTCGGCGCGATCCTCTTCCTCGCTTCCGACGAAGCCAGCTACATCACCGGCGTGACCTTGCCGGTGGGCGGCGGCGACCTGGGCTGAGCCCGCTCGCCGACCGCCGAGGGATAGACCCGCCTGGACGCACCCGCACTACAACAACAAAAGAGTCCCGAGCCATGAGCAAAATCGACGTCCACGACATCATCGACAACGCGGGCTTCACCCGCTTCCACTGGATGGTCATGGCGCTGTGCGCCCTGCTGCTGATCTTCGACGGCTATGACCTGTTCATCTACGGCGTGGTGCTGCCGGCGATCATGCAGGAGTGGGGCCTGACCCCGCTCGAGGCCGGCGCCCTGGGCAGCTATGCGCTGTTCGGCATGATGTTCGGCGCCCTGGCCTTCGGCACCCTGGCCGACCGCATCGGCCGCAAGAAGGGCATCGCCATCTGCTTCGCGCTGTTCTCCACTGCCACCATCGTCAACGGCTTCGCCAGCAACCCCACCGAGTTCGGCATCTGCCGCTTCCTCGCCGGCCTCGGCTGCGGCGGCCTGATGCCCAATGCCGTGGCGTTGATGAACGAATACGCGCCCAAGCGCCTGCGCAGCACCCTGGTGGCGGTGATGTTCAGCGGCTATTCGCTGGGCGGCCTGCTGGCCGCCGGCGTCGGTATCTACATGCTGCCGCGCTTCGGCTGGGAGTCGATGTTCTTCGCCGCCGGGGTGCCGCTGCTGCTGCTGCCGCTGATCTTCTGGCTGCTGCCCGAGTCGGTCGGTTTCCTGGTGCGCCAGGGCCGCCACGCCCAGGCCCGCGCCATCCTGCGGCGGGTCGCGCCGGACGCGGCGCTCGCCGACAGCGGCGAGCTGCTGATGAGCGAGGGCAAGGGCCAGGGCGTGGCCGTGTTCGAGCTGTTCCGCGAGGGCCGCGCACTGCGCACCCTGTGCCTGTGGCTGGCGTTCTTCTGCTGCCTGCTGATGGTCTACGCGCTGAGTTCCTGGTTGCCGAAACTGATGGCCGGCGCCGGCTACAGCCTGGGCTCGAGCCTGTCGTTCCTGCTGGCGCTGAACTTCGGCGGCATGGCCGGCGCCATCCTCGGCGGCTGGCTGGGCGACCGCTTTAACCTGAGCAAGGTGATGGTGGCCTTCTTCGTCGCCGCCGCCGTCTCCATCAGCCTGCTCGGCTTCAAGAGCGCGCCCGCGCTGCTCTACCTGCTGATCTTCATCGCCGGCGCCACCACCATCGGCACGCAGATCCTGCTGTACGCCGCCGCCGCGCAGTTCTACGGCCTGTCGATCCGCTCCACGGGCCTCGGCTGGGCCTCGGGCATCGGCCGCAACGGCGCCATAGTCGGGCCGCTGCTGGGCGGCGCGCTGATGGGTATCAACCTGCCGCTGCAGCTCAACTTCATGGCCTTCGCCGTGCCGGGCGCAGTGGCGGCCGTCGCCATGACCCTGTTCGCCCTCAGCAGCCAGCGCCGCCGTAATGCCGCGCCGGGTGCTGCGGTGGCGGCTTCCTGATCACACCCTGCGGAATCTGAGCCGAAATGAGCCAAGTCCTGATCGAAAGCATCGAGGCGATCATCGTCGATCTGCCGACCATCCGCCCGCACAAGCTGGCGATGCACACCATGCAGCAGCAGACCCTGGTGGTGATCCGCCTGCGCTGCTCCGACGGCATCGAAGGCCTGGGCGAGTCCACCACCATCGGTGGCCTGGCCTACGGCAACGAGAGCCCGGAGAGCATCAAGCAGAACATCGACAGCCACCTCGGCCCGCTGCTGCTCGGCCAGGACGCGGCCAACATCAACGCCGCCATGCAGCGGTTGGACAAGGCGGCCAAGGGCAACACCTTCGCCAAGTCCGGCCTGGAGAGCGCGCTGCTCGACGCCCAGGGCAAGCGCCTCGGTCTGCCGGTCAGCGAGCTGCTCGGCGGCCGGGTGCGCGACAGCCTGGAAGTGGCCTGGACCCTGGCGTCGGGCGACACCGCCAAGGACATCGCCGAGGCCGAGCAGATGCTTGAGGCGCGCCGCCACCGCATCTTCAAGCTGAAGATCGGCGCCGGCGAGGTCAACCGTGACCTCAAGCATGTGATCGCCATCAAGCAGGCCCTGGGCGACTCGGCCAGCGTGCGGGTCGACGTCAACCAGGCCTGGGACGAGTCGGTGGCCCTGCGCGCCTGCCGCATTCTCGGTGACAACGGCATCGACCTGATCGAGCAGCCGATCGCGCGGATCAACCGCGGCGGGCAGATCCGCCTGAACCAGCGCAGCCCGGCGCCGATCATGGCCGACGAGTCGATCGAGAGCGTCGAGGACGCCTTCAGCCTGGCGGCCGACGGTGCGGCGAGCATCTTCGCCCTGAAGATCGCCAAGAACGGCGGCCCGCGTGCCGTGCTGCGTACCGCGCAGATCGCAGAAAGCGCCGGCATCGCCCTGTACGGCGGGACCATGCTCGAAGGGGCGATCGGCACCCTGGCCTCGGCCCATGCCTTCCTCACCCTGCGCCAGCTGACCTGGCACACCGAGCTGTTCGGCCCGCTGCTGCTGACCGAGGAGATCGTCAGCGAGGCGCCGGTCTACCGCGACTTCCACCTGCAGGTGCCGGCGACCCCGGGCCTGGGCCTGACCCTGGACGAAGAGCGCCTGGCGTTCTTCCGCCGCCCCTAACGAGGAGATCGATCCCATGCTGTTCCACGTGAAGATGACCGTAAGACTGCCGGCGGACATGGACCCGGCCCGCGCCAGCCAGCTCAAGGCCGACGAGAAGGAACTGGCCCAGCGTCTGCAGCGCGAGGGCAAGTGGCGCCACCTGTGGCGCATCGCCGGGCACTACGCCAACTACAGCCTGTTCGATGTGGACAGCGTCGAGGCGCTGCACGACACCCTGATGCAGCTGCCGCTGTTTCCCTACATGGATATCGAGATCGACGGCCTGTGCCGCCATCCCTCGTCGATCCATTCCGACGACCGCTAAGCCCGGCGCCATAACAACAACTCGAGGTTAACCGTCATGACTATCAAGATTTCCCACACTGCCGAGATCCAGAAATTCTTCGAAGAGGCCGCCGGCCTCACGAACGACCAGGGCAGCCCGCGGGTCAAGCAAATCATGCTGCGCATCATCAACGACGCGGCGAAGATCATCGAGGACCTGCAGGTAAGCGACGACGAGTTCTGGACCGCGGTCGACTACCTCAACCGCCTGGGCGCACGCAGCGAGTTCGGCCTGCTGGTGCCGGGCCTGGGCCTGGAGCACTTCCTTGACCTGCTGCAGGATGCCAAGGACGCCGAGGCCGGCCTAACCGGCGGTACCCCGCGGACCATCGAGGGCCCGCTGTATGTGGCCGGCGCGCCGATCTGCGAGGGCCAGGCACGGATGGACGACGGCAGCGAACTGGCCGAGGCCACCGTGATGTTCCTCGAGGGCGTGGTGCGCGACACCGACGGCCAGCCGGTGGCCGGCGCGGTGGTCGACCTGTGGCACGCCAACACCAAGGGCAACTACTCCTTCTTCGACCAGAGCCAGAGCGAGTACAACCTGCGCCGGCGCATCGTCACCGACGCCGCAGGCCGCTACCGCGCGCGCAGCATAGTGCCGAGCGGCTACGGCTGCGCCCCGGACGGGCCGACCCAGGAATGCCTGGACCTGCTCGGCCGCCACGGCCAGCGTCCGGCGCATATCCACTTCTTCGTCTCGGCGCCGGGCCACCGCCACCTGACCACCCAGATCAACCTGGATGGCGATAAGTACCTGTGGGACGACTTCGCCTACGCCACCCGCGAGGGCCTGGTCGGCAAGCTGCGCTTCGTCGAGGACGCCGCCGCGGCCGAGGCCCGTGGCGTGCAGGGTCGCTTCGCCGAACTGGTGTTCGACTTCGAGGTGCAGAAGGCGCCGGCGCCGGCCGCCGAACAGCGCAGCCAGCGTCCGCGGGCCCTGCAGGACGCCTGAAGGGCAGGGGGGGAGCTGGTGCTCACTCCCCGAACCCTACGCCTGGAACCAAGGGCGGATGGCCACAGCGCCATCCACCCGAGGGTTCCCGCTTCACCCACAACAACAGCGATCCGGGCTTCTGGCCACGGATGGCGAGCTGCACCCTGACGACGAGGTCTTATGAAAACCTTGTTCCATGATTTTTCGCTGTCGGCCCTGGTGGCGGGCTGCATCGCCACGCTGATTTCCTACGCCGGGCCCCTGGTGATCATCTTCCAGGCGGCCGACAGTGCCGGCCTGTCCCATGCCGTGTTGGCGTCCTGGGTCTGGGCCATCTCCATCGGCAGCGCCGTGCTGGGCATCGGCCTGAGCCTGCGCTACCGGGTGCCGCTGGTCATCGCCTGGTCGGCTCCGGGCTCGGCGCTGTTGGTCACCCTGCTGCCGCAGATCAGCCTGAACGAGGCGGTCGGCGCCTACCTGGTGGCCAACCTGATCATCCTCCTGGTCGGCCTGTCCGGCGCCTTCGACCGCATCATCGGCCGCCTGCCGGCGGCGATCTCCGCGGCCATGCTGGCCGGCATCCTGTTCAGCTTCGGCACCGGCCTGTTCGTCTCGCTGAAGAGCCAGCCCTGGCTGGTGCTGGCGATGTTCGCCAGCTACCTGATCTGCAAGCGCCTGCTGCCGCGCTACGCGGTGATGGCGGTGCTGCTGGTCGGCTGCCTGGTGGCCCTGGCCAGCGGCGACCTGCACGGCGAGGCGCTGGTGATCGGCCTGGCCGTGCCGGTGTGGATCACCCCGGAGTTCAGCCTGGCGGCGATCCTCAACATCGCCCTGCCGCTGGTGATGGTGGCGCTGACCGGGCAGTTCGTCCCCGGCATGGCGGTGCTGCGCAACGCCGGCTACCAGACCCCGGCCAGCCCCATCATCAGTGCCAGTGCCCTGGGCAGCCTGCTGCTGGCGCCCTTCGGCTGCCACGGGCTGAACCTTGCGGCCATCACCGCGGCCATCTGCACCGGCCGCGAGGCCCATGAGGACCCGCGCAAGCGCTACGTGGCCGGCGTCGTCGGGGGGCTGTGCTACCTGCTGCTGGGCCTGTTCGGCGCGACCCTGGTGTCGCTGTTCGGCGCCCTGCCCAAGGAGCTGATCGCCGCGCTGGCCGGGCTGGCGCTGTTCGGCGCCATCGCCGGCGCCCTGGCCGGCGCCATGGCGGTGCCGGAGGACCGCGAGGCGGCGCTGATCACCTTCCTGGTCACGGCCTCGGGCATGTCCCTGCTCGGCCTGTCGGCGGCGTTCTGGGGACTGATCTTCGGCATCGCCGCCCATCTGCTGCTCGGCGCGCGACGTATCGACCAGGCGCCCCGGGCCGAGGCGCTGGGTGAACGGGAGGTGGCGCGCTAGGCCAGCCGTTCCATCGGTTATTGCCGCCTTGCCTGGGGGATACCGGGGCAGGGCGGGGGTAAGGCCACCCGCTTGCGTTGCCGTGACTCGTTGTCGGCAAGGGTGGAAGTCAACATCACGACAACAACTACAAAGAGTGAAACGATGAAGCAATCGATCCGTGCACCCCGCGTATTGCGGGCCCCCTTGTCCCTGGCCGTCGCCCTGGCCTTGCCCTCGACCCTGATGGCGGCCGAAGGCGGTTTTGTCGAGGACAGCAGCGCCACCCTCACGGCGCGCAACTACTACTTCAGCCGCGACTTCTCCGACATAGTCGGACCGAACCAGCAGTCCAAGGCCGAGGAGTGGGCCCAGGGCTTCATCCTCAACTTCAAGTCCGGCTACACCCAGGGCCCGGTCGGCTTCGGCGTCGACGCCGTCGGCCTGCTCGGCCTCAAGCTCGACAGCAGCCCGGACCGGGTCAACACCGGCCTGCTGCCGGTGACCGACGCGGGCAGGGCGGCCGACGAATACAGCCGCCTGGGGGCGGCGGTGAAGGTCCGGGTGTCGAAGACCGAACTGAAGGTCGGCGAGCAGCAGCTGGTGCTGCCGGTGCTGTACTTCGGCGACATCCGTCTGCTGCCGCCGACCTACCAGGGCGCCAGCCTGGTCTCCAACGAGATCGCCGGGCTGACCCTGCAGGCCGGCCAGCTGCGTTCCACCAGCCTGCGCAACGAGGCCGGCGACGAGGCACTGGGCGCCATGGTCGGTTTCGTCCCGCGGCGCCAGGCCGGCCAGCTGATCACCACCGACCGGTTCAACTACGGCGGCGCCGACTACGCCTTCAACGCCAACCGCACTTCGGTCGGCGCCTGGTACGCCCAGCTCGAGGACCTCTACAACCAGCGCTACTTCAGCCTCAAGCACAGCGAGCCGGTGGGTGACTGGGTGCTCGGCGCCAGCCTCGGCTACTTCGACTCGACCGAGGACGGCGAGCAGCTGCTCGGCAAGCTGGACAACCAGGCGGCCTACTCGCTGCTGTCGGCCAAGTACGGCGCCCACACCTTCTACCTCGGCTACCAGGCGATGTTCGGCGACGACGGCCTGCCACGGGTGTTCGCCAACGTCAGCCCATTGGGCAACGAAGTGCCGACCTTCACCTTCGACTCGGCCGACGAGCGCTCCTGGCAGGTGCGCTACGACTACGACTTCGCCGCCCTGGGCGTGCCGGGCCTGGTGGCCGGGGTGCGCTACCTGACGGGCGACAACGTCGACACCGGCCGTGGCTTCGAGGGCAAGGAGTGGGAGCGCGACCTTGACATCGGCTACGTGGTGCAGAGCGGCTCGCTCAAGGGCCTGGGCGTCAAGGTGCGCAACGTCACCGCGCGCTCCAACTACCGCAGCGACGTCGACGAGAACCGCCTGATCTTCAATTACACCTGGAACCTGCTCTAAGCCCCGTGCCGCTCTGGCCTGGGCGCCGGAGCGGCACGGCGGAGATCTGCGACACCTCCTATAACCTTGCGTAAATGGATAACCACGATGAACAACTATAAGAAAGTCGCTATCACCCTGAGCTCCGCCACCCTGACCCTGGCCCTGTGCGCCGGCACGCAGGCGGCCGAGCCGGTCAAGGTCGGCCTGCTGCTGCCCTATACCGGCACCTACGCGGCCCTCGGCGAGGCCATCACCAACGGCATGAAGCTGGCCATCGAGCAGCAGGGCGGTGAACTCGGCGGCCGTGCGGTGGAGTACGTCAGCGTCGACAGCGAGGCCAATCCCGGCAAGGCGGTGCCGAACATGCAGAAGCTGGTCGACGGCGCCAAGGTCGACGTGGTGGTCGGCCCGGTGCATTCCGGGGTGGGCATGGGCGCGGTCAAGGTGGCCCGCGACAGCGGCGTTCCGCTGATCATCCCCAACGCCGGCTTCAACGCCGCCACCGGCCCGCTGTGCGCGCCGAACATCTTCCGTACCTCCTTCAGCTCCTGGCAGACCGCCTACCCGATGGGCCAGGTGGCTGTCGACAAGGGCTACAAGAACGTCGTCACCCTGGCCTGGCGCTACGGTTTCGGCACCGAGTCGGTGGACGGCTTCAAGGAAGGTTTCGAGAAGGCCGGCGGCACCGTCAGCAAGGAAATCTACGTGCCCTTTCCGGACGTCGAGTTCCAGTCGCAACTGACCGAGATCGCCGCCCTGAAGCCCGACGCGGTGTTCGTCTTCTTCGCCGGTGGCGGCGCCGCCAAGTTCGTCCAGGACTACGCCGCCGCGGGCCTGCAGGGCAAGATCCCGCTGCTCGGCTCGGGCTTCCTCACCGAGGGCACCCTGGCCGCGCAGGGTCAGGCCGCCGAGGGGGTGCTGACCACGCTGCACTATTCCGACAGCCTGGATACCCCGCAGAACAACAAGTTCCGCGCGGACTACCGCCAGCAGTTCGGCAAGGAAGCGGACGTCTACGCGGTACAGGGCTACGACACCGGCCTGCTGTTGGCCCAGTCGCTGCAACAGGTGGCCGGCAATACCGCCGACCGCGCCGCCTGGCTCGCCGCCATGAGCCAGGCGCGCATCGACAGCCCGCGCGGCGAGTGGACCTTCTCCAAGGCCCGTAACCCGGTGCAGAACGTCTACCTGCGCGAGGTGCGTGACGGCGCCAACCGGGTGGCGGGCACCGCGGCCAGCGCCCTGGCCGACCCGGCGCCGGGCTGCAAGCTCTAGGTCCAGCGGCATACCCGGGCGCCCTGAGTGGCGCCCGGGGTTCACTCGTCTACGCCAGGTACTCCCGATGGATTTCCCCACAGTTCTCATCCAGACCCTCAACGGTCTGCAGTACGGCCTGCTGCTGTTCCTCATCGCCAGCGGCCTGACGCTGATCTTCGGCATCATGCACATCATCAACCTGGCCCACGGCGCCCTGTACATGGTCGGCGCCTACCTGGCCTTCTGGCTCACCGCGCTGACCGGCAACCTGTTTCTCGCCATCCTCCTCGGCCTGCCGCTGGCCGCGCTGCTCGGGGTGCTGATCGAGCGCTTCCTGATCCAGGCGCTGTACCGCCGCGACCACCTCGACCAGGTGCTGATGACCTTCGGCCTGATCCTGGTGATCGATTCGCTGCGCAGCATCGCCTGGGGCAACGACGTCCACAGCGTGGCGATTCCGGCGCTGCTGGAAGGCTCGGTGCAGCTCACCGAGACCCTCGAGTACCCGGTCTACCGGCTGTTCATCTCCGCCGTCTGCGGGCTGATCGCCCTGGCCATGTACCTGATCCTGCAGCACAGCCGCCTGGGCATCATCATCCGCGGCGGCGCCAGCAACCGCGAGATGGTCCAGGGCCTGGGCATCAATATCCGGGTCATCTACAGCCTGGTGTTCGCCGCCGGCACCGCGCTCACCGCGCTCGCCGGGATGGTCGCCGCGCCGGTGTCCTCGGTGTATCCGGGCATGGGCAACCAGATCCTCATCATCGCCTTCGTGGTGGTGGTGATCGGCGGCCTGGGTTCGATTCGCGGCGCCTTCCTCGCCGCGCTGCTGGTGGGCCTGACCGCCACCTGGGGCGCGGTGCTGGTGCCCGAGTACGCGGGCATGGCGATCTATGTGCTGATGGCCGTCGTGCTGCTGTTCAAACCGCGCGGGCTGTTCGCCTGACACCTGCCCCTCGGAGGAAACCAATCATGCGTCCCTTACCCCCTGTCATTCGCTATCTGCTGCTGGCGCTGACCCTGCTGCTGGCCGGCTTTCCGCTGTTCGGCGAGAGCCTCAGCGGCGAGCAGCACGGCTTTCACCTGCAGCAGCTGACCCACATCATGATCCTCGCCCTGGTCGCCCTCAGCCTCGACCTGCTGGTGGGCGTGACCGGCATGGTCAGCCTGGCCCAGGCGGCCTTCTTCGGCATCGCCGGCTACAGCCTGGTGCTGTTCGCCCCGGAGTTCGAGGCGGTGAACTTCTGGCTGGCCCTGGCCCTGTGCCTGGCGGTCAGCGCCGCCGCCGCTTTGCTGATGGGCCTGCTGATCATCCGCACCTCGGGCATCTTCTTCATCATGGCGACCATCGCCTTCTCGCAGATGCTCTACTACCTGTTCCACGACGCGTCCTTCGCCGGCGGCTCGGACGGCATCTACCTGTTCCTCAAGCCTGATGTGCGCATCGCCGGGGTCCAGCTGCTCGACCTGGAGAACCCGCGCAGCCTGTTCTACCTGGTGCTCGGCTCGCTGGTGCTGGTCTACCTGCTGTTGCGCAGCTTCCTGCGTGCGCCGTTCGGCCGGGTGTTGCTGGGTATCAAGCACAACGAGGAGCGGGTCCGCTCCATGGGCTACAACCCGCTGTTCTACAAGCTGGCGGCCTTCGTCATCGCCGGCACCATCGCCGGCTACGCCGGCATGCTCTCGGCCACCCAGTACGGTTTCGTCAGCCCCGGCCAGGTCAGCTGGCAGCTCTCGGCCCACGCCCTGGTGATGGTCATCCTCGGCGGCATGGGCAGCCTGTTCGGCGCCATCTTCGGCGCCTTCGCCTTCGAGGGCCTGCACCAGCTGTTCGCCGGCCTGACCCCGCACTGGGAGCTGCCCATGGGCCTGGTGGTGATCGCCATGGTCCTGCTGCTGCCCCGCGGCATCGCCGGGCTGCTGCTGCAGCTCTGCACCCCGCGCAACGCCGTATCCACCGCGGAGACGGAACCGTCCGCTCCCGACACCTTGAAGAAGGAGGCCGGCCTATGAGCACCCCTGTCCTGCAAACCCGCGGACTGAGCAAGGCCTTCGGCGGCCTGCGCGCGGTCAGCGACATCTCCCTGAGCGTGGCGCCCTGCGAGGTGCATGCGATCATCGGCCCCAACGGCGCCGGCAAGAGCACCATGGTCAACCTGCTGTCCGGCCACCTCAAACCCAGCGCCGGGCAGATCCTCTTTCACGGCCGCGACATCACCGGCCTGGCGCCCAACCGGGTGTCGCACCTGGGCATCGGCCGCAGCTTCCAGCGCACCAACATCTTCCCCAGCTTCACCTGCCTGGAGAACTGCTGGCTGGCCGCACAATCGCGGTTGAAGAACTCCTTCCGCTTCTTCCGCCGCTGCGAGGCCTACGCCGAGGTGCGCGAGCGCGCCGAGCGGGCCCTGGAGCTGTGCGGCCTGGCCCGGCACCGCGACAGCCTGGCCGATGCCCTGAGCTACGGCGAGCAACGCCAGCTGGAAATCGGCATGGTGCTGGCCACCGAACCGAGCTTCCTGCTGCTCGACGAGCCCATGGCCGGCATGGGCAAGGACGAGTCGGCGCGGGTGGTCGAGCTGCTCGCCAGCCTGTCCAAGCAGTACGCCATGGTCCTGGTCGAGCACGACATGGACGCGGTGTTCAGCATCGCCAAGACCCTGACCGTGATGGTCAACGGCGAGCTGCTGGCCAGCGGTCCGCTGGACCAGGTGCGCAACGATCCGGCGGTACAGCAGGCCTATCTGGGCGACGGCGAGGAGCAATTCTGATGAGCACACAAGCCCTGGTGCAGGCCACCGGCCTGCATACCTACTACGGCAACAGCCACGTCCTGCATGGCGTCGACCTGCAGATCCAGCCGGGCGAGACCCTGGCGCTGATGGGGCGCAACGGCATGGGCAAGAGCACCACCATCCGCTCGTTGCTGGGCCTGACCCCGGCGCGGCGCGGCGAGGTGCTGATCCGTGGCGAGCGTTGCGGCGGCCGCGCCACCCACCAGATCATCCGCCGCGGCATCGGCTACGTGCCGGAAGGCCGCGGCATGTTCCCCAACCTGAGCGTGCGCGAGAGCCTGATCATGGCGGCCCGGCCGGGCCTGGACGGACGCCGCGACTGGGACCTGGAGCGGGTGCTGGCGACCTTCCCGCGCCTGGCCGAGCGCTTCGCTCACCTGACCGGCAACCTCTCCGGCGGCGAGCAGCAGATGGTGGCCATCGGTCGCGCGCTGATGACCAACCCCGAGCTGGTGATCCTCGACGAGGCCACCGAGGGCCTGGCGCCGCTGATCCGCAAGGAGATCTGGCAGGTGATCCGGCTGATCAAGGCCAGCGGCATCGCCACCCTGGTGGTGGACAAGAACGTCAACGTGCTGCTCGACCTGACCGATCGCAGCATGATCATGGTCAAGGGGCGGGTGGTTTATGACGGCCCCAGCGCCGAGCTGAAGACCCGGCCCGAGATCCTGCAGAACCATATCGGCCTGTGAGGCCAGGGACCCCTCCATGACCCAGATAGCTGCTCAATCCCCACGCCGCTGGCAGAAACCCCTGGCGGCGCTGTTGCAACTGACGGCGGCCCTGGCCGCCGCCGGCCTGCTGCTCGATAGTCCCCTGGAAGAGGGGCTGGCCGCACTGTCGTTGGCCTGCCTCGCCCTGGCCGGGCTGCTCTATCAGCGCTTGCCGCCGACCCTGGTCGAGGTGCCGGTGTCGGTGCCTGCGCCGCTACCGCCGGCGCCGGAACCGGCGTTGCCGGCAGCGGCAGCGCCGGTCGAAGCGCCGGTCGCTCCCGTGCCTGCGCTGCGCGCCCCCCTGGCGCAGTTGCTCGAGGGCATCCAGCGCACCGAGCAGGACATGCAGTACGCCACCGACCTGGCGCGCGCCGGCGGCGAGAAGGTGCAGTTCAGCGCCGCCAGCATCCAGGCGTGCGAGGCGGCGATCCGCGAACTGGCCGGCTACATGGACAGCATCGACCGGGTGTTCGATGGCCTGTCGCAACAGTCGCTGCGCATCGGCGCCATCGTCGGCAGCATTCAGGACATCGCCAAGCAGACCAACCTGCTGGCGCTCAACGCGGCCATCGAGGCTGCGCGGGCGGGTGATCACGGCCGCGGTTTCGCCGTGGTCGCCGACGAGGTGCGCCACCTGGCCCAGCGCGCCAACGAGTCCAGTGGCGAGATTCGCCAGATCGCCGCCGGCCTGCAGCAATCGGCGCAGGAGGCAAGGGCAGGGCTCGAGCACATCGGCCAATCCACCGGCACGGGCCTGGAGAAGGCTGCCGCCGCCCTGGGCGCCATGGACGAGATGCGTGCCGGGGCCGTGGCGCGGCTGGAGATAGTCGAGCGCATCGTCCAGCGCCTGCACGCGCAGCGCACCCTGACCCTGGGCATGGCGGAGGCGCTTGCCTAGACAGTGTTCGGTAATCGCACGGATAAGCGATTATCGGATTGTTTGAGTGGGCCGCTCGGCTTACCGTTGACTCACCCGCCACCCTCAGCCGGTGGCACCGTCAACCGAGCGAGAGTAACTCCGATGGCCGAAATCATTTCCCTGGGCGAGGCGATCAAACGCTTCGTCAACGACGGCGACACCGTCGCCCTCGAAGGCTTCACGCACCTGATCCCCACCGCCGCCAGCCATGAGCTGATCCGCCAGAACAAGCGCGAGCTGACCCTGGTACGCATGACCCCGGACCTGGTCTATGACCTGCTGATCGGTGCCGGTTGCGCCAAAAAGCTGGTGTTCTCCTGGGGTGGCAACCCCGGCGTCGGCTCGCTGCACCGCCTGCGCGACGCGGTGGAGAAGGGCTGGCCGCAGCCGCTGGAAATCGAGGAACACAGCCATGCGGACCTGGCCAACGCCTATGTCGCCGGCGCCTCGGGCCTGCCGTTCGCCGTGTTGCGCGCCTACGCCGGCTCCGACCTGCCCAAGGTCAACCCGCTGATCAAGACGGTCACCTGCCCGTTCACCGGCGAAGTGCTGGCGGCGGTACCGAGCGTGCGCCCGGACGTCACCGTGATCCATGCGCAGAAGGCCGACCGCAAGGGCAACGTGCTGCTCTGGGGCATCCTCGGCGTGCAGAAGGAAGCTGCCCTGGCGGCCAAGCGCTGCATCGTCACCGTCGAAGAGATCGTCGACGACCTGAATGCGCCGATGAACGCCTGCGTTCTGCCGAGCTGGGCGCTGACCGCGGTCTGCCATGTGCCGGGCGGGGCCCATCCGTCCTATGCCCTGGGCTACTCCGAGCGCGACAACCGCTTCTACCAGGCCTGGGACCCGATCGCCCGGGATCGCGAGCGCTTCAGCGCCTGGATCGACGAATACATCCGCGGCACCGCCGATTTCTCAGAGTTCAAGGCCAAACTGGCCGCGCAGCAGGAGGCCAAGTGATGAGCGCCTACAGCACCAATGAAATGATGACCGTGGCCGCCGCCCGCCGCCTGAACAACGGCGCGGTGTGCTTCGTCGGCATCGGCCTGCCGTCCAAGGCCGCCAACCTGGCGCGCCTGACGTCCTCGCCGGACGTGGTACTGATCTACGAATCCGGCCCGATCGGCGCCAAACCGAGTGTGCTGCCGCTGTCCATCGGCGACGGCGAACTGGCCGAGACCGCCGACACCGTGGTGCCCACCGGCGAGATCTTCCGCTACTGGCTGCAGGGCGGGCGCATCGACGTCGGCTTCCTCGGCGCCGCCCAGGTCGACAAGTACGGCAACATCAACACCACGGTGATCGGCGATTATCATGCGCCCAGGGTGCGCCTGCCGGGTGCCGGCGGCGCGCCGGAGATCGCCGGTTCGGCCAAGCAGGTGCTGATCATCCTCAAGCAGTCGCACCGTACCTTCGTCGACAAGCTGGCCTTCATCACCTCGGTCGGCCATGGCGAGGGCGGCGACCACCGCCAGCAGCTGGGCCTGCCCGGCGCCGGCCCGGTGGGCATCATCACCGACCTGTGCATCATGGAGCCGGAAGCCGGCACCAACGAGTTCGTCGTCACCTCGCTGCACCCGGGGGTGACCCGCGAGCAGGTGGTGGCCGCCACCGGCTGGGCCATCCGCTTTGCCGACAGCGTCGCCGAGACCGCCGCGCCGACGGCAGTGGAGCTCGAAGCCCTGCGCGCCCTGGAGGCCCGCACCGCCGCCGCCCACGGCCAGGCCGGAGGTGAGGAATGAGCCGCGACGTCTATATCTGCGACGCCGTGCGCACCGCCATCGGCCGCTTCGGCGGCGGCCTGGCCCCGGTGCGTGCCGACGACCTGGCGGCGGTGCCGCTCAAGGCGCTGATCGCGCGCAACCCGCAGCTCGACCCGAGCCAGGTGGATGAGGTGTTTCTCGGTTGCGCCAACCAGGCCGGCGAGGACAACCGCAACGTGGCGCGCATGGCCCTGCTGCTGGCCGGCCTGCCGGACTCGGTGCCGGGGGTGACCCTCAACCGCCTCTGCGCCTCGGGCATGGACGCGGTCGGCACGGCCTTCCGCGCCATCGCCAGCGGCGAGATGGAGCTGGCCATCGCCGGCGGCGTCGAGTCCATGTCGCGCGCGCCTTACGTCATGGGCAAGGCCGACACGGCCTACGGCCGTAACCAGAAGATCGAGGACACCACCATCGGCTGGCGCTTCATCAACCCGCTGATGAAGGCGCAGTACGGCGTGGATGCCATGCCGCAGACCGCCGACAACGTCGCCGACGACTATCAGGTCTCGCGCGCCGACCAGGACGCCTTCGCCCTGCGCAGCCAACAGCGCGCGGCGGCGGCCCAGGCCGCCGGCTTCTTCGCCGAGGAGATAGTCCCGGTGGTGATCAAGGGCAGGAAGGGCGACACCGTCATCGAGCAGGACGAGCACTTGCGCCCCGACACCACCCTGGAGGTCCTGACCAAGCTCAAACCGGTCAACGGCCCGGACAAGACGGTCACCGCCGGCAACGCTTCCGGGGTCAACGATGGCGCCGCGGCGCTGATCCTGGCCAGTGCCGAGGCGGTGCGCAAACACGGCCTGACCCCGCGGGCGCGGGTACTGGGCATGGCCAGCGCCGGCGTGGCGCCGCGCATCATGGGCTACGGCCCGGTGCCGGCGGTGCGCAAGCTGTGCGAGCGGCTGAATCTCGGCGTCGCCGATTTCGACGTGATCGAGCTCAACGAGGCCTTCGCCAGCCAGGGCCTGGCGGTGCTGCGCGACCTGGGCCTGGCCGACGACGCGGCCCAGGTCAACCCGAATGGCGGGGCCATCGCCCTGGGTCACCCCCTGGGCATGAGCGGCGCGCGCCTGGTGCTGACCGCCCTGCATCAGCTGGAGAAATCCGGCGGCAAGCGCGGCCTGGCGACCATGTGCGTGGGCGTCGGCCAGGGCCTGGCGCTGGCCATCGAGCGGGTGTGAACCGCGATAGTGGATGATGGGCGACCCGGGCGCACGCGAGCCAGTTGCGCAACGCGGGTCGGCCTCCTGTAATGAATGTTCTAGTGAGGAATCGCCTAATGCCGGTTGTCCAACTCGCCGACGGTGCATTGAATTATCAGCTCGAAGGGCCGGCCGGCGCGCCGGTACTGGTCTTGTCCAACTCCCTGGGCACGGACCTGCACATGTGGGACGCGCAGATGCCGGCCTTCACCCAGCATTTCCGTGTGCTGCGCTATGACACCCGCGGCCATGGCCACTCGCTGGTCAGCGATGGCTTTTACAGCATCGAGCAGAATGGCCGCGACGTACTGGCGTTGCTCGATGCCCTGGATATTGCCAAGGCGCATTTCTGCGGTCTGTCCATGGGTGGCCTGATCGGCCAGTGGCTGGCGATCAACGCCGGCGAGCGCCTGGACAAGCTGGTGCTGTGCAACACCGCGGCGAAGATTGCCAGCCCCGAGGTGTGGAACCCGCGCATCGACAGCGTGCTGCGCGATGGCCAGGCGGCCATGCAGGCGCTGCGCGACGCCTCCATCGCGCGCTGGTTCACCGCCGGCTTCGCCGCAGCCGAGCCGGCCCGGGTCGAAGCCGTGGTGGCCATGCTGGCGCAGACATCTTCCCGCGGCTATGCGGCGAACTGCGCGGCGGTGCGCGATGCCGATTACTGCGAGCAACTCGAGTCGATTCGGACTCCGACCCTGATCGTCGCCGGTAGCGCCGACCCGGTGACCACGGTGGCCGATGGCCGCTTCATGGCCGAGCGTATCCCGGGGGCGCGGCTACTCGAGCTGCCCGCGGCGCACCTGTCCAATGTCGAGGCCGGTGAGGCTTTCACGCAGCCCGTGCTGGACTTTCTGCAGAGCTGAGCGACGCCGTGCTTCGCGGCGACATACCCGCGTTTCTCTAGAGAGCAGGAGTAATTAGTGGCCCTTGCTCGCTCTTCTGCGGCAGGGAGTGCCTGCCGCGGCAGAACCAGCGCTGAGCGTTTCGACAGGTTCGCCGGATTCGGACTTCTTCGGATTCTCTTCGCACCGGACAGCTACATGTGCCTCGGGGGAGAAACTGGCTCGAAGGTCATGCTGAAGGTCACGAAGTCGTTCTGTAACCAGCCTCATGCAGTTCGACTTCTGCCTGAAACCAGAGACTGGCGTCTGCGCTCACGGCGTTCCGCAAGCAGTGCATTTCCATCGATTCAACAGGTAGCCATGCTGATTGCAGATCTGCCGATTCGCAGAATGCCGACCATCAAGTGCTTTCCCAGTAGGCGATGGAAGTATCTGGAATCATTTGGCCCGTGAGGGGCGGTGAAAAGCTGTGACCATATCGACATATGGTGGGGCGAGTAGCCGCCACCATATTTTTGAGCGTCAACGAAGGCTGACGAACTTGCTCTTCATGTAAGCGTCCAGCGCTTCGATGCCACCCTCGACACCATAACCGCTGTCACCCCACCCACCCAGTGGTACTTCGGCAATGTGCGCCGGGACATCGTTGACACCAATGGTTCCAGCGGTCAGTTGTTCACTGAAGCGTTGTTGACGCTTCGAGTCATGGGTGAACAGGTAGGCTGCCAGGCCATAATCGACGTCATTGGCAATCCGCAGCACTTCATCTTCATCATTGAACGGCAGGATCGGGACTACCGGACCAAAGATTTCGTTGCTCATAAGGTCCGCATCCAGGCTGACGCGGGTAAGCACCGTGGGCTCGAAATAGAACCCCTGCTCACCGATGCGCCGGCCACCGATCTCGATCCTGGCTCCCTTCGATACGGCGTCTGCAATTAGCTGCTCCATAGCCTGCAGGCGACGCTCATTGGCAAGCGGCCCCATTTGCGTGGTGTGGGCGCTACCATTGCCAACGATCAAATGCTTGGCGTGCTCGCAGAACAGCGCGACAAACTGCTCATATTTGCTTTCATGGACAAAGAAACGTGTGGGGGAAACGCACACTTGGCCGGCGTTGAAGAACTTCTTGGCGACCAACATCTTCGCGAGAGGCTCGATGTCGACATCGTCGAAGATGATGACCGGGGAATGGCCACCCAATTCCATAGTGACAGGTTTCATGACTTCGCCGGCCTTCGCCGCCAGCAATTTGCCCACCGGCGAGGATCCGGTAAAGGTGATCTTGCGAACGGACGGGGCTGCGATCAGTTGGCTTGATATCTGCGCGGGGTTACCGAGTACCACGTTTAGCGTCCTGGCTGGAACGCCGGCGTCAAGCAGCGCTTTGACAAGTTCAATCGCCGCGCCGGGGGTTTCCTCTGCCGGCTTGACGACACAGGAACAGCCTGCGCCCAGCAGCCCGGCAAGTTTCTTGGCGGTCAGCACAACTGGGAAGTTCCATGGGGAAAAGGCGGCGACCACACCGACCGGTACCTTGCGAATCTCGATAGTGTTCCCGCTGTCGCGCCCACTCATCAGACGGCCAGCCATGCGCCGCGCTTCCTCGCCGCCCCACTCGATAAAGTCAGCGGCGCGCTCGATCTCGCCTACCGACTCGGCCAAGGGCTTACCCTGCTCCAGGGTCAAAACCTGCGCGATGTCCTGTTTACGCTGGCGCAATAGCTCGGCGGCACGCTTGAGAATCGCGCCTTTTTCCCATTGCGGCACCGCTTGCCAATCCTTGAGGCCCTGATCGGCTGAGGCAACGGCCCGGTCAATGTCCGAGGGCGTCGCATGACAGAAGTGGCCAATGACCTCTTCGGTCGCCGGATTAATAACTGGCTCTTTGACGCCGTCGGCGCCATCGGTCCACTGCCCGTCGATGAAAAGTTGGTATGTTTTCATGTTGCCTCCTCGATAAATGGACGAACAAATCCGTTCCACTCTAATAGCGGTTGACTGTTTTTGATGAGCGGCTTGCCGGTGTGGCCGGTGTGAAAGGTGCGTGCCCGTTGATCGACCAACTGGCTGGGTTGTGCTATTTAACCGGCTTGAACTCTGACTTCATCCACTCGGCAAATTGCATTTCTTTATTGGAAATACTGTAGTACTCCGGCTCTACGATAAAGAAATTTTCGCGGCTTTTCATATCGCCGTATTCGAGTCTCACCAAGCTTCCATCCGCAAGAAAACCATCGACCAGCGAATTTATTCCCAGCGCGATGTAATTCCCTGACGCTGCAGCCTTGTAGGCTAATAAATTGCTTTCGACATGCAGATTGCTGGCCTTGATGTGCAGGCTTCGTTGATGCTCGCTGGACCACTCCTGCCATCCAGTCTTGTTACCCATCACGGAGACCAGGGGGTGATCGAATATATCTTCAAGCTTGTTTATCGTACTGTGCGTCGCGGGTGAACAAACCGGAAAAATATTATCCTGGGTGAGTTGGTAGCATTTGGCGTCACTCCAGGTCCCGTCGCCGTAACGAATTTCTATCCCGCGTCCGATTTCACCGAAATCAGTGAGCCATAGACCGGAGTACAATTCGACCTGGGTGTCCGGGTAGCGCTTGTGGAACTCATGGATTTTTCCGGACAGCCAAGTATCGGCAAAGGAATAGTTTGACTTTATGGTGACGATGTCGGTATGCCCGGAGCCGAACAGCTGATCGGTGGTGGCGGAAATTTTTTCCAAGGCAACTTTAATGACATTGTAGTAATGCTTGCCTACGTCAGTCAGGGAAATGCCTTTCTTTCCTCTTACGATCAGGCGCGCGCCCAGATAGTCCTCCAGGGACTTGATCTGCTGGCTAACGGCAGACTGCGACACGTTGAGCCTTTCCGAGGCTTCGGTAATCGAGCCTGACTCGACGATAATCTTGAAAACGAACAACCAATTATGCGGCGGCGGTCTTTTCATCGTCTGATCCTCATTCGTCTTACCAGGTCGACCAGGGATTGCCTATGCTTGAACAACTGTTTCGCTCTGCTAGTCAGCAATCCCTGGGGCCTCAGTCGGCTCGACTCGCGAACTATTACGGTCCCCGCCACATTATTGCGCAGTTCAATGCGAGCGCCCGATTCGAGTCGCCTCGGCAGCCCGATCCTCCATCATATAGCGCATCGTGGTGATCATCATGCAGAACAGAATCAGCAACAGTGGTAGCGCGACGATCACCGATGCCGTCTGCATGCTTTTCAGCCCCCCCACGAACAACAGTGCCAGCGGCAGGATCGTGATCACGAAACACCAGAACAGGCGGTTGGCCTTTTCGGGTTCTTGACCCTCGCCGAGCTCGCTGGAGGTGGCGCAAGCCAACACATAGGCGGCGGAGTCGAAGGTCGTAGCCAGAAGCACGATGCCGGATACGGCCAAAGCGATCAGAAGAAGGGTGGCGCCTGGCAGCGTCTTGAAAATCTCGACAATGGCTGCAGCGCCGCCTTTACTGTTGACGATTTCCGACACGGCAAGGGTTTCAGTCATCTGCAGATCGATGCCATAGCCCCCCACCACGATGTAGAACATGGCGGTGCCGGCAGTGCCGAAGACGAGCATGCCGAGGATCACTTCGCGGATGGTCCTTCCCTGAGAGATGCGCGTTACAAACATGCCCATAAAGGGGGCGTAGGCGATCCACCAGGCCCAATAGAACACCGTCCAAGCCTGCGGAAAACCACTTTGACCGACACTGTCAGTCCAGGTGCTCATCTTTATGAAGTTTTCGACGGCATAACCCACGGAGTCGAAGCCAAGACCAATAATAAACTTGCTCGGGCCGACCATCAGGATGTACAGCACGATCGCCACCGTCACCACGGTCGAGAAAATACTCAGGCGCTTGATGCCCTTGGCCAGGCCCAAGCCACTGCTGATCGTGAAGACTGCCGTACAGGCGAGAATGATGGAGATGTCCATGGTCAGGCTAGGTTCGATCCCCAGCACACTGGCTACGGCCATGCCGATCATGGGCGTGCCCAAGCCGAGAGAGGTAGCGGCGGCGCCCAGGATGCCGAACAGGAACATATAGTTGATGAAAGTGCCTACGGGACCATCAACCAGGCCTCCGAGCGCGCCGCGGCACGACTCACTGAGGTT
Source organism: Pseudomonas lalucatii (assembly GCF_018398425.1). Classification (NCBI taxonomy): domain Bacteria; kingdom Pseudomonadati; phylum Pseudomonadota; class Gammaproteobacteria; order Pseudomonadales; family Pseudomonadaceae; genus Pseudomonas; species Pseudomonas lalucatii. The sequence goes on along the minus strand of NZ_JADPMV010000002.1, from coordinate 45,284 downwards.
GTAAATATGCTTCTTGCGCACGTAATAGATGTAGGACATGGCGATGGCGGGCACGCAATAGATTGCCCAGGCAGAGGGGCCCCAGTGAAAGAGACCATAGGCCTGACCCACTACGTACATTTCAGTGGTTTTCGGCTCTATCCCGAAAGGCGTCCAGGCATAGTGATACGCCCATTCGGTTCCCGCCCAGAGCATCAACCCGGTGGCGATACCGGCCAGGAACACCATCATGATCCATGAGCTTCTGGAGAACTCTGCGGGTGCAGCCTGGTCCGCACTGAGCTTGATGTCGCCGTAGCGAGTGCACGCGAGATAAATCAGAAAGCCCATCGCCGCGAGCGGCAGAGATAGAAATGCAAAGTCGAAGGTATGCGTCATCGACTTGAACAGCGAGTCGATGAACCCCTTACCCTCTTCTGGCAGCAATATAAGCGGTAACGCAACGGCGATAACAATTAGAATGCTGAAGATCTGCATTCTTCTATTGCTGTTATTTCTAGTACTGGTGACGGGCTCTATAGGAGTGTCTATAGACTCTTGATAGCTGGCGTTCATGATCTACCTCTAGCTTATTTTTATAATATGCAGCGCCGAATGTCTTTCGCTACTCGACGAGGCACGTTAAGGCATTCCTTTTGCGTTGGTGTAGCGCTATGTATCCGTATGTCTATGCTTCCAGTTTGAGGGGCAGCCTAATCCAGGAGCATGTGTATTGATTGCCAGGCAGGCAGGCGGTACTGGGTTTAGCTCTACCTCCCGAATAACTTAAACATTACGCGGACTCGCTGTTTACTTTCTCCGCCGCGGCCTACTATCGGCTTGGCGGTTTTGGCAGGTCTTACTTTTTGCTATGGAACATAGTGGTCAATATGGCGGCAGAAGAAAATTCAAATTATTTCTGCTACGCAGTAGAAAAGCTTATGTTGCCCCGCCGCCTGTTCTGGCATCAGGCGACGTCGAATAAATCCAATTATTCCGCTAAATAAGCCTATCCACACAGCCTGAGCGCTATCGCGCAAGCCCCATGGGCTTTTCCAGTACCGAGTGCGCCGGCAGATGCGGACACGCCCGGCACGAGGGCTTCATTCACAGCTGTAAAACGCAGAAGCCAGGGGGTCAGCCCTGGCTTCTGTTGACACCGGTGGGCCTCCCCTAAACCGAGGACGGCCTGGCAAGCCAGCAACGGATCTCTGACTGGCTCTCCATTGCTTCAGCCGGCAGTAACCCTGTCGACGATCAACTGCGACAACCCCAGATAGGATGAAGGCGATAGCACCTTTACCAGCGCATCTTGATCGATGTATCGAGTGACATCCTGGTTTTGCGACAGCACATCGTACAAGGAGCAGTCATGGCTCTGTGCTTCGAGGCAGGCTTCATAGACGATGTCGTGAGCGGCCTGCCGGCCTACGTGTGGCGCCAGCGCCATCATGGCGGCCTCGGCGACGATAAGACCTTTGCTGATGTCGAGGTTCTTGGCCATTTTATCGGGGAACACTTCCAGGCCCTCTAGCAAGAAGACCGCCTGAGAAAGCGCACAATGTGCCAGGACAAAGGCCTGGGGCAGCCCGATCCACTCTGCGTGCCAAGGGCCTGTCGCCCGCTCGAAGTCAGCTTCCTGGGCATCCATCAGCAATCCAGCGGCCTTGATGACACCCATATTGCAGCCACGAATGACCTCGCAGGAAATTGGATTGCGCTTCTGTGGCATCGTCGACGACGCACCGCGATCCTTGACGAAGGGCTCGGCAACTTCGGATATCTCGTCCATGCACATGATCATGATGTCGAGCGCGATCTTACTCAGCGATCCGGTCATCAACGCGAGGGCGCAAGCCACTTCGGCAAACCCGTCCCGGGTCGCATGCCAAGGAGCGTCCGGGGTTACAAGGTCCAGCTCTTCGGCCACGGCGCCCGTCAGCAATTCAGCCTTGTCGCCGATGGAGGCCAGGGTACCTGCTGCACCCCATAGTTGAGCCATCAGCACGCGCGGACGCAGCTCCTGAAGACGGCTTTGAGTGCGACGAAGGCTGTCGAGCCAGACCGCCGCTTTGTAGCCAAAGGTGACCGGCAATGCATGCTGCAGATGGGTGCGCCCCGCCATTACGGTGTTGCGGTGCTCTTTGGCGAGCACGATCAGCGCTTTTTCCACCCGCTTGAGGTCCCTGTCGATCAACTCCAGTCCATCGCGAATCTGGAGTACCGATGCGGTGTCCATAATATCCTGAGTGGTCGCCCCCCAATGGACGTAGCCGCCGGACTCGCTGCCGGAGGCTTCAACCAATTGACGCACCAAGCCGAGAATGGGGTAGCCCACCGTACCGGTGTCATGGGCCAGGCGGTCCATGTCAATCTGGATAGTGCTAGCAGCCTCGTCGATCTTCCGAGCTGCGTTTTCCGGGATAAGCCCGAGTTTTGCCTGGGCGCGAGCCAAGGCCGCCTCGGTTTCCAGATAGGCCTTTACACGCGCGTCGTCATTGAAGACCGCCTGCATTTCCTGCGAGTGGAACAGTGGCGCAAATATTTTCGAATCTAGAATCGAAGACGTCATTTGGAACTCCTCAGCGGTAGCGAGTTAATTGTTGATGACCAGTGCCATATGAGAACGGCGCTGCGCAGGGGCCTGGATAGGGATCGGCAAACTGGCTGCGCTCGTGGCAGCCAACTCGCCGAGAGGCAGGCTGAGCAACCAATACGGCCTAATACTGTCTCGCTTTTACGAACCTGGGACACGGTTCCGCGCAGTGCCTGCTGGTCAATCGATATTCGGACTGTCCAGGTCCTGCTTGGCGCTTACTTCATCACGATCGAAGCACGGGTCACCTTGCGCGACATGGAGTCGGAAAGTGCCAGCTCTACGTCTTCGAGCGAGTACTCGGTATCGAGGATTTTATGAAACGGCAGTTTCTCGATGTTTTCACTCAGAAACTTCAGCGCCTTGTACAGGTAAACGGGCTGGTAGCGCATCACCGGGATGATGGTGATCTGGCTTCGGGTGATATAACCGGGGTCAATGGCAATGGTTTTGCCCGGGGTTACATTGCCCATCGTGACGAACTTGCCGCCGCTACGAACCAACTCCAATCCCTCGGCAAACGCCTCGGGCACACCAGCCACTTCCAGGCAAACATCAGCGCCACGACCATTGGTGAGTGCCTTTACCGCTTGAATTCGATCGTCTTTGGTCTGCTGCTCGCGCATGTCGATGATATGGTCGGCGCCGAACTCCTTGGCCAGTTCGAGTCGATTCTTGTCTGCGTCGATTACAATGACGCTAACCCCTTTGCGTTTGGCAAGGGCGATCGCGTAAATCCCCAATCCACCTGCGCCCTGAATCACCAGAGTGTCTTGGGTCGTGATCTCTGACAAGTCGATGCCGTAGTAAACTTGCGACAGGGCGCAGTTCGCCCCGGCAGCCAATTTGTCGGGAACGTTGTCAGGAACCTTGTAGAAAAACTGCCCGGGATGGATGTAGTAATGCGTCGAGAATGTGGTGTGGAAGTGCGGCGCTTCTTCTGGTTGCCTGGCCCAGAAGCTGTAGGCATTCTCGCAAAGGTTGAGTTTGCCCGACAGGCAGGAGGGGCAGCGCTGGCAAGCGATAAAGTAGGTGGCGGCAATACGGTCGCCCACCTTGATAGCGGCGCCGGCATTATCAGTCAAAACCCCTTCGCCGATCTGGTGGACCAAGCCCACCGTTTCGTGGCCCAGGCCGCCACTCTTCTTCGGGTGGTGGCCGCACCATATATGCAGCTCCGAGCCACAAACGTTACTGCACAGGACTTTGGTAATAATCGATCCAGGCTTGGGCGCGGGGATATCATATTCCTGGAATTCTATCTGTCCAGGCTGCTTCATTACTGCAATCTTGCCTATCATAATGATCTCACTGAGAACCTATTGATTTTATGGTCGGAAATACATTCTGGAGCTTTGCCGCCCGCCTTGAATGCTGATAGCGCAATTCGCTGTTAGGCTTGGCGATCCATCGACGCGCTTTGCAGTGTGTATTTCCACGACAGCGTCGGAGGCGATTGGCGATTCGGCAGTGGCCAATACAGCTTCAGGCAGACAGTGGGCCAGAGAGCCGAGATGCAAGCTCCCTGGGCCGCTGAGTTTGACCTCTACGGGGTGTAGAGTTGCCGTCAAACAACGCCGTTTTTGCGAGTGTCTACCGACTCGGTGATGCAGATGACTGGCTCGTCCCATGGGTGGTGCTCGAAAATGCTTGCAACCACTTTGGAAAGGAGTTCCTTATCTCGAGGGATCGAAAACTCGATCTTTGTCGAGGCGATGGAAAAAGGCTTGTCGATTTCCCCGCCATAGGTATCGGAACCGGCGCGTGGCGTGCACCTTTCTATGCCGGGGTGAGAGCACCAGGAGACGCCATCATAGTTTCCGTACTTGAGATTGGTGGCACTGGCAATAGCGTCCAGGACCTGCTCCAGGTAGTCCGCGATCACATAAACCTTGATTCGAAATGTCTCAACAAACATGATGTTGCTCACGGCCGGTCCTCTTATTCGTAGAAGCCATCAGTTGATTTTATGAGGGAGTTGAACTGCTCACTGTCATGGCCAAACCAAACATCGGAGCCGGTCTGCTTGGAAAGCTTCTGGATTCTCTCCACTGTTCTCATGTAGCCGAGCGAGTCATAAATGGTCGCGGGCAGCCTGCTCGGATTGCTGTAATTTTCTGCCGAATAGACGGCGTCGGATGCCAGAATCAACGGGCCATGGCCAGGAAGTTCGATGTGCAAGCCAAGCATGCCATAGGAGTGACCGCCACCGAAGTTCAGGATCCGGATCCCATCGAGCAGATCCAGATCGCCTTCAGCTTCCTTGACTACCCGCCAGGTCAGGTCGTTCTTGATCCAGGCATCCACATCGTCCCAAATAAACCCTTCGGCGGTTCTGTTTTGGGCGTAGTTCGAAAGGGCGGCGTTGAACTCATTCTGGTGAACGATGATTTTTGCGTTGGTGAACAACTCCAGGCAGCCCGAATGATCGAGGTGCAAGTGGGAGACGACTACATAGTCGACATCGCGCGGGTCAACGCCGATTTCCGCCAGGCGACTATGCAGGTGACAGTCCTGGCCATTGACCTCCGCCGTATAGTGAAACATGTCCTGAATTTCTTTGGGCCACCTGCCGTTCTCACCCATGCTGTTGGGGTTGCACGCAGTGTCGAACAGCACCTTGCCGTCTGGGTGGTCGATGAGCACGGTAAAAATGGGGAACTCAATCAACTCGGCGGGCTTGTTCGGATTGTCGATAGTGGCCGGGTTGTGCATGCTGATCATGAAGTTCTTATCCATCTTCATGCGGCCATTATCGAGAACGTAAACTTTGGGTATTTGCTTGATGAGATTGGACATGGTTATTCCTCGTATTGTTCTTCGTCGGTCGCCGGGTTCGTAAACCTGCTTATTACGGATTTCATACTGCGCAATATGCGGCCAGAACAAAATTCAAATATTTTCTGATAAGCAGTAGGAAAACTTATGCTGCAGGTCGGCGCCGACAGGCGACCAGCGCAGGCCTGTTCAGGCTGGCGCGGTGCGATACCGCGGCGAGAGTCCCCGGTCTCGAGGTGTGGAACCCGTGCATCGACAGCCTGCACCCGGGCGGCGCGGCTCTTCTCTGGCCTTGCGCGGTGCCGCCATTGCGTGCGGTGGATCGCTGCCGGGCAGGCTGTTGCCGTGTGCAGCGGCCAGTGCCGGGCTTGCCGAGGGGCAGGAGAGGGCGGCGCTCGCCAAGCCCGGCAGCTAGCTAGCGCCTCTTGCCGAATACCGACTTCGGCGACTTGCCGAAGAAGCTGGAGAAGGCGGCGCTGAAGTTGTTCGGGTGGCGGTAGCCCACCCGGTAAGCGGCCTGGGCGACCTGGCAGCCGGTCTCCAGCAGCGCGTAGGCTTTGCGCATGCGCAGCTCGTTGAGCATCTGGTGCGGCGTGGTCTTGAAGTGCTGGCGGAAGCCCTGTTTGAACTTGAACTCGTTCAGGCCCACCGCTGCGCTGAGGTAGGGAACGGTGAGAGGCTGGTCCATCTGCTCGAGCATCAGGTCGCGGGCCCGCTCCAGCTTCTCGATATCGGCCAGGCCGAGTTGCGGCGTGCTCCTGGTCGGCGGGGCAATGGAGCCCAGCTGTTCGGACAGCAGGGTCAGGGCGTGGATATGGGCGTCCAGCGTGCCGCCGCTGTTCTGCAGCAGGTGCTGGGCCAGGGCCCCGGCATGGGCACTGCTGGCGCGGGAGGTCTTGTGGAAGGCCAGCTGGCGGATGCGATCGGTTGCCAGCAGGGCTGCGGCCCGCTCGGCACCGAGGTAGCGACAGAGAACGCCTTCGCCGACCAGCAGGCGTAGTTGGGAGACGGTCGATCCGGCCTCGTAGCAACGCTCGCCATGGCTGCTGCGGAAGGCGGTGATGGTGGTGTAACCGGCCCGGAAGTCGAGGGAATAGCCGTCCGTGCCCGTGTAGACCGAGCGCCCCTGGATGCCATAGGTGATGACCAGCATGCGCCGATCGTGGGGATTGACCGTTTCTTCGGCCAGATTGCGCGTCGGGTGGTAGCGCGAGCGCACCACCACCAGGCCATCGTCCAGCGGGAGACGTTCGGAGTAACACTCGCCACAGGTCTCTGGCAGGCGGTGACGCTCCCAGCCGCTGTCTTGGCGTTGGCTCAAACGGGCCTGGGTCATCGCCAGGCGGTGCGACTGCAATGCTTTCTGGATAGCGGCCATGCTCTGTTTCCTCCCTTATGGATACAGGTAGATCCTGATTTCATACAAACATACATGATACTCATTCGTATTTATCTCTAAGCTTCCCCATCGTCAATAGCACGAGTCAGATGACAGGGACCCTGCGTACGGGGCTTCGCCGGGTCCATCTGCGCTTGATTCAGCGGGGAAACGATGGCTAAGCATGCTTTATCGGGCGCCGGAGTGCTGGTAATCGCCCACATTCTGGCGGTTGCGGCCAGGGCCGAGCAGGTCCTGCCGTCCGTCACGGTGACGGCCAACAAGCACGAGCAACGACAGGAGCAGGTGCCGGGCAGTCTCTCGGTGTTCTATGGCGACGATCTGCGCGCCGCGGCCGTGGAAGACCTGCAAGGTCTGGCACGGCGAACGCCGAGCTTCGCCTTCCAGCCGTTCGGCCAGTCGGGCACCAATCTCCCGGTGATGCGGGGGCTGACCTCCAGCGCCACCGCCTTCTCCTCTTCGATGCTGATGCTGGTCGATGGTGTCCCGACCCTCATGGGTCAGGGGTTCGACAGCAACCTGCTGGGTGTCGAGCGGGTGGAGGTCCTGCGTGGGCCGCAAGCGACGCTGTACGGGCGCAATGCCGAGACCGGGGTGTTGAGTCTCCATACGCGCCAGCCCGGCGACAGTCCCTATGCCCTGGTCGATGCCAGCCTGGGGAGTCGCGACAGGCGTTCGCTGCGCTTCGACCTCAGCCAGGCGCTGGTGGCGGACAGCCTGTATGCCGGCATCGCCGGCGAGTGGCTGGAGCAGGACGGCTTCATCGACAACCGCCAGCGCGGCGGCCGCGAGGACGACCGCGCGCGGCGCAACGGCCGCGCGGTGTTGCGCTGGACGCCCTCGGCGCGCAGCAGCGCCACCCTGCGCTACAGCCGCCAGGACTACCGGGACGGCGGTTCGCAGTGGGGGGGCGTGAACTCCTCCCGGCGCGAGGTGCGCTCCGGGACGTCGAACTGGAATCGCTCCAGCGGGCGTACGCTGGCGCTGGATCTCGCCCAGGAACTGGGCGACGGCCTGAGGCTGCGCTCGATCACCGCGGGCAACGACTTCCATGACCGGGTCCGCCAGGACAGCGATTTTCTGCCCGCCGACCTGCTGCGGGTGGAGCGTGACCATCACCTGAGCAACCTGTCCCAGGAACTGCGCCTGGAGGGCGAGACCGGCAGCGGCCAATGGCTCTTGGGTTTCTACGCGGATCGCGACGACCACGACCTGGATTTCCGTCAGCACTCACCCATGGGCCAGAGCCGCACCCGGGTGGACCTGGGCGGCAACTCCACCGCGCTGTTCGGCCACTGGACGCTGCCGCTGTCCACGCGCTGGTCGCTGAGCCTGGGGGCGCGCATGGAACGGAACAGGGTCAAGCTGTCGGCCCGCAGCGGCACACGCAAGAGCGACGCCTGGCAACGTCTCAGCCCCAAGCTGGCGCTGCAGTACCAGTGGTCGCCGGACGCCCAGCTCTACGCCAGTTACGCCGAAGGTTTTCGCGCCGGGGGCTTCAACGCCTTCGCCGCCGCGGCGGACTTTCCCGGCTACGGCCCGGAGCAGGTGCGCGCCTATGAAGTCGGTCTCAAGGGCTGGGGCGCGCAACACCGCCTGCGCTACGCCGCCGCGCTCTACTGGATGGATATCGACGACATGCAGGTCCAGCAGATCGTCGTGCCGGGCGCCGTTTCCATCAGCAACGCCGCCGAGGCTCGCTCCACCGGCCTGGAGCTGGAGGCCGAGTACCTGCTGGGAGACGATTGGCGGCTACAGGGCGCACTGGGGATCAATCGCACCCGCTTCGAGCGCTTCCGTGACCGCAATGCCGATCACCGGGGCAATCACAACCCCTTCGCCCCGGATCTGAACGGTCACCTCGGCCTGCGCTACGACGCCCCAGCCGGCTGGTACGCCCAGGCCGGCCTGAGCGGGGTGGGGCGCACCTATCTGGATTCCGCCAACCGTTTCAGCCGAGGCGGCTACACCCTGCTCGACCTGCGTGCCGGCTACCAGTACGCGCACTACGGCATCACCCTGTACCTCGACAACGCCACGGACAAGCGCTACGACGCGGTCGGCTTCCTCAATGGCATGGCCCGGGTGTACAGCGAGCCCCGTGAACTGGGCCTGCGCCTGAGCTACCAGTTATGAGCCGCCATCTGCCCGCTGAGGCCCGCCACCCCCTGCAACCTTACTGGGAGGTCTCCCTGGCGGCGGTACAGGCCGATGCCCTGCGCGTGGCCCTGGAGCTGCAGCTGTTCGAGCGGCTCGTCGAGCCGCTGACGGCGGCCGAGACGGCCGCGCGTCTGCAACTGCACCCGGCGAATACCGCGCAGCTGCTGGAGCTGCTCTGGAGCATGCGCCTGCTGGAGCGCCGGGGCGTGGATGCAACGCCGTGCCAGTGGCGCTATGGCACCGGGGCGGTCGCGGGGCAGTACCTGAGTCGCGTGTCCCCTGATTATTGTGGCGATGCCTGGCTGTTCCGTACCCAGGCGCTGCGCCATTTCGGCGACCAGCTGGGTGAGCAGGTGCGCAGCGGCCGGGCCAGCATCGCACCCCATCTCGCCGGGACCGGAGCCAACTGGCAGGCGGCGGCGCGCCTGCAGATCGCCCAGGAGCAGCGCGCCGTCACAGCCGCGGCGGCACTGGCGCTGGTGAGCCGCCTGCCCGAATTCGCCGCTGCCGAGCGCCTGCTAGACCTGGGCGGCGGTCCCGGCCTGGTCGCCATCGCCCTGGCCGAGGCCAACCCCGTGCTCGGTGGCGAGGTGTTCGATCTGCCGGAGGCCGCCAGCGTGGCCCAGGAGAACATCGCACGGGCGGGGTTGGCCGGGCGCCTGCGGAGCCGGGGAGGCGACCTGTCCCGCGACGCCCTGGGTGAAGGCTACGACCTGATCTGGTGCTCCTCGGTGCTGCATTTCGTGGCCGATCCCCACGTCGCCCTGTGCCGGATGCTCGCCGCACTGCGGCCGGGCGGGGTGCTGGTTTGCGCCCAGGCGGAGATCCCGCACAGCCCGGATGCGGCGTTGGCAATGCTGCCCTACTACCTGTCGATGCGCATGCTCGGGCGCCATGTGACGCGCGCGGGCGAGCTGTACCAGGCCCTGGCGCGGGCCGGCTTCGGCGGGTTGGAAACGGTTCGCGAGGTTCCGTTCCCCATGACCCCGGTCACCGCCGTGATCGGCCGCCGGAGCGTGCCATGAGCCGCGCCGCGACCCGCCTGCTGGGGCGCCAGGCGCTGTTCGGCTGGCTGAACTTCGCCCTGGCGCTGCCGAGCATCTATCTGCTGCTGGGCTTGCCGCTGGTGATGCGCCAGCACGGCTGGTCGGGCACCGACATCGGCCTGTTCCAGCTGGCCGGGCTGCCGGCGCTGTTCAAGTTCCTCCTGGCGCTGCCGGTCGAGCGCTGGCGCTTTGCCGGCGGCCACTACCGGGGCTGGGCAGTGCTGCTGTGCCTGTCGCTGGCGGCGACCCTGGTCCTGATCGGGCGTCAGGAGCTGCTCGGCAGCCGTGGGCTGCTGTTCCTCCTGGCGCTGTGTGCCGGTGTCCTGGCGACCTGGGCGGACATTCCGGTGAACGCCCTGGCGATCAAGCTGCTGCCGGAAAGCGAGCGCATGCGCGCCGGAGCGATACGCTCGGCGGCGCTGTTCCTCGCGGCCATCGCCGGTGGCGGGCTGATGCTGCTGGTGCACGCACGCTGGGGCTGGCAGGCGCCGTTCCTGCTGATGGCGGCGGCGTTGCTGCTCGGCGCCGCGCTGCTGCCGCTGCTCGGCGAGGCGGCGCTGGCGCCGCCTGCAGCATCCCCGGGGACTGCGCCCGGGGATGGCTGGCGCGGCTATTTCGAGCAGCCGGGCGCGCGCCTGTGGACCTTCCTGCTGCTGCTCAGCTTCCCCTTTGTCGGCGCCTGTTGGCTGTACCTCAAGCCCCTGCTGCTGGACCAGGGCATGTCGGCGGAGCGGGTGGCCTGGCTGGCCGGGGTGGGCGGCGGGGTGGTCGGTGCCCTGGCCAGCGTGGCGAGCGCCCGGTTGATTCGCGTCATCGGCGCCGCGCGGGCGATGCCGTTGTTCACCGGTTTCGCCTTGCTCGCCCTGGCCGGCCTGACCACGGCGGTCTGGCTGGATGCGGGTGCGTTCGGCTTGGTCGTCGGCGCGGCGTTGATCGCGGCGGCCATGGGGGCCATCTCCGCGCTGGTCTTCGGCCTGATGATGTTTTTCACCCGGCAGCAGCGCCAGGCCGCCGACTACGGCCTGCAGGCCAGCCTGTTCGTGGTTTCGCGCCTGGCGGTGCCCGTGCTCGCCGGGGTGGCCCTGGATCGCCTGGGCTACACCGGCATGCTGCTCGGCTTGACGCTGGCCATGCTCGGCGTGGCCGGCCTGGCCCTGGGCAGTCGGCGGACCCTGGCACAGGTGACGGAACAGGAGGGGGGGCGGCTGGGCGCCATGGAGGCGGACGGGCGCTGCCCTTGAAGGAGCATGATGCGCGTGACGCTGTACAGGCGCGCAAAGGGAGTCGCGGGCGACACCCGCGGCAATTGAGAAACCTGTGCAGAGGATGGATCCATGAAGGGAGTGCTGGGGATATGCCTGATCACACAGGCGCAATGGCTGTTCGAGGACGTGGCCTTCGTCGTCGAGCAGCTGCAGAGGGGGCTGGCCGTAGCAGCGGGCGAGCCCTGGAGCGCCGCCGAGTGCGTGGCGGAAATGTGTCGGGCGCTGGGCGGGCAGCCGCGTAGCGAGGCGGTGCTGGAAACGTTGATGGTCCAGGCCGAGGACTATCTGCAGGCGAGCACTGCGGCCAACCGTCAGGAGCTGTCGGTGGAGCTGCTGCATTTCCCCACGCCGGAGGTGGCGCTGGCGCAGTTGCCGCGCCACACCGCCGGCCCGCAGGTGGAGCTGTTCATCGTCGACGCCAGCGCGCTGCCGGAGGCGGGGGATGACCCGTTCGAGGCGCTGTTCGCCGCCTGTGGTCGCGGGGGCCATGGCCCCCGCCTGTCGCCCCATTCGGCGCTGCTCTACTGCTCCGCTGCGGCGCTACCGGGCTGGATGACGCGGGCCGGTGGCAACCGTCACCTGCGTGTCCCGCCGGAGGACCGCGCGGCCGGGCGTGCCGACCTGCTGCGGATCGCCGTGGACCACCTGGAGCACGGCCACTTCAACCGCATGCTGGCCCGCTCGATCAGCACGGCCTTGCCGCCAGTGAGCATCGCCACCGAGGTGGCACGCTTCATGGGCGAACGCTGGCCGGACCACTGGGACTTCCATTCCTACACCGGCTCCATGGTGGCCGGGCTGATCCAGTCCATGCAGCAGCGCGTGGCCGGCAGCGGCGTTCGCTGCCTGCACGGCTGCAACGAGCACAGCCTGGCGGTCGCCGCCCTGGCCGGCTGGCAGCTCTACGGCCGCGCCTATGTGATCGCGGTCACCTCCGGGATGATCGACGAGTTCCGCGGCACCCTGGCCAACCTCAAGCGTGCCGGCGCCCCGGGGCTGATCATCTGCGCGGACAGCCCGGACAACGCCTGGTTCGCCTTCCAGGGCACCCTGGACGCCGACCACGATGGCCGCCAGGTGATCGCCGCACGCGGCCTGGGCCACGTGTTCATCCGCAAGGTGGACGAGGTGGCGGCCAAGCTGGCGGAGGCCTTCGCCCTGCTCGCCGAGCGCGCCGAGCCGGTGTTCGTGCTGGCCACCCAGGCGGTGCTGGAGTCGCGCCCGCAGCAGCCCCTGGACGTCGGCCTGCCGTCGCCCGCCGCGCCGGCGCCGCAGCGCCTGAGCGAGGTGCAGCAGGCGGCGCTCGACGAGGCGCTGCGCCTGATCAACCAGGCGCCGCTGCACATGCTCTGGCAATGCGGCAGGCTGTCGGAGGCACAGCGCGAGCGGGTCTACCGGATCGCCGCGGCGGCCGGCATCGCCCTGGCCGACAGCATCACCCAGCCGGGCAGCGTCGGCCCCTATCACCAGGGCCAGGCGGTGCCGAACTACCTGGGGCCGCTGTCGCTGTACGGCTTCAGTCGGCGCGTCTACCGCTTCCTGCACGAGCGGCATGAAGTCGTCGGGCCGGACGCGATGTGCCTGTTCTTCCTCAAGAGCAAGGTGGACCAGGCCGCCACGCCGTTCTCCGAGGGCAAGCTGAAACGTCAGGTACGCGTGGTGCAGGTCAACCACGAGCCCCGCCACCGGTCGCCCTTCACCGACCTGGCGCTGGACATGCCGCTGGACCTGTTCCTCGACCAGGTCCAGGCCAGGCTGGCGGTGGCGCCCGAGGTGCTGGCGCTACGCCGGGCCAGGCTGGCCGCCGTAACTGCGATCAGCGAAGCGGTGCCGGTGGATCACATCGCCACCGTGCCGATGACCGCCAACTACTTCTTCCTGCGCCTGGGCAGTCTGGTGCGCGAGCTGATCGAGGACGACGGTTATCGCTATACCGGCATCTACGACGTCGGTCGCTGTGGCATCTCCGCGCTGCGCAACGTACCGCGCACCGGCCCGGGCTTCTCCGGCTGGTACGGCCGGGCGCTGATGGGCGACGCTCTGATGGCATTGCCGTATATCGCCTGCAGTGCCGCGGATAACGTGCTGGCCTTCGTCGGCGACGGCGCGCGGGCGCTGGTGCCGGACATCGAGGCCCGCCTGCTGGCCGGCCTGGCCCAGGACCCGCGCGGCGCGGCGAAGAATGTCACGCTGTTCTATCTGAGCAACGGCGTGCTGTCGATGATCCAGACCTATCTGGACAAGCGCTACGCGCACAACGGCGCGCGCCAGGTGGCGGTGACCGCGCCGGCGCCGGCGCCGGCCGTCGAGCGGGCAGGGGCGATCAGCCTGTGCCGCAGGCGGATGCTGCAGTTCGACGCCGACGGCCTGCGCAGCGCCCTGAGCAGCCCCGGGCAGCTCAACATCATCGACGTGATGCTGGCCCACAACTCCGACGGAGACGGCCTCAGCCTGGTCTCCGAAACCGCCTGGAACCGCCAGTGAAGCTGGCCACAAGGACTCTCGAACCATGAAATTCGGATTCATCGCGCACCCGACCTCGGTGGCACTCAAGCGTCACGTGAAGATCCTCGACCTGTTCGAGCGCAACCTCGCCGAACAGGACCGCGGTTACCACCCCGATCTGTGGCAGCGGCGCAACCTGGTGCCCTTCGCCGACTTCGGGCGCATCGTCAGCGCCCGTGGCGCGGTCTGCGAAGGCATCGTCCATTACCTGCCGCTGACCGCCGAGGAGATGCTCGCCCAGCCGCGTGCCATCGCCCGGCGCGTGATCGAGGGCGTGGACAGCCTCAAGGAGCAGGGCGCCCAGCTGGTCGGCCTCGGCGGTTTCACCGCGATAGTCGGTAACCGCGGCCTGCAGACCCTGGAGCGTACCGGGGTTCCGGTGACCACCGGCAATTCGCTGACCGCCTACGCGGCCTACCGCAACGTGCTGGAGGCCATGCGGCAGCTGGAGGTGGACCCGCTCGACACCGAGGTCGCGGTGGTCGGCTACCCCGGCTCCATCGCCCTGGCGATCGCCAGGCTGCTCGGCCGCGAGGGCTGCCGCCTGTGCCTGATCCACCGGGGCGGCGAAGAGCAGGCCCGCCAGGGCCTCGACTACCTGCCGGCGGAGCTGCGCGGGCGGGTACGCCTGAGCAACGACATACAGAGCTGCTACGCCGGCGTGCGCTTCTTCGTCGCCGCCACTTCCAGCGGCGGGGTCATCGACCCCTATCGACTGGCGCCCGGCTCGGTGGTGGTCGACGCCGCGCTGCCGCGGGACGTGATGCCCTACCGGCGCGACCGCAACGACATCCTGATCATCGACGGCGGGCTGGTCTCGGCCGGCTCCACGCTGCGTTTCGGCGGGGAGAGCCTGGGCATGGCGCCGAAGAAATTCCTCAATGGCTGCCTGGCGGAAACCCTGGTGCTGGGCCTGGAAGGGCGCGCGGAAGCCTTCTCCATCGGTCGCGAACTGCCGGAGGACAAGGTGCTGGAGATCGGCCGCCTGGCCGAGGGCCACGGCCTGCTGCCGACACCCATGGCCTCCTACGGCGAGCGCCTGGGCGCGGCGGATTTCCAGGGGCTGCGGCGTTTTCACCAGAGGCCCGGCCAGCCTCCGGTCCCGCTCGAGGGCCCACAGCTGCGCGCCGAGGCCCTGCGCTGCTTCGGCGAGCACATCAATCCGATCCTCCGCGAGTTCTACGCCTTCAACCACATCGAGCGGGTGTTCGGCCATGGCAGTGGCTGCTGGCTGACCGATCTGGACGGCAGCCGCTACCTGGATTTCGTCGCCGGGTACGGCTGCCTGAACACCGGGCACAACCACCCGCGGATCAATGCCGCGCTGCAGCGCTACCTGCAGCAGGAGCAGCCGACTTTCGTCCAGTACGTCTCCGTGCCGCTGCAGACCAGCCTGCTGGCCCAGCGCCTGAGCGAGCTGGCGCCGGGCAACCTGGGACGGGTGTTCTTCAGCAACTCGGGCACCGAGGCGGTGGAGGCGGCGTTGAAGCTGGCGATCGCCGCCATGGATCGCAGCTGGGCCTCGCGGCTGCTCTACTGCGACAACGGCTACCACGGCAAGACCCTCGGCGCGTTGTCCGTCACCGGCCGCGACAAGCACCGGCAGCCGTTCAAGCCGCTGTTGCCGCGCTGCGACTCGATTCCCTTCGGCGATATCGAGGCGCTGGAGCAGGCCCTGCTGCAGGGCGACGTGGGCGCCTTCATCCTCGAACCCATCCAGGGCGAAGGCGGCGTGCTGCTGCCGCCGCCGGGTTACCTGGCGCGGGTCCGCGAGCTGTGCAGCGAGCATGACTGCATCCTTATCCTGGACGAGATCCAGACCGGACTGGGACGCACCGGCAAGCTCTTCGCCTGTGAATGGGAGGGCGTGGCGCCGGACATCCTGGTGCTGTCCAAATCCCTCTCCGGCGGGGCGGTGCCCATCGGCGCCACGCTCTCGCGGGCGGACCTGTGGGACCGCGCCTACGGCAGCATCGACAGCTTCGCCCTGCACACCTCGACCTTCGGCGGCGGCAACCTGGCGGCCGCATCGGCCCTGGCCACGCTGGACGTCATCGAGAGCGAGGACCTGGCCGGCAATGCGCAGCGGGTCGGCGGGCTGTTGCAGCAGGCCTTGCGCGAGGCGGTGGCGGACTATCCCTTCATCCGCGAGGTGCGCGGGCGCGGCCTGATGATCGCCATCGAGTTCCACAGCAGCTTCGCCGGCGGCGTGGAGGCTTTCGTGCGCGAGTTCGCCAGCCGCATACCGGGCAACGCCATGGCCAGCTACCGGATGATGTCCGGCAAGGCCAAGCAGTTGCTCCGCGAGGCGGTCGACGAGCTGGAGAAGAACTTCGAGGAGATGTTCGTGCTGCGCTTCGTCACCAAACTCTCCGAGGAGCACCGCATCCTCACCTTCGTCACGGCCAACAACAACCGGGTCATGCGCATCCAGCCACCCTTGCTGCTCGACGAGGATCAGGCTCGCGCCTTCGTCGATGCCTTCGCCGCGGTCTGCCGGGACATGTCGACATTTCTCGAGTGAGGGTAGCGCGCGAAGGGGGCGAGCGGCCGCCTTCGCGCGCCTGAGCACGGTCTGTGGGGCGGGCTCCGCCGTGCATATGAATGGGTCCCGAAGGCATACGAAATCCGCCCGGCCGTCGATTGCCGGCTGGGGTGGGATATTCGAGACTCTTTCTCAACCAGTCATTCAGGGATCCGATGATGAAACTTTCCGCTTTGGTCGAACCCGTCGCCGAGCTGAGCCGGGACGAGGTCTCCCGCTACAGCCGCCATCTGCTGATTCCCGACGTGGGCGTCGAAGGTCAGCGCCGCCTCAAGAGCAGCAAGGTGCTGGTCATCGGCGCCGGCGGCCTGGGCTCCCCGGCGTTGCTCTACCTGGCCGCGGCCGGGGTCGGCACGCTGGGGATCATCGACTTCGACGTGGTCGACGAGTCCAACCTGCAGCGCCAGGTGATCCACAAGCTGTCCATGGTCGGCCGGCTGAAGGTCGACAGCGCCGAGGCGGCCCTGCGCGAGCTGAACCCGCACGTCGAGCTGCGTCTCTACCGCGAGCGCCTCGAGCCGGAGATGGCCGTGCAGCTGTTCGCCGAGTACGACCTGATCGTCGATGGCACCGACAACTTCGCCACGCGCTACCTGGTCAACGACGCTTGCGTGCTGGCCGGAAAACCCTATGTATGGGGCTCGATCTTCCGTTTCGAGGGGCAGGCCTCGGTGTTCTGGGAGGACGCCCCGGGCGGGGTCGGCCTCAATTACCGCGACCTGTATCCGGAGCCGCCACCGCCGGAGATGGCGCCGTCCTGCTCGGAAGGCGGGGTGTTGGGCATCCTCTGCGCGTCCATCGGCGCCATCATGGCCACCGAGGCGGTCAAGCTGATCACCGGTATCGGCGAGTCGCTGCTGGGCCGGCTGATGGTCTACGACGCGTTGGACATGAGCTACCGGCAGATCCCCCTGCGCCGGGCGCCCGGCCGCCAGCCGATCACCGCGCTGAGCGACTACCAGAGTTTCTGCGGCCTCACGCGCCCGCTCGGGGTGCAGGACTCGGACATGCCCTCGATCACGGCCCCGGAGCTCGCGGCGCTGCGCCAACGCGGCGAGCGCCATGAGCTGATCGATGTCCGCGAGCGCACCGAGTGGGACATCGTGCATATCGAGGGCGCCCACTTGATCAGCAAGGGGCCGGCGGCGGCCGGCGAGATCGCCGCGCGCTTCGCCAAGGACACGCCGTTGGTCCTGCACTGCAAGAGCGGCCTGCGTTCCAGGGCGGTGCTGCTCGAGCTGCAACGCCAGGGCTTCGGCGACGTGCGCAACCTGGACGGCGGCATCCTCGCCTGGATCCGCGAGGTGGACAGCACGCTGCCGACCTACTGAGCCGGTAACGGCTCCCACTCAAAGGGACTCTGGAGCAAGGACGCCATGCTGATCATCCTTTCCGAACTGCTCGACGCCATGCTCGCCATGGCGCGCGAGGACCATCCGCTGGAAACCTGCGGTGTGATAGTCGCGCCAGTGGGGTCGCCGCTGCCGACGCGGCTGATTCCGATGCGCAACGCCGCGCAGTCGCAATCCTTCTTCCAGTTCGACCCGCAGGAGCAGTTGCGCGTCTGGCGGGAGATGGAGTGCCGCAACGAAGAGCCGCGGGTGATCTACCACTCCCATACCCACTCGGCCGGATACCCCAGCCGCGACGACATACGGCTCGCCGGCGAACCCCAGGCGCACTACGTGATCCTCTGCACCGCGCAGAACTGTGGCCCGCCGGTACGCAGCTTCCGCATCGTCAACGGCCAGGTGACCGAGGAAGGCATCCAGGCGGTGGCGCAGTACCCCGCCGCGGTGGTTTCCCGCTGAGTCTTGCCGGCCGCGCGCTCACTCACCTTCATCATCAAGACCAAGGAGTCAGGTATGCCCGTTTCCGTTGCCATTCCCACCCTGTTGCGCCCGTTCACCGCTGAGCAGAAGCGCGTCGAGGCCGAAGGCGCCACCGTGCGCGAACTCATCGAGGGCCTGGAAGCGCACTATCCAGGGATCAAGGAGCGTCTGCTGGATGCCGATCAGATGCACCGCTTCGTCAACCTCTACGTCAACGACAACGACATCCGCTTCGCCGACAACCTGGAGACGGCGCTGCAGGATGGCGACAGCGTGACCATCCTGCCCGCCGTCGCCGGCGGCTGAGTTCCGGGCTTTCCGGCATTTCGCGTCCGCGCCGCCAGCCTCGAAGCGCTGGCGCGCGGGTTTTCATGGATCGATCGCGGCGTTCAACCCTATGTCCATTCCCCTGGCCGGATGCACCCTTGCCGGCGCCTTTGCCCATGTCCCACCGGCCTTCGCCCCCGTGGCTACCGCCGTTCTCAGTCAAGCCCGGGCCCTGGGCATAGAACTCGGCCCCGCCACGGGGAGCGGCGCCTCGGGGCTAGATTTTCATTTCGAGGTCCCGGGGCTCGCACCTATCGCCGCCAGCCTCTGCGGCTGGGCCGACGGCTGCAGCCACGGCGCCAGCGAACTGACGGTACAGGCCGCCTCGGGCCTGATGGCCGTGCATGGCCGCGCCAGTGGCGGGGCGCGTCCCCTGGGCCTGGACTACGTCTCGACCCTGGCCGCCTGCCTGGCCATGCAGGGCGTCTTCGCCGCCGCCGTTGGCCAGTTGCGCGGCGCCGGGCAGACGCGGGTCGAGCTGTCCCTGGCCGCCGCCGCGGCATTGGGCGTCGGCCAGTACCTGGCCGGTGCCACCGCCCCGGAAGGCGCCGAACGCTTGTTGCCGGGCTGCAGTTCGCCACGTCAGCGGCCGCCGTTCACCTCCGCCGACGGTGTGGTGTTCGAGCTGGAGACCCTGGATGCCGGGCCCTGGCGGCGTTTCTGGACGTCCCTGGGGGTGCCGGACGAACTGGCCGGCAAGGGCTGGAGCGCGTTCCTCATGCGTTACGCCAAGGCGATTTCGCCGTTGCCGGCAGAGCTGATGGAGGCCCTGGCGCGCCAGCCCTATGGGTGGATCGCCGAGCGCTGCCGGGACAGTGGGGTGGCCATCTGCCCGCTGCGCAGCCTGGCCGAGCGGCTGGCCGACGATGACCTGCCGCCCCTGCTGGAGCGGGGACCCTGGGCGTTCGGGCCGGGCCGGGCAGCGGCGGCGCCGCTTCCCGCCGTTGCCCGGGGGGCGTTGCCGTTGCACCGGGTCACCGTCATCGAGTCGTGCCGGCGCATCCAGGGCCCGCTGGCCGGCCACCTGCTGGCGCTGCTCGGCGCCGAGGTGGTGCGTATCGAGCTGCCCGGCGGCGATCCGCTGCGCGGCATGCCGCCGCTGGCGGACGGTTGCTCGGTGCGCTTCGACGCGCTCAACCGTCACAAGCGGGTGCGCGAAGTGGATATCAAATCGCCGCGGGGCCGCGCCGAGCTGCTGGAAATGGCCAGCCAGGCCGAGGTGTTCCTGCACAACTGGGCGCCCGGCAAGGCGGCCGAACTGGGGCTGGACGCGGACGACCTGGCGCGGGTCAACCCGGCGCTGGTCTACGCCTACGCGGGCGGCTGGGGCGATGACCAGCGCCTGCAGCGGATGCCGGGCACCGACTTCATGGTGCAGGCCTATTCGGGGGTGGCGCAACGGAGCGCCCGGGCCTCGGCGGGCGTCGGCGGTTCGCTGTTCACCGTGCTGGACGTGCTGGGCGGCGTGGTCGCGGCCCAGGGCGTCAGTGCAGCCCTGCTCAAGCGTGCGCTGGATGGCGAGGCGGGGCGGGTCGACAGCTCGCTGCTCGGCGCCGCGACCCTGCTGTGCCATGGCGAGTTGCAGGCCCTGCGCGCCGGCAACGCGCCGGCCCAGCCGCTGCTCGCCGGCGTCTATCCCACCGCCCGGGGACAGCTGGCGCTCGAGTGCCACGAGGCGGTGGACCTGCAGCGCCTGGCCGGCGCCCTGGACTGCCAGCTGGCGGCCGAGCCGGCCTTGCGTGACGAGCAGCTCCGCCGTTGCCTGGCGGCCCGCGATGCCCTGGCCTGGCAAGAACTCTTGCGGGAGTTCGGCCTGGCCGCTTCCGCGGTTCGAGAAGACCTGTCGGCGTTGCATGAAGACGGGCGGATTAAGCCGTGTTTGCGTACGGATACCTACACCCTGGTCACGTCTCCCTGGAGTTTCACATGAACAACTCAGGCATTATCGATCTGGTTCCCCAGTCCGTTCGCCGCGCGTGGGCGCGCGATGGGCTCTATCCGAACAAGTCGGTGTTCCAGCTGTTCCGGCAGCATGCCGAGCACTCCCCCGACAGGCTCGCGGTACTCTCGCCGGAAGGCAGCATCGCCTATGGCGAGTTGCTCGAGCAGGCCCTGCGCCTGGCTGCGAGCCTGCGGGCGCGGGGCATAGTGCCCGGCGATGTGGTCGCCTATCAGCTCACCAACAGCTGGCGCTGCTGCGCCATCGACCTGGCGGCCGCCGCCCTGGGCGCGGTGGTCGCGCCTTTCCCGCCGGGACGTGGGCGCCTCGACATCGAGTCCCTGCTGCGCCGTTGCGACGCCCGGGCGGTGATAGTGCCGGCCGAGTTCGGCGGCATCGACCTGTGCGAACTGGTCGATTCACTGCGTCCGACCCTGTTGTCGCTGCGCGTGCCGATAGTCGAGGGTGCGGCGCAGCGTGGCTGGGAGTCCCTGGAGCAGTTGCTGCAGGCCGAGCCCCTGGGGTTCGAGGCGCTGCCGCAGGTCTGCCCCAACTCGCCGGTGCGCCTGCTGGTGTCCTCCGGCACCGAGTCGGAGCCCAAGCTGGTGGCTTATTCGCACAACGCCCTGGTCGGCGGGCGCGGGCGTTTCCTGCAGCGCCTGCATGCGCAGGGCGAGAGCTTCCGCGGCATGTACCTGGTGCCCCTGGGGTCCTCGTTCGGCTCCTCGGCCACTTTCGGCTGCCTGTCCTGGCTGGGTGGCTCCATCGTGGTGCTGCCGAAGTTCGACGTGACGGCGGCGATCCAGGCCATCGAGACCCTGCGGCCCACCCATATCCTCGGGGTGCCGACCATGCTCCAGCGCATCGCCGCCGAACCGCGCTTGGCAGACGTCGACAAGTCCAGCCTGCTGGGCCTGATCAGCGGCGGCTCGCTGATCGACGAGGCCAGCGTGCGGCGCTGCGTCGAAGCCTTCGGTTGTGGCTTCATCAGCCTGTACGGCTCGGCCGACGGGGTGAACTGCCACAACACCCTCGACGACTCGCTCGAGGTGGTGCTGCGCAGCGTCGGCAGGCCCAACCCGAGCGTCTGCGAGATCCGCATCGTCGACGAGCGGGGCGCCGAGCTGCCCCCGGGGGAGGTCGGCGAGATCAAGGCGCGCGGGCCCCTGAGCCCGATGCAGTACGTCAACGCGCCGGAGCTCGATGCCCGCTACCGCGACGCCGAGGGCTGGGTGTGCACCGGTGACCTGGGCTATATCGACCGCGACGGCTGTCTGGTGCTGGCCGGGCGCAAGAAGGACATCATCATCCGCGGTGGGGTGAACATCAGCCCGGTGCAGATCGAGATGCTCGCCACCGGCCATCCCGACGTGGTCAGTGCCGCCTGCGTCGCCGTGGCGGACGCCGACCTGGGGCAGCGCGTATGCATCTGCGTGACGCTGCGCCAGGGCGCGCCGCGCTTCGCCCTCGGCGAGCTGACCGAATACCTGCGCGCCCAGGGGCTGGAGGTCAACAAGTTGCCGGAGTACCTGCGCTTCTACCGGCAACTGCCGCTGAGCCCGGCCGGCAAGGTCGACAAGAAGCTGCTCGCCGCCGAGATCGCGTTCCTCGAACGCGGCATCGGCATCGCCTGTTGAGGAGGTGCCCATGAATCAGTCACAGCCGAGCCACCTGGAGCCGGACGCGCGTGACCTGGCGCGTCGGGTCAGGGCGTTCGTCGAGACGCACATCCTGCCCCGCGAGGGTGAACTGGCCGGCCCCCGCGCGAGCGCCCAGGCCTGCCACGCCGAACTGGCCGCCCTGGCCCGGCAAGAAGGGCTGTGGGGGGCCTTCTACCCGGGCCGTCTGGCCAGCCTGGAGGCCTACCTGGCGGTGGCCGAGCAGGAGGGACGCTCGGAATACGGCCCGGCCGTCTTCGGCGCGGATGCCACCCTGGATGCCCACATGCTGGCGCGACATGCCGGGCCGGACGTACGCGCCACCTTCCTCGCGCCGCTTCTGCGCGGGGATGCGGTGTCCGCCTACGGGATGTCCGAGCCCCAGAGCATCGGTTCGATTCCGGCGACCCTGACCACCCGCGCCCGCCTGGTGGATGAACAGTGGCGACTGGAAGGCCGCAAGTGGTTCATCTGTCGTGCCGACCGGGCCAGTTTCGTCACCGTGGTGGCGCGTACCGACGAGGGCCCTCTGGAAGGGGCGTTGTCGATGATCCTGGTGCCCACCGCGGCCCATGGCTTCGCCATCGCCCGTGAGCTGGACATCCTCGGCCGCTTCCAGGGCCAGTGCGAGATCGTCTTAGATGGTGTCCGGGTGCCGCGGCACAACGTCCTGGGGCAGGCCGGCGGCGGCCTGGCGCTGATGCAGGAGCGCCTCGGGCTGGGCCGCATCCTGCGTGCGGCGCACTGGCTGGGGCTGGCGCAGCGCTGCTTCGACCAGCTCTGCGCGCGGGTCGTGTCGGCGCGCGGCGAGCAGGCACGGCTGGCTGACAAGCAGCTGGTGCGCCTGCGGATCTTCGAGGCATACCAGGCCATCGCCGGCGCCCGCGGTCTGCTGCAGGACGCCGCGCGCAAGTTCGACGCCGGGGTGGACAACGCCATAGAAGGCAATGTGGCGAAGGTCGCCGCCTCCCGGGCCCTCAGCCTGGTGGCGGACTCGGCGATCCAGATCTACGGCGCCGAGGGGCTCAGCGAGCTGTCGCCGCTCTCCGGCATCTACCGGACGGCGCGCGCCACGCACATCCTCGACGGCACCGACGACGCCTTGATCAGCGCGGTCGGCCGTCGTCTGCTGGACGTCTACCGCAGCGCCGGCACCCTGGATTTCGACTGGCCGACGCTGGCCGCGACGCGGGCCGACACTGCCCACTCCGGGGCGAAGCAGGGGGAAGCCTCGTGACGCGCGAGGCACCACCCCAGGCTGTCGCCGGCGCGCTGGAGGCGCTGTGCCTGCGTAGCGTACTGACCGGCGCCATGGCGCTGCCGATGCTGATCTTCTATGCCATCGGCACCCTCGGGCCGTTCCTCGTCGCCGACCTGGGCATCGCGCCGGGCTGGCTGGGCTACCTGACCATGAGCGCGTTCGGCTTCGCCGCGTTGCTGTCGCTGTGGGCAGGGGCGCTGGTCAACCTGCTGGGCTCGCGCCGCTCGCTGGTGCTGATGGCGCTGACCGCGACTCTGGCCTATGGGTTGATCGGCGTGCTGCCCGGCTTCGTCGGGGTGGTGCTGGCCATGGCCCTTTGCGGCGTCGCCCAGGCGCTGTCCAACCCGGCGACTAACTTGCTGATTGCCGAGCGGGTGGCGGCACCGCAGAAGGCTGCGGTGGTGGGCCTGAAGCAGGCGGGCGTACAGGTCGCCGCCTTGTTCGCCGGCCTGGTCTTGCCGGCTGTCGCCCAGGCGTTCGGTTGGCGTGCGGCGCTGTTGTTGCTGGTCCCGCTGGGGCTGCTGCTGGCGTTGGCCGCGCCGCGGGTCGCACCCAGGGCGGCGGCGCCGCCACCCGCGCGTTTCGGTTTGACGCGGCCGAGCCGGGAGTTGGCGTTGCTGATGGCGATCCAGCTGTGCGCAGGCATCGCCCTCTCGGCCTATATCACCTTTCTCGGCGTGTTCGCCCAGCAGCAGGGCCTGTCTGCGGTGCTGACCGGCGGACTGGTGGCGGTGTTCGGCGTCAGCGGCATCCTCGCACGGGTGCTGCTGACGCCGCTCGGCGGACGGATGCGTGACGAGTCCTGGCTGCTGTTGGTGTTGCTGGCCCTGGCGGCAGGTGCCATCGGCGTGACCATGCAGGCCGCTCCCGAGCGCCTCTGGGTGCTCTGGGTGGGCACCATTGGCGTCGGCCTGACGGCGGTCGCGACCAATGCCATCGCCATGAGCATGCTCCTGCGCGACAGGGTCTTCGGCTCCCCGGCCACCTCGGCGGGCCTGCTGTCGGTGGGGTTCTTCGGCGGCTTCGCGGTCGGGCCGCCGAGCGTCGGAGCCTTGTCGGCCACGAGCTACGGATTCACCGGGGCCTGGAGCGGGTTGATCCTGGTGCTGGTCGTCGGTTGCCTGCTGGCGCTGGTCCTGGTCGGCGTAAGGCGCGCCAGGGCGAGCGTCGAAGGCTCCGGCGCCCTGTCTACCAGTCCGGCGAGGGCAGAATGAACGAGTTGCTTCAACAACAACCGGCAGACGCCTCGAGTCCGGCGGAGCGTCGCAGGGCCATCGATGCGTTGCTGCAGCGTCTGGAGCGGGTCGAACGCAGCTGTCGGGGCGGTTTCCCGCTGTACTCCCCGGGGCTGTCGGATCGCTGGGTGGTATCCGCCGGCGGTTCCTGGCTGGGGGGATTCTGGGCCGGGCTCTGGTGGTTGCGGGCTCGTGTTACCGGCGCCGCCGCCGACCGCGCCAAGGCGGCGGAACTCGGCCCGCGGTTGGCGACCAAGCTGGACAGCCCGAGCCTGAACCGCAGCATGATCTTCTGGTACGGCGCCGCACCGGGGGCACTGTGGTTCGGCGATGAACAGGCGCACTTGCTGCTTCAGCGGGCGGCGGCTGCCGTGGCGCGGGCGTTCGATCGTGAGGTGGGCTGGATACCGCTGGGCACGGCCATGGGCGGCGGGACGGATGGTGACCGGCGGATCGCCATCGATACCCTGGCGCCCACCTTGCGCCTGCTGGCGCTGAGCCCGCGGTGCGATATCCGCGAGCTAGCCGGTCAGCACCTGCAGGCCAGCCTTGCCGCCTGCGGAACCTGGCAGGGCGCCTACTGCGGCAGCAGCCAGCACGTGCAGGGGCGCATCGTCCGGCATGAGCCGGCCGGGCACTGGTCCCGAGGCCAGGCCTGGGCGATGCTGGGGCTGGTGCAGGCGGCTGGTCTTTACGGCGAACCCTACTTGGACCTCGCGCGCCGGGCGTGCGACTACTGGCTCGAATCGCGCCCCGACCCTCTGCCGGCGAATCGCCTGGAGCGCCCGGAGGCCGGCGAGGACCCTGCGGCAGCGGCAATCGCCGCGCTTGCCATGCTGGGGCTGTCGTCTCTACTCGGGGGCGCCGGGCCCTGGCGCGAGCAGGCAGAAAGCTTGACCGCGGCGTTGCTGCGCAGCCGCTATTTCAGCTCGGCGGGTGCGACGCCCGGGATATTCGGCGGCATGTGCTATCGAACCGGGCCCGGGGAGGAACTGGTCGAATCTGCCTGCTCCAGCTTTTTCCTGCTCAAACTGCTTCTGGTGCTGGAGGGGCTGCTGGGACCATTGGCGTGCTAGCTAGCTGCCCGCTCAGGGGCGCGGCGAGCAGTGATAGCAGCCCTCGGTGGATTGTCTATGCTCATTGATAGCCTCTGCGCACCGTACTGGTTCGGGGCAAGACCGGCTTGGGAGATGATCGCTATGGGCAAGAATTCTCTGTTTCGTCGTTTGGCCGCCGTCCTGGCGGTGTTCCATCTGCTGATGGTGGCCCAGGTGCCGCTGGTCAACGCGGCCATGATCGGTACTGCCGAGGTCCTGGCTACGCAACAGCAGCAGGTCGACCGTCAGCAATTGCTGGGCATGCTGGAGGACCAGGGCGTACAGAAGAAGCTCGAAGCCA
The DNA here is from genome assembly GCF_018398425.1 of Pseudomonas lalucatii. Taxonomy (NCBI): domain Bacteria; kingdom Pseudomonadati; phylum Pseudomonadota; class Gammaproteobacteria; order Pseudomonadales; family Pseudomonadaceae; genus Pseudomonas; species Pseudomonas lalucatii. The sequence continues at coordinate 19,361 of NZ_JADPMV010000002.1, read as the reverse complement.
TGGGCGTAGAGCGTACCCAGGTCGAGGAACGCATCAACAGCCTGACCAACGCCGAGCTGGCGCAGTTCAATCAACAGCTGCAGGAAGCCCCGGCGGGCAGTGGCGTGCTTGGGGTCATAGTGCTGTTCTTGGTGATCTTCATCATCACGGATATGCTCTGCGCGACCAATATCTTCAGTTTCGTCAAATGCATAAATCGTTGAGTGGCTGGCGTTTCCTTCCTTTCTTATTGCTTCTTCTGCTGGTTGGGTGTGCGAGGTCTCCGGTGTTGTCGCCGGAGGCCTCGCTTCTACCTGAGCGGGTGGAGCTCGCCGGCGTGCCGTTCTTTGCGCAAACCGCCTATCAGTGTGGTCCGGCGGCTCTGGCGACCATGCTCAACCAGCGTGGCGTGACGACCAGCCCGGGGCTGCTCAAGGATCGGGTCTTCATCCCGGAGCGCGAGGGCAGCCTGCAGGTGGAGATGGTGGCGGCCGCGCGGGCGCATGACCTCCTTGTGTATCCGCTGGAGCCGCGTCTGGAGGCTTTGCTGGCGGAGATCGCGGCGGGGCATCCGGTACTGGTCCTGCAGAACCTGGGACTCGACTGGTACCCGCGCTGGCACTTCGCCGTTTTGGTGGGGTATGACCGGCGCGAGCGCACGCTGATCCTGCGCTCGGGTACCGAGCGGCGCCGCCTGACCGCTTTCGCCAGCTTCGACAGCACCTGGGCGCGTGGCGGACGCTGGGCGGTGCTGACCCTGCCGGCCGGCGAGTTGCCGGCGCGGCCCGCACTGCGCCCCTGGCTCAAGGCCGCCAGCGACCTGGAGGAGACTGGTCATGGCGCGGCGGCGCAACGTGCCTATCGCGCCGCCACCCAGCAGTGGCCGGAAGAGTCGCTGGGCTGGTTCGCCCTGGCCAACAGCTATTACGCCAGTGGCGACAAGGCGAGGGCCGAAGAGGCCTTGCGCACCAGCCTGACCCGCCAGCCGGATTTCGCCGCGGGCTGGTTCAATCTCTCCCAGCTGTTGGGCGAACGCGGCTGTCGGCAGGCGGCGGTACAGGCGCAAAGCTGTGCCCGGCGTCTGGAACCCGGCGAGGCGCGCTATGCGACCGCGGCCAGGCCAGCATCCGGGGCGGCAGAGCAGTGCGCGGCGCCGCCGGCATGTCCAGTGACGGAGTGAGGACGATACGAAAACGGCGCCCGTGGGCGCCGTCTTACTGTCTGTGATCCTTATACGCCGAGCCGGTCGCGCAGGCTGTAGTACCAGGCGCCCATGGCGGTGAAGGGGACGCGCAAGAGCTGGCCGCCGGGGAAAGGGTAGTGGGGGAGTTCGGCGAAGGCGTCGAAGCGCTCGGCCTGGCCGCGTAACGCCTCGGCCAGGACTTTGCCGGCAACATGGGTGTAGGTCACGCCGTGGCCGCTGCAGCCCTGGGAGTAGTAGATGTTGTTGCCGAGACGGCCGACCTGGGGCAGGCGCGACAGGGTCAGCAGGAAGTTGCCGGTCCAGGCGTAGTCGATCTTCACATCCTTCAGCTGCGGGAAGGCCTTGAGCATCTTCGGCCGAATGATCGCCTCGATGTTCGAGGGGGCGCGAGCACCATAGACCACGCCGCCGCCGAAGATCAGGCGCTTGTCGCCGGACAGGCGGTAGTAGTCGAGCAGATAGTTGCAGTCTTCCACGCAGTAGTCCTGCGGCAGCAGGCTCTTGGCCAGTTCGTCCGACAGCGGTTCGGTGGTGATCACCTGGGTGCCGCAGGGCATCGACTTGGCCGATAGCTCCGGAATCAGGTTGCCCAGGTAGGCGTTGCCGGCGACCACCACGAACTTGGCCCTGATCCGCCCGTTGGGGGTGTGAACCACCGGGTTCTCGCCGCGCTCGATGCGCGTGGCCGGGGACTGCTCGTAGATCACCCCGCCGAGGGACTCCACCGCCGCCGCCTCGCCCAGAGCCAGGTTGAGCGGGTGGATATGCCCGCCGCTCATGTCGAGCATGCCGCCTATATAGTTGTCGGTAGCCACCACCTCGCGGATGCGCTTGGCATCCATCAGCTCCAGTTGGGTATGACCGTAGCGCTCCCACAGCTTCTTCTGCGCCTCCAGGTGGTCCATCTGCTTGCCGGTGAGGGCGGCGAACACGCCGCCGTCCTTGAGGTCGCACTGAATGCCGTACTTGGCCACCCGCTCGCGAATGATGCGTCCGCCCTCGAAGGCCATCTGGCCCAGCAGCTGGGCCTGCTTGGGATCGACCGTGCGTTCGATGACATCGATGTCGCGGCTGTAGCTGTTGACGATCTGCCCACCGTTGCGCCCCGAAGCGCCGAAGCCGACCTTGGCGGCCTCGACGATGCTTACCTTGAAGCCGCTCTCGAGCAGGAACAGGGCGGTGGACAGGCCGGTGTAGCCGGCGCCGACGACGCACACGTCGGTTTCGACCTCACCGTTCAGCTCGGGGCGTGCTGGGACGGGGTTTGCCGATGCGGCGTAATAGGATTGTGGATATGCCGTGTGCGCCATTTTGCAACCTCTGTTCTTTATTTTTTACGAATGGTCCGATGCTACCCGAGTTGAAAATACTCGGCTAGTGCCCTGTGCGAAATATTAAACGTCGCGCTCGGCGGTAAAAAATTCAGCTATTCAGTCAGTTAGCGAAAAAATGTGTTGACTCCTTCGCGCGGCTCCGTAGAATGCGCACCCATCGAAGGCACATAGCTCAGTTGGTTAGAGCACCACCTTGACATGGTGGGGGTCGTTGGTTCGAATCCAATTGTGCCTACCAAATTCGATAAAAAAGGGTCGCCCAGGCGACCCTTTTTTATTGGGCGGCTTGCCAGCTAATCGGCTTTCTGGAAGCATCCCCGCTTTGTTCGTTGCACAGACCTCCAGTGACTCTGGTCCGGTTTCGGTTGGCTCGCAAGCTCCTGTCACTGTAAGGCAGGCATACCGCCGGATCGCTTACTGGCTCATCCCAACCCACGTGGCCTTTGGTAGAGGTCACCACTAGGAGAGGAGGCGCCATGCCCATCATTACTCTTCCCGACGGCAGTCAGCGTTCGTTCGATCACCCGGTCACCGTGGCCGAGGTGGCGCAATCCATTGGCGCGGGTCTGGCCAAGGCCACCGTGGCCGGCAAGGTCGACGGCAAGCTGGTCGATGCGTGCGATCCGATCAGCGCCGACGCGACGCTGCAGATCATCACCCCGAAGGACGAAGAGGGGCTGGAGATCATTCGCCACTCCTGTGCGCACTTGATCGGTCATGCGGTCAAGCAGCTGTTTCCGACGGCGAAGATGGTGATCGGTCCGGTCATCGAGGAAGGCTTCTATTACGACATCGCCTACGAGCGCCCCTTTACCCCCGATGACGTGGCCGCCATCGAGCAGCGCATGCAGCAGCTGATCGAGAAGGACTACGACGTCATCAAGAAGGTCACTCCGCGCGCCGAGGTCATCGAGGTCTTCAAGTCCCGTGGCGAGGACTACAAGCTGCGTCTGGTCGAGGATATGCCGGACGAGCAGGCCATGGGCCTGTACTACCACGAAGAATACGTCGACATGTGCCGTGGCCCGCACGTGCCGAACACCCGTTTCCTCAAGTCGTTCAAGCTGACCAAGCTGTCCGGCGCCTATTGGCGCGGCGATGCCAAGAACGAGCAGTTGCAGCGCGTCTATGGCACGGCCTGGGCCGACAAGAAGCAGCTGGCGGCCTACATCCAGCGTATCGAGGAGGCCGAGAAGCGCGATCACCGCAAGATCGGCAAGCGCCTGAACCTGTTCCATACCCAGGAAGAGGCGCCGGGCATGGTGTTCTGGCACCCCAATGGCTGGACCCTGTATCAGGTGCTCGAGCAGTACATGCGCAAGGTGCAGCGTGAGCACGGCTATCTGGAGATCAAGACGCCCCAGGTGGTCGATCGCTCGCTGTGGGAGAAGTCCGGGCACTGGGCCAACTACGCCGAGAACATGTTCACCACCGAGTCGGAAAGCCGCGACTACGCGATCAAGCCGATGAACTGCCCCTGTCACGTGCAGGTGTTCAATCAGGGCTTGAAGAGCTATCGCGAGCTGCCGATGCGCCTGGCCGAGTTCGGTGCCTGTCACCGCAACGAGCCGTCCGGCGCTCTGCACGGCATCATGCGGGTGCGTGGCTTCACGCAGGACGATGCGCACATCTTCTGCACCGAAGAGCAGATGCAGGCCGAGTCGGCTGATTTCATCAGGTTGACCCAGGCGGTCTACGCCGACTTCGGTTTCTCGGATATCCAGCTCAAGTTGTCGACCCGTCCGGAGAAGCGCGTGGGCTCCGACGAACTCTGGGATCGCGCCGAGGCGGCGCTGGCTGCCGCCCTGGATGGCGCCGGACTGCCGTATGACTTGCAGCCGGGCGAGGGCGCCTTCTACGGGCCGAAGATCGAGTTCTCCCTGAAAGACTGTCTCGGCCGGGTCTGGCAGTGTGGTACCCTGCAGCTCGATTTCAACCTGCCGGTCCGCCTGGGGGCGGAATTCGTCAGCGAGGACAACAGCCGTAAGCATCCGGTGATGCTGCACCGCGCCATCCTCGGTTCCTTCGAGCGCTTCATCGGTATTCTGATCGAGCACTACGAGGGTGCGTTCCCGGCTTGGCTGGCGCCGACGCAGGCAGTGGTGATGAATATCACCGACAAGCAGGCCGAATTCGCCCTCGAAGTCGAAAAAACACTGGCTCAAAGCGGTTTTCGTGCCAAGTCTGACTTGAGAAACGAAAAAATCGGCTTTAAAATCCGCGAGCATACTTTGCTCAAGGTTCCCTATCTCTTGGTTATTGGAGATCGGGAGGTTGAGACGCAAACTGTCGCCGTGCGTACCCGCGAAGGTGCTGACCTGGGCTCCATGCCCGTCGCCCAATTCGCCGATTTCCTTGCGCAGGCGGTTTCCCGGCGTGGTCGCCAAGATTTGGAGTAATCATTATTAAGCGTGAAATGAGACAAGATAAACGAACTGCACCGAAAGCCCCGATCAACGAGAATATCTCGGCACGCGAGGTTCGGTTAATTGGTGCGGATGGCGAGCAGGTTGGCATCGTCTCTATTGAAGAAGCGCTTAGCGCGGCTGAAGAAGCCAAGCTAGATCTGGTGGAAATCTCCGCCGATGCCGTGCCTCCGGTCTGCCGGATCATGGACTACGGCAAGCACCTGTTCGAAAAGAAGAAGCAGGTCGCCGCGGCGAAGAAGAATCAGAAGCAAGTCCAGATCAAAGAAATCAAGTTTCGTCCAGGGACGGAGGAAGGGGATTACCAGGTAAAACTACGCAACCTGGTACGTTTCCTGAGTGAGGGGGACAGGGCCAAGGTATCCTTGCGATTCCGTGGCCGTGAGATGGCCCATCAGGAGCTGGGCATGGAGTTGTTGAAGCGGGTCGAAAACGACCTCGCCGAATACGGCTCGGTCGAACAGCATCCGAAGATGGAAGGACGCCAACTGATAATGGTCATCGCCCCCAAAAAGAAGAAGTAACCTCCAGGGCACGGCAGGCCTTGCGGTTATGTTTATCAACTGAATGCGGAGTATCCGAACATGCCAAAGATGAAAACCAAGAGCGGTGCAGCGAAGCGTTTTTTGAAAACCGCTTCCGGCTTCAAGCACAAGCACGCTTTCAAGAGCCACATCCTGACCAAAATGTCCACCAAGCGTAAGCGTCAACTGCGTGGTAGCAGCTTGCTGCACCCGTCTGACGTGGCAAAGGTGGAGCGCATGCTGCGCGTTCGTTAATTCGGTCAAGATTTAGAGGAAATTACTCATGGCTCGTGTAAAGCGCGGCGTTATTGCTCGTAAGCGTCACAAAAAAATTCTGAAACTCGCTAAAGGCTACTACGGTGCGCGTTCGCGCGTATTCCGCGTCGCCAAGCAGGCAGTGATCAAGGCAGGCCAGTACGCCTACCGCGACCGCCGTCAGCGCAAGCGTCAGTTCCGTGCCCTGTGGATCGCTCGTATCAACGCTGGTGCGCGTATCAACGGTCTGTCCTACAGCCGTCTGATCGCTGGCCTGAAAAAAGCGTCCATCGAGATCGACCGTAAGGTTCTGGCTGATCTGGCAGTGAACGAAAAAGCGGCGTTTGCTGCGATTGTCGAGAAAGCGAAAGCCGTACTGGCTTAAGTCCCCGACAATCACCGGGCCGTGCCCGGTGCTAAACGTCACCAATAGGGGAAGAGCCTTCGAGCTCTTCCCCTATTTCGTATCTGGAGTCTGTAAATGGAAAATCTGGATGTGCTGGTCTCGCAAGCGCTTGAGGCCGTTAGCCACACCGACGATGTGAGCGCCCTGGAGCAGCTGCGGGTTCACTATCTGGGCAAGAAGGGCGAGCTGACCCAGGTGATGAAGACCCTGGGCAGCCTGTCCGCGGAAGAGCGCCCACAAGCCGGGGCCTTGATCAATGCGGCCAAGGACAGGGTCCAGGACGCACTGAATACTCGTAAGGCGGCACTCGAGCAGGCCGCGCTGAGCGCCAAGCTGGCGGCCGAACGCATCGACGTGACCCTGCCGGGGCGCGGTCAGGCTTCAGGCGGCCTGCATCCGGTGACCCGGACTCTGGAGCGGGTCGAGCAGTTCTTCACTCGGATAGGCTACGGCATCGCCGAAGGCCCCGAGGTGGAAAACGATTACCACAACTTCGAGGCGCTCAACATCCCCGGCCACCATCCGGCGCGGGCGATGCATGACACCTTCTATTTCAACGCGAATATGCTGCTGCGCACCCACACTTCGCCGGTTCAGGTGCGTACCATGGAATCGCAGCAGCCGCCGATCCGCATCGTCTGCCCAGGGCGGGTGTATCGCTGCGACTCCGATATCACCCACTCGCCGATGTTCCACCAGGTCGAAGGCCTGCTGGTCGACGAGGGCGTCAGCTTCGCCGACCTGAAAGGCACCATCGAGGAGTTCCTCCGGGTGTTCTTCGAGAAACCGCTGGGTGTGCGCTTCCGCCCGTCCTTCTTCCCTTTCACCGAGCCTTCGGCGGAAGTCGATATGCAGTGCGTGATGTGCAGCGGCAAGGGTTGCCGCGTGTGCAAGCAGACCGGCTGGCTGGAGGTGATGGGCTGCGGCATGGTCCACCCGAACGTGTTGCGCATGTCCGGTATCGACCCCGAGAAATACCAGGGCTTCGCCTTTGGTATGGGGGTGGAGCGCCTCGCCATGCTGCGTTACGGCGTCAACGACTTGCGCCTGTTCTTCGATAACGACCTGCGATTCCTGGCGCAATTTCGCTAGAGCCGCACGACCGTAACCGAATTGTTTTAGGAGAGCAGGATGAAATTCAGCGAACAATGGCTGCGCACCTGGGTTAACCCGCAGGTTTCCCGTGATGAACTGGTGGCGCGCCTTTCCATGGCCGGTCTCGAGGTCGACAGCGTCACCCCGGCCGCCGGCGAATTCAGTGGCATTGTGGTGGGCGAGGTGCTGGCCACCGAGCAGCACCCGGATGCCGACAAGCTGCGCGTGTGCCAGGTCAGCAACGGTGCGGAGACTTTCCAGGTGGTGTGTGGCGCACCGAACGTGCGTCCCGGCTTGAAGATCCCCTTCGCCATGATCGGCGCCGAACTACCGGGCGACTTCAAGATCAAGAAGGCCAAGCTGCGCGGCGTCGAGTCCAACGGCATGCTCTGCTCGGCGTCCGAGTTGCAGGTCAGCGAAGACAATGACGGTCTGCTCGAGCTGCCAGCCGATGCGCCGGTGGGCCAGGATATCCGCGCCTATCTGCAGTTGGACGATGCCAGTATCGAGGTCGACCTGACCCCGAACCGCGGCGACTGCCTGTCGTTGGCCGGTCTGGCCCGCGAGGTCAGCGCCCTGTACGGCGCGCCCGTCACTCGTCCGGCGATCGCCGCCGTACCCGCCGCCCATGATGAGGTGCGTCCGGTCGAGGTTCTCGCAGCGCAAGCCTGTCCGCGCTACCTCGGACGGGTGGTGCGCAATGTCGACCTGTCCCGGCCGACGCCGCTGTGGATGGTCGAGCGCCTGCGTCGTGCCGACGTGCGCAGTATCGACGCCGCAGTCGACGTCACCAACTACGTGATGCTCGAGCTCGGCCAGCCGATGCATGCCTTCGACCTGGCGGAGATCAATGGCGGCATTCGCGTGCGCATGGCCGAGGAGGGCGAGAAACTGGTGCTGCTCGACGGCCAGGAAATCAGCCTGCGTGCCGACACCCTGGTCATCGCCGACCACCGGCGCGCCCTGGCCATCGCCGGCGTAATGGGTGGTGAGCACAGCGGGGTGAGCGCGAAGACCTGCGACCTGTTCCTCGAAAGCGCCTTTTTCGACACCATCGCCATTGCCGGCAAGGCCCGCTCCTATGGCCTGCACACCGACTCTTCGCATCGCTTCGAGCGGGGGGTGGACTGGCAGCTGGCGCGGGAGGCCATGGAGCGGGCTACTGCCTTGTTGCTGGAAATCGTCGGTGGTGAGGCGGGACCGATCATCGAGCAGGTGGCCCCGACTCAATTGCCGAATGTGGCGCCGGTCACCCTGCGTGCCGAGCGAGTCGAGCAGATGCTCGGCCTGAAGATGGATGACGCAGAAATCGAGCGGCTGCTGACGGCGCTGGGTTTGGGCGTCAGCGCTAACGGTGCAGGGCAGTGGCGGATCGAGGTACCCAGCCATCGTTTCGATGTCAGCCTGGAGGTCGACCTGATCGAGGAGCTGGGTCGCCTGTATGGCTACAATCGCCTGCCGGTCCGCTACCCGCAGGCGCGCCTGGCGCCGCAGCCGAAGTCTGAGGCGGCAGTCGAACTGCCCGGCCTGCGTCGACTGTTGGTCGCCCGCGGCTACCAGGAAGCCATCACCTACAGTTTCATCGATCCCAAGCTGTTCGAGTTGTTCAGCCCGGGCGTCGAACCCTTGCTGCTGGCCAATCCGATTTCCGCCGACATGGCGGCGATGCGTTCTTCGCTGTGGCCTGGTTTGGTCAAGGCGCTGGAGCACAACCTCAATCGTCAGCAGTCGCGTGTGCGCCTGTTCGAGAGTGGTCTGCGCTTTGTGGGGCAGCTGGAAGGCTTGAAGCAGGAAGCCATGCTGGCTGGGGTGGTTAGTGGCAGCCGAATGCCGGAAGGCTGGGCGCATGGCCGTGACGGTGTCGATTTCTATGACGTCAAGGCCGATGTCGAGGCGTTGTTGGCCAGTGCCGGTGCGGCGGATGTCTTCGCGTTCGTGCCTGGCGAGCACCCGGCGCTGCATCCAGGGCAGACCGCGCGCATCGAGCGCGAGGGGCGGCTGGTTGGCTTCCTAGGGGCGATTCATCCAGAGCTGGCCAAGGCGCTGGGTCTCGACCAGCCCGTGTACCTGTTTGAGTTGTTGTTGAGCGAGCTGACCGATGGCCGACTGCCGTCGTTTCGCGAGCTGTCGCGTTTTCCGGAGGTGCGCCGTGACTTGGCTCTGCTGGTCGATCGCGAGGTGCCCGCAGCGGCACTGCTCGAGTGCATTCGAGAGTCAGCGGGCGAATGGCTGACCGACCTCAGGCTATTTGACGTGTATCACGGTAAAGGCATTGATCCGCATAGAAAAAGCCTGGCTGTCGGCTTGACCTGGCAGCATCCATCGCGCACTCTTAATGATGACGAGGTGGGTAGCACAACGGAGAACATCCTCACCTCCCTGGAACAAAGGTTCAACGCCACGTTAAGGAAGTAGCGTATGGGGGCTCTGACGAAAGCTGAAATGGCGGAACGTCTCTATGAAGAGCTAGGCCTGAATAAACGGGAAGCCAAGGAGTTGGTCGAACTGTTCTTCGAAGAGATCCGCCAAGCGCTGGAGCTCAACGAGCAGGTCAAGCTCTCGGGGTTCGGCAACTTCGATCTGCGCGATAAGCGCCAGCGCCCCGGTCGTAATCCAAAAACAGGGGAGGAGATTCCGATCACGGCACGCCGTGTGGTGACTTTCCGTCCAGGCCAGAAACTTAAAGCCAGGGTTGAGGCTTATGCTGGAACCAAGTCATAACGACGAATTACCTGCCATACCCGGCAAGCGGTACTTCACGATCGGCGAGGTTAGCGAGCTATGTGCGGTCAAGCCGCACGTCCTGCGCTATTGGGAGCAGGAATTTCCGCAGCTCAACCCAGTCAAGCGCCGCGGCAATCGGCGATATTATCAGCGGCAGGACGTGCTGATGATTCGCCAGATTCGCGCGTTGTTGTATGACCAGGGCTTTACCATCGGAGGGGCGCGGCAGCGTCTTTCCGGGGATGAAGCCAAGGACGACTCCACTCAGTACAAGCAGCTCATCAAGCAGATGATCACTGAGCTGGAGGACGTATTGATGGTCCTTAGGAAATAGCGAACGCTGAAAAAAGTTTCCACATTTCAGAAGCTTAGTGTATAGTTCGCGACGTTTTCTAATCAAAGAAAACGGTTACAAGCCTAGTCGGGGCGTAGCGCAGCCTGGTAGCGCACTTGCATGGGGTGCAAGGGGTCGAGTGTTCGAATCACTCCGTCCCGACCAAAAAACCCTAAAAAATCCAGTCACTTAGCGGTGACTGGATTTTTTTATGGGTGCGTTTTTTCAACCTAACTCCTGAAGACCACTTGTGGTGACCGTTTGGTGACCGTTTGTGCGGAGCTTGCACTGATCTTGTCCGTACGGGGGACTGTATTCGCCTTGTTTCCTGCGGAGCCATTTTGATAATGCTCACCAGCTCATATATGGCTGGTTGCTTCAGCTCAGCAGGCCACTGTCTGATTTCCTATGGCCGTATCCTGTCCTTCAAAGCAAGCGATGGCTTTATGCGTGCTTACAGAGCTTTAGCTACAAGTAGATCTGTCCACCGTGTGGTATAGGCGGGTGACAGGAACTCTCTGCGCATTGACCACTCCGCGGGCTTGGCCGTTCTTCCTGGCTGCAATGTGCCCCGCCCCCAGCGGCTGTTGATCGCATCCAGGGTGCTCATCAGTCGCTCGGTTCTGATGGGCTGCTCTGGGGCGAACAGATCCGGTGTGTACTCATTCTTTCGGCAGAGATCCAATAGCAGCACCTGCGCCTTGGCGTAGCTGAAGCCCCCGCGGTACACCTCCTTCAGCCCAGTCTGAACGGCCTGGATGATCAGCCGGCTGTCATCGGTAGGGTAGGGCAATTGGCAGAGGATGCCGTTGGCATATTTGACTTCAGCGGGGTTGAACATCCCCGTGCGCAGGCTGACGCGCACTTGCCGGCAAAGTGATTCCTGCTTGCGCAGTTTTTCGGCGGCACGCATGGCATAGGCGGCGACGGCCTCCTGTATAGGTTGTAACTCGCGCAGTCGCTTGCCGAACGAGCGGCTGGAGCAGATCTCCTGCTTGGGTTCGATCTCGCTCTCAATCTCCAGGCAGGCTATTCCGCGCAGTTCTCGCACGGTCTTCTCCACCACCACGTTGAACCGCTTACGCAGCGTCCAGGCGTCCATCTGCGCCAGCTCCCAGGCCGTTTTGATCTGCATGCTTTCTAGGTGCGTGCGCAGGCGCGGGCCGATACCCCAGACCTCTTCAACCGGCATAGCCTTGAGCAGCTTGTCACGCCGAACAGAGTCGCGAATATCTACGACGCCCCCTGTCTGTTTTTGCCAGCGCTTGGCGGCGGCATTGGCCAGCTTGGCGAGTGTCTTGGTAGTGGCGATGCCAATACCTACGGGAATACCGGTTTTCTGTTTCACCTCCGCTTGTACCTGACGGCCTATCGACTCCAGAGGTTCGGGAAGGCCGGTCATATTGGCGAAGGCTTCATCGATGCTGTAGATCTCGACGCTCGGGAAGCGGGCCTCCAGGATGGACATCACCCGTTCGCTCATGTCGCCATACAGTGCGTAGTTGCTGCTGAAGGCCACGATGTCGTGGCGCTTGAGGTCGCCACGAATCTCGTGAAAGAGCGCGCCCATCTTCACGAACGGTTTGGCATCGGCAGACCTGGCAATGACGCAGCCATCGTTATTGCTGAGCACCACGATGGGTGTGCGCTGCAGATCGGGGCGAAAGACCCGCTCGCAGCTGGCATAGAAGCTGTTGCAATCAATCAGTGCGTAGACCGGCTCAGCCATAGTTCAGGTGATTGCGCAGGCTATGGGTGACGACTCCCCAGATCATCAGCTCATCCTGGTCCAGAATGTAGCGTGGCGAGTAGGCGGGATTCTCCGAGCGCAATACGAATTGCCCTTGATCCTGCGCCAGGCGCTTCACAAACACATCGCCGTTGAGGCATGCCACCACCACATGTCCGGGGCGGGCTTGCAGCGCGCGACTGACGATCAGGTGGTCGTTATCGAAGATGCCGGCGCCGATCATGCTGTCACCGCTGACGGCGACCACATAGGTGTGCGGGGCCTGCAGATCCAGCAGTACATCGAGCGAAAGCTTGTGCTCCATGTGATCAAGCGCAGGGCTGGGAAAGCCGGCTGGGACGCGTGCATCGAAGAGAGGGAGGGCGGTGCCGCTGCGCTGCAGCGGGCCGAGGATAAGGGCGTTGCTCATGACGGGGTGACCGATAACTGTATTTATATACAGTAATGAGTGCTCCGTCATTTCGACAAGGTGCGTTCGTCGCCAACGTGTGGGGTCTGCACGGATTGTTTACAGTCGAAAGTAGACAGATCGCCCTGGCGGGCGGTTCTCGCTAGGTTGGGGGTAACCGACCAGGAGGACCTCCTATGATCTTGCTGCCCACCCTTAGCGATCTTTTCCCGCTGGCGCTGGTGCTGCCCGCACTGATCGGGTTGGCCAGGCTGGCCTATGGCGGTACTGCGGATTAAGCGCTAGCGGGTCTTGGCAGCGCTGGCCTCAGCCCCAGAAGTTATTGCAGATCCGCTGCACCGCTGCGTTGGCGGCGCGTCGGTCAAACAGCTCGGGATCAAAGCTGCCGCCTGAAGCCAAGAAGTCCAGGTAACCCGGCACGCCACCTACATCTTCCGGCGGGCAGGCACGGGCGCCATCTAGCACTTCACACCAGGTGCCGGTGATATCACTGGGCTCGATGCTCTCTACGGCAATCACGTGCTGCCAGCTATCGCCGAAGTCGTAGAGATAGCGCAGCCGGTCCGCCTCCTTGAGTACGCGGCGCAGTTTGCTTTTACGGTCATCCAGCGCATCCTCGTACATGTACATCAGCTCGGCATCCAGCGGCAGGTAGCGATGGATGCCGTCGCTGAACTCATGCAGGTGGCTGCTGTGCCAGCCAAAGGCCGCCTGAATGAAGTGGTGCAGCTTGCGCAGGGTGCAGTCGCCGTTCACGCGCAGGCGGCGCCAGACCGGAGGATTGAAGTTCAACGGCTCCAGCTGAATGTGCAGGGTATACAGCAGCGGTTGAGTCGCCATGCTGGCTCCGTCGGTCAGTGATACAGCCAGGGCTGCAGTTCATCGAGGTTGGTGACGACGATCTGCTGCGCCGTAGCTTTGGTGTGCACCTTGGTCGGGTCGATCTGATAGCGCTGCAGCACGTACTGCACCAGGGCACCACGGGTCTCGATCACCAGCTGCCCATCACGCATACCGTAGTCGGCCTCGATGATCGCGCGCTGCTCCGGCTTGAGGCGCGAGTCCGGCGCGATAACCACCGTGAGCGGGGTGTTCCAGCCCTTGTCGAGCGCGCGAGTGTGCTCCGAGGGGGCATCCATCAGGTCGGGCTCACCGCGAAAGCGGCTCAGCACGAAGTCGCGGTAATCGCGGTTCTTCTCGCAGTAAGCTCGCACATGCCAGCGCATGCCGGTGTAGATCAGTGTGTGTGGTGCGATCAGGCGAGTTTCGCCGTCCGGCGTGGTGAAGGACACATACTCGCACTCCAGTCGCAGCCCCTCGCGGCAGGCCTTGAGCAGCGGGCGCAGCACCTCCGGACGCACTGAGCGATCCGGCACGTCCAGTACCTCGGTGTGCGCATAGGCCAGCGCCAGACCTTCGATGTGCGGTGCCCGGTCGTAGTTTTGATTAAGCAGATGCAGGTAGGCGCTGGCGCTGTCATCGATAAACAGCGGTTTGAAGTGGCGGCTCGGCACATACCCCTTCAAATGCTTGTCGTATTCCAGGTTCTTCGGCGCGTAGTCGGTGATGTAGGAGTTGATGTCTTTCGACGCCTGCTGCCGGCTGATGCCGAAGCTCTGCATCAGATGGCCAGTGGTCAAACGGCCCTCCCACCAGGCGATGGTCTCGATCAGGCGGTAGCGCAGGGCCAGATCCCAGCGCACTGACTCGATTTCCTGTTTGCGTTTCATCCCGACCTCACTTGCTCGAAAACTTTACCTGTACGAACGCACACTCTAGATGCGTCAAGCCACGCTACATATCTTGATCCTGACAAACAAGCCGGCCTATCCAGGCGAGCTCAGGAAGTGCAATCAAGGAGTAGTGAAATGGCATTGATCAACTGCAGCGAGTGCGACCGCATGGCCAGCGACCAGGCTGCTGCCTGTCCACATTGTGGCGCGCCTATCGCCAAGCAGGTTGCCGCCGTTCAAATGCATCCCGCCCAAGCCATTAGCCGTAATGTCGGTTTCTGGCTGGGCGTCGGGATTTTTCTTTTTCCCATCATTTTTGTTTGGTTCCTGCTGCGCCAGGGGCATAGCACTACCAGCCGGATTGTCGGTTTTGCATGGCTGGCGCTGATGCTGGTTGCGATGGCTTCGGGGGAGCGTCCATCCGGCAAGGCTGCTACGCCCTCGACTAACCAGAGTCAGCCAGCAAGAGTGGTTGCCCCGGTTGCGCCTATGTTTGAAGTGAGCGCTCAGCAACTGGCTCAGGCGTATGACCGCAACACGGTCGCAGCGGATCACCAGTTCAAAGCTAAGCGCTTCAAGGTCACTGGCGTGGTGGAGTCGATCAATACCGATCTGTTCGGTAACCCTTATGTCACCCTGCGTGGCGGGGTAAACCAGTTTATGGAGCCGCAATTCGAGCTCGATGATGCCCATGCCACCTACGCCGCCGGACTTCAGAGTGGCATGCGCATCAGCTTGATCTGCACGGGGCACGGTGATGTGGCGAAAACGCCCATATCGAAGGGGTGCGCGCCGATCAACTGAAAACAAAACTGATGCTCAACAACGAGGCTCTGGCTCGATTCGCTTTAGACGGTTAAGGTTCAGCATCGCACCGTATCTTCTTATAGCTATTAATGATTTTTCGCTCAGAGCCAAGAAATCCAATTTTTTAATAGCCATTTTGCTGACTTCAAAATTGAACGGAATCACCAATGAGTAATTCAGACACAGCGGTCAGTCACTTGCCTCGGGTTGGCATGCTAGCCACCGTCCGTAACCGCCGCGGTGTGATCTCATCCGTAGAGCCCTTCAGTGATAGCAAGACGTCTGCTTTGCTGCACTTGGTTACCATCGAGTTCAGTGATGCCGATGGTGATGCGGAAGAGTCCCTGCTGTGGGAGCGCGAGCGCGATCCGGTGGTGTTGGAGCCGAATGCGCTGCCCAAAATTGATCGCGAAGCACCTATGCAGCAGGGCGAGTTCCTGGCTTTGCAGCGTGCCGCTCGCTGGAGCGCCCTCACTCCGTTCTTGTCGGCAAGTGACCCTCATGAGCGGTCCGAGCCAGTGCCGACTGCGCCGGTATATGGGGCGGTCAGCGTCGATGACTTCCAGCTCGTACCTCTGGCGCGAGCGATGCGCATGCCCCGCGTCTCTCTACTGCTGGCCGATGATGTGGGTTTGGGTAAAACCGTCGAGGCCGGTCTGATTCTGGCTGAGCTGATCCGGAAGCGTCGTATCCGTCGGGTGCTAATCATCACTCCTGCGGCATTGCGCACCCAGTGGCAGCAGGAGATGGAAGAGAAGTTCTCTTTGGGCTTCGATATCGTCGACAAAGCCGCCACTCACAAGCTGCAAAAAGAGATGGGGCTTGATGCCAACCCCTGGCGGGCGCTACCGCGAATCATCACCTCGTATCACTATCTACGTCAGCCTGATGTGCTGGAGCAGTTCATCGCCAATTGCGAATCTATTAAGCAACGGGGTGGGGCACAGCTGCCGTGGGATTTGTTGATTGTCGATGAAGCCCACAACCTGATGCCGTCCAATTTTGGTGAGGACAGCGATCTGGCCAAAATGCTGCGGCTAATCACGCCGTATTTTGAGCACCGCCTGTTCCTGACTGCCACGCCTCACAATGGCCATACCCGCTGTTTCTCGGGCCTGCTGCAGCAGCTTGATCCGGTCCGTTTCACTCAAACGCCAGACTTTACCGACAAAGAGCGCAAGATGATCGGCGATGTGTTGATCCGCCGACTTAAAAGCGAGATCAACGATCAGGATCGTCAGGCAGGACGAGTACCGCGTTTTGCCAAGCGTTATCTGGAGCCGCTGCCGCTTTATATGTTCAAACCGGAACAGGAGCTGGCGGCTGCCGTTCGCAAGTTTTGCACGCAATTGAAAGGCATCATCCGCACCGCTCCAGAAGCACGCATGGTGCTCAACTTCGCTATCGAAATTCTGCGCAAGCGCCTCTTATCCTGCCCAGTGGCTTTTGCCGACAGCTGGTTGCGTTTCAAGGAGGGCTTGGCCGCCAAAGAGGCGCTTCAGGCTGCTGAGGTCGCGGCGGCCCGCCGCGCCAGTGAAGAAGATATCGATGATGACCAGGAGCGTGAGAGCCGCAGCCGGCATGCCGCTCAGGTTGTTGGCGCCTGGATGCACCCCTATGTGGATGTACTGCAGCCTGAGATTGATGCAATTGATGCTGCGCTCAAGTCTTTGGGTCTCGACAAGCAACCCGTTGTTCAAGCCAAGCCTAAATCTGATGCTCGCTTTGATCGCTTGCGTGAGCTGATCGGCAAGGAGCTGCGTAATGCAGAGCAGTGGAAGATCGATGAGCGTCTGATCATTTTCACCGAGTACAAGACCACACTCGATTACCTGGTCAACCGGTTGAATGCAGAATATGGGGCTGAGCCCGGTAGCATCTGTCAGCTCTATGGTGGCATGCATGAGGAAGAGCGCGAGGCGGTAAAACGCGCCTTCAACGACCCGGATGCGCCGGTGCGCATTCTGGTCGCGACCGATGCTGCTTCTGAAGGTCTTAACCTGCAGCACACCGCTCGCTTGTTGATGCATTACGAGATCCCGTGGAACCCATCGCGTCTTGAGCAGCGTAACGGCCGTATCGATCGTCACGGTCAATCTCGGGATGTCACCATCTTTCACTTCACCAGCGAAGATGACAGCGACCTGCAGTTCGTTGCCCGTGTACTCAGTAAGGTCAACGACATCCGTGAGGATCTGGGCTCGGTAGGAGAATTGTTCGATGCCGCGTTCCAGCGTCGAATGATGGAGATGAATGAAGATCGTGATGTGCTAGGTGATCTCGATCATCAGATAACCAGTCGTAGGAGTGCCACCGAAGACGCTCAGGTACACACCCAGGAGAGAGGTGAGGACGAAAAGCAGCGCCTTCAGCAACTCTTGGCCGATCTTGACCTGAGCCCTGAAACGCTCAAAGACACACTCGGCGTTGCCATGAGCCTAGGCGCTTCGCGTGAAGTGCTCGATGGCCCAGATGCCAAGGGGCGCATGCGCTTGCGTACACCGCTACCTATGCGTTGGCAGGCAGTGGTTGATGACAGCCTGCGCTTACCTTCTCAGAGAGGTATCAGCGGCGCTATGCCCTGGCTGGTGTTCGACAACCACTTCTTTATCCACAACATCAATGGACGCCCAGTCTTCCGTCCATCTCCAGATACTGTGCTGTTGCACCTGGGGCATCCGTTGCTGCGTCAGTCGCTCAATGCCTTTGCGCGTCTGCGTTTTCCAGGAGGCCAAACCGACTTTCAGCCGCCTAGCCGGTGGCTGGTTACGCGCGGCCAGGTGCCGGCTGGCGTCGAGGCGTTGGTGTTGTTCACCGTAGAAGAAATGGCGGTCAACAATTTGCGTGAAACCTTTCACCATTGGACCCGCACCCTGGCTTTGCCATTGAGCAACAACACCTTGGGTGAGCCTTTGCCTTATCAGGGGCCAAACCACGGTTTGTTGGCGGAGCAAAGCGTTGCCGACGTAGCTGCTGCACGCGAGCTATGGGACGAGGTTGAAGATGATATCAGGGCTCTATTGAGCAATTACCGAGCTGAGCTGACTCAGAGCCTTCGTACTCAACTCAAGACAGCGTACGAGCAAGCGAAGGAGCATGAAAAGGAAGCGTTCGAGCAACGCATTCGTGAAGTCGCCGCGCTGCAAAAAGCACAGAGTATCGAGAAGTTGAAGCGAGAGATTGAAGAGCAGCGCGTTGCCAGCATCCAGCACCAACTGTTTGACGATGCCGATGCGCTGGCGGAAAAGCGTCTGCGTGATCTGGAGGATGAGCTCAAGCGTCGTCAGACCCAGTTCGGTGATTTGCAGGAACGCTTGACCGAAGAGAAGCGTCGCATTTTGGAGCAGGTGCTACCTCGTCGCTTTGATCTACGCGGTGAAGCCCAGGTTTTCCCGGTCACTATTGAAATTCGTTTTCCGGAGGTAGGGGCATGAGCCTGCACGCAGAAGGTTGGGCGCAGCTCAAGCACGGTGGCTTGTTGATTGCACCATCCAAGCTGGATGAATTTTTCCCTCGTGCAGCGGCGGAGATGTCCGATTACCAGGCTGAGAAGCTGCGTCGAGCACTCACAGCCTTTGACGGCAGCAATGAAAGCCTGAGCAGCCTGTTGGATTACATACTGCAGGATCTTTCAGGCCTGCCCGCAGATGAATGGCAAAAGGCCCAGGGTGTCGACAGCCGTTGGGCCATAAGGAGCTTTACCGGCGCCCAGATTAAGCCGCGTCGCCTTTGGCTTGGGCCTAACGGCGAGACGCTAGCCGTGTTCGTGCCTGACGATGGTGGCTCGCGCCAGTTCGCCAGCCGATTGGGGGTAGGGCGGTCACGGCAGTTGTTGGGCCGTGTGGTGGAATGGCTGCGCCGTACCGGGCAGGCGCTGGCTCTGGTCACCAATGGTCGCCAATGGCGACTGGTGCACGCCGGTGCCGCTTACGACGCTTGGTGTGAATGGGATATCGATCTTTGGTTCAACGAAGGTCAGCCATCTGCCCAGACCATCGTCTGGCGTACCTTGCTCAATCGCAGCACACTGCTGGCGGAGCAGGGCCAAAGCCAATTCCTGCTGGCCATCAGCGCCTCCCGTAAGGGACAGGCTGAGCTCTCCAGCGTACTGGGTGAGCGCGTTCGCCAGGGTGTAGAGGAGCTGATCACCGCTTCCCATATCGCCATCGAGCAGGCTCAACAGCAAGGACAGGCTCACGATTACAAGGATCTGTATGTTGCAGGCTCGCGCATCATCATGCGCTGCATCATCACCTTGTTTGCCGAAGCCCGCGGCCTGATGCCTGTCGACAACCCGATTTACCAGCAGGCTTACAGCCTGGAGGGGCTTCGTCATCAGTTGGATCGCCGAGCCGGTGGCCGGGGCAACGAACGACTGAGC